>VMDC01000013.1 GCA_008081045.1 Gammaproteobacteria bacterium | reverse complement strand
GGTGACTGTTAATCACTTGGTTCCTGGTTCGAGTCCAGGTTGGGCAGCCATTTTCCCAGTTCCCTTCTCTGACCTCTTGATTCTGCCTCCCGGCGCTGACCCTTGGGCGCTGAACCCCACAGCGCTTTCCGTGTTGAGAGACCCCTGTTTACGACGCCCAGCGGCTTGGGTTCTATTCCGAGGCTCCTGCTTCACTTACGCTCTCTCCGCTCCGGCCCCGGGGTTCCTCATTGCCCGCCCCCTATATCAGTGGTTCCGTTCCCGAGATTTAGGGTATAGTGACTGCTCGACCATGACACTCCGGAGAAAGCTTTATGATTCGTTCACTGTTAACAGCACTGATACTGAGCATCAGCACGGCAGCACTCGCTCAGGACAACCCCGTCGTGGTGATGGAGACAAACAAAGGCACGATCCGAATCGAACTGTGGGCGGATAAAGCACCGATCAGTGTCGAGAACTTTCTCCGCTATACAGATAACGAACTTTATGATGGCTTAATCTTCCACAGAGTAATCAACGGCTTCATGATTCAGGGGGGAGGCTTCAACGCCGACATGGTGCAGTTATCGACTTACGAGCCCATTAAAAATGAGGCCAAGTCAAACGTACCCAATAACCGGGGTACTCTGTCCATGGCACGAACCAACGTCGTGGACAGCGCAACCAGCCAGTTTTTTATCAACCTGGTGGACAATGATTTTCTGAATCACACTAACGACACTCCTCGCGGTTTCGGCTACGCGGTGTTCGGAGAGGTGATTGAAGGGATGGAAGTTGTTGACGAAATAGCCGGTGTGGCTACCGGTCGAAGCGGGCCCTACAGCGACGTTCCGACTGAGCCAGTTGTTATTGTTTCAGCGAGAAGAGAGATTTAGCGCGGGGCGTGTTGCCAACGGCAGAGGCGGATTTTACTCGCTTACTTTCTTACTCTCTGACTTATTCTCTGACTTACTCTCTGAAAAGGCGGGTCACTGTGGCTGACTCGCCTTCTTCTATCGATGCTGCGCCGCTGTTACCAGCACCTGCGGCATACTCCTTGGACTGGATATTCCAGAGCGGGTCGCTGATCTCTTCCTTCGGCTCGAATCCATCCACAGCCTCCAGCAAAATCTCTCGGATCTCCGCCAGATTCATTTCCCGGCAGGCCAGCTGCAGCCTGTTCAGCAAATCCTGCAACTCTTCCCAGACCAGAAAATCCTCTTCTGCCCGCATGATCTTCGGATGCTCGGTACCGGTTACCGATTCACCTATCAGCAGTTCTTCGTAAAGCTTTTCCCCCGGGCGCAAGCCGGTGTACTCGATAGCGATATCACCGCGATAGGCGTTCTCGTCCTTGACGTCATAGCCCATCAAATGCACCATCTTTTTAGCCAAATCGACGATACGGATAGGCTCGTTCATATCCAGCACGAAGACATCACCGCCTTTCGCCATAGATCCCGCCTGAATCACGAGTTGAGCTGCTTCCTGGACTGTCATGAAGTAGCGGGTAACCTCCGGATGCGTCACCGTTATTGGGCCACCCGTGCTGATTTGACGCCGGAATAGCGGCACGACCGAACCGGAGGAGCCAAGCACATTACCGAATCGCACCATACTGAACCGGGTCCTGCTGGCCCGCTGGGCCATCGCCTGGAGTACCTGCTCAGCGAATCGCTTTGTTGCCCCCATGAAATTGGTGGGCCTGACCGCCTTGTCAGTAGAGATCAGCACAAAGTTTTTTACGCCGAAGTCCTCTGATGCGCGGGCAGAAGTCAGCGTTCCAAAAATGTTATTTTGCGCCCCTTCAATGATGTTTTTCTCCACCATGGGCACTTGTTTATAGGCTGCCACATGATAAACGGTTTCCACATTGAAGGTTTTGATGGCATTTTCCATGAGCGCTCGATTACAAACCGACCCCAGCAAGGCAACAACCGAAATGTTCTCACCGCCTTCGATTGATTTAAGCTTTTCACGCAATTCAGCTTCGATGGCGTAGAGCCCGTATTCAAAAGCATCCAAAATGATCAACCGAGACGGGTTGATAGTCACAATCTGACGACACAGCTCGGAGCCGATAGAGCCACCGGCACCGGTCACCATTACCGCCTGACCGGTTATGCAGGCACCAAGCAATTGTGGGTCAGGTGGCACGATATCTCTCCCGAGAAGGTCTTCGATGTCGATATCTCTGATTTCATCAACCCCAACCTTTCCAGAAACCATATCGAACAGGTCTGGTACCGTTTTCACATGCACCGGCAGATGTTCCAGGCGGTTCAGAATTTCCTTTCGCTCAGCGTGAGTTGCGGACGGGATGGCCAGCAGGATTTGCCTGACGGAATAGGTTTCAATGAGCTCATAGAGTGAATTAGGCGAGTAGACCCTGATGCCATGCACCGAGCTGCCGATCATACGGTGTCCGTCATCCACAAAGGCCACCGGCAAATACTGATCCCCGTTCTGTAGCGCCACAACCAACTGCATGCCAGAACTGCCGGCACCGTAGATAATGATCGGTTCCTTCGGTCGAAAGTTCTGAATCAAGCCTTGGAGGAGTACTTTGACAAAAAACCGGCTCCCACCGATGAGCATCAGAGAGATCATCCAGAAAATGAGCAATACCGAAAAATCAGCGGCAGCCGCTGTCGAAGTAAAGAAATAGGTCGCGGCCAGGAGCACAGTAGCAAAGGTCACTGCCTGAAGAATCAGAAAGCCGGCCTGCAACCCCATATACAGCAGTACGATCCGGTATAGGCCAAGACGGGCAAAAAACACGATGCTCAGCGCCGTTGCCAGGGTGAAATAGCCGTAAAATCGTTGCCCTTGTCCGAAGACGTCACCGTCCAGCAGGGCGAATGAAAACGCCAGGGCCATAAAGAGCATCAGCGCATCAGCAGACATCATGAGTGCCTGCTTTAATGACCGAGAAAGAGGTATGGTAGAAATCCGCATGTTGTCTCCTGACCCGTCAGGGCCTGCCCGCGCCTAAGCCCACGGTCAGCATAGCTAAGGGGGCTACAGCAATCAAACTGAAAAGACCTCCTAAACTTGGGTAGAGTACGCTGGCTATCG
The DNA here is from genome assembly GCA_008081045.1 of Gammaproteobacteria bacterium. Lineage (GTDB taxonomy): Bacteria > Pseudomonadota > Gammaproteobacteria > Pseudomonadales > Pseudohongiellaceae > UBA9145. Next base: position 149,599 of record VMDC01000013.1, on the reverse strand, counting down.
CCAGCGGGGACAACCAGCAGAGGTTAACCAGTATAGTGGCTATCGTCACTTTACGGTGACTCTGGAATTTTCTGGCGGCATGTTGATACGCATGAGTATTGTGCCCTTCGAACCAGCGATCACCGCGCCAGAACCTGCAAGCCAGAGTCAAGGTCGCATCTACCGCAAAAGTCGCCAATAAAATCAGCCATGTCCAATAGGTCATGACACCGGCCTGCACAGTGAATAACGCCATCAAACCGATGAAAAAGCCCGCAAAACTGCTCCCTACATCACCCATGAAAATTCGCGCAGGATGCCAATTCCAGACAAGAAACCCGGCCGCTGAGGCGCATGCTACGGTGAACAGTACAGATCCGCCGCTTTCTATCCCGCTGATGCCTGTTACCAGCGAAAAGCCGGTCACAAACATCAGCTCTGCGCCGGCCAGGCCATCAATACCGTCCATGAAATTGAACAGATTGGTCAGCCAGACCAGGGCCACAAGGGCAAGGACAAATAAAACAGACTGGTTAAGAAGTGTGAAGAAGCCAAAATCAAGCGCGGGGACTTCACCCAGCCAGAATAGCGACCAGAGCGCAGCGCCAAAATGCAGAGGAATCCGCCACATGGCATGCACATTTTTCAGATCATCGATCAAGCCCACTATGGCGACGGCGTAGGCGCCGAAAAGCGACAGGAAAAGCCCCTTTTCAAGCTGACCCGCGTAAAAAATGAACGTAGAGGCGACAAAAACAGGCAATACGAGCGCCAGTCCACCGCCGATGGGTGTCGGTATGGAATGCGACGATCGAGCCACCGGCTTATCAAGGAAACCGATGTGTAGTGCAGCTGTTCTCAGCAGACCAGTCAGCATGACCGCGGTCCCAAAGCTCACTGCCAGCAAAACCAGGGTATTCATAACAGCTGACCTTGACGCCAACACGATTCAGCGGTCAATTATAGCGTGAATCTCGCGAAAAAATTTTAATATTTCGGGCGCCAAGGTGTTATCCAGAGCGCCCGAAGCAACCAATTTCAGTCGTCAGTGATAAGAATCCTGCCGCTGTTTTTCTCCAAGGTCGCTGCCCCGATACCGGGAACTGCCAGCAATTCCTCTAGTGCACGAAAGCTCCCAAACATTTCCCGGTAAGCCACAATTTCCTTGGCTTTAGCCGGCCCGATACCGGTCAGGGCTGCCGCAATAGTCGCAGCATCTGCTGTATTTATGTCAAGCTGCATTACTTGTTCGGTGGTTTGCTGAGGCCCTTCCGCTGCAGTCGACAGCGAGGGCAACAGCAGTGTACCGAGCAAGCAAAATGTGATCAGGCTCAAGGCCCTAATATCTGTCAGAGTCTTCATACCAATATCCTTATCAGTCATTAGAATTTCAAACGGAGGCACCAACCTCCTTTGTCAAGCGTAGTCGGAAATTCAGCAATCGCCAGCAGCGGCTGAATTAAATTCCCGAAGAGCCTGCGCGGGAGACGTGGCCTGAGTTATCGGCCTTCCCACCACCAGATAAGTGCTGCCCATGGCCACTGCTTCAGCCGGGCCAACCACCCTTTTTTGATCTCCTCTGGCGTCTTCCGTTCGCCGGATACCCGGTGTAATCAAGGCGAATCTGTCGCCGAACCGCTCCCGCAGCAAGGGCGTCTCAGCGGCTGAGCAAACTACCCCATCCAGCCCCGCTTCCGACGTCATCTCCGCCAGGCGAATCACCTGCTCTGCCGGACTACACGAAATCCCCTGCCTGGTGAGATCGTCCTCGGCCAGACTGGTCAGGATGGTCACCGCAATCAGCAACGGCCGGGTGCCGGAAACGACTTCGAGCGCCTCCCGGGCCTCGCTCATCATAGCGACCCCACCGGATGCATGAACGTTTATCATCCAGACGCCCAGCTCAGCAGCGACCCTGACAGCCCCTGCTACGGTATTCGGGATGTCATGAAATTTGAGATCAAGAAAGACATCAAAGCCCATAGCGACCACGCGCCTGACAAAATCTGGCCCCGCAGCTGTGAAGAGCTCTTTGCCAATTTTAACCCTGCAGCTTGCGGGATCTAGTCCGGACAAGAATTGCTCAGCCGCAGCAGCGGTCGGGAAATCCAGAGCAATTATTATTCTCTTTTCAGTCAAGTGAACCCCCTGTATGTGTAGCATGTGACGCTCATAAAACGGACAAACGCCTGCAGTAAAGGATGGCTAGCGGTAAGATCCAACGCCGCTGTGCGCGATCTCGGACTCTGGTAACCGTCAGCGCCCCTTCTCAAGTTTTGGCTGGATACTATCCCACCTGTGACACCCGGGACAAAGCCAGTACAGCTGCCTCGCTTCGTAGCCGCAGTAGCCACACCGGAAACCGGGTTGCTTAGCCAGATGAGCCAGCAGCACCTCACGAATCTTTTCAATATCGCTGAGCATTGCGGGGTCGAATTGATTGGTTTCCACCTCTAGTTCCAGCAACTGAGCGACTCCTGCAAGCGAAGGTTGTGCAGCAAGATGACGGCGAATATATTGAATCGCCCTGTCAGCGCCCTCAGCTTCAGCAATGAGTCGGGAGATAAGCTGAAGCGCAACCGGGTTCGCCTCCTTATCAAGGAAACCATCGAGAACCTGAATCAACTCACCTGAACGGCCAAGCTCGGAATAGCTGGCCGCCATCACATCCACCAACTCTGGGAGAAACTCTGGGCTGTGTTCCGCGATGCGCCTGCATTCCCGAATAGCACCATTGCAATTACCGGATTCATGCTCAAGCCTCGCCGTTAATAAACTCGCCCGGAGATGGTGACGTTGAAACCGGCCCCCTCTTCGCAGCTGCTGACGAGCTTCACCCAACTGCCCTTCGACAAGCAGCCCCTCCGCTATTTCACAGTGATAGTGCACCATCCGCGCATTCCATTCTGCGCTGCGTCGATACGCTGAATGTGAGAGCAATTCTTTTGTACAGGTGATCGCACGGTGCCACTCTTTTTCCAGCTGATAAATACTGACAAGAAGCGGAAGGGCTTCCCATTTCCCTTCAGACTTTCCCTGCGCGAGCTCTTTCAGTAGGCGCTCCGCTCTGTCGAGAAGCCCCCCGGAAATGTAGTCCTTTGCAAGCTGAAGGCGCGCTGCATCTGCCAGCGACGCCTCCAAACCTGAACGGGCTAACAACGCCTGATGCACTTTAATGGCTTTATCGACCTTCCCTCTTCGCCTGAGCAGCGCACCAAGCGCAAGATGCGTCTCCACGGTTTCTCCGTTGACTTCCAAAGCCTTAATGAAGGTATCAATCGCCTCATCGGGCTCGTCGTTGAGCAAGTAATTCAGCCCGGCGAAATATTCGTGAAAAATATCCCTCGTTTGCCGTGGCCGGAATATTATGGAACGTGAACCAGATCGTCCGAGCAACCAGCCTATACAGATCGCGATCAGCAGCAGCGCGTAAAGAGCAACTCCCTCCATCTAGTCGAGATCCCGCAAAGACAAATTACGCAGTTGCTCAACCTCCCGACGGGCGTTTTCAAGGTCTTTAGTCATGCGCTTAAGCTTGGCTCTTGATTTGAGCTGAGAGAAGACATTCAGCCCCAGGAGCAAACCTAACGCTCCCCCAAGTACAAACGCTCCGATTATCCAGGCCGAAACCGGCCGCGGAGCGAAGACGAGAGTACCGAAAGTGATAGTGACTGAATCGGTGTTGAAGTAGGTGAATGTGATTGCAGCGACAAAAACTGACAGCAGAACAAATCCAGACAGCAAGTTGCTTAAATTTCGCATGGCTTGAAGCTTTACGCACTAATTACAGAGCAGGGAGCGCATGGAACGGACATACTTGGCTTGGGTCGAACCGTGCTTTGACGGTTGCCGGTTGATCAGCCAGAGCTGACAGCTCTGGCTGAACTGAGAGAAATCGAACCAGGGCGTTGCCGACGTCAGAAAAAGCTCTCACTCGGCGCGCTCTCACTGAGCATGCTTTCGTTCACCCTGTCTCGGAGTTCCTTTCCGGGTTTGAAATGGGGTACGTATTTTCCACTCAGAGCAACGGGAGTACCGGTCTTCGGATTCCGCCCGATCCGCGGTACCCGATAGTGCAGTGAGAAACTGCCGAAACCTCGAATCTCAATCCGGCCACCGTCAGACAATACCTGAGACATATATTCAAGCACTGCTTTCACCGCCAACTCGACGTCCTTGGAGGATAACTGAGTTTGTTTTTCCGCAATGCGTTCAATCAGCTCAGACTTCGTCATTGTTATCCTCCTGCCCCGGTCGCCGGCTCTGCTGTTATGGCCGGCTTTTCAGCCTAGACTATCAGAACGTAAACTCTTGTAACAACTAGTTTTTATCCATTTCAGCCTTAATCAAATCACCGATGGTTCCCGGTGAGACGTCAGCGGCATCGGAGTTCTTATGCTCCTGAATCGCTGCTTTTTCATCGTCAATCTCGATCGCTTTGATAGACAGGCTGAGCGCTCGGTTTTTCCGGTCAACACTGACCACCTTAACCTCGACTTCTTCACCCTCTTTCAAGGCATTGCGGGCATCCTCGACCTTGTCACGACTGATTTCTGACGCGCGCAGGATACCTTCAACGCCATCAGCCAAGGTCAGAACTGCCGTCTTGGCATCTACCGACACCACAGTACCCTTGACGATACTGCCTTTTTCGAACTGACCGACGTAGTCCGTAAAGGGATCTTCTTCCAGCTGCTTGATACCCAGCGAGATTCTCTCGCGCTCCGGGTCTATCGACAGGATAACCGTTTCGATCTCATCGCCCTTGGTGTAGTTGCGAACAGCCTCTTCCCCCGCCTCATCCCACGAAATGTCAGACAGGTGAACGAGTCCGTCTATATTGCCGTCAAGACCAATGAAAATACCAAAGTCGGTGATTGACTTAATGCTGCCGGAAATCTTGTCACCCTTTTGAAATCTTTCGGCAAAACCGTCCCAAGGATTCTGGAAACACTGCTTGATACCGAGCGATATCCGGCGACGCTCTTCATCAATGTCCAGCACCATGACGTCGATCTCATCGCCTAACTGAACTACCTTGGAAGGGTGGATGTTTTTGTTTGTCCAGTCCATTTCTGACACATGGACCAGGCCCTCAACCCCTTCTTCCAATTCGGCAAAACAGCCGTAATCGGTTAGATTGGTCACAACAGCCTTGACCCTTGAATGCTCCGGATAGCGGGCCTTGATAGCAACCCAGGGATCCTCTCCCAGTTGCTTGAGACCGAGGGAGACGCGATTGCGCTCGCGGTCGTACTTGAGCACTTTTACATCGATCTCGTCACCGACGTTGACGATTTCACTCGGGTGCTTGATCCGCTTCCACGACATATCCGTGATATGCAACAAGCCGTCCACGCCTCCGAGATCAACAAACGCGCCATAGTCGGTGAGGTTCTTGACAATGCCCTTAACCGACATACCTTCCTGCAGCTTTTCGAGCAGCGCATCACGTTCTTCGCTGCTGACAGACTCCAGCACTGCTCTGCGCGATACCACCACGTTATTGCGCTTTCGATCCAGTTTGATCAGGCGGAACTCCAGTTCCTGCCCCTCGAGATGCAGCGTATCGCGAACCGGTCTTACATCGACCAGAGACCCGGGCAAGAATGCTCTGATGTTGTTAAGGTCGACCGTGAAACCGCCCTTGACTTTGCCGTTGATCACGCCGGTAACAATGTCATTTTTCTCATGCGCAGCTTCCAACTCCATCCAGGATTCGGCGCGTTTCGCCTTCTCTCGCGATAGGCGGGTTTCACCGAAGCCGTCTTCCACTGTCTCTAGCGCGACTTTGACTTCATCACCGACTGCCAGAGCGAGATTTCCCTGCTCATCCAGGAACTGATTGCGGGGTATGACCCCTTCTGATTTCAACCCTGCATGGACGGTGACCCAGTCACTGTCTATGTCGATCACGGTGCCGGTGACGATGGCACCGGGCGTCATGTCGACTTGTTTCAGGCTTTGTTCAAATAGTTCTGCAAAATTCTCGCTCATTAATATTTTCCATTAAATCAGATGGTTGCAAATGTTTTCTAGAAAATTTGAAACGCTTGCTAACCTCTCCCGTGGTCCAGTCACCAAGGGGTTATTACAAAAACATCTCCGCGCACCAGACTGGTACAGGTAATGCGGAGATACCAAAAACAGTTTTGCGAAACTCGGTTAGGATTCGCGCGAGAGCGCTGCCGTAACCCATCCGAGAACCTGCTCCATGACTTCTGAGCGGTCCAGCTCCGTGGTGTCAATCACGATTGCATCGCCGGCAGGCTGCATCGGAGAAACCGAGCGACTGCGATCGCGCTTATCGCGCTCGTCGAGCTCCCGCAAAAGGGCGGGGAATATAGCATCAATTCCCTTATCTAACAACTGCTTATAGCGCCTTTGCGCGCGCGCCTCGGTGCTGGCAGTGAGAAAGAACTTCGCACATGCGTCGGGAAACACCACGGTTCCCATGTCCCTGCCGTCCGCAACCAAACCGGGGCTCTGCCGAAAAGCCAATTGTCGGTCGAGCAGCGCTTCCCGCGCGGCCGGAATGGCGCCTACTTTTGAAGCCATATCACTGCCAAGGTCGGTTCGAATCACAATGGAGACATCTTCTCCATCAAGCGCAACGCTGCCGGCACCATGCAGACCAAATTGAATGTCCAGATTCCGAGCAAATTGCGCGATCACTTCGGGCTCATCGAGACTCAAACCGGCTCTGGCAACTGCCACACCCAGAATCCGATAGAGCGATCCACTGTCAAGCAGATGAAAATCGAGGTGAGCCGCGAGCGAGGCCGCCAGTGTTCCTTTGCCAGTCGCTGACGGTCCGTCGATTGTAATGACCGGAATATCTATATTATTCAATCATTTATCTCTTCTATATTAAGTCCGGCTTGAGCTGCGATAGCCACAAAACCAGGAAATGATGTCGCCACGTTTTGACATTGCTTGATAGTGATTTCGGATTCCGCTCGCAGTGACGCCACCGCGAATGCCATCGCGATTCGGTGATCTCCGTGACTGTCAATTGTCGCTCCACCCAGTACTGACGCGCCGTCAATGGCAATGCCGTCTTCAAAGGTCTCCACGCTGACCCCCAATTGCCGCAATCCGGTTGCCATGACTTCAATGCGGTCGCTCTCCTTGACCCTCAGCTCTTCAGCGCCCCGAAGCACTGTTCGCCCATCAGCGCAGGCCGCAGCAACAAACAGCGCCGGAAACTCATCTATTGCGAGAGGCACCAGAGCGGGATCGATCTCGATACCGGCCAATGGGGCATAACGAATGCTGATGTCAGCTACTGGCTCACCGCCCACCTCACATTCACTCTCGAGACTCAGATCGGCGCCCATTTGTCTGAGAATCTCAAGCACGCCGGTTCGCGTCGGATTGACACCGACATGGTGAAGGGTCAGCCGCGCACCGGGCGTAATGGCCGCTGCCACCAGAAAGAAGGCGGCAGAAGAGATATCCGCCGGCACATCGATGCTTGTTGCTCGCAGCGAGCCACCACCGTAGAGCGAGACGTCCGGTTCCGGATAGCCCCCCTCAAGCTCATAGCCAAAACCGCGGAGCATCCGCTCAGTATGGTCCCGACAGATCGCCGGTTCAGTCACCCGGGTCGTCCCCTCAGCAAAGAGTCCGGCCAGGAGCAAACTGGACTTAACCTGGGCGCTGGCGACCGGCATGTCATAGTCAATCCCTTTCAAATCAGCACCGCTGATCTGCAAAGGCGGAGTGCCAGCGGCAGTCATCTCGATAGTCGCCCCCATGTCTGTTAGCGGCTTCACAATCCGGTTCATAGGCCGCGCGCTCAGGGATTCATCGCCGGTCAGACGCGACTCAAATGGCTGAGCTGCCAGCAGCCCCGCCAATAACCGCAGGGCCGTCCCGCTGTTTCCCATATAAAGGGGAGCCCGCGGCGCTTTTAATCCCTGCATGCCAACCCCGTATATCGTCAGTTTTCCGGAATCTGGTCCGACGATCGTGACACCCATCTCTCTGAAGGCTGCCACGGTATTCATGGCGTCCTCGCCTTCGAGGAAACCTTCTACCCGGGTCACGCCCTTTGCGAGCGAGCCAAAGATTACCGCTCTGTGTGACATTGATTTGTCCCCCGGGACCCTGAGGGCTCCAGAGATTGAGCCACCGGGCCTGAGCCGGTAGCTTTTCGCGTCATTAGTCATTGCCGTTGCTCGTGATAAGTCCTGCTGATGAACGATGAAATTGTCCCTTGTGTCTTTTGCCCGCTGGAAGAGGAACTTTAAGTCCTGCCCCTGCCGGCGCACGACCAGTTGCTTTAAGTCTTCGAGGTATTCGATGTACTGTGTCAGGATAGCCGCCGTTGCGTCTGCGTTAGCGACAGCAATATCCGACCACATCTGTGCATTGCTTGAAGCAATGCGACTGAAATCGGCAAATCCTCCTGCCGCATAACGAAACACCTCTTCGCTGGCATCCTGATGAAGTAGCAGATCAACGATTGAATAGGCCAGCAGATGAGGAAGATGACTCGTTGCAGCAAGCACTTCATCGTGCCTCTCAGGCCCCATTCCCAAGACCTCTGCGCCCAGTGCCCGCCACATCAGATGAATTTCCGCCACTGCTGATGCTGTGTTGTCTGCGTGCGGGGTCAAAATGACACGGCGCCCTTCGAACAGCCCGGATTTTGCCGACACATAACCACTTTTTTCCGAACCAGCTATCGGATGCCCTGGGACAAACCGGGCTGTAAGGCTGGCTTCGTGGTCAGCGAGGCTGGCCAGGACATGAGATTTGACACTACCGACATCGGTAAATACCGCGTCGGGCTTGCCATGCTTCTGCAACAGGGTCAGGTACTCCGGAATAGCCAGCGGAGGCATGGCGAGGACAACAAGGTCAGCAGCAGCAATAACCTCTTCGGCACTGCCTGCGCCGGTCAGAGTCCCCTCATTTCTCGCGCGCTTCAGGGCGTGCTTGTCGGGATCTGCCGCGAGGATGTCGAGCTCCGGAAATTTCCTGCGAAGACCCAGCGCGATGCTGCCACCGATCATCCCAAGCCCGATAACCGCTACTGTTTGACTCTTCAGCAGAGCAAGCTGAGGCTCCTCCGGCCCGTTCTGACTGATCCTCGCCGGCGCCCCTGAGAGGTTATTTGTGCTGTCCGGTGTCGCCTGGTTAAAGGCTGGATAAGACCCGAGAACTTTGATCTCTTCCGTGCAGGTTTTCAGTCTGTCAAACAGCAACGCGATTTTCTGGTCGTCCACATGACCTTCAAAATCAATAAAGAAGACATAGGCCCAAGCCTTTCTCTTCGACGGGCGTGAATCAATTTTCGACAGACTGATCTGCAGCTGCTGGAAAGGCTCGAGCAACCGAAACAGCGCCCCCGGTTCGTTGCGGGTAGACACCAGAATACTGGTTTTATCGACCCCTGAAGGAGCCGCTCTCGCCTGCTGCAACACAACGAATCGTGTTCTGTTATCTTGATTGTCCTGAATACCGCGAGCCCGAATATTGAGATTATAGGCTTCTGCTGCCAGATTCCCGGCAATGGCCGCTATGCCGCCATCTTCGCTAACACGGCTCGCGGCCTCTGCATTGCTCGTGCACTCGAGCAGTTCAGCCTCAGGGCAATTGCTCCGAATCCAGTTCCGGCATTGCGCCAATGACTGCTTATGAGAGGCAATGACCTTCACGGTCATTTGCGCCGCCTGCTTTGGCACGAGCAGGTTATGCTCAATATTGATTACTTCTTCACCGACAATCGACAGCTCAGTTTCGATCAGGCAGTCCTGCGTGTTATTAACCGGGCCCTCAGTGGAGTTTTCAATCGGCACCAGACCACAGTCGGCCTGGCCCTGCGCCACAGCGGCAAAGACATCGTCGATAGTACTGCAGGCAAGCTGTTCGCACTCAGCCCCAAAACGGCCGATCACGGCAGCCTGCGAAAAAGTCCCTGGCGGGCCGAGGTAAGCAATTTTTTGAGGCTTGTAAGTCATACTGGCCGGAGAATGGTTAGAATCTTGGGAGTCTCTGTAAATTAGCGGAAAAGAATCTACGTCTGAGCTGACAGCTAATGACTCTCGCGCGGATGTCTTAACGAGCTAGCACTTCGGTAGAAGCCGAGGTCAGCTTACCCTTGAGCGTCCCCGGCATCGTCCGATTCACGATTTTCCGCTGCGGGCTGCGAGTCTTCTGCCTCATGGACTTCCGACAGCGTTTCCTCAGGATCCTGAACGGCTTCCAGGCCGACCAGTTTCTCACCGTCTTTCAGCCTTATCAGACGCACCCCTTGAGTATTTCTTCCCTGAACCGAAACTTCATCAACCCTCGTGCGCACCAGCGTACCTTTATCTGAGATAAGCATGATCTCATCGCCGTCAGCGACTTGGGCAGCACCAACAATCGGCCCGTTTCTGTCACTCGCCTGCATCGCAATGACCCCCTGACCACCGCGGCCATATACGGGAAATTCATCGCTTCTGGTGCGCTTACCATACCCATTTTCACTCACCGACAGAATGCACTGATCTGAATCGGGAATAATCAGCGCGATCATGCGGAACCCGTCGCTCATTTTGATCCCGCGTACGCCTCTCGCAGTTCGGCCCATCGGCCTGACATCGGCCTCAGAAAACCGGATGGCTTTCCCGCTGCTGCTGACCAACATCACGTCCTGTTCACCGTCGGTGATGGCAGTCCCAACCAGTTCATCACCCTCGTCCAACTCAATCGCCCGCAGCCCCACACTTCGCTGGCGCGCAAAGTTGGTCAGCGCGGTCTTTTTCACTGTTCCATTTGACGTTGCCATGAATACGAAGTGCTCATTGGTGTACTCGCTCACCGGCAACATACTGGTAATACGTTCATCGTCCTCTAGAGGCAACAGATTGACCAGAGGCTTGCCCCTGGAGGTCCGACTTGCTACCGGTATTTGATAGACCTTGATCCAGTACACCTTACCAACGCTGCTAAAGCACAGCAGTGTGTCGTGCGTATTGGCTATCAGCAAATGCTCAACAAAGTCTTCATCTTTGACACTCGCCGCCGCTTTCCCCATCCCCCCTCTACGCTGTGCAGTGTAGTCCGCCAGCGGCTGGGTCTTGGCATATCCGGCCTGGGATATGGTCACGACACGGTCTTCTTCCGAAATCAGGTCCTCAACCGTAAGATCCTGCTGAGAACCGATAATCTCAGTGCGCCGGTCATCGCCATATTCTGAACTGACCGCTTCCAGCTCTTCCCTGACCACAGAGAGCAGGCGCGGTTCATGCCCGAGGATGTCGAGATAATCGGCAATTTGCTTGAGCAGCTCTTTATAGTCATTAATGAGCTTCTCATGCTCAAGACCTGTCAGCCGGTGCAGTCGTAAATCCAAGATTGCCTGTGCCTGCTCAGGGGAGAGCATATAGTCTCCCCCGTTGAGCCCATAGCACGCATCCAAGCCGTCTGGCCTGCAGGCATCCGGGCCGGCTTCGCCGAGCATTTCGAGTACGCTGGCGGAATTCCAGGCTCGCGCTACCAGCTTTTCTTTGGCTTCTGAGGCGGAAGGGGAGGTTTTGATCAATTCGATCACTGCATCAATATTAGCTAACGCCACAGCAAGACCTTCCAGGACGTGACCCCGCTCCCGGGCCTTACGCAACAGATAGGTCGTTCTGCGAGAGATCACCTCGCGCCGATGCCTGAGAAAAGACTCAAGGACTTCCTTCAGATTCAGCAGGCGCGGCTGTCCATCAACAAGAGCCACCATATTAATGCCGAACACAGATTGCATCTGGGTCTGAGCGTAGAGATTGTTGAGCACAACATCGCCGATTTCTCCGCGCCGTAATTCGATGACAATCCTCAGACCATCCTTGTCTGATTCGTCTCGGAGTTCAGTAATGCCTTCGAGCTTTTTCTCTTTGACCAATTCTGCAATTCGCTCGATCAGCTTTGACTTGTTCAGCTGATAGGGAATCTCAGTGACTACGATGGTCTGCTTACCGCTTTTCTCATCCTCAATAATCTCGGCCTTGGCGCGCACGTAAATGCGCCCCCGGCCGGTCCGATAGGCCTGTATGATTCCCGCTTTACCATTGATAATCCCGGCAGTTGGAAAATCCGGCCCCGAGATATGCTCCATCAACGCATCTATTTCGCAGTCAGGATCATCAAGAAGGGCAATCGCTCCGCTGATAACTTCGCGCAAATTGTGCGGAGGAATATTGGTTGCCATCCCAACCGCAATACCGGACGAACCGTTAACCAGCAGGTTGGGAATCTGGGTGGGCAACACATCGGGAATGTCTTCGGTGCCGTCATAATTCGGAGAAAAATCAACTGTCTCTTTATCAAGATCCGCCAGCAGGTCATGAGCAATCCTTGCCATACGAATCTCGGTGTATCGCATGGCTGCGGCAGCATCCCCATCGATAGAACCGAAATTGCCCTGCCCGTCTACCAAGGGATAGCGTAACGAGAAATCCTGCGCCATTCGCACAATCGTGTCATAGACTGCGCTATCACCATGGGGGTGATATTTACCAATCACATCGCCGACGACGCGAGCGGACTTTTTATAGGGCTTGTTGAAGTCGTTCGACAACACATTCATCGCAAACAGCACCCGGCGATGTACAGGCTTCAATCCGTCCCTGACATCCGGCAAAGCCCGCCCTACAATTACGCTCATGGCATAGGCGAGATAGGATTCCCGCATCTCACTTTCAAGTGCGACCGGAGACACCTGTTTGGCAAATTCAGACATGCTTTAGAGATTCCCTAGCAATTTACGCTTTGAACGCGTCTGTTAAAACAAGGAGGCGGCTGACTCAGTTTTGGCGGCTTGCACCGCTCAATGAACACTGAGACATCATTTGCGGCCGACAGATCGGCACGGTACAAACGGTTTTTTCAACACCCCGGTAAGCCGTTTTTATTATCGGAACTTTTGCCCCGTATCGCCTGATGCGAGAGGCTCCAGGAACCGCTCAAATGTGCCACTATGATACCACATCCGCATCCCTGATTGACACTGTTTCGCCGGTTTTTTGACAATAATTACACTATAGTTTTCAGTAGCTTATCGCTCAGCTAAAAGCGTAATCCGAAGCGCGCGTTTTTCGTTGCAAAGCGCTATAATCTCGACGTTGTTTCCGCTGCATGAATCCCTCATCCAGGCTCAAAAAACAGGGAGGTTTGAGCATTGAACCCGACTAACCAAGCCGAAGCCGACCTCATCATTGAGGCCGCTTACGTGATACCCGTTACTCCCCGCGGACAGATTCTCAGAGATCACGCCCTTGTTGTGAACAACAAACGCATCACCGGTATCGTCCCGTCTTGCGACATCAGTGACTGCCGCGCCAAAAAGAGCATCAACCTGCCCAATCATGTCCTGATGCCGGGCTTCGTCAATGCACATGGTCACATCTCAATGTCTCTGTTTCGCGGACTGGCTGATGACATTCCGCTTCAGGAGTGGCTGGAGACCCGAATCTGGCCTTTGGAAAGCAAGTACGTAGACAGAGAATTCGTCCGCGACGGTGCCATGCTGGCGTTGGCTGAAATGATTTCGACCGGCACAACCTGTTTCGCGGATATGTATTTTTATGCAGACGAGGTTGCAGCGGTCGCACATGAAACGAACATGAGGGCGCAATTGGCCAGCCCGGTGCTCGATTTTCCGACCGCGTGGGCTCAGAACGCAGATGAATATATCAACAAAGCCACACAAATCCATGACGATTATCGATCAAACGACCTGATCAGCACTGCCTTTGGGCCGCACGCACCCTATACCGTGTCGGATGAACCGCTCACACGGATTGCCGCGCTGGCCGAGGAACTGGACGTGCCGATCCATATGCATCTTCATGAAAATGCGCAGGAGGTCGCTGACGCAGAAGCCACCGATGGACGGCGCCCCCTGCAAAGACTGCGGGATCTTGACATTGTCAGCCCGAGGCTGCTCTGTGTGCATGCAACGCAACTACTGCCAGAAGAAATCACGTTGCTTGCCACGCACGGCGCCAGTGTTATCCACTGCCCTTCCTCAAACATGAAACTGGCCAGCGGTTTTTGTCAGGTCGATCAACTCCTGAAACAGGGAGTGAATGTGGCCCTGGGGACGGATGGCGCAGCAAGCAACAACGATCTGGATATGTTTGGTGAAATGCATCTGATGGCAATGATCGCCAAAGCAGTCGCCCAGGACGCCGCTGCGGTGAACGCGCAACAGGCACTGGAAATTGCGACCTTAAATGGGGCCAAGGCACTCGGGCTTGATAACGAGATTGGCAGCCTAGAAATAGGCAAGTACGCAGATGTCTGCGCGGTTTCACTCGCCCCACTTAGCATGACGCCGGTCAATAATCCGCTTTCACATCTTGTCTATGCAAGTAATGGCAGTTACGTGAGCCACGTTTGGGTAGGCGGAACGCCCCTGCTGACAGATGGTGAACTGCAAACCCTTGATCTGTCGTTAATCAGGGACCGGGCACAATATTGGCAGGGCCAATTTTTGTCTCAGTAAGCCACAGGTTGTAGTCAATGAAAAACGTCGACGATCTTGAAATCCGCAAGTTTGAGGCTCTCGCTTCTCGCTGGTGGGATCCAAACAGCGAATTCAAACCGCTGCACGATATCAACCCTCTCAGGGTGAATTACATCAGCCAGCACATCAATCTGGCGGAGAAGCGGGTTCTGGACATCGGTTGCGGTGGAGGCATCCTGGCCGAAGCACTGGCCCACCATGGCGCAACAGTCACCGCGATCGATAAAGCTGAAGCCTCGCTGTCGGTCGCGAAGCTGCATTTGCTTGAGAGCCAGCTGGACATATCCTATCTGGACAGCACAGCAGAAGAGTTTGCAGAAGCTCAACCGGCACAGTTTGATGTGGTTACCTGCCTTGAAATGCTCGAGCACGTGCCGGACCCCTCATCGGTGGTTGCCGCCTGCCAGCGACTCGTCAAACCGGGCGGCTTGGTCTTTTTTTCTACCATTAATCGAAACCCGAAATCCTATCTGTTTGCCATTATCGGCGCAGAGTATCTGTTGAATTTGTTGCCCAGGGGAACGCACGACTACGCCAAGCTGATCAAACCCTCAGAACTGGCCACCTGGTCCCGGCAAGCCCATCTCACCCTCAGAGATCAAATCGGTATGGGCTACAACCCTCTGACCAAAAAATATTTTCTGCAAAACAGCTTGGATGTGAATTATCTGGCCTGCTACGAAAAACCCGCGGCTTAGTCATGGAATTAGATACCTCCATCGAATGCGTGTTGTTCGACCTTGACGGCACACTCATTGATACCGCACCGGATTTTGTTAAGACTTTAAGCCGACTTACCACAGAGAATAACCAGCCGCCAGTGACTGACTTGCGGATTCAGCAGACCGTCTCAGACGGCGCTCGCGCTCTGGTTAAACTCGGGTTCGGCATTGAGGAACATGACGACCGCTTTGCCGCTCTGAATCAGCGTCTGCTGAATTTGTATCTCGAACAATTGTCTGATACAGAGGCAACTCTTTACCCGGGACTCTCCTGCCTGCTCGAAAAATTGGAAGCCGCCGGCATTCCTTGGGGGATTGTCACCAACAAACCCGAGATATATTCACTAAAGCTGCTGGACAAGCTGGATCTGCTCTCACGCTGCGGCGTTCTGATCTGCCCTGACCACGTAAGCGAGCGGAAACCCCACCCCGAACCCATCTTTTTAGCCTGCGACCGTCTGTCCTGCAGCACCGAACGCACTGTCTATCTGGGTGACCACATTCGCGACATACAAGCCGCCAAAAATGCGGACGTGATTGCTGTCGCGGCCGCATATGGCTACCTGTCTGCTGAGGCAAAAGTTGAAGAATGGCCAGCAGACTTTATATTAAGGTCTTCCGAACAAGCGCTACCTCTGCTGAATACCCTAAAATTCGCCTGATAGTAGACAAAAAGGGCCTCTTATATGTTCGAGTATCACCCTTCTTCCCAGCATCTGGCCGGCAAAAAAATTCTGATTACCGGAGCCAGCGATGGTATTGGCCGGGCTAATGCCATCTGCTTTGCTGAACACGGTGCAGAGTTGCTTCTATTGGGGCGCAATCAGGAAAAACTGGAACAGCTGTTCGACGAAATTGAAGAAAAATCCCCGAGCAAGGTCACAATTCATCCGATGGATTTCGCCAAGGCAAGAGCCGAGGACTACTCAGGCCTCGCTGACTCTTTAGATAAGCACTTTCCGGTGATTGATGGTCTGATCCATAACGCTGCACAGCTCGGGACGCTGTGTCCGGTCGAATACTACCCGGATAACGACTGGGAAACGTTGATCAACGTCAACCTGAACGCCGTTTTTCATCTGACAAAAGCCGCAATGCCTTCGCTGAAGCGTTCTGAGGATGCCCGCCTGCTGTTCATCTCTTCCAGCGTTGGACGGAAAGGCCGCGCTTACTGGGGTGGCTACGGGGTCTCCAAGTTCGCGCTGGAAGGTCTCATGCAAACACTGGCTGATGAACTGTCCTCAACCTCGAACATACGGGTTAACAGCCTGAATCCGGGTGGTACAAGAACCGCGATGCGACAGGCAGCCTATCCTGCCGAAGACCCCCACTCTCAGCCCGAAGCAGAGAGTTTGATGCCCGTCTACCTCTACCTGCTCGGTCCTGAGGCCGCCCATATTCATGGGCAGGCATTGGATGCCAGGGATTTCGACCCCAGCACATTAAACACGGTAGAGGGCACTTAGGTCAGTTCAGCCAGCAAAAACAAGAAGAGAAGGTTCTCCCGGGAAGCTGACATCACACAGAAGCTTACAGGCAAACAGACTGCGGCAGGGGTCATGTAAGCATTTTCACGAGCTTATCGATTTCCGGCTTAGCCAACTCCTGAAACTGCCCGCGCTTGACTGAACTCGGTATGAAAATCGGACCGAACCGCACCCGTTTCAGGCGGCTCACCTTCAGCCCTTGCGATTCCCACAGCTTCCTGACTTCCCGATTGCGACCTTCCATCAGCACAACGTGATACCACTGATTGATCCCTTCCCCGCCATAGTGCTGGATGTCGGTAAATCTGCACAGGTGGTCATCGATCATCACCCCGGCATGCATCGCCTGCACCATTTCCGGCGACACTTCACCCATGACTCGAACCGCATACTCACGCTCTATTTGTGAGCGGGGGTGCGTCAGTCGATTGGCCAGTTCCCCGTCAGTCGTAAAGAGCAACAGACCACTGGTATTGATATCCAGGCGACCAATCGATACCCAGCGACCGTGCCTGAGCGGTGGCAGCTTGTCGAATACCGTCGGTCGGCCCTCCGGATCTTTCCGGGTGCTGATTTCATCTTCAGGCTTGTTGTAGAGAATAACCCGGCGGGAATCCCGTGTTTTTTGCTGAGGAGCAAGGCGTTTGCCGTCGACAGTTACTTTGTCTGAATCGTCTACCCGATCACCCACGGTCGCGATCTGGCCGTTAACCTTGACCCTGCCTGCCGCAATCCAGCGCTCCAACTCGCGCCTTGACCCAAAGCCAGCGCGCGCGAGCACCTTTTGTAGTTTTTCACTCATGGGTAACCTAACCGTGTTGCTATGTTCTCAGAACTCGGGTGGGACTGCCCTCTCCCAGCGACTACTCTCCCGCAACCGGCTCGTCAGAGTCTGACCCTGCTGCTGGCTCATCGCTGTCTTCAGACACCGCCTCAGCTGCAGAGGGTGCGGGGTGTACCCCGCCCCCCGTGACCGCCTGCGGATCCCCGGCGAGATCATGATCATCATGCGGGCCGGATCTTTCAGATTCAGGAAGGTCTTCTCTACTCGGTGAGGCACCGAGGATATCGCCGTCGGCCTCATCGTCTGCTGGCGCAACAGGTGTTCCTTCGGCGGTCTGCTCTGAATCAGCAGGCTGTTCGGCAGGCTGCGTCGCTGGCTCCGGAACCACCTCGTCCTCTGAATCGGAATCTGCTTCTTCGCCAAGAAGGCTTTCCGGCATTCCCATCCTGAGAATTTCATCAAGCGGTTTTTTTGACAACTCGAGCGCTTCCTCCTCCGCCAGAAGTTGTGCGCGCTCCGCGTCGCTCTGCTCGAAACTCGCTTCGTCAGTAACTTCCTCCGGCAGGTCTATCACTCGCTGCTGCGCCAGTTCATCTGCGAGATCCAACTCCTGCTCAGATTGAGACAACTCTTTGATCTCAGATAACGGTGGTAATTCTTGCAGGCTTTTAAGATTGAAATAATCCAGAAACTGTTTGGTTGTCGCAAACATGGCGGGCCTACCCGGAACGTCTCTGTGACCGACCACCCGAATCCATTCTCTGTCTAAAAGTGTGCGTATGATATTCGCACTTACTGCGACACCCCGTATCTCTTCGATGTCACCCCGGGTGATAGGCTGGCGATAGGCAACAAGTGCCAGCGTTTCCAGGAGCGCGCGGGTGTAACGGGGAGGACGCTCCTCCCACAGCTTTGCGACCCACTCACTGAGATCTTGCTTGACCTGAAACCGGTAGCCTGAAGCAACCTGTTTCAGCTCAAATCCCCGATCATTACAGTCCTCAGAAATTGCCTGCATCACCTGCTTCAGTTCATCCCGGTCGGGCTGCTCACTTTTCTCGAACACTGCAATGATATTGTCCAGAGTCAGCGGTCTTCCGGCGGCAAGAAGGCAACCTTCAACGATCATCTTAACTTTGTTGTCTACGTCACTCATGCGAAGTCTATGTAAAATTCACTAACCCCGAGATTTAATATGGATCGGGCCGAAGGGGTCTGACTGCACGATCTCCACCAACGAATCTTTCAACAATTCCATGACGGCGAGAAAGGTCACAACGACACCCAGCCTGCCCTCCGCTTTGACCAGTAGCGCAACCAGCGGCATGAATTTATGCTCGGAGACCTTGTCCAGGATTTCCGACATTTTTTCCCGGGTCGACAGAGTTTCGAATTGAATGTGGTGGTGCTCAAACATGTCTGCCCGAGTCAGGACGCGCGACAGGCACAGGAGAATTTCCTCTAGCCTGACTTCCGGGTCCGGCGTGACTCTCTCGATCTCAGGTGGTGTTGCACTCGCCAACATGATTTCCCTGTCTAACCTGGGCATTGCGTCGATGTCTTCCGCTGCTTGTTTGAAGCGCTCATATTCCTGCAACCGCCTGATCAGCTGCATCCGCGGATCGTCTTCTTCCTTCTCCTCTGCTTCCTGGCGGGGCAACAGAATCCGGGACTTGATCTCAGCCAGCATAGCGGCCATGACCATATACTCAGCTGCCAGCTCGAATTGGCTGGACTGCATAAGGTCAACGTAGGACATGTATTGGTCAGTAATGTCCGACACATTGATTTCGAGAATATCGAGGTTTTGCCGCTTGATAAGATAAAGAAGCAGATCCAGAGGCCCTTCAAACGCCTCCAGAAAAATTTCCAGCGCATCAGGTGGAATATAGAGGTCTTTGGGTACTTCAGTGATCGCCTCACCGCCAACGATGGCGAGCGGAAGCTCTTTTTGCTCCGGAGTCGGCCCGGACAGACGGTCATCGGCCCCAACCGCAGCTGGCAAAGATTCTATAGGGGATGAAGACTGCCCCTCAGGTGCTGAGGGTTCTGATTTCGCTTCCGGTTCGGTCGTGGTCAATCTGTTAATCCGCCGCAAATCAGGTTTGGCCTATGGTACTCCACTTGCGAAGCAATGCCTACACCATCAAGCTTACTGCCAGGCACTGAGACCCATTGCTGAACGAACTTCTGCAAGCGTTTCACGGGCCGATTCTCGTGCCTTCTCGCCACCCTCCAGAAGAATTGAGCGAACCAGGTCACGATCGTTTTCGAATTGCTCTGCTTCTTTCTGAATCGGTTCCAATTCTGCCGTAATGGCATCAATGACTGGCTTCTTACATTCAAGACAACCAATACCGGCATTCTGACAGCCCTGGGTCACCCACTCTTTAGTCTCCTGATCGGAATAAGTCAGATGAAGTTGCCACACCGGACATTTTCCCGGATCACCCGGATCAGTAAGCCGCACACGCGCAGGGTCTGTCGGCATGGTGCTGATCTTTTTGCTTATCTGCTCCAAAGGCTCTCGCAGACTGATCGTATTATCGTAAGACTTTGACATCTTCTGACCGTCGAGTCCGGGCATCTTCGATGACTCCGTGAGCAGCGACTTAGGCTCGGACAGGATCACCTTCCCGCCGCCTTCAAGATAGCCAAACAGACGCTCACGGTCGCCGATGGAAATATTCTGCTGTTCTTGAAGCAAAGCCCGGGCTTTCTCAAGCGCTTCATGATCTCCCTGCTCCTGATAGGCCGTTCGAAGTTGCACATAAAGCCGCCCCGCTTTCTTTCCCATCTTTTTAATTGCCGCCTCAGCGTTTTCCTCAAACCCTGGCTCGCGCCCATACACGTGATTAAAACGCCGGGCAACTTCCCGGGTGAGCTCAACGTGTGCTACCTGGTCAGCGCCCACAGGCACATAACCCGCCCGGTAGATGAGAATGTCTGCAGCCTGAAGCAGCGGATACCCGAGAAATCCGTAGGTATCGAGCTCTTTTTCCTGAAGTTTTTGCTGCTGATCCTTATAGCTGGGGACACGCTCCAGCCAACCCATGGGCGTGATCATGGAAAGAAGCAGATGCAGCTCAGCGTGCTCGGGCACTTTGGACTGGACAAAAAGCGCCGCAGACCCGGGATTGACGCCTACGGCCAACCAGTCGATCACCATTTCAATGACGTTATCCTCGAACAGGGTCGCATCACCATAGTGGGTTGTCAGAGCATGCCAATCAGCAACGAAGAAGAAGCACTCATACTCATGTTGAAGCTTAATCCAGTTTTGCAGCACTCCATGGTAATGCCCCAAATGCAGACGACCCGTAGGTCGCATTCCCGATAAGACACGCTGCTGCGAATTCACTGTCGACAAGTTAGACTCCTCTTAATTCTGGCACCCAGATATCCCTGCAAGCGTTTCCGGCAAGATGCCTGTCGTTTTCACGTCCGTAGTATAAATTGAATCACTGTCTTCTGCCGCGTCACTATTGAAATGGCTTGGGATCTCCATTGCCGATGCGCAGCACCTCGGGCACGCCATCAACTAAGTCAACAAGTGTCGTCGGCTGTACGGAGCAAGCCCCGCCGTCAACGATCATGTCAACTGTCTTGCCCAGCTTCATTCTCATTTCGTAGGGGTCGGTCAATTGCTCGGGCTGATCCGGCAAGATGAGACTGGTACTCATGATCGCCCCCCCAGTTTGCGCCAGAATAGCCTGAGCGACAGCATTGTCAGGCACTCGAAGCCCTATGGTTTTGCGCTTGGTCTGTTTCAAACGCCGAGGCACCTCTGGGGACGCTTTGAGGACAAACGTGTAGGGCCCGGGCGTATACGCCTTGAGGATCCTGTACGCGCTATTATGCACCTGCGAGTAGATCGACAATTCCGATAAATCACGACAGACCAGGGTGAAATGATGTTTGGTGTCCAGGCGGCGTATCTGCCGAATGCGGTCCAGCGCTGCTTTATTGCCTATATGGCACCCCAGCGCATAGGTTGAATCTGTGGGGTAAACCACCACGCCGCCCTGCAACAGACATTTCGCCACCCTCTGAACAATGCGAGGCTCCGGGTTCGTCGCATGTACCTGAAGAAATTCACCCATGTAGAAACAGCCGCAAGAGAGCTCTGGCTTGAGCCATTAACCCGAAAAGTCGCGATTCTAGTATATTGATGCTCAAAAGCAGACACCTTTTTGCAAATCAACTATGATTAAGAGCACGAGGGTCAGACAACAATCCGCATGAAACAATTTATCGATTACATCCCGCTGTTTGTCTTCTTCTCCGTCTGGGCGATGGATGAGAGGACCATTACTCTGGCAAATTATCAGCACAGCGTTGGTGGCATATTCAGTGCGGCAGAGTTTTTACTCGCAAGTTCTGTGCTGGTCTACGGTGGCCTGTTTGTGGCACAGCGAAGACTGGACAAATTTCAGTGGATTACCCTCGCGGCTGTAGTGCTGTTTACCATTCCCACGATTATTTTTCGTGATACAAACTTTCTGAAGTGGAAAGCCCCGATCGTAAATTGGATTTTTGCCCTGATCTTTATGCTGTCTCGTTACTTCGGAGAAAAACCCGCTATTGAGCACATGATGGGCCATACATTGGCAGCGCCTCGGGAGTTATGGATCAAGCTCAATTCCCTGTGGGTGTGCTACTTCGTGGCTCTCGGCGTAATCAATCTGGCCGTCGCGTTTGGCCTGAGCGAAGCTTTATGGATTCAATTTAAAGTGTTCGGCAATTTTGTTCTGACATTTCTCTTTGTTGTCGGTCAGATGCCTTTGCTTGCAAAGTATATTGAAACCGACGATATCGAAAAGGATGGAGCCCGCGAAGACAAGGCAGCAGAGTCTACCTCAGCACCCTAGGGGCTAACCCACCAGCATTTTTACAAGAAGGCCGTGGCCCGGAAAATCCCTATCTAGGCGTGCGTTTTCTTTCGGCGCTTATTGACGTTGTCTACCGAATTTAATTACTGAGGTAGAAATGCCGATCTAAGGTCAGGAAACTGCTGATCAAGCACTGCATTCCACTCGGAAAGTTGGCGCTCACGGCGCCTGAACAGCTCGCTCGGATCCCCTTCAATAGTGATTTTCAGAATTTTATCCCGGCGCCGAATTTGAAGAACAACCGGCAAGCCTTCAGTGACTCGCCCGAAAACCGAGTGCTTGCCGTCAAGATGTGGGGTCGCCAGGTGCGTGATGAAAAACTGACTGCCATCGGTGCCGGGGCCAGAATTCGCCATGGACAGCACACCCTGTCGGTTGTGCTTCAGCAACAGCTCACCCGAAAATTGGTAACCCGGACCCCCGGTTCCGTCCGCCCTGGGATCTCCACCCTGCGCCATGAAGTTTCGTTCTACTCGGTGAAAACTCAAACCGTCATAAAAGCCTCGCAGGGCAAGGTTCACGAAATTTGCCACGGTGGTCGGAGCGGCCCGGTCATTCAACTCTGCTTTCATCACACCCCGCTCGGTTTCAATGACTGCAACCAGTGGTTGCGCATCAGCAAGAGTGGACATTAACAACAGACAGGCGAATACAATCTTTTTCATATCTTGATTACCGCGCTATGAGGATAGAAGGTCTGCATAATCGATAATTACCGGCGCGTGATCGGAGAAATTTTGTGCTGTATAAATTTCAGCAGCCAAGACAGATGAACGCAAGCCCGGAGTGATCAGCTGATAATCCAGACGCCAGCCAACATTTTTGGCACGGGCTTGGCCGCGGTTTGACCACCAGGAGTATTGATCCGCTTCCTGATTCACCAACCTAAACGCATCGCTCCAGCCGACTTCATCATACAGTGTGTCCAGCCAAGCTCGCTCCTCAGGGAGAAATCCCGAATTTTTCTGATTCGAGCGCCAATTTTTGAGATCAATTTGTTTGTGACAAATGTTCCAGTCAGCGCAAATAATGGCTTCTCGCCGTTTTCGTCGCAAACCACGCATGTGCGCTTCAAAATGCGTCATAAAAGCCAATTTCCGCTCCTGCCGTTCGGGGCCTGAAGAGCCTGAAGGCAGATAAAGCGACGCAATGCTCAGGCTGGGAAAGTCCGCCTGAAGGTAACGACCCTCTGTGTCTGCGATGGGGAAGCCCGTCCCTCTGCGTATCTTGAGCGGCTTTTGCCGAGTAAATAGCGCCGTGCCAGCGTACCCTTTCTTCTCCGCATCAAAGTAGAAACAGTGGTAACCCTCAGGCCGGAAAATTGGATCTTCCAGCTGGCATTCCTGTGCCTTGGTCTCCTGCAGGCAAACGACATCCGCATTCGATTGCGCGAGCCATTCGAAAAAACCCTTTCTCGCCGCAGCTCGGACGCCGTTGCAATTAAATGTGATGACTCTCATGACCTTATTTTAAGCCTGCACCGGTGCTAATTCACGAAAGCATTGTACGCCGCGCTCAGTTCCGAGCAAGCCGGAACAGCCTCTCAAGCCACAAAGGCGGCCATTGCAGTAGTCCACCTTCCTAGTGTCAGGGCATCTCCCCTAATAAGCCATTATTTGCCACATTAGGTAACACTTATTCAAGCAGCTGCCGCACTATTGCCAGTGCTCCGTTCCGCATTTTCACGCAATTTTTTGAAAAATACCCTGGTGAATTAGCCGTAAAATGGTTTAAAAATTCACTGTTAGCTGTTGTAAAAACAAATAATTAAGGTTTTTTCTCACCAAAACCATTTCTCCCCCCAGTACGAGAGATTTTTTGTGTATTTATTACACATTTTTGTTACTTTTTGGAAAGCCGTGTGTTACGATGCGCCCCGCACTGGAGAGGGAGCGGCCAGTGACACAACACCAACGCTCCGGAGGAGGAAACCATGAGTAAGATGCTTAAGGAAGCACGGCCAGTAGCAGAAGCAGCCGTGATTAGTGTGGCGATCGTCATCGCCGCGCTGGCCGTACCAGCTGCAATTCTCTACGCCGCTGTCTAAACCAGAAAACTACAAGGAGGCTCTATGCAAGGCCTTACTAGTCAATGCCGCGACAGCTAAACACCGACTTGAGATAACCTGCTCGAGTCGGTGTTTTTATATTGCCTCTGGCAAAACGAGAAACAACTCAGCTTTTCCGCCACCCCGGCACAACGGACGAAGCGTCTGATCAGCCTGACCAGCAATTTGTGACCTACCGGACAATGCCGACGACACCGGCAAGCCCCACCAAAGCGCCCCTGAAACACCCCGTTCAGTCAGCGACTAGCTTGTCCACGAAGTTACAAGGCCGATGCGTGCTATCCAGCTGGTATTGAATAATGCTTTCCCATCCCGTACGACAAGCTCCCGGAGACCCCGGTAGACAAAATACGATTGTTCGGTTTGACAGACCTGCAAATACACGGGACTGAATCGTCGAAGTGCCGATTTCCTCGTAAGACAATTGACGAAACAATTCGCCAAACCCTTCGATTTGCTGCTCCAGTAAAGGCTGGATAGCTTTCAGGGTATTGTCCCTGTCGGTAAAGCCTGTACCGCCAGTCATCAGGACCCCCTTCACCCCAGGATCCGCAATAAGACGCGAAACTTCGGCACGCAATTGATAGACATCATCTTTGACAATTTGCTTACTGTGAAGCTTGTGCCCTGCTTCCTCTAAGCAGCCCACAAGAACTCCGCCTGATTTATCCGATTCTTCCGTTCGGGTATCAGAGACCGTTACCACGGCAAGGGGAAGGGCTATTTTGGAATCGCTCACATTAACCTCCGGTCATATTCATAAGCCTAACCGGCTGCGCATGATCTTTGTCGTAAAAGTGGTGCCGTTCGGGCTTAATTTCCATGGCTGCCACCAAAGCTCTTTTCAGATCATCCATGTCTTTCGAGCCATCCCGCAATATAGCTCGCAGATCAACTGAATGCTCGTTACCCAGACACAACAGCAACCTGCCCTCAACGGTGATGCGAACACGATTACAATCTTCACAAAAATTGTGGGTCACCGGCGATATAAAGCCAATTCGACTGTGATAACCGGCCACCTGTGAATATCTGGAAGGGCCGGCTGTCCGCGCCGGACTGTCTATCAGCTGATATTTCTTCTCTATCTGCGCACGAACCCAGGCATTACTGCAGGTGGTATCTTCTCTGGCGTGATCTGACGCTTCACCAAGCGGCATTTCTTCGATAAACGCAATATCCACATGTCGAGCCAAGGCAAAGTCAGTGAGTGCCAGAACTTCGTCTTCGTTATACCCCTTCATGACCACTGAGTTCAGCCTGATGCGATCGAACCCCTGCGCAACCGCCGCATCGATTCCGGCCAAAACCTTGTCAAGCTTGCCGACCCGGGAGATACGCTGGAAGCGGTCGGCCTGCAAACTGTCAATGCTGATATTGATCCGATTCACTCCAGCTTTTTTTAATGGTTCAGCATAGGTTGTCAATTGAGAGCCATTGGTGGTAAGCAGGAGTTCCTGTAGACCCGGAAGCGCGCCCAATTTTTGAATCAGTGTCATGACATCTGTACGCACGAGCGGTTCACCGCCGGTAAGGCGGATTTTTTTTACACCCAGTTCAGTGAATGCCGTGGCAACCTGACAAAGCTCCTCCAGCGACAGTATTTCCCTTCGGGGTATGAAGGTCATGTCTTCGGTCATGCAGTAGACACACCGAAAATCACAACGATCGGTAACCGACAGGCGAATGTAGTCCACATGACGCCCGAATTTGTCGACTAATTTTTCAGGAAAAGCGCTTTCACTCATGGCCGGTACTATACCGCAGACAGACGAAGTTGGGTAAGCCCGGAACGAAGGCAAGGCATGTCAGACATTGATCAGCGCGATCTGTACCGCCAGTAGCAGCAAGATGACACCCATGGCGCGCTCAAACCATGGGCCAAATTGAAGAACAAATTGGCGAACTTGTGCTTGTCCGATCAATCCAGAAAGAACCGCAAACCAGATAAACGTGGCCGCTGACATATACAGGCCATAGTAGAGCTGAATTCTCAATGGCGTTTCACTGTCAATGACTCCGGCAAATAGCGCCAGAAAGAAAAGAGTTGCTTTGGGGTTAAACCCGTTGGTCAGAAACCCCAGCCGGAACGCCCCCACAGACGACACCCGACCGCCGTTACTCTCAGCTGCCGGCCGATGGCGGCTTGAAGCCGAGATTGTCTGCACGCCCAGATAAGCCAGATACGACGCTGCCAGATATTTCATGGCGGTGAGCAACATGTCAGATTGCGCAAACAAAATCGACATGCCCAGCAGACAGTAACTGACATGAATAAGTATTCCTGCACCTACACCGAGGCTGGTCAGGATGCCCTGCCGGGTTCCACCTGTCACACTCTGCTTCAGCACCACAGCAAAATCAGGCCCAGGAGAAGCTACCGCCAGAAGGTGAGCAACGGCGATCGTAATGAATTCCGACCAGTACATTGGCACAAATCAGCCTGGTGGCTTTCAGCGCAGGCGCTCGGACAATACCAACTCAAGCGCCACCTCCGCGTCAGCGTTGAGTGTAAGCGTCGGAGATTCAGCCCGGTAATCGCCCGGTGAAGGTGTGGCAACCCCTCTGAATGACACCAGGGCAGTTACGTAGACCGATTCAGCTGAAGAAAGATTATACGGCCCTACCGCTGAAGAATTGTCGAGCTGGAAGGATGCCGGTAAAGCGCTGACGGTTGTGTCGAGAGCCGCCAACGGTGGCAGGCCCTCCTGCTCCGCGTTACGAACAGCCACAAAGACTCGAAGGTCCGGCGCCAGATCGACTTCCGGTGACAAGCTGAGTGAGACGCTGATTCTCGGGCCGGCAGCCTCCCCGTCGCGCCCGGCGAGTATTTCCTGTGCCGCTGCGATTCTGAATCTCAACTCCTGAGCGAACTCGCCGTTTGGATTGACCTGAATCATCAATCGCCAGTAATCGATCGCATCCGAATAATCTTCCCTCTGCTCTGCGTCGGCTGCCAACAGCTGCAGCACAGACATCTCATTCGGATTAATCGCCCTCGCTTCCTCAATAACTGCCCTGATTTGAGAGCTGAGCACAAACTCTGTATTGATATACATGGCCATGGCGATTCGCCCGAGCACCAGTGCTTTCTCGGGCGTCGCATCGAGTAAATCTGCTGCCCTCTGGTAAGCAATCTGCGCTTCCTCGAACAGTCCAACCGCCGCAAAATTTTCGGCGAGAAAGTAAAATGCCCACGGCATGTCCGGATTAGATTGTGCCAGCTCGCCAAGCGCAACTATCAGTTCGCGGGTTTCATCGCTGTCCCCCTGGTTATCGACCGTGCGCTGAAACAAATCCATAACCTGCACATCATCGATATAACCCCAGTGGCTATAAAGCCCGTATGCCAAGACTGGTAAAGCCAGCACGAATGCAAGAGGCATCAGGAAGGTCAGCGTGGTCAGAGATCTCAGCATCCCCAGGTTATTGCCCGTTTTTCCTTGCCGTGCATTTGCAGAAGATGCGACCTTATCTTCCAGCTCGACATCAGCCAGCAATCCCAGCTGCAGTTCAGACAGCAAAAGATCGAATTGCTGCTGGTTAAGATTACCGGCAGACAATTCAGCCTCAAGCTCGTCGCTTCGCTCCTGAAAAAGCGCAATATTGGCCTGCTTGCGCAGTTCATCAGAGTCGGCGGGCTGAGAATTTGCACGTAGCCAAAGCGGTCCTAAAACAAACAGAGCAGCAAGTAAAAACAGTCCTGCGGTGGCTATCCAAAACACGATGAGATCCCCAAGCCGAGCCGCTTAGCCCTTAGCCTTCAGTAACGCCTGCAGTTTCTCGCGCTGCGCATGATCCAGTTCCGGGCTTTTTTGTGCCGTCTGTCCGGCTTTGCGTGAGACAGCGATGGCAGCAGCGCCACCAATCAGCAGAAAGATAAGCGGCCCAAACCAGAGGAACAGAGTCTCCATCCGCAAACGCGGTTTGTAGAAAATAAACTCGCCATATCGTTCGAACATGAACTGCTCAATCTCTGAGTTCGTCATGCCTTCCAGAATCATGCGGTGAATTTCGCGCCTCAGATCCTCGGCAACTCCACCGCTGGACCCTGTGAGGTTCGTGTTCTGGCACATGGGACAACGCAATTCATCAGACAGTTGTCTGAATCTCTGCTGCTGCTCTACAGTTTGAAATTCAAAGGTATCGACCTGCGCGTGCACTGCAGGCCCGGCAGAAACAAAAGCCGAAAGCATCAGAATCCAGAGAGCCGGAGTCCTAAGCGAATTGAAACTCGTAGTGAATGGCATCAGCGGCTTTCCGCTTGCAGTTCAGCAATCGCGGGTAGAAACTCCTCAGCCCAGACGGTCTCATCCAACACACTGACGTGCCGGTACCGGATGACACCTTCAGCATCAACCAGATAGGTTTCGGGGGCTCCATACACGCCGAGATCTATGCCAAACCTGCCGTTGGCGTCCTCAATACTGAACGCAAAAGGATTACCATTAGTTTCCAGCCAGCTCTTGGCGAGCTCCGACTGATCCTTGTAATTCACGCCGACCACGGGTATCGAACCTTCCTCAGAAAGACGCATGAAAGTAGGATGCTCCACAAGGCATGGCAGACAGTAGCTGCCCCAGACGTTGAGGAGAAAAATCTGCTCGGGCAGATTGGCGTTGGTGACACTCTCTCCGTCTACGGTGCGAAGCTGAAATTGTGGCATCGGCTTGTCAATGAGCATCGAAGGCAACTCTTTGGGGTCCAGAAAGAGACCTCGCCAGAGCAGTAATGCCAAAGCCAGAAAACCAGCGACCGGCAAGTAAAACGCTAGCCTGCCCATTTCAGCCCTCCCTCACATGCAAGCACGCTCAATCTTCTACGTTTCCCCTCGACTGAAATAAGCATTACGCTGGCTGCAACTCCGCTGCGGTTTGTGTTTTAGACTCCCTGCCCGATTTCTCTGCCGCTTTTATCCGAAGCCGGCGGTAGCGTTTGTCTCCCGCAGCCAGCGTACCGCCGATCGCCATAAATATGGCACCCAGCCAGATCCAGCGTACAAAAGGTTTAACATACAGCGTCATTGACCAGGCGCCAGCGCCTTTTTCTTCACCCAGTGTGACAAACAGATCTCGGAAAAAGCCGGCGTCAATGGCCATCTCAGTCGACGGTGTCCCGCTGGCCACGTACAGGCGGCGCTGAGGATACAATACCGTGAGCACTTTGCCGTCGTTAACCACAGTGAGCTCAGCCTCATCGCCGATGTAGTTAGGCCCTTCAATACGCGCGCTTCCTTCCAGCGTGAACAGGTAACCCCCTAGCTCAACGGATTCACCGGGCGCCAGCAGTACACTCCGCTCCTCGGAGAAGAAACTGGTAAGAGCAGCGCCGATAAGCATGACAGCAATTCCGATGTGGGCCAGCACCATGCCGTAGTAACTCAAACTCAAGGACTTAAGACCACGAAGAGTCGACCGTTTATTTGCGACTTTATTACTGATGTCTTTGCCAATGGCAAAGACAATCCAACTGGCGAGAATCAGTGTTATCGTCGCCGCGACAGAGAATTTGCTCAGCACTATTAAGGGAAAGATCAGCCCAACCAGCAGACTGGCGAATAACACCTTGCCAAGTTGCGCCGCAAGATAGGTCCAAGATGTCTGTTTCCAGCGACTTAACGGGCCTATACCAACAAATACAAACAGCAGCATCATCAAGGGCACAAAGATGGTATTGAAGTAAGGCGGCCCGATGCTGATCAGATCGTCAGTGACGGCCTGATAGACCATTGGAAACAGAGTCCCAAGAAAGATCGACGCGGCCGACACCACCAGAATCACGTTATTTACCAACAAAAAGAATTCGCGCGAGGTGTATTCAAAACCGAAGCTGCCCTTCATCAAAGGCGCGCGCAGCGCGTAAAGCAGAAGAGAGCCCCCGATCGAGATGCCCAAGATGCCAAGAATAAAGAATCCCCTTGAAGGATCGCTGGCAAATGCGTGTACCGAGGTAAGCAGACCGGAGCGCGTGATGAAAGTACCCAGCAGACTGCCGGAAAAAGCGAGAATGGCCAGCAACACAGTCCAGCTCTTAAACATTCCGCGTTTCTCGGTCACCGCCAGAGAGTGAATCAGCGCCGTGCCGAACAGCCAGGTAATCATGGGGGGATTTTCTACTGGATCCCAGGCCCACCATCCGCCCCAGCCCAACTCATAATATGCCCACCAACTGCCAAGGGCTATTCCCACAGTCAATATCGCCCACGCCACATTCGCCCAAGGGCGGGACCAACGTGCCCAGGCAGCATCCATCCGTCCGCTCAGAAGCGCGGCAATGGCAAAGGCAAAGACGACAGAAAACCCGACGTAACCCATATAAAGCGTCGGCGGGTGCAATATGAAACCGATATCCTGGAGAGCCGAATTGAGATCAGCACCATCGGCCGGCGGCAGAGGCACGATACGATCGAACGGGTTAGAAGTCGCCAGCATGAATAGGATATAGCCAAAGATCAGGATGCCCAGCACCCCAAGAACCCGTGCCACAAATTCCTCCGGCATGCTTTTGCTGAAGATGCCCACTGACAGCATCCATCCAGCTAACATAAAGGTCCACAGCAAGAAGGAACCTTCGTGACCACCCCACACCGCAGTGAACTTGTAACGCATTGGCAGCAGAGTATTCGAATGCTGGGCGACGAACGACACGGAGAAATCATCAGTGATAAAGGCGTAAGCCAGCGCCGAAATCGCCAGACCCAAGAAAACAAAAACGCCCGCGGTCAACGGACGAGCCATGCTGATCCAGACCGGATTATTGTAGTGAGCCCCCGCAATGGGAAGGCTGCCCAGTAGAGCGCTTAAACACAGTGCAAGAATGAGGGAGAAAGAGCCCAGTTCAGGTATCATGGGTCCGGTCCTTTAAGTGCCCGGTCGCGTAGCGGCACTTTCAGGAGCGGTGCCGGCGGCATCCAGGGCCGCTTTGACTTCTGGTGACATGTAATTTTCATCATGCTTGGCCAACACGCGCGAAGCCTGAAAAACGCCGGCATTGTCCAGACTGCCTTCGACCACAATTCCCTGACCTTCGCGAAACAGGTCGGGCAAAATGCCCTCGTGATAAATTGGCACATCATTGGCGTAATCGGTAGCCACGAAACGTACCGCAAGGCTGTCCGCGGCAGATTGTACCGAGCCTTCACGCACCATGCCGCCTATGCGAATGCGCTGTCCCGCATTCACTTCACCTTGAGCAACCTGAGTTGGCGTGTAGAACAGATCGATATTCTGGCTCAACGCATACAAGGTCAGACCTACGGCAACACTGAGACCTGCAGCAACAAACAGAATGACACCCAAGCGCTTTCGGCGATGAACTTTCATGTCCTCTCCTCCTCAGTGGTTTCTGATCCCGGTGAGGGCTGCGAGCCGGCACCAGCAGACATTGGCGGGACTTGAGCATTCAGCGCATAACGGCGCTTAAGGTCTCGAATAATTTGCCTGTTTTTACGCAACGGGCCGTACAGATTGATCGTCAGGAAGATCAGAAACATGCCATACACAGACCACACATTAAAGGCATAGCCGCCCATCTCGATGAATTCTTGAAAATTTGAAAACTGCATGCTCCAGAAGCCCTTGATAGACTTAGCTTTTCGCAACCAGGTCCATAACCCACTGCGCCCTTTTCTCTCTCTGCAAGATTTCATTCCGGGTCGACAGAATGAGGCTTATCGCAAAGAACAGATAGACGGCAACGATCATGAAGATCAGCGGCACCCAGATTTCAGGGCCGTTCGCCTGATCGGTCGCCAGGGTGAAGTTGGTCGAGGGCTGATGAAGCGTATTCCACCAATCGACAGAGTATTTGATGACCACAACATTGATGCAACCGACGATGCTGAGCAATGCGCAAGCCCGTGCCGCTCCCTCCGAATCTTCCAGTGCGGTCCTGAGCGACACAACACCCAGCAACAGGAAAAACTGCAGGAGCAGAGAAGTCAGTCGCCCGTCCCAGACCCACCAGGTTCCCCAGGTGTCCACTCCCCAGATGGATCCGGACGCCAGCGCCAGCGCGGTGAACCAAGCTCCGAGCGGTGCGGCCACCTTTACAACAACATCGGCGAGCTTCATCCGCCAAACCAGGAAAATGGTCCCGGCCATCGCCATCAGCGGAAAGAAAGCCAAAGAAATGCTCGCGACAGGCACGTGCACATAGAAGATACGGTTTGTCAGCCCCTGCTGATAATCCTGGGGCACGAACAGCAGCGACCAGGTCACTCCGATCAGCAGGCAGGTGACCATTGCGCCGACGAGCCACGGCAGCCACTTACCAGACAGCTCATAAAACCACTTGGGGGAGCCCCATTTATGAAACCAGGTCCAATCCATCTTCAGGTACCGAAAAATTCAGGAGAAGCACTATACCACGGCTTCTGTAGCCCAATCAGCGTGACATTGTAACCTATTGTTATTACGCGGATAAACGCAAAATGGACTACAAGCTGTCAGTTTACACTGATACGCAAGGCGGCAGCGGAAGCCAGCGGCGCCAGTGTCAGTGCCGCAACCAGCATTGCCCCCATGATCGCCAGATACCCTGACAGCGAGGCGCCTTCGAGGGTTTGTGAGACGGTCAGGGTCCCTGCGATCAGCACGGGAACACTCATGGGAAGGGTAATGACCGCCAGAATCAGCCCCCGACTCCCCAGGCCGACGGTCAAAGCGACGCCGATGGAGCCCAGCAAGCTGAGCACCGGCGTACCAAGCAGTAAGGTCAACACCAACGTCGAATACGCACCTTCAGGAAAATTCAGCATATAGGCAATCAGCGGCGACACCAACACAATCGGCAATCCACTGACTAACCAGTGGGCAATATTCTTCGCCAGCACCAGGAAATAAAGCGGGTGGGGACTGAGCATCAGCAGTTCCAGAGAGCCATCTTCGAAGTCCGCACGGAACAGATTGTCCATAGCCAGCAGAGAAGCAAGCAACGCCGAAATCCACAGCACACCCGCCGAGATCTCTCCAAGCGCCTCAGGCTCCGGTGAAATTCCGATTGGGAACAAGGTTGCTACCAGCACAAAAAACATAAACGGATTGAACAGATCATTCTTTCGTTTATAGGCGATCAGCAAATCTCTTCGCAATGTTGCAACTACCGCCCCGGCAAGCGTTGAGCGCGCTGCACTCACGACAGCGAACCTCGCGGCATTTGGCCCATCCCTAGCGTCAGTTCAGTGAGACCGTCGACAGCCAGAGTGTGGTGAGTCGTAACAAGAACCGAACCGCCCCGATCGCTGTGCTGCCCAATCAGATTTTCCAGAAATGCGACACCCCCGACATCGAGCGTTGTGAAGGGTTCATCCAGCACCCAAAGACGCGCTTCTGATAATAAAAGCCGAGCGAGGCTGACCCGTTGATGCTGTCCTGCAGACAGCGTGAAGCACTGCGAATCTTCAAAACCCCGAAGACCGACCTGCGCAAGAGCCGCATCCATTTCGTCCGCGCTGATTTGTCTGTGCAGATGACCTGACCACAGTAAATTTTCTCTTGGAGTGAGCACCTTGCTGACCCCCACTCGATGTCCAAGGTAGAGCATTCCGTCGCGGAACTCTTCAACACAATTCGCGAGCAATTCTCCGCGCCATCGAATCAGGCCCTGATAGTTGTCGTTCAATCCACAGAGAATCCGCAGCAAGGTCGTCTTTCCGGAGCCGTTACCGCCTTTGATTTGAAGCACCTGCCCTTCAGCCAGCCGAAAGCTGAGATTTTGAAATAACACGCGCTCATCCCGTTCACAGAAGAGATCATCGACCGCCAACAACGGAGTAAGCGTCTCCACCTGCTCCGTCCGTTCTGAAGGTTGCTTGTCCATAGGCTAAAGAGTACCGCAGAAGAGGCTCCCGCACTAAAAGATAGAGCAGAATTGTGGGTCAGTTCGAGGAAAGTAGACAGGCACCCTTGGCGACCGCACCCGAGGGACGAATCGTTTGGCGCGCTTTGGATCGCTGGCAAGAAGCGCCTGAAGGTTTAGCTCCAGTCAGACAAACGCGCTCTGAGCCGCATCGCTGCCTGGCTGTGTATCTGACTCACCCTGGATTCACTGACTCCGATCACCTCGCCTATCTCCTTGAGGTTCAACTCCTCGTCATAATACAAAGCAAGGACCAATTTTTCACGCTCAGGCAGACCATCAATTGCCCGTGAAAGGTGCGCCTTAAACGTATCTCGTTGCAGACCGTCGCAGGGTCCAATCAGCTCACCGGCCGCCATCTCAATGGCAGAGTCGTCACCTTCCATAATGTCGTCAAAGCTGAATAATCGGCTTCCGGAAGCATCCTGCAGAATCGCATAGTAGGCGTTGAGATCAATGTCCATTTCTTTGGCGACTTCAACGTCTTTGGCATCCTTGCCGGTGCGCGCTTCAATTGCCTTGATCGCTTCGGCCACTTTACGCGACTTGCGGTGGACAGAGCGAGGCGCCCAATCGCCCTTCCTGACCTCGTCCAGCATCGAGCCGCGAATCCTGATGCCCGCGTAGGTTTCAAAACTTGCCCCTTTCGATACATCGTATTTTTTCGCTGCTTCCAGCAGGCCGATCATCCCCGACTGAATCAGGTCGTCAATCTGGACACTGGCAGGCATACGCAACAGCAAATGGTGGGCGATTCGCTTCACAAGCGGTGAGTAACGATCGACAACCTCTGTCAGGTTTTCTTCTTGCGCTTCAGCACTCGCTTCGTTTTTCTCAATAGCAGAAGCGCCAGTTGCTGCACTCATTTTGTTTTCCCATTCTCTGATACAAACAACCGGACTGCTTCAAGCGGTTGAGCATCTTTTCTTATTGGTCAGTCAGCACGCTGGGCAGTTCCAAGTCCCTGTGCGACGTCGGCTTCCCGGAAGCCGTGTCGCCGTGACTCCAGGTATTGCTCATGCAACCGCGTTCAACCCAGAATGCCTGAGCGCCACACCAGACCGGTTTGTTCCAGGCCTTTGCCGTTAAACAAAATCATTCTCATGTCGACACACTGGCCAGACAGCCTGCCGGCACCGGATCCTGCTCAGCGCCCGACAATCCGTAGCGGTTTCGCTAGACAGAAGGAGTTTTGCAAAAAGCGTTCCAAGAGCTGCAGAAATTGCGAGGCCGGGTGATAAGGCCCGTATGACGCAGGCTTCAGGGCGACCGCAACCCAAGTGATGCGATCTCGCGTGGAGAATTCAGGAAATTTAGCGCCGTAAAATTGACGATTCGAGGTGCGAGCGCCAAGATTCCGTCGCCATCCACCGCGCAAAACAGTGAGTGACCAGAAGCAGAGCTCATCGTAGAAAGAAGGTGGTCAGACCCCTGCCAGGGTGACCCGGTGCGCCATTTCCGGTCTTTTGCCGGTCTTTTCCGGCCCTTTTCCGTTCTTTTCCCGGTCTTTCCCTGGTCTTTGTTCGACCAGGCTTATATTCAGCATTCAAGCCTTCGGTGTAGTGACTCCGGTCTGCCCCATATATTTGCCGCCCCGCTGTTTATAGGTCACTTCACACTGCTCATCAGATTGATAAAAAAGCATCTGAGCAACTCCCTCATTTGCGTATATTTTGGCAGGCAATGGAGTCGTGTTCGAAAATTCCAGCGTGACATGCCCTTCCCATTCCGGCTCGAGAGGGGTCACGTTGACGATTATACCGCACCGCGCATAGGTGGATTTACCTAAGCAAACAGTCAGCACATCTTTGGGAATCCGGAAATATTCTACCGTCCGGGCCAGCGCAAACGAATTCGGCGGTATGACGCAAACGGGTTCCTCGATACTGACGAAGCTGGTTTCGTCAAAATTCTTGGGGTCCACCACGTTGGTGGTGTGTACATTGGTAAAAATCTTAAACTCACTGGCGCAGCGGACATCGTAGCCATAACTCGACGTTCCATAAGAGATGACTTTCCGATTTTCGACAAACCTTACCTGCGCGGGCTCAAACGGATCAATCATGCCCTGCGCACTCGCCATCTCCCTTATCCACCGATCCGATTTGATTGTCATGCCAGGAATTCCTCCGGAAAAAGCGCCCGTGATTAGAAGCGCGCATGATAATGCGAATCCTGTTATTTCGCCATGACATCACGGGCGTTTGTTTGGAAATTCTACCGACCTAACGTATCATTGCGCTGTTAGCTTTCACCTTACGCGACTGCCTTCAGTCGCCGAGTCACTTAAGAATTCGCCTGAGCCAGCGAGCCATGCAGTCCCGGCACATCGCCTGGACGAGCCCGCACGCATCAGGCATTTCCGCAGAGGAGTCTTCAATGAAACAATGGCAGTGCATTGTTTGTGGTTTTATCTATGACGAAGAGTCAGGCCTGCCGGAAGACGGCATCGCACCGGGCACGCCCTGGGAAGACATCCCGGACGATTGGATGTGCCCTGACTGCGGCGTGGGCAAAGATGACTTCGAGATGGTTGAGTTGTAGAACATCAGCAACGTGATTACCATCTGTCGACTGCAGCTGCCGTTCAGGCAGCCGCTGATAGACCTCAGCAATTGACGCGAGATTAACAAGTGAATAAGCGCAAAATTCTTGTCACCAGCGCACTTCCCTACGCCAACGGAGACATCCACCTCGGTCATCTGATGGAGGCGATTCAGACCGATATCTGGGTTCGCCTGCAAAAACTTCAGGGGCATGACTGCATCTGGGTTTGTGCCGATGACGCCCACGGGACTGCAATCATGCTGAGCGCCCAATCCCAGGGCATCACCCCGGAGGAGCTTATCGACCGGGTTAACCGGCAACATCAGCAGGATTTTTCGGATTTTCTGATTGGTTTCGATAACTTCTACACAACGCACTCTGAAGAAAATCGAAACTTTTCCGAATCGATGTACCAGGCCATGGAAAGCAACGGACACATCCACCGTCGCTCGATCAAGCAACTGTTCGATCCGGAAAAAAATCTGTTTCTCGCCGACCGGTATATCATCGGGACATGCCCGAAATGCCACGCTGAGGAGCAGTATGGTGACAATTGCGAAGCATGCGGTTCGACCTACAGCCCCTCTGAACTCATTTCACCGCGCAGCGCCATTTCAGGGGCTGTTCCGATAGAAAAGGAATCCGAACATTTCTTCTTCGACCTGCCAGCATTCAAGGACATGCTGAAAGTCTGGACGCGCTCGGGCACATTGCAGGATCAGGTTGCCAACAAGCTGAGCGAATGGCTCGATCAGGATCTGCAGCAGTGGGATATCAGTCGTGACGCGCCCTACTTCGGATTCGAAATCCCCGATGCACCGGGCAAGTATTTCTACGTCTGGGTCGACGCCCCGATCGGCTATATGGCCAGCTTTAAAAATTTCTGCGATCGCGAAGGCCTGGACTTCGACAGTTACTGGCTTCCCGACTCCGATGCAGAGCTCTATCATTTCATCGGCAAGGACATCATCAATTTTCACACGCTGTTCTGGCCTGCGGTGCTGACCAGTTCAGGTTACCGAACACCGACCGCTGTCTTCGCCCATGGTTTTCTGACGGTCGACGGCACAAAGATGTCTAAATCTCGCGGGACGTTCGTCAATGCGCGCACCTATCTCGATCATCTGAACCCGGAATATCTGAGATATTATCTGGCAGCAAAGCTCAGTTCCGGCATAGATGATCTGGACTTAAACCTGGAGGATTTTGCGCTCAGAGTGAAT
Source organism: Gammaproteobacteria bacterium (assembly GCA_008081045.1). GTDB lineage: Bacteria > Pseudomonadota > Gammaproteobacteria > Pseudomonadales > Pseudohongiellaceae > UBA9145. The sequence goes on along the minus strand of VMDC01000013.1, from coordinate 111,527 downwards.
GCCGACCTGGTCGGGAAGGTTGTCAATATTGCCAGCCGCTGCGCTGGATTCATCCACAAGGGTTTCGACGGCATGCTGGCAGAAAATCCGGATAACCCTGAGCTGCTCGCCGGGATTCAGTCCATCAAAGCAGAAGTCACTGAACACTATGACAGTCGCGAGTACGGAAAAGCGATTCGATTGATCATGGCGCAGGCCGACAAGGCCAATCAGTACATCAACGACAAAGAACCCTGGGTACTGGCAAAGACAGACAAACAATCCGTCGAGCTGCAGGCGATTTGCAGTACCGGGATTAATGCTTTCCGGCTACTTCTTTGTTACCTGAAACCGGTCCTGCCCGGTCTTACGGAAAAAGCTGAGGCATTCCTCAATATTGACCCGTTGCTCTGGCGGGATGTCGATGCCCTGTTGACCAACCATCGTATCAACAAATTCCAAGCCCTGATCACTCGGGTTGAACCAGACAAGATTGCCGCCATGATAGATGCAAGCAAAGCACACAATGAAACGGCCGTTGCCACCGCAGCGGAGAGTCACTTCGAACCAGAGATTGCATTCGAGGACTTCGCAAAAATTGATCTGCGTATTGCAAGAATTGTTGAAGCCACGCACGTCGAAGGCGCTGACAAACTCCTCTGCTTGAAGCTTGATCTGGGCCAGGACAGCAAGGGTCAACCCATATTTAAGCAAGTTTTTTCCGGAATAAAATCCGCTTACGATCCGGCGGACCTGTCAGGAAAACTCACTGTTGTGGTGGCAAATTTACAAGCCCGCAAAATGAAATTTGGCGTCTCTGAAGGAATGATTCTTGCCGCCGGGCCGGGCGGCAAAGACATCTGGCTGCTGGAGCCGGACTCCGGTGCGAGTCCCGGCCTGCGGGTTACTTGAGCATCATTGATTACCTGCAATCGGGCTGCTTGCGGAAGTCGTGAGGCCTGGTTGGGGAACGATTCTGAGTTTGCTGGCAGTTGCTGGAGCATGGCTTACCATCCGTACGATCTCTGTACCGGACTGCCGGAAAACACCGATGGACGGGCACTGCCGCGGCGCATACCGATCAAGAACCGTATTGTTTGCGCGGTCGTTTAACGAAGAAACAGGCCTTTCCTGTGACAAGGGAATAACAGACCCGAAGTAACTCACCAAACTATGAGCGGTACCGTATGACCAACCCGACCTATCACTGGATCTTGGAGACAATCAATGCGCTGCGCCCTCACGCCAGGGTCATCGCTTCGACGATCATACTGTGCTTGCAGGCAGCCGCGACAACCCCGGCATTGGCTGACGGGCATAGTATTGAAGACTCGGTCATCAAAATCTACACCACACAGGCCGAGCCAGATTACTTCACGCCATGGCGTCTACTCACTCCCCGGCAATCCAGCGGTTCCGGTGCAGTCATCGAGAACAGCAGAATATTGACCAACGCACATGTGGTCGCAAATGCGAGTTACGTGCAAGCGCAAAAGCATAATGATCCACGTCGATATCAGGCCAGAGTCACGTTCATTTCGCATGAAGCGGATCTCGCACTGATCACTGTTGACGACCCTGAATTCTTTGCTGATCTCAAGGCGCTGACCATCGGCGACCTGCCCGAACCGCTGCAGGAAGTCTCTGTGTATGGATATCCCATTGGTGGCAAAACTCTGAGCATCACCAAAGGCATACTCTCCAGGGTGGAGCAACAGGTCTATGCGCATGCCGGCACCTATCTGCTGGCCGGACAAATTGACGCAGCGATTAACCCGGGCAACAGTGGTGGACCCGTCATCGTAGACCAGCAGATCGTCGGGGTAGTAATGCAGGCAAATGCCGGCGGGCGGGCGGAAAACCTGGGCTACTTTGTGCCACCGGACATCGTCAGACATGTACTGAAGGACAGCGAAGACGGAACGCTCGATGGATTTCCGGATCTGGGCTTTCGCACACAAGCTCTGGACAGCCCGTCGGCGAAAGCAGCCTATGGCCTTGATAGAGACGAAAATGGCGTGCTGGTGATCAAAGTTTTTGAAGGCTCCCCGGCAGATGGCATCCTTCAGGAGAATGACGTAATACTGAAAATCGATGACTATGACATCGCTGATGATGGCACGATCCAGATCAGTCAGGATGTCCTGACTGATTACAAACACGCAATTGATATGCATCATTTGCATGACCAAATTGAACTGACGTTTGCCCGGGATGGCAATCTCATTCAAACGTCGCTACAGGCGATGCAAAGCCGAAAAGGCTTCAGCCTCGTCCGCGGCGAGAAGTTCGATGAAATACCCCAGTACTTCATCTACGGTGGCATCGTATTCGTGCCGCTGAACATGAACTTGATCAAACGCTGGGGCAATGACTGGGGCCGAACAGCGCCTGTCAGTCTGCTTCAGGCACGCAATGAGTGGGCGACACCCGAAAGACGGGAATTAGTCGTCGCGCTGCAGGTACTCGCTGCGGACGTAAATCTGGGCTATCACGACTGGAGGAACTGGGTTGTCGACTCTGTAAACGGAGAGAACATCATCGACTTTGGTCACTTTGCCAGGAAATTGCGAGAGAACAACTCGGAAAATGTCGTTTTCAAAAATAAGAACGGCTACCAGATGGTGATTAATCACGAAGCAGCTGTTGCGTCGGAAGACAGCATCCTCAGCCAGTATCGTATCCCTGCGGCCTATTCACAGGGTTTATTCGACTGATTCAGACGCCAGAGTAATAAGCACGGGCGGTCATGTTAAACTCGCACTGTATTTCTTGACAGAATAGCGCGGACAGCACCTTGGACTCACTTTTCGGCAATATCCTGACCGCCGCACTGGTGAATAATCTCGCTCTGGTGCAGCTACTGGGAGCCTCTTCCCTCCTGACTTTCTCCACGAGTCTTCGCTCGGCAAGCGAACTGGGTTTAATCAGCTTTCTGATTCTTACGCTGAGCGGCATAGTCAACCTAAGCGCATACCACCTCGTGCTTGAGCCTTTGCAACTCGAAGCGCTCAGCTTGGTGTGCTTTATCATGCTATCAACCGGCACTGTCAGCATGTTGATGCCCATCCTGAGCCAGCGCTACCCGCTGACTGCGAGGCGACAGCGTCTCGCAGTCGTCTTGCTCAGCAGCAACAGTGCGGTCATCGGACTGAGTCTGCGCAATACGCAGAGCCTTGGCAGTGCGGGCGAGTTACTTGCCACTACCTTAGGCGCTGCTGCCGGCTTTGCGGTAACGCTGTTGGCATTCACAGCATTGCGACAGCGCCTGGACAGCTGTGACGCACCGGCCTGTTTCAGACATGGGCCTCTGTACATGATCAGCGCCGGCATCGCCGCGATGGCCATGCTGGGTTTTTCGGGCCTTGTTTGAATGATGCTGCCTCTGAACGAACAGCTCGCTGTAACCTTGTTGGCGTGGTCAGCAATTCTGCTGACAGCGTTCTTTTTGGGCTTGAGGCTTCACCGCACACTGGCTGCGGAGCAACAAAAACAGCGCTCTGTCGTCGAACTTGTTCACGCTGAACTTCCGCAAACCCAGTGCGGACAATGCGGCTTTCCCGGCTGCCTGCCATATGCAGAAGCAATCAGTGACGGAGAACCGATCAACCAGTGCCCGCCGGGAGGTGAGCACCTGATTCTAAGGCTTGCCAGACTTCTCAATGAACCGCCGGAACCATTAAACCCCCGTCATGGCACACCTCAGAAAGAGCCACTCGTTGCAGTTATCCGGGAACCTGAATGCATCGGCTGCACCAAATGTATTCAAGCCTGCCCGGTTGATGCCATCTTAGGCAGTGCGAAGACAATGCACACGGTCCTTACCAGCGAATGTACTGGCTGCGATCTGTGTGTTGAACCCTGTCCGGTTGATTGTATCGACATCGTGCCTGCCGCGTCTCAACGGAACCAACGGCCACTGAACCGTTATGCCATCTCGCGAGGCTTGGTTTAGGTGTTGTCGCAGGCAGTCCGCTGGCTCACTGAAAGGCGATTGGCATCGTTCTCCGGTGGCATTCGCCCTCCCAGGCAAACGCGGCGAACGCTGCGTTCACGGGTCATGGCAACACCAATTCCACAGCGTCTGTTTCTATCACTGACAACATACAGCAAGCAGGAACGCCTGACCCCAGTGGTTCGCTTAGGAGAAGCTGTCCGGAAATATCAGTGTCTGGCAACCCATTTGCAAGATTCAGATTTGATTCTGCACGCGCCCACCTCTGGCATGATTACGGCCATCAGTCGGGACACCCTGGAGATTCAGAGCGACGGCCTGGATCAGGCTCTGACACTTCGCGGGAGTACCACAGAAAAGATCACGCAAGCAGCCATCCTTGAAAGCATCGGCCGGGCGGGTATCGTCGGGCAAGGAGGCGCGGGATATCCAACCATAAAAAAGATCCGGCTCGCGGCCTCGGCTGGAGCAAAGGTATTGATCGTCAATGCTGCTGAATGCGAGCCTTTTGTCTGCTGCGATGAAGCCCTGATTCGTGAGTTCGCCGACCAGGTCGTTAAAGGCGCTGAGTATCTCATGCAGGCCTCTGCTGCAGACGCCGGTATTATCGCGATCGAATCAGACAAGCTCGAAGCGATCGCGGCCATTCAGGAACCACTGAAAGCGTCATCTCTCACGCTCAGACTGCTCGCTGCCAAATACCCAGCAGGCGATGAGCGCATACTCATCAAGTCACTCACCGGGCAAGAAATCCCTGACAGCGTGCATCCTGCAGAGCGGGGCATTCTGGTTCAGAATGCCGGAACAGCAAAAGCCGTCTTTGATGCAGTCAAACTGGGACAACCCAGCATCAGCCGCATTGTGACTGTTGCCGGCGCGCCCTTGAAAACCCCCAAGAATTTTTCTGCACTTCTGGGCACACCTGTCTCTGATCTGCTGTCATGGTGCGGCTTCGAACATGAAAGCCACAGCGAGAAATCATCAGCTCATTTTCAACATACTGATCACTCAAAGATTATAGTCGGCGGGCCGCTGACCGGGCGAAGAGCGGAGATGTTTCGTGAGTCAGTACAGCAAACAACCACCTGCGTCATCGCAACTGATAAGATCAATTTTCCAGCATCAGGCCCGGAACATGCCTGTATTCGATGCGGATTCTGCGCCGACGCCTGCCCGGTGGGCCTGCTGCCTCAGCAGCTGCTGCTGTACAGCCGCAACTTCGATGAACACAATTTAAACTCCCACGGGTTGCACAGCTGCATAGAGTGCGGCGCCTGCGCCTATGTCTGTCCGAGCAAAATCCCGCTCGTACAGCACTACCGCCAGAGCAAAGCAATACTTCGTGACTCAGCCGCAGAACGCAGCGAAAGCCAGCTGAGGCAAGCCCGATATCGACATTGGCAGACCAGGCAGGGAAAAGCTGCTCGCCGTCAAGTCAAGCAAGCAGCGGAGCCTGAACGCGAAACGCCTTTTTCGCGCGAAAATGCCAAATCAGAAATCGCCGAAGCGGTTGCCCGAGTGAAAGAAAAGAAATCCGGGAACCGCCAATGAACGAGCATCAGCCAAGCCCACCTGCGCAGCTTGCTGCTCACCGGACGGCGGATCTCATGCGACAGGTCATTCTGGCTGCAACGCCAGCGGCGCTTATTTCGACCTGGTATTTTGGCTATGGTGTCGTATTGAATCTTCTGGTGGCCATCTGCTTCGCCTATGCGCTTGAAGCCTCGGCTTTATATGTGCGACGACGGCCAATCAAACATCATCTGGCTGACAACAGCGTATTGGTCACCGCGATGCTTTTCGCACTCTCTGTTCCTCCCGGTATCCCCTGGTGGATGATTGCTCTGGGCACCGGATTCGCCGTATTGCTGGCCAAACAGGTGTTTGGCGGTCTCGGTCAAAATCCTTTCAATCCGGCCATGGCTGGCTATTTATTTCTGTTGTTGGCGTTTCCGCTGGAAATGACTGCCTGGCATGTTTCCGAAACCGTGATTGATCCAGCCTCCGGTCATTCGGTGCTTGGCCTGACTTCGTTTCGTGAACAGCTGGAACTGCTGTTCCCGGGGCTGATCTTCTCCAGTTTCGATATTGATGGCCTGGTGATGGCTACACCGCTGATCGAATCGAAACTGGCTTCACAAAGCGCCCTGATGTCTGCCTGGAGTGAAGGCCGGAGTCTGCTCGCGCGCGGCTCAGGAACAGGCTGGGAATGGATCAATGTCGCCTATCTGCTTGGCGGAATTTACCTCATCGTTAAGCGGATAATTACCTGGCATATTCCGCTATCGATCCTCAGCACTGTGTTGGGCTGGTCACTGTTTTTTTACTCCCCGGAGCAGTCAGCGATAGTCGGGACTCCCTATCTCCATCTATTCGGCAGCGCGACCATGATCGGCGCGTTTTTCATCGCAACGGATCCCGTCAGTGCTCCAACCAGCAATCCCGCAAGGGTGGTCTACGGCATCATCATCGGCTCTTGTATCTATGGCGTCAGGGTATGGGGAAGTTATCTTGACGCTATTGCCATCGCGGTGATTTTCGGAAATTTTCTGGCTCCTCTGCTTGATCACGTGCTACGCCCACGCATCTTCGGCCAGATTAGCCACAGCAGAGCCGCTCCGGCGTCTCTGGGGCAAGCTTCTATCGAGAATACGGTCCATGAGTAGGCTCTCGCGAATACAGGATGCACCGAGCCAAGTATGGGTGAACAACCCGACCATCACAGGGTTTTTAGGAATCAGCCCACTGTTGGCAATCAGTCAGAGCAGCATCGTCGGCAGTGCACTCGCATTCAGCACCGCGTTGGTATGCCTTGCCTCTGCGGCGACTGTATACGGGTTGCGGTCGGTTATTCGTCCCGCGCATGCTTTCCTCTGGGTCACTGCCATCATGAGCTGTTACACCACAATACTGGCCCAACTGATGGAAGTCTGGTTCTATCCGCTGGTGCGTGAACTCGGCATTTATCTCTATCTCATCGCTTGTAATTTTGCCCTGCTGGTCAAGCTACCGTCCTACCGTAACAGCGCTAGCTTCACCGTTGCGGTCGCGGATGCCGCGCGACTGGCCGTCGCTTTCGGAGCAAGCCTCATAGGCTTTTCGATGCTCCGGGAACTCCTGATCAGCAGAACACTGTTCGCCAACGTTCAGCTTCTTTTGCCTCAGTCATTCGAAGCAGTCGTCACTCCGGACAGCGCAGGAATTTCAACATTCGTCGCGTCCGCTCCCGGTGCTTTCATCCTGCTTGGCTTACTTATCGCCATATGCCAAGCATTAGGTATGCGCAGACCCGAAGCCTACTATCATCAGGACGAACAACCCGTAGAACGCGCCAGAGTCACTGGACGCCTCAAATCAGACCGCGATTGAGTCTGGAGGACCGATGAACAAAACGAAGAGAATCGAGATTTTTTCCCGCTGGCGCGACGCAAATCCGGAGCCAACCACTGAACTGGCTTATGCGAGCACTTTTGAACTCCTGATCGCTGTCATGCTCTCAGCGCAAGCCACCGACGTCAGCGTGAACAAGGCCACTGAAAAGCTTTTCCCGGTGGCAAACACACCGGAAGCCATTCATGCGCTGGGCTTGAAAAAACTGAAGGGATACATCAAAACGATCGGCCTTTTTAACAGCAAAGCCGAGAACATCATCAAAACCTGCCGAATACTGATCGACCAGTATCAGTCTGAAGTTCCCGACTCGCGTGAGGCGCTTGAATCGCTTCCGGGAGTCGGAAGAAAGACAGCCAACGTCGTCCTCAACACGGCATACCGACAGATTGCCATGGCGGTCGACACACATATTTTCAGAGTGTCGAACCGCACCGGGATCGCTCCAGGCAAAACGGTTCTGGAGGTTGAAAAGCGACTGGTGCGCCTCGTCCCGGAGGAATTTCTCCTAGACGCGCATCACTGGCTTATCCTGCACGGCAGATATACCTGTATCGCACGCAAACCTCGCTGCGGCTCCTGCCTCATCGAAGATTTGTGCGAGTTTAAGCAAAAAACCGATCCTTAAGCGCTGAAGCGATCTGTAAGCCAGCAGTCATCTGCGCCCTTTCTGGGCGGCCAGCCTCAGTCGCAGGGCGTTCAACTTGATGAAGCCGGCTGCGTCTGCCTGGTCGTAGGCTCCGGCATCCTCTTCGAATGTCGCAATTTCTTCGTCAAAAAGCGAATCATCTGAACTCCGCCCGACGACAATCACATTGCCTTTATAAAGTTTCAGCCTGACCATGCCATTCACATACTGCTGAGATTGATCAATCAGGGCCTGTAATGCCGTCCTTTCAGGCGACCACCAATACCCGTTGTAAACCAGGCTTGCGTAGCGGGGCATGAGCTCATCTTTCAGATGGGCCAGTTCACGGTCCAGGGTCAGAGATTCGATAGCGCGATGTGCCTTGAGCATAACAGTGCCACCCGGTGTTTCGTAGCAACCTCGGGATTTCATCCCGACATATCGATTCTCAACAATATCAGCACGACCAATTCCGTGCTCTCCCGCGAGACGGTTCAGAGTCGACAATACCTCCGCCGGAGAAAGGGATTCGCCGTTTATGGCAACAATATCTCCACGCTGATAAGTCAGATCGAGGTAAAGTGGCTGATCAGGCGCTGCTTCTGGTGAAACGCTCCAGAGCCACATACTTTCCTCAGGCTCCGCGGCAGGGTCTTCGAGGATGTCGCCCTCATAGGAAATATGCAGCAGATTCGCATCCATTGAATAAGGTGATTTACCGCCTCTTTTCTTCTCAACCGGGATCCCATGGCTTTCGCAGTAGGCCAGAAGTTTTTCGCGGGAGTTAAGATCCCACTCCCGCCAGGGGGCGATTATCTGAATACCGGGGCTCAGAGCGTACGCGCCGAGTTCGAAGCGGACCTGATCATTGCCTTTGCCGGTTGCACCATGGGAAATCGCATCAGCCCCCGTCTCCCGCGCAATTTCCACCAGGCGCTTCGCAATCAGCGGACGCGCTATCGAGGTACCAAGCAGGTACTCACCCTCGTAAATTGCGTTGGCTCGGAACATCGGAAAGACATATTCCGACACAAACTCTTCCCGAAGGTCTTCTATATAAATCTCTTCGATACCCATCGCCATCGCCTTGGCTCGGGCCGGCTCGACTTCTTCGCCCTGACCGATGTCAGCGGTAAACGTCACGACTTCGCAGTGATAGGTGGTCTGAAGCCATTTTGCAATGACTGAAGTGTCAAGCCCACCCGAATAGGCGAGGACGACTTTATTGATATCGGACATAGTTATTTCCCGGCATACCTCGACAGGGCGCCGCTCCAAATTCCAGAAAAAGACACCAAAATACGTTGCACCTGCAACCCGGACTTCGGATCGCAAATCTGCGTCTATTCTAGCATTCTCTCGCGGTGTACAGGCGTCGTATACCGCGAAATTTGTGTTTAGCCGACAGAAAGCCTGCCCGTCATAGCAGACAGATCAATTTCAGCACAGCGCGTTCAGGTCGCGGGCAGTTTTCGTTACAATAGGACGAAGAGAACCCCGCGCACTGCTCCAATACGATGAACCGCTCTGCAATGACCCAAGACACTCTCACTCTGACCAAGCCCGACGACTGGCATCTGCATCTACGAGATGGTGAGGCGCTGCGCACAACGGTGCCTCATACGGCGCGATGTTTTGGGCGGGCCATCGTTATGCCCAATTTAAAACCACCGGTCACCAGCGTGTCGCAGGCCCTCGCCTATCGCGAGCGCATCATGCAGACCGTGCCTCAGGGGATTTCTTTCCGTCCGTTGATGGCGCTTTACCTGACTGACAATTTGCCCGCTGACGAATTGAACAGACTGGCTGATGAACCTGATGTCGCCGCCGTAAAGTATTATCCTGCAGGCGCTACCACCAACTCAGACAGTGGCGTAACTTCGATAGACAAGGTCATGCCAGCGCTCGAAAAAATGACTGAGCTCGAAATTCCACTGCTCGTACATGGTGAAGTCACCACGCATGAGGTTGATATTTTTGACCGGGAAAAGCGCTTCATTGATCAGGTTCTCAGCCCACTTCGAGCGAAATTGCCAGAGCTGAAAATTGTGCTCGAGCATATTACGACCCAACAAGCCGTCGAGTTTGTCTCTTCTGAAGACGAACGGATTGCCGCAACCATCACCGCGCATCATCTGCTTTTCAACCGAAATGACATGCTTGCCGGCGGAGTCAGGCCGCATTTTTATTGCTTACCAATATTAAAAAGAAGCTCCCATCAAAGCGCGCTTATTGGGGCAGCAACAAGTGGCAATCCGAGCTTTTTCCTGGGAACTGATTCTGCGCCTCACGCGCGCGGAGATAAGGAAAGCGACTGTGGTTGCGCCGGAATCTACACAGCACCAGCAGCAATAGAACTCTATGCTGAAGTATTTGAGCACGCAGGAGCTCTGGATAAACTGGAAAATTTCGCCAGTCAGTTTGGCCCCCGGTTTTACGGCCTTGAACCCAATCAAGAAACGATTACCCTCGAGCGAAGCGAGTGGCACATGCCCGCACACTTTGAATTTGGTAGCGAGACGGTTATTCCAGTCCGGGCAGGCGGCAGTTTGTTCTGGCGTCTTAGACAAGAAGAGGCCTAGAGCCCAGTGCAAGAATTCGACTCAGACAACCCACCTCAGAATGCCCTAGCCGAGCGATTTCGCACCTACATGCCGGTTGTCGTAGACATAGAGACTGGCGGCTTTAATTCCCAGACCGACGCCATACTGGAAATCGCCGCGGTAGTCATTGCGATGAACGCCGAGGGGTATCTCGAGATAGAGCAGAGTCTCTTCCACCGCGTTATCCCGTTTGAAGGGGCTAATCTGGAAGAAGCGGCTCTGAAATTCACCGGCATCGATCCGTTTCACCCACTTCGGATCGCACGTCCAGAGAAGGACGTTTTCCAGAATCTCTTTAAGATGATCAGAGACGCGATGAAGCCAAAGGCATGTAAACGCGCCATTCTTGTCGGTCACAATGCCCACTTCGATCACGGATTTGTGCGCGCGGCAAGCGCCAGGCACGGTCTCAAGCGCGACCCTTTCCACCCCTTTTCATGTTTCGATACCGCCACCCTCAGCGGCCTGGCCTTCGGTCAAACGGTACTGTCCAGAGCCTGCAAAGTTGCTGGTATAGACTTCGATGAAGCAGAGGCCCATTCCGCAAAATATGATGCCGACCGCACGGCACAGCTTTTTTGCCTGATAGTCAATCGATACAAGGACCTCGGTGGCTGGCCTCTAACATAGTATGAATCACAGATTCAGCCCGCAGAACAGCACAGTGAGGCTGACCGCGGCCTGAACCTGCTATCGGGTTGTGGAACTTGACCCCCTCAGGACTCTGCTTCAGCCTCGCCACCGCCCGCCTTATCGATCAAGGCCTGCAATTCACCCTGCTCGTACATTTCAGTAACGATGTCACAACCGCCAATTAATTCGCCATCAACGAACAACTGAGGGAAAGTTGGCCAATTGGATACTTTAGGCAGGGTCGCTCGTATTTCTGGATTGCTGAGGATATCAACATAGGCGAAGCGTTTGCCGCAGGCCATCAAAACCTGTGTAGCCTGCGCTGAGAATCCGCACATTGGCTGTTCGGGATTACCTTTCATGTAGAGCAAAATACTGTTGCCATTGATCTGCTCTTGAATTGTTTCTTCTGTACTCATTACTTACCTCGAATGGACACGCCGACGTGGCGCGGCTGATTATAACTCAACTCAGCTCCGGCTTGAATTTAGAGCCAGCCAGCAGCCCGGGGTGGCTCCGGCCATCTGGATTACTGAACAAGACTCGCCAGGCGGGGACTGAAGACTGAAGAATGCGCGATAAACGCTTTGAGCGCAGATAACCAGCGCCCCTTAGCTGGCGGCAATTCAGACTCTAAAGAGCGATATCAAACCGCTGTGGTCTCGCCATCGTCCTGCCGAAAATTACCGGGGCTCGAAAAGCCCCCAACCGCCTCCTCCGGGAGTCCGAATTTCGAGACGATCACCGGCCTCGACTGATAAGGAGCACTTGCCAGGAAGACTATGACCGTTCAACAGGTTCTCTCCCTTCGCACCATCTTCTCCACCAGCCAGCCCCCAAGGCGCAAACCTGCGCCGCTCTGTCAACAACGTCAACTGTGCTGGCTCTAAAAATTCATACTCTTTGATCACTCCATTACCGCCACGAGATTTGCCCGCACCGCCGCTCCCCTGCCTTTCTGAATAACGAGTCACCCGCAGCGGGTAGGACATTTCAAGAACCTCAACCGGTGTGTTCAACGTATTCGTCATATGACTTTGAGCACAACTCAGGCCATCGGCGCGCGGACCGGCTCCCAGACCGCCAGCTACCGTTTCATAGTAATCCCAGCGCACCCCCGAAGCGGGATCTATCCGACCCAGCGCAATATTGTTCATCGTACCCTGACTCGCCGCCGGAATTTGCTCAGGTAAAATCTGGGCCAGCGCCCCGAATATTAAATCCACCAGGCGCGTTGATGTTTCCACGTTACCCGCCGCAACGGCTGCCGGACGCTCGGCGTTCAGAATAGAGCGCGGCTTGGTCAGTATTTTCAATCTTCGGAACAAGCCCGAACAGGAAGGAGACTCCTCCGGCAACAGGCAGCGAAAGCAATAGTAAACGGCAGCAGCAACCACTGATTCCGGACAATTAAGGTTACCTGGCACCATGTTTGACGAGCCGGTAAAGTCCAGCTCAACGCTCTGCGCCTCAACAGTCAAACTCAGAGAAAGCGGAATGGCTGAACTGCCGAAACCGTCGTCGTCGAGAAAATCTTCAAAGCTGTAATTACCGGGAGTTAAAGCACCGATCAGCTTCGCCATGATCCGATCAGCATAGGCGTCCAGCTCACGCACACCGGCCTTGAATGAGGTACTGCTAAGCTCACCGACCAATTCGCAGAACCGCTGAACGCCAAGCTGATTCGCACCAACCTGTGCAGCCAGATCCCCTTCTAATGCGCCGGCAGGCATCTGCAAAAGATCGAGGCAGGATTGTTGAAGCTGGCCTGAGGAGAACAACAAGGTCGGAGGAATGACGATCCCTTCTTCTTCAAGATGCTGAGACACCGGCATGGAGCCCGGTGTTTCACAGCCGATGTTGGCATGATGCGCGCGGTTGGCGACAAAGCCGACGAGGATATCTCGAACAAAGACAGGCGCGATAACCGTTACATCCGGCAGATGGGTGCCACCGAGGTAGGGGTCATTAACCACCAGCATGTCTGCCGGGCGCCAGGCTCTCTGGCGAACCAAATCTCCCATGGCAAACGCCATACTCCCGAGATGAACGGGGATGTGCGCTGCCTGGCCGATCAGTTGTCCATCTTGACCAAAGAGCGCGCAGGAGAAATCCAGCCGATCTTTGATATTCGGAGAAAAAGCAGCCCGGCGTAGCACGACGCCCATTTCATCACAAATGGCGGCAATCCGGCTGGCGAAAAGCTTCAGCTCTATAGCATTCACGTCACGAATATCTCAGTCTGTTTCAGCGGTGTCTTATCAGCACGGCAGATTACTTGATGCGTCCTTGAGTGACAATTGCCGACGTGGCAGAACTGGCTACTTCGACACACTTCGCTATAATCCGCACTCAGGCGGTTCCGCAAACACCACCAGACAACATGACCGCAACCAGCTGAACTTAAGATGCAGCTCTGGGGGCTGTGCCCTATCGGCTGGACGTGACCAAACCTCATGACTAAACAGCATTTTCTCACCTTAAAAGACGTGTCTCAGCGTGAGCTAGAGACGATAGTTAAACGTGCCATTGAATTGAAGCAGGATCCTCAGCAAGCCGTGCGAGCTGAGCTCAAGACCCTGGGGCTGATCTTCTCTAAAGCGTCTACCCGGACCCGAGTCGCTTTCGAGGTCGCGATGAACCAACTTGGCGGCTCTGCGGTTTTCCTCACGGATAGCGACTCACAAACCGGCCGCGGAGAACCGGTTGCCGATACCGCGAGAGTGATCTCAAGCATGGTGGATCTGGTCGCTGTGCGCACGCATGCTCATAGTCAACTCGAAGAGTTCGCAGCCTATTCCCGTGTTCCTGTAATCAATGCGCTCAGCGATGACTTTCATCCCTGCCAGCTTCTGGCTGACGTTCAGACCTTCATGGAAGTCAGAGGGTCTATCAGAGACGCGCGTGTGGCCTGGATCGGCGATGGAAACAACATGTGCCAGTCGTACATCAATGCAGCGGCGGCTTTCGGATTCTCACTGTCAATTGCCTGCCCACCGGGCTATGAACCAAATCCTCAATTACTGAAAGACAACAAGCACTGCGTGCGTCTGGCCGATGATCCGGCCCAAGCCGCTCGAGGTGCTGATCTCGTGGTAACCGATGTCTGGGCATCCATGGGTAGCGAAGCAGAGGCTCTTCAACGCATACAGCAGTTTGGTGGTTTTCAGGTGACATCGGACCTGATGGCGCAAGCCGCCGCGGACGCGCTGTTCATGCACTGCCTGCCAGCGCATCGCGGAGAGGAAGTCACAGCAGACGTAATCGATTCCTCCGCCTCAGTGGTTTGGCAGGAGGCGGAGAATCGGATGCATTCCCAAAAGGCACTGATCGAATTTCTGCTCAGCTGAGCCAGCCTCACTTGCAACCACAACATCTAGTGGTGCCCACTGTCAGACGTCATTCACCCGAAATAGCACTGACAAGACCCGCCGCGCCTTCAAAGTTGGTTAAATTTTAGCCAGACGGACAGCCAGGAGCACAAGACCGCCCGACCCTGCACCAACTCTGTGCAAAGCAGGTTTAATTCACATTTTTCCCACAGAAAACACACAGGAAAATCGCTTGCAAACTGGCAGAAACCTCATTATCTTGTGCTGCTGGCGCGATTCCATCCCAGATATTGTGCATTTGCGCTGCAGGCAAGGCAGTAAATCCCATCATCTGTCAGCCGCCGGGTCCACTCGACCGGCTCATTGGATGGCGTAGCGCGGGCGTGAAACCCGTCATGGATACCGCCCCACGGGGCCGACGAGTCTGGACCTGAGACGGAAAACAAAGGCAACGGCAAAAAAACCCAAGCCGGACGTAAAAAAAACTAAAGTCCAGCGCCAAAAACACAATATATAGTATAGGCGCTTCACCCTGGAAACGCACAAAGCGGAGCAGCAGAAGGGGTAAGGCCAGTCGGGCGACCGGGCTAGCCGTGGTTATTCTGCAATCGCAAGCAGAATGTCGGTATCAGGGAGCCAGAGAATCAAAAAGCAGGCAGAAAAAACCGCGAGACATAGCCGCGAACAGTCATTACAGAGAGGCAGAGCACCGCGAAGCTCAACTGGCCAGAAGTTAAGGTCAAAGAGTTCAGACAAGAGTTGCGGCCAAGTAGAGAAAAAACAATAAGAGGCAGTGAGCCTCGCAGTAAAGATCGAATTCGGAGCACTTCATGCAAACAGATGTACAGGCCAGCAACGGCCCGGCCGCGGGCTCGAACCCCGGCGTAAAAGAAGCCCAAAAGACCCCCTCAACAGCCCCAGGGCAACTAAGGGTCATCAAGCGCAATGGCGCCGTCGTCGCCTATGACGAATCAAAAATCTCTGTAGCCATTACCAAAGCTTATCTCGCTGTGGAAGGCGGTACAGCGGCTGCATCGTCCAGAATTCATGAATCTGTTGCTCAGCTGAGTAGTCAGATCACAGACATATTCAAAAGGCGCATGCCTTCCGGCGGCACCATACATATAGAAGATATACAGGATCAGGTTGAGCTGGCGCTGATGCGTACTGGCGAGCACAAAATTGCGCGCAGCTATGTCATCTACAGAGCGGATCGCACGCGCATGCGCGAGCAGCAATCTGAACTCCAGCAACCTAAAGAAACGGTGATTAATGTCACCTTTGAGGATGGGCATCAGGGCCCGCTGGACACTGCTCGGCTCCGGACCGTCATTGACGAAGCCTGCGAAGGTCTGGAAGACGTCTCGGCCGACACGATCTACAGCGAAACACTGAAGAATCTCTATCCTGGCGTAAAAATGGAAGACGTCCGTACATCGTTGGTGATGACCGCCAGGACAATGGTAGAAAAGGATCCGAACTACTCTTACGTAACCGCTCGCCTGCTGATGGATACGCTGCGCTCTGAAGCGCTCAGCTTTCTCGGCATCAGCGAAGCGGCTACGCAGTCCGAGATGCACTACCGATATGCGGCCACGCTGAAGCTGTACATTGAGAAAGGGGTGGAATTGGGATTGCTGTCCCCCCACCTGCTTGAATTTGATTTGGGCGTGCTGGGTGAGGCTCTCAAAGCGGAAAGAGACCAACAGTTTACCTACCTTGGTCTCCAGACTCTCTACGATCGCTACTTCATCCACAGTGAAGGCACCCGGTTCGAATTGCCACAGGTCTTTTATATGCGGGTGGCCATGGGTCTGGCATCGGAAGAAGACAATAAAGAACAGCGCGCGATTGAATTTTACAATCTGCTGTCGAGCTTCGATTACATGGTATCGACACCTCAGCTTTTTAATTCCGGGACGTTGCGGCCCCAGCTCTCATCCTGCTTTTTAACTACCGTACCCGACGACCTGTTTGGCATCTACTCAGCAATCCGGGACAACGCGATGCTGTCAAAATGGGCCGGTGGGTTGGGCAATGACTGGACTCCAGTTCGGGCTCTGGGCGCACACATCACTGGAACCAATGGAAAAAGTCAGGGTGTGGTGCCGTTCCTGAAAGTGGTAAATGACACCGCGGTTGCGGTTAATCAGGGCGGCAAACGGAAAGGCGCTGTGTGCTCCTACCTGGAGAGCTGGCACCTGGACATCGAAGAATTTCTGGAACTGCGCAAAAACACCGGCGATGACAGGCGCCGGGCGCACGACATGAATACGGCAAACTGGATTCCAGATTTATTCATGAAGCGGGTATTCAATGAGCAGGAATGGACCCTGTTTTCGCCAAACACCGTGCCAGAGCTGCACGATTTGCACGGCATCGAATTCGAACGGAAATATGAAGAGTATGAGCGTCGGGCAGCGGCCGGAGAAATCAGGCCTTACAAGACCGTGAAAGCGGCCGATTTATGGCGCAAAATGCTGTCTATGCTCTTTGAAACGGGCCATCCCTGGATAACGTTCAAGGACACCTGCAACGTTCGTTCACCGCAGCAGCATGTAGGCACCATACATTCTTCAAACCTGTGCACAGAGATCACCCTGAACACCAGTCAGGACGAAATTGCTGTCTGTAACTTGGGATCAGTGAATCTGGTCAACCATGTCGACGAGAACGGTCTCAATCAGGAAAAGCTGAAGAAGACGATTACCACAGCCATACGAATGCTCGATAACGTCATCGATATCAACTACTACTCGGTGGATCAGGCCAAAAACTCCAATCTGAAACATCGCCCGGTCGGCATGGGCGTGATGGGATTCCAGGATGCGCTCTATAAACAGCGCATCGCCTATGCGTCAGAGCAGGCAGTAGAGTTCGCGGATATCTCCATGGAGATGATCAGTTACTATGCTATAAGCGCATCAAACATTCTTGCGGAAGAAAGGGGGCGCTATGAAACCTACGAGGGCTCTCTGTGGGATCAGGGCATTCTACCCATAGATTCACTGAAGAAACTTCAGGAGATTCGGGGCAGCGATTACCTTGATGTGAACCTGGACCAACGCCTGGACTGGGACAGCCTGCGGGCTCGCATAAAAACGGGAGGCATGCGCAATTCAAATGTCCTGGCGATCGCGCCGACTGCCACGATAGCCAATATCACCGGCGTCTCACAGTCCATTGAGCCTACCTATCAGAACCTGTACGTGAAATCGAATCTCTCCGGAGAATTCACCGTGGTCAACCCTTATCTGGTGAATGACCTGAAACGGCTCAATCTCTGGGACAACGTCATGGTCAATGACCTCAAATACTATGAGGGGAGCGTCCAGAACATTGATCGTGTGCCCACAGAGATCAAACAGATCTACGCCACCGCCTTTGAAGTTGAGCCACGCTGGCTGGTAGACGCAGCAAGCCGTCGTCAGAAGTGGATCGACCAGGCTCAGTCACTGAATCTTTACGTCGCCGGCGCCAGCGGTAAAAAACTGGACGTCACTTATCGAATGGCCTGGTTACGTGGATTAAAGACAACCTACTACTTAAGAGCATTGGCAGCGACGACTACCGAAAAATCGACAGTCTCTGACCACAGCCTGAACAAGGTGTCAGCGGAGCCGACCGCAGCAGCCATACCCAAAGCTTGCTCTCTGGATGACCCGGAATGCGAAGCTTGTCAATAATCAAACCAACAACATCGATTCATTGAGAAATTGTTAATACAAAGAGGTACTCACAATGTTGTCTTGGGACGACTTTAATCAAGAAGACACAGCAACAACTGGCGCGGCAGTGGCACCTCCACCCCCGCCGCCAGTCGAAGCATCTGAAACACCCGCGCCAGGCCAGCTCCCACTGGAGCCTGCCCCTGCAGTAAATGATGCTTCAGGCTCGCAGGGTTTCGCACCACAGGCAGAAGCCCCTGAAAGCACCAGCCACGAGAATGCCCTGCAGAAAGCGATTGATGATTTGTCCAGCCTTGACGTCAGCGCGGGCGTGGAAGAGCTTGAGGGCACAGCAAACCGGGTGGCGGTTGATGATAAGGCCATGATTAACTGCCGAGCTGACCTCAACCAGCTTGTCCCATTCAAATATGACTGGGCCTGGCAAAAATACCTAGACGGCTGCGCCAACCACTGGATGCCGCAGGAAGTGAACATGAACGCTGACATAAGCCTCTGGAAAAGCCCGAACGGGCTGACGGAAGATGAACGCTTAATCGTCAAACGTAATCTCGGCTTTTTCTCGACAGCGGACTCTCTGGTTGCAAACAACCTGGTGCTGGCGATCTACAGGCTGATCACCAACCCGGAATGCCGTCAGTACATTCTGAGGCAAGCCTTCGAAGAAGCGATCCATACGCACGCCTATCAGTACTGTATTGAATCGCTCGGAATGGACGAAGGCGAAATTTTCAACATGTATCACGAAATTCCTTCCGTCGCCAAAAAGGCATCCTGGGGACTGAAATACACACAGTCACTGAGCAATCCTGAGTTCAAAACCGGCACCACTGAGGACGATCAGGACCTGCTCAAGAACCTCATTGCTTTCTATTGCTGCCTTGAGGGCATCTTCTTTTACTGTGGCTTTACACAGATTCTCTCCATGGGCCGGCGTAATAAGATGACAGGAACCTCCGAACAATTTCAGTATATTCTTCGGGACGAGTCCATGCATCTGAACTTTGGCATAGACATGATCAACCAGATCAAACTGGAGAACCCTCATCTGTGGACCGATCAAATGAAGGAAGAGGCCACCCAGATGATCCTTCAAGCGACGCAGCTTGAGATAGAGTATGCGCGAGACACCATGCCTCGAGGGGTACTGGGCATGAATGCCGCAATGATGGAGGAATATCTACAGTTCATCGCCAACCGAAGACTCGTTCAGATCGGCCTTCCAGAGCAGTTTCAGGGTGTCGAAAATCCATTCCCATGGATGTCTGAAATCATGGATCTGCGCAAGGAGAAAAATTTCTTCGAAACGCGGGTCATCGAATATCAGACAGGCGGAGCACTTACCTGGGACTAAGTTCAAGCGGGCACAGCAAACCCGTGGTCTCCTGAGAGAGGCTGCGGGCCGGGATTTCATAAAAGGATGAGCGAAAAAGAAAAGCAAGCTGACAGTGATCCAGAGCGCACGTTGATGACTCTGGATCAGCTCAGCCAAACGATTGAGGTGATGACCAGTGTCGTCAACCGACTGCGCCAGCACCTCAGCGAGCAACTCAGAGAACAGGCCCTCCGAGCTCAGCAGGATGCCCCCGAGCCTCCTTCAGAAACAGAAGACAGCTCACGGGCCACGCCCCTTCAGCTTGACCCGAATATCAAGCAATCCAGCGGGCCGGATTCCCAAAGCTGCGCAGAGCAGACTGAGCAAAAAACTGAGGCTGCGGGTGGTAACCGGGAGCCATTTGTTGTTGAAATCCGCCAGCAGGAAGCCTCACCAACCCGCAAGTCCGACAAAACGCTGCACTGAGCTAAGAGCAGGCTGCCCTTCCTCGGAGCGGTGCTGGACTTGATCCCGGTCGACTCCAGTTTCGATAACCTGCCTGGCACTTGGTGATTTTCGTTAAAGGCGCCGCCATCAGAGACTATCGCATGCGTATTGGTGCTCTTCTACTCGCAGCAGGGTTCAGCAATCGCTTTGGCGGAATCAAGTTGCTGGCCAGAATGGATAACGGATCGACGGTATTCGCGCAAACGCTTAATCGGCTGTCCGCCGCCGTCGAAGACGTTGTTATCATAACCCGCCCCGATCTCGTCAGCGCACTCGAAGCGGATGAATCGCAAATCCAGTGCTTCGATCATGCGGATCAGGGCATGGGCGCATCACTGGCTTTTGGCATGAAATTCACGAGACATTGGGATGCCTGTATTGTCTGTCTCAGCGACATGCCCTTTGTGCGCACAGCGACTTACGCCCTGCTCATCAATTCCGCAGATAAAGACCGCATTGTGGTACCAGAATTCGAGGGAACACGGGGCAACCCCGTGGTGTTCGGTTGCAAGCATTTTGAATCACTTGCCGGACTGCAGGGTGATTCGGGCGGCAAATCACTCTTAGCTCGTCATCCGCAGGATCTAATGCCAATCAAAGTCACCGATCCCGCTGTCCTGATGGACATCGACACGCCAGCAGATCTGGTAGCGCTCCAGTCAGTTTGACTCCCGATTTCTCGTCTGCCCCGTGCGGGTCAGCCAGAACTCAGCCTCAGCGAACAAGGCCGCATTCGGGATATTGCCTCCGAAACCGCGTTACCTCTACAATGTTGCCGCGCACTTTGAGAGACAGGTTCTCTGTGATGCACGCAGCCGCTGACCGGCGGCAGGGCCCTACTGAACACCTCTGGATTGACTAAACTGACGCGCACAAAATGGTTGCTATGCTCAAGCCCTTATTATTCGCGCTTGCCGTGATTGCACATCTCGAGAGCCATGCGGATTACGCATCTGCCAGACTTGCCATGGAAGACAGCTCCAATCCGTTAATGCTGGTCTCCACTTCAGCGGGACCAATCTATATTGAAATGCTGCCCGCAGAAGCGCCGGAGAATGTGGCACGCTTTATCGAGTTTACCGTGGGCGAGGTACCGCTTATCGAAACGGATTCAACCCTCACGGCAAGTCCGCGCTACTACAATGGCAGCCAATTTCACCGGGTTATTCCCAACTTCATCATTCAAGCCGGTTCGCCAGAACATAATGCTCATGGCCGTCCACGAGACTATCTGGCTGATGAAATAAATGCGAGCGCCCTCGGTCTTGACCGACTTCCGGTCATACTTCAAGCAGGGGAAATCAACCCTATCCTGAATACAGACAGCCAGCAGGAGTTCGCCAGTAGAGTACTCGAGCCACTCTACCGACAACTCGGGATCGATTCGCCGGAGCAGCTAGAAACCGAGGAAAGCGCCATAATCGATGCGCTGCAGTCACTGACCGTTATGCGGCTTTACGAATACGAAGGGTATCGCTACCAGAACAGATACCCCACCAGAGCCATTACCCGGGGCATCGTGGCCCTCGCAAATGACGGGCCAAACAGAAACGGTCCAGAATTTTTCATTTCACTGAGCGACGCTCCCTGGTTAGACGGGCGATATACGGTTATTGGCAGGGTTGTTGAGGGCATGGAGACCGCAGATAGCATAGGTGACAAACCGATTCAGCCTGTTAACCCCGATCCAGAGAGCACTCGCATTTACTCGATTAGAAAGCTCAACTGACGCTGCCTTGCTTACCTGCGTCGCGGCAGATCACAG
Source organism: Gammaproteobacteria bacterium (assembly GCA_008081045.1). Taxonomy (GTDB): domain Bacteria; phylum Pseudomonadota; class Gammaproteobacteria; order Pseudomonadales; family Pseudohongiellaceae; genus UBA9145. The sequence goes on along the minus strand of VMDC01000013.1, from coordinate 89,734 downwards.
TATGAGCAGACTCCGCCGAATCCTGGGGTAACGACCGTCATCGAACCCTACAGCGCCGTTTCCAGAAGACGAAAAAAACCGGGCTATGCATCAGGAATATCGATTCTTTCCTGTCGATAAGGCGGTAATGAAGCCAGAATTTGCTTACCGTATCGTTTGGTAAAAAGCCGCTCATCGAACAGCGTGATGCGGCCGATATCGGATTCGCTTCGCAGCAGCCGGCCACTTGCCTGCACCAGTCGAAAGGCGGCGTCCGGCACTGCCAGCGTCATGAAAGGGTTCTGACCCTGCTGCTCGATCCAGGCTGACAGCGTCATTTCTATCGGATCGTCAGGCACTGCAAAAGGAATCTTGGCAATGAGCACATGCTCACAATAACGACCGGGAAGGTCGACCCCCTCAGCAAAGCTGGCAAGGCCGAATATCAAACTGTTCAGCCCCTGATCGACCCGTTGCCGGTGGTATTTCAGGAGCTGGGCTTTCTGATAATCGTCCTGACACAGCACCATATTCTGAAAATCTTCCGGCAGGCGCTCTATCACATCAACCATCTGACGCCGGCTCGAGAACAGCATCAGTGCAGCAACCGGTTCAGGTAACAGGTGCGGAAGCGCAGCCACGATGAATGCCGTATGACTCTCGGTATCAGAGGGCTCACAACCCATATTTGGCACCGTCAAACAGGCCGCCCGGCCAAAGTCGAACGGGCTGGGTATGCTGAGAAAAAACGTCGATTCCGGCAGACCTGCCTTGAGTTTTAGCAGATTGAAATTCCCCAGAGAAGACAAAGTTGCAGAAGTCAGCACGGCACCCGCACATTGCTCCCACAACTTTTCGCTCAGGTTATCTGCCGCTAAAACTGGACTGGCAGAGAGAGTGGTCTCAATCTGCGTATCATCCTCCTGATAGGTCATCCATCTGGCAACAGGTGGTTTTGTAAGGTCATCCTCTTGGGAATATGCCAACCAGAGCGACGCACTTCCCTCCGCACGACGCTGCGCACCACCAATGACCGGATAAAACTGCTCAGCCAGTTCTTTCCTGCTGAGATCGCTGGCCTCTTCCAATTCGATCTTCAGCTCCTCAGCGATATTAGCGAACAAGCCTGCGAGTTGTGAAAAAGCGCTGAAGAGATTGCCTGCTGCGTTCCGAATCTCCGGTGGAAGAATACCGTGCGGAAAGGTATAACGACTGCGCTTATCGTGTATCTCTCCCTCGTTCAGAAAAATTGGCTGCAGCATCTGCCAGTACTCTTCGAGGCGTGGCTGCAAAATAGATTGCAGCTTCTCAAAACTGCTTTGCGAATCAACAGGAATGAAGTCTTCTGCAAGAAGCTGCGCAATCAGATCTCCGGTTCGCTCCAGCCATGCGCGGGTACTACGAATACGTATGCTTGCCGCAAAATGATTGTTGCTTTTGATCGGTAAATGATGAGCCTCATCAAAGATATAGAGACACCTCGCGGGCTCTGGCAAGATCACCCCTCCGCCAAGGGCAAGATCCGAGAGCACCAGATCATGATTGCTCACGATAACATCAGATTGATCCAGTGATTCTCTGGCTTTAAAAAACACGCACTGTCGGAAGTGACTGCAGCGTGCGCCCAAACAGGACGCATTATCAACCGTTAAAGGACGCCATTCCTGCTCAGCAATTGGCCTATTCCAGCTGTCTCTGTCGCCATCCCAACTACCCTCCGCCAGAGCATCCAGCATCCCCTGATAAAGGCGGGCATCAGGCTCTCCCAAGTCAACTGACTCCTCCCCGTAAAGGTCCAGTATTGCCTGAAGGCTGTCATTGGGTTCTAGCAGCGCGTCCAATTTAGCCAGACAGACATACCGACCTCTCCCTTTGGCAAGCGCAACAGAAAAGTCGAGTTCGGAACCATTCAGCAATTCCGGAATATCCTTCAGGATCACCTGTTCCTGTAAGGCAACGGTAGCTGTGGCGATCACGACTTTCAGATTTAATGCCTGGGCGAGTGGAATGGTGGCCAGAAGGTAAGCCAGCGTTTTACCGGTTCCTGTACCTGCTTCAATCACACATACTGGCGCTTTCGGCGACTCAGCCGCCTGCACACCCTGACTGACTGGACCGCCTGCAGAAGCCTGTGATTCAGGCTGATCTTTCGTTGGAACCCGCGCACCGCCAATGACTGCCAGCTGCTTCGCTATCTCAGCTATCATTAGGCGCTGTCCATAGCGGGGCGTTAACTCCCGAGACTTCAGAAGTTGACGATAACTTTCTTGGATAAGGTCTTTGATGTCGTCCGCCAACATGCAGCTTGTCCGGGTGACAGCGTTTCGGAATCAGGTCATGATTATACCTCAGCAGCAGTTGGTTAGGCCCGCAGTCCTTGTTATTCACCTCGTTATACACCTCCTTATTCCCTATTTACTCACTTAATTGACGCCTCACTGTCACCGTCGAGTGATGAGCCGGCGTAAAATTCTGGTAAAATCAGATCCATGCTGCAGTCAGACAAGAAAGCATAAAACCTTTGATTAACTTTGGTGCCAATTCATGAGTTCAAAACCACCCAACGGCGACTCAAGCAGTTCTCAGCTCACAGAGCCAAACGCTGCTGAACACACCACCGCGAAACAACCTCTGCCTGAAACCGACGTGCCGCAATCTTCAACTGATACAGCAAACCCTGATGCTCCCCTTACAGCACAAGCGCCCCTTCGGACAGCGCCCGCCGAAGACCCTGTACCCGCTCCTGATCAGAATTCTGAAAACCTCGCGAAAAAATCAGCAGGCGACAACGTTCAGGAATCACCCGCAACTGCGCCGCTCAGTGTAAGCGGGCCAGATGACTCTACTTCAGAACAAACAATCAACAGCACAGGTGATTCAGACACTCTGAATTTCTCGGAAGAATTGAACACGCTGAAGCATGAGCTGAGCGCGATCAATATCGATCAGACCACCCGCCTGGTCACGGTAGAGAACAGGCTTAACCGGCTGCGTAAATTACTACCGCCGGACAGCCTTCAACTCACTGAAACGCTGGCGACACTCACAGCATCACTCCAGACCAAACTGGCTGCAAACGCCGGTCATCAGCTTGAAATGGAAAGCGCCACAAAAAATCTTGTCTCTAAACTGGATGCGCTTATCAGCGCCGAGACAGTCGATTCACAAATATCTATCGTGCTGGAAGACTGGCGCAGCATTCAGAGCAATCTGAATAACAGCAGCGGTGAGGTACGGGCCCGCATCAAAGAAATGGCCAATCCTTTCAAGGAGAAAATTCAAGCATTAAGAGAGCAGGCGCTTGCCCTGGCAGCAGAGAAGAAGAAATCATTGATACAGCAGATGGAAACGCTTAATCAGGCTGATCTCCCTATGCGCGACAGAGCCCAGACCATCAATAAGCTCCACCAGCAGTGGAAGGGTCTTGGCCGCTCAAATCTCAACGAAGAGCTTTGGCAGCAGTTCAAAACTGCCTCTGATCAAGCCTATGAGCCATGCAAGGCCCATTTTAAGGCGCGTAAGCAGGAAATGGCGACAAATCTTCAAACCAGAAAGGCTCTATGCGAATCTCTTGAAAAAAGCATCGCCACCTTTACCGAATCACCGCCGGACATTGCTGCGCTAAACAAGTTGTTGCGTGAGGCCGATGCTGAATGGAAAAGGTCGGCCCCGGTCGAGCAGTCTAAGATCAAATCACTCCAAAAGCGCTACTATGGGCTGTTAGAAGCACTCCGCAAATTTCGTAAGAAGCTCAATCGCGATAGCGTTGCTACAAAGACTTCCTTGATATCACAGGCACAAGAACTGATTGACTTTGAGGACAGGCGCGAGGCAATGGCGCGAGCCAAAGCTCTGCAGCAAGAATGGAAAACCGCGGGACCAAGCTCCTATAAGGAAGACAAGCAGCTCTGGGAGCAGTTCAGAGAAGCCTGCGATAAAATTTTTGCCAAGCCCGATACCTCCAAACCCAGAAAACGAGCTGCAACAAATGTCGCTGACCAGGAAATTCAGAAAACACTGGACGCCTTGCAGACATTCAACGCGCTCAGCGACGAGGAATTACGAGCTGCCAGGGGGGATTTTAATGCCACCGTCAGGGCTTTTACCGGCGCGCTGGATCACCGGACGAAAAAGCAGCGAAGCCGGTTGATAGATCAATTCAATCACCTCAAGCGCAATCTGGATGCCCGCTTCAGAGCCCTTCCTGACAAAAAAAGCCAGATCTTAATAGAGCAGATCCGTGCACATACGCAATTACTGGATAAGGTTGAAGGACAACTGCTAACTGGCGCTGAAGACTTTTCTGAGGTGAAAGCGAGATTTGAAGCTGAGGCCTGGCAACAGCTGGACCCGACAAACGACCCTGAATTAGATTCCTTACTGCAAGGCCGGGCGTCTGACGTGTTGAGCACGAATGACGCACTCGAATACCAGAAGTGTGCGACAGCGGCTGAATCTCGCCTCCGGGAATTGTGCATTCTACTGGAAATTCGGGCCGGCGCAGATTCCCCGGAATCAGATCGGGCTCAGCGCATGTCACTGCAGCTGGCACAACTGCAGTCAGGGTTCGGGCAAAATAAATCCAGCCAGAGCGAAAACGTTCAGTTTGCTCACCGCAGTCGTTTGCTGAGCCTGTGTATGGGGCCGATCGAATCTAAAGCCCTTACTTCACTGCAGGAGCGCCTGAATGAGAGCTTTCTTCGGCTGCTTCGCCGCTAGGGTACTCTCCGGCCAAGCCAACCTTTATTCGATAACCCCGAGTTTATTGAGAACCGGATTGGCGTAGCTGAACAGCCAGTGTTTCCGAAGTCCAACATCGACGGACTCGAGTCGCTTTTCAAACTTCAACCTGGCTGATGCGGAAATATCCTCTTCTTCAAGCAGGCCGCGAATTCGATGCAACGGCAAAAGCCCGTCTTTCTTCAGGTGCTCCAGTGCCAGATAGTTTGTTTCGCTCAGCTGATAATTTTCAATAATTTGTTCATCAACTGTTGCAGCAATTTCATTGGGGTCGTCGGTGCCCAGATTCAGTTCCTCTCCGAATGCCACATGAACATTGCCTTTGAATCCAATCATACCGGTCACGATACTGGTGATATCAGACTCATCGGTCTTGATAAAACTGCCGTTCTTTTCAATTTCGTACAGTTCCTGTGCTTTCAGTACATCGCAGGCATCATACTCATAAGAGATAGTTACCGGGACAATATGCAGAGCGTTTAAGCTTTCTGACAATTTAAGCTCACGCTTTGCCATGCCGAGCATTTTCAACAAAGCGGGGTCTGTCCGGTCTATCCCGTCTTTTGCCCTGCCTTCCCGCTGTGCTATCCAGACATTTTCGCCGTTATTGATACAGTGATGGATATATTCAGACAGGGTTTTCAGAGACTGCAGTAACTCCCTACCTTTCGCAGAACGCGCAACAATAAAGCTTTTATTCAGACGCATCAGGTCGGTAACAAAGGGTTTTTTCAGAAGATTGTCCCCGATGGCGATCTGAAGGGTGTCTAAGCCGCCGTGGTAAAGCATATAGTTAACAAACGCCGGATCCATCGTGATGTCACGGTGATTGCAAATAAAGAGGTAGCTGCGACCCTCTTTTAGTCCTTCCATACCGGAGTGCGTCAGATTTGTCGTGGTATCAAGAATCATTTTATCCATGTAGGTTGCAATTACATCCTGCATGGATTTCACATCGGTTACCCCTCTTACCTGACGCTTCAGCTTTTGGCTGGCAGCCATTTTAATAAGCCCGGGAAACAGGCGCGTCAGTTTTGGAAAGTAAAAATTCGCAATACTCTCCAGGAACTCCGGGTCCCTAATCAACTGGTCGAGCACAGGGCGGATTTCACTGTCCTGATAGGGTCGGATGCTTTTGAACTTATCCAATTTTTTTCCTGTTTTACAACAACTTACAGAATGCTTTTCATCTGTCTTTTAATGACGAAAAGGACGCGCATTGTAGCGTTTTAAAAAGTGGATGGGTACGGCTGAAGCACATTTAAACGCAGATTTCAGTGTTTCGAACCGAGAATGAAAGGCGCATACGTCGCCGAGTGACACCATCATCAACTGGCTCCTTACTCAAGCTTTGGACAAATGGCGTATAAGAGCTTTCGCCTGAGCAGCCTGGAAGACCTACCCCAGCCTCACTGTCGTCGCACTGAGCAATAGACACAAGCAACCGAGGCAGGACTGGCCAGCACACCCGGATGCAGCTAATCCAGCAACTCTGACAGAGGTGGCGCCATCTCTGGGTTCAACGCTTGGGGATCTAGCCCTAATAGCTCTACTAAGGTTGACGCTACCTGACTCGAGAAAGCGCATTGCTCTTCTGTCACTATCAGCCCCTTGCCAGCAACACCGGAGCCGATTGCCGCAATCCAGGTGCCCTCCGAGCCGATAATCCCCTCCGTGAAATGCGAAAGCGAGGACATATATCCGTCAAGCGATCGCTTGCTCGCATGGTGGAGCCAGGTCTCTATAGGCTCCTCACCGCGACCATGGTCAACCGTGATGACAAGCGCGGTATTGTCTCGATACCCCGGTATCGATTGCAGCGTATGCCAGACTTCCTCAATAAAGCGATCGGTACGATTGGCCGCGAACAGATATTCGTCATATTTACCATCGTGCGCAAAGTCATCTGTTTCACCGTAGCTGATAAACAGCAGTCTGGGCTGTTCACGGCGCAGGTAGGACAAGGCGTAGCGATGCGTGAAAGCATCATTTCGAACTGTCGGCCAGGGTGGCGGAATATCGCTGTGCAATCGGTTCAGCGTAATCTCTTCCATCCCTTCAGGCGCATTGAGAGGCTCAAAGGCATTGACATAAACGCCGCTGCGCTCAACGTTAAAGATGAACGGAAAAACGTCCCAGGAAGCGAATGCCGCCGTGCGGCCAACAAAGCCATCAATTCCTTCAAGCAGTTCGTGAACAGTTCGCTCTGGGTTGGGAATCTTGCTGTTTGAATTAATCGTCTCATTCACTACACCGGTGAGAATTTCAGAATAGCCGGGATAGGAAAAATACCAGGGGTTGGCAACGCGCGCGCATGAACCGCGGTCTCTGTTCCCAATGACACTCCCCTGCTCAAAAACAGTATCGTGCAGAAAAGGAAACAGCAGCCGCGCCCGCTCGGCCGGATCATCATCCCAGAACTGTCTCATCAATTCCGATTGCTGCGCGCTGTAACTGTCATCCGAGGCCAGACGACTATCCAGTCCCCGGAAAAGCTCTTGCCAACGCAATCCGTCAAGGGTGATCAAAACCACGCTGTCAGCACCGATAACCACCTGCTGACCAGAGCTAACCCAGCCCAGAAGCAGCCACAGACTGACCCTGCGAAGAGCCGACAGTGGTGCTGGCCACCGCCCTTGCATGAGGCTCCGAGCCCGTAAAAACGCCAGAAAACGCGTCTTATCAATCATAGAAGAACGTCCGATCAGACCGGCAGCAGCCTCGGTTAAAGCATCAATAAAAATCCCATGAGCGCTCAACCGCCTTGAGGCACTGGCCGGCGCGCTCATTTTGAGAGCTGTGCATGGTTTTTCAGCCTGTCTGCTGCTCAGACAACATCGACACATAGTGCTCCAACTGAGCGAGCGACTCAAGCTGCGCAGGGTCAGCCAGTGTTTTGGCTTTCTCCAGATCTTCTGCATGGTTGAGCCGTGTTTCGGCACTGTCAATTCTCTGCAGACAAAACAGACGCCAACGCTCGGATTCCTCCTCTGTCAGGGTCCCGGGGAAATTTCGGGCCCGGTACCGGAAGAACATTTCCTGCAGACGACCGTCTTTAAAAGGCAGATCAAGACGGGCCAGTTCTGTTGCGTCTGTATTCCTGACCACCCTCATCAATTCTTTGTCACCGTCATTGAAGAAGCCGCCGCTGTAAATCATGAAATCAGGGTCATCAGGTTTAGGCAGGTCTTCTCGTCGCAGGGCATTTGATACCTTCTCGGCAAGATGCGGCATTTGCATCATCTTATCCCAATGGGCCCTGATGCGCTCTTCGCTGATACCGTATTGCAGCGCAAGTTCTGAGGAAAGAACCGTAGGCGCGGTCAGAATTGGGCACTTGTTGGTATGGATTGTCTTGAGTGGGATGCGGCAAACTCCCTCCGGCAGCAGTTTATTAGAGGTAAAAAGTCGCGCCCTGATTTCCTCGTCAGAAAGATCAATCCAGTCGTCAGGATCAAGTCGCAAATCGTAGACGATTACGCCGTTACTGTCGGTGGGATGTGGGCACACCGGCGCAACCACAGCCAGACATCCCTGCGCCGCCGGATACATTCCGGACACGTGCAGGAGCGGTTTACGGGACTTGAGGTCAAGTTGCCGGCGAACAGCTTGCTTGGTACGTGATCGATACACATAATCATACAGCCTCGGCTGCGCCTGCTTGATCAGTCGGGCCATTTCAATCGTGGCCAACACATCGGACAAGGCATCGTGGGCATCTGCGTGCTCTATACCATTTGCAGCGGTCAGCGCTTCAAGTCGGAAGCTGTTCGTCCCGTCCTCCCTTTTCGGCCAGACAATTCCCTCGGGGCGCGTGGCCGCAGCCAGGCGTGCCATGTCCAGAATATCCCACCGCGTATTGCCGTTCTTCCATTCACGCGCGTAGGGATCGTAGAAATTCCTGTACAGCAGCTGACGCGTCAGTTCATCGTCGAAGCGTATGCTGTTATAGCCCGCAACACAGGTACCCTCTTGAGAGAACTCTGCGTGTATCAAACGGATAAATTCTGCTTCACACACACCTTCAGACAGCGCTTTCTGGGGCGTGATGCCGGTGATCAGACAGGCCATGGGATTAGGCAGAAAGTCCGGAGAAGGCTGGCAGTAAAGCACCAGCGGATCACCGATGATATTCAGGTTTTCATCAGTACGGATGCCGGCAAACTGACTCGCGCGGTCTCGGCGGGGGTCGCTGCCAAAGGTCTCAAAGTCGTACCAATAGATGCTCGCTGAGGTCACTGCTTACTGCTCCGGTCCATTTAGACAACAGCATAGCACGACCATAGCTGAAAGATTCTCGCCGGCCCGGCGTCCCCATTTCCACAGGTTTTCCGGCTGCCCGACCCTGTCGTTCCCAGTGTGTAAATGGTGTAGACTGCGTGAACAGGCTCGCAATTATGTGAAAAAGACCTTAAAACGGTGGACCAATGGATTTTCGCGGCGCCCACATCCTCACTGTTAACCAGTTCCAGAGAGACGATGTCGAATTGGTTTTCCAGGTGGCCGACACTATGGAGCCCTACGCGCACCGGCTACGGGTAACCAAGGCTCTTGACGGCGCAATCCTCGGCAACATGTTTTTCGAACCCAGCACCCGAACCCGCGTAAGCTTCGGTTGCGCCTTCAACCTTCTTGGGGGCCATGTGCGGGAAACCACCGGCATGGAATCGTCCTCAATCACCAAAGGTGAATCACTTTACGATACCGCCAGGGTCATCTCGGGCTACAGCGACGTAATTGTGATGCGTCACCCGGCGCCCGGCTCTGTCGCAGAATTTGCCAGAGCGTCCAGAGTCCCGGTCATCAATGGCGGCGATGGTGCCAATGAACATCCGTCACAAGCTCTGCTCGATCTGTATACCATCAAGAAAGAACTTCAGGCGAACGGCCTGACTATTGATGGCATGCGCATTGCCATGGTTGGAGATCTTAAACACGGTCGTACAGTCCACTCTCTCTCCCAGCTCCTGAAGCTGTACCAGAACATTCATCTGACATTGATATCGCCGCAGGAATTGAGAATGCCAGCCAGTATCGTCAGCGATCTGAAGGCAGCAGGCCACGAAGTCACTGAAACTGACGATATGGAAGCTGGACTTCAAGAAAACGATACCGTTTATCTGACCCGAATTCAGGAAGAGCGCTTCGATTCAAAGCTTGAGGCCGACATCTACCGAGGCCGTTTCCGGCTGAATCAGGCAATCTATACGAGACACTGCCAGCCCAACACAGTCATCATGCATCCTCTGCCGCGTGATTCGCGAGCGGAAGCAAATGAGCTCGACGCGGACCTCAATCAACATCCGAATCTCGCGATTTTCCGTCAGGCAGACAATGGCGTGCTCATACGGATGGCGCTGTTCGCGCTGATACTGGACATAAGCGACAAAATTAAAGACTCTACAAAGGAAATCGGTTGGTATACCGGAGGACGCTTTGGCACATAGGCCTTTGCCCGCTTACTTACGGTAACGCAACAGAAAACATCACGCTGTGAAGGACCAGACCAATGGGATTTAACGATTTACTCAAAATGATGATTGAGAAAGATGGTTCAGATCTCTTTCTCACAACGGGCGCACCGCCCAGTATGAAAGCCCACGGCAAACTCATCCCTCTTATCGATAAAAAACTGCCCGAAGGGATGGTTAAGAAGATCGCCTACCAGATCATGAATGATGACCAGATAGCGGAATTTGAGAAGAACCCAGAGATGAATCTCGCTATCGCTGACCCTGATATCGGGCGATTCCGCGTCAACATTTTCCAGCAAAGAGGCGAACTGGGCATTGTTGCGCGAAACATCAAGACTGAAATACCCGATGCGGCGTCATTGGGCCTACCCCCTGTACTTTCAGATCTGATTATGAGCAAAAGAGGTATTATTCTCTTCGTTGGCGGCACCGGTTCAGGGAAATCAACGTCGCTGGCTGCACTTATTGATCACCGGAACAAAAACAGTGATGGCCACATTATCACGATTGAAGATCCGGTAGAATTTGTCCACCCACATCAAGGCTGCATTGTAAATCAGCGCGAAGTGGGCGTTGACACAAACAGCTACGAAGAAGCCCTCAAAAATACCCTGAGGCAAGCGCCAGACGTAATTCTTATTGGAGAAATCAGAAGTCAGGAAACCATGGAGCATGCGCTGGCATTTGCGGAAACAGGCCATTTATGCCTATCAACCCTGCACGCCAATAATGCCAATCAGGCCCTGGATCGAATTATCAATTTCTTCCCGGACGAGCGACACAAGCAACTTTTTCTCGATCTTTCATTGAATTTAGTAGCCTTTGTCTCTCAACGACTGATACCTACTGTTGACGGCAAACGCGCCGCCGCGATTGAGATCCTTATCGGCACCCCTCGGGTATGTGATCTGATCAAGCAGGGCAAGGTCATGGAAATCAAGGAAGTCATGGAAAAATCCGAGCAACAAGGCATGAAAACCTTTGACTCCGCATTATTTGATTTGTACCGAGAAGGTAAGATCAGCTACGAGGAAGCCCTCAAAAACGCCGATTCTAAGAATAACCTTCGCCTGAAAATCCAGCTGGCTGAGGGCAAGACCGGCGAAGAAGAGGATGACCTGGATGACGAAGACGGACTGGGTGGCCTTTCTCTGGTCAGTAAAGATGATGGCGATCCGATGTCTTTGTGATAATCACTGCTCCACTGCACTTGGGGATGGCCCTTTTTATACAGAGACCAATCGATGCTAACACAGCAGGAATATCTGGCACTGGATGCCACCGCCATGTCCGGCGGGCTCAAAAACGGCGACTTTACGTCATCAGAACTTATTGCCTCGGCGATTGAACAGGCTCGCAAAGTCAACCCGTCCGTCAATGCCCTGACGGGCGAATGCTATGAACAGGCTCAGCGCCGCGCCGCCGAACAGGATCAGACGAAGGAGAGTCACAGCGCTGTTGCAGGCCTGCCCTTTCTCATCAAGGATCTTAGTCCTCTAGCCGGCCTCCTCCAGAGTAACGGAAGTCGCCTTTACCAGGGATTTGTCGCGGCACAGAACGCTGCCATTGTGCAGGAATATCTCGATGCCGGGCTGATCGTTCTGGGCAAAACCAATACACCAGAGTTCGGCCTTACACTAACCACAGAGCCCGTTGCAAACGGCGCAACCCGTAATCCGTGGAATCCGGATTATTCGACGGGTGGCTCCAGCGGCGGCGCTGCTGCAGCAGTCGCCGCGGGCATTGTACCTGTCGCACACGCAACCGACGGCGGCGGGTCGATTCGTATTCCCGCTGCCTGCTGCGGTTTGTTTGGCCTGAAACCGAGCCGCGGCCTGACCGCCATCGAAAATGAGCTTGGCGATTGCTGGAGCGGCATGAGTGTGGGTCATGTTGTCAGTCGCAGTGTGCGCGACAGCGCCTTGTTCCTCGATGTGATAAGACTGCACGAGGCCAAGCTATTTCCAATACCTGCCACGCCGGCGCAGTTTTCGACAGGCATTGATACCCCCCCGGGCAGACTGAATATTGCGCTGCAGACTCAGCATCCTTTTGGCGAACCCATCGATTCTGAGTGCCTCCGGGCCGTGGAGGAGACCGCACAGCTTTGTGAATCGTTAGGCCACCATGTCGAATCGGTCGAGCATCCGGCTGACTACAAAGCAGCTACCGGCGCAATGAACACACTGGTTTGCATCCATACCTATCAAAATGTCAACAAGCGGCTGGACGAGTTAGGCAAGGATCTTGAGACAGCGGACCTTGAAACCTCAACGCGTCAAATGGCACAGATGGGCGCGCGATTTTCGGCAACGGATTATTTGCGGGCCAGAGACACACTCAATGCGACAGCAGCCGAGATGCAGACATTTCACGCACGTTATGACGTCCTGCTTTCTCCGGTTCTCACGAAAACAACCGCCAGACTGGGCTGGCTCAACATGAATGCCAGCGACCTGAATGAGTACGGTAGCCGATATCGGAGCTACTCCGGCTTTACTGCTCTGTACAACGGCACCGGTCAACCAAGCGCCTCACTGCCAATGCACATCGATGCGAACGGATTACCCGTAGGCGTGATGGCAACCGCTGCGTGGGGCGGCGATGCGCTGCTGCTGCAATTCGCCAGGCAACTGGAAGAGGCCCGCCCCTGGCCGCTGTTTGCCCCGATCGCAGTTTCAGGATGAGCCTGAAGCAGAATCACCATGACTCTGGATCGCCGGACCAATTACAATAAACGCATAAACCAGGCGCCACTGCGACGCCGCAGGAGAACGTATGAAAAACCTCATCAGTCAAGCTGACGGCAAATCCTTTCTGTCAGTGATACATGCCGCCTGCAGTTTGCTGTGGTTACTACCCGGCGCGCTGGGCGCTCAGGAGTTCAAGACACCCATCACTGAATGGGGCGTTCCGGATCTGCAGGGCTATTGGAAAAATAACACAGTCATGCCGTTCGAAAGACCGCAGGAACTCGGTAACAAGCAGGCCTACACCGAACAGGAGGCACTGCAGCTGGAACGCGCTGCACAGCAGCGTGTCGAGCAGGACAATCAACCGCTTGACCCTGATCGGCCGGCGCCAGCGCTGGAAGCCCTGCCCCCGGTCGGTAACTACGACCTGTTCTGGACAGATCGCGGGATGTTTCTGCCAACCATCAGCGGGGAATTCCGCACCTCAGCGATCATCGATCCCCCGAATGGTCGGATCCCTGAACGGGTAGCCGGATTCACTGACCGAATGCAGCAATTGAGAGCCAGGCTTCCTGACCGGAACGATGGGCCAGAAGGACGCAGTTTAGGAGAACGCTGTGTACTTGCATTTGGAAACAGCTCCGGGCCGGTTATGTCGCCAGTCATGTATAACTCACACATGCAGATTGTGCAGTCGCCCGGCTATGTATCCATTATGGTAGAGATGGTGCACGACACTCGAATCATACGAATTGCCGATTCCCGGGACGCAGTCGCGGCATCGCTCAACAAATGGATGGGCGATTCAATTGGCCGCTGGGAAGGCGATACTCTGGTTGTTGAGACCAAACACTATAATCCAGTGCAAACGTATCGAGGCGCGCCCACCGAAAATCTGACCGTGATAGAGACTTTCCGCCGCGAAGGGCCAAACAAGATCATCTATGGTTTTACGGTGGATGACCCGAGCGTCTATACCGCGCAATGGTCCGGAGAGTATCCGCTCTCAAGAATGGAAGAGCCCGTCTATGAATACGCCTGCCACGAAGGCAACTACGGTATCATCGGCATCCTGGCAGGAGCGCGCAGACTTGAAGTCATGCAGGAAATCGGCATCGAGCGGGCCATCGAGCAGTAATCTCCGAATCATTGGAAGGCGTACTTACTTATGCCCTCCCGCTCCGAGGCCGGCGGTGTTGCCTAATCGGAGCAGCCAGGCGAGACAGTAGTCCCTCCGTGGCGGGAGCAGACCATCTGTGAACAGCTCACCTCCGGAGTCACGACCATGCTCACTCTCCACCATCTGGAATACTCTCAGTCTTTTCGCATTCTCTGGTTACTTGAGGAGCTGGAAGCCGACTATGAGCTCAAAATTTACGAACGGGACCCAAAGACCTATCAGGCACCTGCAGAACTTAAAAAACTGTCGCCTCTGGGTTCAGCACCGGTCATCACCGACGACACGGTCACGCTTGCGGAAAGCACTGCCATCATTGATTATTTACTGGATCAGCACCCTGACTCTGAATTGCGTGTGAGCCCGGACAGCGAGCATCGCGTACGCTATCTTTTCTGGATGCATGCCTCGCAGGGCTCCATGATGTCATTGATGCTGATGGAAGCGGTCTTTCAGATACTGATCTCCCGAGTGCCCTTTCTCATTCGCCCCATTATCAAGGCTGTTCTGGAACAGGCGACACAAAGCCTGATCAAACCACGCATGGCATCACTGCTGAACATTGCTGAAGCAGACCTGAAACTGGTTCCGTATTTTGGCGGAGACAGAGTCACCGCCGCAGATATTGCGATGATTTATCCAATGGCTGCCGCGAAAGACCGGTTCTATCTGGACGTGGATTATCCCGAATGCAACGACTGGCTGGACAGGGTTCAGCAGTGCGAGGGCTTCAGATCAGCGGCAGCAAAAGACGGGCGCGATTCAATTATTCTGAGGGTGTGAATACCAAACCGGTTCACAGAATTTTCAATCCGGCAGACAATACGCCCCGTGTCAGTGCGATATCCTCTTTGATGGGGCTGATGCCATCCTGAGGTTGCGCATGGCACAGCTGACACAGCAGCCTTCATGCAGGGCGGCGGGCACGATACTTTTCTGCAGTCACCTCAGCCATGATCGAGATGGCAATTTCCGCTGGCGTCTTGCTCTCAATCTGAAAACCAATCGGCGCATGCAGGCGTTCAATCTCTTCCTGACTGAGCCCCAACTCCGGTAGTCGCTCCCGCCGCGCCGCTGAGGTACGTTCAGAACCCATTGCCCCCACATAAAAGGCCTCGGTTTTTAAAGCTTCCATAAGCGCCATATCATCCACCCTTGGGTCATGAGCGAGCGCAACGATTCCGCTATAGGGGTTACTGAAACGCTCACGAACGACGTCATCCGGCAGGCGCGATGTTTTCTCCACCCCTTCAACCTCCCAGTTATCGAGGTAATTTGGCCTCGGATCACAGAGCGTGACATCGTATTCAAGTGCCCTGGCCATTTCGGCAACATATTTCGCCACATCGCCGGCGCCAAGCAGCAGCAAACGATACATAGGACTCAGACTATGACTCATCCGGTTGCCCTGAATAACGACCGCGTCATCCCGGCTCTCGTCTGCTGTTGAAATTGCCCCGGATTCGAGGTTGACGATTCTGCTGATACTGGTGTGCTGTTCCAGTGCATCGAGGAGCCGGGCAAACATACCCTTGTTCTGGTCAGTTGGTTCGATCAACTCCAGCAGCACATGGAGTTGACCGCCGCAGGGCAGCTTGAGCCGCGCCTGCTCCTCTGCGGTGACTCCATATTTCACCACAAAAGGAACACTCCCCTCCTCATGAAACCGCTGCTTTAACTGACCATTGCGCAGCTGCTCAAGGAAATCCTCTTCAATACATCCCCCAGAAATCGACCCTATCAGATCACCCTCAGGCGTACAGGCCATCATGGCGCCGACAGGACGTGGCGAAGAACCCCAGGTCTTGAGGATCGTGCACAACCACACTGACTGTTCTGACCCGAGCCATTGCAGGGTTCGGCCGATAATTTGCTGCTGACTGCTGAGCATACTGAGTCTTTCCTAAAATGAGTTGGCCGCTTTCCCGCGCGCGGCACGACAATTCTATACAGATCAAATTGACGCGGATCAGACGACCAGCGTCTTCCACCGGCCTCGCCGGAAAGCGAGAACGCCCAAGACGCAGGTCAGATTATCTGCAACGAAGACCGCCCAGAAAACCCCGGTCGGACCCCAACCCAGGGGCAGTGCCAGGCCATACGCAAGTGGCACCTGAATTATCCAAAAGCAGAGCACATTAATAAAGGTTGGCGTTATGGTATCACCCGCCCCATTAAAAGCCTGAATTACAGCCATACCAAAGCCCCACCCGACATAACCATAAGCAAAAATCTGCAAACAATTAACCGCATGGAACAGCACCTCTGATTCGCGGGTAAACAACCTGGCAATCTGTTCGTCGAAAACAAGCATGGCAATGGCAGCTACCGCCATGTAGCTCGCATTATATTGAGCAATTCGCCAGGTAGTAATTTCTGCCCGGTCAAGCAATCCTGCCCCCAAATTCTGACCTACCAGTGTCGCGGCCGCATTGCTCAGACCCCAGGCCGGCAGAATGCTGAACATAACGACCCTCACCGCAATGGTGTAGCCCGCGACAGCATCGCTCCCGAAACCGGACACGATTGACATCAAAAATACCCAGCTGGCAGTCGCCACCAGAAATTGGGCCACCCCCCCGGCGGATATCTGCACCAATGACCAGACAATTTTTAACCTCAGGGCGATTTCCTGCTGGCCAAGATGCAATCTGCCCTTGTTACCAATGAGGTGATAAAGGCCGTAAAATGCCCCGACACTACGGCCAAAGTTGGTCGCAACAGCCGCACCCGTCACACCGAGTTCAGGAAAGATCCAGAAGCCATAAATCAAACAGGGATCCAGAACGATGTTGATGCCGTTCGCCAACCACAGCGCGCGCATAGCAATTGTTGCGTCACCTGCACCGCGAAAAATGGCATTGATCAAAAACAGCAATACGATAGAGAAACACCCGCCAATCATCAGCCGCGTATAACCCACGCCGGTTTCAACCACTGAATCCTCTGCGCCCATCAGCTGCAGAATCTCACGCGCAAAGAATAGCCCTGTCAAACCAACCGCCACCGACACAAAGACACCGAGCCAGATCACCTGTCCGGCGACTATTGAGGCCGCATCCGGATTGTTTTCCCCGACTCTTCGAGCCACCATGGCGGTGGCACCCATGGACAAGCCAATCGCGAGCGCGTACAGCAGGGTGATCACCGCTTCAGTCAGACCGACGGAGGCAACGGCATCTGTGCCGAGTTTGGCAACAAAGAAAATGTCCACAATCGCGAACACCGACTCCATCGCCATTTCGAGAATCATCGGAATCGCCAGCAACAGCGTGACCCGAGCAATAGAGCCCTCGGTGTAGTTAATCTCTGAATCCCCG
Organism: Gammaproteobacteria bacterium; assembly: GCA_008081045.1. Lineage (GTDB taxonomy): Bacteria > Pseudomonadota > Gammaproteobacteria > Pseudomonadales > Pseudohongiellaceae > UBA9145. Next base: position 72,351 of record VMDC01000013.1, on the reverse strand, counting down.
GCAATCGCTCTTTTAAACAGATGCCAGGCGTCCCGGAGTTTCGTTGTCGTCATGAGAGTATTCAGCTTTTGGTACAGCACAGGCGGCATACAGCGGCTCTAGCAAGCAGTTGTGCGAGAGAGCCGCACAAAAATGACCTGCCCGTGTGCCAGAAAGGCCGCCACACTGAGCGCCAGATCAGTCTGCATCAGAAGAAGCCGGGCGTAAGCGCGTAAACATCAACTCCGTCACGGGGGATCAAGACGCTCTTCTGCCAAGAGCCCATTGAAACTGAATACCCGCCAGGTTCAGAGATACGTTGGAGTTACGAATGTCGAGCCAGTCACCCACTCCTTTTCAGGATGCGCTTTAGATTTTAAACGCTTAAGGATGGTGGACACTAGCGCGTGATCAATTACCCACCGGCATCCGAGCCGACAGTCTGGGTTGTATTCTGCTTCTGACCCAGGGATCACTCAGCGTTTCACGGACGATCTGCGCCGCATCACTCTGGTCAGTGAGACGGTCCAACATCTCTGCTGCGACACTGCCCTGATTGACATTGTGAGTGATGCCGGCCTCTAGCTCGGCGTTCAGATACCCTCGAAGGTCGTCAGGGATGTCCGCTGCTGCCAACCGCGCAGCCAAGCCAGCCGCTTCACTGCTAATGATGGGCAGGCTGCGCTGCGCCCGACTGGGCGCTGGCGCCGGATTGAAGCGCTGATAGGTCTGCGTGGTAATGGCATATCGTGACTCAAAACTTCCCCCGCTAGCAGAATTTGCGCCCTTACTGTCCTCGCAGACAACAAACTCCGATGCTTGCTGAACAGGCGTACAGTCATAGCTCCACAGGCGGGAAGTATTTTCGTCCTGCTGCTTTATCATTCGCAAAGAGCGCGCCAGATCAGAACGGGATGGCAGCACGACCTGCGGCAATTCCAGCTCAGGATTGGACCGGGGCGGAGCGAATTCGCCCGCCTTCTCGGAGGCCTCGCCGGACCCTGACGAGGCTGATGTTTCCATGGTCTGCGCAGTGGATCTGACAGATTCCACTTCGGCTTGCTCTGCAAACTCAGTGGTCGCAGGTGCCGGTTTGACAAACCGGGTACCAGAGACAACGGCCTCAGGAGACTGATCGGATCCGGAGGTCAGCGATTCGGTGACGTCGGTTGTTTGATTTACTTCAGCTATATTCGACACTTCGATTGTCAGGGATTCGCTCTCCACAGAAGGGGGGACTGACCGTGCGCTTTCAGAAGGCAAACGCAGTGTATTGCCCGATACCAAACGCACACTCACCGTTGTGGGAGTGACGCCCCTTTCAGGCTGCAAGCTCCCAGGCTGCAAGCTCAGCTTGAAGAGCAAGCTCACTATCAGCACGTGGAGCAGTAAGCTTACCGCCACTGCCACCCACAGGCCTTGGCCTTCCCCGGGAATGACACGCTGAGGCAAAAATTGATTCAAACCGTTCAAGGATAACCTCGGCAGCGGACCGGCACAGCCACAGCGCTGTCTTCGCAATCAAATTTTGACAGGGGTATGACCCGGTTACCCCTTGAGCGTCTAGAGACCAAAATCAAGACCCGGCGCACGTCGTTTAGCTTCCAAGTTTAGCAAGAACGCCTTGGTTTCCAGACCCCCGCCAAAGCCCGTGAGCTTGCCATTACTGCCAATGACCCGATGACAGGGAATAATGACCGGAATCGGGTTGATGCCGTTGGCCGCACCCACCGCCCGGGAGGCTTTGGGGTTACCAACATATTTCGCCAGCTCCCCATAACTCCAGGTTTCTCCATAGGGTATCTGCTGAAGCGCCTGCCAGACCCGGCGCTGAAATTCAGTACCCTCCGGCCTCAGGGGCAGATCAAAACCCTGACGACTGCCATCAAAGTACTCATCCAGCTGTTTAATGACTGCTTTGAAAGGCTCATCATTCTTCTCCCAACCACTGTCGTGACGCCTTTTCATCGCGCCTGTGGGAAATCCCAATAACTGCAGATACTCGCCATCGCTTGCCAGCAGCAGCGTGCCGATCGGAGTCTGATGGTAGCGATAGAAAGTCGCCATAGTCGTCCTCTGTAAATTCAATATTACTTTGATAAATGCAGTATAACTTAGTGTTCTTTAAGCTTATTCAACTGTTCAAAAGCATAGTTTTTCCACAACAAAATGGCGCAGTAGGCGCGCCATGGCTGCCAGGATTCAGCGCGCTGTCGCAAGGCAGAGGGCGTCAGCGTGTCTCCGGGTTCCGCCACCGCGCGCCTGAGAATCAGATCAGAATGGGGAAAAGCATTGGGGTCACTGAGCGCTCGCATCGCTATGTACTGCGCGGTCCATTCACCGACGCCCTTGATTTTGCAAATGGCAGGCACAAATGTTTCCGTGTCCATGCCGCCCCCGATGTCCAGCTCGCCACGCTCGAGTTGTTCCGCGACCGCCCGGATAGCCGCAATGCGCGCCCCAACAATGCCCATACCATCAAGATCCGCCTCCACTAACCGTGCCGGTTCGGGGAACGTGTAGCTGAGTCCTTCCACGTCACACTCATAGGCCTCACCATAGCGCTCAGCAACACGTGCCACCAGAGTAGACGCTGCTTTTACGGTGACCTGCTGCCCGAGAATCGCTCTCACTGCCACCTCATAACCACTCCAGCAACCGGGCACCCTGAGTCCGGGAAACCGCCGTACCATCGGCGCCAATTGCGAGTCCTGAACCAAGAATTCGTCAATCTGTGCACTGTCTGCTCTGACATCGAACAGCGCACGAATGCGCTCAATGATTCGATCGAGATGACGGGTCTCGCCGTAGCTGACACGCACGCGGATGTTATGGCTGCGGGGCTCAAAAAATGCCTGAAAGTGCCCGGCCAGACCTTCCAGGCGAAACGTTCTCGCATAACTGCGCTCGGTCACAGCCTCGACCCCGGGAATGGCGCGGTAGGCCAGGAAGCCCAGCATGGCTTCGCAGTCAAACGGAGGGCGATAAGACAGTGACAGCTCGATAGCACCGCTTTCGTTGAGCTGATTACGGTTCACGCTGCGCGCTTCCCGGAGCTGACGCGGTGATCGGCTGTAGGTCTTACTGAACAGAGAATTGAAACGACGCACACTGCCGAAACCCGCTGCGAAGCAGATCTCTGAAAAATTCAGGCGGGTCTCATCAATAAGCTTTTTCGCGAAATGGAGCCGCCGGGTCTGGGCCACTGCCACAGGCGACGCGCCGAGGTGTTCCTGAAATAGACGGCTCAGCTGTCGGGGCCCTACTGCAAGTTGCTCAGCAAGCTCTCCCACTGAGTGGTCATCCAGAAAGCCCTGATCAATCAGCTGCAGCGCCCGGGACACCTTCCAGGAAGTACCGCCCCAGGCCGGTGTTCCCGGGGAGGACTCTGGGCGGCAGCGCAAGCAAGGACGGAAGCCCGCCTCTGCAGCGGCTGCGGCCGACTTATAGAGTTGGACATTTTCCTTCTTGGGGACCCGGACCGGACAAATCGGGCGACAGTAGATGCCCGTGGTGAGTACGCCAACAAAAAATCGCCCGTCAAAACGCGGATCACGCATCTGTCGGGCGTTCTCGAACTCATCGGTATTCAGGAGCATGGGTCAACTAGAGCCGGTTGGTCTGAAATTTAAGGCATCATACTGCTAAATAGCTCCAATGATGGCCTTTTTCGGACTTGATATTGACAATCCAACCACAGACGTCAGACGCTGCGTTAGCTGACTCTGATGACTCTCTTCTGACTCCTCTGGGCCAATTGCTTTGTCCCGACAACGAACCTTTCCAGAGAATTTTCCGAAACATTCCCAACATATTTTCGAAAACACCTCGAGCCTTCTGTAAAACCTCTCGGCGAGTCGGGCGTTAATCCGTGAGTGCCCGGTCACTTCGGGTCGCGCCCCGCCCGGTTCTCAACTCAGCGTCAAAGGCTATTCGCACCCAGGCGGTTTTGCACCTGATCAGGTTTGGTGACCCGGATCTGGCGACTCAGATCCGGTAACGATGCCCCATAGCCCATAAACCGCGGGCTGGTGTATAGTATCGCCCTCCTCGCCTGTGCCACGATAAGACCCAAATCAAGTCATCCGGCCCGGCAATTAAACTTAAAGCAGATTATTAAGAGATATAATAAATCAGATGACTGACAGAGACTTACGTAAAAATTCTTCAATTGTTGTTGATGGCGTGGAGCAGGCACCGAGCCGTTCCATGTTGCGGGCAGTCGGTTTCGAAGATGGTGACTTCAAAAAACCCCAGATCGGCATCGCTTCGACCTGGAGCATGGTGACGCCCTGCAATATGCACATCAACAAGCTGGCAGAAGACGTCAACAAGGGGGCTGACGACGCGGGTGGTAAGGGCATCATCTACAACGTTCTGACTATTTCCGATGGGATTTCCATGGGCACAGAGGGCATGAAGTATTCTCTGGTTTCCCGGGAGGTCATCGCCGACAGCGTGGAGACCGTGTCCGGCTGTATGGGGCATGACGGCATCATCACCATCGGCGGATGTGACAAAAACATGCCGGGCCTGCTGATGGGCATGGCGCGCCTGAATCGTCCTTCGATATTCATTTATGGCGGCACCATCCAGCCCGGCCCCAACCACACGAACATCATCTCCGTGTTTGAAGCCGTTGGTGGCCATGCTGCGGGCACGGTGTCTGACATTGAGCTGAAAAATATTGAGGAGACGGCTATCCCCGGCCCCGGCTCCTGCGGGGGCATGTACACCGCCAACACCATGGCGTCAGCCATTGAAGCCATGGGTATGAGTCTGCCCAACAGTTCGGCTCAGGATGCAATCTCCCGGGAGAAAGTGGAGGACTGTCTGAGCGCCGGGGAAGCGATCATGCATTTGCTTGAGCACGACATCAAGCCATCTGACATTATGACCCGCGCCGCTTTCGAGAACGCGATTAAAGTCACCATTGCACTGGGCGGCTCAACCAATGCCGTGCTGCACCTGCTGGCTATGGCGCACACGATCGGAGTGGAGCTGGAACTGGATGACTTTACCCGGCTCGGCAAGGACGTTCCCATGCTGGCGGACCTCAAACCCAGCGGAAAATATCTGATGTCCGAACTGATTAAGATAGGTGGCATTCAGCCGCTGATGAAGTCCATGCTGGAGGCGGGAATGCTGGACGGCTCCTGTATGACGGTCACCGGAAAGACTCTTGCGGAAAATCTGGCAGACGTAGCGCCCTACCCGGAAGGTCAGGACATCATTCGCCCGCTGGATAACCCCATCAAGAAAGACTCGCATCTGCGTATTCTGCGCGGCAATCTCGCGCCGGAGGGCTCAGTAGCAAAAATCACCGGCAAGGAGGGCCTTTCTTTCACCGGCAATGCCCGGGTGTTTGAATCGGAAGAAGACTGTCTGAAAGGCATTCTTGACGGCACTGTCGTCAAAGGCGATGTCCTGGTGATTCGTTACGAGGGCCCAAGAGGCGCACCGGGCATGCGAGAAATGCTTTCACCTACCTCCGCCATCATGGGCAAGGGACTGGGTGAGGATATCGCACTGATTACGGATGGCCGCTTTTCAGGTGGCTCACATGGCTTCGTCGTGGGACACGTGACACCTGAAGCTGTTGAAGGCGGCCCCATCGCTGTGGTCAAGACAGGCGACCGGATTTCGATTGACGCTGAAGCCAACATCATCACCCTGGAAATTAGCGATGAAGAATTGCAGGCGCGACTGGCGAATTGGGAAAAACCGGCGCCCCGCTACACCCGGGGTGTGCTTGCCAAGTTCGCTGCCACTGCGGCTTCCGCGTCAGAAGGTGCTGTGACCGATAAATATCTCTAGACAGGTGACCGCGAAGGATCCAAGTGCTTCCTATGTCTGCATTTTTCGACAGTATCGGAAATAGCCTGACAGGCTCTTTTCTTCAGGATGGCGCCCTGTGGGCGCTACAGAATATTCCGGGATTTCCGCCGGTCATCCAGACGGTGCACATTCTCGGCATCGCCGTGGTCATGGGCAGTATTGTGCTTCTCAACCTGCGGATCCTGAAGCTCGCCATCCCTTCGCAGTCAATGCCTGAGATCACCCGGCGCGTCATGCCGTTCTTCTGGTTCGCACTGGCCAGCAACCTGGTCTCCGGAGCATTTTTTGTCTTTGCCCGGCCTGTGCGGTATTTCAACAATCCGGTATTCCTGTGGAAAATGACCGCCCTGCTTCCTATCGTGATCCTGGCGCTTGTGTATCAGCAACTCAGCAAACGCGAGCCGGATTTCTGGCAACTCAATCCATCGCGAATACTGGTTTCACGCCTCATGGCTGTCCTGTCGCTCACTGCGGTGCTGCTGGCCTGCACGGGAGGGCGATGGATTGCCTACACTGAGTACCTCGATTACCCCCTGTGGTATATCGAACCCTATTTTGACGGCACCGAGTACCCCTTCTGGGTTGCGGTTGAAAACTGGGGTATCTCTCAGATAATTGCTGCGACCAACTGGTTCCCGACGCTTGAAACGGTTCATGTCATAGCCGCTTCCCTCCTGGTCGGGTCGATCCTGTGGGTCGACTTGCGCCTGATCGGGATAGCCGCAACGGCCTACCCTGTGAGCGTGCTGAACCGCGAACTGATTCCATGGGCCTGGGGCGCATTCACTCTCGCCACAATAACGGGACTCGGTATGTTCATTACCCGCGCCTCAGGGCATCTTCAGAATCCGGCGTTTCAGACAAAGGCCATACTGCTGGCCCTGGCCGGTGCTAACATGGCTTACTTCCATTTCGCCCTCAACCGAAACCGCGAACAATGGAACGGGGACACAGAACCACCCAGGCAAGCGAAGACAGCAGGCCTGATGTCACTCGTTCTGTGGGCACTGGTGATGCTCGCAGGTCGCTGGGTGGGCCATATTGTTTAACCACCATGACCGGCCGTAATCAGAGAGAATCATATCTCGCTCAGCCGACAGGGCGCTGATTCACCGGCGATTCGGACAAACCCATGTCGGACCCCGCCATTTTGCAACCAACACTCGAAGGACCGCGGATCATTGTCCGCCCGATCAGACCAGAGGATTTTGCTGAGCTGTATTCACTGGCGTGCGATCCGAGCGTCTGGGAACAACACCCCGCGCAGAATCGCCATCTGGAGCCTGAATTCAGGCCGTTCTTCGATGGCGCGCTACACAGTGGCAGCGGATTCAGCTTCGTGGATAAAGCCACCGGCCTGCTGATGGGTTCTTCCCGATACGGCAATTTCAACCCCGATCGCCGTGAAATCGAAATTGGCTGGACCTTTCTTGGCAAGGACTACTGGGGCAAGCAGTTTAATGCCGAGAGTAAAACTCTGATGATCAACCACGCCTTCACGTTCGTGGATACGGTGCTGTTCTGGGTAGATGAAAACAACAAACGCTCACAACGTGCTCTGGAAAAGTTCGGCGCCCGGCGTAGGCCGAATCTTCATAAACGGGCAGAAGCTGATTTAAAGGCGACTTATAGGATGTATGAGATCCATAAAAACGCATTTCCCTGAGGGGGTGATCTACGCCATCAATCTGACAGGCAGAGCGCAGCGTCATCAGGCTTGGAGATCGTTCCACGCTGCATTGCATCCCACTGTTTGGGTGTTACACTAAACCGGTCATTACTCCAACGACAACAAGAAAAAGGAGCGCAAATGATCATTCACCTGGGGCGTCTGAAACCCAACTTGCGATGGCTCGCGATCTCTATAGTGGCACTCGGATTTTCCGACTACCCCTCCAGCCTGCTATTCCAATCCGCCCAGGCCGAAGATGCCGGCAACCTCTACAATACTGCCGTCGACATCCGGATGGGTAACCGGTATTTCGAACGACAATGCTCCCGCTGCCATGGCTTCGACGCTAAAGGCAATGATGAAACCGGCGCGCCGAATTTAACGGGCAGGCTCCGGCGCGCAAGTTCAGATGCCGGCATTTTTAACATCATCAGAGAAGGGGTGCCGGGCACCGCCATGCTGCCTGTCGCAGCAGATGTCCCTGACGCCACCGTGTGGCAACTTGTTGCCTACATAAACTCATTAAGATATGACCCGTTGTCTGTCGAACTTGCCGGAGACGCCGAAACAGGTAACAGGCTGTTCAACGGCAAAGCAGACTGCAGCGGATGTCATATGGTCAATGGCCGGGGAGGACGACTCGGACCGGATCTCTCGCGCATTGGTGAAAACAAGACACCGGAAGATCTGCTGCTTTCCCTGATGGACCCCGACCAGGAGGTCGCTCCGCGATGGTGGACAGTCCGGGCCGCCGGCGCCGACGGTGTAATACGGGAAGGCTTCCGGATGAATGAAGACAGCTTTTCACTTCGTATTATGGATACCGACTCCAACCTCTGGTCTTTTCAAAAACGTGAGCTCGAAAACTATGAAAGACTGGAGAAATCCACTATGCCAAGTTATGCCGAAACACTATCTGATGGCGAACTCGACGACCTAGTGGCTTACTTGTTTTCGCTTCGACGAGAGGTACTCCCCCAATGAAACATGCAACAGCCCTGCTTGTAAGCGTATTCATGGCTGCCACGGCAGGCGCACAGGAAGATCAATTCTCTACGGTAATCACTCCCGCCTTTTCGCCTATAACCTGGGAGAGACTGGTAGACGCCCGCAATGAGCCCAATAACTGGCTGATGTACTCCGGCACATTGGACAGTCAGCGCTACAGCCTGCTCGACAGTATTAACACCGACAACGTTGGCCAACTGGAAATGAAGTGGGCGTATCAGATTCCGGTTATTGACCGGGCTGAAACAGTCCCCCTGGTCGTTGACGGCATTATGTTTATCACCGAAGCCCCCTCGAACGTCGTCGCTGTCGACGCTCGCACGGGACGCGAGTACTGGCGTTATGATCATGAAATGCCTGACGATCTCCGAATCTGCTGCGGGCGAAATAATCGTGGCGTGGCCATCCTCGGAGAAACACTTTTCATGTCGACACTTGATGCCCATCTCGTTGCGATCGATGCGCGCACCGGCAACCTCCTCTGGGACACCGAAGTGGCGCCTCATGACAGCGGCTACAGCAAAACCGCCGCTCCGCTCATTGTCAAAGACAAGGTGGTCACGGGAATCGCCGGAGGGGAGTTTGGCATTCGCGGCTTCATCGACGCTTACGATCCGGCTACCGGTGAACGTGAATGGCGAACCTATGTCATTCCCGGCCCCGGTGAATTTGGCAACGACACCTGGTCCGACGACTCCTGGAAAACCGGGGGCGCTGCCACCTGGATAACCGGCTCCTATGATGCTGATCTGAATCAGATCTATTGGGGAACGGGCAACCCCGGGCCGGACTGGAACGGTGACGTCAGGCTCGGGGACAATCTGTATTCAGACTCCGTGGTAGCGCTGAACGGGGACAGCGGCGAAATCGTATGGCATTTCCAGTTCACCCCGCACGACGTGCATGACTATGATTCGATACAGGTTCCGATTCTGGCTGACATCGAATTTAACGGTCGCCAGCGTCAGGTGATGATGTGGGCGAACCGTAACGGCTTCTACTACACACTCGACAGAAGCAACGGAGAGTTTTTAATCGGCAAACCTTATGCCGCACAAACGTGGGCGCAGGGCTTGGATCCGGTAACCGGACGACCCATTCGGGTGCCCGGAATGGCGCCCACCTACGAAGGCATCATGGTGTCACCACCCATCGTTGGAGCTACTAACTGGTATTCTCCGGGCTACAGCCAGGACACCGGATTGTTTTACGTGACTTCGTTTGACGGCGAGCAGGAATTCTTCAAGCGCGATGAAGATTACGAGGAAGGTGAACGCTTTACCGGTGGCGGGGGCCGCTACACTTCACCTATGGATGCGTTTCACAGCTCAATCAGAGCCATCAATCCTGAAACCGCCGAAATCGAATGGGAGTTCCCGATCATGCCCCGCTCTTCAGCAGGCATCACGACAACAGCTGGAGGTCTGGTTTTTACCGGTAGTGCTGACGGTTATTTTTTCGCGTTGGATGCAAGTTCCGGCGAGGAATTGTGGAACATCTCTCTCGGCCGCAGAGTCCATGCCGCACCAATGACTTTTGCCGTGGACGGCGAGCAGTTTGTCACCATCGCCTCAGGTAATGTGGTGTACACCTTCGGGTTACGCGACTGAAGAAAGGTACTGGGCCAGCGTCGACAGAAGCACTCTGTCTACGCTGGTCCGCCTGAGGGTCGCTGACAGCTATTCACAGATAGGGAGCGATCAGTTCATCACTGACTGACCAGAGTTTCGCCGCTGCGTCATCAGTTGCAAACTCAGCGGGTCGCCGTTTTCGGCGGTCAAAAAAATAACTTCCTGCCGCACCAAGTACAGCCTCATCGTCTGAGCTGGCCAGCCAAATAAAGGTATCGGCCCCTTTTTCAACAGGCCACATGAACGGATACATCAGCAGGCCAAGCAATCTGGCCAACACACCCCCTTTGCTCCAGATCGGAGTCCGCACCGCGCCCGGATGAAATGAACTCGCTATCAGGTTCGAGGTGCCATATCGCTTGTGGAGTTCTCTGGCAGTCAGAAGATTCATCAGCTTACTGCGACCATAGGCTTTCAGCGTACTGTAATTGTGTTTTAGTTCCAGATCATCAAAATCGAGAGGGCTGTTTCGGTGCCCCAGTGAGCTGGTAAAAACAACCCGCGCCGGGCCGGACTGACAGGCGAGCAAGCTCGGCATCAGTTTTCTGGTCAACAGGAAACCACTCAGGTGGTTGACCGCGAAGGTCAGCTCAAACCCCTCAGCCGTAAGTTGACGACTGGCGTTAGCGCCACCAGCGTTATTGCACAGGACGTGTATCTCCGAGTACTGCTCTGTGAGGCGATCAGCTAATGCAGAAACGCTTTGCATCGAACTGAAGTCGGCAATCTCCAGGCGAACACGGTCGTGTCCGGCCGATGCGATGATTCGGGCCTGTGCTGCCCGACCTTTGTCAGGGCTGCGGCAAACCAGCACCACCTCGGCCCCTTGTTCAGCGAAGCGCTGAGCTGCATTGAATCCGATACCAGAGTTTGCACCAGTGACGACATAAACTTTCTCTGCGAGCGCATTCATAATCTTCTCCGCCTCTGACAATGCTTGCCGGGCAAAAAATTGCGCGGCCCCATCTCATCCCAAACGATCGAGCGATACCCTCAGTCTAAGCGACGAGAACATCCGGGCCAAGCCATCTCAGTGTGGCTAGCCGGCGCCGGTGTTGCCTGGGTCAGACTCTGTTAGACTTAGACCGTCGAGACGCTCGCCTGATCGACCCCGACAACCGAAATCAAGCGGAAGCGAGCTTGCAGCCACCGGATCCCCCGCGCTCCCGAGGGAGTGGCCGGGCGGAAGACCAACAGATCATCTACTGGAAAATTCAATGAAGCCCAAGCACCCAATCGCGCTCTTTCCCGTTCCTGCCCTCGAAGACATCGAACCCGACATCCGGGAGCGAATACTCAGAATACAGGAAAAAAGCGGCTTTATTCCCAATATCTTTCTGGCTCTGGCAGGCAGGCCTGCCGAGTTCAGAGCATTTTTCGACTATCACGACGCCCTGATGGACAGCGAAAGCAACCTGACGAAAGGCGAGCGGGAAATGATCGTGGTGGCAACCTCCGGTCTAAATCAGTGTCTGTACTGTGTCGTTGCGCACGGTGCGATACTCAGGATCAGAGAGAAGAACCCTACCCTCTCTGATCAACTGGCCACTAATTATCGCAAGGCGGATATCACCCCTAAACAGCGGGCGATGCTCGATTATGCCGTGAAAGTTTCACGAGCCGCGCATGAAATCACCGAGCAAGATCACGCTCCGCTGCGAGCTGAGGGCTTTTCTCAGGATGACATCTGGCAGATCGGTGCCATCTCGGCGTTCTTCGCCATGTCCAATCGAATAGCCAACATGACTTCGCTGCAGCCAAACGACGAATTCTATGGTATGGCCAGATAGCTCAATTTAGGTCTGATAAATCTGAACGCCAGCGAGCGGCGTCTCAGTCCAGCACTCAGCAAGGATCAGAATCAACAGTATGAACACGCCTCCAGCACCACTGCAAATCCTCGCTCTCAACGATGCAGAAGACTCTGAAAACCGAATCCACAGTGACGAGGTAGCCAGACGCTATGGCTTTTCCAGCGCTCTGGTCAGCGGCGTCAATCTCTTCGGATACTTAACCCAACCCCTTGTCAGGCAATACGGCGAACAATTTCTCCATCGAGGCATGATGGATGTCGTCTTCCTGAAACCGGCGTATCAGAACGACCTGCTGACCCTCAGAAGCGAAAGCCTCGGACAAGAATCCAGCAGTCGGAGTCACGTGACCTGCGCCTACAATGAACAGGGGACACTTCTCGCCAAACTGGAATCTTGGTTGCCTGCTGAACTTCCTGCGATCAGCACCCTGGCCGACAGCGAACCGGGAAAGGCGTTAAGTGTCCGTCCGGAAATCAGTGATCAGACGATTCAAGTGCACCGTCCTGGCCCGCTGCTACACTGGAGACCGAAAGCTGAAGACAACGCAGACCATGTATCAGTTCAGCGCGATCAGTCACCCATTTATCGGGGCAAAGACAGCCACGTGCATCCCTATTATCTTCTGGAGATGTGTAATGCTGCGCTCAAAAACATGTATCTGATGCCGGCCTGGGTGCACACGGCCAGCAAGTTGACTCTGAGGGACTCCGTCCGTGTGGGACGGGACTATCAGATCAAAGCCATCCCAACAAGAAAATGGGCTCACAAAGGGCATGAGTTCATTTCCCTGTACATGGTCTTCCACTGCGAGAACGCCGTAGTTCTTGAAGTCGAACACACTGCAATCTACAAACTGGCAGACTGATCGAGCGGTCGCTTTCTGACAAGCATTTTCTGCTCACCCTCCATCACCAGCTCCCCTTCTTGATTGTGAACTGTCGTTTTCAGACGAATCACTCCCGTCGTCTTTCCGGGGATAAGCTCAATGATCTCAAGCGAAGGGTACACGGTATCTCCGCGGTAAACCGGTTTTAAAAATTTGCTGCTTTGCTCTACGAGCCCGATGAGGCTGTCTTCGAGCACATGGGGCAGCATCCCGGCACCGGGCGCGGTTTGCATCGCAATCTGAAACCCATGCGCGACCATTTCCCGATGGCCCTTGCGCCGACAGTACTCCACATCATAGTGGATCGGATGATTGTCACCGGAGGCCAGCTGAAAGGCTGCAAAATTGGCATCACCCAGAGTTCGTGATGGGTTATTGAAGCGCTGACCAAGAGTTAGGTCCTCAAAGTAGTGAGACTCCGACAGAACATGCTGGGCAGGATCAAAACCTGACACAGAAGATTGACTCATAAGATTTCCTCGCATTACACCACACAGCCTGAATGGCTTATCTATTGTACGCAGTTCAGCGAGTCGATGAACACCGCAACAAGTTCATGCCCATCTGGCTGACAGCGGGTACAAAGTGTTAACCTGACAGCGCAATCTTACGGAGTCCTAGCTCATGCGAATCCTTCCCTGCACGCCACCCTGGCTGGGTTTAGCGCTCAGCCTGACTCTCAGCCTTGCCGCCCGCAGCGGTTACGCCGATGAATTAAAAGATCGTATTCTTTCCCTCAGAGAACGGGCTGATATCACCAATCAAATTCTGGAGGACAGACTTGACACCGTCGTGCCGCAAGTCATGCGTGCTGCCGGGATAGACGCCTGGGTACTGATCGCCAGAGAGTACAATGAAGACCCGATCGTAAAAACCATGCTGCCGGCGACCTGGCTCAATGCGAGACGACGAACAGTACTGATGTTCATCGACCAGGGTCCCGAGCTTGGCATCGCACGTATGGCTGTGGCCCGGTACCCTGTCGGCGATCTGTTCCCCGGCGTCTGGAACCCGGAACAGCAGCCTGATCAATATGAGAGGATTGCGCAGATCCTCGATGAAGCAGATCCGGACCGCATCGCCCTGAACTACTCGGATGTTTATGCGTTAGCCGACGGCCTGACCTATTCGGAGCAGCGGGATTTCCTTCAGGCTCTGCCGCTGCGCTTACGCGACCGGGTTGTCTCCAGCGAAGCGGTAGCCGTGGGCTGGCTGGAAACGCGCACAGCCGCTGAGATGACCACCTATAAGACCGTCATGGAAATTGCCCACGGAATCATTGCAGAGGGATTCTCAAGCGATGTCATCACGCCGGGCCTGACCTCCACCGAAGACCTCGAATGGTGGTTTCGACAACGGGTCAATGACCTCGGATTGCAGACCTGGTTCCACACCAGCATTGAAGTCGAGCGCTCCGACCGATCGAAACAGGAGATCGCAGCAAATAATCTGGATCCCAGTCTGCTTCTGCGTGGCGATCATGTTCATATCGATTTTGGCATCAGCTATCTGAACCTGCAGACAGACACTCAGCAAAATGCCTATATCCTTCGACAAGGGGAGACGGATGTGCCGGCCTCGCTGCAACTGGCACTTCAAAAAGGCAATGAACTTCAGGATATTCTGACCAGCAATTTTCAGGTTGGCAGAACAGGGAATGACATTCTTCGTCGCACGAGGCAGCAGGCGCAGGAACGAGGCATCGGCCCCATCATTTACACCCACCCCATTGGTCTGCATGGGCACGCTGCCGGTACCACCATAGGCATGTGGGACAAGCAGGAAGGCGTTCCCGGATCTGGAGACTACGCCATGCAGCCGAATACAGCTTATTCCATCGAATTGACTGCGCTGGTAGAAATACCGGAATGGAGCCGAGAACCCATGCGCATGAAACTGGAGGAAGATGGTTTCTTTGATGGCCGGCAGTTCAATTATATCGCTCCGCGACAAACCGAGTATCACATCATACAGTCGGCCAATTGAGCGTTTACGGCGTTCGCGAAGCAATAGCAGACCGGTCAACACGCTGGCCGTTCAGATAGACAGAGTGAATATCCCTCGTATTTCGGATATCTGAAGTGGGATCCGAGTTCAGAATCAGCAGGCTCGCCTGCTTGCCCGGCTCCAGCAGACCCAAGCCCCGCAGGCCCAGATGTTTAGCGGCAAGAGAAGTGGCCGAGCGCAGCGCGCCCATCGGACTCATGCCCAAGCGCACATAGATCTCCAGCTCGCGGTGACCTGTATACCCAAATGGGTGTCCCGGCACTGCTCCTGCATCAGTGCCAAGCACGAGATCCAGATCCCCAGTCTCAATCCGTGCGAAGCCGGCGATGAGCTCGGATTCATTCGTTGCGTCGCGTTCAGGCTGCATCTGACGTATCTCTGAAGCCGACAGAGATTCCCTGAGACCCTGCGACAAAAACGGGGTCAGAAACTGGTCCTCGCCAATGGCTTCCCTGCGCAGTTCACCCAACCCGAGATTGGGTATCACAAAAACATCTGACTGCACTGCCCGCTCGATCAGTTCATCCGTGAAATCACGGCCGATGCGTCCATGCAGAAACCCGTCTACGCCGGCACTGATGAGATCCAGCATGTCCGACGCACTCTGTTGATGCACAAACACTTTCAGGCCCGCTTCTCCGGCATGTTGGGCGACTGCCCTGTAGATTTCCGGCGCAAGCTTAGTCTGACTGCCACCTCTGTCATCCACCCAAATTTTGACGAACTCAAACCCTTTTAGCGCCAAATCTGTGACTGTCTGTCGTGCCGACTCGGGATCCGTAACACCGTAAAGTACCTGGTATCCAGTTCTTGCTTGCACCTGCGATGTCTGCTCGAGAAACTGATTGTTAGGTCCCTCGCCGGGTGGAGCCAACCCCGCAGCGTAAAGAAATTCAGGCAGATTATTTCTACTGCGCACCGTCGCCGCGAGCAACTGCGCAATTTCAGCAGGGTCACTGCCGGCTGAGAACACCGCGCCGAACCCGTAGTAGGCATATTGCTCAAGGTTGTCAGTCAGGTTTTCCAGATCGTAATTATCAGCACCCCAGCTTTGCCGCGACTGGAAGCCAAGATGAGCATGGGCATCGATCAGAGCAGGCATCACCCATTTCCCCTGAAGGTCAACCACCAGTCCTGTGTCCGGCGGCGGCAAGTTCTCACCCAGACTGACAATCAGTCCGTTTTCTATCAACAGATCATGGTTAGTGAGGACACTGCCATCCCCGATTATCAGGCTGGCGTCCTGAAACAGCATTTTGTTCTGCGCTTGCGCGCCACAAATCACGCCGGCTGCAACGCAAATACCGAAAAACCAGGCGTGGCTTCTGATCAATACACGAAAAGACATGGCACTCTCCCTGCCGGTGGTTCCAGTGGACGCTTTCCTGCCGCGCTTGCCCGGTTGGCGTCGGTACAAGTGGCTTTGGGCTGTCGCAATTGTGTTTTTTGGGGCGAATCGGGTTCTCAACAGGTCGTTCACCCTGCTACTCTTTGGCTAGCATACTTATAATAAGCAATTTTCTGTGGGAACTCAGCAGTGAGCAGCAGTAGCGACTGGCTAAGCGAAAGCGAAGCAATAGCCCTCGCCGGCAATCCGGATACCTCGTCACTTGCCAAGATGGCCTCTCAGCTTCGGGACAGTCATCACGGCGATCTGATCACGTATTCGCGCAAAGTGTTTGTGCCACTCACCCAGCTGTGCCGGGATGTTTGCCACTACTGCACCTTCGCACAGACCCCAAGGCACCTGAATCAGGCTTTTATGTCGCCGGAAGAAGTGCTCACCCTTTGTCAGGCCGGTGCTGAAGTAGGCTGTCAGGAAGCGCTTTTCACACTGGGCGAAAAGCCTGAGCTGCGATATCGAGCCGCCCGAGAAGCCCTCGCTGATCTCGGCTTCGACAACACGCTGGAATATGTGCGGACCGTAGCTGAGCAGGTATTAACAGAGACGGGACTGCTGCCTCACATCAACGCCGGCAATATGACTGCCCGCGAAATCGATATGCTGAAATCCGTCAGCGCGTCTATGGGGATCATGTTGGAATCCGCTTCGCCCCGGCTGTGTCAGAGAGGCATGCCGCATTACGGGTCGCCCGACAAAGACCCTGAGCTTCGCCTGCAAACACTCGAACTCGCCGGTCAAGCCGGCGTGCCCTTCACCACAGGCATTCTGATCGGCATTGGCGAAACTCGACTTGAGCGCATTGAATCATTGCTCGCGATCCGTCGACTGCATGAGCAGTATGGTCACATTCAAGAAGTCATTGTTCAAAATTTCAGAGCCAAGCCACACACCAAAATGGCGCGGGCACCTGAGCCTGATCTGGAAGAGTTGATCTGGACGCTCGCCGTAACGCGTTTGATCTTCGGCCCTCAAATGAATATCCAAGCGCCCCCAAATCTGAGCCCGGGCGTTCTGCCACAACTGATCTCCGGAGGAATCAACGACTGGGGCGGCGTTTCTCCGGTAACACCGGATCATGTGAATCCCGAGGCCCCGTGGCCTCATCTGGATAATCTGGCCCGGGAAACGCAAGCAGCAGGCAAGTTCCTGGAACAGCGCCTGACGGTGTATCCGGAATATCTCCGTGCCGGAGCGCAATGGCTCGATGGATCCGTGTTGCCGGCCGCAATGACTCACAGCGACAGCATGGGTTTTGCCAGGCGGGATCCCTGGAGGCCCGGCAGCAGCGCAGAGATACCCGCACTTGAACGCGGATTGTGCCGGGAACAGCCCGGACCGTCTGCCCCGATCGCGAGCATCATTGAACGCGCCCAGCAACAACAACCCCTGACAGAAGAAGACATTGAATCACTCTTCAAGGTTCGCGGTTCAGACTTCAGCGCGGTGATACGTGCCGCCGATGTGATCCGCGCAGAGCAATGTGGCGACACGGTCAGCTACGTCGTGAATCGCAACATCAACTACACCAACGTTTGCTACTTTCGCTGCCAGTTCTGCGCCTTCTCGAAAGGAAAAATGAGTGAAAATCTCAGAGGGAAACCCTACGACATCTCAGCAGAGGAAATCGCGCGCCGCGCCAGAGAAGCCTGGGACAGGGGCGCGACTGAAGTGTGTATGCAGGGAGGCATCCATCCTGACTACACCGGTCAGACCTATTTGGATATCGTGACTACGGTCAAGCGTGCTGCACCTGACATACATGTACACGCCTTTTCTCCGCTTGAAGTGTGGCAGGGCGCGGCGACTCTCCAAGTCAGCCTCAAGGAATTCCTGTGCCGCCTAAAAATGGCAGGACTCAGCACCCTCCCCGGCACTGCAGCAGAGATTCTGCACGACGAGATCCGCGAACAGATCTGTGCCGACAAGCTCAACACAGCGCAGTGGCTGGAAGTCATGCGGACCGCACACGAAGTCGGCTTCCAATCTACCGCGACCATCATGTTCGGGCATGTTGATCACCCCAAGCACTGGGCAGCCCACCTTCACGCCATCCGAAAGCTGCAGGATGCAAGCGGAGGCTTTACTGAATTTGTCCCCCTGCCCTATGTCGCAGCAGAGGCGCCGATGTACCGAAAAGGGAAATCCAGACTGGGACCGACGCTACGCGAGGCTCTTCTCATGCACGCAGTGCCCCGGTTGGCACTGAATGGCGCTATTTCCAACATTCAGACCTCCTGGGTAAAAATGGGCCGAGAGGGCGCCATGCTCGCCCTGCAGTGTGGAGCTAATGACCTTGGCGGCAGTCTGATGAACGAAAGCATCACCCGCGCAGCGGGCGCTGAGCACGGCCAGGAGTGGCCTCCTGCAGAGATGGCCACCGCCATCAGCAATCTTGGACGTCAAGCAAAGATGCGCACCACGCTGTATGCCGAGGCCCCTGCAGCGCAGCAGGAGCGGGCATTCAGTGCGGGCGCGCTCAGTCAGATTATCAACAGTGACGCTGGAAAATTTCAGACAAGCAAGTCTCTGAATGATGTTCAAACATCACACTGCCCCGCCGGCCAAGCCCGGTAGTTTGAATTCCGACCGCAGGTAAACGATCGGCGCCTCTGTTTGTGGCGTAGCTACATTGATACAATGCCGCGCCTCGGCTGACGATGGAGTCATCGACAGCATCAAGGCACGTCAATCTATGACGTCAGCACAGGGAACATTGCGCATGAAAATAAGCATCACAGGAGCAAACAGCAGCGTCGGCATCAACCTGCTGTCCCACTTGAGTGAGAAAAAGGGCATCGAGACAGTCGCCGGAGTGCGCTCAGAGTCCGCGTTCGCCAGCCTCCCTAAATCCGCTTCAATCAGTCCCGCGATAATTGCTTATGATAATCCGGAGAGTCTCAAGCAAGCACTCACCGGCGCTGACTGCCTGATTCATCTGGCTGGCATCCTGATTGAAAATAAACATTCCAACTATGCCAGCGCCAACGTTGCTGCGACCGCTGCTGTTGTCAAAGCTGCCCAGGATTGCAATGTGGGGCAAATTATTTTTATCAGTGTTGTCGGAGCCGGCGCCGACTCGCGCAATGCGTATTTTCGTTCCAAAGGTGTTGGCGAAGAGCTGGTTTTGAACTCTGGCATCCCCGCAACGGTTTTGCGCACGCCGATTCTGATGGGGCCCGGTACCGCCGGCGCGAACTCTCTACTCGGTGCCGTCTCCAGCGGCCAAACCAAAGTGCTGGGTGGCGGAGAATACTGTATGCGCCCCCTCGATACGGACGACCTCAGTCAGGCGCTGTCGAAACTGGCCTGCAGCCCTGTGACGGACAGTCATGTGTATGAACTGGTCGGCCCGGAACCAATTGCCTACCGCGACCTGATAAAGAAAGCAGGAAACTTAGTGGGTAAGGAGGTTGAAGTGGGCTCCGTACCGATCCTGATGGCCAAATTGGGTGCGGCGGTTACCAGCACGCTCAAGGGCGGCGGTATCACACCCACCGTCATCGATGTCATCACCATGAATGAAGTCGTGACAGAGAACGCCAATGAAAAAATTGGCATCAGCCTGACACCTCTTGAAGACACTCTCAGAAAAATACTGATAAGCGAGTCCTGATATGAGTGACCACGATACCGCCGAAGCAAACACAGGCGAAGTTGAAGAAGCAAATTCTGCCGCGAAAAAGAAGCAAAGTCCGCTGGGCAGGCTTATTTTTCTGCTGATCACCGGTGCTTGTTTTGTCTATCTTTATTTTCGATTAAACGGCGCCGCAGCCAGAGAGGGCCTGCCGTTGGCCGAATACATGACACAGGTCTTTGCAAACGTTGCCTGGGGTCCGTGGCTGGCACTCATGATGGCCTATTCGCTGTTCTATTTTCTCATCGACACGCTTGTCGTCACCCGGGCACTGAACTGGCTGCTGGCAGATATCAAGTACAAGGACATTCTGCCCATCCGCGCGAGCGCCTACATCATATCGATATTCAATGAGCAAATCGGCAAGGGTGCCATGGCTTACTATCTGAACAAACGGGATCAGATTCCGGGCTGGGAAGTCGGTTCGGTCATGCTGTTTATCATGTTCTGCGAAATTTTCTATCTGCTTATCTGGGCTACGGTGGGCTACATTTTTGGGGGTGGCGGACTTCCGGAAGTCTTCCAGATTATGCCAGTCATCAGTATCGGAGCCACCGTCTTCCTGATTCTCTGGCTGCTGTATTTCAACGGCACTCTGTTACCGAACAATCAGCTTCGGGAGAGACGAATTCTTCACGGCTTCCGCCGCGCAAAGCTGTGGCATTATGGCGCTTTCTTTTTACTCCGATCACCGGCCCTGCTCGCCGCGGTCGTAGTCTATACCACAGCATTAAATCTGTTCGGCGTTGAAGCTTCTTTCCTGACTCTTTTACCCTACCTGCCAGTGATTTTCTTCGCCGCTGCTGTGCCAACCCCGATGAGAGCCGCAGCGATTACTTTTTGGGTGATTCTGTTTCCCGAAAATGAGGGGCAGATGGCAGCCTTTGGGTTTGTCCAGCACAACTTTTTTATCCTGTTCAACGCAATCATTGGCCTGATTTTCTGGCGCCGGGCACAGCGCGATCTGTTTGCCTGACTCTACATGGCCAATCTGCTCACCTTTTCCCGCCTGCTGCTGGCGCTGCCAGTAGCCTGGGCATTGGCAAACAGTGAGTTCCTGCCAGCCTGGGCACTCGCACTGTGTCTTTCTGCGGCAATTGTCAGTGATTATATAGACGGAAAAATCGCACGGGCCCTTGGCACAGCGTCTGCCCGCGGCCAGATTTTTGATCATGCAACAGATTTTCTTTTCGTAACTTCAGGATTGGCCGGCGCGGCTTATGCCGGCCTCGTACCCGGACTCTTGCCGATTCTGATTACGGTAGCCTTCAGTCAGTATGTGCTGGACTCCTATTTCCTCTACCGTCAGAAAAGTTTGCGAATGAGCTTTCTGGGGCGCTGGAATGGTGTGTTCTATTTCGGCCCCCTCTTGTTAATCAGTTGTGCAAGACTGCTTGAAAACACTCAATGGGCTGCTGACCTCGTTTTGTCTGGACTGAATCTGCTGGTCTGGGCACTTATTGTCAGTACAGTGCTGTCCGTCATAGACAGAGCCATTGCGCCATTCACGCGACAGCGATCTGCAAACGGTGCGCCCTAACCAGGCTGAATCGCCTGAAATAACCCATGGGGAAACTCATGGCGCGACAGCAGAAATCCGGGCATCAGTTAAACTCCTTGGCAGCTATATTGGGGGGAATACTGCCCCGGCATGGTAGTTACCTCAGGCCGGTTCATCTGACCGAGAAAAAGGTATACTCCACTACTTATGCAGATCCGCCGAAGTGTAGAGCCCCATGCGAGGCAAAGGTTCGTGCAGCAAGGGGCCAGGATTATTTTCAATCAGAATTACCAATAATCTCGCGACGCTGCCTTGCGGCCTGCCCGCTCAAACACAGCGCCGACAAACTTGCAGGCCATGCCGCACTGCGCAAGTAACCCAGAGAGGATTCCACTGTGCCAAAATTACCAGCTCTGCTAGCACTCAGCCTGCTGCTTCACTCA
Source organism: Gammaproteobacteria bacterium (assembly GCA_008081045.1). GTDB lineage: Bacteria > Pseudomonadota > Gammaproteobacteria > Pseudomonadales > Pseudohongiellaceae > UBA9145. The sequence goes on along the minus strand of VMDC01000013.1, from coordinate 50,533 downwards.
CCGTCCTGGGCTCAAAGCACCACTTCGTCCGGGCAGAGGATTGTCGAGCTTGACCCGGTAATGGTCACACAGTTCGACGCGGTCCGCTCCGACAGCCGCGTCCAGCAGGCGCTCAGACAATTGGAAGTCAGAGAACCTGAAGCGGTTGCAGAACAAATCCGGCTAACAGAAATCCCCGCCCCGCCCTTTCAGGAGTCCCGTCGCGCCGAATATTTTCTGGAGCGCATCAAGGAACGTGGTTTTCCTGATGCGTACATTGATGAAGAGGGCAATGTTGTCGCCAAGCGTCCGGGGACGGGTGGGGGGGCGACCCTGCTCATCGCAGCCCACTTGGACACAGTCTTTCCCGCAGACATCGATACCACTGTCAATTTCCGGGATGGCCGCTATTACGCACCCGGTATCGGAGATGATACCCGAGGGCTGGCGACCTTGCTCTCTACTTTAGATGTTCTGAATGAGAGTGACCTTACCACTCAGGCGGATTTAATTTTTTCAGGTAATGTCGGTGAGGAAGGACGTGGCGATTTACGAGGTATCAAAGCCCTGTTTCGGGACCACCCGGAAGTGGACGGCTTTATCTCCGTGGACGGAGTCAGGCTGCAGCGCATAACCAATGGCGGCACTGGCAGCCGGCGCTTTGAATTCATTTTTAAAGGCCCGGGTGGTCACTCTTTCGGTGCCTTTGGGCTGCCTAGCGCGATTCACGCCATGGGGCGGGCGATTGCTAAAATAGCCGAGCTGCAAACGCCACGATTCCCGAAAACCACGTTTACTGTTGGCACCGTGGATGGCGGGACTTCAGTCAACTCGATCGCTGCTGATGCGGTATTCGCACTGGACATGCGCTCGAATGACAGATCCTCGCTGGCGCTTCTTGAACGCGAAGCGAAGGCAGCCGCACTCACCGCAGTCAGCGAAGAAAACGCGCGCTGGGGTCAGAATCTGATCAGCGTCGAGTTTAAACTGATAGGTGACAGACCTGTTGGTCGCACCGACCCGAGCAGTTCTGTGGTGCAGGCTGCGGCCATGGCATTCGACGCACTTGGTATCGAACTCACCGGACTCGGGATTTCCAGCACCGACTCCAACGTACCCATGTCGCTGAACATCCCTGCAATAACAATTGCCGGCGGCGGTGATGGCGGCGGTGCGCATTCGCCCGACGAGTGGTTCAGTCCGGTCAACTCACATCAGGGCCCGCAAATGCTGCTGCTGACGCTGCTGGCGCTGGCCGGCATTGAGGGTGTCAGCGAGCCCCTTCTGGAAGAGACAGACAACTAGCACTCTGTCAGCGGCGCGAGACCGCCCTGGTTGGATACTCCGGGATTCAGGCGGTGCATCATGTTCGTCCGGAGAGCAGGCCGTCAGAAAAGTCAGCTCATTGCAGGGTTGCCGACTTCGCCATACTGGCAGCTGTCGTTACCAGCCCCCAATCCGCCTGCTGCGTCACCCGCTCTATGACCTCAAATATCGAATTCAGCAGTTCCGGCGTTACTGCGATCGTCAGCGCTTGCCCCTGGACTGACTGAAAGCTCAGGGCATGAGTCCCTGCCCCCTTCCCATTCGGCGTGAGATCTACCCGCTTGACCAGTTCGCCCTGCTCACCGAGCGGAAACTGCTCACCTGGACGAAATGCCTGCCCGAAGTCCTGCTGAGACGCGACCAGCTCCTGCTGGATATCGGCCTGCATAACCGTCGCCGCTCCGGCACTCCCCGCTACCGCTACCGAACTGTCTGCACTGCTCTCATCTACTCCCTCAGCGGGGAGTCGATAGGCACTTACTTTGACTTTGAAATCGCCCAGCATACTGAGACAAAAACGGCGCGTTAACCAGAGCCGGTACTCTTCTCCGGCCGTGTTGGTGATTCGCAGTAAAATCCGATCCTGCGCGCTGTTATAACCCGCATCAAATTGACCCAGACCGCTCATCGGAAACCGGCACCCCCTGCCCTTGACTGATTCATCAGTGCTTGTAAAAACCTGCAAAGAGCCCGCAACAACAGCATTCCTGATCGCTGCCTGAGGCAGCCTGCGCAATTCAATACGCCATCTGCTGTTCCCGGGCCATCCATCAGCTGGCGGCTCGCTGCAGACCAGTTCGAATTAGTTGTTGCTGTCTGCACCCTTTCGCAGATGTCCGTAGAGCAACTCCTCGGTAAATTCGACACACTTGAATTCAAGCAGCTGCATGTTGTCATCAAGGCGGCGGTACAGCGGAAAACTGACTTTCCAGGGACGGGTGTAGACATTCGGGTCTTCGAGGGTCGCCTCATACTGGATCACGTTCGGCCCGAGGTGGGTATATCGCTCGGTGACACGAAGCGCATCCGTATGATGATTTCCAGCATGATCCAACCAGGTGTCAGGCACCTGATCAGTCACCTCAATCACGAGCGTGTCGCCTTCAAAGCGCGCCAGATTATGACCCATCCAGCTCAGAATCGGCGCCTCAAAATCCGGCTGATCGACGTAGACAATGCGACTTGCACTGGCGAACTCATAGGCAAAGATGATGTGATCGGTTGACTGCACAATCTGAAATGGAAAAGGCAGATAATTCGCCCGGGGAACCCCCGGCATATAGCATTTGACCAGCGGATCATTAGACAGCCAATCTGACTTGTTTTCCTGCTGCTGCGCACGGGCTTCAGGGGTGTATGGAATTTCATCTCCCTCAACGATACCCAGACCCGCCGGAATCGCTCCGATGGCACCCGCTGCCACCAGAGGGCCGAAGCCTGCAGCGTGAGGCTCGACGTCCCAATTAGCCGTGTTGATAGCCTGCCAGATACCGTTGAAATCTGGCCGCCCGTCGGCCGTTCTCGGAATATCCTGAGCAGCAGCGAGCGAACCCACTACAAGCAGTGTCAGACTCAGACCGGATCTGATCAATAACGATTTGGTGCGGTGACTGATGAGCTGGAGCATAGGCATCTCTTTATTTTTCTCATTGTGGGACTCGTTAAAAATACTAGCACAGGCTTCAGCCCGCAACACCGCCCTTTAAGTCGCCTTTCCTCCCTAGCATCCATAAGCCCCGAACCGGAAGCCGGGTCAGCGCAAAGCTTTCCAGACTCACTTTTGTGTCAGTAAAGCTTTATAATCAGCAGCTCCCTAGGACCCCACAGCAATCCCGGAAGCAAACATTCTGTATTTATTAGCAACCCTAGAAGAGACCGGCCTCAGCATCTTGCTGCGCGAATCCGGTGTCGCCTTTTTCAGCTCTCTGACTTTACACTCGCTGGCGATGGCTTTCGTCGTCGGGGTTAATCTGGCACTGGCATTCAGTTTGCTGGGGCTGATTCCCAGCCTGCTCAACAAACGCTTTGAGCCTTTTTTTACGCTACACTGGTGGGCGGTAGGGCTGATTTTCGTCTCCGGCGTGGCGCTCCTAATCGCATATCCAGCCAAGGCGTTGACCAATCCGGTGTTTTATCTGAAGTTCACAGCACTGAGCGCAGGTCTGCTGATCACCCGACGGCTGCAGCGCTCAATGCGCTGCCAGATTGCAAACCATCAACCACCGCCGGATGATGAACCTTCCAATGAGGCTCCGACCGCGTTTGCCATGCTGGCATGCTGGGTGGTGACTATCGGAGCCGGCCGGTTTCTGGCCTACACGCATTCTGTACTGCTGGCTTCCCGCTATTTCTAATCCTGCCCGAGGGGTCATTTACTCGACATGGAACAAGCTCTGCTGGCATTTTCCCACGAAACCGGAATTTTCGATTTCATGCACTCACCCTGGGGATGGCCGGTCGTGGAATCACTGCACTTTTTTGGGTTAAGCCTGCTGATCGGCACCGTGGGTGTTTTCGACTTACGCATGCTTGGCCTGGGCTCCGGCATTGCGTATCGTCACCTTCATCGGCTGGTTCCTGTTGGCGTTTTCGGTTACGCACTCAACGTGGTGACCGGCACGATGTTCCTCAGCAGCGCACCCGATCAGTATCTCTATAATCCCGCATTTCAAACCAAACTGGGGTTTATGTTGCTGGCAGGATGCAACGTGCTCTGGTTCTATACCACCTGTAGCACAGAGGTCCGGGCCACTGCCGATTTTCAGGCGGTCCGCGGGCGCGCAAAGCTCATTGGCGCAGTTTCTCTGCTTGCTTGGTGCGCTATTATCGCCTGCGGCCGGTTGATCACCTACTATCGCCCGCCTTACCACTGGTGCTTCTGGTGCTGAGAGCAATCCAAGTTCAACTACCGCCCGTAAACCGCCAGGGCTACAGGCCTTATCCATTTACCGTGCTAGAGAATTCATGGAATTAAGAAAAAACTACACGTTTGGCAGTTTCCGTATCCGCATCAACTGGTTGCTTGCCACCTGCGTCGTGATAACCGCAGCCACCTTCATGCGTCTGGGACTGTGGCAGCTGGACCGCGCGGCGGAAAAAGTCGATGCTCAGAACGAATTGCTGGCAGAGCTTCAAATCAATGCCGAACCAATTGAATCGATACCTCCCGGCCATTTACATGCAGCTAATCCAGAGCTGCAAAACCGCCACGTCAAACTCGTCGGTGAATACTGGAATGAGCGCACGATCCTGCTGCTCGCAGAGTTCTATGAGAGTCAAATCGGCTATGGCGTGGTAACGCCCCTGAGGCTGAGCAGCAACAACCGGTTGGTTCTGGTACATCGAGGCTGGACTACGGGAATCCTGCCACCTGATACCCCTCCTTTCACCCGCCCTGTGACCGGGCCGGTGGAGATTGATGCACAGATATTCGTGCCTTCCGGGAATATTCGTGCGATCGAAAACACCATTGACGCCAGTCAGTGGCCCTTGCGAATCCGCACCCTGGACGTAGACACCCTCTCAGCAATTCTCGGCGAACCCCTGTTCCCTTTCACTGTGCGCATCACCGCCGACCAGCCTGGCACGCTGACAAGGCACTGGCCGGCGGTGCAGCCTGCAATAAACCAGAATCTGTCTTACGCCGTTCAGTGGTTCAGCTTCGGCCTGGCAGTGCTCTTCATCGCGCTACTGGCGAGTAGCAACCTCTGGACACTGCTGAAAGGGACTGACCCCGCCGTTGCTGATACCGCCGATTCAGGCCGTTAAGGCGGGTTTTTAAAAATCAGTAATTTATAACTGCGAAATTTAGCCCCATCATCGACGATAAGATGTTGTTTTTATATACGAAAAGGCATTTTAAAAGTTCAAATAAACACGACTTATGTTAGACTCGGCTCCGTTAAACTATGCTGGTTCACCCAGCGTCTGACGTACCCCCAAGCTATGAGGAGTAGCGATTATGCGCATCACACTGTCGATTTCTACGCTCGCGAGCGCCGCAGCGGCAGCACTGCTGTCCATGCCCGCCGCCTTGCTGGCCCAATCGGAAGAAGTCACATTCCACAAGGACATTGAACCCATCCTCCAGCGCAGCTGCCAGAGCTGCCACAGAGACGGTGGTGCAGGCCCTATGCCTCTGGTGACCTACGAGCAGGTCGCCCCGTATGCAGGGCTGATCGAATACAAGACCGGACTGCGGGACAGAGCCGGCGCCATGCCACCCTGGTACATGGAGAAAGATATCGGCATTCAGGACTATAAAGACGATCCTTCGCTGAGCGATGAGGAGCTGGCTGCAATATCAACCTGGGCCCGTTCCGGCACTCCGAAGGGTGACATCGCTGATGCGCCAGAACCGCTGGTCTTCGACGACAGCATCAAATGGCGCGCGGGAGAGCCCGATCTGGTTGTGGTGATGGACGACATCACCAAACTCGCGGGCACTCCGGATTGGTGGGGTGAGATTCCTTCCGCACCTACTGGCCTGACCGAAGACCGCTATGTGAAGTCGGTTGAAGTGATCGAGGTCAATGACGTGCCCAGCGCAGGCACCGGGCGCGAGACGGTTGGTGGTCGCTACATTTTCCATCACATGATCTGGGCCACTGCCCAGATGGATGAGAACGGCGAGCGCGTCCCCGGACTCTCCATCCCCTGGCCGGTTCACGAAGTGGGTCGAAACGCTGACATATTCGACGAAGAAGCGGGCCGCCTGCTCAAAGCGGGTTCCTGGATTGTTTCAGATTCCGTACATCTGCACTCCAATGGCGTCGACACGGTAGGCCACTTGGAAGTCGGTTTCAGATTCCACGACAAAGACTACAAGCCGAAATATCAGAACGCCTTCATCGGCCTCGGCAATGGCGTAGACATCAGCATCCAAGGCAACAAAAAGGACCAGGAACTGCATGCCTACACCGTTTTAGAGCAGCACACGAAAGTGATCACCTTCGAGCCTCATCTTCATGCTCCGGGTGAGCGGATGTGCCTGGAGGCAATCTGGGGCTACACGGTTGAAACCCTGTCATGCGTGGGTTACGACCATAACTGGGTTCGCGGCTACCCCTACGCCGAGGATGCCGCACCCCTGCTCCCTAAAGGCACGATCCTCCACATTGTTGGATACATGAACAACACAGAATCCAATCCGAACGTTCCGGATCCGCGGAACTGGCAGGGTTCAGGCAACCGCTCGGTGACCAACATGTTTATCGATCTTGGCATTCGCGTCACGATGACTGATGAACAGTTCTACGAGGCCATGGAAGAAAGGCGACAGTCACTCAACCTCGGCCCGAACGATCACGTCATCGGCTGCCCGCTTTGCGGTGCGCCCCTGGTTGCCCCTCTGGCTGACGCCGACGGCAGCGCACAAACCGCCGCCAGCGACGACGACTGAGTGTTCTGGTTGACCAAGTATGTGTAAGTACTACCAAAAGCAGCACAGCCTCCGCGCTGTGCTCGGCACACTGGCTCTTTTGCTGCTGATAACGCCTGTTGCCGCCTCCGCACAGAGTTATCGCAGCGGTCAGCATGTCGAGCCAGCCTTTGAAGGTTGGCGACCCAATCCTGACGGCACGTTCAGCTTCATGTTTGGATACATGAATGAAAACTGGGAAGAAGAGCCTACCGTTCCGGTTGGAGAGGATAATTTCTTTTCACCCGGTGACGCCGATCGGGGCCAACCCACCCACTTTCTCCCGCGGCGAAATCGCTTCAACTTTGAAGTGACGGTCCCGGCAGACTGGGGTGACCGTGAACTGGTCTGGACCCTCAACGTCAATGGCGTCGAACGAAAAGCTTACGCCACGCTGCGCCAGGATTATCTGGTGGACAACATGGTGATCGCTTCCGAAACAGGATCACTGGGCGCTGGGACCAGCAGCCCTGAGTCCCGAGCCAATGTCCCGCCAGTGGTGATGGTACAGGGAGATCTCGTACGCACTGCGCGCGTTGGAGAGCCGATCAAACTGGTGACCAGCGTCTGGGATGACGGCCTGCCCAAGCGGCGCAGAGACTCCAGCAACACAGCTGAAGAACTCAAGCGCCGCATGGAGCGCCCTCCTTCTCGGGTTACCGTCGGCAAGGTCAACGGCCTGTTTCTTTCCTGGAACGTGTACCGTGGTGAGGGCAATGCGACTTTCAACCCTCCGCTGCCAAAGCCCTGGGAAGATACTCGAACCTCGGCGAATTCGCCTTGGGGTGCGCTCTGGCTCCCTCCAGAGGTTCCTGAAGACGGCCTATACGAGGTCGAAGTGACTTTTGACGAGCCAGGCTCCTACGTTCTGTGGGCGCGTGCTGACGACGGCGGGCTCTATCATGATGGCTATGTAACTGTACACGTGTCCGAGTGATCAGAGAGTCTGCGTTGAATCAGAAAGGGGGCTGGACGCCCCCTTTTTTTTGATCTTTAAAAACAGTCAGTGAAATTTTGAAGGTAAACTGTCCACTCTCGATCAGCTTACCCGGGAGGACCTGAATCGCCCTGCTGCTCATTAAGGTTAATGGTAAACGGCGGATCGAAACGGCGGGGTTCCTGATCGATAATAATTTGTGTCCGAGGCGGCGCAACATACTGAATCGTTGGATCACCATACCGCTGGCGCAGAATCAGCTCCTCTGCTGCCTGATGATAGGATGGTGCTCTGGCGTCCGGACCGAATGCGAAACTGAAGCTGCCTCGTATTAACTGGTCGTTAATGCCCAGTATCGCCCACTCGGCAGTGTAATACTTCGCATCAGAGAGCTCGGGCACTGGCAAACTGTAACGAACGCCTGCGGTCGGGCGATAGCGAAAATTGATATCTATCCATTCGCGGGTATCCTTGCGCAGCGTGAATTTTACCAGCCTCACCGCATCAGGGAATTCAATGCTCAGCATCTCTGGCGCCACTTCGAGCACTTCGTCATTGGCAGGATTAGTGGCCGCTTCAACTGCCGGGCGATGCAGCGATTGATGATGAGACCCCTGCATAGCCTCAGGGCTTTGTGCTGCAGTGTGAGAGAGCAGATTGCTGAGTGTTACAGCCACCAAAGTGATCCGCTTCATGTTATCCTTACCCGCCATAACCTCATCGCCCTGTTTGTCCAGAATCCGCGCAGTGACCTCAAAACCCGGACACATCCTGCTTGATTACTTGCGCAGCTGATGCTGAGGTAAAGAATACCACAGTCTGCTTCGCGGAGACTTTGGTAAACCCTAATCCGAAACCCTTTACGACACCACAGACATCTCGCCCCATGGAACACGCTGATTTTTCAAGCATCCTCGAAGAGCTCAGAAACAATGAGGACAACACCACGCATTTCTCAGAAGCCTGGTCGCAGGGAAGATCTGCCTTTGGGGGTCTTGCAGCAGCGTTTGCGGTCACAGCGATGCGCAAGCTGATTGCAGAAGACATTCCGATGCGCTCCTTAATGGTGTCATTCATTGCACCGCTACCTCCCGGCAAAATAGAAGCCAGGGCCAGCATTCAACGGCAAGGGCGAAACGTAACGCAAATGGTCGGAGAGGTTTTTTCTGAAGGTAGGCTGTGCCTCCAGGCCTTGGGGGTATTTGGTATAGATCGGCCAGGCCTGACAGTCGAAGCTGAATCCATCGAAACGCCTTCTCGTGATATCGGTATTACGTTCAGTGACTATCGCAAGAGATTGCCTTCATTCCTTTCTTTTTTTGATGGCAGATGGATTAGTGACGGCCTCCCCTATTCAGGAAAAGCCGCCAGAGAATTGCGCTTCTGGGTGAAGCACAAAAACCCACTGGAGCAATTCCCGGCGGAGAAACTCGTCGCTCTCGCTGATATACCACCGCCGGTGATTCTGTCTCACTTTCAGAAGCCGCTCATACCGAGCAGCTCTCTTACCTGGAATCTTGAATTTGTGATGACGCCGGACTCAATTCCTGGGGACTGGTTCTATCTTGAGTTTGTCGTGGATGCGGCCAGTAACGGCTATACCCAACAATCAGGCAAGATATACACCGAACAGGGGCAACTTTGCGCACTGACCCGACAATGTATGGTGTATTTCGATGCCCCGCGACCTCCGACTATCCCCTAGGAAGCGGCATTGTTAATCGATAAAATCCGCATTTGGAGGCAGAAAGGGATGGCAAAAGCGCACATTAACGGGATTCGATCGATGACAGGGATTTTGTTCTTCTCCCTGTCAGTGCTGGCCACTCCGGTAGCTGTCGCTCAGCACAGCCATGGTATCCTGACACCCGGCGTCACTTTTCCAAAAGATGATTCTGTCCTGACGGACCCTCCACGCATGATCACTATGAGCTTTCGGGTTGATGTGCGCCTGTTAAAGCTGGCTCTGTACTCCGCAGATGGCGAGTGGATCAATATTGGCTTCACCTACGATCCCGGGCGGATGAACAATAACTTTGTCCTGCCAATTCCCGGAGACCTACCGCCTTCTGCGTATTACATTGCTCAGTGGTCCGTGACTGATGACCGCCGCGGCTTGGTCAACGGGGAATTCAGATTTGCTTTCGGGCCCGGGGCGATTCCTCCCTCCGAAACCATTGAACTGGAATCTGAGGGAAAGGTGGAAATACTCCCTGAAACGGGTTCCTATCGGCAGGAAAGTGTCGTCACTGACTCCGGCTAGCCATTTGCTGAATGAGGGCACAGCGAGCCAGCCGGCTTACTCGGACCGGGGTTATTTAAAGACAAACCCCTGATCGGCCAGAAACGCTTTCATGTGGGGCCGGGATTTCTCCGACAGCAACGTCGCAACCTGCTCGGACCAGCTGATGCCATGTCCGCCGCCCGTTCTCGTTCGGTAATATTCTCTGATTGCCTCGTCATATTCCTCGATCCGAGCCGAATCCCCTTCCTCATTGTAGTAGTCCTGCTTGACCACAACCGACACAGGCAGGCGAGGCTTGATCTCCGGATCCTGATCCGGATACCCCAGACAGAGACCGAATACCGGATAGACCCCCTGAGGCAGACGCAACAGCGCTGAAACGGGACCCGGATTATTGCGGATACCACCGATGTAACAGATCCCGAGACCTTCCGACTCAGCAGCTGTCACGAGACTCTGCGCCATCAGCGCGACATCTACTGTGGCGATGATGAAGTGTTCAGTAAAGTCACCTTCAAACGGCTTGCCATAGGCTTTGCAGTAGTTGCCCGGGCGTTTTAGGTCCGCACAGAAAACAAGAAATTCCGCCGCGGTTTCGACATATTTCTGATTGCCCGCCAGTTCAGCCAACTTTGAGCGATTGGCTGGATCAGTCACGCGAACGATGGTGGATCCCTGCAGGAAACTGGATGTTGCTGCGGCTTGTCCGGCCTCAAACAGCGCCTGCAACAAGTCAGGCGGAATTTTTTCGTCGGTAAATTTACGAATACTTCGGTGCGATTTCAGCAAATCGATTACTGAAGCCATAGTGGGTTCCTGTGAGGTTAAAGTGTGTTGGTGAGATGCTCGTAAAACGTCGGGATTACGTCATTAATAGCGCTCGATTCCGCATTAATGAGTAACACCAGGCCGATATTGGCCTCGTCGGAAAATGCCATTTCTGACCGGTAACCCCGCACACCACCCCCGTGGTGGACAACGCGTAATCCGGACAGATCAAAGATCCGCCAACCAATGCCGTAATACGCATTCTCTAAACTCTCCCAGCGGTTGAAGTAGTTTCCATACGGCGTTTCGATAACGGGTGTGTGCAACTGATTCAAGACGCCCTCATCCAACAATTCCGGAAATGCGCCAAGATTTGCCCGCAGCCACATTGTCATATCGAATACACTGGCGTTAATGCCAGCAGCCGGGGCAGTAGTATAGTATGCAGGATTAGTCGCCACAGGACGCCACTGACCCTGACGCTTAGTGTGCGGAACGGTCGCATTAGGGTCGTTTTGATAAGGGTCCAGACCCACACTGGCCGAGACCATGCCTAAGGGTCGAAATATCTGCTCTTCGAGGTATTGCCCGTAACTGGAGCCGGTACTTTCTTCCACGACATCTCCGATGAGGGAAAAAATCACGTTTTGGTAGCCATAGCATCTTCCCGGCTTACACACCGCAGGGATGTCAGCGAATCTGTTTTTAATGCGCTCATAGCCAATACCGTCATCAAGCAAATTTGAATAGGAATGCGGCATCAGTCCAGTGGAATGGCTCGCCACCTGCTTCAGTGTAATCGAGCGATAGCTGACGCCATTGCCTAATCGCAGATCGGGGAACAAATCGGAAATGCGTGTCTCCCAATTCTGAAGGTCCTGCTCAACAAGCAGGGTTGCTGCCGCACCGGCAAATGTTTTGGACATGGACGCAATCCGAAAAATCGAATCCGTCGTCACCGGAGCCCTCTGATCAACCTCCCGTACGCCCCAGGTCTGCAGATGCATGATGCCCTCACGCGAGACAATGGCAAGCGCTGCACCGGGTATCTCATTTTCTCGGAGCAAAGAATCCAACCATTCAACATAGTCAGTAAAGTCGTAGTTGAACGTTCGGGCCCTGAACGACTCATCTGCCGCAGCGCTGCTGAACAGACTGACGATGAGACATGCCCCGACCAGCCGGAGAATCAGGCGGCGAAGCAACAGACTATAGGCAAGTGATGACAATGTATTAACCCGAACGTACTTGAATCCGCTGCGCGATGGGCAGGCTCCAAACCAGTGACATCCTCAGACTCAACTCGCAATGGAGTGCTCTCTCTTACGCGGTGAGGCAAGCAGCCAGAATAATGACTTAAAACCTGCGAGTTTAAAAAAGGCCGATCTATTGCTAGATCGGCCAAAGGAGCACTCTTTTTAGTGCGCCGGGGAGTTTCCATCAGGCATCAATCCGAAAAGTCAGGAAATCAGCAGCAAGAGTGTCTGATCCCCACGAACAACCGTAAGGGCTTTGAGGCGCGGCTCCGCTTCTGTTGCTGCTCTGAATTGATTGAGATCTGAAATTGATTGACGGTTGACTGCCGTAACTGCATCGCCCTGCCGCAGCCCCGCTGTCCATGCCGCAGAGCCCTGTCGCACCTCATCGATCAGCACGCCCTCGGTGGCAGAGGCATGCTCTCCCGGCCCGATCTCTGCGATGATCGCGCCGCGATAATTGAACGCCTGGGGAAAATCAACCGCAGCTGTCGCAACGCCATTGTCATCGCCAATTCGAGCACTTAACTCCATCAGAGCTTCACCACGAAAGACACTGAGCGTAATCTGCTGGTCCCGGCGCAGCAAACCGATGATGTTTCTCAGGTCAGCAGCGCTCTCGATTTGGTGGCCATCAATTCCGGTGATGACATCTGACACTCTGAGACCGGCCTGCTCGGCTGCGCTTCCCGGTAACACCTGGGTTACGACTGCCCCCTGTTCGGCACCGGCCCCAATGGCTTCCTTGAGTTCTGGTGTGAGGCTGCTGATCGTGACGCCAAGCATTCCTCGCCTGACTTCGCCGTCTCGCTCCAGGTGTTCGACGACCTTTTCCACCATGCCGACAGGAACCGCAAAGCCGATGCCATTGCTTCCCCCATTGCCGCTGATGATCGCGGTGTTAATACCAATCAGCTCTCCCCGCATATTCACCAGCGCCCCACCGGAGTTCCCTCTGTTGATTGCAGCATCCGTCTGAATAAAGTCCTCATAGTGATCGCGATTGAGCCCTCTGCGACCCAAAGCACTCACGATTCCAGAGGTCACGGTCTGCCCGATGCCAAACGGATTGCCGATAGCGACCACAAAATCTCCGACCTGCACCGAGTCGTTGTCAGCAAACTGAAGCTCAGTGAGTCCTTCGCTGGCGATCTGCAGCAGAGCAATATCCGTGCTTTCGTCACTGCCTACCAGAGAAGCTTCCAATACACGGCCATCTTGAAGCTGAATATCAATGCTGTCGGCTTGCTCGATCACATGGTGGTTTGTCACGACATATCCAGACTGGCTGTCAACAATCACTCCGGACCCGGCACCCGTCGCCCGCGGCCGACGTTCAGATGGCGACGGCGGGTCTCGGAAATACCGCCGGAGCGCATCCGGAACCCGGCCTTGCTCCAAGCCGAACTGCCCGCCGGTGGGAATGGATTGACTCACTCTGATGCTGACAACCGCTGCCGTGACGTTTTCAAGCATCGGTGCCAGGCTGTTGTTTGAGCCATTATCCGTCTCATGACTGAGGGCCACAGGCGCAAGCCCCCACATCCCCAGCCATAGGTAACCACAAATCATGAATAGACCACGCCCAAATTTCATATCCTGTCCCTCTCTGTTCAGTTTATGTCGAAGCACGCCGCAGATGTCGCGGTACCACGCAGGATGAAAATAGGGACCTGAGAGGTTAAATACCTGAAAATAATGTGATTTTTTTATCCTGAATGCCTCCAGAAAACCTCCAGAATAACGCCAGAGAGTCGCCGACGGCTTGTAAGCTGCTAAAGTGACCCAATTATTTAGTTCAGAAAAAGCTGCGCTATGAGGGGAACCAATTGGCCGCCTTTTCCGTCAAAGTAAGCAAGGAGGTTCTTCTTCCGAACAGTCAGCTCTGAACCAGAGGCATCAAGACATCAGCCATGCTTGAACCAGGAAGACAGTCAATGAACGCAACCACTTTGCCCGGAGAATCGAAAGCGCGCGCGGGTCAAACGGCAGACAGCGAGACCGGGCCAGTCGATGTCTTCGCAGAATCATTTCAACTCGCGAATTGGCAGGTACGACCGCAGCGCAATCAGCTATATGACTCGAGCCAGGAAGAGACACGTCGGCTGGAACCCCGCCTGATGAAGCTGCTGTGTGTCCTCGCACACAGACAAGGAGAAGTCCTTACCAGAGAGCAGCTGGATGACCTTCTCTGGCCCGACAGCATTGTGAATGAAAATTCCCTGACGCGTGCGATCTCAGAGCTTAGGCGAAAGCTGACTCCTTCCAGCGCGTCTGCAAGCGTTTTTATTGAGACCATACCCAAAAAAGGCTACCGGCTCGCTGTACCGATTGAACTCTCCCCGGAGCTTGCTTCCCCTAAAAATAATTCTCACGGCATCCGCGGAAAAGCATGTATTCATCCGGTGATTTCTTATGAGTCTGCCGAAAAACGCACCAGTGCATATGCCACGCTTTTAATGGCTGCGGTGCTGACCGTGATGGTGACCGCGCTCCTGCAGACAAGCCCCGCGATCCTGCCACGTGACAGTAAACCATTCGCTGACGAACTCATCAGGTCTGCGACCAGAATGCCCGCTGGCGGAGAGCTGATTCTGAGCAACTCAACGCCTACCGAACGGGGAGCGGGTGCGGGGTTTGAGTGGGTTTTCTCAAATGATGGAAGCCAGTTCGCCTACGTGGTCGAAGATCAGACAGGATTCACCATTGTGCTTGCCAGTACCGAAGGGCTGACTTCGACTGCACAGCAACAAGGCAGTGCGAGCCACGATAATCCTGTTCCGGTTTATCACAGCACTGACATGCCGTTTAATTTGGTGTGGTCGCCGCTTGGGAATGCCCTGCTCTTTGCCAGTCAGCCGTCGGTTATTACCCCGGCCCCACTGGGTTCAACTTTTGAGTTTGCGTCCGGGATACGACTGTATTCTCTCGATCTTGATTCACTTGAAGTCAGCGTCTTGCTGGAAGAAAAAGCGAGTCAGCTGGAAACGCTCAACACTGAGCAAAATTTAACCTAGCGCGCCGAACCCAAAGACAGAAGCACAGCACCGCTCTATTCAGCTCAGTGCATGGCCGGCCCCAGAGCAGTCGACAAATACGCTGTCAGCAGCAAGAGCAGGAGCGCAACAACGATCTCAAGGCGCACCGAGCGCTGAAACTGAGCCGTGTCGGTCTGCAGCAGGAGTCGCGGCACGATGATGTATTTGTTCACAGCCGCAATCGCTACCAAGCCGATCACCAGCAGGATTTTTAGTATGAGAGCTATCCCATAGGCCGTAGTGAATAACTCCGCTGCAGAATGTATGAGACTCAGCATCAGCGCCAGTCCACTGAGCAAAAGCAGAGAGACAATCACAACGGCATGCTTTGAAAACCTCTCTAAACTGACTTTCAGCTCGGCGAACTGTTCTGTCCGAGAAATCGTGAGAAGCGGATACAGCGCACCAATCCAGAGAGCAAACATCGTAAAGTGCACCGCCAGGGCAAATTGTACGGGCAAAGACTGTACCGAAACATGACCACCGAAGCGAAAGCTGAGCAGGAGAAAGATAAAACCGAACGCGTTAACGGCAAACAGGCGCTGGTAAAAGAGTCGTCTCGGCGCTCGCGTTTGCTGCAGCATTGTCTGATAAAAAAAGAGGCCTGAGCCTATCCATATCGCGAACCCGACGGCACGGAACAAGCTGAGATCGCCAAGCTGGGTACTGAGCAGCAGACCCGCCATATCTCTGTCAAAGGCACCCGACAGCCCGCTGCCACTGGCTGTGCCTACCTGCGCCAGAAAAGCGGCAGCAACCGCCTGTAGCCCCAGCAGAGCACCGACAAGGTGCAAACTCAGCACCTGTCTCAGGGTAGCGCGCCTACCGTCGTTGTAGTTTAGAAGGCAAAAAGCACCTCCAAGTGCGCTCGCGGCTCCCAGGTAAATGAACACCTTGCTCAGAACGCTGAGCAACTCCCAGCTTGGGGTAATAGACATGTCGCACCAATGCCGAACCGGTTTTCAAAAGCCCAGTGGCAGTTGGTTATCCTTTCAGGTGATTAAGGCGCTGAAGACGCAGCACTGAGGTCTACAACAAATCGGAATGAATCCGCCATTGTGTGCCCGTCAGCACCGATGGCAGCCCACGCTACCTCGTACTCCCCGTTCACCAAACCTGCCGCAGGAATGCGATAAACGGATTCAGGCTCCGATGCAGGGCTGAAGGTAACTTGTGGTTCACTGTCTCCGACCACATCAAGCTTTATCAGGCGAACCGGACCGGTAAATATCAACTCTATTTGCGAGGGGACGGCCTGAACTCGGGAATCAGCTGCCGGTGTCGATTCCTTCAAGCCTGTATGCGCGTAGATGTGCGTTGCGATACCCAGCATGATGAACAGAGTCAGACAAAATTTAACCATGTTCTGATGTATTTTCATTTTCATAATCCCCGCTGCTTGCGCCAACCGCCCGACCCGGATTTTGGGTAAGAGACCGGATTCAAAGAACCTCTGCCCGGTACACTCTGTATAAGTCTCGCAGTATCGCATCACTGCTGATGTCAGCCCAGTAAAACCGATGCGCCAGGCTGTGACAAAATGTCGCAGCGCCCGTCTCACTCCCCTTGATCACACCCGCTACCCGGCCTAACCTCACCCCTTCTGTAACTTGGACTGCCAGACCTTGGTGAGCGGCGACATGTTAATTTCGTCAAGCACTGTACCCGCGCGCGAGTTGACTACTGCGAGCACGATGGCCGCCACGTCCGCTGGAAGAATTGCGTGCTCGGCTTCAGGCCCCGGCTCAAAATGCAGCTCATCAAAAAAAGCACTCCGAACCGCGCCCGGATTAATCAGATTAACCCGCACACCTGCCTTCGCGCATTCGGGCCTTAGCGATTGCGCAAAACCGCGGAGACCGAATTTACTGGCACAGTAAACACTGCCTTCTTTGCCGCCCTGGCGAGCAGATTCAGAGCCGATGAATATGAGGTCAGAATACGCATGATGCTGCTTCATAACCGGCAGACAGTGTTTAGTCACCAGAATATGGCCGAGCAAATTGGTTGCGAGAACTTTTTCGATATCGGCGGCAGAGAGCTGTTCCAGATGGCCCATCTTTCCGATACCCGCATTATTGACCAGAATCCTCAACGGCTGAGCCAATGAGTTTAGCAAGGACGGAAAGACTCTCTGGATTTCGTCTGGGCAGGATAGGTCCAGGCATGTCTTTCTGAAATTGGGATGCTCCAGGTCTGTTTTGGAAAAGTCCCTGGCCAGACCTATCACCTCAAATCCGGCGGCGAGAAACGCCTCACTGCAGGCCAGGCCGATACCTGAGGAAGCTCCGGTGACGATAGCAATCCCTTTGCCTTCAGAACTCATGTGGTTTCTCCCTGACTGATTGTCAATGACATGGCGGATTCGTCTCCCGAGAACCTCATCAAGCGCATCGGTAATAACGCGAACGATCGACGTAACTGAAGAGGCGATCTTCCAACGCCTCGAGAAGCGCTTCGCCTCCTGCTGCCAGTGACAGCATGCCATCATGCTGCACTGTCTCCCGTGCCAGGAGGTCTTCATCCGGATACAGCTTGACCAGATTTTTGTGAAACTGGGCCGGCAGACGAAACTCTCCAAGACTTACCGAATGCAGCTCGTCTGCTGAGAGTGCGCTGAATGTTTGGGAGAATAACCGCTCATACTCCGCTTCGACACCAGCTTCTCCGATAACCGGTTCAAATCTGACGGCGATCTTCCAACCAGCGCGCTGGAGCTTCTTCATGGCCTGCAGACGCTTACTGAAGGTCGGCACTTTATGCTCCCACCGCTTCGATGCCGCTTCCGGAGTGAAGCTCATGGCGACAACGCAGTTGTCGATCGGCTGAAAATCCAGCAGTTGTCGAACTTGTGTGCTTTTGGTTCGAATCTCCAGGATCGATGCAGGTCTGTTGGCAAAAAACGGAATAAAGCGCTCGCAAAAAGCGCTGATCGGCTCCATCGCCAGACTGTCACAATCGTAACCACTGTAAAACACCGTGCCTTCGTCATGTTTCAGAGTTTCAGCGTCGATGCCAGCCATAAAGTCTTCATAATTCACGAAAAGTACGTAGTGGGCTGACCGGTACATGCCCTGCAGAAAACAGTAGCGACAATCATAAAGGCAGTTCAGCATATGAGAAAAATAGAACCCCCGACCCTGTTCAAAGCCATACCCCTCCGGGGCAGGCAGCACCGTCTTCCCGTGTTTTTTTGCCAGTATCAGGGCAGGCGCTCTTTTCTGAATCCTGAAATTCTGTCCCGCCCGATTAAAGACTTCACCATACCGATCAATCACAATGACTGGCGTTCCCGATACCCTCGCAATTATCCGCTGGGTCAGCTCATGCTCAGCGATCGCCCGCTCAATGTACACCGCTGAAAACTTCACTCTTCTGTCACCTTGCCCGCGCTTTTCAATGATTCCCGAAGAATCTGAGTCAGATCCCGCGCGCTGCGATATCCCGTAGCCAACAGTGCTTCCAATTCACTCTCTCTGTTGAGTGCGACAAACCGCTGGCACAGTCTTCTGACCTGCAGAGCCTGATTCACATTCAAATGTATGCGGTCGGCAATTTCCAGGTAAGGCACCGGGTCGGAGATCAACTGCTGCTGTTCATATGCCAGGTTCCGCAAAAGATCGACATGCTGTCGTATTTCATCCGACGCCGCATAGAAAATTTCATCAATAAGCGCTGCAGTAATCTTCTCGACTCCATCGTGCGGGTTGTCTGATATCAACTTACAACACTGAATCAAATCAAGCATGCCGTAGTTCAGCGCCATATCCCAGAAGGCATGGGCCTCCATGTCATAGGCTGCATTCTGCGGGTAAGTCAGCTCAGGCTCATCAACCGTAAGGACCTCGCCATAATGGTTGCCCGACAGGACAGGCGTGGGAAACGAGGACTGTGCACTCACGGCACAACTGATCTTATTGGCGACCATCATCTCGCCAACGGCCAGTTCCCGATGTCCTGCAATGCCCATATTCAGCCAGGCCGGGGAAACTTGTTGCGACTCCTTTGCAAACTCAGATCCGGCAAATCTGGCGAAACTCTGAGTGAGGTTGTTGCGACCCACACCCGTCACCAGCAACCGAATTCCCTGATCCGACTGAAAAACGTTGGTCGTGGCCCTGAGCGGCTTCAGCTGAAAGAAGTCCTTGAGCGGCCCGGCCTCAGCGGGAAGCGCCACCACCAGAGTAAGCAGTACTGATTCAGAGATTATGGGCATTCAGAAGCTGCCTGCAGTAGGCGATTAGCTCAGGATTGTCTCGCTTTTCAGCCCCGTTCATGAGAACGCGGCATTTTTCATGAAGCATGCGTTTGGTCGATAGCTCCTGCTCACTGTTCAGCGTGGACTGCGTCAGCAGTTTGGCCAGTGCTCGGACCCGGAATCGGTCCATACCCCAATATTTCGCTGACAGCTGATCTTCGTGGCCTCCGTATTTACGGATTAACGGACGTTCAATATACGCCACCTCGTATTGGTGACAAATCCTAAGCCAGAGATCGTAATCCTCGCAGGCGGGCAATTCCTCATCGAAACCTCCGACACGATCAAAAAGCGCCCGGGACATCATGACCGCTGAGGGCGATATGACACACCTTGGTAGACAATACTCGAAAATCTGACCCCCGTACTTACGGTGTTTCCGCATTGGATTCACCCGAACGCCCCTCCGGATCCAGATTTCATCGCTGTGTATCAGACTGGTATGCGGATTGTCCCGCACGCAGGCTAGCTGATGCTTCAGTTTCTCGGGGAGCCACTCATCATCTGAATCCAAAAATGCGAGCCATTCTCCGGTACTTATTGATACACCCGCGTTGCGCGCCGAGCTCACGCCCCGGTTGCCTTGAGTCAACAACTTCACGCCCGGATAGTCCCGCTCAACCAGCGCATTCGTTCCATCACTGGAGCCATCATCCACGACGATTATTTCAGCAGCCCCACGGGTCTGAGCCAGCACAGAGTTCAGCGCTCTCGGCAACACTGACGCGCGGTTAAAACTCGGGATAATAACTGAGACGCTCAAGGTCATTTTCAGCGGACAAAAAAATGGGAACCCTTCTGGTTCCCATTATAAGCGGTTCCTGTGGCCGAGCTATTGATACTTCGCCAGCTCCTTGCGCGCGATTACCCGACGATGCACTTCGTCCGGCCCGTCGGCAAGGCGCAGGGTTCGCTGACTGGTCCATAGGGCAGCCAGCGGGAAATCCTGCCCGATACCGGCAGCGCCGTGCATCTGAATGGCCCGATCAATTACACGCAAGGCCATATTCGGTACAGCCACTTTGATCTGAGAAATTGCGTCTCTTGCCGCCTTGTTGCCAATCGTATCCATCAGCCAGGCCGCCCTGAGCACCAGCAGCCGGCACATATCAATTTCAATACGGCTGTCTGCGATCACATCATAGTTACCACCCAGTTCAGCCAGCGGCTTACCAAACGCCTCCCGGCTGGTCGCTCTTTCGCACATCAGTGTCAAGGCCTTTTCAGCCGCTCCGATTGAGCGCATACAATGGTGAATGCGACCGGGGCCCAGGCGCCCCTGCGAAATTTCAAAGCCCCTGCCCCGGCCAAGTATGATGTTGCTTTCAGGCACGCGAACATTGTGAAATTTAATGTGCATGTGGCCATGCGGCGCATCGTCCTTGCCAAATACATGCATGGGTCTCACTACCTCGACACCCTCGGCATCCATCGGCACCAGTATTTGTGACTGACGATTGTGCTTGGGAGCGTCTGGATCGGTCACCACCATCACTATCATTATCTTGCAGCGCGCATCTCCGGCACCGGAGATATAGAACTTTTCGCCGCTGATCACCCACTCATCACCATCCAGCACGGCGGATGTCGAAATATTGGTTGCATCCGAAGAGGCTACCCCGGGCTCTGTCATGGCAAAGGCTGATCGAATCTCACCCGCCAGCAACGGCTCAAGCCACTGCTTCTTCTGCTCTTCAGAACCGTATCTCTCCAGTACCTCCATGTTACCGGTATCCGGTGCCGAGCAGTTAAACGCCTCGGAGGCAAGCCGGCTCCGGCCCATAATTTCAGCCAGATGGGCATACTCCAGATTGCTGATTCCGGCGCCACCCTGGCTCTCCGGCAGAAAGAAGTTCCACAGCCCCATGTCTCGGGCAACGTCTTTCAAGCCATTTAGAATTTCGTCCTGGCGAGGCGTGTGCGACCAGCGATCGCCAACATCAACTTGCTCGTGATACTCCCCTTCAACCGGCTCCACCTTATTCTCAACGAAGTCGAGAATTTTGCCCTTAATCTCAACCATTTCTTCGGACAAACCAAGATCCATCATCACTCTACTTCCTTATCTTTATGATTCTGTTGTTCCGGCTCACATTCAGACTGGCGAGCCCAGATTTTTGAGTCTCTGGCGGTAAGCATACCCGATAAACCCGTCACCCTGCGATAGTGCCACCGCCATCAATGACAATAGTCTGCCCGGTTGTAAAACTGCCGGCAGCGGACGCCAGAAAGACGGCTGCACCGGCAATCTCATCCGGCTCACCGATGCGCCGGAGCGGGTACTTTGACACGGTGTCTTGGTAAATTTCCGGGTTTTCCCACAAGGCGCGTGCGAAATCAGTCCGGATCAGGCCGGGCGCAATGCAGTTCACCCGGATATTCTTAGGACCCCACTCGACGGCCAGATTACGGGCTATCTGCATGTCCGCAGCTTTTGAGATGGCATAGGCTCCCAGGCTCTCGCTGCCCTTGAGACCTCCGATGGAGGAGACAATGATCACTGCTCCCCCCCCTGCATCGGCCATATCCGGTATCACGAGTTTACACAAACGATGAACACTCCCGATATTAGCCTGCATCACTTTATCGAAAGCCGCATCGGGGATTTCCTGCGACGGACCAAAAAAAGGATTCAGCGCAGCATTGCAGACCAGAATGTCAATTGCCCCATAGGCGGCACGCGCGGCATCCACCAAATTTTCAAGCTGCTCCTGATAATTGATATTGCAGGCGACTCCGGTCGCCTGCAAACCTTTGTCTCTCAATTCTGCCGCCACAGCGTCACAAGCATCCTGGTTTCTGCTGGAAATGATCACCCTGGCGCCCTGCTCCGCCATCCTCTGAGCAATTGCCTTTCCTATTCCTTTGGTCGAACCCGTAATCAGTGCAACTTTGCCTTCCAGGTTGAATAAGCTCATGCAGTCTCCCGTGTATTAGATTCTCGGCCCATTGATTGGCCTTTTTTAAACTGGTAACACATCTATCTTTCATCCCAGGGTTTAATTCCTTTGGACACATTGGTGCCTCCGTCTACAGGAATCACAGCCCCATTGGTGTAATTTCCCGCCCGTGAGGCCAGGTAGATCACAACGCCGGCAATCTCCTCCGCTTGCCCGATACGTCGTAAAGGGCAGTCCGCTTGGATATCTCCCAGGTAATGCTCGAAAATGTAATCCGTCATTCGCGATTCAAAAAAACCCGGCGCTACCGCATTGACAGTAATGTGCTCAGGGCCTAACTCAACAGCCAGAGCGCGAGTCAGATGATGCAGTGCTGCTTTGCTGGCTGAATAGGCAAAGGTCGGAACTCGCTGAACAACGGGCACATGCAAACCATCCATGGATCCGATGTTAACAATTCGGGAAGGGTTGTCAGCCGTCGCGGATTTCTTGAGCAAGGGTACTGCATCCCGGGTCAGTGCAAAAACCGCATTGAGGTTTGTTGAAATCACTTTCTCAAACCCTTCATCGGGATACTCGGCCAGGGGCGCACCCCAATTGGCACCTGCATTGTTCACCAGAATCGAAAGGCCACCGAGATGTTGCTCAACCTCTTCCAGCAGGCGACTGCGATCTGCTGACTCAGTAACATCCGCAATAACCGCCTCGCAGTCTCCATATTTTCTCAGTTCAGCGAGCGCCAGGTCACATTTTTCTCTCCGGCGAGAGGAAATAACCACCTTCACGCCATTCTGAATAAAGGCTTTGGCCATGATTAAACCGAGACCGGAACTGCCGCCCGTAACGAGCGCAGTTTTCCCCTCAAGACTAAACAGACTGTTGAGACTGTAATTGGTATCCATACTGATCCTTTGTTCGCAATAGACAGCAAAACGTCGCGAGCCTGTTTTGCCTGCAATCTTCGGGTGGTAGAGAGGCAAAAAGTCTAACTCAATTTTCTGATAACGAACAGTTGCCCCGCCTGTCTTCAGCCGAGAACATCCTGGCCCTGCTGAGCCATACAGAGCCGGCTTCTGAGAAAGCAGCTGCCCTCTTTCAGGCAAAAATGATCGGGTAAAACCCGTCCGAAAAGGATGCCAGGCGGTTTAGTCTGATCGATGAATCCAGGACTCAGCGACAGTGCAGAACTCGTAATCACCAAATAGGGATTCTGACAAAACGGACAGAAAAAGCCGGGCGTTTCGGGATTGAACCGCCGCGGGATGGGGGTGCGGTAGATCAGCGTACCCTGCGTGTGAGAACGGTGTTGCTGCTGATCAAATTTGCGACCTCCTCTTCGCTGAACCCGAATTCAGCAAGAATCGCTCGCGTGTCAGCACCATATTTTGGCGGCAGATGACGCAGCGCTCCCGGAGTGCGGGAAAATTTAATCGGTGTGCCAGACATTTGATACCACTCTTTCTCCACCACCATTTCCCTATGGCGAGTGTGGGGATGATTTACGACTTGCGCAGTGTTATGAATAGGGCCTGCTGCGAGCCCCGCTTTTGCCAGCGCCTCGCCGACTTCCTCTCCAGGGCGCTTAACAAGAGCTGACTCGAGCTCAGCCTTGAGTTCGTCCCGGTTAGTCACGCGGTCGATGTTGTTCGCAAATCGCGGGTCGTGAATCAGCTCTTCCCTTCCTATCTCCCTACACAGCTTTCCCCAGGCCCGGTTATTGCCGGCGCCAATAAAGATATCAATCGTCTGAGTACGGAAGGTGTCATACGGAGAAATATTGGGATGCGCATTCCCGGTCGGCCCGGGAATTTCACCGGAAAAATTGAAATTCGCAATGTGGGGATGCATCAACGACACGGCACAGTCATACAGCGTCATATCCAGATACTGCCCTGCGCCTGATTTTTCCCGCTCGATGAGGGCCATCAAAATTGCGATGGAAGTGTACAGACCTGTGCCCATATCGACCGCAGCCAGACCCAGCCGTGTGGGTTTACTGCCGGCCTCTCCGTTCACGCTGAACCATCCGGCCATGGCTTGGATGATCGCGTCATATCCGGGAAACCCTCCCCACGGCCCGTCGCTACCAAACCCGCTGATGCGGCAATGAATAAGCTTCGGAAAACGTTCGCGCAGCACCTCTTCGTAGCCAAGCCCCCAGGATTCCATGGTGCCCGGTTTGTAGTTTTCCAGCAGCACGTCGGCATTTTCTAACAGCCGCAGCAAGACCTCGCGACCTTCAGGCACTGAAAGATCAAGACCCATGGCGCGCTTGTTTCGATTCACCCCAATAAAATAGGCGGAATCTTCGTCATGGAACGGCGGACCCCAATCACGGGTTTCGTCGCCGCGCGGCGGTTCAATTTTAATCACCTCAGCACCGTGATCGCCGAGTATCTGAGAGCAATATGGCCCCCCCAAAACCCGACTCAGGTCGATAATCAGCTTCCCTTCTAGGGCAGAAGCGCCCGTGATATTTAACATAGTGAGAGTTATCAGATGAACAAAAAACAGCAGCAAATCGCTGAACCGGCGACGAGGATAATGCAGGGAGTGAGTTGATACAAGCAACCTTCCGGAAACAGCCAACCCTGAAAGTCAGGTGCAAGTCTATCCGCAGTTACTGATAGGGTGGTCTATCCAGATGTCTCAACCCAGATCTGAGAGTAATTCCGAGGCCACTCCTTCTCTGGCAAGGATGACTCGCAGACAATTGAGCGCCTCAAGCTGAATTTGTCTGACTCTTTCGCGGGTTAGCCCGATCTCTTTGCCCACATTATCCAGCGTATCACCATCAAATCCATAAAACCCGAAACGGCGGGAAATGACCTCTCGCTGCTTTTGGCTCAATGCGGATAACCATCGATCGAAGCATTTCTTTAAATGGTACTGCTGATGAAGACGCGAAGGCCCTCGAGGCCGCCTGTCGGGCAAACAATCCAGCAATGAACTCTGTGAATCGCCTGAAATCGGCGCATCGGCAGATACCACTTCCTGTCGCACCGACAAAGCCCTGTTGACTTCAGCCAACGGTACTCCCATATCAGCCGCGACAAGCTCTGGGCTCGGATCTTTGGTGTATTTCGCCGCAAGCTTTCGTTCGACCTTCACAAAAGCCTTGAGTTCTTTTTCCAGATGCACGGGCAGGCGGATCATCCGAGTCTGATTCATCAGGGCGCGCTCTATGTTCTGCCTTATCCACCAGGTGGCGTATGTAGAAAAGCGGAACCCCTTGTCGGGATCGAACTTTTCCACCGCTCTGATCAGACCTAAATTACCTTCCTCTATGAGATCTGACAGGGGCAGGCCCCGGTTCAGATACCGCCTCGCAATCATCACGACAAGACGGAGATTGCACTCGATCATGGTCTGTCTGGCTGACTCAACCCCTTCTCTGACCAGGCGGCCGTAGGTTTTTTCCTGTTGCGCATCCAGCAAGGATCGATGACCAATCTCGCGAAGATACAGTCTGGTCGCATCAAACTCCGGGTCGGCACGGGTCGGATAGGCGGACTCCGGCCCATCGGGAATCAGGGCAGAGATTTGATCTGACGGAGGTTGCCGGCAGGCATCGTTGCGCTTGCGCCGCGACGGGCGGGGGTTCGGCGATTCAGACGGATTCCGGGCGGGCTTGCGCAAACAGACAGGGCTCCAAGATTCCACCGGCTTGCATTTGGAATGATTCATTGTGTACTCCTTTACAGCAATGGGTTTCCGATGACGCTTTTGTGACGGTTGTAACGGTTGTAAAAGGCACCAAATAAACCACCGCCAGTGCCCTACGAATCAGTATAGACTACTCACGGTAAACGGCCAGTCACCCGGCCGCAAGCGGCTGTTTGGCAGCAGGGGGCAAACCGAGAAGACCCCGGGATAAATCCAACAGCGGCCAGATGACCACTCTGAGCCTCTTCAGCAATAAGCCGGGCTCATCGACACCTGCGCAACAGCTTATCCAGTGTTTCTCCCGGGAGGAAAAATTCAGCAACCATGATCGGCTTACTGTCCAGATAGAATAGCCTTCGGCGGCCCCAATAACCCTGCTCGGATTGGGCGAACTGGAATGCACCGCGCTTTAGGCCGTTCTGCGAAAACAGATATTCACCCAAAGGTTGCTCACCCAACGCCAAAACCTGATCCAGAGCGGACTGCGCTGCGTGCTCCGGCATGAGACTGTGTGCAAGTACCGCCGGCGCACCCTCGCAAAGCAGCACTGTTTTCCGGGACCAGAATTTATGCGACAGAGCAACCGGGCCGAACAATTTCCGCAAATCGTCTCCGAGGAGATTTCGCCACGCAAGCTCGACCGTTTGTACGCGGAAACGGCCATTACTTACCTCGATCAGCTGCTGGGTTAATGACCCCTGATCGTATAGCAACCGCTGAATGGCCGGATTCGCGCGGCGGGGCTGGCAATCGGGTACGGTCCAACGCAAGCGGTCATCATCAAGCTCAATGGTCTTGATTGGCTCCATCCTCTTTGTCAATTGACCCTACCGCTGCACTGTGTGGGTTTCTGCATGACATAATATGCCCCCGCCAGTTCCATCGGGTTCATGTCATCGCGGCGCGGCACACTTCTGCGCCACCTGCCGCTTCGGAAAATGCCGGAGTATACGCGGCGTCTCCTAAAACGAGAAATATGACTTATCCGATTAACTGTGATAGCGATCGCATCGCATGTCCTTTACACTAGTCCGACGAGCATGCTCCTGAGTTCGAGGGAATTTCAATGAATGTGCTGCCTCTGTCGACCCCAGACCTGAAGAGAACCCCATAAGTGCAAGCCTGGCGCTCAGAACTGCGAAAACAGGTCCTGATACTGGTCTCTGTGTGCCTTGTTGGTTATTCCATCGGGCAGTTTCTGCCTGCACTCTTACTGTTTTTAGTTTGCTACGTCCTGTTCAATCTTGTGCAGCTGCATCGGTTGACAAAATGGCTTGCGAAAGATCATGCCTCAGACCGGTCAGCACCCCCTGAGGGTTTCGGCCTGTGGGGCGGAGTATTCGACGGCATTTATCGCCTGCAAAAGCAGGAAAGACGCGCCAGTGCCTACTTGGAAAATATCGTCAATAAAGCACAAGAGTCGTCTGCAGCGCTGGAAATGGCGATCATAATGGTCGACCGGAATAACAATCTCGACTGGTGGAACAAGGCCACTGAGTCCTTATTGGGATTGCGCTATCCGGAAGACAGGCGGCTACCTGTGACGAATTTGATTCGTGATCCCGCATTCACCGCATATTTCGGCAGAAACGTTTACGACGAACCGCTACACATCAATGCGCCCGGTGACAGCGGCAAAAGATTGGAGATTCAAATCGCTCTTTTTGGGGAAAATGAGCGACTGATTATTGTTCGGGATATCTCTCAACTCCATCGACTCGAACTGATGCGAAAAGATTTTGTCGGCAACGTATCCCATGAACTTGGTACTCCAATCACCGTGATCAAGGGCTACCTTGAAGCGATACTGGACAACATCCAGGATCTTGACGGTAAATGGGAAAAACCGGTCATCCAGATGCATCAGCAATCCTCTCGCATGGAAAACATTGTTAAGGATCTGCTGGCGTTATCCGCGCTGGAAACCGGCACTCCATCAAGAAAGCAAAGCTCATTCGCCCTGATTCAGCTGCTGTCTGAAATTGTCAACGACGCCAGACAAATTTTTGCCCAACAGGATCACCAGTTCAGCCTCAGTTGCGATGAGAACATCAAATTCATCGGGGATCGCGGTGAACTCTACTCCGCAATCGCTAACCTCGTCAGCAACGCCGCGAAATACACCCCATATCAGGGCAAGATTAATATCCTGATTCGCCTTTCCGAGGACTTTCTGGAAGCCCATGTCGAAGACAATGGACCCGGTATTGAAGCGCAGCACCTTCCAAGACTGACTGAGCGGTTCTATCGGGTAGATGTCAGTCGCTCGTCAGAAACCGGCGGCACAGGGCTCGGACTGGCAATCGTCAAGCACATCGTAAATCGACATGACGGCGAACTGACAGTCTCCTCTGAAGTTGGCAAGGGCAGTTGCTTCACCTGCCGATTTCCGCTCAGCAGAGTTAAAACCGACGGCAGAGACACAGTCGCAGCAGATGAGAGGGCAGAAACGCCGGCTACGCTCATGGACAAGCTCTCCCAGGCCAGCCGGCACTGACAGTATCCGCCACAGTGACAGGCTCAAGCGCCCTTGAAACGGTCCTTGAAGTGGTTCTTAAAGCAGCTTTCGATCGCCTTGCTTGCGCTCGAGATAACCGACAAACACCGGTTATCCTGGCGTGGCGCTGCTGATACTGGGAAGATCGCTTTGTGTCATCGCATCGAAGGTCTTCTCATTTCGTACCATAAAATCCAGCATGCCTTCTCGAAGTGCAGTTGCGCTGAATTGGACAGACGACACCCGGTAGGCTTCCATCAATCCGGACAGCACGCACCATCCGGGCAGCAGCAGATCGCGCCGTGCCTCTTTCAACCCTGCCAGCTCCCCCTGCGCGACGATTGTTTCAGCAAGAAGGGACTTCAACTCCCTAAGCGCCTCGAGAGAGACAGCCCCCGCCGGACGCCCTTGTCCCTGACAGATTGCCGCCAGCATTTTTACCGTCCCCGAAGAGGCATGTGCCTGCTGCCATCCGCACCGGGCAACACCCGGCGCAACTGCAGCAAAGACTTCGATCGCCGCCTGCCGACCCGCGTCCATCGCCGCGAGGACCGACTCGGTGTCCGGACTCACATCGCAAAAGAAACGGTCGCGCCATGCAACACTGCCAATTGGCAGACTGTCTGTCAGTAATCGCTGATGATGACTGCCGATGATGACTTCTGTGCTGCCACCGCCGATATCAATAACCAGACGATGAACATCACTACTCGGTAGTTCCGTGATCACCCCCGCGTAAATCAGGACGGCTTCCTGTACCCCTGAAATAACCGAAATATCTATCCCGATTTCACCGGCACTGGCGATGAACGCATCAGCGTTCTCCGTAACACGAAAGGTATTGGTACCGAGCGCCCAATACTGTTGCAGGGGGTACTGCGCCATGAGATGCGAAAACCGGCGCAGACAGGCGAGACCACGCTCGAATGCTGCCGGCGAAATGCGGCCTGTCTGGCGGACATTTTCACCCAGCTGAACTTTTTCGCTTAACCGCTCGACGATCTCGATCTTCCCTTGCTGCCATTCGCCGATCAGCAAGTGAAAACTGTTGGAACCCAGATCAATACATGCATGCATAGACAAATTTTGAAGCTAAGGTGGACAGAGGCAGGGCCCGATCACGGCGATGTCAGATCCGCGGCGTCTATTCGGGATATCGACAGATTTTGGATGAGCCTGAGCGCAGTATAGACGGAACGCCGGAAGCGCTTCTCGTTTCGGAACGCCTCACCACATCGGGGGAGATCAGAAGCTACGCTGCGCTGACAAATGCAGCCGACTTAGCGTATTCTTTGACGATGGTTCGTGCCAGTTTGCCACACTTACCGCAGTCAGAAGCGACACCCAGCTTTTCCCGCAATTCGGAGAGAGAACTGGCGCCCTCGCGACAGACGTCGCGAATCTCATGGTCGGTAACTTGACGGCAAATACAGACGTACATAGGAATAAACCTCAGACGTCATTCAAATGCAAATGAGAATGATTGTCAACATTATTTAGATTTGCTATTTTCCATACCAAGATAACCTCTGAAATATTGTCTGTATCTTGTTGAATTTCTGGTAATTATTTAATGAACTCAACAACTCTTGCCAGCGCTCAGGTGGGCGATGTTTGTCTGGTCACCGAAATAGCACAGAAGCCGGTTGAGCTGAGAAGTCGTCTCTATGCACTGGGGGTAATACCGGGCGCCAGCATTCAAATACTGCGGGTCGCTCCGCTCGGAGATCCCATGCAGATAAAAGTGGGTGGCACGCTCCTCAGCATGCGCAAGACTGATGCCCGAGTAATCAACGTACAGATCCAATAGGCCGATGAAAAAAATTGCTCTGATTGGCAACCCGAATTGCGGCAAAACTACCCTTTTCAATCTTCTGACCGGAGCACGCCAGAAGGTCGGCAACTGGCCGGGAGTGACCGTCGAGAAGAAATTTGGCTACTGCATGCTGGAGGGTCAGCAGGCAGAACTCATTGATCTGCCTGGTATCTATTCATTAGAGCAGGAATATCAGGGCGTCGATGAACAAATCTCCTGCGACTTCCTGGCGAACAATGAGGCACAGCTGATCATCAACCTCATTGATGCCAGCAACCTTGAGCGCGGACTGGTCCTGACGCAACAGCTCAGCGAACTCGGTGTACCCATAATCGTTGTTCTCAACATGCTCGACGTTGCTGAACAGCACGGCATCGCCGTTGACCCTCAAAAGCTGGCAGAGCAACTCGGGCTGACGGTGGTCTCAATGGTGGCCGCCCGCAAGCAGGGCATTCAGGCATTGAAAGATGCGATGCTTTCGACAGGCGACTCTGGCCGGCGTGCGCACCCCGATAGCGAACCGAAAGGCAATACTGCTGCGACAGGCGATGCGGATCCACTGCTGCGTCGCTACCATCGATCCAAGCAACTGTTAAACGGCGTGGTCGAGGTCAACCCAGAAAAACACGGTCTCTCCGAGAAGCTGGACCGTGTTGTCCTTAACCGCTGGCTGGGTGTCCCTATTTTCTTGCTGATGATTTATCTCATGTTCACTTTCGCAGTGAATCTCGGCGCAGTGTTTATCGATTTCTTTGACATCCTGTTCGCTGCCCTGCTGATTGACGGAACGAGCTGGATGCTCGAACAACTGTCCGCACCGGCACTGCTTGTAACATTGCTCGCAGAGGGCGTAGGTGGCGGCATTACCCTGGTCGCAACCTTCATCCCGGTGATTGGCTTTCTCTATCTCTGCCTGTCTGTGCTCGAAGATTCCGGATATATGTCAAGGGCCGCCTTCGTCATTGACCGGCTGATGAGCAGCATCGGCTTACCCGGTAATGCTTTTGTGCCTCTTATTGTCGGCTTTGGCTGTAATGTGCCGGCCGTGATGGCAACCCGAACACTGGGCAGGGACAGCGATCGTCTTATGACCATAGCCATGGCACCGTTCATGAGTTGCGGCGCAAGATTGACTGTTTACGCCCTGTTTGCGGCCACCTTTTTTCAGCAGAGCGGCCAGAATATCGTCTTTGGTCTCTACCTGCTTGGCATCGCCCTGGCAGTATTTACCGGCTGGATTTTTCGGAAGCAGATGTTCCCCGCCGAAATCTCTCCGTCCTTTCAGGAAATGCCTGCCTATCACGCCCCGATTGCCCGTAACATACTCCTGACCACCTGGTTCAGGCTCAGGGGATTTCTGGTGCGCGCCGGCAGAACCGTGATCACCGTGGTCATTGCCCTCAGTTTTCTCAATTCGCTGGGCACTGATCTGAGCTTCGGCAATGAAAACTCTGAAAAATCCGTGTTGAGCGTGATTGGCAAATCCATTACCCCGGCTTTCGCACCCCTGGGGATCGAAGCAGATAACTGGCCAGCGACTGTTGGCCTGTTTACCGGCATGTTCGCCAAAGAAGCCATCGTCGGAACTCTCGACGCGCTGTATACCGAGCAGGAAAACGGTGAAAACTCAGCCCCACCCGACCTGTTGGCAGCGGGCAGCGCTGCACTCGCCTCAATCGGGACAGAGTTTCT
Organism: Gammaproteobacteria bacterium; assembly: GCA_008081045.1. Lineage (GTDB taxonomy): Bacteria > Pseudomonadota > Gammaproteobacteria > Pseudomonadales > Pseudohongiellaceae > UBA9145. The sequence continues at coordinate 18,736 of VMDC01000013.1, read as the reverse complement.
GGCGCTTGCCGACAGTCTTTCTGACCCACTGGGCATCTCAATCGGGGACGTCAGCGATCTGCAGGCCGTGGCTGAGGAGCAGGAAGTGCAAAGCAGCACCCTGACCAACATGGCCAGCCTCTTCGGTAGCCCCTTCGCCGCCTTCTGTTATCTGGTGTTTGTGCTGCTTTATGCGCCCTGCGTAGCAGTGCTGGGAGCGGTTCATAAAGAAGCCGGCCTCCACTGGACAGTACTGGTCTTCAGCTGGAGTACCGGACTCGCCTATATCACGGCGACCGTGGTGTACCAGGTTGGCACCTTTGGTGAGCATCCTTTGCATTCTTCATTATGGATTGCATCTATGCTGCTGATTTTATGGATTTTTATCAATAATCTTAAACGCCTGTCGAGCAAGATGGTGCCGAAAAATCTGATTCAGACTGTACAGATCTGACAGAGCATTTGCTGCAACTTCGAAGAGCTGTTCTGCATGCTCTGGAGCAAACCGGGAGAGCAATTTGTCAGCGCGAACCCCATCCCAGTCCGGCGCTTTGAGACTGTTGACGGCAGGATTTCTCCTGCTGGCAGTGGTCAAAACGTTTCTGGCATTCAAACTTGACCTGTACAGCGACGAAATCTTCTACTGGCTGGCCTCAACACAACTCGCTTTAGGGTACAGTGACCTGCCTTTCATGACTGCTCTGCTTGTCCGTCTCGGCAGTTCTCTGACAGACGGCAGCGCACTGGCGGTCAGATCCATATTTCTTGTGATGGGCAGCACTGTGCCATTGCTGGTTTACTGGTTGGCCTATCCGATCACCGGCAAGCAGGCCGCCCGGCAGTCTGCGCTGATCTCGCTCTGCCTTCCTCTGGGCGGATTTCTTGGGCTCCTCGCGGTACCTGACGTTCCGTTAATCTGGTTTGGCTTAATTGCCTTAGGGGCATTTGAGCGCGCCCTGCGAACTGACTCGGCTTTTTTCTGGCTACTGACTGGCCTGTCGACTGCCTGCGGACTCAGTACGCACTATCGATTTGTCTTATATCCACTGGCTGCACTTGGATTTCTGCTCATTTCACGTCGTTCAAGAGCGCATTTCCGCAACCCTTTGCTCTACCTTGCCATGCTTATCGCAGCGACAGGGCTGGTGCCGATTCTCTGGTTCAACCTAAACAACGCGTTAAGCAGTGCCAGTTTTTATCTGATTGATCGACACCCGTGGGAATTTCAGGCAAGCGGGCTACTGCACATCTTCAAGCAAGCGGGACTGGTTACACCACCGCTCTACCTGTGCTTTCTCCTGGCTCTGATGCGGCTTTTCAAACAGGCTCAGCGGCAGGAAGCCGCGGCCCTCTTGTTTAGTGTCTCCATTACCAATTTGCTGGTCTACATGCTGCTGGCACCATGGACAGACGCAAACAGCACATCAGTCCATTGGCCCCTGTCTGGGTATTTTCCCCTGCTGGTCGCATTACCGGACACCCTCAGCCAGGTCAGCAACTGGTTTGAGCAGCGGCGCACTGCCATCAGCGGGAGCAGCGCGGTTCGTATCATCTTGACGCTGGGCTTTGCCGGAACACTTACCGGATTGGTTGGGGTGGGCTCTCAGGCCTATCAGGAACAACTGCAGCCAGTGTTGGGAAAAGGCGTTCTTTCTAACAAGATGGCCGGATGGAAACCCTTCAGTGAGCATACCCGTCAAGTGCTGCGGAGCGAATTCTCTGATCAACGCCCTCTGCTGATTACGGACAATTACTATACCGCTGCCCAGCTGAAATTTGCCGGATTTTCGAACAGGGTGATCACCCTGGACCGAGATAAAGCTGTTCGGGACGGCAGGGCCACGCAGCTGGCTTTGTGGCGAATGGACGCCGGTGCAATTCAGGAGCATGAGGGGCAGCCTGCGCTTTACATCACCGAAGACAGTACGCTGCTGCAAGCGGACAAAATCGATCTGATGACGGAAATGTGCCGCGTCAGCCAGACGGTTCGTCCAAGCACCCCGCTCTCACTGTTTGCAGGAGACAAGGCGTTCTCTTTCTACGTAATCGATGAGCTTGTCATGTCGGAACCGGGCTTGAAGGACCGCGCCCGGCCCTGCCCATATCCCATCATTGCCTGGATTGACACGCCCGATCATGAGGACGTGGTGCGCGGCCAACTGACTGTCACAGGCTGGTCCTATAGCGAAGATTTGGGCATCGACACTGTCGAACTCATGCTCAATGGCAAGACCGCCCAATCATTACAATATGGGGTGCCAAGACCAGACGTCGTGCGTAATCAGGATGTGATGAGCGACCCGAACCGTCCCAATCTGGGCTTCACCGGAACATGGAATAGCCTGAGTGTCGCCAACGGCACCTACACACTCAGCGTGAGCTTACGAAACCGGGCTGGAGAGGTCCGGAATTATGGCGAGAGACAAATCGTGATCGACAACTAGAGAGGTCGGAGCACCTCAACGGCAATCCGCCATTCCTTGCTTTTGGTTAACCGCCACAAGCGCAGATAGTTACGACTGAATCCGACCTGCGCCTCTTCCGGGTTGGTAGACATTATCCCGTAGGTGAAGCCCATTTCTCCTGACTCGCTCAGATATCCGCCCATCGATTCCAGACTGACGGGAGTCGTCGTTTTCAGCTGGTCATCAAGATAGGCGCCATAGACTGAACTGGCAACCTCGCCCCCGATGGCGGGGCCCATACCGGGTAAATACACGCGTATGTTCTCCATACCGTAGCGCAGCAGGGCCCTTTCGCCTCCGCGGATGTTAATCGAGCGCCCAAACAGCGTGTCAGCATCGAACAGGACCTGCATGGTGCTTCCGATTTGCTCCGCAGTTGCCGGCAGCGCGGTTTCTTCGAAGACAGGCTGCGTGTCATCAAAGCTTGGCTCGACTTCCAGTGACAGAAATCCGGGGATAAAGGCAAACATATCAGCTGCAAGTTTCCATTCCCCGGCCTGCTTCCACCAAACCGAAACCAGATGACCAAAGCTGTTGGCATTACCCTCGTCATCCGCAGTGATGCTCACCATCGGCCCGGCTGACAATCCGAGATCACCCGCCCGGGATACGTCGATGTAATGCGACTCCCAGGTCAGATCGTTGCCCCGAAAGTCGGGCGATGAATACTCCTCCAGAGCGTCCACCGGCCCTCCTTCACGAAAGACCACAGACCCCTCGCCCAAGAATTCCAGAAATGCCTGGGATCTTCCGATCTCCAGCGCCCGGTCAGCGTAGGTCTGATCTGCAGCAGCAAGTTCGAGCCAGTACTGGTAGTGGCTGCGCTCCTGCGCACGGGCGCCGCCCGTCAGCAGGACGGTTGCAGCGAGGAACATCAAATGAAAACTCCGATCATTACGCATAGGGGAAAGCTAGCACCGGTGGCCATGTAAGGCCAGATTCTGTTGGTTAAGGCGCTTAAAGCACCTCCTTACGCAGGATGAAATATCTACTGTAACACACTGTTTCTTATGAACTAATAAAGCTATTTTTGATGAAAAAAAACGCGTGGCCGCCAACTCCTGATCAGATCGCCTGGCCGCCAGGGTCTATGCTTGTGACACTGAAAAAAACCGTCGTTTGTCGGGGCTATCCCTCGAAAGGGCGGTGGCAGGCCCGTGAACTGCCATCTCCAGAGACGTGGTGTGGTCAATACATTCGCAGTCGATATAATAAGCGCATTCAATCGGGGCAATAACAGCATGTCATCACAGATCTGGCAGCGACTTCGGTCCGAGGCGGAGTCAGTTATCCAGCGAGAACCGCTGCTGGCCAGTTACGTTTACGCCTGCGTACTCAATCATAACAGCCTTGAATCTGCCCTTGGCTTCATACTCGCAAACAAGCTGTCTGATGATGTAATGCCCGCAATCTCCGTGGGCGAGTTGTTTGAATTTGCTTTCGTCAATTCGCCTGACCTGGTCCACGACGCCGCGTCTGATATTCTGGCCGTGCACGAACGTGATGCCGCTACCCGATCCTATTTGCAGGCGATCTTATTCCTGAAGGGTTTTCAGGCTATTCAGGTACATCGCCTGGCGCATTGTCTCTGGCAGAACGATCGAGAAGAACTCGCCCTGTTTATACAGAGCCGCAATTCTCAGGTTTTCGGCGTAGACATTCATCCCGCTTGCCGGATGGGGCGTGGCATCATGCTGGATCACGCAACGGGAATTGTCATCGGGGAAACCACCGTGATCGACGATAATGTCTCGATTCTGCAACAGGTCACTCTTGGCGGTACCGGCAATGAGCAGGGTGACCGTCACCCCAAAATAAAATCCGGCGTCCTGATCGCAGCAGGCGCCACCGTGCTGGGCAACATCACAGTCGGCGAAGGCGCAAAAATTGGCGCTGGCAGCGTCGTGCTCGCAGATGTCGCCCCGCACACGACTGTGGTCGGAATACCCGCCATGGAATCAGGCAAGCCAAATTCTGAGGCACCGGCCGAAACTATGCAGCAAAACTTCCTGGCAGATTCCGACAAGGGTTGACCGTCTAACCGCGCAAACTTGGCAGCAGACGCGCGCCTTACCCATTCACGTGCATGAAATGATTAAATCCGGCTAAATCCTCATATCAAAGGTGCTCTTCAGCAAAAGCGGCCAGGATAGAGCGAGGAACGCCCTGCAACAGAACGTTCCCACCGTGCTGAAACCCTTTGAATCTCTCGGTCAGGTAAGTCAAACCCGAACTGATCGGCGTCAGATAAGGCGTATCTATTTGGGCAAGATTACCTAAACAGATCACCTTCGAACCGTTGCCGGCGCGAGTCACGATCGTCTTGATCTGATGAGGCGTTAAGTTCTGTGATTCATCAATGATAATCAGACTGCTCTGGAACGATCGGCCCCGGATATAATTCAGTGATTTAAACATCAGCGGCACTTTGTCCAGAACATACTCAACGCTGCTTCTGCAGTTCTCATCCTCAAGATGCAACGCCTCGAGATTGTCGGTGATTGCCCCCAGCCAGGGCTCCATCTTCTCCTCCTCTGTCCCTGGCAGAAATCCGATATCCTCGTCCAAGCCCTGAGTGCTTCGCGTAACTATGATGCGGCGGTACAGTTTAGTGGCGACTGTCTGCTCAATAGCCGCGGCCAGCGCAAGAATCGTTTTCCCTGAACCTGCCGACCCGGTCAGATTCACCAGGTGAATCTGTGGATCCAGGAGCAGATTCAATGCCATCGCTTGATACAGATCCCGGGGCTTCAGGCCCCATGCCTCAACCTCCATCAATCCGGGTCGGCTGAGATGCAAAAGCGTGACCGACTCGTGATCTGACTCCAACACCCGAGCGACAAACCCCATCTCATCATAAATAAACTGATTCGGGCAGACCTCCCCCTCGAACAAGGCGCGCGGCAGCACATGCTGGGTGCTTCCCTCCCTATGAATGGTCTCAACGGCATCGACCTGACTCCAGAAGTCGCCCTCAAACTCAATATAGCCTTTGTTCAGGTGCTCGATGTCACTGAGCAGTTGATCACTGTGGTAGTCCTGGGATTCGATTCCCAGTCCGCGAGCCTTAAGGCGGACATTGATGTCTTTGGTGACCAGCACCACCTTACGGTCCGGGTGTCGCTGCTTGAGGAAACCGACGTCATTGAGAATTTTGTTGTCGTTGATATGGGTAGGCAGCTTAACGACGTTATCCGGTATTTCAGTCATCAGGACTGACAGAGTACCGCCCCGGCTGGCGGCGTCACAGCGCTGAATAGCCACGCCGGCTGAGACTTCTGCCGGACTGGCCTGTCCGAGCTGATTATCCAGCTCCCGTATTGCTTGCCGGCAATCTGCCGCGATGGAATGTCGCCCACTTTTGAGCGAATCGAGCTCTTCTAGAACGGTAATGGGGATGACGACATGATGCTCGTCAAAATTGAGAATGGAAGTTGGATCATGAACCAATACGTTGGTGTCTAAAACATAAAATACCGGGTTGGAGGAGATACTGCTGTCAATTTCTTGCTCGACAATTTTCGCTTCGCCCATAAATCATGAAACCCCTTTTACGACATTGAGACCGATGATAAAAACTTTGTACCTGTGACGCGTTCTTCCTCCGTGTGTGAATTAAACTGACTGTGTTATTCACTGCGTCGGCACTGTAGAGCCAAATCTTTAGGTCCTCACGCAGTCAGACTCCCATCACCCGATGCATTGGAGAGGGTGTCGATGAATTTACGGGCTGCCGGGGGCAGACAGATAGATCAGGGTTGCGGACGCCTCCACCGGACGGCCCGCACTCAGGCGCGGACGAAACTGCAGTTGTTCAAGGCGTGCAATCATTTGCTCTCGAAACTCCACAGAAACCGGCGCAGGCTGCACCAGACTGATGTTAAGTGGCTGTGCGACGGTGCGTACCTGCTTGCGACTGATAAAGCGGGTTATCTCCATGACGCCGGAAATATCGAAGCTGAACAGCGCTGCGCTCCTGACCGCACTGACCTGCTGCGATACTGGGTCGGGTGAACTGGTGTACGGGAAGCTAGGCCCCCACTCCGCATAAAGAAGCTGCGCGTGATCTGTCTCCGCGGCAGGCTCCGGTTGGCGGAAGGAATCGAGCTCAGACTCTTCAACCATTACCCCCTGCCCGAATGTCGAGGCCGCCGCCAGTGAGCTATGGAAATCGTGCACCGGCAGGACGCTCGGAGTCGCAAAAAAATCTTCCAGTTCGTCTGGCTGCCGGCCGGCATAGGAAAGCTCTTCGTATGAACGCCGGTAGGCAGCCAGCGCCGCATCCTCTTCATTGAACAGCAAATGCCAGTCAGCGGTATAAAGGTTTGCCATCGCAGCGCCTTCCAGATCAAGCGGCGCCTGGGCCAGCTGTATGGACCGCAACTGATCGAGCAAGCGCAACCCGGTCACATAGAAATACCGCCGCATATCATCACGCTCACGAACCAAATCGGCGCCCGGCACAATCTGACGCAATTCCCAGCCGGTTTTACCGCCCTGCTCGACTGCCACAGCCTGCAGGTGCTGCTGCCTGACCAGGGAGTAGATGATGGGCACAAGACGTAAATCTGTTGCGCCCCAAAGCCTCTCAGCAGCTCCAAGAGCCAACCAGTTGACACGGGCAGCGCGCCGAAAGTGGAAGGTCTGGAACTCGTAGTTGTCTTCGCTAATGCCGCGGAGATGGAGCTCATTCAGAGCCATCAAATCAGCAATTAAGGCGTTGTCTACCCGATCCGATTTCGTCCTATGAAGCCAGAAAAGATGCTCAAGCTGTTCTCGGGCGCTGTCCCAGTCGCCCCAGTCGCCGTAATTTTCAACCTTCATTCTCACCAGAGGGATTTGAGATCGAGTGTAGAGACCCTCAGACACTCTGATGACCTGTGCCGCCCGGTCAAGCAGCCGATAAGCTTCAGCGAACCGGCCCTCATCGCGATAGAGGTCGGCCATTTCTGTCAGAGCCGGAACGAGCTGTGTGCTGTTATTGCCGAATTCAGATTCCAGCTCAGTCAGGGCCACAAGGCCGCGCTCCAACCGACTGTCGGATTCGGGCAAGCGCTGAGCCAGGCTGGGAGAACTCAGAAAGAGCACCAGAAACAGACCGCCGCATGTAGTTGCACATTTCATAAACTGCAAAGCCTTTGCATCGATTGTCTCAGCGTTCCTGCCCCATTTGTGCCGCACGCCGACGTCTGATAAACGGAGCAGCGAACCGCTGGCGCTTGTACGTTTCTTTCTTTAGACTCTCTGACAAACCGTAGCTTACAAGAGGCAACAGGCATGAAGAAACTGTTAAAACCCGCACTGACATCACTTTCACTGTTTATCCTGGGTTTTGGAACGAGCACCCTGCTTAATACGTCCGCTCAGGATCAAGTGGTTTATGAGCTAAGAACCTATACCGCCACGCCGGGCAACCTCGACAATCTCCATGCGAGGTTCCGCGACCACACCACACGTATTTTCAACAAACACGGGATGGAAGTCGTAGCCTACTGGACGCCCACGGATCCCGAAAAAGCCGAGGACACATTGATTTATGTGCTGAAACACAGCAGTCGGGAAGCCGCCGACGCCTCTTGGGCGGCATTTATAGCCGACCCGGAATGGACAGCCGTGGCAGAGGCATCTAATGCGAATGGCCCTATTCTCGGCGGGATCGAACGTGAGTACATGATTGCAACGGACTATTCACCCCTTCAGTAAGGCACCCATAGTCACTCTCAGTCACTCTCAGTCACTCTCAGCCACTCTCAGTCACGGACAGCGAGGGACGAGCGGCGTCTATGTGGGTTTATTGCGGGCCGTGCATCGGCTTTCAAGGTAGAGGGCTGCCCCAGGCATTGCGCCGCGGCGGCCCGGCGGCGTATCAGCCATAAGCCAGCTGCAGCAATTCCCGCACCGATTCGATCTGCGTGAACCAGTAAATCGCAGAAAACACGATAAAGGCTTGCGCCACAACCAGTGCCGCAGCCTGATCGTCTTTTACCTTAGTGTCTTTATTCTCTGAAGTTACGTCATCAGCCATGTGATTTATCCGAAAGTTATTGAACGGATTGCGTTCTCTGTTTCAGCCGCTGAAACCTATCCACCGGCCAGTGGCAGCAACCATGAACCATACCAGCATTGACGCCACCGCAACCATTTTGACCACAACAGGATTCAAATTTTGAATGTCGTGGCCGAGCAGAGGCCGGCGAATCTGAAAGTGAAACAGCATGCCCGCCGAGAGAGCCAGCATTTTGAACCAATAAACCGGAAGGTAGTAAATTTTGGTCGCCACCCCGCAGGCCATGAAGATACCGGTTACAAGACAAATGGACAAACCGAAAACAAAAACCCTGTGGGTCCGCTCTACCACTGTCTGCACGGGCACATCAGTCAGGACCACTCCCAGCAATCGTCCATCGCCCGCTAAAACGCAACCGCCAAGCAAAGCCAGTCCCAGCAAGTGAACGGCTTCAACAAAGGCAAACGCAGCCCCCCAGGTTTTCCCGATCACCCCGAACCAGGTAGTTTCCAACCACTCGAATACACCGAGCAACGAGGGATAAACCGCATCCATGACACCGCCGTAGGCAAGCATCAATAATGTCAGCAGCGCCGCCACAACAGTCAGAGTTCGTGGGTAGGAGGTCAACATTACAGCATTCATCGTTTTTTCCTCTCTGCGTCCTAGAACCGCGTCTGACCGTCTACACAGCCAGAAACGATATCAATCAGTGTGTTGGGGCTTGTATCGCAATCGAACCAGTCATAGGCAATAAACCGGCCGCACACTACGACAATTGACCAAAAAGTGAGTGACAGCATCGCGCCAAGGCGGATACGACTCGGGGCTCTTGGCTCGATATCCCATGTTGATACCGACTCATTCATGCGTTTGTGAAACAGAAACGCGTTCACCGCGCAAGCCACGAGAAGCACCATCTTAATCCGGAACCAGAGACTCTGCGAGGTGCGCACCGGCACAGCATAGAACAACAGGATTCCGGTAATGAACATTACGGCAAAACCGATCAGCATCGGCACATTGAGGCGTTCAGCGATCCGGCTGGCGGGCACATCCGGTAGGGCCAAGCCCAACATACGCAGATCGATCAGAAACAGCATGCCAAGACTCACCATCAGGGTGAGAACATGGGTTGATTCGACCCAATTGTACATATAGTACGACTCGTGAAGCATTCTGCTCCATTCGGTATCGTCCAGCCATACTGCTAGGTTGTAAATGAGCTCATTCATTTCAGAGCTGTCCTCCCCTGATGCCAACAGCGCGAGCCGATGACTCCCGCTGCTCTGAACTTTTTATGCAGACGCTAATCGGGCCCACGGCGGAAGCCGGCCATCGCCTGAGCGTTTGCGTGTTTCTTGATTTCCTAGTCGCCGTTTGAAAAAGGCCGCAGAGATCTTTGCCCTACGTCTTTCCTGCAAAACTGAATGTTTGCGAGCCCGACAAAAGGAATTTGATTATTATTATGGCAGGTTGGTTTCGAACCCTTTCCCACGGGGCAAGGATAACCTACCGCTTTAGTGAAAATCCAGCGAACCCAGTCAACTCGTTTGCTGCTTGCGGTACTCCGACGGCGTAACGCCCATGATCTCTCTGAAGGCGTTGTTAAATGGAGTGATTGACTGATACCCCACCGACAAAGCGATGGTCAACACAGGCACACTTTGTTTGTCCGCGTCTGCCAGTGCCAGGCTGGCCTCCTCAACGCGGTAAGCATGCAGCATCGCATTGAAGTTCCTGAACCCCAGCTCTCTGTGGATAAACGCCCGGAGCCGGTATTCTGGCAAATTGAGCTTCTTAGCCAACTGGGCAATCGTAAGACCCGCTTCGCGATACATCTGCCCCCCTTTGAATACCGAATTAAAACTGTCCACGTCGTAGCTTGGCGCACCTTCCGGCTCTGAAACCTCAGTCAGTTCCGTGACCTTTCGGATTGCCTGACTCAGAGAGACCAGATCGAAGCGCATCGCGACGACCAGCATGGTCAGCGTCAGCAAGGCAATCGCGAATACGATGACGGCCTGCTCTGAGGCGTTGTTCGCAGAGCCTCCTTCCAGCAGAAAATTCTCAACAAAAACCACACTGAATATCAGCGCCCCCTGAACACCAATGATAAACCAGCGCAGGATGCGTCGGTCATCAACGAGATCGGCTCGCCACCCTCTGAGGGTCCAGAAGATAGCAAAGCCGACAAACAGCAACTGCATGACGTCCAGAGCGCCGGCCAGGAAAGGCAGATAGGTTTCGACAATTGGATTTTGAGCGGTGCGCAGGAATGGAAACAGCAATTCCAATGCAACCTGTAGCCCGAAAGCCAGACTCAGGAAAGCCGGAAATTTCTGCTGTTCCTGGAAAATCAGAAAGCAGTAAATCATAAACAAACCGGATACCGAACTCGTACCCAGTTCAATCAGGCGGTCAATCGCCGAAAGATTGATCCTGAAGTTAGGATCAATGCTCTCTCCACTCATACCGTTAAGCAGATAGAACACAACGAAAAGCGCGATTACCGCGAAGACCCGTGCGCTGGCACTTTTCGGGTCACTCTTGAGATAACCAACCGCAAGTAAAAAGACCGACATAATTGCCACAATCTGGGCGGTGAAAAGCAGCAAAGGACTGGACACGGGATCTATCCTGAATAACACGCTGAGCATCGACGAACATACCGCAACATGTGCATAAATACAAAAACGGGTAGACAGCAATCACCGCAGCTGCCCCTGAGATTGAGGCAACACTTTGCTGGTAAAGCGGATTCAGAAAACTTTTAACACTCAGAATTTACACGCGACGGGATTTTGCCTGACCGCTTCCTGGCAGGGGTTTACCGCTCAGGTTGTGGCTTCGGTTTCGCCTCGCTGCGGCCAACAGAATCAGCCTGCTGGCCCGCGCGACCGTGCTGCTCAAACAAGTTGATCAGACGTTCGGATCGTCGGCCCAAGGCGAGAACTTTTTCGAAATAACCGCTTTGTGGATCACGCATCAGCACCACATCAAACAGAAAGGCAAAGAACGACAGCGCGCTCAGAACAACGTCACGAAACGCATCGATATAGAGCTTGAGCTGAAAAACAAACAGGCGCTTGCACTGAAGATAGAATTTAACAACGCCCGGGCGGGATTCCGCTGTTTCACAGGATTGAACAGATGAAGACGATGCTGTCTTATCTTGAATCATTGATTTCTCAAAGCGCGCAAAATGACCAAACCCAGATTTCTTTGCTTTCGACAGAACCACCCTTGCGTTGGTGCGACAGCATTATCGGAGAATCGCTTGTCCTGGTGGGACTGATGGACGCGAATTCACTCGATACGCGATCGACAGCACGCACGCAGGTTTTCCCTGTCTGACTAGTCTGCGGCCGTGTTGACTACCTCGAAAGTCATACCCGCGCTGGTCTGCAGGCGCAGAAGCAGCGCCTCACCAAAGGCCGAACCGGGGGTCCAGAAACCACCCTCCAACTGAGATTTGTCAACGTCCCTGCGCAAGCTGATGGCTGCCTGGGCTATCATTTTTGCTGTCGAACCGTAACCGGGATCTCGATCCCCGGTAACTTTAACCCGGACTTCCTCTCCTGACTCCGTCCGGCCGAAGAAGCGCAGATCAAAGAATCCGGCTCGCTGCTCATCCGGAGACGGCCCTTCACCGGGTTTTGGTAAAAAGAATTTCAGCGCCAACCATTGCAATGGCGCAAGCATCAGTACCGCACCGAACAGCTTTGTTCCGAGAGCAACCCTTTTCGCTGCCTTCCTGCCCTTATCACCGGAGCCCGTCAGACTGCCTTCATCATAGTAGAACTGGCGTCCATATTGTTCATTCAGAAGCGCGTTCGTGCGGAGAACGACTCTGGTGTTGACACCGGCCATGATAAACGGACCCACCCAGGATTTAAAATCTTCGTCGTACTCTGTATTCACGTGGCGCTGTTTAGCAGAATTACGATGCGCTTCAGGACACAGAGAGTACCAGTCTTTCATTTCCTCTCTCACCGCCGGATCACTGGCGGCTTCCTTGAAGGCGTTCACCCCGCTTGCAATAGTTCCTCCCGAGGCACCACCTTTCATTGCCTTCACGCGCATTTTTACAGTGCCACAAGGCTCACCGAATCTGGCCTGCGCCTGTTGCTGGAGGAATTTCACCCCCAGATCCGACGGCAGGGAATCAAACCCACAGGCATGGATAATACGAGCGCCATTCAATCTAGCCTGGTCGCTGTAGCGTGAGATCATCCGTTTCATCCACTGCGACTCACCGGTCAGGTCGCAGTAATCGGTTCCGGCAGCTACACAGGCCTCGACCAAGGCTTCCCCGTAAAGCGCATAGGGCCCAACGGTTGAGAGAATAACAGCGGTCCGATCGCACAGCGCCGCCAAAGCAGCCTTATCAAATGACTCTGCGACGATTATCGGAATGTGTTCTGCCCCGCTGCCGAGGGTAGCGCGAAGGCTTTCAAGTTTTTCTCCCGATCTGGCCGCCATGGCCCAGGAAAAATTCGGCTCAATGTGCTCATGGGCAAGATAACGGCAAATAATCTTGCCGACAAAGCTGGTCGCACCGAACACGATTAAATCCAGCTCTTTGTTCACCTTTCAGTTCCTTTTTAAGTCGGTCATCACAAAGGAGGCCATTACACTGCTGCAGCAATCTGCCCGGAGCCCGGCACACTTTCCGGCTGAAGCTGGCTTGACTGGGAATGGCTGGCTCGCGCATGCCGATAGCTCAACCAGATAAGAAACTGCAACCCGAACAGTAACGTGGCGGCAAGAAGATGAGTCGGCTGCACGAATGCAGGCATACCCAAATGCCCCAGAGTTGCACCCGAAAGCACTGACAGGCCAATCACCGCGATCATCCCTAAGGTCAGCCGTGTTATGGCATGCATCCATCCCAGCGAATTCACCAGCAGGCGCACGAGCCAGAGGTTGGTAAAAAGGACCAGAGCAGAGAAGCTACGATGCACGTAGAAAAACCAGGGCATCGCTTCAATCCAGGAAGCGCGCATTGCCTCTCCCTGACTCTCCTTTATAAAGTCGGTCATCTCCCTAACCTGCGTACCCATGACCACCTGCAGCACGGTCATGGCGAGCACAATATAAAGCCATTTTTCAAAACGTGGATCTATTGCCGTTACCGGTTGTGCGGCCATCATCTGCCGTCTGGACTGAGCCAGCGCGAAAAGCAAGGTCGCAACGATTGCCAGTGCCATCAGCATATGCAAGGTAATCATGCCGGGCTGCAGGTTAGAACTCACCACCCGGGAACCCAGCCAGCCCTGAAAGCCAACCATAAAAAACGCCGCAACCGAAGCTTTCGTTATCAAAGCGTTGTGATGCCGTAAAGGCCAAGACACCAGAGCACTCAGAAAAATGAGGATGCCGATACTGACACCCAGCAGCCGATTCAGATATTCTGTCCAGGTCTTTACGACGTTAAACCGGGTGTCGGCGTAACCGAGTTCAGCGTACTTTTGTTGATAGTCAGCCGGTAACTGCGATTCGTGGGTGGGCGGTACCCACTGTCCGAAACAAGTCGGCCAGTCCGGGCAGCCCATTCCCGCACCGGATGCTCGGACGCTGGCTCCAACCAGAATCAAAAAATAGACAGCTGCCAGAGTCAGGGTAGCCAGACTCCGAAAACGTTGCAGAGATACGTCTGTAGCTTGATTTGATGTCATAGTACTGTTCAGAAAAGTTAGGGTAAAAATACATTAAAAGTCGCGATCAGTTTTTCAGGGACTCAAGCAGGACTTGCGAGGCGTATCCGTCTTCAGGCAGACCCTGTGTTTTTTGATACGCCCTGATCGCAGCCCTGGTTTGGCGTCCGACTCGGCCATCCGGCTCGCCCGAAGCGAATCCGCGACTGTTGAGCAACTCCTGAAGTTGTTTAACGTCTGCCAAGCTCATCGCTAGTTCATTCTCCGGCATTCGCGCGATTGCCTCGCCACCCATAAACCGATCAGCAAGGTGACCTACCGTCAGCGCATAAAACGTCGAGGGGTTATAAGTCATGGTGGTCCGAAAATTCTGATAACCCAGAAAAGCAGGACCCTGTGCACCGGCCGGGAGAATCACTGAAGCCTCCATACCTGAGACAACCGGAAGCGGGTTGCCGTTGACTAAGGTAAGACCAAGAGACCGCCACCTTTCCAGTGACATGCGGGTTGCTGTTCCGGTCAGGCTGTAATCGAAACCGCGGGGCAGCAGCACTTCCCTACCCCATCGCTCATCGCCTCGCCAGCCGGATTCCGATAAAAAATTGGCGGCAGAGTGAAAGATGTCAGGAAGGCTGTTCCAGATATCTATCCTTCCATCTGCATCTCCGTCAACGCCGTACCGGTAGAAAATATTGGGCATAAACTGCAGCTGCCCCATCGCTCCGGCCCAGGAACCGCTCATGCGCTCAGCCTGTATATGTCCGTCATCGATAATCTGAAGGGCAGTGAGCAGTTGCTCCCTGAAAAAATCGGCCCGACGCGGATCGTAAGCGAGTGTGGCAAGAGCCTCCAACACGGAAAACCCTCCGGTTGCTCTGCCGTAGTTGCTCTCGATTGCCCAAAAGGCCACTAGATAATGCGGCTGGACGCCGTAGCGGCGCCGCACTTCTTCAAGCAGAACGCCATGCTGCCGGAGCAGAGCCTGACCCTGCGCAACCTGCCTCGATGTGACCCTAAGGTCAAGATAGCGGGTGAAGGTTTGCACAAACTCCGGCTGACTGTTGTCCAGCTCAAGCACTCTTTCGAGCGGCTGGATGGCGTCGAGGGCGAGCAGTGTGGAGTCGGAAATGCCCCGGTCGCGGGCCTCAGCGCGCAACTCGTCTAACCACTGCGCAAAATCTGGCGCTGACTCTTGAGCCTGCAAACCGGACAGACAACAAACAAAGACAACAGCAGCAATAAACCGGACTCGAATCATCCGCCAATGATAACGAAGTTGCGGCCAGAATTGAACGTGACTGTTGCTGGCTGTTAAGCACTGTTGTCGCTCACTGACACGTGATGACCTCCCATGAGATGGCAAAAATGTCGCCAAGGGACACACCTGAACGATAGGTGAAAACTGACCGGTGCCTCTCGCCCTCGAACAGTCTGAATTGATGAATCACGTCTGACCCGAAAGCGGGCTGCAAAGGGCCTGACCCAAGTCAGCCCCGGCAGCCGCAAGACGCTCAGACCGCCGGACCGACTAACCCAGCTATTGGCAGCGCACCGTATTTTCGCTAGGTTTTCACAATGAACGCGATGTCAGCCCCCGCAAAGCCAAAAAGTCCGGTCCTCCTGATCTGTTGGCTGTGCTGTGTCATAGCAGCCATCATCAACAGTCCGGCAGCGGATGCACAGGTGACGCGGAACTACTCAGAAAGCGAGGAACGAGGCCGCTTTCAGGAGTTGCTGGATGAATACGGGCAGAACAAATCCCTGCCACCTGGCTTCGAGCTCCAGGCCCTTCTTGCGTTGAGCCACTACCCAGAATTGAAAACGGTGAACATTCGCTTCGTCATCGACGATGTTGATATTCCACTGTCTTCACGACCCCACTGGGCAAGCCTGCTCAAAGGCGCCGAAAAACGAAACTATCTGGTCGTCATCGACAGCAACCGCAAACAAGGGAACGGCGCGTTTCTGCTCAAGAACCAGCCATTCAATGCTCAGGTGGGTATCCTCGGCCATGAACTGGCCCACACCGTCTATTACCTCGACCGGAGTTTTTTCGGCATTGTTGCCGATGCCCTCTGTCAGCTGAGTGACTGTCGAATTCAATTCGAGCGGGCAACAGACCGGCGAGTAATCGACTACGGCCTCGGCTGGCAGCGCTTTGACCACGCCCTGTTTGTTAGAAGTCAACTCACTGGCAGTCGTGAAGCCGGCATGAACAGCGAAGGCGGCGGCGGTGCATACATGAGCCCTTCGGCTCTACTGCAATTACTGGAGAACGATCCCAGATATCAGAATTCGCGGGCTGTTCCGGAAGACCAACCTGTTGCACAGTAATCAGGGGCAGGCCTTCACCAAGCGATTGCTGCGCGCGAGTCAGGCATTCGGCTCACCGGAATTTCTCAGTTTTCCAATCACCGTTTCAATCGCGCGATCAATCAGCGGGGCTTCACTGATAATTTTGACGGTTCCATCCTTCAGCTCTCTGGCAAGGCCCATGCGGGATTTTTCGATCACCTTGGCCCCTCGGGCGTTGACGAAAACATATTTGTCAATCATGTCGATCTTACCAGCCAGTGAGCAACGAATACTCTGGGCTTCAACCCCCTGAAATTCCATCCACACACCGAGCGGCAACTTATCAACCTGCTGTAAATGCTTGTCTGACTCCGGCAGCTCAATCAAGTGGTGATCAACCATCGGCTTGGCATCGGACAGCCATGAATCAAAATCCACGTCCTCATCCGAGTCTTCGACAGTACTGGGTTGAAAGCGCGAGTCCTGAATCGCTCTGAGGGAGTCGAGCGAACTCGCAGCTTCATGCTCATCCATTCCGGCAATTTTCATCGCCTTTGCCAGATTTGTCATCAGGCGATCTTTCAGCGCCTCGAACCGCTCCCGGTCTGCTTCGGAGCGCTCACTGTCAACTGTCCAAAGCAGCACATCGACAGTGGTCATTATCGGGCGCCAGCTGGGTCCACCCGGCCCTTCTTTCAGCAGGGTGCGGACAACAAACCGGCTGAACTTTTCCAACAGGAACGCTTTCACGGCTGCGGGAAGTTTCGGGTCTATTATCCGCTCCTGAATCTTGTTCCGGGCATAAATATGCAGCTCTTCTACTCGCTCATTACGGTCATGAGTTGCGCGGAAACGATTTTCATCTTCCAATACCTGCTCGTTTTGGGCCTGCTTGAATTGCTGAAACTCTTCCAGCAGGGCCGGCGCAGAATCAGCCGGTTCAGAGGCAGCACCAACAAGCCTCTGGATCAGCCTTTTGACTGCCAGATACATCGGATCCTCCTGAATCACCTCTGTCTCTGTCCAGCTGATTCCTGCAGTGGCCAGCTCATTAATCAACAAGCGCACCGGATTTTCAGCTGCAGCAAAAAAGTCCGTTTCCCGTAGCGCAGCCTTCAGAACGCAGATTTCCGTGTGCACAATCAGCTCCTTAATTGGCGCAGGCAGGGACTCATCTGACCAGATCGCATCAAAAAGAAGTTCCACCAGCATGACTGCGTCTGAATTCCTGAATAAGGCACGGTCCGGCGTGTCTGCGCCGGGTTCTGAACCCACCGCTGCGGCAATCCAGTCCGCCAGCGCCAGACCCTGTTCAAACCGAGACTTGACTGCTTCGGCCGAACCCTGTTGAACCCCATCAAGTAAAGCGAGCAAATTCTCAGCGTCGAGCAATTCGCTGCGCTCCTGTGTGCCGGAACGCGCTCCGCGATCGTGCAACAAGCGCTCAATCACAGAATTCAAATCGGAAACCGCAGGAGGCGACGCATTGTTGAGCTCATCGGTATCGGAAAATGCGCGCTCATTCGGATCCTGCCGAGGTGGGCGTGATTCACGTTTCGCACCTTGAGGGTCCTGTTGACGCAGTGAAACATCCAGTTCCGACAAGATACCCAGATCTATGAAGACCTTGTTCGCCTCATCGATCACAGTCGGAAGCGCTTTAAAAACCTGAGAGTTGAAGTGGCGATAGGCAATCAGCAGCGCGTTAGATTTCAGGCTCAGAGGTTGCAAGGCACTGGCAAAAGCAGCACCAAGCTGCTGCGGATCGAGCGGATCGTTGGATTCATCGATTTTGATTTTGCTGAGCAGAGTATCCAGACGAGAAACAAATGGCAGGGACTGTTCAAGCAAGCGTTTACGCGCATAGGTGACCATTCCCTCCATGGCGATGACCGCCTCAAGATCGTCGTCTACCATAAGACGCAGGTTTGCAAAGTCCCTGACTTTCGCTTTCTCTTCTTCGTAGTCGGTCCCGAATTCCACCAGAGCGCTAAATTGCTTCTCAAACAGCCGTCTGAATCGAGCCAGGATTTTCTCTTCACCCCTGATCAGAGATTCTCTGTCGTCAGCCATGCTGGCATAGTTGCGCAACTCATGGATGGTCGCTGTCAGGGTCTGTTGCACTTTCGGAGTCAGCGCATGACTGGCAACCTCACCGATTTGACCGACAATATCTTTATTACTGTTCATTTACCTGCCTGCAGAGCGTCCGGGTTACAAACCGGTGTTTCTGCCATCAGGACCCTGCTGGATGGCATTTCGTATTGCACAAACGGCTCGCAATAGCCGTGATTTGGCTGCGGTTCACCAAGACAACAGGAGCCGTTTGC
>VMDC01000020.1 GCA_008081045.1 Gammaproteobacteria bacterium | reverse complement strand
GCCAGAAAATGAAGATCTGCTGGCAGCCATGGATCTGGTGAGATCCCTTGGTTTTGAAGCAAAGGCGGCGCCAAATCTGCGCCGCCGCAAACAGTATCTCGCAGGAAGCGACCAGCAGCGCGCTGATGATCTCAACGGGATGTTCGCGGATGACGAAGTCGACGCGATCTTCTGTGTGCGCGGGGGCTATGGCTCAGGACGACTTCTGAGAGACCTCGACTACCAGACTATCGCTGACAACCCAAAGATCCTGATGGGCTACAGCGACATAACGGCGATTCTGAATGCGATCCACGTTAAAACCGGCATGATCACCTATCATGGCCCGATTGCGGGCGACAATTTCTCGAGCTACACCTACGAGCAGTTCCAGCGAATATTGATAGAACCCCGCCAGGTCACCCGTATTGCCGAGCCTCCCGCTTTTGAACAGCAACCGGGTGTCGTCGAAAGGGAAAATCGCCTGACGCGGATCGTGCCCGGGCAGGCGGAAGGAACGTTGATCGGAGGCAATCTGTCGCTTCTTGTGACCCTTCTTGGCACCCCTTACGAACCTGATTTCGACGGCGCCATTCTGTTCATGGAAGATGTCTCAGAACCACCCTACAGCGTCGATCGGATGCTGACGCACTTATGGCTTACCGGGCATCTAGAGCGAACCGCAGGCATTGTATTTGGCAAATTCACGGACGATGGTTACGACAGCAATACCCTGAGCATGGAGCAAGTGTTGCGCGAGCGCTGTGAACCGCTCGGCATCCCCACTCTGCGCGGGGCGATGATCGGACATATTGAAGATCAGACGGTAGTTCCTATCGGCGTCCGCGCGCGCCTGGATGTCGACGACGGCACGCTGACCTTACTTGAACCGGCCGTCAGCTAGTTCACGCCGGAATACGTCCCGATCGGACAGCTGAAATCGGTTATTGCACGGGGCTTACCGTCAGCCCACCACGCGCCAGCACGATGGCGGGGATCAGCAACAGAATAGCTGGCAGGGCAAAGGTCATGACACCGCTCCAACCGGCAGCCGCAATCAGCACGCCGGCGCTTAAAGAACCCACACCCTGCAAACCAAAAACCAGAAAGTCATTCACTGCCTGCACTTTGAATCGCTCTGCCGGGTAATAGCACTGCGTCAGCAGAGTCGTGCCGCCGAGAAACAGAAAATTCCAACCCACGCCAAGCAGAATCAACGCAGCCAGGTAATGAAAGAACTGCGGGTTATTCCATCCTGCGCCGATACAGGCCAACATCAGAACCAGGCCTGCTTTGATGGTGTTAAGCGCGCCGAATCTGGAAATGAGTGCGCCGCTGAAAAATGACGGGAGATACATGGCGAGAATATGACTCTGAATCACCCGGGTCGTGGCATCCAGAGAAAAACCGTCCATCTCGTGCATACTGAGTGGCGTGGCAGTCATGACAAGGGCCATCACACTATACGCGATCGCTGCAGCAGACACTGCCAGAATCAACTTCGGCTGCCTGATGATCTCAGGCAGGGGGCGCTTTGCTTCCGTGGAGGCAGAGGATTCAACAATGATGTTCTGATAAAACAGCAGCAAGATCAGGAACGAAACCGACAGCAGTGCCGCCAGCCCGATGAACGAGCCTGAATACAGTGGCAAGCCCTCAAGGTCGCTGAATCGTCTGCCAACTTCCGGCCCCAACAGCGCGGAAACAATACCGGCGAGCATAAAAATGGAGAGACTGCGCGGCACTTTGTCAGCCGGCACCGATTCTGCAACCGCGAAACGAAACTGCTGCATGAAAGCGATGTAAACACCGATGCTGTAAGCAGCAAGCACAAACAACAGAAAAGATTGCCTGCTCACCGCAAGCGCCGCGAGCAGAGCCGCCGCAATACCGAGGGCCGTGGCTCCCAAAAAGCCGGCTCTCCGGCCAAATCTGGACATCAACAGGGACGCAGGAATAGCCGCACTGGCAATCCCGAGTATCTGCACCGCAATTGGCAGAGTTGCCAGATCTGCAGAAGGCGCGATCTGCGCGCCGACGATCCCCCCCAGCAGAACCAGAATCGGAGCCGCGGTGTGACCAAAGCATTGCGCCAGCGTCAGCACAGTCAGTGTTCGGTACTCATGCAATAACATTGGAAGGTTCACAGCACTCAGCGCGGGCGGTTTTCCGCCAAAGGGTTTACAGGGGAAATCGGGTTGTCGCGATAAATTGGTTGAGCACATCGAGCAAATTCAAGCTGGCGTCACTCACGACGAACACAGATTCTTCACGGGATCCGGGAGTCAGGTCATGGTGATCAATCAGTACGATGTCGTCACCGTGCGAAGGAATCACCTTACCGTCTAGCGCGTAATATTCAGCCTCGGCGATCGCATCCAGTCTGCCTGCATCAAATGCCTCATACAGTTCCGGAAAAGAGTCTGTTCGCCGGATGTTGACACCCGGCACGGCACGGCGGTCCACATCGCGCTCAGCCGCCATACCACGGACCACCCCAATGGTGCTGCCAACAAAATCGCTGATGTGACTGTAGCGACTTCGATCTTCCGGACGAATTCTGAGGGCTCTTCGCTCATAGAGAAAAGGGGCGGAAAAACTCGCACCCGCACTCTGCCGGTCAGCAAAACTCGCCACATTGGTCGCCACAATATCCACCTCGTTGCGGCTGGCGAGCAGCCAGGACTCACTGAATGGCACCTCTACCCACACTATCTGTAACGCCTGCTCCTGCGCAAATTTTTCAAGATATTTCCGGATCCAAAGCTGTGAGTCGTAAGGATCGGTCGATGAGGCTCTGGTCACTGCAATTCGCAATTCGCCGGGGGTGATCGTCAGAAAATCCTGCGCCAGTGCAGAGCCGGCAAGACTGCAAAACATCGCCATCCAGACAAGCTGCCAGACCCGCACAAACTTGTTCATTGAAACCATCTCGGCTGTCCCATCTGTCGGTGAAACCCGCTACCGCCGTCCGCCTGTTCCCGCGATTAACAGGGCAAGGCTGTTGCGGTTACTGATTTGAAGTGTTTCGGGCCTGATCCTGACAATGCCGCAGGCCCGGTCAGTCTCATTGTAGCCAAATAGTGTCTGACTTGGCAGGCATAAGAGGTAAATCCGAGAAGGCTCAGCGCGGCAAATCACGTTTGAGCCAGACCCACATTTTCACGTAGACTCATAAGCACATTGAGCCCATCGCGCCACACACGTCTTTTACAGATCGGAGAGAGACCATGCACCCGACCATCCGCCTGCCCCTGACCGCCAGCATCCTGCTGTCCTGCCTTGCATTCTCACAGACAGGCGCTCAGGAAAGCCAGGCGCAGCAGTTACTGGACAACTACCGACGGATTGATTCGGCGATGATGCAGAACCCCCCCGCGGAAGACTGGCTCATGTGGCGCAGCCGTTATGATCTCAGCGGCCACAGCGCGCTGGATCTTATCGATGCCGGCAATGTCTCCGGGCTGCGGCAGGCCTGGAGCGTCCCTCTGTCTCAGGGTGGCAATATGACGACACCCCTCGTACATGATGGTGTCATGTTCATCGCCGACACAAACAATATTCTGCTGGCACTGGACGCCCGCGACGGGACAGAGCTCTGGCGGTATGAACACCAATCAGAAGTGTTCGACGGTCGCCGTCAGGGCATTGCGCTGTATGGCGACAGCGTATTCGTTCCGCACAATGACCTCGACCTGGTGGCCTTAAATGTGCGCACTGGCGCTGTGATCTGGGAAACCAGCATCAGCACTCCCGTTGAGCCACTGCAGGGCTACTATGGGCTGCGCGGCGCGCCGATGATTGCAGACGGCATGCTGCTTCAGGGTGTGACCGCCACGATGGTTCCTGAAGGTGGGTTCATTGTCGGGCTTGATCTGGAAACTGGCGCGGAACAGTGGCGCTTTCACACGGTGGCGCGCCCGGGCAGCCCGGGTGGCGAAACCTGGAATAATCTGCCGCTGCAGGCACGCAGCGGAGGCTCGGTGTGGAATTCCGGCAGTTATGACGCAGAACTGGGATTGGTGTATTTCGGCGCGGCTCCGACTTACGACACCGGCCCCCTGCTAGAAAATCTGGACGTTGACGGGGTCACCAATGACGCACTGTTCACGAATTCCACGATGGCACTGCGCCCGCGCACGGGTGAACTGGCCTGGCACTTCCAGCACATGCCCAACGACCAGCTTGACCTGGACTGGGTGTATGAAAGGCAACTGGACGAACTGGAAATTAACGGGCAAAGCAGGAAAGTGGTTTTCACCGCAGGAAAAATGGCGCTGTATGACGTGGTCGACGCAGAGACCGGCGAGTATCTCGAATCCATCGACTTAGGCCTGCAGAATATCGTCTCCGCAGTTAACCCACAGACCGGCGCGAAATCCATCAATCCTGATTCCGTGCCAAACAGGGAAGCCAATCACCTGCTCTGCCCTTATTTTCTGGGCGGGCGCAACTGGCAGGCAGGCGCCTATAATCCGGACACTAAAATGCTTTATCTGCCGGCGCTGGAAATGTGCATGATGGCCGGTCTCATGGCAGACGGCAATTTACTGTCGACCGGTATCGAGGCGACACCGGCGCCCCGGGCTGACAGCGACGGCAAATTTGGACGGCTACAGGCCATCAACATGGAAACCATGGAAATGGCGTGGCGTCATCGCGAGCTGACTCCGCCTTCAACTCCTCTGCTGTCCACAGCGGGCGGACTGGTGTTCGGAGGCAATCTGGACAATTCCTTCAAAGCCTTTGACGCGCAAACGGGAGCGGTCTTGTGGGAGACGACCCTGGACCATCTGCCTTCTTCATTCCCGATCACTTATGCCGTTGACGGGAAGCAGTATGTTGCCATCGTCAAGGGGCAACCCAGCCGTTGGACCGGGAGTCTCTATGGCATCATTCAGGGCATGCTGGGTCCGGAGGCGCAGTCGATACCGACGCCAAGCGGTCAGCCCGGATTGGTCGTGTTTGCGGTGGAGTGACGCGCGACAAAGCGCTTCACACCGGCTTAGCTGACACGCCATTTGCCCGAGCGCTGGGTTAACGAGAGCGCCAGGCTACTGAATCAATCGTTCAGGGGCGATCAGCTCAAGGAAAGGAGCCATCTGCACCGGCCGCCTGTCTGCTGCATCGAAGAGCAAGGCAGCACTGAGCTTCGCCAGTCCGGGCGCAGTTTGCACCCCGTAGCCGCCCTGGCCGGCCAACCAGAAAAAGCTCTTGTCTCTGGGGTCAGAACCCACCACAAATTCTCTGTCGGCGGCAAAAGACCGTAGGCCGGCCCATTTGTGTTCGAGCCGGCTGATGCGCAATGTACTGGCTCGCTGGAAACGATCCATGGCGACCGCAATATCCCATTCCTCAGGCTGGGCGTCACAGGCAGCGCTCGGCGTTTCATCGGCGGGTGAGAGCAGCAGCAGACCTGCATCGGGTTTGAAGTAAAATTCTTCATCAATGTCCACGACCAGCGGCCAGTCGGCGTCGAACCGCTGCGCAGGAAGACGCAGCAACAGCGCGGTTCTTCTTTTCGGCGTGATGCCGAGATCACTCAGACCGGCAAGCCTTCCGAGCTCTCCCGCCCAGGAGCCCGCCGCATTAATCAGGGTTTCGCAAGCAAATTCCCGGTCTGCGGTAGTCACAAGCCAGCCGCCTGATCGTTTCGATAAAGCCTCCACTTCCTGCTGACAGTGCAGAACACCACCGCGCTCATGCAGCAGGCGAAGAAAGCCCTGCAGCGTGGCATCCACATCAAGATCGCCCCCCCCTGTTTCGAGTAAGCCTGCGGCGACGCTGTCAGCATCAAGAATCGGGACCCGGAGAATGGCATCCGGACCACTGATTTCCTTAAGCCCGGAAATCTCCCTCTTGAAGGCACTCAGCTGGGGCAGCTGGTCCTGTCTTGCAACAAAGAGCGTATCGCGTAACCTCAACAGAGGAGTCTCGGTGAATCCGGCAGGCGGCGATCGAAAGAAGGATTCACTGGCGGCGGTGGCCGCACGAACGGCGGCACTGCCATAGGAAGCAGAAAAATAGGCGGCTGACCTTCCGGTGGAGTGGTAACCCGGCTGAGGTTCTTTGTCGAGCAGCAGGACACTGGCGTCTGCCGCCAGCTCAGCTGCGACAGAGGCTCCTGCAATGCCGGCGCCGATCACCGCAAAATCGTAACGCGCCCGCATGAGGATCAGGGTGACGCGAAGTCGACGCGTGCAACTCTGACCTCAGGACCTTCACTGATGTCCGTCCAGGTGACGAACAAGTCATCGCCAATGGTTTCCATGATCGGGAACCCGCTGCGTCTGGAAGCACTCGTTCTGGCGACAACTGTGGTATCAATCAATGATCCGCCTGCGCTGAAACGTGAAACGGTCAGCTGAGCTGTTTCAGCTGACGTGTCCAGCCAGCTCACTGCAACCTGCCCATTGGCAAGAATTGCCGTGTCGATGCGACCGATGGTGTCGGGACCTGATACCCGTATGGGTGCCGAAAAATGTTCGCCACTGTCTGTGGACAGGGCGAGTTGTACCTTAGGCGAATCATCCTTGGCCGTAAACCAGCCGACGGCCACAAAATCCCCCTGCGCCGCTACTGAAGGCCCGTTAACCGGACAGCCAGCAATCTCCCACTGATCATCGTGGATGGCAACCGGCGGCGTCCAGTCGCCATTGGCGTAGCGCGTGATATAGATATCCCTGATCTCTCCTGCAGAACGGTCGCGGTAGACGATGACCGGCCCGGCAGCAGACATGGCGGCGCTGGTTTGACAGCAATCACACACGCGGGCATCCAGCTCCCATTCGCTGAGCGTTTCACCCCGGGCGTTGAATATTCCGGCGCGCAGCGTCATTTCGCCGTATCCCGCTACCGTTTTGGTATTGCGACCGTCGAGCCAGGACATCAGCGTGTTGCCGTTGCCAACCGGTAGCATGGACACAAATCCGTGCTCAGCACTCACGCCATCTTTATGCGGCGTAATGGTGTCGCTCCACAAATCGGTTTGCGCGTCATAGAACCGGGCATCAATGTCGTAATCGTAAGTGCCTTCGGCACTCATGCGCAGCCAGTGCGCCGCCTTATTCTCCGCGCTTACTGACAGCACCGGGAAATCCGCCCAGTTGATGAACCAGTCTTCACCCCGGCTGACCAGTTGCGGCTCACTCCAGCGTGTTTCATTCAGGATCGAGTAATACAAGCCGGCAGAATTTTCTGTCTGCATGACCCAGGACAGGTAAAGATTGCCTGATTCATCACTGACGACCCGCGACAAACTGCTGTTTTCGGCAGCAGGGGAAGGCAGCAGTTCCACATCGGCGGCATGTGCAGGGGTCAGTAAAATCCCGGCCGATACGACACCGGCAAACAGTCTTTTGCATGCGCCCGGGATTTCGCCGAATTGCGCGGTTGAGGCTGCTGAGATCAGCGCTCTCATTATCGCTCTTGCTTTCTCTGCATCTTTCACGGTTTGTATCCTGTCTTTTATCCGGCCTTTTCTCTGGTCTTTTTTTGAGTCTTTTCTCTGGTCTTCACACCCTTAGTCTTTTCTCTGGGCTTTTACTCTGGTCTTTACAATCTTGCTGCTTCAGCTTTTTACCAGACCTTCTTCCCCGGAGTTTTTAGCCGGGTTTTGTAGTTGGACTTGTTACCAGATCTTTCCCCTGTCGTAATCCAAGCCTCTGTCGCGGGACGCCTTAATTCGGGGTGCAAGCGGTGGTGCTTACGGATACAACCTTTCCAATTAGACCCGGTTCGCTAGTCTCCGCCCTCATCCAATAGTGCACCTTTCATCACAAGCTGCTCTCTGATTTCGGCATCGGTTTGCATGCCGATCAGTTTCGCCACCACTTCACCGTCGGGCGCAAGCAAATAGGTGGTTGGCAGAACATCAGGCGGTCTCAGACCCAAGCGAGCCACTTCTTCATTGGTCAGCACGGGAAATTCGATTTCAAGCTCCTCGGCAATTTCCAGGGTCAGCGCTCTCGGGTCTTCATCAAAGTTCACACCAACAACGGCGACACCCTGCGCCGACAGTTCCTGACTTAAGACATTTAGCATGGGGATTTCAATCCGGCAGGGCGCACACCATTCTGACCAGTAGTTCACCACCCGCCACTTACCAGCCCCCGGCGCCTCGTCGGCGGAGAATGCCGGCAGGCTGAAACCGACAACAGTGACAAGCAGCAGCCGGAGCGCTGTGTGTCTCTTGACCCCCGTCTTCAGTGCATTCATGGCTTTATTCCCTCATCGGAAACCTTATCCAGACCGGCCACCCCTTTCACGCGATGGTTCTCTTCAGGCACGCCGATAGCAGCGGCTTTTGCCAATGGCAATCAGTTTCAAGGAATTCAAAGCATCGTTCAAGCCCGAACTGAGTGAGCCCTCGCATCTCACAGCCTGCCGGATGAGAAAACCCCAACCGTAGCACAGAAGAAATCGATACAGAGCGGGCGCCTCTGGACAAATTCCGAGCGTTAAACACCGTGACAGAAGCGCAACCCATACGCTAAAGATCATCCAGCAGAATGGTCATCAACAGCCCGTTTCGGGACCGTATGTCTTCAGTCCCGTTGAACCGCTGCCATTCGAGCAGGAGCTGGCGTGAAGGCGCAAAAGTCCAGTTCACACCCACCTTCGCAGAGACTATGGTTTTATCTGACAGGAATTGATCCATATTATTCTCGAACTCCCGGTCAATATTGGCCTCTACATAAGCCATCGCGCCAGGGATACTTGCCAGAGGCCACATCTGCAGATAGCCGGTCCGGAAAAACCCAAGGCGCTCATGATCTCCGAACGGCTCCGTGACCGTCATGCCGAAGTTGTTTTGCTGCGGTTCATACTGATTTGACAGATAGTGCAGGCCGGTACGCCATTGTCCTCTTCCACCAAATGCATTGGCGGCCCTGATGATATCGACGTTAGAAAACATTCTGCCATTGTCAATTGGATTGACCATTGGTTGAGGCATGAGGTTAGGTCGGTTCATCCCGTTTTCACCCTGCCAGTTCAGAAATTCCGATCTGAAGGAGACCGCCCAGGCGTCGGAAATTTTTGCTCCGCCCTCCAGCCTGAGCCCGACACCATCGCCAATCCTGTAACCATCCACAAATTGCGGCCTGCCAGTATTGTCTTCAGTGATGACACTGAGCCCAAGATATTGCGGGTTTCCCGCGCTGCTGTTGCGCATGGCTATGATACCCAGATCGAGGCGCTTGACGCTGGCTTTAAGCAAATCAGACACCTCGAAATCGACGTGCCTGGCAGTCGTCTGTAGAAAAAAGGCCGTGTCGCCTGAGTGCCCGATGTCCAGTACAGAATTGAACTGACCAATCGCGCTTGAAGAGCTAAATTTTCTGTCGCCAGCCGGGACGGCCGCTAGAGAGAGCTTCGCAATGCGGTACGTATTGTTTCTCATCAAGAGAGCCCCGAGGGGGGTATCCAGCGCGATACTTCTCCTCAGTCCGGACATACCAAGTGCGCGGCGCATCATAGGCACATCCAGAGCATCACCCTCTTGTCCCCAAACAGGCGGCGCCATCAGAAATAGAGAACTCAGCGTTCCCCCAAAACAAAGCAAGACGATCGCTCTGAGACGAGACCTTGCGCGAACTCGTGTTAGTAACATGTTTCTTTCCCAAGACGCCTTCCTCTCGCGAGACGGTGGCGCCGTCTAGTCAAACCCTGTGCCCGAGCTGCAACCCTGACGGCGGATTAACCGCTGCAAGCGCTGATGCTTCGAACAATGCAATAATCGAGGGGGTGGGGAGTGGACCTGGCCGAAAACTCGCAGAACACCTACTTAGGCCGGAATGCTTCCGGGATGCACATGAAACCGCGAAGAGCACCCGCACTGAACACTGGCGGGTGCCGAAGAGCCTGTCTAACTCCGACTAAACGAGGATGGGTGGGCGCAGAAGCTTTTCCGCCAGACTGGAAAGACAATGGGACGGAGACGAGGCAAGGGCCAGATTTCCGTTCTCACCCTCATTGGACTGACTCAGGAGAGCCAGACTGGAGCAGTGGTTGGTGCAAGACAGACACTCGGACTCGCAGTCTGCCTCACTGTGCCCATCACTGTGTGACTCGTGCAGCTGTGCGGCGCCATGATGGTCGTGAGCGTTCCTGTCACCATGCATCTCAGGCGAATGAGTCGCCTCGTGCCCGGCAGCATGGCCGTCATCATGCGCGGGAGCGGACCCATGCGATTGCGGATGATGGGGGTGGTCGCCGGTGTGGTGACCATGCGCATGGCCGTCACCGTGAATACCCTGTGAGTGGGCTGCATCGTGTCTGTCCCCATGCTTATCTCCGTCCTGCCTATCACCATGTCCACCATGCCCGTCATGGGCGGGAGCAGATCCATGGGGTTGCGGATTATGGGGATGGCCGTCGGCGTGCTGACCATGCGCGTGGCCGTCACCGTGCATGGGGTGGTCAGCATGTCGGTGATCATCTGTCGACGCGTGATTGGCCTCGCCTTGCTCACTCATGCTCAGTGACATCCATGCCGCTGCTCCGGAATTGAGCGGCGCCACCAGTGACAGCAATAGCAGAAATACAATGGATCTACGGATCATCGCCCAAGCGTTACACGATCGCCCGGCAATTACAATGTCCACCGGTCCGTAACGCGGCTCTACAGCTGCTCAGAAGGCGCTGAATGACGATTTCCCGACAAGAGGCTGTCAAAAAAGTGCGCAGCGGCGCCCCCGACAAAACATGCCGGCTGCTTGGACACCCGAAATCCATGGTGAACCGATGGGCTCAGCGCCCGCTGCGATAGGTCGCCAGCAATTCGAGAAACCAGATTTGCGTGATCTTTAACTGGCCATCACAGAGCGCAACATAAGGAATCTGGCTCACGGCGCTGCGGGTTCCGATTTTTTCTATGAACTCTTCGCTGCTGTTGACCAATCCTTCATTCAGCTGCAATTTAGATTGCAGGTGTCCGAGGAACTCGCTGCTCGAATAGCTGATGTCGTTTCGTACAAAACGACACCGGCGCTCTTCCACCGCATTCAGCAGATAATCAATCTCGGCCTGCTGCTCCGGTGTGATTGCGCTAAGAGCGTATGGCCCGTACAAAGTGGCCAATAGAAGAACACAGGTTTTTTTGATGATTTGGCGCATGGCGACAAAAGGGCCCGGCGGTTTGATGACTTGATGGTTCAACAATTCACTTCTCAACTGTCTGAATTTCAGCGACTCGCCCGCACATTCATGCGCAGCGAATACAGGCTGGTTCTTGCCGTCATGTACAGGGTACGGCCGTCCACCCCGCCGAAGCCGACATTAGCAGGCATTTGGGGCGTTTCAATGAACTCGATTTGCTCTCCTGCAGGATTGCGAATGCTGACGCCACCGACCCAGGTCAGATAGACATTCCCGTGCTCATCCAGCGTCATGCCGTCGGAGCCCTGATCGGCAAACTCCGATCTGTTACTGAGACTGCCATCAACATTTATGTCGTAACGGTAAATCTTGCGCGTCTCGGTGCTCGCCAGGTACAGCACTCTGCCGTCCTCAGTACCGACAATGCCGTTCGGTTTTGGAATATCCAGAATCACCGCTTCAACGCTTTGCCGGTCCGGTGAAATCCGGTACACGTACTCGCCGGGTTGGGCAAGATCACCATCCGGGTACCGATAGCGAGGGTCAGTAAAATAGATACTGCCATTGGGATGAACCCAGGCATCATTCGGACTGTTAAAGGGTTGCCCGTTAAAACCGTCTGCCACTACAGTAAGGTTTCCCGCACTGTCCAGCTTCGTAAGTCGTTGACCGGATTGCTCACAGATCAGCAGCGAACCATCCAGATCGAGGGTCAGGCCATTGGCGTGCTGACTCGGCGAATAGGCCCGTTCAATCTGCCCCCCGGGATGCATGCGATGCACTACGTTGTTGTCGATGTCGGTAAAATACAGGATCCCGTCTCTGGTGGAGACCGGACCTTCCAAAAAGCCAAATCCCCCCTGCACTTCTACGACTTCGGCGCCGTGCGTAATAAGACCGGCATCCTGCGCCAGTGCGGAGCTTACAGACAAAACCGAAGCATATAGAACGAGAGCAATCTTATTGTTCATGTCGGGGAGTCCTGTTCTTGCGAGAAACCTTACCGATTTTGGCCACCACCATTAATGGCACTTTATGCCTGCTTCCGCAAGTTCAGAAGCCGAAATTGTCAAGAACAGGCCTGCAGCAGCCAGCAATGGGTAGGGCCCGGAAATACAGGCAAGCATCTTCCGGAGGGCGCACTGCCCGGAATCTGACTCAGAGCCAGCCTTTTGCGAAGGCCGCCGCTCCAAGAAGTCCCGGCAAGGGATGATGAACCAGTACCGTCGGGACCGCCTGCATCAGCCCGCGATGACGCCCTTTGTTTTCGAATCCTGCCCTGAAAGCACTGCTGTGAAGTAATTCCGGATATCTCTGAACAATCCCGCCGGCAATAAACAGCCCATCGAAAGACCCTGTTGCCAGTACAAAATTACCCGCCACCTGCCCCAGCAACTCAAAAAACAGTGCGACCGACTGCTGGGCAATTTGGTCCGTTTCAACCCTCGAAAAGATCGTCGCCGCTTCAAATCGCTCGCTTGCGGTCTGGCTGCGAGCTGCGAGAAATTGATAAATATTCACCAGGCCGCTTCCGGAAACCAGGCGCTCATCCGAGACCCGACCAAACTCATTGGCAAGACCGGCGAGCAGTTCAACCTGTAAAGGATTTTCGGGCGCGAACCCAACGTGCCCGGCTTCTCCGCTCAGCGAAGTCAGCCTGCCATCGCGCTTGATCAGGGTCGCAGCACCGAAACCGGTTCCGGGACCAACGACCGCCGTCACAAACTCCGTCTGAGTCAAATCTGGCAAACCCGCTTGCCCCACCGGAGTCAGATCGTCAGGGCCAAGCTCCGCCATTCCCAGAGCCGCTGCTTCAAAATCATTCAGAAGCTTGACTCTCTCGCAGCTGAGTGCGGCTCGTAGACTGGCTTCATCAAACAGCCAGCGGTTGTTAGTCAGGCTCGCACTCCCCGCAGCCACAGGCCCGGCGACGGCCAGGCAAGCGGATCTGACCGGCGGGGCGGATATCTCTTCAAGATAGTGCTGGATAGCTGACTCAGCCGATACGAAATCGTCGCACAGCAAAACCTGCTCGGATTCATATCCGGCCCCGGTCGGGCGAGCTATCGCGAATCTGGCGTTCGTACCGCCGATATCGCCCACAAGAACGGTCGATTCAGACATGGCTCAATTGCAATGCGGACTGCGTGAGAGTTTTGATGTCATTGAACCTTTTCGCCTCAAGCAGTTCAACAGGGATAAACCAGCTGCCACCGACACAGGACACACAGCCAAGCTTCAGATAATCCTGAACGAGGTCGGCACTGATGCCTCCGGTCGGAAAGAAACGGATCTCCGGTAGAGGAGCCGACAGGGCCTTCAGCATTTTTGTGCCACCCAGTAACTCAGCAGGGAAGAATTTCACGAGTGAATAACCGCTTTCTCTGAGTGCCAGCATTTCAGTCGCGGTGGCTGCGCCGGGCACAAACGGCATGCCGGCAGCCTTGACCTGATTGATCAGACTTTGCGAATGGCCCGGACTGACCGCAAATTGAGCGCCCCGCTCTCTGACCATCGAAATTTGTTCCGCCACACGAACACTGCCCGCTCCGACGTGAACATCGGGTACCGCATCAGCAATCAGTTCAATAGCCTTCAAAGCAGACTCAGTTCGCAGCGTGACCTCTATGGCACGGATCCCCGCATCCCGTAAACACAGTGCGAGGTCTACGGCATTTTCATGACGCTCCAGCGTGACTACGGGAACCAGTTTGATGTCTGTAAAAAATCCCTTCGCATCCATAACTAACTTAGCTCAAATATTGTGGCTCCATTCTCGGCCGGACCCACCTCCTGTCGAAAGACAGCGAACAGTTCGCGTCCCATGCCGGACTCATGCTCTGAACTGTCTGTGATTTTGAAGTCCCGATTCGCCAATTCGGCTTCAACCTCCAGGAGACCAAGCTCGGCGTCGATGATTACGATATCGCCGTTCTCAATCTGGCTGATCGGACCCTCGGCACAGGCTTCCGGCGTTACGTGGATAGCGGCAAGGACTTTTCCGGAGGCGCCTGACATTCTGCCGTCCGTCACCAGGGCAACTTTGAATCCTTTGTTCTGCAAAATTCCGAGATAAGGCGTCAATTTGTGCAGCTCCGGCATCCCGTTTGACTTGGGCCCCTGATGAGAAACCACCACCACAACATCCTGATTCAGAGTTCCGGCCTCGAATGCCGCCAGAAAAGCCTCCTGCGACTGGAAGACCCTGGCGGGTGCGCGAATACGGCGATTTTCCTCAGCCACAGCAGAAACCTTCACGATCGCCCGACCGAGATTTCCTTCGACCAGACTGAGACCCCCAGTCTGCTGAAAAGGCTGATCACAGCCTCTGACCACATTGCGGTCTTCTGACTGACTTGCAACGGGCTGCCATCTGAGCTCGTGATTGACTTCCACAGGACTCTGGGAAAATCGCCTCAAGCCGGGCCCTGCGACAGTGTGAACGTCGTCATGCAGCATACCGGCATCGAGTAATTCTCTGATGATGAACCCCAGACCACCGGCCTGATGAAAATGGTTCACATCGGCCGTCCCATTCGGGTACACCCGGGCCAGTAAAGGCACTACGGCCGACAGCTCGGCAAAATCAGACCAATTGATCACCAGGCCAGCGGCTCTGGCAATGGCAACGAGGTGGAGCGTGTGATTCGTGGAGCCACCGGTTGCCAGCAGTCCAACCATGGCATTCACCAGCGTTTTTTCAGACACAATCGCACCTAAGCTGACGGCGCTGTCTTGCGACTTCGCCAACTCGATGACTTGCCGAGTCGCCTCAGCGGTCAGAGCGGAGCGCAGTTCCGTGTCTGGGTTAACGAAAGACCCACCCGGTAACTGCAGACCCATGAACTCCATCAGCATCTGATTACTGTTGGCGGTACCATAAAAAGTACAGGTTCCGGGGGCGTGATAGGCTGCTGATTCCGCAGCAATGAGCTGCGGCCGGCCAACCTCGCCCGCTGCGAACGCTTCCCGTACCTTGGCTTTTTCCGAATTCGGCAGTCCTGACGGCATCGGTCCGGCGGGAATAAACAGTGTCGGCAGATGACCGAAGGACAGCGCTCCAATCATCAGCCCGGGCACGATTTTGTCGCAAATCCCGAGACAAATAACGGCATCGAACAGGTTGTGCGAAAGCGCAATCGCGGTAGACATGGCGATCGTGTCGCGACTGAACAGGGAAAGATCCATGCCGTCTTCACCCTGGGTCACGCCATCACACATCGCCGGAACGCCGCCGGCTACCTGAGCTGTGGCCTTATTCTGATGCGCAACGGCACGTATTTGATCGGGGTATCCGGCGTAAGGCTGATGGGCACTGAGCATATCGTTATAGGCTGTTACGATACCGAGGTTAATCGCGGCGTCACTCTGCATGAGCGATTTCGCCTCAGGGGAGCAGGCGGCCATGCCGTGCGCCAGATTACTGCAGCCCATGTTAGCCCGGCCTTTGCCCCGATCCGCGGCTCTGGCAATTTTCTCAAGATAACGGCGACGCGACTCTTGACTGCGACGCGCGATCGCTTCGGTGACTCTTTCGACGATAACGTTCATCATTATTGGTTCTCTACAGCCAGTCCGCCTGCCTCCGACGAAGGGCTGTTTTCAAGGGGCCCAGAAAATCTCGACCGGCATCGCTTCCAGCAGATGATTGATGGCGTAAGCCTGCGGGTTCTTCAGCAGCGCTCTCTTGGTTTCGCCAAAAACCAGCAAACACGGTGCTCTGGTCTTTGTGATAGAACGAAGCGTCATGCTCGTTCTTGAATACGGACTCGAGGGTGTGGTCACCGAGACAACATCGGTGTCGCCGGTGAGACCTGTCACCAGCTCGGGCGAATCAGGAAACAGTGAGGCGAAGTGACCATCCTCACCCATACCGATGAGACTGCAGGCCGAAGGCAACAGTCGGCCAATGCCCTCCTGAAGAGGAGCAAAAGTTGCGCCACTGGCTTTAGACCTGATCAGGTTCTCTCGTAGCAGCTTTTCGTTGCTGGCGGCGTGGTCTGCCGGCACATTCCGCTCATCGCTCAGAGTGACGTCAATTCGGTGCCAGGGCAAACCGATGGTCGAAAGAATTCTGAAACATTCGACTGGCGAACTGCCACCACTGAGAACCAGAGTCGCCCTGTCATTTTGCTCCAATTCCGACAACAGCGCCTGCTTGATGCGCTGCGCCAGATTCAAGGCCGCCTCCTGTCGGGTCGCGAATTCACGCAGGCCTGCGCCTGAGAGTGTCCCCTGCATGGTCATTCACCCGGCTTCCAGGCATGGCCATTGCGATCCAGCATCATGCTGGCGGCGGCCGGCCCCCATGAGCCTGCGAGGTAGGACTCCACCGGCTGCTGGCTCTGCGCCCAACCCGAGATAATCTGATCAATCCATCGCCAGGCCGTTTCGACCTCATCGCGCCGCATAAATAACGCCGGATTACCCCGCAGTACCTCAATGAGCAGGCGTTCATACGCGTCCGGATAGCGGACTCCGAACGTCTCCTCGAAGCTCAGGTCAAGAGACACCGGCTTCAGTTCAAACCCACCCGGCCCGGGCTCTTTGGACATAATCGTCATCCTGACCCCTTCATTGGGTTGCAACATGATCGACAGGCTATTCGGAGCCGTCTGCTGATTCTGATCCTCGAAAATAGCGTGCGGCACCGGTTTGAACTGGATGACTATTTCAGAGTGCTTCGCCGCCAGTCGCTTTCCTGTCCTCAGATAGAACGGCACACCCGACCAGCGCCAGTTATCAACTTCCGCCTTGATTGCCACAAAGGTTTCGGTGTTGGACGGTTCACTGAGTTGGGCAGCGTAGCCTGCAACGACCGCGTCATCGACGGCACCCGAGGTGTACTGACCGCGGACTGTGCTCTGCTTCACCAAATCTGTGCTGATGGGTTTCAGTGCTCTCAGCACTTTTAACTTTTCATCGCGCACTGCATCATCATCGAAACTGCTCGGTGGTTCCATAGCAACCAGACAGAGCAACTGCAGCAGGTGGTTCTGCACCATGTCTCGCAATGCGCCGATATCGTTGTAAAACTCTATCCGGTTATCCACACCCAGAACTTCCGCCACTGTGATCTGGACGTGGTCGATTACCTCCCGGCGCCAAAGAGGCTCAAACAGGGAATTGGCAAAACGCAGCGCCAGTAAATTTTGCACGGTTTCTTTGCCGAGATAGTGATCAATGCGAAAGATCTGATTCTCTGCGAAGCAGGCACCCACCTGATCGTTGATCGTCTTGGCGGACTCATAATCATGGCCTATCGGCTTTTCCAGCACGATACGCATGTCCGCGGTCATAAGCTTGTTGGCCTTGAATCCGGCAGCGACCGTACCAAACAAAGAGGGCGGGGTGGCGAGATATACCGCTCTGATTTTGTGCTCGTGACCGGCTAACATGTCAACCAGCGGGGTCCATGCGCCGTAGTCGTTCACATCAAAGTGGCAGTAATGCAGACGGTCGCTGAATCGCTCAAATTCCGACTCATCGACGGATACCGCAGGCCGCAAGGCAGATTTAACCTCTTCAATATAGTCAGCGCGTGAGATCTCGACACGGCCTATTGCAAGAATTCGGCTGTCATCACTGAACTGCTTATCGCGGTGACGATGGTACAGCGAGGGAATGAGTTTGCGCAGTGCCAGATCGCCATTGCCACCCACAATAACCAGGTCAAAAGGATCAACCGGGATTAACTGCGCCATAGCGAGTCTCCATGAATACCGAGCAATGACAAAGACAGGCGCCGCCTGACGGCTCAGAGGCCGAATCGCCGCGACGCTGAAGGGAAAATCCAACAGCCAGGGGATGATCGCCCCGGCCTGAGGGCCAGCAGACCCCTATTCAGTACCGAACTCAGAGGGCGCAGAGAGCGCCCTCTGAATCTCGTTCTTAGCTACCAGTAGAAACCGAAGCGTGCACCGATCTGACTGGGCGCAGAGTAAGAGCCTCTGGGCTGGCCAGCCTCGACGCCACGCCACCAGGCAATTTGCTCTTCGGTGACGTTATAGGCATAGGCCTGCAGGTACCAGGGAGAATCATTGCTTGGCTTGTAGGTCAGGAAGACATCAAGCATGTTCCAGTCATCCCTGCTGTCACCAAAGGTTTCAACCGGGTCCTGGAAGTATCCGGGCAGATCCACGTAGTCCCCGTTCGGGCTGAATCCTGTTCCATAACCACCGGGATCATTGACGTGTTTGTCGGCGTTCCAGATAGTCAGATAATCTTCGGCCTGCCAGTGGTAGTTGATCGATGGTGTTACCAGACCCAGCCTGCCGAGATCGAAAGTGTGCTCATACCGAATAGTGAAGGCCTGGTCCGGTGAATACGGTGCTTCATTACCACGGAGGTTAACCGCGTTTTCCGGCACATTGGCTATCGACTGCGAGTAGTCAGCCCGACCAAACTGGGCATCCATACCGTAGTACCACTGAGTAATGAAGTCTTCAGTGATTTCGGTATCCATGAACGTCGCCCAGCCGCTGAAGCGACCGCCGGCATAAGGAATCCAGTCCCATTCGAGCTCAAGACCGGTCATCTTCTGCTCGCCGAAGTTCTGTGTGCCCCAGATGGTGACGACCTGATCCACGTCGACTACCTGACCGAGTTCGCGATCGTATTCAGTAGCCAGGACTGTATCCACCGGCACATTGCCGGTAAATTGTTTGCCATCGTAGATCGTGTAGTAATAGTTCGCCGACAGGTTGAGGGAGTTCTCAAACAGCCGCACCTTGTATCCGATTTCACCGGTGATGGCTTCCTCAGGGCCATAAGACGTGTCTACACGAGAGCCCGGACCGTCTGGGTGCAGGGTGTTTGCTCCCCGCACGTACTGGTCTGCAATGCTGCCCGCCTTAAAGCCGGAAGCGACATAGCCGTACAGGAATCCAGTATCTGATACATCCCAGTCGAGGCCGATCCGCCAATCCGTATTGTCGAATTCTGCTGAGGCATCATTAACAGCCGTTTGCACCATACAGCCAGTGCCGCCAAGGTAAGGTCCTCCGCCATATGGCCCACCGGCAGCTGTGCAGTTTTCTCCATCGTAGAGGCCACCGGCGAGGTGGAAATCAGGCGTCAGCGCGTTCAGAGTTTGAGGAAACAGTTGTCGCTGACCCCAGACCTCAGTGGAGGGATAGCAGCTATTCCAGACTGAGCACTCCAGTGTGCGCCCGCCAATGTCCTGCTTTTTATCCTCGGTGTATCTGAGCCCCAGTGTTAAAAACAGATCATCACGAAGCGCGTAAGTCCCCTGGCCGAACAGCGCCCGGGATTCGATGGTTCGGTTAGGCTGCTTGAAAATATTGTCCCCGTTCAGCGTAGCGTGGAAGAAGGCCTCCATGTCGTTGTCTTCCTTCATGTAGAAGGCGCCTACCACCCAGGCGAGGTCTCCCCATGTGCTCTGGAACTCAATGTCGAATACGTTCGACTTGGCGACATAATCATTGATGATCATCGCCATGTCGTAAGCCGCATTGGCCCCGCCGTCGGTATCCCACTGAGAATATTGAGTGAGCTTCTGGTTGCCCCACTTGGCGACCATGTCCACATCCCCGAAGGATTTGTTGTAAATTGCACGAGTCGACTGTATCTCCATGTCGACGATTCCGGGCGTATTCACAAAAGAAGTGTAGCGGTTTTCAGTACCCATGATGTCCTCACAGGTATTGGCATCATAAACCGCCGGATCGCCCTGAAGCTTTCCGGATCTCAGTGCCATCTGCTCGCACGAGTACATATTCTGCCAACCGGCGCCATTGTCCTGAAACAGCTCGTACTGAAGATTCAGGTCACTGCCATCATTAAACAGATATCTTCCGCTGACTCGGAAGGCCTGATTGTCAGCATTGTTGTAGAAAGTCTCGGGATCTGCCTGAACTTTCGTTTGCGGGTTTCCGATTTGCCAGCCCGGATCGGCATAGCAGCCGGTCTGCCAGGACTGACAACCCAGGTACCAGGAATAATCCGTAGAGGTTTGCTTCTGGTCCATCGACGTGATCGGCTGAAACTGGTTACGAACATCTTGTGGCAGGAATCTCCAGTCGGGCTGCGACCCGTCGTAGTAACCATCGAGGAAGGAGTCACGCTTGTCTGACATGTAGGCAAAACGCAGCGCAAAACGATCGTTCACTGGCAAATTGTAGAAAGCCCGGAGTGATTCTTCTCCGAATCGTCCCCCGCCCAGCGTGACCGATCCGGCTTGCTCCTCGAAATTGGGCTTCGCCGTCACGATATTCAGGGTGCCGACAATGGAATTCCGGCCGAACAGGGTACCCTGGGGACCTCGCGCCAATTCCGCCCGCTCGAGATCGAACATGAGAGCAGCCGCTCCTTGGGGTCTAGGCACGTAGAGACCATCAACGTGGATACCAACTGCGGGATCACCCACCTCCGTAACATTATTGGAGCGGACCCCACGCAGGGTGATGACCGGAGCAGAAGTGTCTGTGTTCTGTACCGAAAAGCCCGGCAGCGCGTAGCTGAGGTCATCGATGTTATCCAAGCCCAGCTGCGTCATCTGCTCCTGCGTCATGGCAGACACGGCGATTGGCGTCTCCATAATCTCGGTCTCGCGACGCGTCGCGGTAACCACAATCGTTTCGATGGCTCCCGCAGACGAGGCCTCCTGGTCAACCTCCTGAGCCTGCGCGCAGGCAGCACCTAAGCCCGTTGCCAAGGCGCTGAGCGACAGACTGTAGAATTTCTTGTTCACGCTTTCTCCCCTTGTTTCTCTCTTTTCTTGATGACTCCGGCAGGGCGTCATCTGATGTTGTCTGAGCCTCTCAACAACTGGCCGGCGCCCGGCACCAGCGTGCTTTTGCCGCTGCCTGGCTTCAGGCCATGCTTCGGGCGCTGATTC
Source organism: Gammaproteobacteria bacterium (assembly GCA_008081045.1). Classification (GTDB taxonomy): domain Bacteria; phylum Pseudomonadota; class Gammaproteobacteria; order Pseudomonadales; family Pseudohongiellaceae; genus UBA9145. Next base: position 171,172 of record VMDC01000020.1, on the reverse strand, counting down.
ATGCCCGGCGTGCCGGACCGAAATGACAGCGTTGTCAGAAACCTTGTTATAGTGCATACTGACAGCGTTGTCAAACAGCCCGCGCTCCCATTCGGGCAAATTGTGTACACTGTCACGCTCAACGCCCGGAATCATAAAAGCTCAAGGCTGGGACGGCGCGATTGACTGATTACTAGAACAAAACGGTTCATCCGGAGACTGCGAACTACAAACCGGGGAAAAAATGATGCACAGAGCAACACTGGAGGATGTCGCAGCACTCGCAGGCGTGTCGATCAAGACTGTTTCGCGGGTGGTGAATAAGGAACCGAACGTCAGCCAGGCAACTCAGGAAAAAGTGGCCGCCGCCATCGAGGCGCTCAACTACAAGCCGAACCTCTCTGCGAGGAATCTGGCCAGTCAGCGCTCCCACCTGATCGGTCTCGTGTACGATGACCCTTCGGCTTATGAGCTACCCAGCGCAGGCTATATTATCAACATGCAGGAAGGTGCACTGAAGGCCTGCAAACAGGAGAACTACGACCTGTTGATTCACCCCTGCAACCCCCGGGACAAACGCCTGAGCAAAGATCTTCAGGCACTCGTCGAACAAGCCCGCCCGGACGGCATCATTCTGGCTGCACCCTTGTCCAACATGCCTAAAGTTGTCAATTTGATTGAGCGGACCGGGACAGAACTTGTGCGTCTGTCCCCCGGTTCGAGCAATGGTGGGTTCAGCAGCATCGCAACCAATGACGAAGAAGTCAGTGCAGAAATGACTGCCTATCTGCATTCCCTGGGACACCGCAAAATCGGTTTTATTACCGGCCATCCGAGCCACAAAGCAGTTGCAAAGCGTTTTTCAGGCTACAAGCAGGGTCTTAAGAATTGCGGACTGAAATTTTCCGAGGCTCTGGTGATGACAGGCGATAACTCCATCGGCTCAGGCGAGATCTGTGGTGAAAAATTCTTCGCCCGGAAAGCACCCCCTACCGCGATTTTCGCAGCCAATGACGACATGGCCGTCGGCGTCATGCGCAGTGCCGAAAAATTGGGGCTGAAGATTCCCGACGACATCTCGATCGCCGGTTTTGATGACATCGCGCTGGCGCGGCAGGTCTACCCTGCACTGACCACGGTCTCTCAGCCGCTGGCCAAAATGACAGAAAACGCGTGTCGCCTGCTGATACAGGCAGCAAAGAACGCTGACAGAAGTGTCGTCCAGGAGGTCATTCCGGGCAGGTTGGAAATTCGGGAAACCACAGGAACGCCTCGCGAGGACCGCTGACCGGCAACCGGGCGGCAGTGCTGCGCTCTGGTGTGTCCTCATTGGCTGTATTACTGCACGGCCAGATTACTCAATCCGAAACCGACCTCATAGCGGACCATGAGAAGACCTGCCGCCGCAACTGCCTGTTTAGCCGGCATGCAGTCCGTCCCGGCGTTACTGAATCCTCATCGTGCGCGTTCAACCAGAAAAGGCACATTGGCATGCGCAGCGTGACCCGCTCTGTCATAGCCGTACACATACAGGCGATAGGCTCCCGCTGCCGGCGCCCGGAAAGTCACCTGCGGTTTCTCTGCCCCGGAAAATTCGATTTCAAGGTTTTCAATCGCCTGTTCTGCATCGCCGCCCACCTGAAGTGCACCACTCTCCGGTTTCAGTTCCCAGCGATAGTCGATCGGATCTCCGTCAGGGTCGGACATCTCGATGTCAGCGCGATACGTGGTGCCGCTCACCAATCTGATGCTGTCCCTGGCCGACTGACCATCGAGGCGCATTGAATGGACCTGCGGTGACCGGTTTTCAGGCCAGGCTTGATTCCACAAATAGTGCATGACATCGACGGCTTCGGTTTCTTCACCGGATTCGGTAAACATGCCAAACCAGGTCGGTGTGCGCTCCTGCTTCTGGCCCCAGAGGAACGCGAACGAGCCGACAATCTGGCCTTCGCGGGGCGCAATAATCTCATTGTAAGCCTGCAGATAGACCCCGGCTTTTTCGCTGCTGTTCATTTCCAGCGGAGCACCCCAATCAGTCCGCTCCATTTCCCAATGGCCGATTGCGCCCCATTCGGTAATCCAGACTGGCCGGTCAATAGCGTGTTCGGACAGAAACTCAGGGACATTAAAGATTTCACCATAGGCCTGAAAGCTCAGAAAATCCAGATCGCCGGCGCGAGCTTCGAGGTCCTGTAGGACGTTTTCGCCAAGACCTGCGACCGTTGTGGTCGTTGGGTGATTCGGATCAACTGCGTGAATCATTTCAGAGATGTCATTCACCGCGTCGTAGACAGCGGAATTGGTATAGTCAAAATTCAGCTCATTGCCGATGATCCAGGCAAGCAGTGCAGGATGGTCCTTGTACTTGAGTACCTCCAACCGCAGTTTTTCGAGCTGTTGCGACACCTGCTGCTGATCGCTGTAATCGAACCCATGTCGTTCGGGTATAACCGGTAAACAAAGCGCAACCATGACGCCTTGCGCGTGGGCAAGGTCCAGAATTTCTCGCGCATTATCTGTTGTCCAGTTTCGAATCGCATTGCCGCCGTGTGCTGACAGCGATGCAATATCTCCGTACTCCAGTCCGGCCCCGCGAATGGAAAAAGCTTGTCCGTCTCGAAGCACCACATAACCTGATTGGGTTCTCACGAACTCTATTTTCCGGGGCGCATCTGCCTCAGCAAAGGCCGTGACGGGTGCGGACAGCACGCCGGCCAAAAGTGTCAGGGTAACGCTCAGTCGCATATATCAGTTCTCCACCAGGTCGCGTTCAAGTTGCTCAAGCGACCTGCCCTTAGTTTCCGGCATCAACCGAATGACGAATACTACGCCGCACGCGGCGAATAGCCCATAAATCAGGAATGTGCTGGCAATCCCCACAGTTTCCAATTCCCACGGAAATAAAAAAGTGACAAGGAAAGCGATTGAGGAATTGATCAAGCCCGCGAACGAAATGGCCTTCCCTCGCAGACGATTGGGAAACAGTTCCGAAAACAGCACCCACATCACCGGCCCGATCGACACCGCAAAGCTGGCCACAAAGGCCAGTATTGCAGTCAGAATCAACACAGAGTTGAGCTGAATCGCTGCGCCGGTCAATTGCGCCTGAAAGGCGGCAAACTGCTCTGATCCAAGCGCCAAGCTCACTGCCTCGCGAAATTCCAGATCACTGAAGTAGGTGCTGTCAGCCAATGCCTCAAGAGCTGGCCGATTCATCTCGGCCGGCAGTGACGCTATCGCAGTCTGATCCAGCTGATAGGTCGCTGTACTGAAACCGTAAGCCAGGGTCAGCATGGACAGCGCAATACCGGCCAAGCCAGCACTCAACAGAACCCGCCGCCCGAGGCGGTCAATGAGCAGCAGGGCAAGGATCGTAAAGACGACATTGGTAAGCCCTACCAAGACTGCCTGCATGAAAGCGGCATTGGTGCCGATTCCTGACTGCTCGAAAATCATGGGGGCGTAATAGAACACGGCATTGATGCCGGTAATCTGCTGCAGAATGCCAACAGTCACGCCCAAAATAAGGACCAGCCGCATGGAAGGCTGGAACAGCTCGCGCCATGAGACTGCCTCGCTGCTGGACTCGGCTAACAAACCCTCCCTCAACGCTGCCAGAGCTTGCTCGCTGCCATCCGCTCCCTCAAGGCTCTGGAGCACAGCGCTTGCCTCTTCAGCCCTTCCCTGCATCAGCAGCCACCGGGGGCTCTCTGGAACCCGAAAGAGTGCGACGAAGTACAGGACTGCCGGCAACAGTTCTATCCCCAGCATCCAGCGCCAGGCAGATTTATTCAGATCAAACGTCGTGGCAAACTCCGAGCCAGACTCACCCAGAATGAGAATAAGGTAGTTTGAAAAGAAGGCGAGTGAAATTCCAATGACGATATTAAACTGGTTAAAAGAGACCAGTCGCCCGCGCGATTCCGGTGGGGCTATCTCTGCAATGTACATGGGTGCAATGATCAGAGAGGCACCGACTCCGAGCCCGCCCAGCATTCTGGCAGTCACAAACATCCAGAAATTTGCGGCAAAAGCGGAGGCGACGGCGGAGACAGCGAACAACAGGGCAGCAAGCTTGAGCACAGGTTTCCTGCCGAGGCGATCACTTAACGGGCCGGCGCCAAACATGGCTACAGTCGATGCCAAGGTCAGAGATGAAACAGACCAACCCAGCTGCAAACTGCTGAGCGTAAATTCCACTTCAACAAAACTGACGACACCGGAGATCACCGACGTGTCAAAACCCATCAGGAAACCACCCAGAGCAACGATCAGGGCAACGTGAGAAACGGAATATCGCCGCGGGCGCATCAATGATTCTCCCGGCTCAATCAATCAGGGAGAAGCCGGTCTCCAGCTCAGCTTCCGAAGATCCCCCAATCCAGACTCTGAACTCACCCGCTTCAATGACGCGCTGCTGGTCACGCCCGAAAAAAGCCAGATCATCAGTGTGCAGATCAAAGGTCACAGTCTCGGTCTGTCCGGGTTCTAGCTCAATACGACGAAAGCCTTTCAGCTCTCGTACCGGTCGCGTGACGTTGCCGACCAGATCCCGGATGTAAAGCTGCACCGTCTCGATCGCTTTACAGGAGCCCTGATTCGAAACTTCTGCGCTGATACGCAGCGTTTCGCCAAGACGAACCTGTTGCTTATCACAGGAAAGCTTAGCGTACGCGAAGTCTGCGTAAGACAATCCAAAACCAAAGGGGAACAGTGGGCGGAAACCTTCATCAAGGTGAAAGGCCGTCATACCGAGTGATGTTTGTGTCGCATTCGCATCTATGTCGTCGATGTGTACGATGGCATCATCCGAAGGGGGCTTGCCGGAATTCTTGTGATTGTAGTAAACGGGCACCTGTCCGACGTGGCGCGGAAAGCTGACCGGCAGTTTCCCTGATGGCGAGAAATCACCGAACAATAAGTCAGAAATTGCTTCACCTCCCATCGTACCCGGATGCCAGGCAAACAACAGCGCATCAATCTCATCGATGACGTTCGTCAGGGTCAGAGGTCTTCCTGCCAGAATCACGGCAATAATTGGCTTACCGGCAGCTTTCAGTTTGCGGACCAGTTCTGCCTGCGCGCCGGGCAGATTAATATCCGCGCGGCAGTGTGCCTCGCCGGAGAGAATTGACTCTTCTCCGAGGAACATCAGCACGACATCAGACTGACCGGCTGCCTCGGCTACCGCCTCAAAGGCGTCAGTATTGCGATCGCGGGACGTTGCCATCGCTTGAAAGAAGTTCACTTCCACTTCAGGCCCCACCCGGCGTCGAATCGCTTCGAGAGGGGTCACACTCAGTGCGGAATCGCCATCAAAAATCCAGGTCCCGAGTTGCTCATACGGCGCATCGGCCAGAGGCCCGACAACGGCTATCGAACGCAGCGTATTCGCGGACAGTGGGAGCAGCGTCTCTGCATTCTTCAGCATGACAATGCTTTCTCTGGCAGTCTGTCGGGCGACATCCAGCGCTTGCGTATTGCCATAAGCCGGCAGCGCTTCAGGTTCGGTGTAGGGATTTTCAAAGAGACCAAGCGCCAGTTTCAGCCTGAGAATCCGGGCAACAGCCTGATCAATGACTGATTCAGACAGCTTGCCCTGCTCAACCAGTTGGGCGAGATATTGTTTGTAGGTGGTGCTGGCCATTTCCATGTCCACCCCGGCTTGTGCCGCCTCTAAGGCTGACCCTGCGTCGTCTGCAGTCAGGCCATGAATCTTGAGATGAAATACAGAGTCCCAGTCACTGACAACAAACCCGGAGAAACCCCATTCCTCCCGCAATATCTGCCGCAATAAAAAGCCATTAGCAGTACAGGGAATGCCGTTCAGGTCACCAAAGGATGTCATCACTGTGGCTGCGCCGGCTGTCACGGCAGCATGAAACGGCTGCAGATACACATTGCGCAGCTCATTTTCGGGAATATTGGTCGTGGCGTAGTCCCGCCCGCTTTCTGCTGCGCCGTAACCGGCAAAATGCTTGGCACAGGCCGCTATGGATCCGTTGTCCCTGAGCGACTGTCCCTGAAATCCGCTGACCATGGCCGCCCCGAGCACCGATGCCAGAAACGGATCCTCACCGAAACTCTCAGCGACCCTTCCCCATCTCGGGTCTCTGGCAATGTCGAGCATCGGTGCGAAAGTCCAGTTGACGCCGGCCCTTGCCGCTTCCAGAGCCGAAATTCTTGCGCCAGCCTCGACCAAATCCCTATTCCAGCTCGCAGCCTGCCCGATCGGAATGGGCAAAACTGTTTTAAACCCGTGAATCACATCTCGCCCGATGAGCAATGGAATGCCGAGACGGCTTTCTTCTACCGCGACACGCTGAATTTCATTCACCAGTTCGACGTCAACCTGGTTGATAATCGAGCCGACTTCACCGGCCGAGAGTCTTGCCTTCAGCTCTTCCGAAAGCGCTTCTCCCGCGACATCGATCTGACACATCTGACCGATTTTTTCAGCGAGATCCATCTGGGCGATGAGTGATGCAACGAAATCATCAGTCTCCCGCACCAGTTGTAAGGCGCTTGTATTTTCCACGTGATTTTACTCCCCCCGAAGTTCAGCCAGCCCGGCGGCGCTGAACAGGCTCACCCGTTGTAAATTTGTTTTTCCTTTTGGTCCGTCCAGCCCACTCTTGGAAAGCTGCACAAACGACCCTGAGCGGGGCGATTTCTATCAATATTTGACAACGCTGTCAATCAAGGGGAGACTGATCCGCATGGAGCAAGCTGCCACAGCATCCGAAGACAAGATTCCATTCCCGCAGAAGTTTTTCTACGGGTGCGGCGCTTTCGTCAACAACTTGCTGGCCGATTCAATCGGCAGAATGCTCATCGTGCTGAACTTAGGCCTGGGGATGAATCCTGCCCTGGTTGGCCTGCTGGGCGCTTTGCCCCGACTGACCGACGCCATCACCGACCCGCTGATGGGCTATATCTCGGATAACACGCGAAGCCGCTGGGGGCGCAGGAGACCCTACATTTTTTGCGGCGCGATTCTGGTGGGGATTGTCTTCGCGCTGCTCTGGCAGCTGCCGGATAACAGAAGTGAGAACTACTACTTCTGGTATTTCCTGATCGGCTCCTTTCTTTTCTATCTCGCCTATACCATTTTCGTCACTCCCTGGGTCGCGCTCGGATATGAATTAACACCCGACTATCACGAGCGCACCCGACTGATGGGGGTTCAGAATTTCATGGGTCAGTTCGCCTATTTGCTGACGCCCTGGTTATTGGTTCTGATCCAGAATGAAACCTACTTTGAGAATATGGTTGACGGCGCAGGAGGGCTCGCCATCATGCTGGCAGCCGTTATCATCGGTCTGGGTGTGGTTCCCGCAGTCTTTTTACGTGAACGCTTTGTCACACCGTCTCATACAGCTGACGGACCGGAAGGCAAAGCGACAGGCTTCACGCAGAGGACACTGGCTAACATCAGAGAATTTTTTTCCGGATTTATGGCTACACTCAAAGTCAGCGCCTTCAGGAAGCTCTGCACCGCCACGTTTCTCGTCTTCAATGGCTTCATCATGGTTGCCGCATTCCAGTACTACGTCATTATCTACTACGTATTCGGCGGGGACACTGTAGCGGGAGCTGAATATGCCGGTTACGCAGGCACCATTGCGGCAATGACTACGTTTGCGGTGATCCCTCTGGTAACGCGCCTGTCTACCACATACGGCAAAAAGAAAGCGTTTTTCTTTTCCACTGGCGTCTCCATCGTTGGCTATCTTCTCAAATGGTTCTGTTACACGCCTGAACTGCCGTGGCTGTTGCTCGTGCCCGCGCCTCTGATTGCCTTTGGATTTGGTGGTCTGTTTACACTCATGCCGTCACTGGTCGCTGACGTCGTGGACTATGACGAGCTGCAAACCAGAGCGCGACGGGAAGGGATGTTTGGCTCAATTTTCTGGTGGGTAGTCAAACTTGGACAGGCGCTGGCGATTGCCGCCGGAGGCTTCCTGCTGAACGCCACAGGATTTGACGTTGCGCTCGGGGGCGATCAGAGCGAGACCGCATTAACCGCGTTGCGGGTGTTTGATGCAGGATTTCCCGCTCTGACTTCTGCGCTGGCAATCTGGGTAATCTCCTCGTACGGGCTTACAGAAGAAAAAGCCTACGCAATCAGGCACCAGTTGGAGACTCTCCGCGGAAGGAACTGATCTTCGGAGTTGCCCGGCATTCCGAGTGAGATCGAGGTTTCTGATCAAAAAAAGGCAACCGCTCGGTTGCCCTTTTGATTCCACCAGCCAGCGTTCAATGCCTGACCGGGCTTCAGACCCGTTTGGTGCGTCTTAATCAGCCCACGACACCCTCTTCTTCGGCCTGGTAGTTCAGATCAAAATTGCCAAGCGGCAGCTGCCTGATGCGCAGACCGGTGGCGTCGAACACTGCATTGGCCAGGGCCGGTGCGATACCCGGTGTCCCCGGCTCGCCGGCACCACCGATATCATGACCGCTGTTGATCACATGGGTTTCGATTCGGGGCGCTTCACGCATCCTTACTGAGGGATAATCGTGGAAGTTGCTCTGTACCACCGCACCGTTCTCAACCGTGATCTCGCCATGGAGCGCTGCAGTCAGACCATAGATAATTCCGGACTCCAGCTGTGCTGCAATACCGTCAGGCGCAACCGCGAGACCGGGATCAATCACTGCAACCACCCTGTCTACCGAGAGCTGCCCGTCTGTTACCGTCACCTCGACCACCTGGGCAACCAGTGAACCGAAGGATTCTTGCAGCGATATGCCGCGACCACGTCCCGCTCCCAGCGGGCGATTCCAGTCTGCTTCCTCGGCAGCGCGCCTCAGGACTGCAAGATGCCTGGGATTGTCCTGCAGCAACTCAGCACGGAACTCGTAAGGATCCCTGCCGACCGCAACAGCGGCTTCATCAATAAAGGACTCCGTGAAAAAGCCATGCTGCGAGTGGTCAACACTGCGCCAGGCTCCGAAAGGAATATGTACCGGACTGCTGACGTAGCCAATATCCTGCGCGGCTACCCGGTAGGGGATCAGCGGAGCCTCAATTGGTTCGTTCTTGTTCGTATAGGTATTTTCCCACGCGACCAGCCGGTCACTACTGTCGAAAGCTGCCCGAAATCGACTCTGTACGGCAGGCCGGTAGAAATCCTGACGGACGTCTTCTTCACGGGACCAGATCAACTGGACCGGACGGCCAACTGAGCGTGACAGCAGCGCCACCTGCATGGCGTAGTCAGGCCGGGCCTTTCGCCCGAAGCCGCCACCCATCATGTGGTTGTGTAAAGTAACCTGTTCCGGATCCATATTCAGGATGGCTGCAACGTCCCGGCGGAATCCCAACGGATTCTGGCAGCCAACCCAAATCTCCGCGCGACCACTTTTCACATCAGCCGTGGCATTCAAGGGTTCCATGCAGGTGTGGGCCAGAAAAGGCACGTGATAGTCTGCATCGATCACGCGAGCGGCAGAGGCAAATTCAGCAGAGACCTCACCCGTGACCCGATCACTCTGTCGTTCGGTTCCGCCGGTAATATCCCGCTCGAACTGGGCATAAATGCCATCGCTGTCAACAGATTCAAATCCGGTTTCACTCCAGGTGACCTGCAGCGTTTTGACCGCCTCGTTTGCCGTCCAGTAACTGTCGGCCACAACAGCGACCGCTTCGGTTGATAACGTTTCCCCGAGCATCCCGCCCACGGAAGACTGCGGAATCACAACAACATCAATGACACCTGCCATGGACCGCGCCGCGCCGTCATCAAGTTCGACGACGCTGCCGCCGGGCACCGGCGAGCGAACCACGCTGGCGTAAGCCATGTCGGGAACGCGCACATCCAGAGCAAATTTTGCTGATCCGTCTACCTTCGCCGGGATGTCTCTGCGCGGAACAAACTTGCCCACGATTTTGTAGTCCGCCGGATTCTTGAATTGCGGAGTCTGCGAAGGAGACATCGCCGCGACCGTATCGGCAAATGCTGCGTAGGGTTCCCGTCTGTTACTCGCCGCATGGATGACGTGGCTGTCCGCAGTGGTCACCTCCTCAACGGGCACTCCCCAGGATTCTGCTGCCGCCTGCTGCAGCATCTCCCGCGTGGCGGCACCGGCGATTCTCATTGCCAGAATTCCTGTCGTGCGCACACTCATACTGCCGCCGGTGATCTGCAGGTTCAGCGTGTCAGCGACGTTCATCATCATGCCGTCGACTGTCGGGATGACCAGATTGGGAAAATCGACATTGGCGAAGAGATATCGCCGTCCGGCAGAATAGCTGGCGTATTCACCGATCGCGGGTGCTTCTTCAACCTGAACCTGTTCCCAGTCAGCGTCCAGCTCCTCCGCCAGCATCTGCCCGAGCGCGGTATGCACGCCCTGGCCCATTTCTGAATGCGGGATAACCGCCGTGACCACATTGTTGCTGTCTATCTTGATATACGTGTGAACCAGATCTTCCCCATCCGGGCCCAGTTTGGCGGCCAGAGATTTCGCCTGATTGCCGGGCCGCATGGCGATGCCCACGACCAGTCCCCCACCGGCAACCAGTCCGGTTGCGATAAATGCGCGTCTGCTCAGCTTAGACATGATCCACCCCCGCAACACTGTAAAATAACGGTTCATCGGACGCCGAGGCGACACTGGTCGCTTTAATCGCTTGGCGAATTCGTCCGTACATGCCACAGCGGCAGATATTCCCGCTCATAGCGGCATCGATGTCCGCATCAGAAGGGTTCGGATTGTCGGCCAGCAGTGCCGTGGCTGACATCAGCTGTCCTGACTGGCAATATCCGCACTGCGGCACCTGATGATCAATCCAGGCTTGCTGCAGCGGATGCAACTCCCCTGACTCAGAGCCCAGACCTTCAATGGTGGTGACCTGCCTGCCGTCTACATCAGAAACCGGCGTGACACAGGATCTCATCGCGACACCATCGATATGGACAGTACAGGCTCCGCATTGCGCGATGCCGCAGCCAAACTTCGTGCCGGTGAGAGCCAGTTGCTCTCGCAAGACCCAGAGCAGGGGTTTGGCCGGATCGACGTCGACCGTCTGGCGCTCGCCGTTTACCCAAAAAGTTGTACTCATTGATCCCTCCATTGACGAGTCAGAGAAGCGGCCCGGGGGCCTGATACCGATATTCTTGTCTGATACTCTTGTTTCATGTTCAGAACAAAATCAGAATTTCTGACACATTAGTCTCTAATTGTCAGAATGTTAAGTTCCATAGTATAGTATTTCATTGGGTGACGCACTCACTATTTGTCTTTTCGCCAAGTGACCCGCCAATTGACTTTCAGCCAAGCCGATTGATTGCCTGATGAACAAACCACTGATCGCAACCGCAAAACATCAAGCCAAAAGGGACGCAGTCTACGACGCCGCGTCTGTCGTTTTTGCGCAGTATGGATTTCGCCGGACCACGATGAACGACATCGCGAAATCAGCAGGGATTTCGCGCCCGGCCCTTTACTTGATGTTTGAGAATAAGGAGGACCTTTTTCAGGGTCTGGCCGCCCATCGCCTCGATCAGGCTATCGATAGCGCTTTGTCAATGCTGCAGGGCAACGGCAAAATTGCCGATCGGTTTCTAGAGAGTCTGCTGGTTTTTGAACAGATATTTTATGAACCGATTGCTGACTCACCCCACGGCACGGAACTGATGGACATCAGCCTGAGTCTAGCGTCCGAGATCATGACGAAAAAACTTGCCCGCTTTCACGCGGCGCTCACCAAGAGTCTGAGTGAAGCAGAGGCCCGAGGGCAAATCACCTTCGCCCGCACACCGATGAAACCCAGAGCATTCGTTGAACTGTTGTTCACCGCACTCAACGGCGTGAAGAAGAGAGCCCTGAACACCGCCGAATTCAGAAAGCTGGTGAGACAGCTTACTGAAATCTTCCTACTGTCAATTGCTCCTGAGCACTCTGACTAAACAGTGTCATAAGCCCGGCTACTCAGGTTTCATCAAAGCCGACAAAAACGGCTGCTTCGTCTACGGATTTACGCTCTGAAACCACGGCATTTGCGGGAAACTCTTCATCTGGATAGCCCATGGCCACACAAATCATGATCACCTGATCATCCGGAATCTTCGCGTGTTCACGAACCACCGGTGACTGCATGATGCCCTGACTGTTGATGACACAACCCAGTCCGCGCGACCAGGCCGCATTGACCAAGGCGTTGGTTACTCCCCCACAATCGAAAGGTGCAATATCACCGCCATGGATTGATCGATCGTAGGTCACGACTACAGATACCGGCGCATCAAACTGCCGGAAGCCACGCAGCACCCAGTCCTGCCGCGCTGCCTTGTCGTGCCGCTCAATGCCCATGACGTGAAACAGCTGTTTGGCAATGCCAATCTGCCGCTCGCGATGGACACCCTCATAAGCGCCATGGTTTCTGAATTCGCGGGAATCGGGAACGCCGGCAAGATTTCGCTCGGTGTTGCCAGCGCGGATTCTGTCCAGTACCTCGCCTGCCACCACGTAAAAGTTCCACGGCTGGGTGTTCAGCGATGTCGGCGCCCTCATCGCGACCCCGAGGACCTCTTTGATCAATGCCTTGGGCACCGGCTTCGGCAAATAGCCCCGAATGCTCCGCCTGCCAAGTACGACAGTGTCGTATTCCATAAAATCGCTCCAGCTATTTTATCCTGCCACTCCTGAAGCGAGGTTCAGGAGTGGCGACACAAGCCCGGCAAGGACGCCTGCGATGTTTTGCACGACGGACTCAGAACCTCAAGGGACTTAAATCAATCGCAAAGGCTCAATCAATCACAAAGCTTTAATCGATCGCAAAGCAGTAGAACAACCCGGCGCCACCCACCGCTACCAGATTTTCCTGCGTACAGCCCGGCGTTCCGTGAGATGAGTTCCACGGAGATCCGGGTGTCGTAAACGAATAGCGATCCGCGTGACCAACACGGGCGCTGCCTTCGTCATTGCTGGTCCAGTTGCTGCAGGTCATGTCGCTACCGTCAGTAAACGCAGTGCCATCGATCTGAGTCCCTGTCAGCACATCGTGTTCCGTGAAATCCGGGTCACCGTCTATGCGTGAGGCAAACTGATTGCCATTTTCATCCAGCATAAACGTCCAGTTGAAGTTAGAGTTATCGAAATGGAGATTGTCCACGCTGGTGGCCATGACCAGACCATTGGCATTGGCCCAGGGGCCCTCACCAATACGATCACGCGCGTTCACCGCATCAGGTCCCTGAGTGCTCAGATAGGCATGCCAGCTGCGATGCCCAAGCCCCGCATTGGCAGCCAGCTGCTGACAGTGCGCATCGGCACCCTCAAGCCCACCCAGATTGCCGCCATCACCCAGACCGACGCTGGTGATGAACACACCCATTTCAGGCGGTTCATCATCCTGAGCCTGAAGGGTAACCATGGTCAACGCCACACCGGATATGGCCGCGAGAGCCAGCAGAGGTTTGTGTATTTTCATTATTTTTCTCCCGAAAGCATTGCGCCGATGCTAAGCCACCCGCCCAGCTGAGTAAACCTTCCTCGCGGCATCACTGAGATCTGTTGCATAAAGAAGCGTTGGTGAAACAGAGCGCGAGCCAGTAAATCTGGCAGCGCCCGGGCTATTCGCCGGAAATGTTCACGCAGAAACGCGTCCGCAGGCAAAGCCGTGAACCCCGGCACCGCAAATTCTGCTGGCAACCAAGATGACAGGCAGTGCCTGCAACAGACAGAGGAGGTTACAGGTCAGGCCACGGGAACAGGTCCACCGGCGGCACAGCCAGATTCACTTCATTGCCCCGGGCCATGACAAAGGTCGGCTGCATCAGTGCAGAAATATCCTCCAGTGGATTACTGCCAACCGCCAGAATATCTGCATCTTTCCCGGCTTCAATCGTACCTGTTATCTCGGTCAGACTCATCAGGTCAGCGGCATTGACTGTTGCCGCAATCAAAATTTCTCTGGCGGGCATGCCTGCTTCAGCCATTAACACGGCTTCATACGCATTGGTGCCGTGGTCATTAACACCGGCGTCCGTGCCGTAGGCAATTTTAACGCCGCGCTCATGAGCGATCCGCAATGCATTACGCATGATGGGACCCACTTCGAGAGCTTTCTGCCTGACAGCAGGGATAAAAAACTCAGGCTGCTCGGTAGCGATTCTTTCGACGGTATAACCGGCAATCAGAGTCGGCACCAGATACGCGCCAGTTCGCACAAATAGATCAGCCACCTCTTCATCAAGATAAGAGCCATGCTCAATCGAATCTACGCCGGCCAGCAGGGCGGCCATCATGCCGGTTTTACCGTGCGCATGAGCCGCCACTTTGCGACCCATGGCGTGGGCAGCCTGTACCAGCGCGATCTGCTCTTCATCGGTAAACTGCTGTTCAGTGCCGGTGGCTGTCAGACTGAGCACTCCGCCGGTCGCTACATATTTAATGTGATCAGCACCGTATTTCACCTGCGTGCGGACGGCCTTCCGGCACTCCGTCACGCCATCGCACACTCCGGTGTGAGGATGCGGAAATATGTCGTCGCGAAATCCGCCTCCGTCACCATGACCACCGGTCGGTGTGATTCCCTGACCGGCCGCTTTGATGCGTGGCCCCATGACAATGCCCTGATTGATGGCATCACGCAGAGCAAAAATGGCGTTTCTCGTCCCACCGACGTTTCGAATTGTGGTGAAACCGGCTCGGAGTGTGCGCATCCCAAACTCGTAGCCCATCAGCGTGCTCAGTTCATCACTGCGCGTCACACGGATTTCCCGGGAGTTGGGCTCCTGCTGACTTAAAATGTGGGTATGGGAATCAATCAGCCCGGGCAGGACGAACTGATTACTCAGGTCGATCACCTTCGCATTCGCTGTACCGCTGACTTCGCCGGGTGCGACATAGCCATCGCGCACCTCGACAATGACGTTATTTCTGATAATGATGCTCTGTTCGGCCCGTACTTCCTCTCGAGCATCAGCCAGCAAAGAGCCTGCGTGGATAATTTTCCACTGACTGCCCGCCTGGGCGCTGACAAAGGAACAGAAAACTGCCGACAGCAATCCGAATAAGGCTTTATGCACGCGCCACCCCCTTCACATGAACTTTAACGATCACGGCTACAGCAGCTCGCGGCCCAGCGTCCCACGGGGCACCCGATAGCCGGCATCATGCACATAATCAGGACCGATGGAGGCAATAGTCGGCGTACCGCTTCCCCGCATGGTAATCAGCAGCTCACGATTCAGCAGGTCCAATACCCGCTCGACACCGGCCTGACCAAACGCACCCAGACCCCAGCAGTAAGGTCTGCCAATCCCTACCGCGGAAGCTCCCAGCGCCAGCGCCTTGTAGATGTCGGTGCCCCGACGAAATCCACTGTCGACGATGATCGGCACCCGACCATTCACGGCGGCCACGATGTCGGGCAGACACTCGATTGTGCCTCTCTCGGTCTCGGTTGCCCGCCCGCCATGGTTGGAGACCCAGATGCCGTCAGCACCATATTGCACAGCAAGGGCCGCATCTGCCCCGACCTCGACCCCTTTGATGATCACATTCATGGAGGTCACCTCCTTCATGCGGCCGATGACTTCCCAGGTCAGAGCCGGGTTGTTCAGACCCACGCCGCGCATATCCAGTCCGTCAAACATCGGCTTGGCCTGGCCGGTATGACAGTTTGAGCAGGTTCTGTCATCTTCTCTCATGAGAATCGACTGAGTTTCAGTATTGCGCCCGCCGGGCAGATCAATGGTCAAACACACTGCTGTGCATCCGGCGGCCTCAGCGCGCTGCAGCATCGCAACCGTGTATTCCCAGCGGTCAGTCGGGTAGAGCTGGTGCCAGATGGGCGCACCTTTCGCTTCCGCAACCGCTTCGACAGCCGTCGAGGATTGCGTTGACAGCACCATGTGATGCCCTTTGGCAGCCGCCGCTCGTGCAGTTCCCAGTTCAGCCTCAGGATGATAGGCCCCCTGACTGCCAACCGGACAAAGGAAAATCGGCGAACTCGCTTCAGTGCCGAGGATGTTGACTCGCGTGTCAGTCTCACTTACATCCACCAGTCGACGGGGCTTGATCTGAAATCGGGTAAACCCGTCCCGATTGGCCCTCAGCGTATTGTCACTGTCTACACCCGTATTCAGATAGCCGAGGTGTGCCGGCGGAATGTTTTTGCGCGCAACCGCTTCCATCTCAAACACGTTGATGACCTCTGACGGATCTGTCAGGCGCTCACCGAGCACTTCCTCGGCTTCCTGAGCGAACGCGGAATAGCTGGTCAGCAGCGGGCTGGCGGCAAGAAACTTGAGCAGTTCCCTGCGGTCAACGCGCTTTTTCATTGCGGTCTTGGTGTCAGAATCGGCTTTGATGGACATCAGTCTCTCCCTGTGCTCCCTGTTTATCCCGAAGGAAACTTTTTTGCGTTCACCCGCAAGGGAGAACGCACTGTCTTCTACCTTCAACCTAGCGGCCCGAACGGCTGTTGTCCAGTACTGCAAACGCCCCACATGGCGCAGCTTGCTCACATTCCTCGCTCATCCCCTGTCCTTCGGTAAATGGCATCAGCGCTCCCGGGGCGCAGGCCATGTCGATGCAGCGGCAATCACGGAAACAGCGATGCGCAAAGTGGCGACCCGGCACAATTTTGCCTATAGTAGCGGGAGTTTCGGAGGGCGATTCCAAGTCCGCTGGAATGCTTGAGCGTGACGATGCTCGTCTCACCGGCGAACGCGTCTGCAACTGAAGCCAGGCACACCCAATCTAATAATAAGGCAGCTGCTATGGAAGCGTTTCTCGGGGAAATACTCGGTACTTTTATTCTGGTTCTGGTGGGACACAGCGTGAACGCCAACGTCTCACTCGCCGGAACAGCAGGCAATGAAAGCGGATGGATCGTCATCACCTGGGGCTGGGGAATTGCGGTCTTTATTGCGGTTTTCATGACCGCCGACGTCAGCGGGGCCCATCTCAATCCAGCCGTGACGCTGGGGCTGGCCGCAGCAGGAAATTTTTCATGGGGGCTGGTGCCTGCCTATCTCACTGCTCAGATGATCGGCGCCTTTCTGGGGGCGGTGTGCTGCTGGCTACAGTTCAAGGACCACTTCAATGCCACCGAAGACCCGGCGACAAAACTGGGTGTTTTCAGTACTGCACCCGCCATCCCAAACACACCGATCAATCTGCTGTGTGAAATTATTGCGACTTTTGTGCTGGTGCTGGGCGTGCTTTACATTGCCGCACCGGATGTAGGTCTGGGCGCTCTGGATGCCTTACCCGTCGCGCTGCTGGTATTCGGAATCGGACTGGGTATGGGGGGAACCACCGGTTATGCGATCAATCCCGCCAGAGATCTGGGGCCGCGGCTGGCCCATGCCATACTGCCTATCGAAGGCAAAGGCCCGAATAACTGGAGCTATGCCTGGGTGCCGGTGCTTGGCCCTCTGACCGGCGGTGTCCTCGCAGCAACGCTGTATCGGCTTCTTCCGTTTTAGATGGCAGGTGACAGCGATGCGGTTCAGCGATTCGGATTTGCCAGGTCGGCTTCAGCCGCGATAAATCCGAACGCGCTCCAGCTTGACCCTGACACCAGACGGCGTAACAGATCATCAGCACCCTGCCGGTCTCCGTTGTAATAGAGATAATTGGCAACCCCATAGGCAACCGCGGCATTGCTTGGGTCATCACCGTCCGCTGCCATCATCTCTTCAAGTGACGCTTCGCCTTTATACAGCAGACACAGTTGGTGGTAACTCATGTTTTCGATGATCTCCATCTCGGCGGAGATCTCATCAAGCGCGGCAAGCGCCTCGTCCTCTCTGCCCATCAGACGCAGAATCATGTAGATCCAGTGCCCGGTAGAGACCAGATTGTCGTCGTAGCCACCAAGACTGTACCCGCGACGAAACGCCTCCAGCGCACGGGGCCAGTCCTGCTTCAGATAGTAGGCCAGACCCAGGTGATACCACACGTTACCCTGAGTGGTCGTCAGCGGGATATTCTGCGCATTCGGCAGACCATCAGGCTCAACCGCTACGGGCGTTCCATCCATCAAGACCGCCGCCCGCTCCAGATCGGCAATGGCATGATCGAACTCGCGGATGGACAGATAACGATGGCCGCGATGCCGGAAGAACCGGGGGTCCTCGGGAAACTTTTCGACCCCCTCCGTGAATATCTCAATGGCGCGGCGATACTCCCCTGCGTAAGCAGTTCGGCGGCCATACCAGATAATGTTTTCCGCAATCCCCGGTTCTGCCTCGTATTCCGTCCGGGCCTGTGCCAGATTATTCAGGGTATTGACACTGGGCTCGGCTGAAATCAGGGGCTCTCCTGACAAAGACATCGCCTGCACGCCTTCAGGCACCTGCGGCAACAATTCGTCTCCGGACGCGAAGGAAGACAGCGAGAGAAAAACATAAAGCACGGCGACCCGGGCGCGATTGTTTTTCTGCTTTTGAGTCTGTGAGCGTTCTGCCATTGCTAAATTACCCGTTCAGCCTATTCATTCCTATTAGTTGAGTTCCGGCTGCGGAATGAATTCCGTGCCGTCTTCGTAGGTTATCTTCTGCAGATACATGGTGAAGTCACGCCTTCCCTTACGCCCGGTCGCTGTTACCGTTGATCCGATCTCCAGATGCTCGAGTGTCACGCCCTGCCGCTCTAGGGTAGTTCGGGCGCCCGACTCGATGAGCCAGAAAACCTCCTGCCCCTCTGCGTCGACATGCCTGATCAGAACCGATGCGTGAGGATTCACGAATCGCACCCGCTCAATGGTCCCCTCTACTGAAACGATCTCCTGGGTAAAATTGGCATTGGTGGAATGATGAGCATCCAGCGTCATGGACAAACACGCACTCAGACCAAGCGCGACCATCAGAAGGTATTTAGCTGTCGTGGATAAATTTTTCATTTTTTGGCTCCGTTGCCTCTCCTCCTCTTCTGCCTTACTTACTGTCGGATTTGTTATTCAGTTCCAGAAACCAGTCATAATCGGCGTCCGTGCAGGAATAGATGTCAACATCTTCCGCCTCAATCCTGCGAAACGAATATTCCAGAACGAGAGGCACTTCGAACAGGGATTCGTCGCGGTAGGTATGCGTAATATGCAGCTCGCCGTCTCTCACCTCAATCTCCTCAATCGCAACAGTGTTGGGTGACTGAGGAATGCCCCGCGACGTTCTGATGTATCCGGGCGCGTGATTTCGCGATTCAATGATCAGCGTAGTGCCCTCATAGAAGGCAAAGGATGAGCCCATCTCCGCAAACAGAGTGCCAGAGAGATTTCTGGTGCTCGGGGAATCCGACAGAACAGAGTCATCTCCTAGCGGGATGTGGCGACGCAGGTCGAACAACTCGTAGCTGATCTCAATAGCATCGGCCTGCTCGGTGATCTTGATCCGAGAATTGGGGTTGGCCCAAATTCTTGAAACACTGGCCGGAGTGCAAGACAGACTGGGATCATCTACGAGTAGATCATAGTCCGTGCGAATCTGTTCACCCAGGGGTGTGAGCTGAATAGCACTTTCTGTGCCCGGGCCGTTAAGTAGCCAGACGCCGCTGATCGACGTCTGTGAGAGGACAGAGCCGCAGAAAAATAGGCAAACCGAAGAGATAAATGCAACTGTTTTCATGGCGATCCCCGCTGGAGGCGCAGAAGCCTGCCGTTGGCCAGACACGCTGGGACTCTAGCATATCTGTGCACGAAAGGAATCAGGAAACCGGACACCATTGGTCGGCGTATTACCCGCAGAACACATCCGCTTTCTCATGGGTATGATTACGACGCCCGTCGATCGCAAGAAGAGGGTTATAGAATGTTCAGACAAGTTTTGCTTTTAACTGCCCTGGCAACCTATCTGACTGTCAGCTCAGCGCAATCCTTACCGGAAAGCCAATGGCAATTTCACATGAGCAGCCAGATGGGCACGGTGGATGCAGTCGTAACTCTGAAGGCGGAAGCCGGCGTGTTGACCGGCCAATTCGATCTGGGCAACGGAAGAACCTGGCCAATCGAAGAAGGCACCATCGAAGGGAGCTCCATCAACTTCAAGATCAATCGCGACGGGGCTTCGATGACCTACGTCATGACAGCCACTCTTGAAGGCGATACTGCGGAGGGTATCGCGTCCGCCTGGGGCAGCAACGTGCCCTGGACCATGACTCGCAACAAATAAGCCGGGACGGCAGACGCTCACCCGGCCTTTTGCCGGAAAACTGCCGGCAACCAGCCCCCGGAAAATAGTCGGGGCGACCGCTTCTCGTTCAGTGCTGAGGTTTGAGGTATGCTTCGCCGTCTTCAAACGTTCAAACTGTTTTTAAACGAAAGAGCAGCGAATGCCCTTGCAGCATCAACTGAAGCCTCTGTCTGTCGCGTTCGTCGCTGCCGCTCTGGGCATCGCGACCTACTCGGGTATGGATGTTGCCATGAAAGGACTGGCACTGCAGGTCGGCGCCTACAACGCCATGTTCTGGCGCAGCCTGATCACTATCGTTCTCGCCGGAAGTTTGTACTGTTGGCGCAAGCCGGTGTGGCCATCACGATCGGCGCTTAAGTTACACGTCTGGCGCGGCTTCGTTGTGTCGATCATGGCTTTTCTGTTCTTCTGGGGTTTGAAATATTTGCCGGTAGCAGAAGCCATTGGTTTATCTTTTATCGCGCCCCTGATCGCCCTGTATTTGTCCGCGGTGATCCTGCACGAGCAGATCAATCGTCGCTCGATCGTCGCGTCAGTCATTGGTCTGATCGGCGCAGGGGTGGTAATCGGTGGCAGGCTGAGCGGAAACTATAACGTTGAAATGGGTCAGGGTATTCTTGCGATTCTCTGCTCGGCCGTCCTTTATGCCTATAACCTTATCCTTCAGCGGCAGCAGGCGCTGGTAGCGGCGCCCACAGAAATCGGATTTTTCCAGAATCTGACGGTGATTCTTGTTTTCGGCACACTGGCCCCGATCCTTGCCGTGGTTCCGCCCATCGCAATAGTCCCGGAGCTGTTCACCGCTTCAATTCTTGGCCTGTTTTCGATGCTGATGATGTCCTGGGCCTATGCCAGGGCGCCGGCAAGTACCTTACTTCCGGTGGAGTACACGGCATTTGCCTGGGCTGCCCTGCTCGGCTGGATTTTTTTCTCTGAAACCCTCACCTTCACGACGCTGCTGGGTACCGCCATGATTGTGACCGGATGTCTGGTTGCTGCCTGGCAAACCGGAGAGACCACTGATGCTGTCGAAAATCCGGCCGCTTGAGTTTGTCGCTAGTCTGTCGGACTCTGATTCGCCAGGCGCTTCTGAAAGCGGCCGAGCCCTGCAAATCCGCGGGTATTACTTTCATGACTGAGCAATACTTCAGCCTCATCCAGCCAAACAACAGCTTCCCACTGATCTGAAGGCGCCAGATGTGCGAACCGATGCCGCTCCCAGTCAACGCCGTCGTCAGTGGTCGGCGCAAACCAGATCAGGGATTGCGAGCCGAAATCTTCCCGCCGACTGCTGATGAGCACCAGCTCAGAGGTTTCTGGATGAATGTCTGCAGCTGTGACGAGAGACCGCACCGGCAGGGATTGGCTAATCTCAACGACATAATCGCCGGGCAACTTGGGTAAACGATAGAGATCTGAATTGCCATTCCCCCGGTTTTTCGAAAATAACCAGAGCTCATCACCGCGCACTGCCAGTGCCTCTGCATCAAAATTATGGGAAGACAGGTTGCCCGATTCATACCCTGCATATCTGATCGAAATCAACTCTGCAGCGATGTTCTCTGAATCCAAGCGCGGTTTGGGGATGCGATAGATGGCCAGGCGATCACGGCTGTTCAGATTATTCCCGGTGTCCGCCACAAAAAAATGGGTTTCGTCCTGAGCCAGCGACTCCCAATCCACATTGCGCGCATTGCCAATGGGGATTTCAGCCAGAATCTGACCTTGCAAGGACAGGGCAAACAGGACGGCGGTATTGCCGCTGTCGTTCAATGTCCAGACCACTTCATCCGCAATGGCCAGCGCAGAGCTTTCCTCCAGCAAATCGGGGAACTCAGTCACGAATGCCACATTCAACTCCCGGTCCTGGCCCGGTGAGCAGGCATGAAGAGCCAGGCAGCAGATGAGACCTGGTAAAGCCTTCGGAATCTTGGCAAATGTGAAACCTGCGCGCATCTGTGACTCCAATCTCGCCGTCAAATCTAGCCGTCGAATCTGGCACGTTCCCGCCAGCTGAAATAGGCAATCAGCAGGAAAAACCCTGCGACAATCGAACCCGTCGCCAAACCGCCGCCACGCTCATCAAGCAGACTCCAGACCAGCATACCCAGAGCAATCTGCAGCAGATAGATCACAGACCACGGGTGCATCCAGCGTTTCATTTTCAGATAGCCGTAGCTTGCTGCGCCATAAACCAGCCAGTGCAGCAATCCGCCCAGTTTGGCAAACCAGCCGGTAAAAAGCACACCGAACCAAACCTCCTGATCTTCGCCCAACGGCTTGATCAAAACGTCCCAGGGCAGATAGACAAAGGTCATAAAAATGCTGAACGCCAGCAGCAGCTGCATCCACCAGGGACGGGCAATGAGCTGAGATCGCAAAGAAAAATCCGAGTGCATCACCGCATTCTCTGACAAGCCCGCGCCAAGCTCAACAATGGATGAATAGCCACCACGGTCAACCGCTCAAGCGGCAGCGATGTTAAACTCTGATGGCGTCCAACTCCCTCATCAGGTCCGGCTCAGGTTAAGCATCATGAACAGTCATCACTCAAGCGTCTGCGGTCTGTTACTGTCTTTCCTGATTGTCTGTCCGGGTGCAGCCTGGAGCCAGCAGCAGTGGCGCAATCTGCAGTCAGACTGGCTCTTCGAGGTGATGCCTCAGGCCATCAGCTTTTCCCAGAAGAGCGGCAGCCCGCCGGTTATCCGAGCATTCAGCGACCCTGAACAGGAACAACTGATTGGCCTGGTGTTTACCACGCCGGACATTCCGCCTGAAGAGGTCGGCTTCAGCGGTCCGCTTCATCTGCTGGTTGGTATGGATCTTGAGGGCGTTCTGACAGGCACAAAAGTGTTGTACTACACCGAATCCTACAGGAGTTTTCGCGGTGATTTTGTCGAGGATGCGGGCTTCACGCAGCAACTGACGAACAAGTCGATTGCGGACGCATTCAGATTAGGGACGGATATCGATACGATCAGCCGGGCCACCATCACCAGCTGGGCACTGACCCGGGGGGTGCGCAATGCCGCCAGGCGGGTTGCTGAAGCCTATCTGATCAATTCCGAATTCAGCCAAACAGCCAGAAGTGAAATCTCGGCACTGGAAACATTCGCGCAGCTCGACTGGAGCGGCCTGATAGACGCGGGCCTTGTGCGGCAGTTCAGTACCCAACTGGCTGAACGCGCCAAGCTTGATATTGCCGTGGCCTACATGGGGCATGGACGACTGGGAGACATGCTGATCGGCAGTCGGGCCTATTCAAATCTTGAGCGCACTCTGAGCGAGCAGGCGGTAGAGGGCAACCTGCTCCTGCTGGGTCTGCGCGGCAGCACCGCCCGTCTGCAGCAAAAGCGACTGGCACTTATTCAGAATGAGACGCTATTCCGGCCGGATCAGGGCAACATTCTGTTTGCCGGAACCGGCGAAGACGGCAAGATCGCCGGGCAGGCCAGCCTGGCAGTGGCCATGGTCATGCCCGAGGCAGTCAATCCGCGGGAGGCTTTCAGACTTGTTTACGGCACTGGAACCGATCTGGACCCGTTCGCCAGCTTTGACGAAGTGCACTATCAGCTTCCGGCAAGCCTGTCCGATTTTCTCTACGGTTCTGACCATGAGGCGGCGGCCGCCACACTGAGTGCAAGCAAAGCTGACCCTGACAGCCTGTGGATTCTGTTGCGCTCAATTCTGGTGGCAACCCTGCTGCTGGTAGCTGCAGTGCACCTGCAGCGAAAATTAAAGCTGGGCGAGTAACGCGCGCAATTCCGCAATGATTAAGTCAGGGTCACGGTGGACAATCAGATGCCCCTCTTTCTCGACGCGGATTATCCGCGCGGGAATATGAGCGAGCTTCGCTTCAATGAAATCGGCGTGGTCCGGATCGACCAGCCAGTCATCTTCACCTTGGATCAGGGTGACCGGATGTCTAATCAGCGTCCAGGTGTCCTGAACCTCCTCGAGCCCGGCACGGACCCGCATCATCTCGTCATTGGACTGTTTAAGACCTGTACCACTTAAGGCAACAACCCATGAGACCGGTGGAAATTCAGTCAACCAGTTATACCAGCGCGGCCCGGCCAGAAGGGGGTCGGCAGCGCCTGCAAGCAGCAGAGTCGCAGCCACGCAATCCGGATACTCCATCATCAGACGCGGCGCCAGCGTTGCCCCATAGGAATGCGCGACCACCACCGGTCGGAACTCCGGCGAGACCAGGCTGCACAGAAACTCGCCCACTGTCTCAGACTGAGTCGCCAGAGTGGCATCGAAATTCTCCCTCAGAATCGAACTGCCCCATCCGGGCCGGTCGATAGCAAGTAGCCTCAGATCCTGAAGACGCGGATGCACGAGATACCGGGTGAAGAACCCGGCACTGCCCGGAGTGCCGTGCAGAAACAGAACAGGCTGACCCGCCGCGTCTCCGCTCTCAGTGACATGCAGGTCACCCCAGGTCAGCGACTCACTGCGCAACTGCACGGATACGGGTTCATCGACAGAAGAGACGGGTTCCTGCGCGGCAACCGCAGATGAAACGGCGCCACTGGCGGTGGTGATCAGCAGCGTTATCCAAAGGCTAACGGCAGCATTCAACAGGCGCCTCGCCGCGCGGGTGCGGCAACCGTACTCAAGGGACCGGCGCGCCGGAGGCGCCACAAAAAAAGCAGAACCCCGATCAGGGCTTCTGCTTTTAAGCTGATCTGGAAATTGCGAAGGCACTGACAGATCCAGTTGGCTCAGCACTTGCAACTGAGTGATCTCATAATTTGTTCCCGGCCTGTTTGTTCTTCTTCCATGCCTGGATGCATTGCCATCCGGGTAACTAAACTCAGAGCGAACAGGACAGCAACATCGCCAAGCCCAGATAGACCGAGCAACCACTCACCAAGATGAAGCCCCAGCCACAGCTGCAACCAAACCCAGAGCGTTTTTTTCAGAATAGATCGCCGGCTCAGGCTCATCATTCCCGGCCATCTCAAGGCCCAGACCCGATCAGGCAGGCGAAGGCTCGGCGCCGCCCCCCTGAGACGGATCCGCTTCGGTACTCTCCACAAATTCGACCGCGGCGGCAATGGCGTCACGACGCGAGTCAAAGTACTGATCTCGGGGCACTATATCGCCCATCAGCTCGGTAAGCATGGTGCGAATCTGATCAGTCATCCCTGAGATATAGACCAGTTTATTAGAGACTTTTCCATCATTCGCAATCGTTTCCATTGCACGCGCCGCCGACACGTCAATAAAGGGCACCTGGGAAAAATCAAAAATCATCACCTGGCTGGGGCCTTTCGATTTTTCACGAATCTGGTGTCCAACATCAGCGGCCGCTCCGAAACTTAACGGGCCACCGAAATCAAAGACGTTGATACGCTTGTGTGCATGGGTCATCAATTCCGCTTCTTCTTCGGAAAAATTGATCGACAGCCCTTCGTTAGTGATGTCCCTCAGAGACTTCAACTGCTCGTCGGCAATCTGCTTGACGAAAGCCAGGGAGGCTAACACCACACCGGCGACGACCGCAGTGATCAAATCGACGAACACCGTAAGTATCAGCACCAGCAGCATCAGGGCAAGGTCCCAGCGTGGCCCGCGATGGGCCTTCACAATATAAGCCCGGTCGATGATGTCCCAACCGGTCTTGATCAAAATGCCAGCCAGAACCGTGTGTGGAATATTCGCCGCCAGAGGTGCCAGGACTATGACAATAGCCAGCAGGAACAGGCTGTGCAGCATGCCGGAGATTTTAGTGGTTCCTCCGGTTCGGATGTTGATCACCGTTCTCATGGTGGCGCCAGCGCTCGCAATGCCTCCGAACAGGCCAGCCACCACGTTGCCGATCCCCTGACCGATCAACTCGCGGTTGGAGTTGTGCCGGGTACGGGTCATATTGTCCGCAACCAGAGAGGTAAGCAGGCTGTCGATCGAGCCAAGCAGGGCCAGTATCAACGCCGCTTCGAACACAATCAGGATGGTGTCCTGATTGAGGCTCGGCATGATAAAACTGGGCAACCCGGTGGGAATATCTCCCAGGATCGGCGCGCCGGACAGGAAGAGACTGGCAAGTGTGCCAATGATCAGAGCCGCCAGCGGTGGTGGCACGATTTTGGCCAGTCGCGCCGGCCATTTGAACGCAATCAAGAGCGTGAGCACACCCAGAATAAGCGCTGCAAAGTTCGGATCAGCCACGGCGCTGGGAATTTCCACCAGCGCAGGAATGGTCCCGCTGCCTTCCGGTTCATGCCCCAGCAAGCGGGAGGTCTGCAGCGCAATGATGATGCAGCCTATGCCGCTCATGAATCCGGAAATCACCGGATAGGGGACCAGACGGATGTACTGACCCAGCTTGAAAACACCGAAGGCAATCTGAATGGCGCCGGCAAGCACCACTGTGGTGAAAACCAGCGAGGGATTGCCGTCCAGCGCGGCATAGACGCCGGCAAAAACGACAACCATGGGCCCGGTAGGTCCAGTGACCTGAGAGCCAGTGCCGCCAAACAGAGAGGCAAAAAAACCGACGAAAATTGCGCCATACAATCCCGCAATTGGTCCGGCACCCGACGCCTCGCCGAATGCCAAGGCCAGCGGAAGGGCTACCACTCCAGCGGTCAGCCCACCGAACAGGTCCCCTTTGAGATCTTTAGTTTTGAAATCTATCATCAATCTGTCCTTTGCGAATTCAAACTATCCTGCGTCCATGTCAAGCGCGCTTGGCATCACTCACCCATAAATTGCTGATAACGTTCTTCAACCGGAATGAAACTGTTGCTGCTGTCCTGATAGGCCTCGATCGTGCCATGCTCAATATCGTAGACCCAGCCATGCAGCTCCACGTCTCCGGTAGCCAGTTTGGCCAGCACCGCCGGATGAGTGCGCAGATTTTGCAGCTGCTGTACCACGTTTTCTCGCGTTACCTGCTCCAAGGCGTCTGCTGATTCGCCGTGTCTTGCCCGAACTGCCTCAACGGCGCCGCGGGAGTGCTCAAGCCAGTCCTTTACATGGGGCAGGTCCGTCAGCGCGCCCGGATTCAATGCGCCTTTCATGGCTCCGCAGTCGCTATGACCACATACCACAATGTGTTTGACGCCCAGGGCTGCGACCGCAAATTCAATAGAAGCGGTGACTCCACCCGCCACCCGCACATTCGGAGGGACGATATTGCCGGCATTACGAATAATGAACAGGTCTCCGGGTTCAGTCTGGGTCAGCAGACTCGGATCGATTCGGGAGTCTGAGCAGGTAATGAACAGGACCTCAGGACTCTGCCCGTTCGCCAACTCTGAGAAGAGTTTTTTGCGCTCCTCGTAAGACGACCCGCGAAACCGCTTGATGCCTGAAATTAACTTTTCCATTGATCTGACCTCATCAAAGACACAGAAATAATTGAGCTCCAATTGTAAGTAGGTGTGGTTGATAAAAATATTGCCAAATATATAAATTCGTTATAGATTTTATCTATATAGAAACAAAGCCCCGTGGCTTTTGGTGTCAATGTGAATACGCTGGAAAATTTCTCACTCAAACAGCTGCAATACTTTGCCGCGGTCGCCGAATATGGCAGTTTCCGCCAGGCAGCGTTTCGCCTGAACATCACACAACCTACCCTGAGCAACCAGGTGGGCATTATGGAAAAAGCGCTCAATATCCAGCTGTTTGAGCGCACCAGAAAAGGCATCAACACCACGCCACAAGGGCGTGAACTGCTGCTCAGCGCACGGCGGGTGCTTGAGGAAGCGCAGGGATTTACCACTCAGGCCGCACTGCTTTCCGGAGGCGGCATGGGGACCTATCGACTTGGCGTCACCCCGACGCTGGGGCCCTATCTGCTTCCTCATATTCTGAACCCTGTACACCAGCGCTACACCGATCTGAAACTGTATGTGCGCGAGGACCCACCCAGTGATCTTGAAACCGGCCTGATCAACGGTCAGCATGATCTGATTCTCACTACCCTGCCAATCATGTCCAAAGAGCTCGTGGTCGCTCCTTTGTTTCGGGAGCCTCTGAAACTGGCGCTGGCCAAAGATCACCGGTTGGGCAACAAGACCCGGATAAACCGCATGGACCTGCTCGGAGAACCGGTCCTGACGATCAGCGAACATCACCTTTTCCACCGCCAAATTACGGAGCTGTGCGAGCGAGTGGGGGCAGTAGTCCTGAGAGACTACGAAGGGACCAGCCTCGACACCCTCAGACAGATGGTGGTAATGGGCATGGGTATCGCCTTTCTGCCTGCGCTCTACGTCAAGTCAGAGATCCGGGACAAGAAAGAGCTACGGGTCACAGATGTGGAAGGCATCAATGTGGTTCGCAACCATGCGCTGGTCTGGCGTAACACCTCGCCGGTCAGGAACTTCTATAAGCAGCTGGCCGACGAGATTCGGGAAATCATCGAAAGCTCGCTGGGATCGGTTATCCTTCCGGCCAGCCACAGCCACCTTGTCCAATGAGCGAAACATCTATGCATGAATCATTGAGAACGAAAACCTTCCTGACATTAGCTCGCCGCCCGCTGATGCTGTTTTGCGTGTCTCTTTTTCTTCTGAGCTGCGATATCCCGTATGTCGCAGAGGGCAGCTGGGATGTCGTCTATGAGCTTCCCGACCAGCAACGCGCCGGAGTCTGGCACATCAGCGAAGGAAGCGGCGTCAAGGTGGAAGGGGAGCTCAGTCTGCAGATCGATGAACTCGAACTCGCCGGCAGCCGCATGTCCTGGTCAGCAAACGCGACTAACCCGCTGGAGCCGGCCGGGTCTGTGCAGCGCCTCAATTTCAATGGCACCGTTAACGGGAACCGGTTCGCCGGCACCCTGTATACCCAGTCCGGCAACCTCACCATCACCGGCATCCGGCAATAAATGTGTGAATCACCCTACAGTGCTCTGCGTTACCGCGTTGCTGAGGGAATCGCGCATATTGTGCTGGACCGGCCGCCCCTGAATCTCATTGATGAGGTCCTGACGCGCGAATATCACCACGCGCTGCAGCAGGCAGAAGCCGATCCTGACTGCAGAGTGATCATTTTATCGGGAAGCGGCAAAGGTCTCTCAGGGGGGCTGGACATCAAATTTGTAGAAGCGTTTGAACAGGAGGAAATGGAGAAATTTCTTCGCCTGTTCTACGTCGACACCCTGGCGATTTGCCGGTCTCTTTCTAAACCGCTGATCACTATGGTGCAGGGCTATGCCCGGGAAGGTGCCTGCACTCTGGCTTTTGCCGGAGATCTGATCATCGCCGCAGATAATGCTGATTTCGGCTACCCGGCCGTTCCCAATCTGGCGGGCCCTCCCGGTATGCATGTCTGGTTTTTGCAGCGTCTGATCGGCAGAATGAAAGCGGCAGAACTGATCTATACCGGCGAGCCGATCAGCGCTCTCGACGCTTCCAGCATGGGTCTTATTACCAAAACTGTGCCGGCCGCTTCTCTGGAAGCAGAAACCCTGAGCATGGCTGCCAAAATTGCTGCGATGTCTCCGCTTGCGATCAAAAGAACCCGCAAGCTGCTTTTCAAAATGGAGGACATGGCGTTCTCAGAGGTGCCAGATGTCGCACTCAAGGCGCTGTCAGAAGCCTTTTCCAGCGAAGACAGCAAAGAAGCGCGGCTTGCGTTTCGAGAGAAGCGCCCCCCGAACTGGCGCAACAAATAAACGGTTCAGTCAGCGATACCCGCCGACGGGACTTCTGAAACACCTCAGCGTTCAGGGCAGCCTGAAGACGTAAAGGATATTGCCACCCCGTCGCTGACGGATTTCAGGCGTCATCATCCGGTAGTTGACCCCGCCGCCGGCAGCGATTGCCAGATACTGAACCCCATCTAGCTCATAGGTCATCGGAAACCCGCCCGCGGAGGAGTTCAGAATCTGCTCCCAGAGCACCTCGCCTGAATCCGCGTCAAAGGCGCGAAAACGTCGCGCATCGTCGGAGACAAAAACCAGGCCGCCGCCGGTGGTCAGCACCGAACCGGCAACTCCAGCACGCTGCCGGTAGGTCCACTTTTCTTCGCCGGTTGCGACATCAATCGCGGAGAACATACCCACCTGCCCGTCGAAATCTTCCGGCGGCAGTTTTCTCTGGGTCGCGGAACTGTGATAGCCACCAAGCACAGGATCCACCGGATTCAGGTAGTAATCCATGCAGACGTTGTTACTGGGTACATACAAAGCGTTCGTATCAGGACTGTAGCCAACCGAATTCCAGTTGATACCGCCGGTGGTAGACGGGCAGACGAAGCGCCGCTGGCGGATTTCGGTAATCTCAAGATTCTCATTGGTGATGCCTTTGTGATTTTCGATATCCACGCCAACAATGACGTTCTGATAGCTGGTTTCCTTAGCCCATAAAAACTCGCCGGTAGCGGCATCAAGAGTCCAGACGATGCCGGTTTTCCCGGGAACACCGGTAATCAGCTTTCGACTTTCGTTGGAGACAATATTCGGATTGATCCAGTCGACAGAATCCGCATCCGGAATCACCTCTGACTCTACAATGATCCGTTCAAAGGGATGATCCAGATCCCAATTTCCCCCTGGTATGTACTGGAAATACCATTCAATTTCACCGGTGTCGGCATTGAGCGCCAGTGTCGAGTTCGTATACAGAACGTCTCCACCGCGGGTATCCCGCTGAATTTCACCCCAGGGAATAGGTACGGCAACCCCCACATAAATCATATCCAGCTCAGGGTCGTAGCTCGACGGCATCCACGCAGAGCCCCCCCTTCGCTCCTCATTGGGCACGTCGCCCCAGGTCTCACCACCCGGCTCCCCGATTTTCGGCACCGTGTTGGTTCGCCAGATCTCCTCTCCGGTCTCCGGATCGTGTGCGGTAATCCAGCAGCCGGTATTGATGTAATAGCAGCCGGACATCCCGACAACCACTTTGCCATCGAGTATCTGCGGTCCGCCTGAATAGTGCTGACCAATTGTCCAGTCACCGATCTGCCGTTCCCAGCTCACCTCCCCCGTCAGGGCACTCAGCGCCACCAGATAGGCGTCACCGGTTGCGATGTAAAGCTTGTCGCCATAGAGCGTCGCATTGCGATTGGCACAGGACAATGACGCTGCGTGATCGACCCGCTCACGCCGATATTCCCAGATGGGAGTTCCATCGCGGGCATCCACTGCCTCAATGAAGTCGCAGGCCTGAGGCAGGAACATGATGCCATCTCGCACCAGCGGAGTTGTCTCCTGCATGCCCGGCTCCATGGTCCAGGCCCAGGCCAGCCGGAGGTCGCCCACTGACTCTTTGTTGATCTGATCGAGCGGGCTATAGCCCCAATGATTCTGGGTACGTCGCCACATTAACCACTCGCTGGGGTCGGGATTTTCAATTTCTTCGTAAGTGACGGGGGTATACGCTTCCAGCAGCTGCTGCGAATCCTGCGCGTGCATCGCGAACGGGGCCAGCAGTGCCAACCCTGTGACCAGGGCGGTTCGGGATAGGTTACGAGGCATGATCAGTTCCTTTTTATTATGTGACAGAGCATAAAGTCTCTGGCTGGGAAGGTCCACGCCTATCGCAGAATGCGCAACAGGGTACAACCCGTAAAACAGACCACACCGTATCGAGCATTGACCCGATCTGTGCGATCATCTTCGCACGAGTGGACGTTAACAGGAGAGATTTCGTTGTCTCAGGCACAGGGTAATTATGTGAAACCGCGGCTGTTAGCTGTGGTACTGACTTTATGCGGGGTTGGGTTGAGCATTCAGGGGTGGACACTGGCCTCTCTGGGAGGTTCGCCCTACTATCTGGTTGCGGGTCTGCTCCTGATCGCAGTCGCCCTACTGCTGTTTCGGGGCAAACCGGAGGGCGCAAAACTGTACGGCGCTTTCCTGGGTGTGACCTACCTCTGGGCCCTGTTCGAAGTGGGTCTTGACCCCTGGCAACTCATGCCGCGCGTTGGTCTGTTCACTGTTCTGGGCCTGTGGTTTTTGTTACCCAGAGTCAGACGGGGTCTGCTGCAGCGAGAGCCTGATGCCTTACTACAGCTGCCGGCTACCCGTCCGGTCGGCGCCGTTCTGGCGATCCTGGTTGTTGCCCTATTCGCCACCAATGGCAGATACGAAGTCAAGGTGCCCACTGCAGCGGGCACGGGGCAGGTCTTCGATGACACTGGCCAATGGCGACATTATGGGGCAAGCCAGCGCGGCACACGCTTTGCCCCCACCGCACAGATCAACACCACCAACGTGGGACAACTGGAGCCTGCATGGACCACCAGAACAGGTATACCCGGAGAGTTTAAAGGCACACCGATTCAAATCGATGATGGGCTCTATCTGTGTACCGGTCGAAACGTCATTCTGGCACTCGATCCGGACAGCGGCGAGGAGCGCTGGCGATATGATCCGGAAATCCAGTCTGCGCGAATCGGGTTCTGGGACACCTGCCGTGGCGTCACCTACTATGCCAGCCCGCCAGAGCAGGCCGACAGCGACAGCAACTGTTCGGAGCGAATAATCACGGCCACAACGGACGCGAGGCTGATTGCGGTGAGCAAGGAAACTGGCGAAACCTGCTCAGACTTTGGCGATGAGGGAGAGGTCAATCTGCTGACGGGCATGGGGGAAATCAAGCCCGGTTACTATTTTGTGACCTCTCCCCCCACTGTCGCTAACGATACTCTCGTCTTAGGCGGCTGGGTCCTGGATAACCAGGAAACCGAAGAACCGTCCGGCGTCGTCCGGGGTTTCGATCCGGTGACCGGTGCACTGAAATGGGCCTGGGACATGGGACGGGAGGACCGCATAGGCCTTCCTGCGAAGGGTGAGACCTACACGCGGGGAACGCCAAACGTCTGGAGCCTGACCAGTACGGATGAGGAGCTGGGACTGGTCTACGTCCCCACAGGCAATGCAACGCCAGATTATTTTGGCGGGCACCGCAGCGAGGCCATGGAAAAGTACGCCAGTTCGGTCGTCGCGCTGGACACTGAAACCGGTCGCGTGCGCTGGCATTTCCAGACCACGCACCATGACATTTGGGACTATGACGTTCCATCACAACCGACTCTGGCAGACATCCCGATCAATGGCGCACTGCGTAAAGTGGTCATCGTCCCGACCAAGCGAGCACAGATTTTTGTCCTCGATCGGGAAACCGGTGAGCCGGTTACCGAGGTTGCGGAACTGCCAACACCACAAACCGACATTCCTGAAGAATTTACCGCCCCGACTCAGCCTTTTTCGGTGGGCATGCCGAGATTTGATCATGAACGACTCAGAGAAGCTGACATGTGGGGCATCACGCCTTTTGATCATGCTTCCTGTCGCATTCAGTTCAAGCGGATGCGCTACGAGGGACCCCTGACGCCGCCAACCACCGGTTACGGTTCACTGTACTACCCGGGCGTCGGTGGCGGAATGAACTGGGGTAGCGTGGCTGTGGACGAGGTCAACCACCTGATGGTAGTTAATTCTCTGCACAACCCCTCTGTCGTGCGCCTCATTCCGAGGGCCGAAACAGAAACAGGATACAACTACGGCATCGGCGGCACCCAGACCGGAACGCCCTATGCGGTCTATTCGTTCTTCTTTCTATCTTCTGTCTTCGCTCCCTGTCTCAAACCGCCCTATGGGGAAATCGCAGTGGTCGATCTTGCCAGTCAGGAAGTTCTCTGGCGCCGTCCACTGGGAACCACAACCGACATGGGGCCTTTAGGGATCCCCACCAAACTGCCCTTGCCGATGGGCATGTTCTACACTGCCGGTTCCATGGTCACAGGAGGCGGACTGATTTTTAACGCGGGCGTAACGGACAGCAAAGTCAGAGCCATCGATGTCCTGAATGGTCAGGAACTCTGGACGGATGAGCTGCCAGCCGCCTCAACCGCGACGCCAATGAGCTATGTCAGTCCGAAGTCGGGACGGCAGTACGTCATTGTCACGGTGCCGGAAGGCGGCGGCATTCTGCAGCTGGAGACTCAGGTCAATGAAGGGGGCGAGGAGTCTGAAGTGGGTGGAGGTTGGGTCTATGCCTACGCCCTGCCAGAGTCAGTTAGCGCACCTTAGCCGTTAGCATAGGTCGAGCCCGCCTCCGTTCCACTGATATAGGCGGTGTCACCCCGGAAGCCGGTCAGGCTCTCACTTGAGTTTGGAGTAATCGGTAGCGCTCATCATGTAAGCTTCTGCCGACAAAGGTACCGCGTATTTTTCCCGCAGCGCATGCCAGGCGGGATCCGCAGCAAACGCTTCCCAGACTTCCTGGCGGTGGGCCCGATCTCGATAGGCCAGCATCCAGACCAGCGTATTCGGGTTGTCCAGACGCTGCCATACAGCGACAACCTCGGCACCATGCTTCTCAAAAATGGCCACTTCCTCCTCACGGAACCGCTGGTGCAGGTTATCAATACCGCCCTCGCCATCCACCGCAGGCTCAGCCGTGTACATGCGAAGCTCAAAACAACGCGAACCGGCGTCAACATTTTTGCTGAAATCCTCAGACAAATCGGCCGCAGGGCCGCAGGGTTCAGCATTTTGTTGCGCGGACGCTGGCAGGGTGCAAAATAAGGCGAACACGCTTAGCAGGATAATTCTTGGCATGACTGGCTCTCTCAAGACTTGTGGATTTAAGTGAGACCCCATTGTACGACTCTTGAGGTAACTGGCAAACGTCGATGTCCACCCTCTCAGCACGGCTACTTCCGAAGCAGGACGAGCGAACCATGCTGGTCAGCACCCAAATGTGAAGACCCGTGACAAATCGGCAGGCGGACGCTGAGCCCCATGGCCGGCAATTCAGCCGCGAGATCCGCCTTCAGTCTGCCGTCAGGATCGGTTATTTTGACCCTCCACCAATCGTCAACGTGCAAAAGGGAGAATAGCGACATGTCTCACAGGTTTCGATCGGCCGCGTTCGGGCTTTCCATCTGCCTGCTCCCGGCGGCCTGCAGCGATCAGACCCCGGGCATTGAGCCCGGCCTGGCAACGCAAAACGCAGGCGCTGACTGTGATGCTGCTGATCTGGTACTTCACAACACCACGATTTACACCGCCAACGACAACCAGTGGACTGCCAGCGCTCTGGCAGTGCTGGGAGACCGCATTGTCTATGTCGGCGATGAATCGGGCATCGAGCCCTACCTGTGCAGCAGTGCGCAGATTTTCGATCTGACCGGGCGGACGGTATTCGCCGGCTTCACTGATGCCCACCAGCATCTGGAAGGTATCGGTCGCCGGACAAAAACCCTCAGCCTGTTCGGTATTCCGACGCTGGCAGAAACAGTGGCAGCCATCGAGGACTGGGCAGAGACCATTCCCGAAGGAGACTGGGTGCAGGGCCGCGGATGGATCGAACGGGAGTGGACCGACCAGCAGCGCTTTCTCAACAAGTTCGACGTAGACGCATTCACCCGGAACAAACCTCTGTTCATGCCGCGGGCAGATGGCGTCTCGGCACTCGTCAATTCCCGGGCACTGGAATTGGCAGGCATCACCGCAAGCACGCCCGACCCTGAAGGAGGGCGCTTTGAGCGAGACCTCGACGGCACACCAACCGGCTATGTGCTGGCTAATGCGATGAATGTCTTTCGTGAGCTCATCCCCCCCGAAACCGATGACTACATCAAAGACAATCTCGAGCGAGGTCTGCAGGCTAATGCCGCGCTTGGCTGGACTCAGACCCATGACGCGGGCATGGCATTCAGACAGATTGACCTGCTTAAAGAAATCCATGCCGAAGGGAACATGGCACATCGGGTCTATGCCGCTGCGCTGGTGCAGGAAGCGGATTTGATGATCGAACGTGGCAGGGAAACCACCCCAGACCACTTCTTTGATCTGCGGGGCATCAAGGTGTTCATCGATGGCACTCTGGGATCAAGAGGCGCTGCCTTACTGGCGAATTATTCTGATGCAGATCACAACGGTTTTATGAACCGCACAACCAAAGAGCAAGTCATGCCAGTTCTTGCCGCGTCACTGCGGCAAGGCCTGCAAATCTGGACCCATGTCATTGGCGACCGCGCCGTGCGAACGCTGCTGGACTGGTATGCCGAAGCACGGAATGCACTGCCGGAATCCGAATGGTCCAGCACCGATTTGCGATGGCGGATGGAGCACGCCCAGATCATTCCCCCTTCCGATCAGGCGAGGTTCGTGGAGATGGGAGTCTTTCCCTCCATGCAGCCCAGTCATGGCATTGGCGACCTGAACTTCGCTCCGGACCGGCTGGGCCCCGACCGTCTCGGCTATGCCTATCCCTGGCAGCAACTAGTCGACCGCGGACTGATGATTATTGGTGGATCAGATGCGCCGGTTGAAATGGGCGACCCTCGTATTGAGTTCTATGCCGCCGTCACGCGCAAACGTCTGGACGGCACAGACGGTCCCGGTTGGCATCCGGAGCTGGCAGTGTCCCGCGAGACCGCGCTGAAAATGTTCACTATCTGGCCGGCACATGGCGCCTTTCAAGAGCATCTGCGAGGCTCGGTAGAAGCAGGAAAGCTGGCGGATTTTACGGTGTTCGACAGCGACCTCATGACCATCCCTGAAGCGGATATCCTCACCGCCAGAAACGTCATGACCATCGTGGGGGGCAAAATTACTTTTCAGGATTTATAGGGCAGGCGCGCAGCAGCCTGACCCGGCGGCTCGCCTTGTCCTGAAGAGCGCACAGCCGCGCCACCGGTTGACGCGGCTGCGGCGCGATTACTTCTCGTAAAGTACGACGAATTTGCTGGTGCGACCCTGAATAGAGGGATCAAAAACCCCGTTATCGAGCGGGTCTTCCGCGTTCATGTGCATCGCTGAACTGCGGATCACACGCAGACCCGCGGCCTCTGCATAGTCAGTGATCAGATCATCGCGAATGCGGTGCAGGCTGCCCCCTACCTCCGGTCCCGAGTCTGCCGCTGCCTGATGGTCAACGGCGAGCAGTCTGCCGCCGGGCTTCAACACCCGAGCAATTTCATTGAAGGTTTCTGTGGGATCCCCCAGAGAATTACCACCCGGCGCGAACCACAACTCATGGGGACCCAGAATCCAGGTAACCAGGTCTATCGAGCCGCTGGCAGGCTCCAGTTCGTCAAAATTGGTTGTGCTGAGTGTGACGTTTGAGAGTCTGGCGGCACGGTCATTGTCCGCATCGCCGGTAAAGCTCTCAAAAGCCGGAGGATTCTGCATGGTAACACTGCCACCGGCCCCGACTGCCCGACTCATTATCTCGGTGTACCATCCGCCTCCCGCTTCCATCTCCAGTACGTCCATACCGGCCGACAGCCCGGCAAAACTGAGCACTTCCAGTGGCATGCGGCGTGCGTCATCCTGCGCCTCTTCGCTGGGTCGGTCAGGATGACTGAGGGCGGCTGCCACAAGATCCGCTGAAGATTGGGCCTGCGCCGAATGCAGGGCAAACAGGGTCAGCGAGGATGCGAGACCTGAAATGCCCAGTTTGATGATTCTTTTCATAGCTAACTCCTGCAATACGTGGGTCGAAAACCTGCCCATCATTCCATTTTTAGCGAAGGGAATCCAATTCAGTCTGGGCTTGGCCAGATCCTGCGGCACAGATGAGGCTCACGGTGCACCAGTGGCAGCACCTTCGGCTGATACAGTTGCGTGAAGGCTTCCGCTTTCCTGTGCTGTGCCAGATGCCCCTCAGAGGCCCAGACTTCAATTAAAAGAAACAACTCAGGCTCTGTTTCAGACTGGTAGACGTCAAACTGCTCGCAGCCGGGCTCCTCTGATGACAGGGATGCCTGCTGCCTGAGCAGTCCGGAAATTTCGGTGACCCGCTGTGGATCTTTGGCTCTCAGTAACACGTTATTGAATACCATCTGCTTCCTCCTGACTGTCGGGGTATGTCAGACAACTTGGTAGCAAATCCGGCGGACCATGTATACTGGGTATTAAACAGACCCGGACAATCCGTCCGGCCAGCCAAGCGACAATGAGAAACACCAATGACAGATCAGCAACCGTCGGAACGCACCAGAGTTTCCCGCTACAGTGGTCGCGGCATTTACCGGCGTGACGAAATTTATTCCCTGCTTGATAAATCGTTTTTATGTCAGGTCGGCTACACCATTAACGGGGAAGCCAGAGTCTTACCCAATGCCTACGTGCGAATTGGCGATGCCCTCTATCTGCATGGACATCTGCAGAATCAGATGCTGAACGCGCTGCTGGATGGACAAACCGCCTGTATCAGTATGACCCTGCTGGATGGCCTCGTGCTGGCCCGCACCGGTTTTAACCACTCGGTCAACTACCGGTCGGTGACGGTGTTCGGCAAGGCCGAACGGGTAGAAGAAAACAAAGCGGAAATCCTCGATGCCTTCATCAACCAGATTGTCCCGGGCCGCGCGCCCACGATTCGCGCAGCGACGCCGCAGGAGCTTAACGCGACCCTGCTGATCAAAATACCCATTGACGAGGCGGTCGCCAAAGTGCGAAGTGGGCCACCAAAAGACAAGGACAGCGATTACGATAACGGAATCTGGGCCGGCGTGATCAATCTGAACACACTGGCCGAATCAGTGGAGCCCTGCCCGCAGCTGGAAGCCAATATTCCCATGCCGCAGCATATCGAATCGTTCATGACTCAGATAAGCCTGTTCGAGTAACAGAGAATTTATGCGGCAATTGTCGGGCCCGACATCATGGTCTGATCCGTATGTACTTCTCAAAGCGCTGCCGCCCGACCTGACCGGCGAAGATGTTTCCGCTGCGGTCTGATGCAAGAAACTCGATTCCGCTGCCGTTGGGAATTTCATAATCCGGTATGAACTCGGTGACATATCCTGTTCGGGCATCCCCAATACGGATGCCCCTTTCCCAACCGCGGTTCCATTGCTCACCGGACATGCCATCGGCGACGTAGAGCGTGTCGTCGGCGTCAATCCACAGACCGCTCGGTCTTCCGAATTGCGTCCAGATATCGAGCAGCTGTCCTTCCTGAGAAAAGATCTGAATGCGGTTATTACCACGGTCCGCAACGAACAGGCGTCCCTGTGAATCCATCTTCAGATCGTGCGGGTCATTGAACAGACCGCTTTCCCTGCTGGTGTCCTCAATGCCACCCCCGAGCTGTAATAGCAGCTCACCTCCTGTTGAAAACTTCATGATCCGGTTATTTCCGCCTCGGTGGCCATCAGCGACCCAGATTTCTCCGGTTGGCCCAATCAGTACGGCAGCAGGCCCGTTGAAATGCTCTGCATCATCACCCGGAACTCCCGCCTGGCCGAGACGCATCAGCACCTCGCCATCCTGATTCAGCTTAATGATCTGATGGCCCATCCCGAGTTCCGATCCGGGTTCTCCCCGGGCATCGCCCTCAGGCGCGCCCTCGGTAACCCAGAGATTTCCGTCAGCGTCCATATCAAATCCGTGAGGCCAGGCGAAAAGACCTGCACCAATCGACTTGACCGTGCGCCCCTCACTATCCAGTTTATGGATTGGATTCAGCGCCGATCCGGCACACTGATTGGCCCCACATCGCTCGACTATCCAGATGTGTTCGCCATCCGGATCCGGCTGCACGCCGGTAACCACTCCCATGGGACGACCGCCGGGCAACTCTCCCCAGTGATAAACAACCTGATAGGGATTGGGCTGTGCCTGCACCAGCCCCGTGTGAGCAAGCAGCCCGCAAACCAGCACGCCCAGTAAAGTCTCGATTGTTGTGTGTCTTCGCCCTGATTTCATTGCTTCGGATTCTCCGGTCTGACTGCGGACTTTAGTCTAGCGTCAAAACCGACCCGAATTGAAGCGCAAAAGCCGATCCGGAATCAGCGCCTTCGGGCCCGTCACGGATGCCCCGGTCCGGCGCGCCGAAAGTGGATCAGTCCGGGCACTCAGCCCTCTGGTATTAGAAAGTGTGCTGTTTTATTCTGCGGCTATGACTTCACTTATCTATCCCACGACCAACCTCACCCAGGTTGAGCAACTGAACATCGTCCGCGGCGATGGCATCTATGTTTACGACAAACAGGGCAAGCAGTACCTTGAGGGTCTCTCGGCCCTGTGGTGTGCAGCCCTCGGCTACGGCAACGAAGAGATGATCGAAGCCATTACCCAACAGCTTCGCACGCTGCCTTACAGCCATATGTTCGGGGGACGTACCCATCAGGTCGCGATGAACCTGGCCGACCGGCTCAGCGAGATGGTGCCGGTGAGCGACGCCAAAATGTTTTTCGCCAATTCTGGCAGCGAAGCCAATGACTCGCAGATCAAGATGCTCCGGTATTACTTCAATGTAACGGGCAGACCTCAGAAGAAAAAAATCATTGCGCTGGAGCGCTCCTATCACGGTGTCACTATGGCCGCGGCGGCGCTGACCGGCTTGCCGGTCATGCACACGCACTTTGATGTGCCAACCGATGCTCTGGGGATCCTGCGCGTTTCCACCCCACACTATTATCACGGACAGCAGGATGGCGAATCGGAAGCAGCGTTTGTCGCACGCCTCGTTAATGAGCTTGAACAGCTGATCGAGCGAGAGGGAGCCGACACCATCGCCGCCTTCATTGCCGAGCCTATCGGCGGTGCCGCCGGTGTCGTTGTCGCTCCGGACAGTTACTATCCCGCAGTGCAGGAGGTGCTGAAGAAGCACGACATCCTGTTCTGGGCTGATGAAGTCATTTGCGGATTCGGCCGGACCGGGAATGACTTTGGCTCAAACACCATGGGCATCAAACCTGATCTGATGAGTCTGGCAAAACAGCTGTCCGCAGCCTATATACCGGTCAGCGCGGCTGTCGTGCCCGGCTTCATGTATGAAGCGATGCGCGAACCCAGCAATCAACTGGGCATTTTCGGCCACGGTTATACCTATACAGGTCATCCGGTTGCGGCAGCGGCGGCGCTTAAAGCTCTTGAAATTTATCAGAGGGAGCAGCTGTTTGAACATGCCGCTCAGGTCGGCGCCTATATGCAAAGCCGTCTGCGAGAGTACGAAAGCCACCCGCTGGTTGGTGAGGTCCGCGGCAAAGGGCTGATTGCTGCGGTTGAGCTGGTAGCCAACAAGGACCAGCGAATCAGCTTCTCCGATGGCAAGGTTGGCGCCACAGCCAAACAGTACTGTCAGGACAACGGCTTACTCATCAGGGCAGTCAGCGGCAACTGTATCGCCTTCTGTCCCCCGTTGATTATCAGCCGGGAGCAGGTTGACGAGATGATCAGCATGTTTGACCTGGCTCTGGGTCAGACTCTGGATTACGTGCACAAGGAAAATTTGTTGGTCTGAAACACTGACCGGAGAGGTTGCCACGCTAATGAATAAAGTGAGAACCGCTATTTTTGTACCTTTCATTCTGATTTTCCTGACCGCCTGCGGCGGACAGGAATCAGAGCCAATGGGCGCCGCGAGTCCCGCTGATCTCATTCTGACCAACGGCAAAATTTTCGTAGCTGACGAAGCCTTCTCTCTGGTCGACACCCTGGTCGTCACTGACGGGCTGATCGTGGCAACCGGTGATAGCAGCCTGACTGAACAGTTTGATGCCGAAGAGACGGTTGATCTCGGCGGCAAACTTGTCATACCCGGTTTCAACGACTCTCACACACACATCCGCGGGCGGCCACAGCGCTATATCGAACTGAGCGAAGTCACCTCCATTGCAGAAATTCAACAGCTAATCACGGCCAAAATCGAAGAGATTGGCGAAGGTGAGTGGATCACCGGCTATGGCTGGTCCGAAGACGAACTCGATGAAGGGAGACGACCGCTGCGCGTCGATCTGGATGCAGTGGCTCCGAACAATCCGGTCATTCTGACCCGTGCAGGGGGGCACAGCGCAGTAACCAACTCGTTGGCACTGCAGCTTGCGGAAATTACTCTGGACACCCCGC
The DNA here is from genome assembly GCA_008081045.1 of Gammaproteobacteria bacterium. Taxonomy (GTDB): domain Bacteria; phylum Pseudomonadota; class Gammaproteobacteria; order Pseudomonadales; family Pseudohongiellaceae; genus UBA9145. The sequence continues at coordinate 129,259 of VMDC01000020.1, read as the reverse complement.
AGCCGGAAGGCGGCGTGATTGAAGTAGGAGAAGACGGACAGCTGAATGGCGTCATCAGGGAGCGCCAGAGCATTGTTGGAAGACTGGTACCAGATTCCACTTATGAGGAAATCATCGCCAGTCTGGAAGTGAACCTCAATGCGCTGCTGGCCAAAGGCATTACCTCAATCACGGATGCCTCAAAAACCGTCGATGACTACGAGATGTTCGAGGACCTCTACCAGAATAACGCGCTGGCGCTGCCGCGATCGGCACTCCAGTTCCAGTGGTATGACCCTGATGCCATCAATGCCCTCAACGCACGGGTCGGGGAGGGCAACGACTTTCTGAAGCCGGGTCCAATCAAGGTCTTCGCTGACGGCGGTTTCACCGGACCGGCTGCCTATACCCTCGAGCCCTACGTCAATCAGGGCGAATATCGGGGTTATCTCAACATGCCGGAAGGCGAACTGGTTGCCCACCTCAATGAAATTCATGATGCCGGCTACCAGATGGGCATCCACGCCATTGGTGATGCGGCCATCGTACTGGTAGTCAATACGCTGGCCGATGCTCTGGAACGTAACCCGCGGGAGGATCACCGCCATTACCTGAACCACTTCTCCATGAGACCGCCGGAACTGACGATGGAACTGATGGCAGAGCATGCCATCCACATTACCCAACAGCCGAATTTCACCTATACCCTCGAAGGGCGCTACGCCGAAAACCTCGATGGCTGGAGACTGCAGCACAACAATCCACTGCGCGGCCCGATGGATCATGGAATAACCGTCGCCATTTCCAGCGATATCCTGCCGATCGGACCGCTGGTGGGTATTTACGCCGCCGTAACCCGCAAAGGGATGACTGGCACCGTGTACGGAGCGGACGAAGCCATCTCCATGGAAGAAGCCATCCGCGCCTACACGGCGCTGGGGGCCTACCTCAACTTTGAAGAAGACAAAAAAGGCACGCTGGAGGTCGGCAAGTTTGCCGACATGGTATTGCTGTCGGAAGATTTGCTGTCTATTGATCCGGAACGCATTATGGAGGTGGACGTCGAAAAAACCTGGATAGGGGGTTCGCTGGTCTACGACCGAGACTCGCCGTAGCGCGCAGTGTCCTGAGCCTGAAGACGAATCTTTTCAGCCGGTCAGCACTGCCGGTCCGGAAGGGTTCACACCCGTCAGCACCGCACCCCGGTGCGGCGCAGGACAGGGAAGGAATGAAGAAAGTACGGCTTATTCGACGCCCGAATAGCCGGGAATGGAGTTCAGCACACCGAGTTGCCCGATCTGTTCCCGGGATCCGTACCGCGCCTCCACCGTCATACAGCGACGCCGGCGGACCCGGCTGAAAGAGCGGTTTTCATCATCGCATACAATCATCTGACTGAGCGGCTTGCCCCGGTTGTAATCCGCCAGTTCCTCGAAACTCATCCGTTCAAACCGAGGGGTGGTGTCCACTTCGCAGGCAATGAGCGCCATTGCCATCAGGAAAAAGGTGATCAGTCTCATTGCTGGTAAAAACCTCACGTTATTGGTTTACTGACAGGCGGTTGAGTCAAACAATGCGGCCCGCCAGACAATGAAGGGCAAATCGCGCGTTTTCGCCCGAATCTGCCGCCTCGTGCTTCTTGTACTGCCGCCCGCTGAGCGCGGCCAAGAATAGACTACTACCGACCGGTCCACAAACAAAAACGACAAGAATCCGGAAACAGTTTTATGCCTGACAGTTCTCAACAATCGAGTTTTCTTCGCGTTCTCGGCAGGCGGGACGTGGTCGCCCTGGCCTTTGGCGCAATGATTGGCTGGAGTTGGGTGGTCCTCACCGGCACCTGGATCACTTCCGCAGGTGTTCTTGGGGCCATCACCGCGTTTCTGCTTGGCGGTGGCGCCATTGCAGTGGTCGGCCTGACGTATGCAGAACTGTCGTCCGCGCTCCCCTTCGCAGGGGGCGAGCATGTCTACAGCGAAAGAGCCCTCGGCTATCGGGCTTCGTTTATTTGCACCTGGGCAATCATCCTGGGCTATATGTCTGTTATCGCTTTTGAAGCGGTTGCTCTGCCGACGGTCATGGACTCGCTGGTGCCCGGGCTGGACATAGGCTATCTGTGGACTGTTGCGGGTTGGGATGTTTATGCCACCTGGGTAGCTACCGGTATCGCCGGCGCCATCATCATGACCATGCTGAATGTCATCGGCGTCAAATTTGTTGCCATCGTCCAAACCACGGTCGTGCTGCTGATCCTCATCGTCGGCTTTTTCTTCGTCGGCGGGGCGGGCGTTACCGGCTCGATCTCCAATCTCGACCCGCTGTTTGCCGAAGGAGCGACCGGTATCACGATTGTGCTGGTCATGGTGCCGTTCATGTTTGTGGGCTTTGACATCATTCCACAGGCCGCGGAAGAAATTGATCTTCCGTATCGCGATATCGGCACCGCTCTGATTCTGTCCGTGATCATGGCCATTGCCTGGTATGCCCTGATCATCATTGGTGTGGGGCTGGTCATGGACGGCAATACGCTCGCCGCTGCTGATCTGGTGACAGCTGAAGCCAATGGCGTGATTTACGGCGAATTAGGCGAAACTGTTCTGCTGGTGACGGGGCTGGCTGGCATCGTGACCAGCTGGAACGCTCTGATTGTCGGTGCCAGCCGGGCCCTCTATGCCATGGCAAAGGCGGGCATGCTCCCCGCAGCGCTGGCCGAAGTCCATCCCCGCTACCACACCCCCAAAAATGCGATTCTGCTGATCGGGGCGCTGTCTGTGATCTCACCATTGTTCGGTCGGCCGGCACTGGTTTGGCTGGTGAATGCAGGCGGGCTCGGCATCGTTGTGGCCTATGCCTTCGTTGCCCTATCCTTTCTGGCGCTGCGCAAAAACGAACCCGAGCTGGAGCGGCCCTATCAGGCACCCGGGGGCAGTTTCACCGGTTATCTCGCGCTGGTTCTCTCAGTGGCCATCGGCGCACTCTATTTCCCCGGCAGCCCATCTGCGCTGATCTGGCCACAGGAGTGGGCGATCATTGTATTCTGGATCATTCTGGGTGCCCTGCTGTTCGGCCTGTCGCGGCTCTCCAGCCGGGCAGACTGAGCGGCAATTATCCTTCGGAATGCGGCTCTGGTGCAGATCCGGGCGCTTGCGAAATGACAGTCAGTAGTTGAAGATAGAGCTCCACGGTTGAACGTAGAGGACAGCCCCGATGACCCGCACAATAATAAAAAGCAGCTCATTGATTTTATTGCTATTTATAGCAATTTCCGGCCAAGTAAACGGTCAGGCAGACGACAACTATCAGGCCCCGCGAACACCCGACGGACATCCCGATCTGCAGGGTGTGTGGGAAAATAACACCATCACCCCGGTTGAGAGACCCGATGTCTTCGGCAACAAGGAAATGCTGACTGACGAAGACATGGCTTTCATTCAACAGCGAATCGGCGAAATTATGGCGGCCGGAGAAGATGCGCTGTTTGGTGGCGGCGTTCTCGAAGCCGTATTTAGCGGCGAAATCAACTCCTACGATCCAACGACCGGAAACTACGACTCCCAGTGGATGGCGGAGCGGACCGTGCACCGCCGTACCTCGCAGATCACAGACCCTCCCAACGGCAAATATCCTCCGCGGACTGAAGCGGCAGTTGCTGCCGCCCGGGAACTGCGAGAATGGCGCGCGGCCCATCCGGCCGACTCGTGGACGGACCGACCGCTGGGAGAGCGCTGCCTGTCATTCGGAGCGCCCCGGCTCGGCTCGGGCTACAACAGCTACTGGCAGATTGTACAGTCGCGGGACACTGTGGTGATCTATCAGGAAATGGCCCACGATGCGCGCATCATCCCGATCGTCGAACAACCCCATGCACCGGCCAGCGTAAAACTCTGGCACGGCGATTCACGCGGCTGGTGGGAAGGCGACACCCTGGTCATTGAAACAACGAATTATTCTGATGCCAGCAGCACCAGCCCGGAGACGGACAGGAAAGTCAACGTGGAGCGTCTCACCAGAATCAGCAACAACGCACTGCAGTATCAGCTCACGTCGAGCGATCCGGGACAATTCACCTCCCCCTACACCCGGGAGATTATTTTTGACCATTCGCCCGACAAAATCTATGAATACGCCTGTCATGAGGGTAACTACGGCATGTACAACATTCTGTCCGGGCACCGGGCCGAAGAGAGATTGGCAGCGCAAAATCAGGACGATTAAACAGCAGTGAAACTGAAATCAATCGCTGTCGCCATTGCGTCAATCCTGACACTTACGACCCAAGCGAACGCGCAGCAGGCGTTCTACATGGCGAACGAAGCAGTGATGGTTACAGACGGCGACACCAAGGTGCTGTTCGACCCGCTGTACCCGGAGAGCTATGGTCAGTATCTGCTGGTACCCGAAGCGATGCGGGAGGCGCTGTTTGCCGGTGACGAACCTTTTGATGGCGTCGACGCGATTTTCGTAAGTCACTTCCACGGAGACCATTTCTCTGCTGACGACATGCTCAGACTGCTGATCGCGCAGCCCGACATCATGCTCTACGCACCTCAGCAGGCAGTTCTCGCCATGCGGTCCATAGCGGACCCTGAGCAAGAACTGGTTTTTGATCGGGTAAACGGTGTTGCCCTCGAGTATCAGGATGCCCCTGTCATCCTTTCGATGGACAAGTTGAAAGTCGAGGCCGTTCGGATACCCCATTCCGGGTGGCCAACCGACCGACTGAACGTTCAGAATATCGTCTGGCGCGTCACCCTTAACGAACGAAGCGTGGTTGTGCACATGGGGGACGCCGACTCTAATGACGTCCATTTCGCTCGCGATTCCGATTACTGGGGTCAGGTCTCTCCGAATATGGCTTTTCCTCCGTACTGGTTTTTTGGCAGCCGCGAAGGAAGGAATATTCTGGAAAACCGGGTCGGCGCCAAACGAAATGTCGGAATCCATGTGCCCAGAACGATCCCCGGAGATCCGATGCAGAGACCACGGCCGCTGCGCGGAGCAGATCTATTCATGGTGCCCGGCGAGACCCGCCGTATCAACTGATATGGCTTCAGATAAGTTCAGATTCCCTACCCTCACCGCGGTTGTCATCGCCAATATGGTAGGGACCGGCGTCTTCACCAGTCTCGGTTTTCAACTGCTTGATATCCGCTCCGGCTTTGCTTTGCTTGCCCTCTGGGCGATTGGTGGCGTAGCTGCCCTGTGTGGGGCTATGACCTACGGCGAACTCGGTGCCGCCCTGCCCCGCTCCGGTGGAGAATACAACCTGCTCAGCCGAATTTATCATCCCGCTGCAGGGTTTGTGTCGGGCTGGGTTTCTTCGACAGTGGGTTTTTCCGGACCGGTTGCGCTGGCTGCGATGACGTTTGCCGCTTATGCGTCTTCTATCTTTCCGGAAGGCCTGAGTGAAAACTTTCAGAAGCTTCTTGCAGCAGCTCTTCTCATTCTGCTGACAGGAGTCCACGCCACCAATCACAAGAACAGCAGCGGCACTCAGGTTATTTTTACCCTGCTGAAAATCGGTGTGATTCTCGCTTTTGTCCTCGGCACGCTGATAGCGGTGGACACACCACAGCCAGTGAGTTTCCTGCCCACCGAGGGCGATTTTGCAACAATCACCAGCGGCGCTTATGCTGTGGCACTCATCTACGTGTCCTTTGCCTACACGGGATGGAACGCAGCAACTTATCTCAGTAGCGAACTCGAAGATCCCCAGCGGACGCTTCCCTGGATTTTGATCTCTGGCACGGCTGTTGTCACCCTGCTTTACCTTGGGCTTAATTTTTCTTTTCTTTATGCCGCGCCGATGGACCTGCTGGCCGGTCAGGTTGAAGTAGGAGCAATCGCGGCTCAGGCAGCCTTCGGAGAGACGGCGGGTCGTCTCACTGGTCTGATTCTGGCCATGCTCCTCATCTCAACTGTCAGCGCAATGACCATGGCGGGTCCGAGAGTGATTCAGGTTATCGGCGAAGATTATCCCGCAATCGGAATACTGGGCCGTAAGAACCGCAGCGGAATACCTGCCACCGCAATATGGATACAGTCTTCCGTTGCGCTGCTGTTTATCCTCTCTTCGACCTTTGAGTCCGTGCTGGTTTTTTCCGGGTTTACCCTCGCGCTCAACAGTTTCGTTACCATCGCAGGCATTTTCGTACTGCGCTATCGACAGCCCGATCTGGAGCGGCCTTACCGAACGTTTCTTTACCCCCTGCCGCCTTTACTCTATCTGCTGCTCACCGGCTGGATTCTGGGTTTCACCCTGATCAGTCGACCGGTTGAGGGGCTGTTCAGCCTCGGATTTATCGGGTCAGGACTGATCTTTTACTGGCTGGCAGCCAACCGGCTCAGCGCTCGCTAGGCCCATCAGTATTGATCGCAACTCAGCGCCGGATCCGGATGAGACAAGCAACAGCAAAGCTGCTGGCATATGTGTTCTGCGTGATGGAAACGCGGACCAAACCCTGAGTCCGGGCCCCCATGCCATGCTCCGCATTCAATCGCGCAGGTTTGATCCGGCTTTAAATTGTTTTTTGACGGCCTTTAGGGCGTCAGCAAATATCTCGAAGCTCTGTGCGAGATCTTGCTCAGTGTGGGCCGCGGAAACAAACAGGTTATGGTGGGAAGTTAAAAACAAACCGCGCCTCGTGCACTCACCGCAGAGGGCCTGATGAAATCCGGGCCCGGCTTCGTGCTCTGTGCGCAAATAGGCCATTGACGGAATTCCGCTGACGACCAGCTCGTGGCCGGCGTCGGCTGAGATCGATTGCAAACCACCCCACAGCGCGGTTCCTGTCCTGAGAATGCGCGCAGGCGCGTCAACACGCTTCAGCTCCCGTAAGCAAGCCAGCGCTGCCGCCATAGGTCCGGCTGAAAACCAGAAGCTGCCGGTCTGAAAAACGCTGGCCGCCGCATCCTTGAGTTCGCCGCGCCCGACCACAGCTGCAATCGGATAACCATTGGCGATCGCCTTGCAGTAGCAACTGAGGTCCGGCTTGTAGCCAAAGTAAGCGGGCGAACCTTCCATATGCAGGCGAAAACCCGCTCGCACGTCATCACAGATTGACAGCACCCGATGCTTGCGCAACATGTCGTGGACGCCCTCCCAATATCCCGGATCCGGCAGGGCGTTGTCTTCATAAACCGGATGATGATAGGGCGAGCTGATGAATGCAGCGATTTCTTCAGGATGCTCAAGCAGTGCTGACTGCAGGGCAGGAAGATCATTCCACGGAATCCGAATCAACTCCTGATGATCACGCTCGCTGATTCCGGCGCGGCCTCTCGCCTGCATCCAGGGCGAACTGCCATGATACCCGCCTTCAATGGCGATCAGTTTTCGACGGCCCGTGTGCGTGCGTGCAATGAGGACCGCCATGTTGGTCGCGTCTGCGCCGTTCTTCGCAAAGGTCGCCCAATCCGCCCAGGGGATCAAATCCACAAACAATTCCGCCAGATCCACCATCACCGGAGAGGCAAGTGTGCAGGTGTCTGATTTGGCCAGCTGCTCTCGTACCGCCTGTTCGATAACTTCGTTATCGTATCCCAGAATCATGGGACCATAAGCGCACAGGTAATCAATATATTCATTGCCATCTACATCCCAGAAGCGTGAGCCCTTCGCGCGGTCCACATAAAATGGGTACGTTCCCGCTGGAACCTGCGCCACCGGATTGAAGTGTCCCGGGATGCCATTAGGAATCACATTCTTAGCCCTTTGCAGCAGGGCCTCACTTTTGCTGTAGCTGTAGTTTTGCCTCTGCTCAGCCATTACTGACCACCTCATCATGAATGATAAAGTCCATATCATAGCTTGCCATGTAAAATGCAAAGAGCACCGCGGCAGTCCCCATAAAGCCTGCAAAAAATAAATGATACATGGCCCCTTCAAGCTTGGTGGAACCATCAGGGTTTTGGATTATCTGGTTGACCACCGCGGTAAAGACATTCCCTGCCGAAATCGACAGGTAAAAGAAGGACATGACCAGAGACTTCATCCGCTTGGGCGCCTGCGTATAGGAAAACTCCATCACCGTAATCACCAGCATTACCTCAGCAATAGAGAGCAAAAGATAAGCCAGCAGCTGCCAGCTGATATGAGGCGTCAGGCCCTGCTGAATTTGCGATTCACACCATGCAGTGACGAGAAACGGCGTCAGAGCGAGGAACATGCCAATACACATCTTCCGGGCCGGGGTAACCTCGAACAGTCTGTTCATTGCCGGATAGATCAGGTAGGTGAAGGTCGGTATAAGCAAGATGATCAAAAACGGATTTGCTGCCAGAATCTGTGCAGGCAGCAACTCGACTCCGAATACCATCCTGTCCATGTTCTGCGCCTGTAATACCCAGGTGCTGCCCTGTTGATCGAACAGGGACCAGAACGCCGCAACCAAGACATAAATCACCAGCAGCCGCTTCACCACCCGCCGGCCTTCGGGGCCGGTGATGTCCTGCAGATACCCCTTGCCTGCTGGCGGAATATGGACAAATTCCCGGCGGCCTGCCCAAAAGGTCAGCGTCGCCAGCGCCATGAAAGCGCCGGGCACACCGAAAGCTACAGCCGGCCCGTAGTGTTCCAGCAGCCAGGGCGTCAGCAGGGAAGAAGTTGACGACCCGAGGTTAATACCAAGGTAGTACCAGCTGTAAGCCCGCGACAGCAGATGCTTGTTGGTCCTGCCAAACTGGTCACCGACATTCGAGGCCACACAGGGCTTGATACCCCCGGAACCTACCGCGACCAGCGTCAGACCCAGAAACAGGCCAATCTGGGTATCGTCCAGAAACAGCGAGAAATGCCCTGCGCAATACACCAGCGACAGCAAGATGATGGTCTTGTATTTGCCCCAGAAGGCGTCAGCAACGATCGCGCCAAGCAGCGGCAGAAAATAGGCAGTTGCGGTAAACAGATGAAAATATGACGTCGCATCTTCATCGGCCAGCGTCGCCAACTGCCCGTCCGAAGACATCAGATACTGGGTCATAAATATGACCAGAATTGCCCGCAAACCGTAAAAACTGAAGCGCTCAGCAACGTCATTCACAATGATGTAAGGAATCCCGCCCGGCATACCGGGAGTTGAAACGGGCGCTGTCAGATAGTGAGACATGAAACCATTGTAACGAAAAACCGGCGGGAAGCACCGCCGGATTTTCAGGCGCAGGAAGGTCAAAACTCCTGCATTGCGAAGCAGACAAGATGAGGTCCCGCCGGCCTGACGGCAGCCTCGCCATTGGCTTGCAGACCGGGATGCGAGATGATTCGCTCTGCCTTTGCCAACCTTGCGTATGGAGCCCGCCCCATGTTCTATGAACCGAAAAACCAGAACCACGGACTGCCCAAGAACCCTTTCAATAGCCTGGTGATCCCGCGGCCCATAGGCTGGATCAGCTCGGTCGACAGCGACGGGGTGTTCAATCTGGCCCCGTACAGCTTTTTCAATGCCGTGTGTTACCGACCCCCAACCGTTATGTTTTCAGCAGGTGCAGGCAGTGCCGATGATCGTAACAAGGACACGGCCCGGAATGTCGAAACTACCGGTGAGTTCGTTTGCAATCTGGCAACGTGGGAGCTCAGAGAACAGATGAATCTCTCTTCTGCCACCCTGCCTCCGGAGGCGGACGAGATTGCGCTGGCAGGTCTGACGCCCGTCAGCTCCACTCTGGTCAAGGCGCCGAGGATTGCCGAAGCGCCGGTTCAGCTGGAATGCAAGTATCTTAAAACCACCCTGATACCGGGCTGGGATCAGGCAGATGGCTACAAGGTGATCTTTGGAGAAGTCATTGGTGTCCACATTGATGACGCCATAATCACCGGAGACGGCCTTATTGATGTCGCTAAAATGATGCCGATCGGCCGACTCGGGTACAATGATTACGCGCGGGTAGACGCGGATTCCAGCTTCACGATGGTACGACCTGAATAAAACGGCTCGATCGCATCCGGTGGTGCGCGTGGCCAGTATCATCCGGTCGTGCCGGGCACGGACAGCAGATTTTTCTTTTCGCGCACCATACGGCACAATCGGGGCTTGCGGCAGCACATCTGGTGCCGTCCATCGTCATCCAGCCGACCGGGCGCGGAGGCGATCACAATAACAAGTCAATCAGGTTCCAGATCTCGCATCATGGCACCCTGCACGGAGACATCAATGTCGTTCAAGCTTCTCTCATCTTTTCGTTCTCTCCGACTGCCTGTTCTGTTGGTGATGCTCACAGGACATCTCCCGCTGAGCGCTCAGGAAATTCCGCGCCTCTCAAACGGACTGCCTGATTTTAACGGCGTCTGGCAGGTCTTGAATGAAGCAAACTGGGATTTGGAACCCCATATTGCAAGACACTCGGTAATGATGCGGGAGGGCCCGGTCAATGCGGTGCCTGCCGCAGAAACCCTCGCTGCCGGAGCCGTTCTGTCGGTCCCCGGCTCCATGGGGGTCATTGAAGGTGGCGGCCGCATTCCCTACAACGAGCAGGCGCGCAGGGTCAAAGAGGACAATGCGGCGAACTGGATCACCCGGGATCCTGAAGTAAAGTGCTATATGCCGGGAGTGCCGAGGGCGACCTACCTGCCCCATCCTTTTCAGATCATCCAGAGTGAGAACGATTTTTTTATTGCCTATCAATTTGCCGGTGCCGTGCGGGATATTTACCTGGAAGACCCGGGCCCGGCACCGCTTGATTCCTGGATGGGGTGGTCAGCAGGACGCTGGGAAGGAGACACTCTGGTGGTCGAAGTGACGGGACTGCACGACGGCACCTGGCTGGATCGCGCCGGCAGTCATCACAGCTATCAGATGAAAGTCACCGAGCGCTATACCCTGATGGGCCCCAATCACATCGACTACGAAGCGACAATTGAAGATCCCCTGGTTCTGACTGAACCCTTTACCATCAAAATGCCTATCTACCGTCGCATGGAGCCTGACGCCCGAATCATGGATTTTCGCTGCGTCGAATTCGTTGAAGAACTGATTTATGGTGAGTATCGCAGATACCCGCTTCCCCGAGATTAAGCTCAGGAGCATGGACATGAAAACTTCGAAAAAACGTTCCACCTACCTGCTGGTTACCGCGATTGCGGGGCTGTGCATCGCGCCTATGAGTCTGGCACAGAACGGTGAAATTCCCCGCACCGCCAATGGCAGACCGGATTTTTCCGGCACCTACGACGTGTCAACGCTGACGCCGTTTCAACGTCCCTCACAATTCGGAAATCGGCTTATCCTGACCAACGATGAAGCCTTTGGCATTGCCAATGCCGAATTCGAGCGTAAGGAAGAGAATCAGGTGGGCAGTGACCCCAACCGCTCGGCACCTCCTCAGGGTGGAGATGGTTCTACCGGTGCGGCCGGCAACGTCGGCGGCTACAACACATTCTGGGTAGACAACGGCACGGATGTGGTCCGGATAAACGGTGAATTTCGCTCATCGATTATTACCGACCCCCTTAACGGCAGGTTGCCACCGGTAACCGATGCACTTCGTGATGCGCGTCGTGCGGCCCTGGGTGCAGGCGAAGCACCGCGCCGGGAAGGTGGTGCGAATGATGGCACGGCTTACTGGCTGGATGCGGGATTGGAGGCGCCCGGCCCTTACGACAATCCTGAAAACCGACCATTTGCTGAGCGCTGCATCATGTCGTTCGGCTCCACAGCAGGGCCGCCTATGCTTCCCGCACTGTACAACAACCATAAGCGCATTGTGCAAACGGAAGACACCATTCTTATTCAGATTGAAATGGTGCACGAAGCGCGCATCGTCAGAATGAATGCGGAGCATGATCCGTCCACCATTCAGAAATGGCTCGGCGATTCTATCGGTTGGTGGGAAGGTGACACTCTGGTAGTTGAAACGACAAACTTCAGGGACACTCCCAATTTCTCGCGCGGCTCGGCCAACATGGTAGTCACCGAATACTTTGAGTACGAGAACCCCGACAAGGTGATCTACCGCTTTACTGTAGAAGACCCTACCGTGTGGACTGCTTCTTTCAGCGGCGAGTACTCGTGGCCACGCACCGACAACAAGCTGTTCGAATATGCCTGTCATGAAGCGAACTATGCACTGGAAGGTATCATGAAGGGCGCTCGTGTACTGGAAGCAGAATACCGGGGCGAAGACCCGGGTGGCATCGCCAATCCGACTCAATAAACCGCCGGAAGACAAACAGGGAGCACTATCATGAAATCAATTTCTTTTTGGCTTAAAACCGCCGCAGCAGGACTGCTTGCTGCCGGGCTGTGGATAAGCGTCGGTATGCAGGCCGTCGCCCATCACGCCTTCAGCGCCGAATTTGACCCTAACCGTCCGGTGCTGTTGCGCGGCCCAATTGTGCGCGTTGAGTGGGTGAACCCTCATACCTGGATCCATCTGGAGGTCACCAATGATGACGGCAGCAAAACGACCTGGATGGTCGAGGGTGGCACACCGAATACCCTGCTGCGCCGTGGACTCTCACGGGACACGATTCTGCCGGGAACGTTTATCGTAGTTGATGGGTATCAGAGTAAGGATCGAAGCGCGCGGGCCAATGGTCGGGACATCACTTTTGAAGACGGGCGCAAGTTCTTTATGGGCTCATCAGGGACCGGGGCACCTTACGATCAGGACCGCAATTAAGCAAAACGCACCGGGCAGGCTGATTGACCCCGTCGGGGACCGTCGGCCTGATGTCGGCGGAAGGCCGGGAAGTCAACTTTGATTGAGAAAGAAATCGACATAGCAACCGCCGATGGCGACATGAATACCTTCATCACCCATCCGGAAGAAGAAGGGCCTCATCCTGTCGTACTGTTCCTGATGGACGCACCGGGTAAGCGGGGCGAGCTGCATGACATGGCCAGGAGACTCGGCACCGCCGGCTATTACGTCATGCTGCCTAACCTCTACTACCGACGCGTGCGTGTTTATCGCATTGCTGAATCAACCCGGGAAGAAATGCATGCGCATATGGACTCACTCAGCAACGACATGATCTGCGCGGACATCGCACAGCTCATTGACTATGCAGACCGGGACGATGCGGCGAAACCGGGCAAGCTCGGCTGTGTGGGCTACTGTATGAGTGGCCCTTTCGCCTTTGCTGCCGCAGCGCGGTTTCCTGATCGCGTTGCCGCAAGCGCCTCATTTCATGGCGTCAGGCTGATGACCGATGCACCCGATTCACCGCACCTTGAGGCGCATAAAATTACCGGAGAGATGTATTTTGGCTGTGCCGAAACCGACAGCTACGCACCCACAGAAATGGTGGAGTCCCTGCAGTCACACCTCAAGGAGATTGCGATCAATGCGCGCGTGGAGTGGTACCCGGGGACCCAACACGGTTTCGTATTCCCGAAAAGAGAGGGTATGTATGACAAGACCTCAGCAGAGCGGCACTGGGAAAGACTTTTTTCCCTGTACCGCCGCTGTCTCTGACCGCCTGTTACATGCGGTGTAGGGCACAAATTTTATTGCCCGCCGGATCTCTCAGATAGGCAATATACATCTTCATCCCCGCCCCTTCCCGAATACCGGGAGGATCCTCGCAGTCTGTACCACCTGCTTCGACGCCGGCCTTATGCCAGGCGTCCACCGCTTCCGGACTCTCTGCGGCAAAGCCGAGAGTAAAGCCGTTGCCGTGCGTAGCCGGTTCACCGTTAATGGGATTGGTAATACCAAACACACCGGTAGGGGTACGGTAAAAATAGCGTCCCTTCGGATCATGAGCGGGTTCACCGATCCCCAGAGTGGCCAGCGCCGCGTCATAAAATTTACGGGAAGCTTCCAGATCATTTGCTCCCAATATTACATGGCTGAACATGTGTCTCTCCTAAAGTTACTCAAACCTCTCGATCAGGCTGTCTGGCCATGCACCAGAAGCACGCAGACAGTCTGTACGTAGCCAGAAACCGCGGGCCGAGAGGCAGGCGCCCGGTTCCTTCAACGCTAATTCACTGAAGATCAGCTAATGACCAGCGTGCGTGGCATTTGACCAAAATTTTCCCAGCGGCTGACTTTTTCGGGTAACTCACTCTGGGCTGGCTGCACGTTCCCGTTCGCGTCTGTCACGCGTGAGACTATGGTGTGCTCTCCGGCATCCGGATTGCTCCAAGGCATCGAGAACAGTTTCCAGGAATACTGACTGGAGCGCGGATCTATTTCGGCACGCTGCCAGGGCCCGTCATCGATTTTCACTTCGACGCTCTGCAGGGGCGTGCCATCGTTCAGAACAAAACCGGTAATCGTAAACTCGTCGGCCATGCGACTCACCCGAACGATGGCCGATTTGAGATTAATGCGCGTCACGGAGTTTTCAACCCAGCGCTCCTGGTCTCCGACACGTTCTTTTTTCAGAGTGACGTAATCGCGACCCATAAATCTGCCCATGTATCGCCGGTCCTGAACGTGAATCTGGGTCAGCCACTTCACGTTTGCCACCCCGTAAAACCCGGGAACAAGCAGCCTGACAGGGCGACCATGACCCTGCGGCAGGGCTTCTCCATTCATCTGCAGCGCCAGCATGTTGACGTCGCGCATCGCATCGGCCACCGGCAGGCTTCGGGCGAAGGCCTGCTCAACCTCCGTCTCCCTGATTTCCTCGACGCCGATATCGCCGCCGAAAAACACGATTTCCTTCCCTTCCGGCTGAACACCGGCCGCCTCAAGCAGATCTCTGAGCCGCACGCCGCGCCAGTTCGCGTTGCCAATCAGGCCCTGAAAAATCCCGAGCGGTCGATTGCCGCCACACTCGAAGCCCGCATCGAGATCAAACTGCGGCATAGCTTGCAGGTCCGCGAGGGTATATTCGACGGGATTATCCACCAGACCCGTGATCTGCAGACGGTAGCTCGACAAATCAAGCTCAGGCTGACCGTAGTGCTGGACCACATAAAAATCCTGGTTGTCTGTGTAAAAGCTGTCTGAGGAGATCTGCCGGGTATCAAGGAAGTGGGTTCCTCCGGGCCGCGCAGGTGGCCGGGAATAATCTTCCGGCATATCACTGAACGGAACGAGCTCCTCACCTTGAGCGAGTGCCGGCAGGACCCATGAAGGTGCCGACATAACGGCGCCGGCGGCAAGCCCCGCGTTCACGGTCTTTTTAATTGCTGCTCTGCGCGAGATGGTCTGCGACTCCGATTCGCTTGATCGTTCGTGGTCAGACATGCGTTTTTCCTCCGCTTATTCTCATTTTTTGTAGACGACACAGCGATTCAAACCGCTTTGCCATTGTTTATGCCGTCCTGCCGCACCCAGACCTCGGGGCAACACTGGCCCCGAATCCGGTGGCCGGACTACTGACTAGGCCGCTTTTTGAGGCAGCAAATCCCGCGCTTCCAGCGCCAGGCCGAAAGAGCGCACCCGTTTATCGTGGTCATAGATCGAACTGACACACATCAACTCATCAGCACCTGTACGCATCAGGAATTCACCCATCTGATTCGCCGCACTTTCTACCGAGCCTACCGCCGAGCACCGGGTAATCATCTCCAGCATGGCCACTTCCGGAGCGCTTAAGCTTGCCTCAAGCCCCTCCACCGGTGGCGGCAGCTGTATCGGATTTCCCCGTCGCAGCGACAGCATGGACTGCAGAGCCGATGAACGCAGATACCGCGCTTCCTCGTCTGTGTCCGCGACAAACACGTTATAGCCAAGCATGACATGGGGTTTCTGAAGCTGATCGGAGGGTTTGAACCGCTCGCGATAGAGAGCTATGGCCTGCATCATGTCTTGCGGCGCGAAGTGTGACGCGAAGGCATAGGGCAGGCCAAGCGCCGCCGCGAGTTGCGCGCCGAACAGGCTCGAGCCGAGAATCCACAGCGGTACGTTGGTGCCGGCGCCGGGCGTGGCGACTACCGCCTGTCCCTCGCTGGCCTCTCTCAGATAGTGCTGGAGTTCCACCACATCGTTGGGAAAATTGTCGGC
The DNA here is from genome assembly GCA_008081045.1 of Gammaproteobacteria bacterium. Taxonomy (GTDB): domain Bacteria; phylum Pseudomonadota; class Gammaproteobacteria; order Pseudomonadales; family Pseudohongiellaceae; genus UBA9145. The sequence goes on along the minus strand of VMDC01000020.1, from coordinate 113,380 downwards.
GCTCCCGGCGAGATTTCTGCGCAGGGCATGAGCAGTCAGCTGGTCAGTTCCCGGCGCCCGACCCAGCCCCAGATCGATACGCCCGGGATAGAGAGAAGCAAGCGTGCCGAACTGCTCGGCAATCACCAACGGAGCATGATTGGGAAGCATGATGCCCCCGGACCCTACCCGAATTGTCGATGTACCATTCGCGATGTGACCGATCACTACCGCCGTCGCCGCACTGGCAATGCCTTTCATGTTGTGATGTTCGGCAACCCAGTATCGATGATAGCCAAAACCTTCGGCCGCCTGCGCAAGCTTGAGCGTGTTGCTCAGCGCCTCTGCCGGAGAACTGCCTTGCGTCACCGGCGCCAGATCAAGAACTGACAGCGTGGTCATAGCAGAACCGAATGAAAACAAAAAGGCGTCAGGTTGCCTGTATTACAACTTGGCATTGATTGCAGTAATCCCATTGACTGAAGCTCTTACTGCCCCGCACGACGCTCAGCAATGAGCCGTTCATATTCTTCCTGCCCGAGATAGGTCACATCAACCCAGTTGTGCGCCATCTCATCAACGGTACGATCACCCCAGCCTACCCATTGATTCGGGTCGGGGTTATAGGGGTTCTGTGCAGTATTGTCATGCCAGGCCGTCGTTACGATCATGGTGCCTTTGGGCACGATCGGTGCTGCTTCTTCCTCATACACATAATTGATTTGCCAGTTCCATTGGAAATTGTCCACAAAGGACAGCATCTCACGCTCCCCGTTCGGATAAATGGCTTCCATGGACATCGCCTTGCCTCTCATGTGCATGTGCGGCTGAAAGTTTTCAATGCGGGCCGGTGCGGACAACACAAATGTCCCCTGAGTCACCGCGATTTCATTCGGCGGTATGTCCAGGCTGTGCGGCCCCTGCGCGTCGAACATACTCAGAATAGTGCGGTGCTCGGGCGGCTCATCATGAAACCAGACGCCCAGCTCAACCTGAGCTTCCGGCACTCTTTCTCCATTCGCATGCAGATGCATTTCCCACATGATCTGAGACCCGGGCATCATCAATTTACCCGTATCCGGACGAAAAATCTGGCCAGCTTTACCCACCGCCCATTCCATAAAGAGACTCGGCCCGAAGGGCACGTCAACATCTTCAGGCAGGCCCCGTTTGCCGTCTTCCTGCTGCAGCAGGAATGCCAGAGAGTGATGCACCACCCGGCGGCTGGCATCATTCTTGGGGCGGATTTCGATGGCTTTTACCCAGCGCTCCTCGGTAAGTCCGGTCGGCGTCATCGGGCGAAACCATTTGTCCTGGGTGACGGCGGCCAGATCATAGGGCTCCGATGCGACCACCAGGTCCGGAGGGCTGCCCATCTGATTTTCAAGGCGCCAGACCAGCGCATCGTTGAACTCAACTGCGGCCGGTGCCAGCGCAGGATCACCCTCCGGTGCACCCTGATCGACCCAAGCCAGAATCGTGGCGCGCTCTGCCTCAGTCAGGCCCCGGTCGTTGGTAAACTCCTGAATGCCGACCTGCGGATTGACGTGCCAGGGAGGCATCACACGATTTTCGACGCGATAGCGAATCACCGGCGCAAACAGCTTGGCTTCCTCATAGGTCAACAGCGGCATCGGCGCGATGGAGTTGGGCCGGTGGCACTCCTGACATTTCTCCTGAAAAATCGCAGCAACATCGCCGGCCCAGGTGACCTCAGAACCCGATTCGGACTGCCCGAGTGTCCAGCCTGATGTCATTGCCGCAGCAAATGCCACGCTCCAGATTTTTAACAGTCTCATCGTCTTCCTCCACGCGGCCGAGCCGTCTCGCTGCTTGTGCTTCCTGTTCTGTGTATCTCTGATCGATTCATCAGTCTGTTACCGTTATCTTAACGAAGCTGTTGGTCCAGCAGCACTGCGAGTGCCCTGCCATCTCAGGGCCACCGAGGTCGGTCAGTCGGGCCCTTAGCAGATAATCTCCCGGTTCGCTGAAGGTGACCTCTGTGGCGATCTGACCGCCAGCTGCCGGTATTTTGGTCGTTTGCTGATTGAATGACACGGCACCGGGCCCCTGATGCTGGAACCAGGTGAGATCGATCGGCGGCGTTGCGCCACTCTGAGCAACAAACATCGCGGCGATACCGCTGACTTTCCCGTCATCACGGGCCCATGCCTCAATGGTGACCGGCTCGCCCACCCGGGCAGTCATTGGGCCCGCTGTAATACCACCCGGGCCTTTGCCGGTCGGACCATTCTCTTCAAAGCTGATTTCAGGCGGCAGATTGCCGTTAGCATCCCCGATGATGGCATCGATGATGTAGTCAGCGCCCAGATTGGCAGGCACATGAAACACCTTGCCCTGATTTTCCAGATGCCAGGCGATCTCTCCTTCATGATCCGCCGGCACGGTCACCGTGAAGACACCCCAGTGCCGTTCAACTTCAAAACGCGTAGGCTGCCCCTGATTAGGCAGAGCGTCCGGTGCTCCCACAATGCGGTTGGACGGCCCGATCGGAATATTGACCACCTCTTCGGTGTTGCGATTGTAGTAGCCAAACGACAGAGCCAGGCTGCCATCTTCATTTTCGTACCAGCCTTCATAGGCAGGGGTCACCGTTTGCCCGGATCGTAATCCAAGATCCTTGCCCAACGGCAGCAGTTCAACCGGCAGTGGCGTACCCTGAGCGTAAACACCCGCAGCCACCAGAGTATGGGTCAGCACAACCGAGCGGACCGCAAGGGCGCGAACTGACAGACTTCGTATTTTCATTATTTTCCTCGATCTAAGCATTGACGCCGGCTGATCCGGCCAGAGCGCGCAGACGCCGGCGCCGAGAGCGTTAGCCACGCGATTAATCCGTGAGTCCTGCCAATATAGCAAGTAAGTCGGCATTTTGCTGCCCCGGCAGCGCACTCCGAGCCGCACGTCTGCGGCCAGTCAGGCAGCGTCCGGAGCCCGCGGCTGTGGCTCACACCACCGGCTAACGAGTCAGGTGCGCCGCTTGTATAGCACGATAGGGCTGTAGCTCATGACCACCACATCGTTCTGGTTGATCACTTCATTGAGGATGAAGACAGAACCCATTTCGGGTCTTGACCTGGAGGCTCTCTTATCCGTGATGGTACTGCGAACCCGCAGCACATCGCCGGGAAAGACCGGTTTTCTCCAGCGCAATTCATCGATGCCCGGCGAACCCAATGAGGCAGACTGTTCCGGCATGTTGTCGCAAATCAGTCGCATTGCAATGCTGCCAGTGTGCCAGCCCGAAGCAACCAGACCACCAAAGTGGGTCTGTGTACCGCCCTCTTCCGACAGATGAAAAGGCTGTGGATCGTATTTGGTCGCGAACTCAATAATCTCTTGCGCGCTGACCTCGTAGCTTCCGAATTCTTCAACAGATCCGACTTCGATGTCCTCGAAGAAGTTAGGTTTGGACATTTCATCGCCCCGCATGGCTGCATGTTAGTGACAGGATTAACCCGGATTCGGTTCCAGCCGGAGAAAATACCTTGGCGGAAAGCCGGTCCGAAAACGAAAACTGAAGCCAAAGCGGTAAATTTCCCGCACAAAGGCATCTTCCGCTCCCACGACATTGACAGCTTCAAAAGAAGCAAAGCTGTCCTGACCCGGCATTTTGACTTCAATCTGAGGGTTGGCCAGAGCCTGGTGATACCAGGCTCTGGGCCAGTGATTAGCAGCGACGTAGTATTTATCGTCGATGGTCTCAAGGCGGACCACCCGCTCATGCCGCTCATTGTCTTCATTGAAGGTCGCGATGACAATGGAGGTTGCGCCCTGCGGCTGATTGATTCCCAGCTGCGCTTCGAACCAGATTACGGAACCGACATACAGGAGCAGCAACGCACCGAAGCCAAGGCCAGTCCACTTGAAGATTCGCCTGCTATTCATCTGATATCTCCCGAAGCATCAACGTCGCCGGCGGCATCGCGCCGTGACAGGTACAGGTACAGGTACAGGTACAGGTACAGGATCAGAATAATGAGGCTCAGGTCAAAAAACCAGAGATTAAATACTTAGTTACAAAAGGGCTGATTATTCGAAGGAGCGCAGCACAAACGTTGCTGAGGTCGCGTCGCTGAGCTCAAAAACGACATTGCGATAGCGAACTTCTCCGTCAATTCCGATTGAGGGCAGTATCAGGCGGCCGCTGTTGGCGTCGTAGGAGGCCATGTTGGGCACCGGCTCCTGCAAATCGACCACAGACTCGAGCCGCGCACTGATGAGGGTCTGCTCGTCGGAAACTGTAACCGCGAATGGTACGCGGATAAAACCGTCAGCGCCGAGGTCAACATTGACTTCTAATAACTCACTTACCGCATCAAAGCTGGCCGTTGCCGCCAGAGAATCCTCATTCACAACCGACATCAGAACCAGAATCAGATTGTCCCGTGAGAACTGCTGGCAGTTAACGGTGGACTGAAAATAGTTGGATGTGGGAGTTTCCAGAAAGAAACCCAGCCGCACAAGATTGGCCAGGGAAATGTTGCGAACCACATTGAGACCGTCGCCCAGGACTCTCCCGAACACGGCGTAGCCGCCGTCCTGAGTATCCAGAGTGGTATCTGCACCCAGATTGATAAACCACTCACTGGTCGCACCATTGAGTTCACTCGACGGCCTGAGCGCGGCGATGGTGCCATTGAGATTTGACAGCCCCGTGTCCTCAAGCGGGATCGGGTCATCCAGCTCGATTCTCTGTGGCCCGTCGGCGCAGTTGGTGTAGGTGTAGCCGCCACCGCGGATGAGAGAGCCGCCGATAGCGCCGTGGATAAAGGTATTGTTGTATCGCCCGCTTCTGACGTAATTGAGGAAATTACCGCCGGTCACGGGCGCAGATTCCTCATCAATCTCCAGATAAAAGTTACCGAATGAGGTCTGCACTTCTACGATAGTGCCGGCTTCGGCGATTGAGGTGACGGAAAGACAGAGCAGGGCCGACAGCCTTGTGCGTCGAATCAACCTGACGCAGGTCATGACCCAATCGGAGATGAGAAAAGCGAGAGCCGACATTTTTATAAACCGAAGCGAGAATTGGGGTTCTCATGCCACTACGTTCTGACTCTGCCGCTGGATTTCCCCGACTCTGAGCCCTGACTACAGCGACACAGCGCACAAGATCGGTCTGGAGTATATAAAAATGTGGCAATTTGGGTTAGTTTGAAGGCCTCGAAAAAAATAAGAGAAAACCATGCTGCTTGTTCATGACAAGAGAAAGCGTCGTGCCGGCACAGGCCTGCGGGTGATCCTCGCCATTTACCTCACCGGCTCTGCGTTAGCCGCAAACGGGTCGGTGCCCAATACCTGGCAAGACGACCTGAATCCACTGCCGGCGTCCAGCTGGAATTATGACACCGCTGCTCATCTCCTTGAACGTGCCGGATTTGGCGGGACACCGGAGCAAATTCAGGCGCTGTTCGAACTGGGCCTTCGGGGCGCGGTTGAGCAATTGGTGCATTTCGATGCGACTGAGAATACCTCCGCAGTACCGTTTGATCATTCAGGAATTCATGACCCGGGCCTGGAGCCATTCCCTCCAAGCAGACCGGCAACAACTGAACTGGCGAAACGCACCGGAGAAGCGCTGGGAATCAAGGTGAAGCCGGAAGGCAATCGTCGGCTTCAGCCAGTCGTAAACAAGTTCTTCTACTGGCTGCGTGCAAGCCGGCTTGAAACAGAAAGAGTCGCCTACTGGTGGGCGAACCGGATGCTGACGACCGAATCTCCTCTGCAGGAAAAAATGGCCTTGTTCTGGCATGGACACTATGCGATCAGTGAAGGCAAGGTCAGGGATTACCGAAAGCTACTCCAAGAACTGGAGCTCTTCCATGCCATGGGAACCGGTAATTTCCAAGAGCTCATGCTGGCGGTGGCGAAGGATCCCGCAATGCTGGCGTTTCTTGATGCCGGAGTGAACGTCAAGGGAGCGCCTAATGAAAATTTTGCCCGGGAGATCATGGAGCTCTTCACCATGGGCGTTGGCAACTACGGGGAACAGGATATTCGTGAGGCCGCCCGAGCGTTTACCGGTTGGAATTACGTAGACCTGCAATTCGCCTTTAATGAACATGAGCATGACGATGGGCGCAAAGAATTCCTCGGTCGCTCCGGCGAGTTCGATGGTGAAGACATCATTGCAATGATTATGGAGCAGCCTGCGACAGCCGAATACATCGCAGGCAAGATTTATCGATTTTTTGTCAGAACCGAGCTGAGCACGGAACTGCAGGGCGAATTAGGCTCAGTATTGAGGGAAGCAGACTACGAGATTGCTACCCTGTTAGAAACGATTTTCCTTTCTAAGGATTTCTACAGCGACGCTTCAGTAGGTACGCATATCAAAAGCCCTGTTGAACTGGCCATATCGACCTACAAAAAACTCGGTCTGGACAGCGTACCCGGTGTTCCAGATTTTAATCGTACAACCGGTTCGCTCGGTCAGACTCTGTTCAGACCGCCAACTGTAGCAGGTTGGGCCGGAGGTCGGAGCTGGATCACGCCGGGGCTTTTGCTGGAGCGTGGCAATTTCGCCCGCGATGTGCTTTTCCCGGATATCAACTTCATTCCCCCCGACCGGCGCAACGGGAGCCGTGAAATCCAGAGCGTCGCCCAGCGGATTCGGGATGGCATGGACATCACTACTGCAACCCAGCCTTCCAACATCGGTGAAGGAGCAGTCATGGCCGAGTCCAACCAGTTAGCGGACAGGGATGAAGACTTTAACACCCGCTACGGCAGTTTTCGGGGCTGGCAAATGGCCATTCAGCGCGTCAAGCCGATCTCCCGTCATACAGCGAGGCTCAGCCTCTCTGAAGACGTTCTCCAGCAGGAGTTTAATACCGCCAGCGAAGTCGTGGATTATTTTATCTTCCGATACATGAGGGTCGCGCCAAGCTCTGATACCCGCAATATGTTAATCGGTTTTCTTGAGGAAGAGCTCGGGACATCGGACATCCCGGCAGCGCAGACCTACATGGAAGATGCGCTGCGCATGATGCTGCATCTACTTATGAGCCAACCTGAGTATCAGCTAGGATAAGAAGAACGAGGAGAGAGCTATGAAAACAGCCAATAACAGACGGTTTTCCTCAACACTCACCCGTCGGGAAATACTTCGAAAGGGCATGGCTGGAATCAGTCTGGCAGGCTTGAGTGGTGCCGTATTGGCGCCCTCATTATTCGGACAGGCCGCCCAGGCAGCCGCAGCGGCGCCGGACAACGAAAAGATCCTCGTGATCCTTGAGCTGTCCGGGGGCAATGACGGATTGAACACAGTAGTGCCCTATGGAGACGATGCTTACTATCGACATCGCCCCAACATTGGTCTGCCGAAGCAGGAGCTACGGATACTGGATGATCACTTCGGTCTCAACGGCGGCATGGCAGGTTTTGAACGCCTTTATAAAGATGGCAACCTCGCTATCTTTCACGGGTGTGGTTATGAAAACCCCTCCTACTCACACTTCACCTCGATGGCGTACTGGCACACAGCCGCCCCGAACAGCGGAGATGAATACGGATGGGTTGGCCGCTTGGCTGGGGAAATCGCGCCCGACGCGCCACCAAACTATCTCGTCAATATCGCGGCAAGACAGTCTCTCGCCGTTCGCAGTGCGGCTCATGTGCCGGTTGTGTTCGATCAGCCTGCCCGATTCACGCGTGAAGCATTTTATGAGGAGCGAGACGAGCTGAACCGGGTAGCCGAGACCGGCAGTCAGTCCAACAGCTCCAGAGACTTTTTACTGAATATCGCGCGCAGCGCCCAAGATGCGTCGGGTCTGGTTAGGCAGGCCTGGGAGAACTACAGCTCACCCATAGACTATGGGGTGAACAGCCTGGATTTGCCGAAAGTGGTATCCCTGATAGATGCCGGCATGCCGACCAAGGTGTACTACGTTTCATACAGGAATAATGCCTTTGACACGCATGTGTTCCAGAACAATGTCCACCGCCGACTGCTCACCTACACCTCCGACGCCGTCTCGGCCTTTATGCAGGACCTTGAGCGAATTGGTAGGGCAGATGATGTCGCGTTAATGATCTTTTCGGAGTTCGGCCGACGCGTCCCTGAAAATGTCAATCTCGGCACGGACCACGGTGCGGCGAACAACATGTTTGTAATCGGCAAACAGGTACAGGGCGGCCACTACGGAGAGCTGCCCAGCCTCACACGGCTCAATCCGGAGGACAACCTCGCCTACACCACTGATTTCCGGCGTGTCTATCAGACCGTGATCAATGGCTGGCTCGGGCATCAGGGATCACAGGATTTACTTCACGGTGAATTTCAGCCTTTTGAGCTGTTCTAGCCGATTGGCAGACGCTCAGTCTCGCCAGCACAGACCACGGTGAAACCGGACTTTAATTTCACTGCGCCGTGAGCTCTCTTATGCGCCTTGCCATACCGGCAATAACCTCTGCCGCCACGTGGATTTCCTGTTCCGCCAGCTCATACTGTCTCTCCTCGATGGCTTCACGCACTCCGGGTAATGTTTTTACACCATAGCCCGTATAAAAGCCGGGAGCATAGATATGATGCCTAAACCAGGGTCTGCCGGGAAGGCCATCATCGCGGGTGAGCTCGCGCTCGCTGGTGTAAAGGAGCTTGTTCACCCGCTCTGTGGCAGCCGCTGCGCCACGACTGTGCTCAGCATACTCCTGTGCAGCCTGTTCCAGCTCCGCCAGCGCATTTTTCAGCGGTGCAAAGTTAAAATGCGGCACCTCTGCTTTTTTGAGCGGCGCGACTAGGCTGCGGGTTGGATCCAGTGCCAGAGCGTAAACGCCGGAATCGATACGGGCATTGTTGGCCAGCGTTTCCTCGCGCATCGTATCGGCCAGCGTTTCAATTTCACTCAGATACAGGCTGACGTTGTCGGCCAGACCGACAAATTCAAAGGGCAATCTCGGCGCGTTTGCCAGACGCATGGTGGCACGTCCCGCCACCTGCGCCAGGGTGACGTTATACGTCAGCCCGGGGTCGCGGAACCGGGTGTAATGTTCATAGGTGTCGTAGAGCGTGTGATAGCTGCCGTCAGAGCCTTCCCCGCCAAAACTGATGTTCAGCGACGCAATGCCCAGATGCTGAAGAAACGGCGAATAATCAGAACCGGAACCCAGCGGGCTGATGCGCAGGTCGCTGCGCCGCTGCAGTTCATCACGCGCCTGTGAACTACCATTGACCTCAATGCGAGCACGACGCCTGTCGGCAACCGATACTCCGGTTTGCGGATCTTCCACATCACGCATAACTTCATTGGCCATTTTTTCCAGCACGTGGCTGCCGCCGATATTCACGAAGCCCCTGCTGTTGCCATCCGTGTTGATGTAGGCGACGGCATGGTCATCCAGCTGCGCGGCATGATGCTCCACCCATTCGGTTGAGCCGATCAGCCCTTGCTCTTCTGAATCCCAGGCCGCATAAACCACAGAGCGTTTCGGCCCTTTGCCTTCGGCCGCCAACTCAGCCAGCGCCTTGGCTTCTCCCATCAGAGCCACCAGTCCGGAGATAGGATCTGCGGCGCCGTGGTTCCAACCATCATGGTGATTGCCGCGAATGACCCATTCATCCGGATACTCCGACCCAGCCAGTCTGGCAATCACGTTGTAGGCAGGCACCATATCCCAGTTGAATTCCAGCTTCAGGCGAACCCTCGCCGGGCCGGGCCCGAGGTGGTAGGTGATTGGCAATCCACCTCGCCACTCCCGCGGCACCACTTCGCCTCCCATGGCCTGAAGCAAGGGCAAAGCGTCCCGGTATGAGATAGGCAGTACCGGTATTTCCGTGATGGTTGGCGCATCTTCCAACGCCAGGCGCTGTGCCTCTGAGGTTGCGCCAATAAACGGCGTTAACGGATCGCCCGGATAAGTCGGCATATCCATCACCGACCCCCGCTGCACTCCGCTTTCGTGCTTGTAAGGCCCCTCAGGATACGTGTCGCCTGCACCGTAACCATCGTCAGCCGGGTCGGAGTAAATAATGGTGCCAACTGCCCCCTTTTCTCCGGCCAGCTTTGGCTTAATCCCTCGCCAGGAGCCCCCGTAGCGCGCAATCGCAATTTTTCCTTCAACGCTGATACCGTACCGCTCGAGAATTTCATAATCCGCCGGCGTACCGTAGTTTACAAAGACCAGCTCGCCTTCAACCTCTCCGTCTGTGGAAAATGCGTTGTAGGGTGGCAGCAAGTTGTCGACGCGGAAGGTGCTCGGATCTTCAGCAAGAGAGTCTTCAGCAAGACCTGCGGTGTAGCGGTACGGCGCTACCAGTTCAAGCTCGCGGGTGCGCGGCGACGGAAACAGAACCTGATATTCGGCAATTTCGACCTCGTAGCCCCACTCTTCAAAACGCGCCGCCACAAAATCCACCACAGCCCTGCCCTCTGCCGACCCCACATGATGGGGATCACGGGACAATATTCTGAGCCATTCCTCCTGCTCAGCAGCGGACAGGCTGGCATCAAATTCCGCTTCCAGCGCCAATTGTGCTGCAGCCGTCTCGTCATCAAAACCGAACAGGCTTTGCGCCCTGGCAGCACCGCTGGCCACAGTGCATAGCACCAGCAGACCCAGAATTCGTGACAGAAACTTCTTTTTCATCGCAACCCACCGAGAAAGTTCAAAAGGTCAGTATCCTGCCTTTACCCGCCGAATTGCAATGCCCTGAAGCTCACTGCTGTAATCCGGCAACGAAACCACCGGGGCTTGTGAATACCACTCCGCGCAGGCTCTGTCCTCATTCGGCTTCAGATGCCGGGCCAGCCAGTGCAGACAAGTTGGTCTTGAAGATTCGATAGCCGCTATACTTCGCCCTTAATGACAGCCCCAACCCAAATATTGCAGCAAATCTTTGGCTTCAGCGCCTTTCGTCAACCACAGGACAAGATCATACAAACCCTGATTGCGGGTAATGATGCCCTGGTGCTGATGCCAACCGGTGGAGGCAAATCCCTGTGCTATCAGATACCTGCGCTGGCCAGAGACGGCTGCGGCATTGTCATCTCCCCGTTGATTGCCCTGATGCAGAATCAGGTCGACGCGATGCGGCTGTTGGGCGTCAAAGCCGCATTTCTCAACTCGACCCAGTCAGCCGATGAGGTCAGAGCCATCGAACAGCAACTCGTCGAAGGGGGCCTCGATCTTCTGTATATCGCGCCCGAACGGCTGACCCAGGCGCGCACCCTGCAGCTGCTGAAAGAGGCTGAACTGGCGCTGTTTGCCATCGACGAAGCGCACTGCGTGTCCCAGTGGGGGCATGATTTTCGCGCAGACTATCTGCAGCTCAGCCTGCTGCATGAGATTTTCCCGGCGGTACCGCGTATCGCTCTGACCGCTACCGCCGACGCCAGGACCCGGGAGGAGATCGTCGGCCGTCTTCAGTTAGACGACGCAGAAAAATTCACTGCCGGTTTTGATCGCCCGAACATCCGTTACCGAATCGGCGTAAAACACAACGCCAAGCAGCAACTGTTAAAGTTTCTGAAGTCTGAGCATCAGGGTGATTCCGGCATTGTCTACTGCCTGTCCCGCAACAAGACCGAAGACATTGCCGCCTGGCTCAGTGAGCAGGGCCTCAACGCCTATCCCTATCATGCTGGCCTGAGCGCAGAGTTGCGATCTGCCCATCAGGCACTGTTTCTCCGGAATGAAGCTGTCATTATCGTGGCCACCATCGCCTTCGGCATGGGAATCGACAAACCGGACGTTCGGTTTGTCGCTCATCTTGATTTGCCAAAAACCCTCGAGTCCTACTATCAGGAAACCGGCCGGGCCGGCCGCGACGGCGAGCCGGCAACCGCATGGATGATCTATGGATTGCAGGACGTCATCAAACTTCGCCAAATGATGGCCAATTCTGAAGGCAGTGAACATCACAAACGGGCCGAGCAGCATCGGCTCAACGCCATGCTGGGGTTATGCGAAATCACGACCTGCAGGCGGCAGGCCCTGCTGGCCTATTTCGGCGAACATCAGGATCATCCCTGCGGCAACTGTGACACCTGCCTCGAACCGCCCGAGACCTGGGACGGCTCAGAGGCCGCCTGCAAGGCATTGAGCGCCGCTTTTCGCACCGAGCAGCGTTTCGGCGTCAATCACCTGATTGAAGTTCTCAGAGGCACAAACAATGACAGGATTTTTCAGTACGGGCATCAGAAACTGCCCGTTTACGGCATTGGTCAGGATCTGAACAACAATCAGTGGCGATCTGTTTTCCGCCAGCTGGTGGCTCGCGGCTATATGAGTGTCGATCTGGAACGCTTTGGCGCCCTCCGGCTTGAAGAAAAATGCCGCCCCCTGCTGCGCGGGGAAGAAACCATTGCGCTGCGCAAAGACGTTCAGCCGACTGCCGCGAAGGCGCAGACCAAAGTTCAACTGGCGCCGGAAGTTGACATTGCGCTGTGGGAAGCACTCCGGGAATGCCGTCGCGGCTACGCAGAAGAGCTGGGCGTTCCCCCTTACGTTGTGTTCCATGACGCCACGCTGCAGGAGATGTGTCTGCGCCTGCCGCAGACCATGGAAGAATTCAGTGAACTATCGGGCGTCGGAGAGCGGAAGCTGGAACGCTACGGCCCGGCGTTTGTGGGCGTCATAAACCAGCACCTGGCTGCCTGATCACTAACACCGGAATCTCTGATGTCGCTTCTTCGCCTCGATAAAGTCTCACTGAACTTCGGCACACACATCTTGCTGGATGAAGTTGATTTTCAGATCGCCAAAGGCCAGCGAATTGGCCTGTTGGGTCGTAACGGCGCCGGCAAAACAACTCTCATGAGGATCGTTGCAGGATCTGCCCAGCCTGATGGGGGCGAACGCTGGATTCGGCCCGGTACCGCTGTTGCCTGGCTCGAGCAGTCCCTGCCGGAGGCAGGCAGTGAGACCGTTTACGACGTGGTGGCCGACGGACTGTCTGATGTTGGCGACCTGTTGAAGCAATACCATCATCTGACGTCTCTCGGGGATGCCGCGCGCTTCGCCGAGCTGGAACAGATTCAGGCAAAGCTGGAACTGAATGACGGCTGGAATCTCAGCACGAAAGTGGACGCCATCATTGACCGCCTTCAGTTACCGGCGGGAGAGGCCATGAGCAACCTGTCCGGCGGCTGGCGCAAGCGCGTCGCTCTGGCAAGAGCGTTGGTCAAGGAACCGGAAATCCTGCTGCTGGATGAGCCGACAAACCACCTGGATATTCCTGCCATTGAGTGGCTTGAGCAGGCGCTGCAGGAATTTACCGGAGCGCTGCTGTTGGTGACCCACGACCGACATTTCCTTGAAAAAGTGGTGAATGAGATTGCCGAAATTGACAGAGGCAAGCTGCACCAATTCGCCGGCACCTATCAGCGCTTTCTGCGTTTCAGAGAGGAACAGCTCGCGGCGGAGGAGTCCGCCAATAAACTCTTTGATCGGAAACTCGCCGAGGAAGAAGTCTGGATCCGACAGGGAATCAAGGCCAGGCGGACGCGTAATGAAGGGCGTGTTCGGGCGCTCGAAGCGATGCGCGAAGAACGGAGACAAAGGCGAAGTCAGCAGGGCAAGGCCAGCTTCGAAGCCAGCCAGGGAGAGCGATCTGGCAAACTGGTTGCCGAATTAACCCGCGTATCACACCGCTTTGATACCAAGGAAGTCATCAAAAACTTGTCGGCGACTGTGATGCGCGGTGACCGGATCGGGCTGATTGGAGTCAATGGCGCCGGTAAATCGACCCTGCTTAAACTGATACTGGGCAATCTCACGCCCAGTGAGGGCAGCGTCAAGCTGGGCACGAAACTGGAAATCGCCTATTTCGATCAGCTCCGGGAACACCTCGACCCAGAGAAGAACCTGATTGATAACGTTTGTGGCGGGCAGGACTTCATCGAAATCAACGGCAAGCGAAAGCACGCCATCACCTACCTCAATGACTTCCTGTTCACGCCCGACCGGGTACGCACGCCGGCGGGAGCCCTCAGCGGTGGGGAGCAGAACCGAGCAATTCTCGCCAAGCTGTTCAGCAAGCCCGCTAACATCCTCGTGCTGGATGAACCCACCAATGACCTGGATATTGAAACGCTGGAGTTGCTGGAAGACATTCTGATTTCCTTTGAAGGCACCGTTCTGGTGGTGAGCCATGACAGACAGTTCATGGACAATACCGTGACCAGCGTGATGGTGTTCACCGGCGGCGGCAGCGTCGAAACGCATGTCGGGGGTTACACCGACTGGACCCGCGGGGGAGGGTCACTGCAGCGCATTCAAGATCAGGAGCATGCTGCATCTGGACCGAACGTCCCGAAAGCGTCGGACAAGGACGCGAAGCACAGACCGCAGCAGATGCAGACGGACCGGAAAAATGCCAATAAGAAGAAGAAAGAGCTCGAACGCCTGATGAAACTGATCGACAAGCTCGAGAGCCAGGCCCAGAAACTGGAAACCGAGATGGCAGCCGGGGGCTTTTATGACGGTGATCAATCCAACGTGGCGGCTGTACTCAGCAAAGCGGAGGAAAATCGTTCCGAGTTGAAGGCGGCGTATGAAGCCTGGGAAACCCTGGAGCAAGACGAAGACTGATCAGGGCTGAAATGAGCCAGTGAATCAACATTCATGCAATGGCCTGCCTCTCTCCGTCCACACTCCGACTGCACTGCGACTACACTCCGACTACAGAAGCGGCGCCTGTACCGGAAAATCGCTCTGACCGGCCTTTTATTGGCTTTTTTTGCGGTGACAGGACGAAAATTCGGGGCCAGCGGCCTACAAGCGCAGCGAAATCTGTTAAGGTTCGCGATTGGTCCTTACCAGACCGGATTTTGACATTGATGCGACCACTTCATTCCCCCAGTTTCGTAATAATATTGACCGGTCTGGCGCTCGGGAGCCTGCTGCATGCACCTGCGGGCTTCGGCCAGCAGGCCCCGGCAAACGCAGCGCCCCTGACCGGGTCGGACAGCGGCGAGCGAAACAGCGTGGTAGACCCCGGCGCGGCGAATTCAACCGTTGTCTACGAGTCCGGATTCTTTGATCAGTACAATCCCATCACTGCCAGCGACATGCTGGACCGCATACCCGGTGTCAATGTGTTCGGCGGCAATCGCGGTGGCGGTGGCCGAGGTCTGGGCACCGGGGGCAATATCCTCATCAACGGACAGCGGATCGCGGGCAAGGACAACTCAGCGCGGGATCAGCTGGATCGCATTACTGCCGCCGAAGTTGAACGCATCGAAATCATCAGGGACACCTCCGGCGAGCTGAACGTCAGGGGCGCTGGCGAGGTCATCAACATCATTCTTCTGGCGGTGCCCTCGCGGTCGAGCACCCAGGTAGAGCTCGTTCAGCGCCTCAATCACGACGACACCTATGAGATAGGCGGCAACATCGGCTGGTCCACGCAAATCGGCAACTTTCAGGCGCTGGTCAATGCTGAATCGAGACCTAACTATGAAAACCGCGACAACAGGGAAGTCAGGGTAACGCCCGGCGGCGAATTGTTGGGCACGCTGTTTGAGGAGAATATTCGCGATCAGGACCGGCGATCCCTCAGCACCAATATGAGCTATGGCCTCGGTGCCCACCGCATGCAGCTCAATGCCCAGCTCCAGCAGGGAGATTTCCCGCGCGCTATCCAGAGAGATTTCGTCGACTTTGTCGACGGTGTCGGCATCGAAAGCACTCAGCAAGAGCAGATAGATAACGACGAAAGCAACTGGGAAGTCGGTGGCGACTATGAATACAGCTTTGCCAACAGCTCCCGGCTGGCGGTGCTGTTTGTCACCAACAATGAAGTTCGCAACTCGATCAGGGAGCGGTTCATCGCAAACCCTTCTACTGAGCCGCTGGCCAAGAATCTGTTCATTGATTCTCAGCGGGAGCGAAACGAATTCATCGTTCAATCGAACTACAATTTTTCACTGAGCGCAGAGCAATCGGTCCGCATAGGCTTTGAGCGAGCTATCACCGAGTTGGATTCAGCGCTTTTCATCGCCAGTCCTTTCGGTACCGAGCCGCCATCAGATCAGTATGGTGGGCTGTCATTGTTGCCTTCTGCCTCCAACGCAGGAACGAGTGTGAAGGAAACCCGCTATGAAGGATTCGCCTTCCACAACTGGACAATTAACGACAAAAGCTCTCTCGAAAGCAGTGTCGTCTACGAAACCTCGGAAATTGCCCAGACCGGTGAGGTCAGCAAAACCCGTGACTTCCAGTTCTGGCGCCCGACTTTTGACTATCGCTATAACTTTGCTGACAACTTCCGGTTTCGCGGGACGGTACGCCGGAATGTCTCCCAGCTGAGCTTCTCGGCATTCGCAGCAACTGCAAATGATGAAGACCGTGATATTGATGGCTTTGCCGGGAATCCGGAGCTCGAGCCCGAAACCAGCTGGTCTTACGAAGGAGAGCTGGAGTATCGCCTGCCGAATGATGCGGGGGTGCTGGCCACCAGCGTCTTTTACTCTGACATCGATAACAAGATTGGCCGGATCAATGCTACGGTTGATCCGGACAGTCCGGTTTCTGCCACGGGCAACGTCGGGCCGGCCAAGCAATACGGATGGTTCACGCGAGCCAGCCTGAGGCTGAATCAGTTTAATCTGCCAAACGCCATCGTCTCTGGCCGAATGGGTCTGTTTGATTCTGAGATACTTGACCCTTTTATAAATCAGAAGGTCCGGACCGGCGGCAGAGGGTTTGCTAACCTCAATTTCAGACAGGACATCACCTCCATCAACCTGAGTTATGGCATCGATTACAGCCACTCGGTATGGGGTGGTTACTACAACATCGACATCGTTACGCGAACGCGTAATGACCGACAGCGGTCTCTGGATCTGTTCGTGCAGAAAATATGGTTCGATGACTGGGTGTTCAGACTGGAAACCGACAACACGCTCGACGCCTCTGAGTGTCGATATCGGGAGCGCTACGAAGGAACAACCATTGAAGGCAACATCGCACTGATTCAGGATTCCTGCAGCAGCCGTTACCGCCGTTGGATACTCAGTGTACAGACCACGTTCTGAATAAGCGCGGCCCGCAATCGGCTCACTTCAGGGATGCGCTAAAACCTGAACGTGTAGCGAAACTTCAGACTCAAATCAGATGATGCGGTCTTGAAACTGTTGTTGCGGTCCCTGTCTTCCAGCCCGTAGTTGAGCACAATAAAGCCTTCCTGGCCTGCTCTGGGAATCCACTGCAACCGCGTGTTGATTCCTATCTCTTCGCTGATGTTGTCGTATTGCGCC
Source organism: Gammaproteobacteria bacterium (assembly GCA_008081045.1). Classification (GTDB taxonomy): domain Bacteria; phylum Pseudomonadota; class Gammaproteobacteria; order Pseudomonadales; family Pseudohongiellaceae; genus UBA9145. The sequence continues at coordinate 96,176 of VMDC01000020.1, read as the reverse complement.
AGAGTGATCCAGTACAGCGTTGGTGAAAAGGCCACCTGAGAATTGATGCTGCTGAGACGAGTGGTGAAACTACCCTGCGGCAACTGAATGTCATTCCAGTCATAACTCGCCGATAAGTTGAAATACCGTGATTGATTCCACGTCACGCGTCCGCTGAGATTGAGCCTTTCCCCGTTAAAAAAGTCACCGCTCCGGTAGGTAAGGGAGCCGGACAACCGACGTTGACCGGCAGTCTGGAAATTGACGCTCTGTTCATTGAACTGATAAACGCCTGCTTCAATATAGACCTCTTCGCCGGGGCGTCGGTAGATCGGAAACCGGTCGAGAACGACCTCCTCGTTAGTAATGTATGCCAGCTGAAAGCGGTCACGCTGCGTGGTTTCAAGTTCCAGCAGGCGGTAGTTCACGACCTCTGTCTGGAGACCTCCGTCTAATAAATCGATGCGCTGCAGATCGACGCCGGCAAAAGCGGTCTGAAAAATCCCGGCGCTGAAAAAGTGGGTATAGCCAAGATCCGCGGTAAAGTCGCCGATACCGGCGTTGTTCACAAAACCCATGGCCGGATTGAAGTTTTCCTCTACCGCCTTGTAGCCGATACGCCCGCGCACCCCCACACTCGCGGGATAGCCAATGCCAAATCCATAAGAGGCGTCATCCCCGGCCAGTCCGGGTGTATCAGATTGTTGAAAAAAGACTGAACTGAAGAGGCGACGGCCATTCGGCAGCCGGTTATTGATGTATTGAAAATCCGCGCCAACGACCCGGTTTTCCTGATTGGAGGTCGGGTCTCCGTCAGTAAAGATAAACCCGACCTGAGAATCCTCCAGCACATTCGCCGACACCCGGGAGATCAGCAAATCCGTTGCTGCAACGGTATCCGTGTCTGCTTGCCGGATCGCCAGCGTGCCAATATTGAAGCGCCCGACCCTACCGCTGATGCGTCCGCCATATTCGATGTCAACCGGAGAACCGTCCCCGGCAAGGCCGAGTTTGCGTGAGAAATATGGCCTCGCATTTTGTTGTGACGCGCCTCCCGCTGCATTGTTGCCACGGGCCAGCCCGGTGATGTTGCCGAACTGAAACAGCTCAGAATCGTTGTTGAAGAAATCACGACGCTCCGGAAAAAACAGGTTGAATCGGGTGAGATTGACTTGCCGATTGTCCACCTCTACCGCAGAAAAATCGGTGTTAAAAGTGAGCGCCGCATTCAGAGACGGCGTGAGTCGGTAGAACGCATCCAGCGAGGGGTTGTACTGATCGAGACTGCCGGCGGGATTGAATCGGCGCTGCTGGACCGCCGCGAAGCTGGGCACAATGTCCAGTCCGACTCCCTGATCCATTCCCGACATCCCGGTCATTTCACCCATGATCGTCGGGTTATACTGACGGTCGAGAGACACCCAGGCCATCTCTTCATTTTTTCGACGGATACCCCTGCCGAAATTAAAACCCCAGGTATCGAGACTGGGATCAAATGGCAGCGACTTGAAGGGGATTTCTATTTCTGCCACCCAGGCATTGGTTTCCGCTTTCGTCGCCGTTTCCCAGATAGTATTCCAGTTCAGACTGAATTGAGTGGGCGTGGTATACAGCGCATCATGACGAACACCGTTTAAATTAGTTTCAAAACGATAGCCCGCCCTTCCTTGATTGAACGGGTCAAGTATCACTACCAATCGGTCGTCAAAAGGTAATCCCAGGCCATGACGGATTGTCGGCGCAGCAATCAGCTCCGGCGTTTGGTCATACATGCGCGCTCCGATGTAAAGCGCGTCACTGGTATAGACAACATACAGTTCAGTCGGCTCTGACGGCGCCGCATGATCCCCGGGACGACTCTGATGAAAGTCCGTAACAACCTGCGCCTGTTGCCAGACCGGGTCATCAAGGACGCCGTCCATGACCGGCGCATTCTCTACTCGTATTGCGCGAAAACTTTTGGCTTCGACCCGATTCTCCAGAAGGGTTTCCTGTGTCAACTCTTGGGCCACCAGCGATGAAGTTACGCTGCTCAGCAAAGTAAACCAGAGAAACCGCCGGAGCAGGCCAGAGTCTGTCAATGCCCAGTGTTGCAAGAATCCCGTCCTCAGTGAATGCGTGAAATTTGTCAGGCGCGGATTCTATCAATATGCCTCTTTCCCCGCGTCACCTGACACATAAAGTTTCATTCGCCGCCGGCGAACTGGACAATCACGGGCTGAAGCCATAGCCTTAGCCATCGGAATAAGAGGAGTAATCGCTATGAAATTCTCATTGTCATCTACGCTTGCCACATTCAGAGCGCCTGTCGTTCTCATTATCCTTGGCCTGCTTGCTGCCTGTGCGCCGGCGCCAGTTGAGCAAACCACCACAGTGACTGAAGCGCCTGCCGCGCAGGCTCTGGCAAGGGTATCTCCCGAAGAAGCCGGCATGGACTCTGAGCGCCTCGATCGCGTGACCCAGGCCATGCAGGCTTTTGTCGACGAGGGCAAGCTTTCCGGTGCTGTCACCATCGCATCAAGAGACAACAAGCTGGTGCACTTCGAATCGGTTGGCTACCGGGACATTGAAGCGCAGGCTCCCATGACGCCTGACACGCTGTTTCGAATTTACTCCATGACCAAGCCAGTGACCGGCGTGGCTCTGATGATTCTTTACGAAGAAGGGAAATTCAAACTGTCAGACCCGGTCGAGAAATACCTGCCAGAGATGAAAGATCTTCAGGTTTACGCAGGCACCGATGATGATGGCAACATGATTACGGAACCCGCTGATCACCCGATGACTATCCGGGAGCTGATGAGCCATACCGGAGGTCTGACCTATGGCATTTTTGCGCAGTCGGCGGTAGACAGCGCTTACGTCCAGGCCGGGCTTCTCGATGCGAACATGACCAATGCCGAATTTGTCGCAGCTCTCGGACAGATTCCTCTGAAGCACCAGCCAGGTAGCCGCTGGGAATACAGCGTCTCTGTTGATGTACAGGGCTATCTGGTGGAAGTGCTGTCCGGAATGCGCTTTGGCGAATTTCTCGACGAGAGAATCTTTCAGCCGCTGGAAATGACTGACACGGATTTTCATGTGCCTGAAGAGAAGATCAACCGCTTCGCCCAGATGTACGTGTACGGTCCGGAGGGTCAGTTAATCCCCAGTGAAATGTTTGACGGCGCAGACTTCACCGTAGATATGGCCTTTGAATCCGGCGGGGGCGGCCTGGTGTCCACGGCCAACGACTACATGCGCTTCAGCCAAATGCTGCTGAATGGCGGCGAACTTGATGGCGTGCGCATCCTCGCCCCGCTGACGGTGGAACTGATGCACCGAGACCAGACTCCTGCCGGGATGACCGGCCCGATGTCCGGAGCCGGCAATGGGACGGTCTTCGGTCTCGACTTTGCCGTCATAGAAGATCCGGTAGAGGCAGAAAGCTATTCAAGTGGGGAATATTACTGGGGCGGTGCGGCCGGAACCTGGTTCTGGATTGACCCTGTTGAAGAGGTAGTCTTTGTCGGAATGATCCAGCAGGCGGGGCAGGGACTGCCTGATGTCCGCAGTACCTCACGGCGTCTGTTCTATCAGGCCATCATGGATCCCAAAGGGGTGTAGCGTGTGAGGAAGCCGGCGGAGGCAATAAGCAGTCCGCCCGCTTCCTGACGGAAATCCCTGTCCCCACCCAATCGCGGATGGCTGTTGCCTGATCGGCGGCAGCAGCTCCGTCCCAATGGAAATTGCGCGACTGCTCCGCGTTCATCCAGCGCGCCCTTACACAGAATAATCACGCCGAGTTCAGGAGAGCTGGACGAAGGCCAGATGCAGCAGCACGGCCATCACTGCCAGCAGCTGCAGCCCGTTGAGCACTTCTGAGCGACGGTGCAGCTTGTCAAAAACTTCTGTGGTCCCCGCCTCTCCGGCTCGCGAGCGATCCCGGTACTCATTAATCCGCGGCATCAGGTATTGACGACAGTATGCGGTCGAGGCGGCAATCAGCGCCATCAGGCCGGCATTCAGAGGCGCGAAAGCCACCAGAGTCAGCGCGCCCAGCCCGGCCAGAATCAGAATCAACAGGTAGTACCAGGGGAACACCGCGCGTACAAATTTCCCGGCTACATCGATGTCCAGCTTGATGAAAATGAGCGGCGCCATCACGAAAGAGAAGAACAGCATCGAGCCGGCCAGCAAGGCGACCAGAACCGTCGCGACGCCCTGAAGTATCTGTATCAGTTCCATAGGCGGTATAACGAGCGAGCGCGGCGTCTGGATCTGACCGGCAGGCGATCACCGGATTACCGTAGACGGAGCTACTGCGCGTACAGGCGATGCAGCAGCAGCGCTGCCCGCTTGCTCTGACTGGAAAACGCAGACATCCGCGCAGTTTCATCGACCGTGTGGCCGCCGCTGCCGCTGAGCCCCAGTCCGTCAATCGCCATGTCTACCAGACCGGAAGTGAAAGAGACATCAGCCGCTCCTGCCAGCCGGGGATTTACCGGCGCGACCGGACCGAAACCCAGATCAACGCTGGCCTGGCTATACAGCCGCAACAGCCTGCGATTTCCCTCGGTCGGAGCCAGCGGAGGATAGCCGTCATCAAAAGTGATAGTTGCGCTGGTGTGGGGAAAGTTCGCCGCGACGATTTCCCGCATCGTGGTACGCGCCCTTTCGAGTTGCTCAAGGGACATCGCGCGGAGATCACCGGTGACCAGTGCTGTCTCCGCCACGACGTTGTCTTTACCGAAGGCGGTACCCTGACTGTTTTCCAGATCATGTGTGATGTCAGTACCCCCGATAATATGGCCGGGGTTAAACGTCAGGTTTTCTTCCTGCTGAAGGTTTTCAAGAAACAGCAGCAGGATCCTGGCAGTCTCATAGATTGCTCCCGGACCAATATCTTCTCTGAATACCTGAGAAGAATGGGCAGGCGTACCGGTGACTTCAAGCAGCCATCCTGAGGCGCCGCGTCGGGAAATGTTTGCCGTTGCGTCATTGCCATCTCCATCTTCAAAGCCGATGGCAATGTCTGCATATTCAGCCGCATCGGTGATGGCCTTTTTGCTGAGCGCCAGAGGGTCACCGCTGAGTTCCTCATCACCGGTCAGTACAACCGTAATGTCCATCTCAGCCAACAGCCCTACGTCATTCAGCGCGCGCAGCGCCTGCAGCATGATGAAGTTGCCTCCTTTCATATCCGTAATACCGGGCCCGCTTGCCCGGTCATTTTCCAGACGACGAAATTCCTGAAACGGGCTGCTCGGCTCAAACACGGTATCGAGGTGACCAATCAGGAGAATCTTCGGCCCCTCTCCGCCGCCGCGCAATTCGGCTACCAGATGGCCCGCCCGGCCAAAAGCCGATCCGTCCTCCCAGCGGACATCAAACCCGATGGCTTCGAACAGAGGCATCATGTGCTCCGCGACAGCTTTTACACCGGCAAAATTCATGCTGCCGCTGTTAATATTGACGCTTTCGATCAGTTCAGCCTCTGCTCCTGCATTGGTGGCATCTATGAAGGCGACCATGGCCTGCTCGATCTCGCTGAGCTGGGCGACGGACTGATAGGGACACGCGACCAGCAAGGCGGCCGCAAAAATGGCAGCAAGAGACCTGGGCATTTTTGACTCCGGTAAAACTCTGAACAATCTGCCAAGGGGTATAACACAGCTCGCCAGCGCAAAAAATCATTTCCTGACCCTGAGCTTGCGAGGCACGACACTGCCCTGGGCGGATCCTGACCCTTTGAGAAGCCCGGGACACCACCGGCCCTGCCCTCTGCAAGCCGCAGCGAAGAATCAGTCGCACCTGTGACGGGCAGCCGTCACGCCGCGGGTCACTGCCGAGTGTTAAAGCGACGCTGCAGGGCATAGAATCGGCTAAGAAGATAACAGCTTTGACACGACAAGCTGCAGAGGGAATGCGTGAAGCCACCCCGGCAATGCTCTGTGTTCAGCGCCGGAACCGGCTTCAAGCAGTGTACAGGACAGGTAAAAAGGTCGTCTGACGAACATGACTTTCATCACTGAACTTTTCGCCCGGAATCAGGAGCTGCTGTGGTTTGCAACCATTGCTGCGGATCTGGGATTCGCGATTTTGCTGTTCCGTCTGTTCGGCAGGCAGGGACTTTATGCCAGCATCGTCATCAGCCTGCTGCTGGCAAATCTGCAGGGTCCCAAACTCACTGAGATTTTCGGTCTGCAAACCAGCATGGGTGTCATTCTCTACTCCAGCATCTATTTTGCGACCGATTTGCTCAGTGAACGCTACGGCAAGGCAGAGGCAACACGGGCAGTCATGATCGGATTTACGGTCAGTGTCATTATCATCGTAATGATCAGCATGAGCCTGTTCTATCTGCCCGCCTCAGCGCCAGCAACTGCCGAACTCGCTCAGCGCATGCACGAGGCGACGGCGACCCTGTTTGATTTTACGCCGCGCTTCGTCCTCGGCTCACTGCTGGCCTATCTGGTCAGTCAGCGCTTTGACGTCTGGATTTTCCACGCAATCAAGCAAAAAACTCAGGGCAGGCATCTGTGGCTGCGAAACAACGTATCCACCATGTGTTCGCAGGCTCTGGATACCCTGATCTATGGTCTCGTGGTGTGGTGGGGCGTCGTCGACCTGACCACAGCCATGCAGCTGGCGCTCTCTAAATATTTGTTCAAACTGCTCATCGCGGCACTGGACACCCCGTTTATTTACCTCGCCCGCGACTGGAACGTGACAGACCGGGATTGGGTTGGCGACCAAGCCGGAGTCGGGCCGAATCAGGTCTGACAGATACCGGATGTGCTCCCGGCGACAGCGATCTGGCGAAGGCGCACATCAGGGCGAAACAGAATGCGCCGGTCCCTGCATCAAATTGCACCAATACGGCTTATAATCTCCGGCCTTGTGTCCCGGCTTAACCACCTAATCTCTTTCAAATTTGAGTCGAGCCCGAACGCGGGCCAGGATCATCATCATGGCAACATCTGTTTTTTCCCGACTGTCCAGGTCATCAGGCAACACAGCTGCGCAGCAGAGAACAAGCCCCGCTTTAAGGCGCCTTGTTGTTGCCGCAGGCATACTGACACTGCTGCTCGGGCCTGCCGTGTCCCGGGCACAGAGTCTGCCATCAATCGAGGACACCGTGGCCGGCGCCGAACAGTTGTCCGGATATTTCACTTTATACTGGAACGACTCAACGGGTCAGATGTACTGGGAGATCGGCTCGCTCGACGCTGAATTCCTCTATCAGGTTTCCATGGCGTCGGGTCTGGGCTCCAATCCCGTCGGTATTGACCGCGGTCAATTGAGTGGCACCTATGTCCTGTCGCCCAAACGCATAGGACCTCGCCTCTTGCTGATGCAGCCCAACTACCGCTACCGCGCGTCCAGTACCAATGAACTGGAGCGGCAGGCAGTCGAAGATTCATTTGCCCCTTCAGTACTCTGGGGGTTCGACATCGTCGCGGAGACAGAGGGACGCGTCCTGGTGGACGCCTCTGATTTCTTCTTAAGGGATGCCAGGAACGTTGCGGGTACGATTGCCAATCGTGGACAGGGACGCTTCACGCTGGATGTCAGCCGCAGCGCCTTTTACCTCGACAACACCAAGGCCTTTCCCGAAAACGTCGAAATCGAGACCCTACTGACGTTCGCCAGCAGTGATCCCGGAAGATTGGTTTCCGGCGTTGCCGCAAACGGGAACGCCATCACCCTCAGGCAGCATCACTCCTTGGTGAAACTGCCGGATGACAATTTCAGGGTTCGCCTGGCAGACCCGCGCATCGGCACTAATGGACCTACCATTCAAGATTACAGTACAGGCATTGACGAAGACCTGCAGATCAGGCTGGTAGCCCGGCACCGGCTGGAGAAAAAGGATCCGAATGCCGCCCGATCGGAGCCCGTGGAGCCGATTGTCTACTACGTCGACTCCGGCACGCCCGAGCCAATCAAAACTGCCCTTATCGAAGGGGCGAGCTGGTGGAATCAGGCTTTTGACGCTGCCGGTTTCATAGATGCTTTTCAAGTCAGAGAGCTGCCGCCCGGCGCAGACGCTCAGGATATCCGATACAACATGATCCATTGGACCCACCGGCGGACCAGAGGTTATTCCTACGGCGGCTCAGTACAGGACCCACGAACCGGTGAAATCATCAAGGGTAACGTCAACCTGGGCAGCCTTCGGCTCAGACAGGACTATCTGCATGGTCAGGGCTTGCAGCCCGGTTTCGATTACCTGTCTTCGGCCGGCGGCAACACCGACGCCTCAGTCAACATGGCCCTCGACCGGGTGAGACAGCTGTCTGCCCATGAAGTGGGCCACACCCTTGGATATCCCCATAACTATCTGGCCAGCTCATACGGCCGGGAGAGTGTCATGGACTATCCTGCACCCCTGGTGGAAATCACGGAAGACGAACAGCTGGATTTTTCCAATGCCTACCTGCAGCGGATAGGCGAGTATGACAAGCTGGCTGTGCGGTATTCCTATGAGCAGTTTCCGCCGGGCGCTGACGAGAAAGAGGAGCTGGCAAAAATTGTGCAGGAAAGTCTGGACCGGGGTCTGCTGTTCATGGCCCACAACAACAATAATTTTGTCGGCGCCGGCCATCAATATGCCAGCGTCTGGGACAATGGCGACAATCTGGTAGACCAGCTGAAGACAGAAATCGAAGTGCGTCGCATCGGTCTGGCTAATTTCAGCCCGGCGGTGATTCGCGAGGGTGAGCCCTACTCCGAGCTCGAGTATGTGCTGTTACCACTGTATATGCATCATCGTTTCCAGCTGAATTCAGCGGCCCAGAGTATCGGCGGTGCTGATTACCGCAATGCCGTCCGCGGAGACGGACAAACGCCATTTACTGTTGTTGACGGCGAAGAGCAGAGAGAAGCTCTGGCAACTGTCCTCTCCACGCTCGAGGTCAATTTTCTGAAACTGCCACAGAACATCCTGCAGCTCCTGCCCCCTGCCGCCTATCGCCATAACCAGGGCGAAGCGTTTCCCGGAAGAAGCGGACTGCTGTTCGACGCCCTGGGGGCAGCTGAGGGGTCTGCCAACCTGTCGGTACAAACCCTGCTGCATCCGGCGCGCATGCAACGGCTGGTCAGCTACGGCAGCATGGGTGATTACCCGAATCTGGAAGAAGTAGTCGACAGTTTATTGGAAAGCACCTGGGGTGCCGAAACGCCTGAAGACGACTATGGCCAACAAATCCTCAATGTGGTGCAGAGAGTCACAGTCGATGAAATGATCGCTCAGGCCGGCAATACAGAAAGCTCCGGAGAAGTGAGAGCAGTGCTGGCCAGTCGGCTGAACGCGCTTGCCAGTGAGTTGGAAAGCAGGAGAAACACCACGGCCCAGGAACAGGCGACTGCCGCAGAGATTCGCCGGTGGCAGCAGCGTGCGCCGGGCTCAGAAACGGCACCAGCCCTGCAAATGCCTCCCGGTGATCCCATATAAGAAGCACTGTGGAATACCTTGATCGGGGTTTGGAGTCGATGCGCCCGGTGAGGCGTCACGTTCAGTAAAGATCAATCGGCACAAACGGTGCTCGGGAGCAGGCCGCCTGTCTGCGCCTTGCACGGGCCTTGTGATCATCGGGATTAAAAATCTCCGAAGACCTCAAAACCGAGGCGCTCGGCATATCGGGCTTCCTCAATGTCTGTTTTTTGCAGCCTGCCGGCAAACAACGCTTCGATGTCCTGCGAGACAAGTTCAATCGCGCCCAGTCTTGCGTCTGTTGTCTGCATCAGTTGCAGAGTAGAGCCCCAGAGAGCGAGCATGCGATTGTCTATCAGCCTGGCCTCATTTTCCTTTGCCCATTCAGCCCCTATCAGAATCCCCAGATCACGCAGGCGCGAGGCAAGCTCCGCTTGCTGCTCCCTCTCTGTGATATCCAGCAACTGCCGTTCCACATCAAGCCAGCCAGTCGGGTAAATCACGGTCCCCTGATAAAACCCGAGAATCCATTCGAGATAGGCCTGCTCAGACTGCAGCGTCTGATTTACCGCATCAGCCCGATAGGCACGGATGAAAAGATTGCTTGGCGGAACCTCATCCGGCCAGTCACGAATGCTTGGCGTGATGCAGGAAGCCAGCGCAAGCACTAACGGAAGAATCTTCAGGGTTCTGAACAAGTTGAGGGCTCCTGGCAGAGTTGAATGTCTATTGTCGGTCCCGGAACAGATCAGCCACGCGATCCATTTCCGCTGTCGCATCACGGGCCCGGGCCGCCTTGAGCATATTCGCCATCCCGTAATTGCCTTCATGGCAGGCATATTCGTAGAGTTGCGCGTCTACTTTGGTCAGCGGCAGAATCACCGAGACCGGTTCGCTGAATGTATCCGGATCGGTGATGGTGTATTCATAGCTGATTGAACGCGGTCCCGCTTTCGTGAGTCGTTCTACCAGCAATTTGTTACTTGACGAACCGTAGCCGGCAAAGCTCTGAGTCAGGCCGTTAAAATTACGGGTCTCGATGACGAGTGTGCGGCCCTCCCAGCGACCGCGGGAGTCGCCGGACCACAAACCGATGTCATCGGATAGCCGGGCGCCGCCACGCAGGGGAATAATTCGCGCATCGTGCACCATCTCCGAGAGAATGACGACGTAATCTTGATTCTGCACGATCTGTATATTGTTGTTATATACGCTGGGCATCAGCTGCGGCATGTTATTGAAACCAACCAGGCAGCGTTCTGAAACACCCCGGTCTTCCGGGCCCGTCCGACCGATACCACCAACCGCGAAGCGCACCGGTCGCGTTCCGGCCACATCACGCTCTCCGCCCGGCTGATGATTGATGCCGGCCTGAACAGACGGCAGGCGCCCGTTTTCCGGCAGCACGATCAGCGAAGTGCGCACGTTATCTATGTCGCTGCGGTTTTCCGCCCAGATGTTGTCATTATACAAGGCCTCAACGCCTTCAGCTGAGCGGACCGGGCCACGAGTTCCGATCCGCAACAGCCGCTGTTCCTGCTCCGCCGTGATCTCTTCGGAGGTCAGGAACTGACGATCGCCGAAGTGTGCCGGCCGCTGCAAGGGCACATCAGAGGAAAAATTCCAGACTCCCTGCAGATCTGGCTGTCCCCATTGGGTAAAGGCAGGCGCAGCACCTTCACCCCCATGCAGTGGACCGGCCATTCCCAACAGCACGCCGAGGGCCGAGAGGGGCACCTTAAAGATTCTCATGAAAGGAGCTTATCACGGCCACAGGTCAGACTAGGACTATGAATCCAACCGGCACACACCGGTGATAATCCGGCCAATGACCGGCTCGAGCGCCGCCAGCCGCACCTCCGGCACAGGCCGGAAGCACTGCTACGCGAACGTCAGACGCTGATTAGTCTGCGATTGAAGGATGGGCATAACCGGTTGGTAAGGTCTGATCCGGATCTACCCGAACGCTGAGGTAGGTCACCTGATCCTGAATGTGGCGGAATCCGTGGGGAACACCTGCTGGAATCACAACAATGTCACCCGGCTTCACGGTCTGCTCTTGACCATTGACTACCGTGCGGCGCCCACTGGGCCCAATCAGGATGAGCACCGAGCTGTTGTCTGCCGGAAACTCCAGGGCGTCAGATTCATCACCGCCCGTTACCAGAATACCGGAGCCCTCAAGCACATAGTACACCTCGGTTACCCGGTGATGCACAATCGCGGTCACTTCCTCACCTTCAGTGCGCGTACCAACACGCTTGAGGATCCCGACGGCGACATTGATGTCGTCACCGATATCAACCACGCGAATCTGCTGATCAATGGTTTCTCCCAAATTCTGAAAAACCGTCATGATTTCTTCGGTCGGAATATGAGTCGCGTTATCAGGCTGGGCAGCCACACCTGACGTGAAAATAGCAAAGGCGGCAGCGCTCAATCCCGCTGCAATTCTGGAAACCATGTGGAGACTCCTGAGTTATTGTTTTCACCTAGCCTAACAGGGACGTCAGCGACAGGGAAGTCACTTCCGGACGTGAGGGAGGCCGGATAGCGAACAAAAGCAGATGGGGAGCTGACTAAAAGGTGCTGCTGATCTTGAAGGTGAGAACCGGGCCTGTCGTGGAGCAGTTAGACTCCAATTCTTCAACGAGTCGATCGGAGATATGCCCAACATACCTCACCCGCTCCCGACAACGAATTGAGTCGGTGGCATTGCGTACATCGAAGCGAACCGTGTAATTCTCCATCACGATCGCTTCAGCGAAAGCTGTCACCCATGGCTGTCGATTTTCAGACAGCAGATCATCAATGTCGTAGAAATTATAGTCACCGTCCACTCTGTCGCGAATCTGCATTCCCCAGTTGATGCGTCGTTCCGGGATGTCATGACGAAATCCCAGTTCGAATTCGCCCCGGTGGAAGAATGTGAAAGAGCGCTCCTGTCCGGTAAAAGGGTCTTTGACCTCTGAATCCCGGATGCTGGCACGGGCATTGATCAGCAAATTCGGCAGGTTGATAACATTCATCCGCAAACTGGCGCGCACATCTGCCACCAGCATATCTCCCGAACCGATATTCCCTGCGGCAGACTGCAGGTTGTCAGATGACGGCGAGACGTCAACGCGCTGTAGAAAATCTTTATGGCGATGATGGTACAGATTGGCACTGATTACGCCCTGATCTTCGGGCAAACGGAACTCCGCGGTGAAGTTGTAATTCCAGAAATAGTCAGGGCGCAAAAACCGATTCCCGGCCAGTGTATTGGAATCGTTGTCCTGACTGTCAGTGGAGGCCACGAAGTTGGTGAAGCTGATTTGCCTTACCAATTTTTCAACCATCATGCGCAGCTGGACAGCGGGGGTAAGATTAAAGCGGTAATCGAATTTAGGCTTAACAAAGCTGAACTGCCGCTGGTTTGAAAATTCTCCACTCTGTTGAATTTCTGAAGATTCATAGACCAGTGAAGTCTCCAGAGTCATGCGGGAATTGAGCCGCCAGTTATGAATGGCAAATGGCTCGTAGCGCAGTTCCTCAACCTTGGAAGAGGCGTTGTCTACTGCTACCGGAACCAGGCCACCATGGCTATCGACCGGCGTTCCACTGGCGGAAGCGATACCCAGTTTCAGACCGGCATCCATCAGGGTCTGCGCCCCTTCCAACCCGAGTTCCAGGTTGTGGTTCTCCAGGACATCAAACGTATAGGAGCCCCGCACAATCCGTTCCTGAATCACGGTTTTGGTGTCGAGGTACAGGTTCTTCTCAAGGCCCTCTGCAGCAGTCTGACGAAAACGCTCACGGGTTCGACTGGTGTCATTTTCATTGGCAATAAACAGCATTTTAAAACGAGCACCGCTGTCGAAGTTGTACTCATAATCACCACCGATTTCCCAGTTGCGCTGACGACCGGGTATGTCTTCAAATTCAACCAGCGGGTCCCACCGGCCATCGCGGATGTCAATCGTGGTCCGGTCCACGGTGGAAGGATTGTCATTCTTGGCATAAAGCGCATTAAATCTGGCGCTGCTTCGGCCGTTGATTGCATACTCCAGATTTGTAGAGAGCGACATGTTGGTCTGCCTGACTATCCGGTCTTCATAGACCACATCATTTGCGGAGGTATCAGCCAGCATGCTCTCTTCAAAAGCCGCCTGATGATTGTACTGGGGCTGAGCAATGGCGCTGACCAGCAGATTGAGCCGGTCAAACTGATTGCTGTAGGAGATGGACCCACCGGGCCGGGTTGCCTGATCCTTGTAGTAGTCCGTCAGCAGATCAAAGGAGACTGAGGAGGTATCAAGCGCCTCAAACATAACAATGTTGAGGATTTGACCGCTGCCGCGAACGTCCAGATCTCCGCCGGTACCGCGAATCAGTTCAATGTAGTTGACCTGGTCGGCGTTAATTCGGGCCAGCTGAAGTTGCGCATTATTGTCTTTTCCGGCAGTGCGCTTACCGTTAATCAGAATTTGCGTACTGCCGCCCCCACTGCCAAGTCCCCGACCCCCGCGGCTGGCATTTCGGTTGGCGCCACCGGGCAGACGGAACCCAGCACCACCGCCACCGCCAGCCACGTTGACCCCGGGGATACGATTGACCATGTCCATCGCGGTTACAGGCGCCCACTGCGCGAAATAACTGGCCTCGTAAACGACCGTGGTGTCTTCTTCGGCAGCTCCGCCCTGAGCACTGACTTCAGCGCCGGAACTGACCACCCCGAGCAGCAGCACAGCGCAGCATGCGGCACGCGCGCGCAGTACTGGCCGACAGGACAAAAAAGAAGCGAAGGATAGGTCCATGCCGCGGGACTCTGAGTTGTTATTAATGGCGGCGACCGGCAGCACCAGCGGGCGAGCAAACTGACACCCGGATCGCGTCCGTTTCTTTTCCATTTTAAGAGGATTGAATCGCGCGGTCTGTCACAAATTGCAAGCGTCTGACAGCCCGGCTGCTGAACATCGCGAAGATTGCGACTGCGCTTAATGACAGCCGACGCGAAGGATGGTCCGACCGAAATTGGAGCCTTCAGGGATCGGCAGCACTTCATTGGCCGTCGGGCGGGCCTCATAGCCTGGCAGCATTCCGGCCGGCCGTTACGGCTGTGACTGTGCCAGCCTGTTTGCCTCGCCCGGATCTATTTTGCTGCTATCCAGTCGCCATCCAGCCTCGCCCTGCTCAAACCCGTTATCTTTCAGCAGCCACTAGCGCCTGAGCCCGGGCAGGATGGTTCGAGCCCGGTTATATCCCTCTGGCATGGGCAGGACATTGTTGCTCGACGCCCATTGTTCGTAATCGGCCAGCATCTCAGCCAACAATTCTGGCTCCACCTCAGCCAGGTCATTCGCTTCACCGGGATCAGTCTTGATGTTGAAAAGATGCCATTCGGACTCATTCTGTTCAAATTTATTGATCACTATCTTGTAGTCGCCTTTGAAGAGAGCGCCACTGCCACCCATTTCGTATCCTATCGGCTCTGACGCGGTGTGGATTGGACCCGCCCGGCCCTGCAGGTAGCTGGAGAAATCTTTGCCCACGATTGGCTCTACCTCGCGAGTCTGCCAGCTACCCCCATGATCATTCACTCCGGCAAGGCTGAGTATGGTTGGCGCGAGATCCGTCACGAAGACAAATTCGTCACTCAGCTGTCCGCGCTGGGAAATGCCCGGGCCTGACATGACCAGTGGCACGCGAAGACCACCCTCATTCGCATGAAATTTATAGTAGGCCAGCGGTGAAGCGGCAATTGTTGCATTGCTTGGACCAATGCCGACCCATGATCCTTTCTCCCCTAAGTTCTCAATACCGGTCTCATACCCGACCCTTTCGAACCAAGGATCCAATACAGAGTTCCCGGTCGGACTAATCAACGGTGAACCCTCAGCACCGTTATCAGAAGTAAATATGAAAATCGTGTTTTCATATTCTCCTATACTCTCCAAATAGGTCATCAACCTCCCGATGTGCATGTCCATCGCATCGACCATTCCCGCATAGACCTCCATGCGTCTCGCATGATGTTCTCTCTGCTCTTCAGTAAGAGCATTCCAATCCAGAGTGCCAGGTGTCACTATAACTTCTGTGTTTTCCGGTATTACGCCAGCCTCCTCAGCAGCGAGTCTCCGTTGCTCACGCATGACAGTCCAGCCCTGGTCGTAGACGCCAGCATATTTATCTGAAAATTCCCGGGGTGCCTGCACTGGCATGTGGACAGCTTGAAAGGGGATATAAGCAAAAAACGGTTTATCGTCCGACTCATTCGCACTGATGAACTCAATAGTCTTGTCAATAAAGTACTCGGAAGAGTAGAAATCATCTGGCAGCGTATGCTTTTCACCATCTGCATACCAATGCGCTTCATCGTAGATCGGCAAATAGGTGCGTTGTTCCCAGTTGTCCGCTCCAGTGTCAGCCATTGCGATTGTGCGCTCAAAGCCCCGGGCTGACGGCAGCAATTCCGGAGTGTGGCCGAGGTGCCATTTTCCGGTCATGTAGGTGTGATAACCGCTGCCGCGCAGCAGGCTGGCCAACGTCACCACGTTCTGGCTCAACACGCCCTGATAATGATCATAGACGAGCTGCTCTGGCGGAATCGACTCTGGAATGTTGGGTACGCCATTGCGGTGGCTATCTACCCCCGTCAGCAACATGGCACGGGCGGGCGCACAGTTCGCTGCCGTGTGATAGTTGGTGAACGACAGCCCGGAGGCGGCCAGTCTTGCAATGTTTGGTGTATCAATCTCGCTGCCGAACGGTGCTATGTCGGTAAAACCCAGATCATCAGCAAGAATCAGCACCACATTGGGGCGTTCACCGGTTTGCGAATTGGCAAAGTGAGAGAACAGCAGCGTGAGGCTCAGGGCTACAGACCAAGCATTACGGCGTCGGCGTTTCATTTTTTTCCTCTTCCCCTGTTGTTTATTTGTACTTTTGCAGTCGGACCGTTTGAGTGTAAACCACTGTATTTTTCGGTTCACCCCTATTATTCTGCTTTCACTCTAACAAGAACAACAAGCTCCGGAGGAGCAAGCCTCTTGAATCAAAACCGCAGACATTTCATTCAGGCCGCCGGTCTGGCTATGGCGGTTCCGGCTACGCGTGCATTCGCGCAGACCGGGCGCGCCAGCACCAGTATCAACTCGGCTCCTAAATTGACCAAAGTCACGCCTTATGTAATCAGGACGCCGCCGCCTCAGTGGGGCGGAGGCACCTGGTTTTTCGTGAAGCTTGAAACCGATACCGGACTGGTGGGCTGGGGAGAAACTGCCGTGCTCAACGCGTTTGGCGGACTGACCGGCAGCTACAAGCTCATGATTCAGGAAACCTTCGCCCGATATCTTGAAGGCAAGAACCCACTGGAGCCGGAAACGCTGTACCATCGCATGGTCCGAGGGCTCACTCATCAGCATGCCGATTACGCGAGGTTTGGGGTGATCAGTGCGTTTGATACGGCCCTGTGGGACATTGTCGGCAAGCATCACGGCGTCCCCGTCTACAGCCTGCTCGGTGGCGCCTATCGCGACCGGATCCGCACGTACACCTATATATATGACACCGTGAACATGGCCGCCGGTGCGGAAACCATCCGGAACTGGACTCAACGCCCGGAAGCGCTCGCTGAACAATCCGCCCGCCTCGTGGATGAGGGCTTTACTGGCCTGAAGTTCGATCCGATTCCGCAATCCAGAGACGGCGGTGCAACCGGCGCACCCTGGGAACTGACCCAGGCCGAATATGACCACACAGAACGCGCCTGTGAAGCGATCAGAAACGCAATCGGAACACAGGCAGACATCCTCATTGGGACACATGGACAGATCACACCCTCCGCGGCCGTAAGACTGGCCAAACGCATGGAGCCCTATGACCCCCTCTGGTTCGAAGAACCCTGCCCGCCACGCAACTTTAAGGAGATGGGTGAAATCGCGCGGGAAACCTCTATCCCAATCGCAACCGGTGAGCGGCTGGTATCACCACATGAATTCCAGAACCTGTTCGCGGAAGGTGCCTGCGCTTTTGCACAACCTGATTTAGGCAGCGCTGGCGGAATCACGGCCTGCAAGAAAATCGCAACGCTGGCGGAAGTGAATTATGTGCTGATGGCGCCGCATATCTGGGGAGGGCCGATCATCACCGCTGCGGCTATCCAAATCTGCGCCAATGTTCCGAACTTCCTCATTCAGGAAAGCATTTATAAATCGGCCGGTTTCTTCGACGAAATCATTCAGGAACCTTTTGTCTGGGAAGCGGGCGATTTCCTGCTCACCGATCGACCGGGTATTGGCTGCAATTTGGACGAAGAAGGCTTGGCTCGCTACAGTGTCTGAAGGCCGGATCAGTCTGTGGACTATTTGGGCGCTGGTGCTTCTCGCTGAACCGGCCAGCGCGCAGTTTATGAATGACGCGGCACCTGAGGTGGCCGCCCCTATGCTCAGGGCGAGTGACCCTGAGCAGCCTTCCTGGACGCATATGCTGGGCGACTTCCGCGTCGCCTGGCTGGCATCCGGCCCCGACGGGGCCAGACTGACCATCTCTGCAGCCAACGATGAACAGCGGGTTTACTGGCAAAGTCAGCCCGGGGCCGGGTTTGTCCTTGCCGCAGGCGCCTCAGTGACTGCTGAACCTCGCACCGGCTACAGTCACATGATCGAAAACACCACCCTCGAATGTGACGCCCATACAGTCGATGCGGATTCGCTCAGCAGTGGAATCCTGACAATCACAGGAGAACTGTCCTGTGGCGAGATCGGCGCAGTGCCATATGAGCTGCTTCTGACTCAGGCCGATGTAGGCCAGCTGCAAATGCGCCTGCGCGTGAGCCACTCGTCCATCGGCAGAACCGGCCTCGCATTCGCCTCATCGGGCGATGAGCGGGTCTTCGGCTTTGGCGAGCAATACAGCGCTTTCGATTTCAAAGGCTCACGCATCCCGATCATGGTAGACGAACAGGGTCTCTCCCGGGGCGCCCAGCCGTTAACTGACTGGTTTGATGAGAGAAGCATCAGCGCGGCCGGAGAATGGTATTCAACCTACGCGCCAATTCCCCACTTCATCACCACGGAAATACGTTCCCTGATGCTGGAAAATGCCGAATATTCGGTGTTCGATCTGCGCCGGGACGATCAGATTGTGATGCAGACCTATGCCAATGAGCTGCAGGCGCGACTCATTGTCGGAAACTCTCCGCTGGAGCTTATTGAACGGTATACCGCCTATTCAGGACGTATGCGGGCACTGCCGGACTGGGCAACCAAAGGACTGATTCTGGGCATTCAGGGCGGGACTGACCGCGTACTGGAAGCTGTGTCAGCCCTACAGGAAGAGCAAGCCACGCTTTCCGCCATGTGGATGCAGGACTGGCAGGGGCAGCGCGAAGTCGCCCAGGGCTTCAGACTCTGGTGGAACTGGGAGCTGGATGACAGCCGGTACACGCGCTGGCAGGACATGGTCGGGACTCTGCAGACCGATGACATTCGCGTCATGGGTTATATCAACCCCTATTTCCACGATGTCCTGAGCGCTGGCAAGGATGCCTTTCGCCGCAATCTGTATCAGGAGGCACGGGATCGGGGATATCTGATCCGCACCAGCGACGGCTCTCTGGCGACAACAGGTGGCGCAAATTTTCTGGCCTACGTGCTGGACGTAACCAATCCTGACGCCAGAGAGTGGATGAAGGCCGTCATCAAAGAAGAGATGCTGGGCGTCGGTCTGTCCGGATGGATGGCGGATTTTGGTGAGGCTTTACCGCTGAATGCCGAGCTTTTCGACGGCAGCAACCCGACGGCAAACCACAATCGATATCCGGAATACTGGGCCAGCCTGAACCGTGAAGCCATCGAAGAAGCCGGTATGGGTGACGAGGCTGTTTTTTTCATGCGCGCTGCCTACACCCGAAGTCCGGGGCACAGCACCCTGTTCTGGGCAGGCGATCAGGCGTCAAACTGGGACAACTATGACGGCATAAAAACTTCAGTTACGGCGCTGCTGACCAGCGGGCTTTCCGGTTTCGCGTTTAATCACAGCGACGTCGGCGGATGGCTGTCCCTCGAAGCAGAGGCGCTAGGGGCGCCCGTTTCGATCCGTCGGACCAAGGAACTGATGCTGCGCTGGATTGAACTCGGCGCTTTTCAGTCCATATTCCGCACGCATGAGGGTCTGCGGCCCGACTGGTCACATCAATTCGATACTGATCAGGAAACTTTGCGCCACATCGCCCGATTTTCAAATGTCTACAATGCCTGGCACGACTATCGGCAATCGCTGGTCAGCGAGGCGGCCGAGCGCGGCTGGCCAGTTGTCCGACATCCGTTCCTCCACTATCCGGAGGACCGGAATTTCTGGACGCTGTCCTATCAACAGATGCTTGTTGGTTCCGAGCTTTGGTTCGCACCGGTGCTGGACCCGGGTGTTAACGAGATTGAGATACGTCTGCCTGCAGGTCACTACAAACATGCTTTCACCGGCCAGCGATATACCAGTCAGGGCAGCCACAGTCCGATTGTCGTACCAGCACCGATTGGCACTCCCGCCGTGCTCTATCGGGAGGGATCACAAGTTGGTGAGAACTTCCGGAGGGCTCTGGTCAATCGGGGTGTCATTGACTAAATTAGGACAAGTCGAAAAAAGCGGCAACTAACTTACCTTAACTCGCGACTCAGAGGAAAAATCCCATGACAATAAAAATAAAAAACGTCCTTTCTTTCGCGCCGTTGTCGCTGGCTCTGCTGACTGCCAGCCCCTTAACACCGGTCCTGGGCCAGCAGAGCACTACGGTCAACGACGGTGACTGGAATACTTATTATGGAGGCGATTGGGCGCATCGCTATTCACCGCTGGATCAGATCAATGCGGACAACGTCAGCGAACTGGAACTGGCCTGGTCATTTTCTACAGAAAACTTCGGCACGACCGTAGATTACGCCAACCCTTCCACGCCCCTAGAAATCAATGGTGTTCTCTATGCCAATATCGCCAACACCCGTAACGTAGTGGCTCTCGATGCCACCAGCGGACAGGTGCTGTGGCTGTATCGCTACGATGAAGGTGACCGCTACGATGAAGCGCCTCGCAAGGGGCCGGGCCGGGGTGTCGCATTTTACAGCAAGGGTGACAAGCAGCGGGTAATAGACATTTCTCCGGGTTACCAGATGGTTTCACTGGATGCTGAAACCGGGATACCTGACGCGGCGTTTGGTGAGAACGGCATTGTCGATCTTTATCAGGGGCTGCGTAATGCGGATGATCCCCGCTATCCGTACCCGGACATCGGCATCTCGGCGCCGCCGTTTGTGATGAATGACGTCATTGTCGTCGGTGCGGCCCATCGCACCGGCGGAAGGCCCCGATCAAAGTTCAATACCAAAGGGGATATCCGTGGCTTTGACGTTCATACCGGCGAGCTGCTCTGGACGTTTCACACGATCCCGGAAGCGGGCGAATACGGCTATGAATCCTGGTTGAGCGGAAACGACATCACCGGCAATTCCGGGGTATGGGCCCCGATATCAGGAGATCCTGAACTGGGACATGTTTACCTCCCTGTCGAGGACCCGACCGGTGACTACTACGGCGGCGATCGCCACGGTGACAATCTGTTTTCCAGCGGGATAGTCGCGCTGGATGTCCAAACCGGTGAACGGCAGTGGCACTATCAGTTCATCCATCATGATATCTGGGACTGGGACGTGCCCAATGCACCTATTATTGCGGACCTGCCGAATGGCCGGAAAATTGTCATGTCAGTCACCAAGCAGGCCTGGATCTATGCCTTTGACCGGCTCACCGGCGAACCGATCTGGCCCATTGTCGAACGGCCTGTCCCGCAGGGTGATGTGCCCGGAGAGTGGTATTCGCCCACCCAGCCTTTTCCCACGCGGCCGGCAGCATTCGATCGCCAGGGCTTCACTGAGGACGATCTGATTGACTATACGCCCGAGTTAAGGGCAATGGCGCTGGAAGCGGTACAGGATTTTAGGCTCAGCAGGACCATTTTTACGCCACCGTCGCTCCAGGATCATCCCGACGGTACCCGCGGCTTGCTGAGTCTGCCCTCATCGACCGGTGGCGCCAACTGGGAACACTCAGCATTCGACCCGGAAACCGGCATTGTTTACGTCCCTTCGAGAACCCAGCTTCAGGTTCTCGCTCTGGCGAAGAACCCTGATTCTGACATCGATCTGAGTCAGGGATTTGGCGTACGCGCGCCCCGGGTTCAGGGCCTGGAAATTGTCAAACCGCCCTACGGAAGGGTCACTGCAATCGATATGAACAGCGGTGAGCATCTGTGGTGGATAGCCAACGCCGATACCCCGGAGCGCATCAAAAACCACCCTCTGCTCGAGGGCATTGATGTTCCCCGGACAGGTATCCCGACCCGGTCTGGCGTGTTACTCACCAAAACACTGCTGTTTGTCGGCGAAGGCACCGGCGGAGCCGGGGCCAGCCCTATTTTTCGCGCAGTCGACAAAACCACGGGTGAGATACTCTTTGAACTGGACCTGCCGGACAATCAGACGGGTCTGCCATTCACCTATGAGCATGATGGCAAGCAATACCTGGCGATGTTCGTTGGCGGCAGCGGTAATCCCGCACAGTTGGTCGCTTACGCACTGCCCTGATTCCCGCTCGGCGGCCTGTCATCAGAACTCTGAGTCGGTGGCCGGACTCCGGCCAACCGGAATCGGCTGATGCGGTCGAAAATCGCCCAACATGTCATGGCAACACTCTGTCCGGCACCCTTTTAGGGTGCCAGACGGCAGATTGAAAATCCCCGGCAGCAGTCGTATGGTTGCGGCATGTCCCCGCCAATGAGCCACGACGAGTCTCTAGGAATCCAATCCCTTGGTCAGGAACTCATGCGTCTCACAGTGGGCGGTCTGTTCACCCTCGGCCTCGGTGCACTCTGGCTGGCAGCCGTCTGGGGAACTCCCGCCTCGCTGCAGTGGCTGGCACAGAGTACCGTGCTGTGGCTGTTCATCTATTTTCAAACGGCCAGACGCCTGACTCTGAACCGCGCAGAGCCGCAATCTGCTCTGTATGCCCAACTGGGCTGGGGCAACCGCCTGACGCTTCTGCGCTCCTGGCTGATCGCCGCAACCGGGGGTTTTCTGTTTCAAGCCTGGCCAGAAGGCGCGTGGTTAGCCTGGCTACCGGGCATGATTTATTTTTTTGGCGCTGTGCTGGACCGTGTCGATGGCTTCGTTGCGCGACGAACAGGACAAATGAGTCAGCTGGGCAATGAACTGGACACGGTTTCCGATGCGCTCGGCATGGCGGTCGCTGCCGGTCTGGCGTGGAGCTATGGTCAGGTTCACTGGTCCTATCTGCTGATGGGTGCTGCCTACTACCTGTTCCATGCGGGTCTGTCAGTCAGACGCATGCGCGGTCTGCCCATCTATCCTTTGCCTCCTGCCATGCATCGCCGGGCATGGGCCGGATTTCAAATGGGCTATCTGGTGGTGGCACTGTGGCCCTTGTTTTACCCGCCGGTTACCCGAATAGCAGGCTTTGCTTTTATGCTGCCGACACTGACAGGCTTTGTCATTGACTGGCTGGTGGTAAGCGGTCACCTGGAAAGAGATTCAGAAGTCACTCGTCTCCGTTTCGACCGACTGACTCTGTTCAGTCATACCGTCCTGCAGCCGGGATTGCGTTTAGCGATCATTACGCTACTTGCCTTTACCCTGTGGCGAGTCGGGTTCCCGCCTGTGGTCATCGGAGGCGCTGTCTGGCCAAGCATCATTTTGCTGGGCAACTTTGCGCTGGCCGGCACGATGGTCTTACTGGGCATAGCCGGGCGCTATTTTTGCCTGCTTCTGATCGGGCTTCTTGGCTGGTTTTACATTTCAAACCCGATGGACGGCGTGGACACTGTGCTGTTTTGCTGCGTTGTGTGGTCCATGCTGCTCGGCAGTGGCAAGTTCTGTCTGTGGCAAGAAGACAGTCACTGGATCAATCGGTACGACGGCGCTTGAAACATTCCACCATCATCGCCACGCTCACCTGGCTGATCTCTGCGCTGCTGGCGGGCTACATCTTCTCCCGACTGCCCCTGGCAGATTTCCCGCTCGCCGTCGCATCACTGCAACTGACAGACTGGGCAGTCTGGATCGGTCTCAATCTGATCGTGCTGGTTCTTCTGGCCATGCGCTGGTGCATTCTGACCCGCGCTCTGGGTCTCGGTATCAGCCTCCTGCAGATTCTGGGGGTCCGTCAGGCAGGCGCTCTGATCAGTTTTGTCACTCCCGGACCTCAGTTCGGCGGCGAACCGCTTCAGGTGCTCTGGCTGTGGCGTCGTTATCGTATTCCGGGACCGACGGCGCTGCTGGCAGTGGGTCTCGACCGGTTCTTTGAGCTGTTTGTGAATTTCAGCGTTCTGCTCGTTGCCGTCCTGTTATTGCTGGGCTCCGGGGCAACCCCCGGCATGAACTGGAGTCTCCTTTCCGCAGGTTTGTTCGGCATTGTGCTGTTGATGGTCGGTGCAGTTTCGGCGCTCGTAGTCAGGCCCATGTGGCTACGGCGGTTTATCCGACGTCAGGTAGAACACTGGCAACAGCATCCTCGCCTAAAGAGACTCGGCGAACACCGGGATGAGATTAGCCACCAACTTCGCAGGCTGACTGCAGACCATCGCCGCGCCCTGGGCCTCGCGATGCTCGCCTCCTGTCTGGCCTGGGCGGTCATGATTGTTGAGTTCTGGTTTCTTCTGGGTCTCGCGCAGGTGCCGTTCGACGGCACGGACTTTATCCTGCTTTTTACCGTGATGCGCCTGGCCTTTCTGCTGCCTTTGCCGGGCGGCATCGGTTCGGTAGAAGCGGGTTTGTTCTGGTCATTTCAGGCTCTGGGGATACCCCTGAGCATGGCAGCCAGCGTGGTGGTGTTGATGCGGGTGCGCGATCTGAGCTTGTTGCTCAGTGGTGCATTTGTTCTGCCCACTCTTAATTCTAGATCGATTGATCAATAATCCTTGCCATAGGCGGCCCAGCAGGTCGCGTTTTCCCAGATTCGGATGGTGAATCGCCCGGTGCCGGGAGGTGCAATGCCGGAGAGCATCTTTTCACAGACGATGCGACTGAAGTGCTCGATGCTCGGGTTCAAGCCGGCAAATTCCGGCAGGTCATTCAGCATGCTGTCACCAAAATAATCCACTACCGCCTGCAGCTCTTCTTCTATCTTAACAATATCGACAAGATAACCATGCTGGTCGAGCTCTGCCGACTCCAGTCTGACTTCTACCTCATAATGGTGGGAATGGGGCTGATTTTCCGCGCCCCAGTCTCCCCCGATCAGATAATGCTGAGCGATGAGATCCTGCTTTACTGACACTGTGTACATCAAAGTTTCCTCGATTGGTAATTGGTGGATCGGCCCGTCACAACGGGTCGGCATTTCGTTTGACAGGGGACAACGGCAACGCTGACCTGTTCAGCACCCTCACCTGAACCCGCGGTCGGT
The DNA here is from genome assembly GCA_008081045.1 of Gammaproteobacteria bacterium. GTDB lineage: Bacteria > Pseudomonadota > Gammaproteobacteria > Pseudomonadales > Pseudohongiellaceae > UBA9145. Next base: position 71,326 of record VMDC01000020.1, on the reverse strand, counting down.
AGTCTGCCTGATCAACGGCCATAGTCGAAGACTACCTGCAAGGCTTCCCCGGCGTTCTTGTCGAGTAACTCGTAGGCTTGCCCGGCAGACGGCAGCGAAAATCGATGGGAAATGAACTGTTCTGGCTGACATCGCCTGATCATTTCCCAGGCAACCTCAAACCGCCTCCCCGGATCCCACCGGCCGCTGTTTTCAGGCGCGATAGAGCTCACCTGAGACGAGACAATCTGCATTCGATTGCGATGAAAACGCTCGCCCAGATTGATTGCAGCGCGCTTGGTCCCGTACCAGCTGCCCACCAGAATCCGCCCCGCATAGCCGCACAGATCAACTGCCAGATTGAGCGCCTCAGGAGAGCCGGACACTTCAATGATCAGATCCGCGCCCCCGTACTGTTCATTCGGCCGCAGGACGTTGTGAAGTTCAGCCAATTCGTCCGGCTGATTGATATCAAACACCCGGTTTACGCCAATCTGTTCAGCCCGGCGCTGTCGGTCAGCGATACTTTCCACGGCAAACAGACCGGCGAGCGGAAACTGGGCAAGCAACCCTGAAGTCAGCAGACCGACGATACCCTGCCCGACAATGAGTACCCGTTCACCCACCTTGGGCGAGGCATCCAGCAGAAAATTCACGGCTGTTTCCATATTCGCCAGAAAGACTGCAGCAGAGGGATCGATATCCGCCGGCACCGGAATCAGGGCCGCCGGGCTGGCAACAAAACTGCTGCAGTGAGGCTGAAACGAAAATACCGTTTTACCAAACCAGTCCGGTTCAACGTCTTCCCCGATTGCTTCAACCTTTCCGACGCAGGCATAACCATACTGAAGCGGATACTGCACGGCCTGGCCGGACAGCGCCTCAATACTTTCATCCAGAGCCAGGGAATCAGGAAGCTGATTTCGGAACACCAGCATCTCAGTCCCGGCGCTGATGGCTGAGCAGACATTTCTCACCAGCACATCGCGAGCCCCGGAGACTTCCAATTCTTTCTCTCTCACCTCAACCGAGTGTGGGCCGGTAAACCAGAGTTGTTGTGACTTCATGACGAGTGTCCGCCGTATTGGAGGTCCCCCCAGACCACAACGTCATCACCGGCCTGACAGGAATGAACCGACGTAATGCCGGGGGAATGCCTGTCGCCACCGCCCAGCAGTTCATCAACCGCCTTGTAACCGCCCACCAGTTTTGGTGACAGCGTCAGCACCAGAGCGTCAACCAGCTCTGCTTTGAGGAAAGAGGTGATGACCGCTGCTCCGCCTTCGACCATCAGGGAACGGATGCCACGCTCCCTGAGCAGTGCCATCGCCCGCGGCAGGGGAACTTCCGCATCATCGCTGCCAGCGCCGTCCAACCGGATCACCGTTGCCTCAGGGCTCAGAGCCTGACTCAGCCCGTTCACGGTCAAGATCCAGCATCGTTTATCAGGATGGTGGCAAACTTTTGCGTTCGCTGGCGTGCGGAGCTGGCTGTCCAGCACGATGGGCTGAGGATTGTCTCCCTCCCACTCTCGTACGGTCAGCTGTGGATCATCGCTCAGCACGGTTCCGATACCCACCAAGATGCCATCGTGCAGGCTGCGAAGCTGATGGGTGAGGCGGGTGGCCTCCGGCCCGCTAAAACAGAGCGTCTCTCCGGACCGGGTAGTGATGCTGCCGTCCCAGCTCTGGGCATAAGTCAGCGTGATAAAAGGTCTGTCAGAAGAAGAGAAGGCCGCAGTTCGCTCCCGCAACCAGTTTTCAACCTGATCATTCAGACTCATGAATTTCTTCAGCGAGCAGAGCTGCCTCATCGGGCACGTTAAGCAGGTGGTTCATCCGCCTGACTTTGGTAATCAGATAATCCGAATTGTCTGCGTTGATAAAATCTTTCAGCTCCACCCGCTCACTGACTGTTATACCGTCAGCCTCCAGCGCTGAAATCTTGTCTGGATTGTTGGTAATCAGTCGCACCGAGTGGATGTTCAACTCTTTCAGAATGAGCGTCGCCAGGATGTAACTGCGCTCATCGGCTGCATGACCGAGCAGCAAGTTGGCATCAACCGTATCATGCCCTTTGTCCTGCAGATTATAGGCATGAATTTTCTGTAGCAGACCGATGCCCCGCCCTTCCTGTCGCAGGTAAATGAGCAGGCCACCGCCCTGCTCTGCAATCATGCGCAACGAATGATCAAGTTGTTCGCCACAATCACAGCGCCGCGAACCAAAGATATCTCCGGTCAGACACTCAGAATGTACGCGCACCAGCACGTCAGATTTGTGCGAGATGTCACCCATGTGAAAAGTCAGATGGGCTTTGTCATCAAGGCTGTTCTCGTAATAGCCAAGCGTGAATTCTCCGTACTCCGTCGGGATTCGCGCTTCAGACACTCTGTTTACAGTCGGCTCAGTCATGGTTGCTTATTCTACGTGTAAATTCTGCCAGCTTCAAAATTCTGCATTGCAGGCTATTAAGATAGGGTCAAGTGTCGCTGTATAGTATTTTTATTGTCGTATGGCTTCGAATTCGAAACGCAATGTAACTTCATCTCCGACCATGTTATTGGCCACACCATAATCCATGCCCCACTGACTGCGAAAAATGGCAGCACTGGCTGAAATGCCAAGCGTTTCCTTGCGATGCCCAAACGGATACACCGCCTGTTTATTCACCACAACTTTAAGGTCTACCGGATGAGTTTCATCAAGCATCGTCAGATTGCCGCGCAAGACTCCGTCAGCAGCAAAGTACTCCGACACCTCAAAAACAATCAGAGCATGCCGTCTGGCGTTCAGAAAATCCCTCCCCTTGAGATGATTGTCCCGGGCATCGTGATTGCTGAACAAACTGTCCGAGGCAATTTCAACACGCCCACTGCTGAGTACATCTGTCTCGGGATCAAAGCGGAACTGACCCGAACCCTCCAGGAAAAAGCCAAGCTGCTGCTGGTAACCAATGTGTTCAGCCTCGAAGGCGATAGAAAAATGATCCGGATCTATTTGCCAGTCCGCTGCTTCAGCACAAGCGCCTGCGGCAAACCAGGCCTGCGCGCATCCCGCCAGCCAAATCACCAGCGAACGGTGCGAGAAAATGATCGACATCATAACTCCTTCGTAGACGGACCGACCCGATTGGCCGGCGAGTAGGGAATACGCCAGGTTACTCCATCAGGTTTGCTTTATTCTTATAGGTTCTGTCAGTGACACAGCTTAGACAGACAGACCCGTTCGGTCAATTTCCCAGGGCGCATCCGTTGTCTCAGGATTCCCGGATAGCCAACAAATCAGTGTGCCCCACTCTACAAGAGCCAGTCGCAGCGTGAGCAAGTCTGAACGCAAGCCAGTCAGCGATGTCCTCCGGCGCTAGCTCAGGGCATGACTGCACCGCGCTGCCGATTCCCTGTATCAATTCAGCAACCAGCTGAGCGTCCTTGCCATCGAGTTGCCACGGGCTTGTGGCTAGCTGCACACCGAAGCCAGCCTGCTCCAGAGTGCGTTTGACATAATTGCAGGCGTCAGGCCCGAGCGCAGGCCCAAACCCTTTATCCGTGGTCTGATCCTCATTGAATGCCTCCAGCACCTGCTGATCAAGTGGATGCACCGGATCCCAGCAGGTTGAACCGTCATAGTTAAGCGCCGCATAGATGCCTACTGGCCGGCCTGCAGAGGCCGCATCCACTTCAGCGATCAAGCGGTCAATAAATGGGGCCGAGACCAGATCAAACAGCGCAGAGGCAGTAATCAGTCGAACTGCTGTCAGTGGTAACTGTGCAACCTGGTTCAGGTCAAGTTCATAGGTTTCAATCAGATGGTTTTGATCCGCGCGACGAGCCGCTTCTCCGAGCAGTTCTCTGTCATTGTCAACAAAGCGCCAGGTCGGCGTAAATTCAACTGGAAAGCTACGTTGGCCGAATGTTCTGTAGGTCGAACCCGTGCCCGCACCCAGATCTACCACAACCGCCCGTGAATCCCCACCCGAGGCAGCGAACGTGGCCGCGACGCGCAATAATTCGCTGTTCCGCGCCTGCTGATCAGCACCTTCCCTCAGATTCAACCAGTCCACACTGAAGCCCGTCATGCCTGGCTCACCTCCCTGAGTCGCCTGCACACTTTCTCTGCGCTGTCCCGCCAGGTTGGCAATTCAGCTGCGCATGCTCTGGCGCCTTGTTGAAGCTGTTGCCGCAAGCCTGCGGTAGTAAGTAGCTTATGAACAGCTTCGGCCAAGGCCTCCGGATCGTCGGGGGCGACCAGAAGACCTGCTGTGCCGGGGACCACATCGGGTACTGCACCGGCTTTCGCAGCAATCACCGGCAATCCAGCTGACAGCGCTTCAGCGAAAACCATTCCGTAACCTTCAAACCTTGAGGGCAGGATGAAGACATCCGCCTGCTGATACTCGGGTTCGATATCCGGCACCAGACCGGCAAACTGAATACGATGACCGAGGTTTTCTGCAGCCACCTGCGCACGCAGTCTCTGCGCCCATGCGGCATCGAAGTGATCACCACCCACAAACCGGGCTTCCCAGTCCAGTGCGGCAAGATCGGCGAGCGCAGAGATCAGAACATCGTGCGCCTTACGCCGAGTTAATGACCCCACGGTCAGGAGACGGGGCGGGCTCCCCGTACACGCAGCGAATGGTCTGCGGTCGGTACCCGGCACGGCAACGGTGATGCTGTCTTCACCTACGCCGAAATCGTCTGTCAGAATACGGCGGGTGCTGTCGCTGGTGACCAGCGTTGCGTAAACATTCGCGAGCGCCAGCCGCTCGGACTCAAACAGCCGGGACTGCTCGGCCGAGTTCAGACCCGACTCCAGAGCCAGCGGATGATGGCAGAGCGCAACCAGACGCAGGCGATGGCGCACTTCGGTGGTTTCGCGGTCGAGCACGCCCAGTGCAAGCCCGTCCATTACCACCACGGAACCCTCCGGAATTGCCGCCAGTTTTTCCTGAACCCTACGCCTTGCGCTCTGGTTCATGTCCAGGCTGCACTGGGGCAGGGAAACCGGATTGATGCGAAGACCCAACAGACCGAGTTCCTCAATCAGACGCTTGTCGTAGGCATACCCGCCGGTGCGAGTATCGAGATCGCCGGGATAGACGAAATAGAACTCGGAATTGGATTGGACGGAATGCGCATCACAGGGACCGTCACTCTCAGTCATGACGACCCCTACGCTTTGTGTTGATCGAGGCATGGGACCCGCATGATGGCCAATCTGTTGCGTTCGCGCAACTCAACGAAATCATTGTGCCAACCAGTCAGAGCGTAAGCGCCGACAGGAGTTTTGAGCCGGCTGGGTTTTTCCTTTATGCTTTTTCAGAGTAACCGGCCAGGAGCTACCGCAACCATGATTGCAACAATCACGCCTCGCGAACTGTTAATCAGACTTCCCCATGCCCGGTGCGCAATTCTCGCGCTGCTGTCGGTGATGGTGCCATTCATCTCACAGGCTCAGACCGCACCCCCTGCCAGTGCACCGGAGGACTGGGGGCCGATTTCGATCAACCTGGAAGAAATCGACTATCCCTATCCCGTCAGTTATCTGAACTTCCGGGTCTACAATCAGGACGTCAGGCTCGCCTACATGGATGTCGCTCCGACCGGTCGAAGTAATGGACGCACCGTAATCTTGCATCACGGAGGTCTCTATTATGGCTGGTACTGGGAGAAACAGATCGCTGCTCTGGCAGCACAAGGCTATCGGGTCATCGTAAAAGACCGGCTCGGCTGGGGTAAATCTTCCAAGCCCGTAATTCCTTACAGTATCAACCTGTGGGCATCGAACACCGCCAGACTCATGGATCATCTGAATATTGAACGGGCTGCCGTAGTAGGACATTCGATCGGGGGTCAGATGGTAACGCGATTTGCGTTTCTCTACCCGGAACGCACCACACACCTGGTAACCGTCAACCAGGTAGGGCTCACCGATCGCCGTCAGGGCCGGGGCTTTGATCCGCTGTCAGGGGATGTTGATGCAAACCCCGACATGGAAGCAGTCTACGACTCACTGCTGCGCTGGGGAAGCGAAAACTATGTGACCTGGAGCCCTGATTATCTGAAGCACATGCGCATTCGCTACGGCAACCGGCTCAGTGGAGACTGGCCTCGCATGGCTTACGTCAGTCGACTGGCGGGGCAGATGAGAGCCATGGATACCGTTGTGAATGACTGGCAACACATACAGACCAAAACCCTGATTTTAGGCGGAGCAGAAGATTACCCGAGCTTCGCTGATGAGGCACGACACGCGGCCGGGCAATTTCCCAATGGCGAAGTATTTCTGATTCCTGAGGTCGGGCACAATCCTCATGAAGAAGCCCCGGAACTCGTCAACGCGGAATTGATCCGTTTTCTGGACTCCTGATTATCGGCAAATGCGCAGCGCCGCAGCCGGAATCAGTCAGCCGCTAGGCATGCAGTAATTCACTGACGGCACGATACGCCTCATTGATTGCGGCATCAGTGTGAGGGCTGGCGGCGGCATCTGAATTGGCAATGGTGATGCGCCCGGCCGGTTTGCTGCCAACGATACACGGCCTTTCATCCGTCGCGGAGTAGGCCCATTCGGCGGGTTCGTCGAGCGGATTGTAGGAATAGCTGTATCCGTGGGGCCACCGATTTACCGTCAGGCCAACAATGTCGCGTTCGTCATCGAAACCGGCCGAACCCAGAGCACGCATAAGCTGGTCTCTCAGTTTTTCCTCGAAGGTATCAAAGGAGGTCGCCAGCATTTCCCGACGTCCCGCCAGATGCTGCTCTCGCCTATTCAGACCCCGGCCCGGCGCATCGAAATAGGCGGAAAATCGCAGCGCGATTGGCTCGTCCGGGTTGCGTGGCGCCTGGTAATCCCCCATAGACACGGAGGCCTGAAGACCAATCCTGGAATAAAAACTGGTCGGTGCCGTCACTGAGGAAATACCCGCGTCGACAAAGGCACGCCAGTTCCTGAGCAAGGCACCCCCATAGACCAGCGGTGACTTACTGCCGTAGGACAGCGCCTGTTTCTGCTGAACCGGCAGCTCCGGACAGATGTGCGGAATCACGGTGTGCCAGCACGCCAGCACCACGGCATCGCTTCTGACCGAGTAGGCGCGGCCATCTGTCACGTATTGAGTGATCACCTGATTATCATTCTGGTGCTGCACGTTGACCGCCGTGCTGTTCAGACGGATTCGCACGTTATTTTCAGGCAGGTCGAGACGACGGTAATCTGCGCCGGCTGTGACAATATCGTCCATGTCCTGCCCTTCAATCACGCCGGGCACCAGTGCCCGCACCAACAGCCGGGTAATGGTTGCGTTTCCATCCGGAAAATACATGTCCGGATCGCCACTGTTTGCCCGGCTTCGGTTTTCCCGCCCGTGTGCACCTCCCGGTTCATTCACCAACAGCTCCGGGGGCAAATCATCAATATTCAGACCGGCAAATCCCGGAAAGCCATTGTCCCGGAAGTAAATTGCCGGAATCGCATCCGGCCCGACGACCAGAGAACCGTGAAAAGATGACTGGAACAATTTCACAACATCTGGATGTACCTTGACGACATCGAGCAGATATTCCTCGTGGCTCATCCCGGTCAGTTTTTCCCGGGTCTGCTCAGCCGTCAGTCCGGGAAAGTAATTTTCAGTCGATTCATACAGCCGAACCACATCTCTTTTCGCCTCATCGCTCAGGGGAGATTGAGCAACGGCCTGCGCAATCGGCAAGTCGTCATAGCCCACGACCAGCTTGTCCTGACCGAAAGATTCGCGATCAAAAAAACGGCTCCCCTGCAGTCCGCTGTCCCGGTAAAACGAGAACATGTCCCTGTTCTTTTCAAAATAGCGAGTGCGATCAATACCCAGCTCCCAGAGCAAGCCGGCGGCGACCGTGCTGTACTGCGACGGAGCTTCTACATTCAGCGTTCCGCCATTCACCAGATACAGTCTGTCCCCATAACGGAACTCGTTTCGCTTGGCATGCCCGCCAAAATCATCGTGATTATCCAGAATCAGAATCCGGGACTGCGGCCCGTTCTGCTTTCGATAAAAATACGCTGCGGCCAGACCGCTGATGCCGCCACCGACAACCACCAGATCGTACTGACCATCGCCGGCATCCGAACTGGTCCAGCTTTGTCCGTCCCGCATGGCGTGACCGGTCTCAAAAGAGCCGACATGGCTGCCCCGCAGACCCTGCAGGGCAGGTGGATAGGAACCGCTTAATGACGCGGCCTGTCCGCCGCTCTGTGCCAGCAGCTCAAGAGGGGAGAGACCGGAACCTGCAGCAACACCAAGTGCAACTCCGTTCAGAAAATCCCTGCGGGTAATCGACGGCTTAGCTTTATTTTTCATTGTGAGCTCGCTCTTATCGAATTAAGCTTGAGCATAACAGATGTCTTGCCTGCATGGGCAAGCCGGCATGAACCTTCCGTTTCTCTCGAAATGAGCGGCTAAAAAGACCCGGACAATAAAAACAAGACAGGGAGACCCCTTACATGAAACTTCATCAACTACTGCTGTCCTTCTTGATCTTAAGCCTGAGTACAGTGGCAATGGCACGCACCAGCGTGCTTTTCATTGGCAACAGCTTCACCTACGGATGGGGCTCTCCGGTAAGACACTACCGCGCGTCAACGGTGACCGATCTCAACAACGAAGGCATCGGCGGAGTGCCTGCGCTGTTTAAGTCTTTCGCCGATCAGGCCGGTCTGGATTACGACGTCTATCTGGAGACCCGCGGTGGTGCAGGCATAGACTTTCACCTCGAAAACAAGCTGGCCATCATTGGGAGACGCCCTTTTGATCAGGTGGTCATGCACGGCTACAGCACGCTGGACGCTCAGGATCCGGGTAATCCCGACAAACTGGTCAGCACCGTCGCCGCAATGACGGATTTTCTGAGAAGCAAAAACGCAGCCGTCGAAGTGTATTTGACCGCCACCTGGTCGCGGGCCGATCAGGTGTACTTGCCGGATAAGCCATGGACGGGTCAGCCTATCGAAAATATGGCGCTCGACGTTCGCGCCGGTTATGACCTCGCGGCCGCGGTACCCGGCGTCGCAGGCGTTAACGGTGTCGGTGAAGCCTGGTCCCGAGCCATGGCCAGCGGCATAGCAGACCCCAATCCCTACGATGGCATTGACCTCGACAAAGTGGACCTGTGGAGCTACGACCACTACCACGCGAGTCACTACGGCTACTATCTGGAAGCTCTGGTGGTGTTTGGCAATCTCACTGGCCTGGATCCACGCTCCCTGGGCGTGAATGAGTGTTCGGGCTATGAGCTCGGCATGTCACGGACTCAGATACAGATGCTGCAGCAGGCCGCCTATGATCAGCTGGCCAGTGAAGGAAGGGTAGAAGCCAGCCCGCTGGAGCTCGACAGACCCGGCGCTGCGCTGCACTGCAACTGAGCCTCAGGCGCCTTTTCCAGCAGCAAACTCACCAGCGACCCGCGGCTGGGCACAGCCGCGGATTGGCGCTCATTCGCGGGTCACTCGCGCCCTCGGAGGCACAGTTATCCGTTGCCCAACCTTGTGCGTTCCGAGTATGGCCAGTCCGGGTCAGCATGGGCCCGCACAACCCCCTCGGGGTTTCCGGTCTGCTGACTGCCTGCCACACGCCGGACGTCTGAAGCGGCCGGCCCATGCCGTTGCCGATGACTGCCAGACGGTCTTATCCTATTCCACGACCCGCTGACCGCTCCGGTTTATGTCGTAGCCTTTGCTTAATTTCCTGATTAACGGCAGCAGCTGATGACTCTGCCCGTCGGTTCCGCTGGTGCCATACCACACTGCGACAATATCCCGTCCCGGATCAACGAAAATCCCCTGCCCCGAGTAGCCGCCTTTGAACATGGCGCCGTCATCCCAGATCATGTCCCACTGCCAGGCAGCTTTTTTTGGAACGTCTTGATTAAAACGCCGGGCAAGCTGCGCGACCTGCGCCGCATCAAAAGCAACACCTCTGCCCGAAGCCAGATCAGCAAGATGCGATGCCGACACGACACCAAGCGCATCATCCGCGGTAAAGACTTCTCCGAAACGCGCAAGATCGCGTAGCCTTGCCGACAATCCACCATGGCTTGCCGGCATACCCGCTGGACTGATCATCATCAGTGCATCCGCCTCGGCGCCAATTTGGTCCCAGATGAGTTCCTGCAAAGCGAGCCACAGCGGCTGGCCGGTGATACTTTCAATGACCAGACCGGTGACAAAGGTGTCGGCTGATACGTACTCGTATTTTTCTCCGGCAGGTCGGTGTTGACGCATCGAGCGCAAATTTTCCAGAGTTGACTGCTCCGGATTGACCGCAGCGGTCAGTCCCAGAGATTCCTCGTACCGGTAAATACAGGTTTCAGTATTCTGGTATCCGTCGCTGTCCAGGCAATCCATGCCAGAGGCCATATTGACGATATCTCGCAAGCTGATTTCCTGCCAGTCAGAGCCGACAAGCTCAGGCAGATAGTCTGACACTGCCCGGTCCACATTGACCCGACCCTGTGATTCCAGCGCTGCCAGAGCCGTGGATACCACAACTTTGGTGATAGACCAGCCCAGATGCCGGTCATAGGCTTTCATGTTCGGATAGGATTCGAAGAGGATCCGGCCTTCTGCCAGCACAATCACCCCGTCAATAAACGGGTTGCCCTCGACGTAGGCGCCAAAGTGGCTCAGACCTGATTCAGTCTCGACCGTGGCCGAAGTGAGCGCCGAATCCGGCGAACTGGGCAGACTTCGCTCGGGCCGGGTCCTTGCAATCGTGGCCTGAGGAAAAAACGACGCAAAATTTTTCCAGACGTAGTGACTGATCTGACCGCCATCATCAAAATTTTCCGGCGTATATTGCTGATAAATTCCGCGCACCGTTTCAAGGCTGGTCTGAGAAAGCGCAGGCGCGCTGAGAGTCAAACAAAAGACCAGCACAGCCAACACTTCAAGACCTGCACACCGATTTGACCGGCTCATTAAGCTGTCTCCGTAACACATCGATCAGGATCAGATTCATTCAGCACCTGAGTCATGTGCCCGGTGTGGATGTAATCTGCAAGCAGTTTGCCTGCCATCGGCCCGCGCCCGAATCCGGAAGACGAAAGTCCACTGACAATAAACAGGCTGTCCCGAAGTGAAATTTTTCCAATCAGCGGGGAGCCATCAAGCGAGAAAGGCATCAGACCTGACCAGATTCTTGATATTGGCAGACCGGACAACAGCGGCAGAACCTCGGTTGCATGCGCTTTGTTCACGTCAATGCCGGCCTGTTCGGGGTGTCGGATATAGCCCAGACTCTCTCTGTCTCCGCCGAAGATGACCTCGCCATTCTTGCGCTGTCTGCCATAAAGGTGCCGAGTCAGCCGCTGGGCATTTTTGTGTGTGAGGTTAGGCGGGTGCGAAGCGTCTGCCCCGTTGTCTTTGCTCCAGACGAAACTGGATTCCGCCGAGCCGATGGTGCTGAACACCCGGGGAGGTTGTGGCGCGGTTGCCCACATCTGACCGCGTATCGGAATAATCGGAATATCGAGCCCCAGCATGTTTCCTACGGGCCCGCACCAGGCACCGGTGGCCAGCACGAGGATCTGGCAGCGATATTCTCCGGTTGCTGTAGTGACCGCATAACCCTCGCGACTCAGCGGCGTAATGCTGACAACGTTTTCACCGGTGCGAATCTGCGCGCCTGCCGCGGCCGCTGCCTGCGCGAAAGCGCGGGTAGACTTTACCGGATCAGCCTGCCCCCTCTCCGGCGCGTAGACATAACCGAGCAGATCACCGTTGGCCTGAGGCTCTATCGCGCGAGCCTCTCTGGGCGTCAGTAGCTCTACCTGATACCCCTCGGATCGTAAGCGGATTACCCGATCCTGATTGAACTCAAATTGCTCTTCCGTGTGGATGGCCGTTAACGTGCCGGATTTTCTGAACTCCATGTCATAGCCGAGATCGATCTGCAATCGCTTGAAGATCTCAACTCCCCCGGCAGTAAGATAGGACAGCAGGTTCGGATTACTCCCCCACCCATTACCTCCTAATCCTCCCATATTCTGACCGGAAGCCTCGGAAGCAATCTCGCCACGCTCAAGCAGCACCACATCCCGGCCCTGCTCCGCCAGGTGAAACGCCGTTGATGCGCCTGCAATACCCCCGCCAATAATCAGTACGTCAGTCTCGAACCCGGACACCTGTGACCAGGCTGTCGCCGGAAGCGTGCTCGCTGCTGCAAGAGAGCCCAATCCCTTGAGCAGTCGGCGGCGGGGAATTCTGTGTTTTTGACGCAGTGACATAGCTACTCTCAATGGAGAAAATTCTGACTACAGTAGTACAGTATTACAGGAGAAGGTACGAAAGTCTCAGCCGGATTCCAAGTATCCTGAACTAAACGCCTGATGCGCAAACTACGGGACAGAACCACGCTCTGGCAGCAGCCGCTCAAGTTCGTCCAGCAACGCATCACGCGCGTTCTCGGGTTGATTGGTGAGAATGACGAACGGATACAAGCCATCGGCCGCGTTGAAATACCCGGCGTAATTGTAAACGCCTGTCAGTGTGCCGCTCTTTCTCAGCGCGCTGCCGGAGACAGGCAACAAATCAGCATAAGGAAGGAACTGCTCCAGCACACGCATGAAGCCTGAAGCTGTGGTGCGCTGGTGTCGACCGAGACCCGAACCTTCAGTCATGAACAGGAGGCCGGGGCTGTCGCCAAAGCCGGGGCCATAAAGCGCAGCAAGCTGTACCTGCAAGGCTTCCTGCGAAGTCTCGGTGGTAGCTGGATACCCGCTGGCCTGAGCTCCCAGGGTCAGGAATAACTGATTTGCGATAAAGTTATTTGAATAGCGCAACATCCCGGCAAGTATGTCGCGAAGAGCCCGGGAACTGCGGTGACGATATACCAGCTGCCAATCGTCTGTGAGTGGCTCTCGGTAAAAGCGGTCGTCGGCAAGCACGATGCCCGCGTCTGCCAGAAAATAGGCAAACAGCTGCTGAACCTGAGCCAGACCCAGTTCAGGATTACTACCGAGGTTCACCCGCCGAGGCTGACCGGGTGCAAGGCCTCTGCCAAGTGATCTGGCCACTTCAGTCAGGGGCGTCTGTGGTTCTGCGCTGATGATCTGCTGTTCGGTATTCCAGGCCAGATTGACGGTGTTGAAATTGACAGCCAGCGCACTGTTGCGAGCGGCGTAGGGGTCATCAGCGCCAGACTCCAGCGGCAGATCAAGCGCTGACGCGAAAGCCGAATCATCTACCACCAGACGTCGAATTTGCTGCAGCTCCTGCTGCGCGAGCCGCTTTGCAATCAGCGCGATCTCCTCCGACACCAGAAAGGGATCGCCCATGCCCCTGACCAGCAGATCGCCACGTGCATTCTGATAGAAATGCGTCTCGAAGCGATAGTCCTCTCCCAGGGCAGTCAGCACAGCCTGAGCCAGGGGTATTTTCAACAGTGAGGCCGGAACAAGTGGCTTATCAGCGTTCAGACTGAACACGATCTCTCCGGCAGGAGACTGGAGCAAGACCGATCCGTTGCCGGCAAGGTCGGCCAGCGCTGGCTGAGCACAAGCGGTTAATGGCAACGTCAACCAGAACGCCGCCGCCACACTCAGGCGCGAAGCCCACTGCCTGAACCTGGCAGATAGCTGATCTCTGGGACTTCTTACTTTCAGGGTCGGGGCTCCCGGGGCCGTCGCGCGTCAATAAATGATTTACCGTCAAATTGCTCGCTCACCGCTTGCGGCGCAGCAACCTCCAGATGGGTAAGCAGTGACGGAAGAATATCCACAATTGCCGGCAGGTTGCTGAAGTGCTCATTGAGCGCGTTGCTGTTGGTGGCTATCCAGATAGTGCGCTCGCGATCTGACTGACCGCCGTGACTCTTGCCGGTCTGCGCATCCCGCCCGTGATCGGTCGTAATCACCACCAACCAGTCCTCATCCTCTGCCTGCTGTCGAGCCTGCACCGACCGCCAGATACGACCGACGTTGGCGTCCATCAGCGTAATCGCTGCCGCCATCTCTTCTCCGTCACCGTACAGATGGCCAATGTCGTCGGTAAATTCGAGATAAACCCAGGACAGATCAGGGCCGTGCTCAGCGAGATAGCGCGCGGCCTCACGGCTGACCAGATCATCGATTTGTCTGATGTACTCTCTGGCTTCATCATGGGGGAATCGTTGCTCATCATTTTCAAAACCGTCGAAATAGTAATCCAGCTTATCGCCCCCAGCCTCCGGCCGGCTGTGTCCGAGCAATTTGGTCCGGTTATCTTCCCAGGTTGAGAACAGCGCCGTGCTCAGGTCAGGGTTGTGCTGTTTCACCAGACGGAAAATGTCCCAGTAACGGTAGTCGGGGCTACGGATCTGATTGCTGTAGACCCGGTGTTTATTTGCCCACGTCCCGGTGAGAAGACTGTTGTAACCCACTGCCGACACGGTCGGGCTTTCGCTCGCGCCTCCTGCCTGCCCTCCGACATAAGCGCGCGCGTAGCCACCGCCTCTCGCGATTTCATCAAAAAAAGGTGTGGAAACGGACTCCACCAGATCGGCGGGGATACCGTCTACCAGAATGAACACGGCCTTGGGTGTCGCCCCATGAACTGACCAACCGGCAAGCAGCAGCAAAGCACCCGTCAGAGAGACGGCCCGCTGCGTTGAGCGAATGATCCGGCGAGAAATACTTGTCCTGCGCATAGCGGCAGTGTAACAGCCCTCCTCCGTGATCGGAGTGTTTTCTGCTCACAATTCCATACCGATGTTTCTGGCAGGTCGGTCGATCCGTCCGAAGCAACAGGCAGCAGAGCAGGTTTCAGACTGTTTTTTTCTGCGCTTCGTTTTATCATGCCTGCAGTTGCTCAGTTAAAGCTTTCAGACTCTCGCTCATTTTTTGGAGAAGACCATGCCTGTCATTCAGCGGTGTTCATCGGCGTCAGTAACCAGCCGGCTCCTTGCTGCATTTATCATCCTGCTCGGATCGCTGCCCGCTGGCGCTCAGACTGCCGACTCCACAGACAGGGAGGCTGGTGAGGCTCAGTACCGTCTTGCCTGCGCTGAGTGTCACGAGGGCGCCCTGTTGGAAGCGCCACAGCGATCGGCGCTGGCGCTTTTCCCGCCAGAGCGAATCGTGCAATCTCTGGAATCAGGCATCATGGCAACCGCCGGCATGGCGCTGACTCGTGAAGAGAAACGCCAGGTCGCTTTTTTCCTGACCGGTCAACAGGCCACGCGCGAACCCACCTCCCTCAGTAGCTTCAGCTGTCAACCCACGCGCACTGCTGACTTGCCGCTGTCTCGTCCGGTCAGCTGGAACGGCTGGGGTGGAGAAGCCGGCAACTCACGACATCAGCCAGAATCCGGCGGACTGAACCGGGACAATGTCGATCAGCTGTCGCTGAAGTGGGCCTTTGCGTTTCCGGGAGCCACGCGCTCGAGAGCACAGCCGGTGGTCACCCCCGAAGTGGTTTTCACCGGTAGCCAGGACGGGACCGTCTATGCGCTGGACCGCAACAACGGATGCCCCATCTGGACCTACAGTGCCGAAGGGGAAGTCCGGGGGTCTTTGTATGTCGATACCGACGAGCAGGGTGTGCCCGAAACAGTTCTGTTTGGTGACTTTACAGCCCACGCCTACGCGCTGCATGCCCAGACCGGTGAACTGCTGTGGAAAACGCCGGTTCATGACCACGAAGCCGCGATTGTGACCGGCTCAGTCATCGCGCATGACGGTACCGTGGTGGTACCGGTTTCCTCCCTGGAGGTGATCCTCGCTTCACGTACCGACTATGAGTGCTGCACATTCCGCGGAGCGCTGGTCGCACTGGATATCGAAACCGGCGAAGAGCGCTGGCGTACTTACACGACCGACCTGCCCCGCCCCACGATTCTCAGTACGGCCGGAACACAGCAGTATGGGCCGTCAGGGGCTCCTATCTGGTCCAGCCCGACCATCGATGCAGCGCGTAATCTGGTCTATGCCGGCACGGGCGAAAACTACTCCTCACCAGCCAACGGCCTGAGCGATGCGGTGCTGGCGGTCAGTCTCGAGTCCGGGGAATTGGTATGGTCAGCACAATTAACCCGGGACGATGCCTGGAACGGTGCCTGTTCCCGGCGTGCGCCGAATTGCCCGGAAGAGGACGGTCCGGACTATGACATCGGAGCCGCTCCGATTCTGACCAGAGACGAGCATGGCAGGGAAGTCCTGCTGGTGGGCCAGAAATCCGGCATGGTCTATGCCCTTGATCCTGCCGATGACGGCAGGTTGTTGTGGGAACAGCGGGCCGGCAGCGGCGGCACCATGGGCGGCATTCATTACGGTATGAGCGCAAGCCCTTCAGCCCTTTTTGTCGGTGTTTCCGACTTGCCGACCAACAATCCCTATAACGTGGGTCCGGGCCATCCCGGCATCCATGCTCTCAGCCTCAGCACCGGTGAAATTCTGTGGCGCAAGGATCTCAGCGATCAGTGTGAAGAAAGCCGTTTTCTCTGTTGGCACGGTATCTCTGCTGCGGTGAGCAGCGCAGAGAATCTGGTTTTCGCCGGCGGTTTGGACGGTATTCTGCGCGCATTCGATCCGGAGAGCGGCGAAATTCTTTGGCAAACCGCCACACTACAGTCCTTCGGCACGCCTAATGGCGTTGAAGCGCGCGGCGGTGCCATTGAAGCCGATGGGCCGGTACTTGTTGGAGGCGAGGTCTTCGTTACCTCAGGCTATGACAAGTGGAATGAGGCGCCGGGCAATGTACTGCTGGTGTATTCGCTGAATGGCCAGTAACACAAACCTTTAGCGTTGCCCGTCACGCTGGCGGCGAATCAGCATCGCGCCTGAATTTAAGCTCACCTGAGCTGATCGCGGCGCCCGATCAGCAGCTTCGAGTGAACCTGTCCGATGATCTCATTGAATAACATCAGCCTCATGCGCGGCAATCAGCTCCTGATCGCCGACAGCAGCCTGACACTGAGTGGCGGCCAGCGTACAGGCATAATCGGTCGCAACGGCGCCGGCAAAACCAGCCTGTTTAAAGCGCTTGAGGGAGAAATTCCGCTGGAACAGGGCGCTATTGAACTGCCCAATGGGCTGCGTACTTCAACGATGTCTCAGGAGACGCCGGGCAGTCAGCGGAGCGCGCTGGAATTCGTCATTGATGCAGACACGGCCTACCGCAATCTGGAACGGGCTCTGCAACAGGCTGAAGTGGATGACGATCACGCAGCCATGGCCCGGCTTCACAGCGAACTCGACAACATCGAGGGCTACAGCATTCGCCACCGGGCTGAGCAGTTACTTTCAGGGCTCGGCTTCAGTACCGATTTATTCGATCAGCCGGTAAGCCGCTTTTCCGGCGGTTGGCGGGTAAGACTTAATCTCGCTGCTGCCCTGATGTGTCCATCTGATTTGCTCATGCTGGATGAACCCACCAACCATCTGGATCTGGAGGCGACAGTCTGGCTGGAGCAGTGGCTGCAGCGCTACCCCGGAACCCTGCTGATCATTTCTCACGACCGCTCCTTTCTGGATACGGTGATAGAACAGGTCGTCAGCTTCGAGGGAAACAGACTGGTTGCCTACACGGGTAACTACAGTGCTTTCGAAAAACTCAAAGCGGAGCGCCTGGCCCTGCAGCAAGCCATGTATGAGAAACAGCAGCGCCGTCGAGCAGAAATTGAAAACTTCGTGCGCCGTTTCCGGGCTAAAGCCAGTAAGGCAACTCAGGCTCAGAGTCGGCTGAAAGAGCTCGACCGTATGCAGGACATTGCTCCGGCGCACATTGACTCGCCGTTCAGCTTCCGTTTCGCAGACCTTGACCAGCTTCCGGATTTTTTAATGCAGGTAGAACAGCTCAGCATTGGTTTTGCGGAACCGCTGGTCGAACGGATCAATCTCAGCATCCGCGCTGACACGCGGATCGGTCTGCTCGGTTTCAACGGCAGCGGCAAATCGACCCTGCTCAGAGTGCTGTCCGAGCAGCATTCGCCGCTGGCGGGTGAGATCACCCGCGCCAAGAAACTAAAAGTAGGCTATTACGCCCAGCATCAGGTAGACGAGCTGAATCAGCAGTCAACTCCTTTTGAGCTCATTCAGCAGCTCGATCCGAAAGCCAGCGCTCAGGAGATTCGCAACTACCTTGGCGGCTTTGATTTCAGGGGCGAGCGCATCAATGAGCAGATATCGGTTTTTTCGGGTGGTGAAAAAGCCCGCCTCGCGCTGGCACGGGTCGTGCGCAGTCAACCGAACCTGCTGTTGATGGATGAGCCCACCAACCACCTCGATCTGGATATGGTTCACGCGCTCACGGTTGCCCTGCAGCACTACTCCGGAGCGCTGATCATCGTCTCTCATGACCGCCATTTGCTCGGCAACACGGTTGATGCGTTCTATTCCATCCACAAAGGTGTGTTTGCTGAATTCAAAGGTGATCTGAAAGATTATGAAAAGTGGCTGGGCAAACAGGAATCGACCGGTCACCGCCTCGAAGCGCGAACGGCGACCATGCAGCCCGGCGATGCCAGCCAGAAACTTGACAAGAAACAACTGCGGCAGGAAGCCGCCGCAAAACGGGAGCGCGAGGCCCCTCTGCGCAAACGCGAGAAACAGCTGGAGCGCAAGATAGATGACCTCAACAGTGAGCTTCGGTCTCTGGAGACACAACTCTCCGACAGTACGCTGTATGATGACAGCAACAAGAAACAGCTTACGGATCTGCTACAGCGGCAGGGTGAGCTGAAAATCCAACTGGCCGATCTCGAGGAAGCCTGGATGGAAGTCCTGGAGCAGCTTCAGTAGTCCCGGTAGTAGTCCCGATTGGCCTCGGCTGCGTAATTCGCGTAAAGCGACCCTGATCAGCATCTCACTCAGACCATCCGCAAATCACACCCCATGGCAAACTCCGTCCCAACTGTTGATTGCACCAACCCGGACTGCGGCATCCCCGTAGATCCTTCCGAGCTCACCTGTCCCAAGTGCGACACTGATCTTCATAACGCGCTGAGCGAGCAATTCTATGAAATCGATGTGGCGCATAATGGCCAGACGCGGGAAGAGGCGAAGGTGGAAATCGAGGAAGGGCTCAACACCGCACTGCTCTATCGTTTCAGGGGTCTGAAGGTCATCCATGGTTACGGGAGTGGCAGCAGCAAACGCGGGGCCATTGCCAGAGAGGCCACTCGTTTCATGGAAACACTCGCTGCGCGCAAGGGCTACGGTTTCAGGCAGGATGGATTCAACCGAGGCGCACATTTAATTGATTTTGGCCAGTAGCCCGATCGCTTCTGGTCAGAGTCCTCACCGCCAGAACGCGCAAACCTCTGGGCTTCTAACCGGCGCTTCGGCATAATGCTTTGCCTTTCGCTGAAGCCATTGCTTACTGATTATGTTTTTCAAAAATATTCGCCTGTTCGCCCTCACCGAAACCTTTCCCTACAGTCAGGATGAACTGGAAACCCAGCTCGGCAACCAGTTGTTTGCGCCCTGCAGCAAATTTGAGAAATCCCGCCTCGGCTGGGTTAGCCCGCTGGGTGACGCCGCACCGGTGTCAGAGGACGAAGACGTTGCGCCCATGCTTACTCACGTTGTCGGTAATTTCATTATGGTATGCGCGCAGAAACAGGATCGACTGTTGCCCGCCTCTGTGGTGCGACAGGAGACTGAAGAAAAGGTCGCAGAAATAGAGCACCGGCAGTCCAGAAAAATTTTCCGCAAGGAAAAACGCCAGATTCAGGACGATGTCTACGCCACTTTGCTGCCGCGCGCTTTCACCAAGAACCAGCAAACCTACGCGTTCATCTCCGTTAAAGACAATCTGCTGGTAGTCGACAGCGCCAGCGCACCCCGGGCCGAAGAAGTCGTCAACCTGCTGCGGGACAGCCTGGACTCCTTCCCGGTGGCGCTGCCCCAGGTGCGCACCTCGCCCACTGAGATCATGACCCGCTGGCTACGCGATAAGGCGCCTGGCGAACACTTCAGCCTGCTTGAAGACGTGGTGCTGCACAACCCGCTGGACAGCAGCAATGTGGTGCGCTGCGCCAGCCAGGACCTGGCCGGTGATGAGATCGCGGCCCACCTCGAGGCGGGCAAAGCGGTGAAGAGCCTGGGGGTTTCCTGGAACCAGGTAATCCACTGCATCATTCACGACGACCTGTCCATCAAACGGCTGCAGTTCGAAGCCATTGAAGAGGAACAGTCCACCGTTGAGGAAGTCACTCCGGCGCAGAAATTCGATCAGGACTTTGCGCTGATGACGCTGGAGCTGAGCGCGTTCTTTGAATCCCTGTTCAAGGCCTTTGGCGGCCTGGGCGAACCCAAGCCGTTCGGTCGCAAGAATCGGGAAGAAGACTGAGGGGTTCAGAAACTCTTCCCATTGATCTAATCATCAAGAGAAAAACCAGCTTTTCTTCCGGCTCCAAGCGTTTCGGATGAAATTCCGTTCCTTGCCCGCTCTGCCAATTTTCGAGTCATTTCATGCACCGGTTGATGCGTGAGCGGGATATGCCTTCTCAACTGGCGCGTTGCTGAAAATTTAAGCCAGCAATGCCTCGCATCCGGTGCCACTTAGCAATTCATCGACCCGGGACTTTGAATCGGTTTCGAGCTTGCCATATTCCTGCCGGATCCAGTGCACGCAATGTGCCTGATACTTGAAGGTGATCTGCTGCCAGGGCTGTCCTTCCACGATTGTCGAGACTTCAGCGGCGCCGGCCGTAACCGCCTGATGATTGGCCAGCATTACCGGGACATAGGTCCTGCCCATCTCGGTGAGCAGGTTCTTAATCGCGAGATTATCCGCTGACAATAACCGCCAGTCAGCCTCGGTGGGCTCCAGCCCCGATAGATCTTCCATCACAGACACCCAGGCATACACCCGGGGCGCGTTCTCCAAGGTCATGGCAACCGCTGTCGGATCAAACTGGGCTAACTGGGTGAGCTGACCAAACAGTGCAAAATCTGCTGCGCCGGGCCGCTCACCCAGAACAAAAGGCGCTTCCCTGAGCAGCGCATCAAAGCAGGTCAGAAAGCGTCGGTAGCTGGCCTCTATCACCGGCGCGGTGATGTCATTGGAACCTACCACGTAGAGACGGTTCTCCTGTCGCTCTCGGAATGCTCGTTGTTTGACAGCAATCTCCCCGTCCGGTGCGGAAATCTCTCCCCAGTAGGGCAGAATGGTCGCAGCCATGTCCGCATCCGCGTCATAGTGCCAGCGAATATGAAACATCGGTTTGGTCAGCCATTCGTCGGCGTAGTCCTCGATCAGGTAATCGACAAAGCGAAGCGCCGGGTCGGAAGGAACAACGGAGCGGCCGGGATAATCTGCCTCAAGTCTTCGGATAATAGGCGTGGAATCCACCAGCGCCTCGTGCTTGCCCTCCTGATCGGTCAGATAGACAACCGGTAACAGACTGACCTTGGGCTCCGGCAACCCGTCCAGCGGGTCATTACCCTGCTGCACATATCGATAGGGAATGTGGCGAAACCGCAACAGACTCAGCATCTTGCGGGTGTAGGGTGAGCCGGGCACGCCTTTGATGATCAGCATAGACAATACGATCCTGATGAGTGAGTAACGCGCTGTGCTCCACAGGAAGTCCAGCGACGGGTAGATATCCTTTCATGCAGTTGAGGCAAATACCAGCCTCAGTCAAAGCGCCGTGAACGCGCAAAATTGATCTGCCTGATGTTATCCGTTATTTTCGAGGACCTCTCACTAACTGACCCGTTCATCCCCGTCGCGAAAAGGAATAACAACATGCGAACTTCTGGCCAGAATCCTCATCACCGTCACCGGGCACCCCTGCTGTGCCTGTTGGCCCTGTTGTGCACTCCCGGTCTCAGCGTTCTTGCTGCGGAATCCTGGCCACAGTCAGAGGCCGGCGCTGAAGCCTCCGGCTTCAGCGCTGCCGGCATTGATCAACTCGACCGGGCCATGCGCGAAATTGTTGCTAACCAGGATGTGGCCGGCATGGTCTGGCTGCTGGCCAAGGACGGCAAAGTCGCCACCTATAAGCATGCCGGTATGGCTCGCCTCGAAGATGACGCGGCGATGACGCAGGACTCTCTGTTTCGAATCTATTCCATGACCAAACCGATTACCGGCGTGGCCCTGATGATGCTGTGGGAAGAAGGGCAGTGGGATTTTGATGATCCGGTCAGCAAGTACATCCCCGAATTCGCCGATCTTAGGGTGCTGAAAGACTATGACGCCGGTGGCGACTTTGAACTTGAACCGCTTGAACGGCAACCCACGATGCGTGAATTGCTCAACCACACCGCCGGTTTCGGCTATGGCTTATTTGGCAACGACCCGGTCAATGCCGCTTTTCGTGAACAAGCGGTGCTCGCCTCCGCCAACCTCGAGGAACTGGTCACTAAAGTGGCCGACATACCCCTGCTGTCACAACCGGGGGATCAGTGGTTTTATTCAATCGGTGTCGACCTGCAGGGCTACGTAGTACAGAAAATTACCGGTATGCCGTTCGGCGAATTTCTGCGGACCAGAATTTTCGAACCCCTTGATATGCTGGACACCCGTTTCTATGTTCAGGAGCAGGATCAAAGCCGCTTTGCTGAGGTCCACTACTGGGACACGGAACGCAATCGACTGGCACAGCAGCCGCATCGCTCCGACCGGCCGAGCTACTTCGATTCAGCACGACTGGAATCGGGCGGCGGCGGCCTGGTGTCATCCACTCACGACTATGCGCGTTTTCTGCAAATGCTGGTAAATCGTGGGGAGCTGGATGGCACCCGGATCCTCAAGCCGGAATCCGTCGCCATCATGCGCTCAAACAGCCTGACCGGCGAAGAAGACATGCGCTTTGGAATTGGCGGGCCGGGCCAGCCCGGTCAGGGTTTCGGCGTAGACTTTGCGGTAACCTATGATCCTCAAGCGGCAGACACTCCGCAGGCCCCCGGGACCTACTACTGGGCGGGCGCTGCAGGGACTACGTTCTGGATTGATCCGGTCAACGACATCTTCTGGCTGTCTATGATTCAGGCGCAGGGACAGCGACGACCAGGCGCAGCCAACGCCGGCGTGATCGCCCGTGATCTGATTTACGACGCTCTGGTCGATTGAATTGACTGGGCGCTGCCCCGCTGCGCGGATACACAGCCGGGCGACCGCAGGGGCTTTTGCACCATTGATGCAAGGAGCCAACGCGTGGCGAAAAACCTGTTGGCTGAAGAGTCTCTTGTTAAGATTGGCGCTGTCGCGCTTGCCGACGCATTGCCTGGCGGGGTTTGATCAGGCGGCCTGAGTAGTCATCGGGCTGTATTATCTCCCGTTTCGCGCGCCCAGAGCTTTTGCGTCATCACTCCTGCAGCATCCTCGATCACCTGCATCGCATCAAGAATCAGATCTTCACGCCATTTTTGACCGATAAGTTGAATACCTGAAGGCAGTCCATCCACAAGATCTACCGGCACGAATCCGGCTGGCATGCCGATATAATTCACGCCATAGCTGTAGATTGAACTGTCGAAAAGATCCTTAACACCCTCAAAAGTCTCATCATGGTCACAGGGGTAGCCGGGACGCATCAGGTACGGAGTCAACAGCAGCGGATACTCATGAAGAAGCAGGTTCCATTCGCGAACAAGCGCAGTGCGCGCTGCAATGCCGAGCAGATAGCCTTCAGCGTCCACCATGCCCTGAAGCTGATAATATCCTTCGAATATCTGATTGATGGTGTCAGAACCATGGGCTTTGAAGACCGGCTCGAGTAGCCGCTTCATTTCAAAGTTGGTGTTGAGTAACCACTGCCTGGCAGCTTCCGCCATGGAAGGCGTTTCGATCTCTTCTACCTCATATCCCGCCGCTTCCAGCATTGATGCCGCCCTGTCGAGATTGGCAAGTATGCCCGGATGGATCGCATAGTCGTAAGCATGGCGGCTGATGCCCACTTTCGGCAGATGGTCATGCTCCCGGGAAAACGCCATCGGCACCTGCCAGGGGTCTCTCGGGTCGTACTGCATCAACACTTCAGTGCCCAGCCTGACATCCCTGACCTCCCTGCAAATGACGCCCTGCACAGACATCAGCTGGGCCAGCATGCCCCGCTCCGCCTGGGCTGAAGGCAGATAGGCCGGCACTCGACCCAGACCGGGCTTGATGGTGCTCAAGCCACAAGCAGTGGCGGGATAGCGAAGGGAGCCGGCGATATCGTTGCCGTGGTTGATGGCGGCAAACCCGGCGGCGCCGGCAGACGCTGCACCACCGGAAGAACCACCGGGAGACGCCTGCAAATCCCAGGGATTCCGGGTCAGGCCGTGCAGCGGATTATCGGTGGTCAGCCGCATCGACATTTCCGGCGTGTTGGTCCGTCCGATCAGGATGGCGCCGGCCTTCAGCAGATTCGACACAACAGGAGAGTGATCAGGCGCAATGGTGTCCTTGAATATCTCCATGCCGTTGGTTGTGGCACGACCTTTGGTGTCCACATTCACTTTGACGGTCACCGGCACGCCGTGTAACGGTCCGAGTGCTTTGCCGTCGGCAACTGCGGCATCAGCCGCCTGCGCCGCAGTCAGGGCCGATTCATCCAGCAAATCAACAATCGCATTGAGCTGCGCGTTCTTCTGTTCGATTCGCCCCAGTGTCGAATGCACCAGTTCGGTCGCGGTGAATGTCCGATTTTTCACGCCTGCCGCCTGCTCGACAGCACTCAGTTGCCACAATGGTGTCATGGTGTCTCCCTGCTTGGTCACCGCTTTGGATCAGGCAACGAGCATAATGTGGGTGGGGCGAAAACAAAAGCCGATTCGTCGGAGGGTTCAGTGTCATTTGAGTTAGGCCGGAGGTGTTTGTACCATGCGGTACTGCTTTTTCATGGAACCGCGCCATGTCGGACAAGGACACCGCTGAAACGAGCCATACCTTTCTGGTTCACGATGAACAGCATGCGGAAGGCGCTGTTTCACCCCCCATCTATCAGACCTCGCTGTTCACGTTCAACTCCTATGAAGAAATGGAAGCGCGCTTCAAAGGTCAGAGCGACCGCGCGCTTTACTCCCGTATTGACAATCCGACGGTTTCGGCTCTGTTGCAGAAGCTTTGCCTTCTCGAAGGCGGTGACAAAGCGCTGGCCTTCGCCAGCGGCATCGCCGCAATCAGCAATGCCGTACTCGGGCTGGTCAGGACAGGTGACCGTATCGTTTGCGTCAATCATTGCTATCCGGATACCTACAGGCTCCTGCGGCTGGTATGTGCCCGCTTCGGCGTGACCACCGACTTTGTAGACGGCACCGACACCGCCGCAGTCGCAAATGCCCTGCCCGGCGCTCGCCTGCTGTATCTCGAATCACCCACGTCATGGCTGTTTCAGGAACAGGATCTGCAGACACTCGCGCAACTGGCGCAGACCCACGGGGTGATCAGCCTGGTGGATAACAGCTGGGCCTCACCGATCTTTCAACAACCACTGGCTGCAGGTATCGATCTGGTCATCCATTCGGCCACCAAATACCTCTCCGGCCACAGCGATGTTGTAGCGGGCGCTGTGGTAGGACGCGCTGATCTCATTGATCACCTGAGTGCTGAGACGACAGCGTATCTGGGCGCCAAACTGTCCGCCCAGGAGGCCTCTCTGCTGTTAAGAGGCCTGAGGACCTTGCCGCTGCGGATGGAGCGAGTTCATCAGAGCGGTCTGACTCTGGCGCGAAAGCTGTCGGCACATCCATCGGTGAAACGTGTGTACCATCCGGGACTGCAACCGCATCCACAGTCGCTGCTCAGCGGGTATGGCGGACTTTTCAGCTTCGAGGCTGAAGACTCGTTAGACATCCCGACGTTTTGCAATGCCCTGAATTTTTTCAAGCTCGGCGTCAGCTGGGGCGGACACGAAAGTCTCGTCATGCCCGCTGAGATGTCAATCAACCAGGCCGGCTCTCCCAGCGCGGCTGTCGATTTCGGCGTGTCACCTCGCCTGGTTCGCTTGTATGTCGGATTAGAAGAGGCTTCCGACTTATGGAACGATCTGGAACGCGCGTTCGAAGCCGCAAGCCCACATGAGTAAACCCATTTCACTCACCGAAGCTGCACTGCCGCTACTCACGATGCTGGCCTTGCTGACTGTCGGCGGCCTGTTTTTACCGATAGGCACAGAGCTTCTGGTCTTCATCATGTTTATCGCCGCCGCGGTCGCCGGCGTCATTGCCATTCGGCACGGCCATGACTGGGATGCCATCCAGCGCTCTACAGGCGAGAAGTTCGCCAGCGTGCTTCCGGTTATCCTGATTCTTCTGACGATCGGGTTATTGATTGGTACCTGGATGTTCAGCGGCACGATTCCGGCTCTGGTCTACTATGGTGTTCAGCTGGTCAATCCCCGGTTCATGATCGTCACGGCATTTCTGATCACTGCCATGATGTCAATGACCGGCTCATCCTGGGCAGCAGCCGGAACCATTGGTGTCGCGTTAATGGGAGTTGCTGCCACCATTAATGCCCCGCTGGCTGCCACCGCCGGCGCGGTGGTATCCGGTGCCTATTTCGGCGACAAGCTCTCGCCACTGTCAGACCAGACGAATATCTGCGCCATTGCAGCGAATGCCAATCTGTATGACCACATTCGCAATATGACTTTTACCGCCGGCCCTTCTTTTGCTGTGGCACTGGTGGTTTATCTGATTGCCGGCCTAGCCACAGACGCACGGCATGATGCCAGCACGGTTCAGCCAATCCTTGCTGAGATTCAGAGCGCCTACCGAATCAACCCGGTGGTCTTCTTGCCCGCACTAATTGTCATTGTGGGAACGTTCAGGAGGAAACCGGCAGCGCTGGTCATGGCGCTGTCGTCGGTAGTAGCCATGATCATCGGCATGACCCTGCATGGATTCAGCGCGCAACATGCCGTCATCAGCGCCATCAACGGCTTTGATGTCAGCATGACCGGCCTAACACAGACGCCCAGCGAAAGTCTGACTAGCCTGCTGAGCCGGGGCGGCATCAATTCCATGTCGACCACCTTGATCCTGATCATCGCCGCCTTCTTGCTGGCAGCCGCCATGGACGTCTCCGGAGGACTCAACAAGTTACTTGACGTCATCCTGTCACAGGCTAACTCGGTCACTGGCCTGATCGCGGCAAGCCTGGCCTCGGGCGCAACAATGATTGCCCTGACCAGCCACGGAGGCGTCACCGCGCTGATCGTAGGAGGGCTGTTTCAAACAGCCTATCGGGAGCAGAATCTTGCGCCTGAGAATCTGTCACGTTCGCTGGAGGATTCAGTGACCATCCTGGAGCCGCTTATGCCGTGGACGGTCTCCGCCATATTCATGGCCACCACTCTCGGCGTGCCTACGTTGGAATATTTGCCATGGGCAATATTCTGCATGACGGGCTGGATGTTTTCCCTGCTGTTGGCCGCGTTCTATCCGCGCACAGGGTTCGGGCTAAAGCCGCTGCAGTGATCCTGCGCACCGCGAGTGCAACTCTCAACGCCGCGATGTATTGCTTGCGCGGGCAGGACAGAGGCTAGGCCAGCACCGCTTCGAGAGCCGCAATCAGCCCTGCTACTTCATCCAGGCTATTGTAGTGCGTCAGCGATACTCTCACTACGCCTCCGTGATCGCTCAGTCCCAGATATTCAACCAGTCGGCGGGCGTGGAAATCACCAAAGCGGACTGCGATCCGGTATTGATCCAGTGCCTGACACAGCTCACCGGAATCTTTGTCGTCAATTTTGAAGCTGATGGTGGGCACCCGACGGGGATCATCGCCATGTTCAACACCAATGATGCGGCAGTCTTCGCGACTGCGCAGATAAGCGAGCAGCTTTTCTGCCAACTGATTTTCATGGACAGTAATCAGAGCAAACGCTTTTTCGATTTTTGCCCGGGTGGTGCCGGTTGCGCCGCTTCGCTCGCCCAGCGCTGCCAAATAATCAACAATCCCAGTAGTCGAGTAGGCAATCTCATAATTGGCATTGCCCGGCTCCAGCTTCGCCGGCACTTTATCCTTGCCGTAGAAGTAGTGATAGAGATTGTCGAGCTCGGCCATCAACTCATACTTGCCATAGAGCACGGCGGCATGAGGGCCGTAGACCTTGTAAATACTGAAAGCGAGAAAATCGACGTCCCAGGCCTGAACGTCCACGGCCCGATGGGGCGCGTAGGCAACACAGTCCACGCAGATCAATGCCCCACGCTGATGCACAAACTCGGCGATCTCATCGACGGGATTAATGGTACCCAGGATATTGGAGACATGAGTCACCGCCACCAGTCGAGTGCGGTCAGTCATCAGGGCGTCAAGATCTTTCAACCGGAGCTCCAATGAGTCCTTGTCCAGATTCCAGAACTTGATGGTGACGCCGAATTCCTCCAGCCCGACCCAGGGGCCGATGTTGGACTCATGATCAGACACGGTGACAATGATCTCATCCCCGGCCTGCAGCTGACTGCGCAGCGCGCGCGCCAGGTTCTGCATAGCGACTGTGGTAGTGGGTGCAAACGCGATTTCTTCCGGACGCCTGGCATTGACCAGAGTCGCCACAGCCTCCCTGCCCGCCTGCAGCGCCTCCGCCGCAGCCAGTGAGACCTCATAGCTGCCGCCTATCTGCACATTCTTGTTGAACAGAAAATCGTTCATGCGCTCCACCGCGCCTTTCACAATCTGGGTACCGCCGGCGTTGTCCATGAAACTCCAGCCGTTTTGCAGGCCAGGGAACTGACTGCGCGCGAACTCCAGGTCTAATTCCGTTTGTATATTCGATTCACTCACACTTTCACTCTCTTACTGCTTGAATTGCTTATCCGGGCTCGAAGTAGAAACTCTGTTACAGGCCCTGTTCCAATGCCTCGTCAATGCTGTAACACGGCATTCACAAAATCACGGGTGCGCTGGTGTGCGGGCCCGTCAAAGATCTGCGCCGGCTTGCCCGCCTCAACTATTTTTCCTTCGTCCATAAAGATCACCCGATCCGCCACCTGTCGGGCAAACCCCATTTCGTGCGTCACAACCAGCATGGTAACGCCCGACCTGGCCAGGTCGCGCATAACATCAAGCACTTCTCCCACCATCTCAGGATCCAATGCCGAAGTCGGCTCATCAAAAAGCATGACACGTGGCCCCATAGCAAGCGCCCGCGCAATGGCTACCCGTTGCTGCTGGCCACCGGAAAGCTGGCTTGGATACTTATCTGCCTGGGCCTCAATGCCGACCTTCTGCATCAGGTCATCGGCAATGGCATTGGCTTGCTGCTCGGACATCTGCTTTACGCGCAGCGGAGCCAGAGTAATGTTTTCCCGAATGGTCATATGAGGGAAAAGATTGAATGACTGGAACACCATGCCTACATCCGCGCGTGCGGTTTCGTCCTGCGTGATATCAATGCCAGCAATCTTTACTTCACTGGAGTCGTCGAAATCTTCCAGCTGGTTGATACAGCGAATCAAAGTGGATTTGCCGGACCCGGATGGACCGACAATACAAACTACCTCACCTTCATTAATCTGTAGGTCCACGCCGGCCAGCGCGTTAAAGCTGCCGAACTGCTTGCGCAAATTCTTGATGGAGACGATAGCGCTCACTGAGAATATTCCTGCCGAAATCGTTTCTCGAGTCGGCCCACCAGAATCACCAGCGGCCAGAGCAGGGCAAGGTAAATAAGCGCAGCGACGATAAGCGGGGTTGGATTGGCCTCCAGCGCCTGAGCCTGATTCGCCTGCTTGAGCAGATCCGGCATGGCCACTACCGAAGCCAGCGCCGTGTCTTTGATAACGTTGATGCAGTTGTTGGTGAGCGGCGGAATCACCACGCGAATAGCCTGGGGCAGAATCACATCTACCATGGTATGCCGGTAGTTCAAACCCAGTGCATGGGAAGCCTCGAACTGTCCGGACGGAATCGCTTCAATACCCGCACGAAAAATCTCTGCGGTGTAAGCACCGGAAACCAGAGTCAGGGCAACTGCGGCCGCGGTAAATGCCGACAGCTGGATACCCGCAAAAGGTGGCGCGTAGTAAACCACAATCAGCAGAACCAGAATGGGGATTGATCGGAAAATATCGATATACATTTTGCTGGCAACTCCGGCCGGCCGCACGCCGTAGAGTCGCACCAGGGCCAGAAACAGGCCGAGTGCCAACCCGCAGGCAATGCTGGTGGCGCCGAGCAGCAGCGTGACCCTCAATCCGGCCAGCAACAGAGGCATGGAGTTAAGCAGGACACTCCAGTTCAGAAAAGTTTGGGCAAACCCCGCGTCACGCCCCCCGACGGAGGTGGAGCGTGGGCGGTCCACCACTGAAACCGTTGAACTGCTGGCCAGTGGCTCGCTGCCAAACCAGCTGCGGTGAAGTTCAGCGACAAAACCACTGCGCTTCAACTCAGTGATGACGTCATTCACCTGATCCGCCAGCGGATTGCCCTGGGCCAACACCATGGAGTAGCGCTCGCCGGTTTCGATGCGCTGCACGACCTTGAAGTAAGGCTTGTCTCTGATGAAGTATTCCAGACCCGGAATATCCGAGATGTAACCGTCCACTCTGCCGGACTGCACGTCCAGCATCGCAGGCACCAGACCCTCGAAGCGCCGGATCTCACCAATTCCATAGCGAGCGGCATTTTCTGTAGTCCACATATCGCCCGTGGAGCCGGTGTCCACCGCCACCACTCTACCCTGCAGGTCTGCCAGGCTGCTGATATTACTGTCACTGTCCACGGTTAAGGACTGGGCACTGTCATAGTAAGGCTGCACAAAGGCTACCGACTCCAGGCGCCGCTCTGTGACTGTGATAGAAGACAGGGCAATATCGATTCGGCCTGACTGCACGGCGGAGAACAAACCACTGAAAGGGATGTTGATGATTTCCACATCCATGCCAAGTTGATCGCCGATCTGGTTGACCAGATCGATCTCAAACCCGACGTAGTCGCCGTTCTCGTCCTGAAATTCCCAGGGCACATTGCCGATGTTCGCGCCCACGGTGAGATTGGCTGCGTGTGTTGCCTCAGAAGTCAGTAAGACAATCAGGCAAACGCTGGTGATGAAACTTAAACGGGTCACAGGCCTGTCAATCAGGAATCAGATTTACAATTCGGCATTAGATCAGAAAGCGAACTGAGGAGAAACCGCGCTAAAATCAGGCGTTGATCAGGCCATTCGCGCAAACGACAAAAGAAGCAGAGGAGAGAAAGCGCGGACTCTCCGGAAAAGAAAGCAGGCGGATTCAAGATCAGCAAAAGTTCCAACGCCCGCGATGCTGAACATCGAGCTGGCGGTAATCACTGCGTGAACCTGCTGGCCAAGCAGGCAAGTTCATAGTATCAATAGCGACCACCCTAAGAAGCTGATCTTCTTTACAACCTGGAGACACATCTATGCTGAACCTCAACCCAGCGCGCGGCACCCTGACATCTCTTCAACTGCTCTGCGCGCTTACCGCGCTCTGGCTCGGCACCTCGGCCAGCGCTCAGCAACCCGCGCCACCCCCCGGCGCTTACGATGCCGCACCTTACCTGGGTGAAGTCAGAAACCAGTATGTCTACGGAGACATCTGGGAGCGCCCCGGGCTGTCTGCCAGGGACCGCAGCATGATTACCGTAGCCGTCAATCAGGCGCTGTATGCCACCAATGAGTTGCGCCTGCACATGGGCCGCGCCCTCGACAATGGCGTCACCCAGGCCGAAATATCTGAAATTATTGCGCACACGCTGTGGTACTCGGGATTTCCAACAGGAGTGAACGCTGCCAGAGTAGCGGCTGAAGTCTTTGCGGAACGCGGGTTACCCGCCTCACCACCCGGCGCCTCCGACCGGAGCCCACCGGAAAATCCTGACCTCGAATTTCCCGGTGCTTTCCCGCAAACCCCCTACCTGCGAGATCTGCTGAATCAGGTTGTTTATGCCGAAACCTGGCAGCGAGAAGAACTTTCGCCCCGTGATCGCAGCATGATTACTGTCGCAGTAGGCACCGCACTGTACGCGTCCAGCGAGGTCCGGCATCACGTGGGGCGCGCGCTGGACAACGGCGTCACTCAGACTGAAATCGCAGAAGTGATTACCCATGTCAGTTTTTATTCCGGCTTCCCCACAGCAGTGAACGCAGCGAGAGTGGCAGCCGAGGTCATGGAATCCCGGGGCATCGTGCTGGGCGGCGGCAGGTTCCCGGCCGCACCTTATCTTGATGAGTTAATTGATGGATTGGTGTTTAATGAGACCTGGGGCCGCGAACAGCTTTCCGCGCGTGACCGGAGTCTGGCGACCATCGCTGTCACGCTGTCCAACTATCAGACCGACCAGTTACGCGTGCATCTGAATCGAGGCCTGGATAATGGCCTGTCCACAGAGGAGATCGCCGAACTGATTGCGCAGGTCACTCTGTACTCGGGGTTTCCGACCGGCGTGAACGCCTCAAGAACATTTGCAGAGGTGCTGCGCGAGCGAGGTCTCCCGCTGCCTGACTCTCTTTAGCCGACAAAGCGTACGAACAAGTCACTGGCTGCGCACTCTTCGCAGCCAGTGACCTGAAGGATGGATACCCGTGTCAGTGAAACGCTGTACACAATGCGCTGCTGACTTTTCCTGTCGGGCAAACCGCCCGTGCTGGTGCACCAGTCTCCCGGTTCTGGATGATTGTTTTCCGAGAGAGCCCTGCGGGCTATGCCCGGAATGTCTGAAAAGTCGCACTCTTGAGCAGATCAGCCAGGCCGTGGCGAAATTTGAAGCGGGCGAGACCGATAACCCGGCCGCGCCCTACCTGGGGCAGACGCAGACCCAGTCATTGATTGAAGGCATTGATTACACCATCGAAGGAGGCGTGGCCCTGGTCTTTACCGCCTGGTATCACCTCAAGCGGGGTGAATGCTGCGGCAGTGGCTGCCGCCACTGCCCTTACGACCACATCAATGTGCCGAGCTGAAAGGCCGGCAGTACTCAGCCTATCGGGGCCGCGAAAATCAGGCCAGACAACCTCCGACCCGTAGACGCTAATCTGCCTCAGCCAGTTCCTTCATGGCGCGCAGCGCATTGGTGAACATGCCACGGCGTCGTTCAATGTCCGCGTCCTTTGCTGCCTGGTCAGCCAGATTGGAGACATCCAGGGTCAGGGTGTACAGCATCTTGGAGGTGGAATCAGTCAGCGGGCGGGCTTCCATAAAGCCGTGGTACAGATTGTAGAATTCACCTTCCACTGCCGGTTGGGTATAGCCATAGGAAAGCTCAGTCTGCGCCACCATGATTTCCAGAATGCGCCCGCCCAGCAGCGATCGCACAGAACCCATACCGCCATCGCCCGAGGTAATTTCACAGTCGAGTCCCAGCCACTCACTGATTCCGCAGTAATCACCGACTTTCTCCCAGACTTCCGCGGCCGGTTTATCAATATCGATTTCCATGTCAATGGTGACGTATTCCTGTGCGACTGCAGACGCTGAAATGAAAACGACGCCTGCAGCAACGGACGCTAAACTCGTGACTAAACGCATGCGGGACTCCTGAAAATTGAATAAGGTCTTATCCTATGCAATTGCGCCCTGAAAGCCCAGCCTCAACGCGAGTTCGCTGTCCCCGTTGCCACTGAGCACTTGCTTCCCGCGGTAACCTGCGAGACTCTGAACCCATGGTATCCATGACCTGCTTCAGCCTGCCCACACCGCGTCCGCTGGGGAGATGCCGGGGTGACTGACCTTATTCTCTCCAGCGCGGTGGTCCTACTGCTGATGGTCTCCCTACTGCTGGTCTTGCGCTGGGGCGATGTCATTCTGCGTGGCGAAATGCCGACGCGCTTTTTCGCCTTTTTCGCCATCCTTTTCACATCCGGCCTGGATGTTGGTCTGATCATCTTCCCGCTGGGGGAGTTTCCGGTTTATGCAACAGAAGCGGTGTATGGCTTTACCAATCCGCTCGCCATCGAATTCGGCTTCTGGGGCTTTTTCATCTGGCTGTTTTACTTCGTGACGACTTTCTATTTTTGCGTGGTTGAACCGCGCTTGCAGCTGTTCGAAATGCCTTGGGTAAAATGGATCAACAATGCCATAGTCATCACCACCTGCGCATTTACCGGTTACCTGTTCCTGACCTATCTGCCGGATTATCTCCCCGGCGTGACGCCACTTCAGCAGTACCTTATCGTCGGTCTGGTCCTGATGGCAGCGGTGCTTTCCAGTACCGATATTCGCTATGTGAAACTCCTGAGCCTTTCCTCGACCTGGTTGTTTTTTGTGCTGATTCTCCTGGTGTGGCAGTTCAGCGGCCTCGGGTTCCGCGGTCTTGCGGACAATCTTTCGCAACTGAGTCAGTATTTTGGCAAGATTCATGAGTTCGTCTTGCCTTTTTCCGACTACCACGCTTTCTACCTCTTCTGGTGGTTTGCGTGGAGCATCATGATCGGACAGTTTGTGGCTCGCTTTGTTGGCGGCCTGCGAACCTGGCAGCTATTACTCGCGCTGCTTTGTATTCCCTCTATTCCTATCGCGCTGTGGTTCTCCGTGCTGTTCGGGGTTTATGAGCGGGGAATCGAGATTACAGGTTTACTGAACGGCTTGATGCTGCTCGTAGGAGTCGTCTTTGTCGTGAATTCTCTGGACTCACTGACCCGTCTCTATACCGGAAACCTCAATTGGACTGTCGATGAGTTGGGCATGCGGAAGTATGTGACGTTCCACTGGCTCCTCCTTTACACTCTTATCCTGCTGTACCGTTTCACCCCGTTTCAGATCGAATGGATCGGTCTGGTTGTCATAGGTCTGTATCTGCTGATAACGGGCCTGATCATTCGATACCGCAGAGAACTCCAGACTGCTGATGCGAATTAAAATGACACAAAAACAAGCTGATAAATTCCGTCTGCCAGGATTGCCTGAGCAATGAGAGAATTCCACTATATTATCGTTGGCGCCGGGTCGGCAGGCTGTGTCCTCGCCAACCGCCTGACGGCAGATCCTGAGATCAGGGTTCTGCTGATTGAGGCCGGAGGCAGCGACCGACACGTGTTAGTGCGCATGCCCACCGCGCTCTCCTATCCAATGGCAATGAGTCGTTTCAACTGGGGCTATTTCTCTGATCCCGAACCGGGCCTGGATCATCGCCGGATCTCCTGCCCCCGCGGCAAAGGCCTCGGAGGCACATCCTCTATCAACGGCATGGTCTATGTGCGCGGTAACGCACAGGACTATCAAGAATGGGAAGAATCAGGTGCCACAGATTGGGGCTACAGGTCCTGCCTGCCCTATTTCAAACGGGCCGAAAGCTGGATCCGGGGCGGTGATACCTATCGCGGCGACGAAGGTCCTCTGGGTGTAAGCGCTGGTAATGACATGCGGCTGAGCCCGCTCTACCGGGCATTCATCGATGCTGGCGTTCAGGCAGGTTACCCCGAAACCGAAGACTACAACGGTGAATTTCAGGAAGGCTTCGGGCCAATGCATATGACCGTCAGCGGCGGTGTTCGCGAATCCACCGCCCGGGCCTACCTCAAGCCTGTTCTGAACCGACCCAATCTGACGCTGCTCACTAAAGCACGCGCGCACCGGATTGTGCTCGATGGCAAGCGGGCAACGGGCGTGGTGGTGAGCGTTAATAACCAGGCCACCACGTATACCGCAACGAACGAAGTGATCCTGTCGGCAGGAAGTATTGCCTCTCCGGTTCTTCTGCAGCTCTCCGGTATCGGAAATCCGGACCACCTCGCCAGCACCGGTATTAAACCCACGCACGAATTACTCGGGGTGGGCGAAAATCTGCAGGATCATCTCGAGGTCTACTTCCAATTCCACTGCAAGCAACCGGTTACGCTGAACAAAAAGCTTGGCCTGTTGAGCAAGGGACTGATTGGCGCACGGTGGCTGTTATTCAAAGATGGCCTCGGGGCAACCAATCACTTTGAATCCTGCGCGTTTATCCGCTCAAGGAGCGGGCTGAAAGCGCCGGACATTCAGTATCATTTTCTGCCAGCCGCGATGCGCTATGACGGCACCGCCTCCACCGACGGCCACGGATTTCAGGTGCATGTAGGCCCTAACAAGCCCAGGAGCCGCGGGCGCGTAAAGATCCGGTCAGACAACGTCAATGACGCACCGAGTATTCTTTTCAACTATTTACTGCATGAGGAAGACCGCCAGGCCTGGCGCCAGTGTATCCATCTGACTCGGGAGATTATGTCGCAGCCGGCAATGGACCCCTTTCGGGGTTCAGAACTCCAGCCCGGCGCGGACGTGCAATCCGATGCCGAAATCGCAGCATGGCTGCGGCAGAATATTGAGAGCGCCTATCATCCGGCAGGCACCTGCAAAATGGGTCCCGCTACGGATAACCAGGCAGTGGTGGATCCGGAGTGCCGAGTGCATGGTCTGGAAAATCTCCGGGTGGTGGACGCCTCGGTGTTCCCGACCTTACCGAACGGCAACATCAATGCGCCTGTCATCATGGTGGCCGAGAAGATATCCGACAGAATTTTAGGGCGGCCCGCA
This sequence comes from Gammaproteobacteria bacterium, assembly GCA_008081045.1. GTDB lineage: Bacteria > Pseudomonadota > Gammaproteobacteria > Pseudomonadales > Pseudohongiellaceae > UBA9145. The sequence goes on along the minus strand of VMDC01000020.1, from coordinate 34,980 downwards.
TTGCCTGAGGCTGAGGTGCCGCTGCATCTGCCTGACAATTGGGAGACCCGGCAGCGCTGACGGTCCGATGACATTGCTCTGCGGCTGTTCAGGCAGACAAGCAGACCACCCCCGCCAGCAGAACCGGCCGTTGATTCATCGCACGGTGCGCAGAAACGCCAGCCGCCGGCCCGGAAAAACCTGCCGGTGAACGCGCGCTGTGAACGCCCATAGCCTCATCCAGCTACGACGCGAAGTACTCCCTGAACAGGGTAATCACTGTCTCGGTGTCAGCCGCACTGATATCGAGATGGGTCACCAGACGCATCCGTTTACCACCCAACACTTTAACCCCCCGCTCCGCCAGAAATTGCCCAAGCTGAACACCGGTGTCCTCATCAGGAAGCTCGATAAAAACCATATTGGTCTGGCTGCTGATGAGCGTGATGGTATCAAACTCAGACATGGCCTGGGCCAGGCGTTTTGCGTGCGCGTGATCAAAGCGCAAGCGGTCAACATGGTGGTCAAGCGCATAGTCGATGGCTGCCGCCAGCACGCCGGCCTGGCGCAGGCCACCTCCCGCCATTTTGCGCCAGCGTTTCGCCGCAGCGATGAACGGGCCGGAGCCGCACAGTAACGACCCGACCGGTGCGCCAAGGCCTTTGGAAAAACAGATCGAAACGCTGTCCACATGCCGAACGATCTCCTTCACGTCGACGCCCAGTTCGGTCGCCGCGTTGAAGACCCGCGCGCCATCGAGATGCAGCGCCAGCCCATGGCGTCGCGCGAACTCGGCTGCCTGCGCCATGTAGTCCAGCCCCAGCACCTTGCCGTTGTGCGTGTTTTCCAGCACGAGCAGTCTGGTCATGGCAAAGTGCGGATCATCCGGCTTGATCCGAGACCGGACGAGTTCAAGATCCAGGCTACCGTCGGTGGAGACCGGGATAGGTTGCGGCTGGATACTGCCAAAGACCGCAGCCCCACCAGCTTCATACAGGTAAGTATGATAATCCTGCCCAACGAGGTACTCCTCGCCACGCTGGCAGTGAGCCAGCAGTGCCACCAGATTGCTTTGCGTCCCGGAAGGCAGCAGCAGAGCCGATTCTTTACCGGCGAGACTCGCAACCCTCTGCTGCAGCGCGTTGACGCTCGGGTCATCGCCGAAAACGTCATCACCTACCGGCGCGCTGGCCATCTGGCTGCGCATGCCTGCCGAAGGCTGTGTAGTCGTGTCACTTCTCAGATCAATCATGTCAAGCGTCTCAGTTGGCAGAAGGTATGGCGCACCGCGACATGGTTCGGATTACTCAGTGTGAGAGTCTCTGGCCGTTGCCAGCACTACCGTTTCCCAGGACACATGATCGCGACCATGCTGATCTGCACGCTGAGTCACTGACATAACCGCTAGCCCGCGCGTGCTTGCCAGTCGCTCGAGTTCAGCGACGCTGACCGGGAAAATGCCCCGTTCCTGTCTCTCTTCTGCATGGGAATGGCGCAAGCTTATGACCAGCACGCCGTCGGAAGCAAGCAACTCGGACAGAACACTCAGGGCCTGCTCTCGCTCTGATTCGGGAAGATGCATCCAGACCGCACTCAGCAGAATCAGGTGGAACTGCGGTTTCAACGCCAGCAGGCTTGTGAGTGCTGGCAAGCAATCGTCCAGCCAGTCTATCTGCTCATGACAGTCAAGGCTGGCCCGCCGGCGAAATGCCGCCTCCGGTTCGACTGCAGTCACCTGCCAGCCCATGTCTGCCAGCCAGTGGGCATCACGACCGGTGCCCGCTCCAATGTCGCAGGCGCGCCCCGGCGTCTCAGGCAAATAGGAAAGCCAGCCGGCGTGCAGTTGCTGTGGAGGGATCGCCCGATAGCGATTGAAGAGAAGGTCGCAGTTGTCGGCGTAGTACGTCACACCGACGTTGTATCATGAAGGCAAGGGGAGTGCGAATGCCCATATTCCTCTGGTAGCGCGCTCACCTGTAAGTGGTCCTGATTCGTCTCTCCAGGATCCTCAGCCGCTATTCCGAACAGGCCAGACCGATTCTCAGGGCATCTTCCATGAACTCAAAATGTTCGAGCACGGCCTGCGTGGATTCCGTTGCCGCCTGCAGCACCGGACCCGCCTGAGCAATCACGTTAGCGCCGAGTTTGATGGCCTTCGCTGCGTCGAGTCCGTGTCGGATACCGCCGGAGGCAATCAGAGGGATATGCGGCAGCTCAGCACGAATGGCTTTCACAGCGTCAGGTGTGGCAATACCCCAATCCTTGAAGATCTCTCCCAGAGCCCGGAGTCTCGGATCGGCGGTTCGCCCGGCCTCGACTTCAATGAAATTGGTGCCGCCCTTACCGGCGACATCGATCGCGCTGACGCCGGCATTCACGAGTCTCTTGGCCGTCCCCGCCGAGATGCCCATGCCAACTTCTTTCGCGATAACAGGCACATCAAGACACGCGCAGACGGTTTCAATGGCGGCCAGCAGGCCGCGCCAGTCGGTGTCGCCATCCTCCTGCATCAGTTCCTGAAGACAATTCAGGTGAATAATCAGAGCGTCTGCGGCAATCATATCGACCGCCCGCTGAATTTCCGCCAGAGAAAAATCATCGCGTAACTGCGCCGCGCCCAGATTGGCGTATAGCGGAATATCCGGAGCCCAGCCGCGCAAGTGATTAGTCAGGCCGCTGCTGCCGGCACTGAGCAGAGCAATGCGCTGCGAGCCGACACCCATGGCGATACCAATCTCCTGTGCCGCTTCGGCAAGATGGGCATTGATCTTTTCTGCCTTGAAAGGCCCCCCGGTCATTGAGCTGATGAGAAAAGGGAGCCGAAGCCGTTTGCCAAGAAACTCAGTGGAGAGGTCGAAGCGCAGCAAGTCCTGTTCAGGCAGAGCGTTGTGGGTCAACTGCACTTCGTCCCAGGGACTCGCTTGCGCGGCGAGCTCCAACCGCTGCTTGAGCACCAGATCAATGTGATCGGTTTTACGCTTGAGAATCTCTGTCATCCTGGCTTCCCCTGTGAATCCTGATTGAGCACTCCGATCAGCAGCATGTGTGGCACGGTCAGCGCAAACAACCCGACAAAAACCACCTGCATCAGCTGAAAGCTGAAGTCGATGTCAGGCAGACTCAAAAATAATCCGGCCCCTAACACAAAGCTAAGTACGGTGAACGGCACGGCGTAGACCAGTGTTTCAGCCAGGCCGAGTTGCTCCATAGACTGGTTGAGATGCAGCGGGCTGTGTAAGAGGCAGAAGTAAACGGTAAAGTAAGCAATGGGCGGCAGGGCATAAGCGGCACAGAACAAAACAACCATTTCCGCCAGCAAGATGAGACTCGACGGCTGCGTCTTGAAACAACAATAGGCCGCCGTGAGCGAGCTGGCGATGGATAGGAGCACCATGCCGTCCACAATAATCTGGCTTCCCGCCGGTGCCAGCACCGCGAATATCGCGAGCACCTCTGCTGGATGGAACAGAGCTGGCAGTGTAATGACCGCGGTGCTGATGGCAAGGCTCGGTATCCGACCGAAATAGCGCTGCCAGTCGCCGGAAAAATGCCATGCGGAAAACGCCAACATAGGGACAATGCACAATTCAGGCAGAATGAACCACACCCCTACAACAGCGACTGTCAGCGCCAGGTAGCCCGCAGAAAATTTAAGCAGACCGGTTACCCCGCGCCACAGACCCGCCTGTCTGGCGATTGCCGGGTCGACGGCACCGTGAGGCAGGCCGGTCAATGCCAGCAGCAGACCGAATATCAGAAGCTGGGCCTCGACGTTTTCCCTTAACCAGACATTGTATCCCCCTATGGCGATGACGGAGAGCACACTGAATGCGAGCCTCGCCGGGGGAGTCACTAACGCACTTCGTGCCACGTATGACTCCTGTTTGCCGTGACTATCCCGGCATAGATTTCAGCAAACGCACAGCGAATAAGCGGCAGCTTGGGCAGCGCCAGCATAACGGCCAGTAAATCCTGCATACCGGGCCGGTCCGTCAGAAAACGCAGCAGGCGATCAGCAGACACCTTGCTCGCCAGAGACATAAAAAGCTGAGGCGCAAGGGCCGGATTGCTCGCAATTGTTCTGAGGAACACCTTATCCATCCACATTAACAGCGCACGGTCTGGTGGAAAGCCCTGTGCTTTACCCTCTTTCAGGATGCCCTCAGCGCAGATCTCTGCCCATCGCTGAATGCGTTTGAAAGCATACCCTGTTGAGGGGCGCGCGGCTCCGGCACCAAGACCGGTATAAATCCAGCGCGGATCCGTTGACACAGCAGAACCCGACAGACCCATGGGAATCACACCACATTCTTCTCTGACTATCTGAAACGACGCGTCACCGCACATCCGGCGCAGCGATTCCAGCGCGTCTGGCCGAAGACTTTCCGCCGGCAGTGACTTTGCCGCAAAGCGCGTGAATTCAACGAGCAGCGTATGCCGATCAAGCGGCAAAACATAGTCAAACATGAATCCCTCATTGTCGACCCGCATATCCTTCATGACCTGTGCTACATCTTCCATTCGGTGGGGTGTTTCCAGTCTGACTTCCAACCCGAAAAAGACCTGCTTGAGCATCGATGACCCGATATCAATTTGATCGGGGATCCTGGTATCCACAATTTGTCCGGCGGTCACTACTCTACTGGCTGACTCAGTAACATCCGACCCACTTTCCAAAACAAGTTCAAGGCAGTCTTCAACCGGTTTGACTTCAGAAACGCGAGCGCTTTTCAACAGGGTAATTTTCGGATTTTGGGCCAGCTGCTCCTCAACCTGCTCATAAAAACGAATCGAGGGGACATAGTGATAGTGCCAACCCTCGCCAGAAGTGTGCCGGTGGCTTTCGGACTCTGCACTGAATTCCCAGGATGGCCAGGACTTGGCGATCAGATCGGCGGCCGTGTCGACTGCTTCACTGCCGTAGCTTTCCTGCCGTGCCTGATTGTTGTGATCCGCTTGCGCCCAAAAACACCAGGAACGGTCATTGGTATAGCGTGAGCGGGGCTCAACAATGAGGGTGCGGGGCACATGCTCAGGCTGAACAGCCAGACGGCAAAGCGCCGCTGCCAGAGAAAGTCCGGAGCAGCCACCTCCGATGATGATCAAGTCGTAATCACTGTCCGGATTGTCAGGGCGATTGGTTGGCATAGGGCAAGCCCGTTAGATGAACATGCAGGCCTGACTGATGAGGCGCGTAAGGCGGTGCGCACGGATCAGACAGCAGCGCTCGGCAAGCGACCCGAAGCTTTCTCGGTAACCCGACATAGGCGCGCCCCGCGCAGACATCAAAGCCTCGCTCGGCGATCACCAGGCCAATTTCCCGGTACACCGACGCCGCAACCTTTATTCCCTGCCGCGCTCTTGGAGGCAAAAACCTCAGTCCGGCCCGGCCGGATTCATAGTAAAGTTCCGCCAGAGACAGCAGGCGCTGAGCCGATTCAATCAGCAACTCAGATTCCCACGGGGAGGGATTGGCCAGACACTCCGGCGTGATTTCATCAAGCCACTGACCGGGAACATATCGCCGTCCCATGCCTGCGTCTTCCTGCACATCCCTGGCAATGTTCGTCAGCTGCATCCCAATACCCAGATCAATGGCATGGGCTCTCGCTCGGGCATCGTGAACACCAAGCACATCACACATCAGCAGCCCGACTGTGCCGGCAACCCGATAGCAATAACGCAAGAGCTCGGCCTCAGTGCCGACCATAACCGGCTGCAGGTCAGATTCAATGCCTCTGATCAGCTCCAAAATCACGTCAGATGGCATCTGACACTGGCTGGACAGCGCAATGAAGTCCTCAATTACCGGCGCGGTACTGTAACCGAGTTCCAGATCACGCTTCAGAAGGTCGAGCTCAATCTGCGCCGCTTCAGCGTCTGACGCTTCATCCACCAGATCATCGACAAAGCGGCAGAAACGGTAAAGACGGGCGCAATCTTCCAGCTGCCGCTTATCCAGAAAGCGGCCGGCAAATCGGAAGGATTTTCCGTGGTGGGCCAGAACGCTCACCGCGGGCTCGATCGATTTGGCTTTATAGCTCATCAACATGGCCTTGCTTCTTTACGCGGTAGAAAGAACAGGGCTGCTGACGACTTCAGGAATCAGGTGATCGAGTACTTTGGCTGAGCTGACGACACCGGGCAGACCGGCGCCGGGATGGGTCCCTGCGCCAACCAGATAAAGATTCTCCGGTCCTTCAGCCTTGTTGTGGAAACGGAACCAGGCCGACTGAGTGAACAGCGGGGCCACTGAGAAGCCTGCGCCGCCAACGCTGAGGTAGTCTGACTCGAAGTCCTCTGGTGTCATGTAAAAATCAGTGACCAGGTGCTGCTCCAAATCCGGCAGCATGTGTTCACTCAGAGATTCTATGATTCGCTGTCGCAGCAGCGGGCCCTGTGTGTCCCAGTCAATGCCGGCATTCAGATTGGGGACCGGAGCAAGGACATAAAACGATTCACAGCCCGCGGGGGCAAAGCTGGCGTCTGTTGCGGTTGGCCGGTGCAGGTACAGGGAGAAATCTTCCGGCAAAGACTTGGCGCTGAATATTTCGTCCAGCAATTCGCGATAGCGCTGCCCCAACCAGATCGTGTGATGGGCGATATCCGGATATTCCCGATCAGTGCCGAAAAACAGAACGAACAGGCCCATCGACAAAGCATGTTGGCGGGTTTTCTGTTGCGCGGCCCAGGTCTGTTGTGACGATTCCAGCATATGGCCGTAGAGATACTTGGGATCAACGTTCGCCACCACGACATCCGCTTCTATTTCAGCCCCGCTCTCAAGACGCACTCCTCGGGCCTGCCGATCTTCGACCAGAATTTTGTCAACGGTGGTATTGAGCGTTATGGTAATGCCGAGTTCTTCCATCAGCTTACGGTAGGCCTCCACCAATGCACCAGTTCCACCCATTGCAAAGTGTATTCCCCAGCGCCGCTCCAGAAAATGAATAAGCCCGTATATGCTGGTGGTGTCAAACGGATTACCACCGACCAGCAGTGGTTGCACTGAGAATGCCTGACGGAGTTTAGGGTCTTTCAGGTAGGCGCAGACCATCTGCCAGACAGTGCGGTAGCATTTCAGTTTGAGCAGTGCCGGAATCTGTGCCAGCATGGTAGCAACTTTATGGAATGGTCGATCCGAAAGTTCGGTAAAACCCACATCGAATATTTTCTCTGAGTGGGCGACAAGTCGCCGGTATCCTTCGACGTCGGCCGTATTAAACCGCGCTATCTCTGCCTCAGTGTCTTCAATCTCGCCACCATAGTCGAAAACGTCTCCGTCAGAAAACTGGAACCGGTACCACGGATCAAGCGGCCGAAACTCAACGTAGTCTTCGCGACGACGACCGTGTAGCTCAAAAAGCTCATCAAACAGGAAGGGCGCGGTAATGACCGTCGGTCCGGCGTCGAACCGAAAACCGTCTCGCTCAAAAACCTGAGCGCGGCCACCGAGCCTGGGACATCGGTCCAGCAGTTGGACTTCGTATCCCTTCGCACGAAGGCGGATTGCTGAAGCAATGCCGCCAAAGCCGCCTCCCACAACCAGCGCGCGGTTCATGCCGCTTCTCGGTCGAGTTCACTCAATAATTCAGTGCACTTGTCAGCGAGCAGCGCTCCGCAACCGTCTGGTAAGGCAGCTGCACCCGACGCCGCTTCTTGCAGGTAATGATGGGCCAGGTCCTCTGCGCTTTCCATCGATAACAACTCCGAATCAACTGAAGATCCGGCCAGCAGCGCCAGATTAGAAAGATTGCCGGATTCACGGTCCCTCGTACAGTCATGCATATCATCAAAAATCTGGTATCCGATGCCAAAGGCCGCGCCAGCTTCGCGGGCCATGCTGAGAAAGTAGAAATGCCCCGACAGTACAAGCGGCAGTTCAAGACTGAGTGAAAACAGCGGACCGGACTTTTCTTTGGCGACCGCAATGGCTTGATCAACATTCAGATCGCGGCCGGCGTCCAGGTCCTTTGTTTGTCCCTGGAGGGTTCTGGCAATCGCGCGGCTCATGGTAGATACCAAGCGGTGGGCAGAACCAGAACTTGCAGAGGCGGCGAGTTCGAAGGCAGTGGCAATCAGCAGATCCGTAGCATTTATTGCAATGTCCGGACCGAACTGTTTCCAGATAGCCGTCTTGCCCCTTCTGAGCGCGTCGCGATCCTGAAGATCATCCTGGATTAAAGAGGCGTTATGTAGGGTTTCTACGGATGCTGCCAACCGGGCGGCAGATTCGTCGGTCAGGCCAAGCGCCAGGCTCGCCGACAGGCACAGTGCCGCTCTGGCTTCTGAGCCGGGAGTTCGGTACTGATATCGGATAGCGTCGTGGAGCGCAGAGCCGGGGGACAGCTCCGCCAGTGCGGTTTTCTCAGCCAGCGCCCGGCTGATTTGCAGCAACTCCCTCAATTTAGGCTCGTTTTTAATTGTCATAGGATCGCCTAGTGTAACCAGTGTTACGATTATTGTTACTTTTAGTATCGGATCGCGTTACAGCCTGTGAAATGGAACGCCTGGTTTTATACGCAGTTTTAAACCGGAAAGTTCATTTCTATTTTTTTTGAACCATCTGGAAAAAAACGTCGTAAACCAAGAACTGCGAAAGCGGAATGACATGTTTAAACCACCGATACAGGGGAGATTAATGAAACAATTATTAACACTATGCTTTGCCGTAGTAGGCCTGTTCTCAGGCCAAGCAGCACTTGCGGCTTCTGGGGATTCAACGATGCTCCAATCCGGAGACTTCGTTGGATATTCATTTTGGCTGATCTCAATGGCGCTCGCGGCTGCGACAGTGTTTTTCCTGATGGAATCACTGAGAATGGGGGGCAAATGGGCTACCTCACTCACGGTAAGTGCCCTTGTAACGTTTATCGCTGCTTTCCACTACTTCTACATGCGGGAAGTATGGGTCAGCACCGGCGACACACCTACTGACTTCCGATACATCGACTGGCTGCTGACTGTGCCACTGCTGATGATTGAGTTCTATCTCATTTTGTCAGCCATCACCAAAGTCGCGGGTGGCGTTTTCTGGCGTCTGTTGATCGGCACACTGGTAATGCTGGTTCCAGGCTACATGGGTGAAGCTGGTTACATGAATGCCACTTTCGGTTTTGTTATCGGTATGCTCGGATGGGCATTCATCCTGTACGAAATCTTTGCGGGTGAGGCAAGCCGCGTCGCAGCGAGCGAAGCACCTGCCGCCGTACAGAAGTCATACAATCTGATGAAGTGGACAGTAACCATCGGCTGGGCGATTTACCCAATCGGTTACTTCCTGGGCTACCTCGCTGGGGGCACCGATGTTGGCACGCTCAACATCGTGTACAACCTGGCTGACGTATTGAACAAGATCGCTTTCGGTCTGTTCATCTGGTACGCCGCAAACGAAGACATGTCCGAAGGCTAAGCTTGATTGCTTAGGTTTTCGGATCATTGATCTGACGAAAGGCCTCGCCCTACCGGGCGAGGCCTTTTTTTCTGCGCTGAATACCTCCCTGCTCCGGATTTCACGCATCCGGCGAGCCATCTGATAGCCACTTTATTTCTGCCTCTGTTCCGGACAGTTGACAACGAAGCAACATCGCCGGGCTAAAACAGCAGGAATACGCTGCCAGCGGCTGAGCCAGACCGAAATCGTTCGATCACATACTGGTCGGGCAGACCTCTGCGGGCGACTTCGGCGACACTTCAGCAGGGTGCCTGCGCACGAATTACATTCGTAAACGTCGGTGGTGACCGGGTACGTTTTTCGTCATAATGGGGCAAAGCCTTGTCTAGAGACCCCTATTATGAAACTTCAGCCTTTACATCTACTGGTCGCTGCGCTGACCACCCTGTCTTCGGTTACTGTCAGCAGCCAGGATCGGGTCGGAGATTTTTCCCTGCTTGATCAGTCGGGGTATTTCCACCAGATGAGCTGGTACGATGATCACAAGGCGATTGCTTTTCTCGTACAGGCCAATGGGGATGGCGCTGTAGCGCAGGCGATTCCCGAATTTTCCCGTCTCGCAGAGGCTTATTCAGACAAGCAGATTCAGTTTTTCCTGATTAATTCCATGGGCCTGCACAACCGCGACGCCGTTCGGGCAGAAATGGAGCAGCTCGGCGTGGATCTGCCCGTTTTAATGGACGATGCCCAGCTGATCGGCGAAGCCCTGAGTCTCGAGCGCACCGCTGAATTTCTGCTGTTCGACCCGGAGGAATTTCGCGTGATTTACCGCGGCCAGGTCGGCGAGGACACAGAGCAGGCCCTGCAGGCGGTGGTTGAAGGCAAGCAATTACCCGCAGGCTCGACTCAGGTAGCAGGAGCACTGATTGACTATGCGTCAGCCTCAGCTCACCAGCAACAGACCCCTTCCTATGAAAAAGATGTTGCTCCCATCATCGAGCAGAACTGCGCCGCGTGTCACCGCGAGAGCGGCATCGCACCCTTCGCGATGGACAGCTACTCTATGATGCTGGGTTGGTCCCCCATGATCCGGGAAGTCATCATGACCAAGCGCATGCCGCCGGGTCAGATTGATCCGCACGTAGGCTCATTCGAAAACGATATGGTATTGACAGACTCTGAGGCTCAGACCCTTCTGCATTGGATAGAAGCAGGCGCACCTCGCGACGGCAGTGCAGACCCCCTAGCCCAGCTTACCTGGCCGACTTCTGAGTGGGCATTTGGCGAACCGGATCTGATCATTGACATTCCACCGCAGGAAGTTCCAGCAACAGGCGTGCTGGACTACTATAACGTGCTGGTCGATGTGGACCTTGATGAAGATCGCTGGGTTCGTGCGAGTCAGTACATTCCCGGCGATCGCACGGTGCTGCACCACACACTCCATAGCATCATTCCTCCGGGGGCGGCGCGTGGTGGCTCATTACTCGGCGGTGATGATCCGGATCGACCGGGCATCGCGCCCTACATTCCGGGCCAGTCGCCCCGCATGGAGCCACCCAATACGGGCGGCCTCCTGAAAGCCGGCACCAAAATTGCGATGCAGATGCACTACACCACCACAGGTCGTGCTGCCGTCGATGAGAGCCGCATCGGGGTATGGTTTTATCCCAAAGATTTTGTGCCCGAGGAGCGAACCAGCGGTGCCTGCGCGTGTCACTTCACACCCACCTGGGTCAATATTCCCCCGTATGATCCGGACTACGAGATGACGCAGTCAATTGTGATCGATGATGACGCCTACGTGTACAGCTTCACGCCGCACATGCATTTTCGCGGCAAGCGGATGCGTTTCTATGCCACCTTCCCGGATGGCACAACAGAGGAAATGCTGAACATTGCCAACTACAACTACAACTGGCAACTCGCGTATACGCTAAAAGAGCCCCGCTTCGTGCCCGCAGGGACCAAGTTCACAGCGGTTGGCGCATTCGACAACTCGGAACAGAACCCGATGAATCCCGACCCATCCCGTTCAGTGCCGTGGGGTCTGCAAAGCATGGATGAAATGTTTTTCGGCGCGGTAGATTGGAAGTATGTAGACCAGGCAAGATACAAGAAATAGGCTAAGTCACGAGATCAAAACGCCTCTCAACGCCATCATCTCAATGGCATTCATCCTGAAAGAAATGGAGATGGAGGCGGATGCAGTTGAAGCGCTGGAGATTCTATCGCGCTCCAGTGAACACCTGCGCACTCTGATTATGAATCTCCTGGATTTTTCTAAATTTGAAGCCAAGGGCGAAGAGCTCAATGAAAGAGACTGCAGTTTGTTCAAATTGCTCGGCGATGTGCGGGAGATGTGCAAAACCAACCTGAAAGAAGGCGTCGCGTACGAACATGATATTGCTGATGACGTTCCTGACAGAATCAAACTCGACGACATCAAGCTTAAGCAGGTGCTGATTAATCTGGTAGGAAACGCCGTGAAGTTTACTTCTTCAGGGTACGTGAAAAAACAAACAAGCGTTGAATCAAAAGACGGCAAGCACTACCTGATCTTCAGGATTTACGACACCGGCATCGGCATCCCCGAAGAAAAGCTGGCAGCACTGTTCGATCCGTTTTCGCAAGTCGATGAAGGCAATAAGCGAAATTTCGGCGGCACCGGGCTGGGTTTGCACATCGCCTTGAACTACGCCAGATTAATGGGAGGCGATATAACGGTTACCAGCGAACTCGGTACTGGGACAGAGTTCAGATTCCACTGCGGGTTCGTGCCGACTTGACCCGCCGATATCCTTTGAACCGCAAGAGCAGAACCTATTCCGGATTCAGCGAAATCAGCAGCTTGCCTGCTGAAAAAACGCCCCGAGAACCGCAGCAAACTGAGCGCTTCATTAAAGCGCGCCTATTTTGTCAGCAAAGCGCTGGCCCCCTGACGCCATGATTTCGCTCTGCAATCAGTTTACCTTGTACCCAGCCAGGCAATGCTTTGTCGAACCCTTTGTAAACAAATCAGGAATACCTCAATGAGCATGCGGAAAATCTTGCTAACCCTCTTCCTTGGCTCGTTCGGGGCCTGTGCGGCTTTGCCAGACACGTATCAGGTAGCCCGCATCAGCACTCGGCTTGGCGATCTCTATGTCTGGCTCTATGAAGAAACCCCCGTCCATCGGCAGTACTTTATCGATCTGGCCAACTCAGGATACTTCGATGACTACTCCTTCAATCGGGTCATCGAAGGATTCGTCGCGCAGGGCGGCTGCCCGGATACACCTGAAGGCTTTGCCTACTCCATCCACTTACTTGAGCCGGAATTTCGCCCTCAGCTGCGGCACGTATACGGTACCTTTGCCGCTGGCCGAGACAACAATCCCGGCAAGCTCTCAGCAGGGTGCCAGTTCTATGTGGTACATGATGCCAATGGCATCGCCAGACTCGATGATAACTACACAATATATGGCTTCGTGTTTTCCGGTATGGAGGTAGTCGATCAGATCGTTGCAGTAGAGACTGATGAATCGGATGAGCCTCTGGAGACCATCAACCTAGACATCAAAATGGTCAACATGACCCGGGCAGAAATAGAAGCCAGCGGATTTCACATTCCGGACTGAGAGCTATCGGGATGGAGACCATCACGCGCGTGGCAAATCTGGATGGAGCTCAGTCGCAGAACTGAGCCTCCCTGACTCGAAGTTTGTCAGTTCACCACATCTGGATCCGGGATATGTCGCCTTAACAGGCTGGAGAATCCCTGGCGCCCAATCCCCATCCTGATCAGATCAGCCTTGGCGAAGCGCGCTGCCTCTGCCGAAATCGGTTTGGGCTCATACACTTTCATATGCAGTTCGGCGACCCGCTCCATGTAGACAAACCGGCCGACCGCTTCAGCAACGCTGTCACCAGCGGTCAGCAATCCGTGATTTCGCAGGATGATTGCGCTATTTTGCCCGAGCGCTTCAGCGATTCTCCGCCCCGCAGGCACACTTTGCACCTGAACCTCTTCGTCATTCCAAAGCGCGTGATCTTCAAAAAAAATACAGGATTCCTGAGAGATTGGTTCAATCATTCTTGCCTCAGCAGAAAACGGCGACCCCCAGCCAGTGTGGACATGCACCGCGCTGACCAAATCCGGTCGTGCTTCCAAAATCGGGTGGTGAATGTAGTATCCCGCGATATTGATGGTGCCTTCTCCTTCAACCAGACTGCCGTCAGGCCCAACCAGTACCAGATCAGAAACCCTGGCCGCGTGGTAAGAAACACCCCAGCGCAACATCCAGAAGCAGTCGGTCTTTTCAGGATCTCGCGCGCTGATGTGACCGTCGCCCAAATCGCCCCATCGATGGGCAGCAAACAGTCTGTAGCCGAGGGCACACTCCCGTTTGCGACGGGCACGGATCTCAGCCACTGAGTCATTTTTCTCTGTTTTCTGTAAGTCGTTTGCTTCTGTCACTTTTACTCCCTACTCAAAAATCGCGGACCTTAACTCCACCCAAGTAAAGCCCCGTAATAAAGCGCCCTAATGAAGCCCCTTGATAAAGCCCTAGCGAGAGTCAAGAAGGAGGCTTTCGGCTATACTCTATCACGACAGCGAAAAAGCAAAGACTGTTGGCCTGTTTCTGCTCCGGCCATGTGGCAGAGCCGGGGCTGGCTCTTCGCGAACTCAAACAAACCGGTTACTGGACAATTTAAGCCTGCGCGTATTGCGCCTACCCGGATGCACCGCTTCTTGTCCTCTTCGGCGACCCGGACGTGCCGGGCGCGTGGTGTTCCTTTCCACTGGACAGGATCTGACAGTTGACTGGCTTAACCCTTCTCATGATCACGCTGCCTGTCAGCTGGGACTTTTGTAAATGACCTCTATGTTAACTTTGACCGGACGCTCTGCCCGACTGCTTCTGCTTTGCGCCTGCCTGTTGGCAAGCACGCTCTCAGCGCAAACCGGAGAGCCCGCGCCCTTGACAGCTCAGGCTGCCATCGCTATCCCGGATCCTTACGCCGCAGCAGTCGCCAAAGCAATTTTGATACGCGGTGGCAATGCTGTGGACGCTGCTATCGCCACAGGGTTTGCGCTGGCAGTGACCTATATTGACGCCGGCAACATTGGCGGTGGCGGGTTCATGCTTACTCACATGGAGGGTGAAAGCGCATTTCTTGATTACCGGGAAAAAGCGGCCCTTACTGCGCATCGCGATATGTACCTCGACCAACAGGGCGAGGTGATCGAAAATGCGACGCTGATTGGGGCCAGGGCCGCTGCCGTGCCGGGAACAGTAGCCGGCATGTGGGCTGCGCATCAGCGTTACGGATCGCTGCCCTGGCGGGACCTCATCCAGCCCGCCATCGAGCTGGCCCGGCAGGGGTTTATACCGGCCCCGGTTCTGGTTGATGAGATTCACGCCAACCTGGATTGGTTTGGCGATAAGACCAACTTCAAAGCGTATTTTTCGCAGATCAGCGCCGAGCAGCTTTTCCGACAGCCAGAGCTGGCCATGACACTCGAGCGGATTGCGGTTCAGGGCTCAGCAGATTTCTATCGCGGCGAAACAGCCCGGCTCATCGTAGAGCAAATGGCAAAAGACGATGGCCTCATAAGTCTGGAAGATCTGGCAAGTTATGAGGCTGTCTGGCGCGAGCCGCTTCAGGCCCGGTGGCGCAACTATCAGGTATTATCCTCGCCCCCGCCGAGTTCAGGCGGTTTCGGTGTCATTCAGCTGTTGAAAATGAAAGATGCGCTAGCCTCTCATTTTGAGGGCGTTGCCCACAATTCCCCGCAGTATGTGCATCTGGTGGCAGAGATGGAAAAGCGGGTTTTCGCTGATCGGGGAGAGTATCTGGGTGACTCCGATTTTGTCGACATTGATATTGAGACTCTGATTTCTGACAGCTACGTGAACCGCCGTGCCCGGGAAGTCAACCCGAGAACCATTTCCAGACTTGACGGTGTGAGCCCGGGCCTCACGTCACCGAACACAACGCATTATTCGATTATCGACCAGTGGGGTAATGCGGTATCCAACACCTACACGATCAACTGGGCGTTTGGCAGCGGTGTAGTCATTGAGGGTGCCGGATTTCTGCTCAATAACGAAATGGATGACTTCAGCGCCAAGCCGGGTGCCCCCAATGTCTATGGCGTCGTCGGAAGCTATGCCAATGAGATTCAGCCGGGTAAGCGGCCACTCTCCTCCATGTCACCAACAATCCTGCTAGAAGGTGATGAAGTTATGATGGTGGTCGGAACCCCGGGTGGCTCGACCATTTTTACCTCGGTATTCCAGACCGTCATCAACATTATCGATTTTGGCATGACGCCTCTGGAGGCAGTCGGCGCCACCCGCTTTCACCATCAGCTGCTGCCCCCGGATTTGATCACGACAAGCATTGCCAACCCCTTGCCAGACCAGACCAGGTTGGCACTCGAGGAGCGTGGCTACCGGGTGGAGCCCCATGACTGGGAATTCGGCGATGTTCAGGTGATCTGGCGAGACGGAGACACTTTAAGACCCGCAGCTGACCCCAGAGACCGGGGCGTTGGTGAAGTCTTTGCCGCGGCTATTGAGAAATAAGCTGAAAACACCGGGATTTGTTCATAAGCGACAAAAGATAGGCTAGACTGACTTTTATCAGAAAGCCAATGGTAAAGCGAAACATGAAAACCTACACCCTTGCCACTGATGCCGGCGACATGTCCTTCACCGACACCAAGCGCTATCTCTGGACGGCCTCTCTAGCTTATGCGCTCATGCCTTTTCTGGGCATCGGGGCGCACGCCTTGTTTGGTCATCAGGCCTGGCTCGCGTTGCCGCTTTTTGTTGTTTATGTGATTGGACCGATTCTGGACTGGTGGCTGGGAGAGGATGAAAACAACCCGCCCGAAGAAATCGTGCCGTTGCTGGAAGAGGACTCCTACTACCGACTGCTGCCCATGCTCACCGTCCCTTTGCATTTTGCCTCTCTGATCGGAGCGGCGTACTGGGCGGGTACGCAGGCACTGTCCTGGTGGGGTGTACTCCTGCTGGCGGTCTCAGCGGGAATCGCCAACGGCCTGGGAATTAACACCGGTCATGAGTTGGGCCACAAAAAGACTCAACTGGAGCGCAACCTGGCAAAGATTGTATTAGCCGTGCCGGCCTACGGGCATTTCAGTATTGAGCACAATCGGGGTCATCACCGCGACGTCGCGACACCAGAAGATCCTGCCTCATCAAGAATGGGCGAAAGCATCTACAAGTTTGCCAGACGCGAAATTCCCGGTGCCTTTCGCCGGGCCTGGGCGGTTGAGGATGAACGCCTGACCCGGAAGGGGGTCTCGGTATGGAGCTGGGAAAATGAAATTTTACAGTCCTATGCGGTGACTTTTGCCTTGCAGATTTCCCTCATCGCGGCATTTGGCTGGGTGATGATTCCCTTTCTGGCCATTCACAATTTTCTGGCCTGGTGGCAACTGACCAGCGCGAACTACATTGAGCATTATGGCCTGCTGCGTCAGAAAGAGCCGAATGGAAAGTACGAAAGATGCCAGCCCCATCACTCGTGGAACAGCAATCACAAATACACAAATCTGGTCTTGTTTCACTTGGAGAGACATTCCGATCATCATGCCCATCCGACCCGGCGCTACCAATCACTGCGGAATTTCAAGAACGTGCCTCGACTGCCCAACGGCTACAATGGCATGTTCCCGCTCGCCTACGTTCCTCCACTGTGGTTCAGGGTGATGGACCCGAGACTGATGGCTCTGCCTCACATTGACGGAGAGTTGACCCGGGTCAACATCGACCCCGACAAGAAAGAGGCGCTGTATGCGAAATACGGAGTAGCAGGCCTCAAGGAAAACCTGTCCGCCACAGAGGCAGCCTGATGAGTTCAGTGCATGAATGCCCGGGCTGTGGCTATCAGTATCATCAGGACCTCGGTGATGAACACGAGGGGTTTGCCCCGGGCACCCCGTTTGACGAGTTACCGGAAGACTGGGTGTGCCCGGACTGCTCTGTCAGGTATAAAGAAGACTTCCAGCCACTGCAATAGTCTGACGCGCCACAGACAACGCCAGAATTCAATGCTGTTGTGAACAGTTGACCGAGCTGGCGCATGTTGACTGTGAGCTTGCGCTTTCCAATGTCGCGATAACGATACCCCTTTCTTTCTGTTCCGAGACTGTCCGATGAAACATTTAATCACGCTTATTTTGTCACTGCTTCTGATCACCTGTGGCGACCCGGCTCCGGAAAGCGCCGCCCCGGGCTCTGAACCGGGTACCGCTGAAACGACAGCGACCGTGGATGAAACTGCCCGCATCAACGCCTGGTTTGACGAAAAAAATGAAGAGCAACTCAGGTTCAGTCCAATCTCCCTGTCAGCGCTCGGACGCAAGGAACTGTATGATCAGATCGACGATATGTCCGTCGAAGCCGCCGGGCAGCAGCTTGACTGGATGGCGGCGACAGTGCGCGAGCTTCAATCCGAATTCAACTATGAGGCGCTGGATTTTGAAGCAAAAACCTCCTACGACCTTTGGATTTATCAATATGAGCAAGCCAGAGACAGCTTTCAGTTCAACACACAGGAATATGTCTTTGAGCAGATGAGTGGAGTGCACAGTCAGTTGCCGGTCATTCTGATGAACTATCACTCAGTCGCCAATCTCTCTGACATGGAGGCTTACATCAGCCGCATCGGTGGCGTTTCCCGGGCGCTGGGACAGCAACTCGACTGGGCGAGAGACAATGCTGAACGCGGTGTGCGTCCGCCCCGCTACGCTTATGAGTTTGTTATGGAAGCGTCAAGCGGCCTCATCAGTGGGCAGCCTTTTGACGATAACGAGCAGGATTCTGCCCTATGGAATGATGCCCAGACGAAAATTGGTGCACTGGTCGAAGCCGGCGAGATTGATGAGGCAGCGGCGGAAGGATTGAGGGTTCGCGCTCGTGACGCACTGGTAAACCAGTTTCAGCCGGCCTACCAGACATTGATCGACTGGCTCAGCCAGGATATAAGCAATGCCCCCGCCGAACCGGTTGGAGTGGCTACCCTGCCCGATGGAATCGCTTTTTACAATCAGATGCTGCGCAACTGGACCACAACCGACCTGACCGCAGACGACATTCATCAGATTGGTCTGGATGAAGTTGCACGACTGCGCGCTGAGATGGAAGCGATCAAGGACCGCGTCGGGTTTTCCGGCGACCTGTCTGAGTTTTTTGCCTTCGTCGCCAGCGATGAGCGCTTTTTCTACGGGAATGATGAGGACGGTCGTCAGCGATATCTTGATGAGTCCACCGAGTACATCGAAAACATGAAAGCGCTGCTGCCGCAGTATTTTGGAATTTTACCCAAGGCAGATCTGGTGGTTAAACGAGTAGAGGCTTTCCGCGAACAGGACGGCGCAGCGGCCCATTACTTCGCCAGCAGCCCTGACGGTTCCGTGCCGGGCACCTACTATGTCCATTTGTCAGATATGTCTGCCAATCCCGTTACGGAACTGGAAGCGGTGGCTTATCATGAAGGTCTGCCGGGCCACCATATGCAGATAGCCATTGCCCGCGAGCTGGAATCTGTTCCAGCGTTTCGCAGTCAGGCGGGTTTTGGCGCTTACTCAGAAGGCTGGGGCCTGTATACCGAATTACTGGCAAAGGAAATGGGGGGTTACCAGGATCCTTATTCCGACTTTGGTCGACTGGTCAGCGAAATGTGGCGTGCGGTTCGCCTCGTGGTAGACACCGGTATTCACGCAATGGGGTGGTCCGAACAGCAGGCAATCGATTATTTCGCCAGTAATGTGTCAACGCCATTGCCTTCTATCGTATCCGAGGTACGGCGTTACACCGTCCTGCCGGGGCAAGCGACCAGCTATAAGATTGGCATGCTGAAAATTCAGGAACTGCGAGCCCGCTCGGAAGAGGCGCTTGGGGAGCGCTTCGATATTCGGGCCTTCCATGATGTAATTCTGGGCGGTGGTGCGCTACCACTGGAAATACTGGAACGACGAGTTGATAATTACATCGCTCTGTCGAAATAACTCGGGGCTGAAGCATGTGGCAAAAAATACTGCCCGGATCAATTGATAATGCGTGCCCGGGAAATCCGGCCGCGCTGTGGCTGTTCTGGTTCATTACCGCAGTCACGGTAGGCAGAAGCCTCGCCCACATCCTGCTTCCGGATGGAGGTGCCCAGTCGATCGCTACCGTCCCTCTGGATCAATTCAGCCGGGAGGGCGCCGCCGCTGTCATCACCAGTTTTGCGCTGTGGGGTCTCTCCCAACTGTTGCTGTCAGTAGTCATGGTGCTGGTTGCGGTTCGCTACCGCGGGCTGATTCCCGCCGTGTATTTACTAATTCTGATGGAATACCTGGGCCGCATAGCCATCGGTCTCAGCAAACCTCTGCCAACGCTGACAACACCACCGGGTGCCACGGGCAATCTGGTTTTCATTGCTGTCGCAGCGATCGGTCTGGCGCTGTGCTTTCGCGAGGCCCGCTCTGACTAGAGCCGTCGTCCAGGCTCTGTCTTTGTGTCTGTCGGAACTGATCTGAAAGCCGTTATCAACCGGCGACTTTGAGCCGGAGTTCTGCTGCCAGTTCTTGCGGCAGAACAAACCAGCGCAACGCGTCATAACAGGCAGGAATGTCGACCCAGCTTGCCTCGCCGGTCTGCCTGCTTTGCAGCTGCCTTTCCGCCTGCTTCAGGGTGTCGCTTAAAAGCAGTGCCGGCGCCTCGCAGCGGGCCTGATGCTCAGACCGGGCTTCTGGGTGTAGGAAGTCGACAGTCATCAGATCCACTGCCGCTGGCGTTTTAGCTCCCTGAAAACTCCAGATGCCGGAATCCTCTGAATAATGATAGTAGGGCAGCAAGCGCCAGCCATGTTCAGCAATCAGCATGACCGCCCTAACCAGGTAGTCGACAGTTTCCTGATCAAAGAAATAATTGAAATTGAGCCTGACCCATCCCGGCCGCAATATCATCTGGCCCTCGCTGATAGCGGCTTCCAGGTGTCGGCTATAGTCCATATCCATGTTCAGCAAGGCGTGTCCGTAAGGGCCCGCACAGGAACAGCCCCCCCGGGCCTGAATGCCGAACAAATCATTCAGCAGGGCAACAACGAAGCCGTAGTGCAGATCCTTATCCCCGTGCTTAATGCGAAACGAGGCTATTGCCAGACGATCAGCTTCCGGATTACCCAGCACGTCAATATCTGAATGAGTTTGCCAGCTGTCCAGCGCGTAGCGAATATGTTGCTGTTCGATGCGCTCAATACGCTCCGCTCCGACCTCCTGCTGAAGTTTGAAAACAAGCCCCGCCCTGACTGCACCCACGATGTCCGGCGTGCCTCCCTCCTCCCGCCGCTGGGGATCCGACAAGAACCGGTGGCCTGCAGGCGATACGTAGGACACGGTTCCGCCACCGGGAACGGCAGGCACTCTGTTCTGCATCACCGATTTCTTAACAATGAGCAGTCCAGGTGTGCCCGGGCCCCCGATGAATTTGTGCGGAGAAATAAACACGGCGTCTTTAGGGGTGGCTTGGTCTGAGCCCGTATCTGCAATTTCCGGTAAATCCTCGGAAACATTCGGGTCAACACGGCCGCCGACTTCTTCGCTGGTTTGTTCAGAACTCATGCCAGACGTGTCAGCACCTCCGTTCATCCTGATGCGGACGTACGGTGCCGCGGCGGCGTAATCCCAGAAACTCAGTGCGCCATACTGCTTCAACAGACGAGTGACCCGCTCAACATCTGTCCGAATGCCTGTGACATTGGAAGCGGCCGAAAAGCTGCCTATCAGCAGGGGGCCGCCGGCATACTGCTGCAGCAGTCTTTCAAGCACATCGATGTCCAATTGGCCTTTTGAATCCAGGGGCACCACCTCGACTCTGGCAATTGATTCGCGCCAGGGTAATTCGTTGCTGTGATGCTCATAGGGTCCGACGAAAACAACCGGGCGCCGGGCTGGCGGAATGGCTGCCAGCAGATCATGCCGATCAGACAAATCTGCCGGTAGACGAAGGTTGAGAATATCAATCAGCTTACTGATTGCGGCAGTCGCGCCGGAACCACAGAAGATGACCTGATCGTCATCGCATCCCCCTACCGCTCGTCGGATAATGGTTCGCGCCTGTTCTCTTAGCGCTGTGGACTGCGCGCCGGTGAAGGAGGTCTCCGAATGCGTGTTGGCATACAGCGGCAGCACCTGCCGGCGAATAAAGTCTTCGAGAAAGTGGAGAGACCGGCCAGACGCTGTGTAATCGGCATAAACCAGCGGCTTGGTCCCGAATGCAGTCTCGATACCGCGACGTTCCCCGATGACGTTTTCCCGTATCTTCGAAATCAGCGAATGGCTCATGGACTGCTTGTCTGGTTTGGATAAAAACCTACCATAGCCATTTATTGCTCGGACATTGTTCCTCTTTGTTCCTTTTTTACGTATTAAATTAAAATATTTTTTATATAAAATGGATTATATTAGGATAATATTTCTATTTTCATGCGATTAGTGATTCGTAAGCCCCAGGGCAAACGATCAAGGCCGGCGCCGATGGACAAAATTGACCGAATAATTCTCAGACTCCTGCAAC
Organism: Gammaproteobacteria bacterium; assembly: GCA_008081045.1. Classification (GTDB taxonomy): domain Bacteria; phylum Pseudomonadota; class Gammaproteobacteria; order Pseudomonadales; family Pseudohongiellaceae; genus UBA9145. Next base: position 13,029 of record VMDC01000020.1, on the reverse strand, counting down.
ACGACGCTTCGCTCTCCGTTGGTGACATCGCCGAACGGGTCAGCATTTCGAAGTCGGCCTGCTGGCGACGAATTCAGAATCTGGAGAAGGACGGCATTATTCTCCAGCGAGTGGCCTTGCTGGATCAGGTGAGTATCGGCCTGCCTCTGACCGTCTATGTGCAGCTGCGAACCAATCAGCACAATGACGCCTGGGTGGAAAGGTTCAGAACCGTCACCGAAAACATTGGCGGAGTACTTGAGGTATATCGCATGAGTGGGGATCTCGACTATCTCATCAAGGCGGTAGTCAAAGACATGGCAGGATACGACGAGCTCTATAAAGAACTGATCAAGGCCGATCTGTTTGATGTCAGCGCCAGCTTCGTCATGGAAACCCTGAAATCAACCACCGAAATGCCGCTTGTTTAAACCAGCCGGAACAGCTTTCGCTAATCAGTTCAGACTAGAAAAGCGCATGACCGATCAAGGCAGCCAGCGGGAGGGAAATCGCCGTCCGAATCAGGAAGATGCCGCCAATGTGGAAAAAACCCAGAGGTATTTTCGACTTGATAATCAGTGCACCGACTTCCGACATATAAATGAGCTGACACACGGAGACCGTAGCGACGACAAACCGAGTCAGCTCGCTTTCTATGCTGCCCCCCACCAGCGCCGGTAAGAACATATCGGTGAAGCCGACGAACATCAGCGGCGCGGCTGCGTCAGCCTCTGCCAGTCCAAAAAGATTAAGTACGGCAATCAGGGGAAGACCTAACCAGTTGAAGAGCGGTGTGTACTCCGCCAGTATCAGCGCAGCTGTACCGAGGCCCATCACCACCGGAATCAGGGATAACCAGACTTCTGCAATGCCACGGCCGATGCGAGGTATCAGCTCACCAAGGGTGGGTGCCCTGCCCGCCCTTGCCAGGGCCTCATGCACCGCCGCACTCCAGAGTGACTGATAATTACTGAAATCCCGCAGTCCCTGAGGCTCGACGCCGGGGCAGAATTCGTCTTTCAACCTGCTCAATGGCGGTAGTTTTGGCGTGATCAGCGCGCAGACAAAGCCGATTCCGATGACGCAGGCGTACATCGGCAGGAAATAATCCCCCATGCCAATGGCGTTGGCGACCACCAGCGCAAAGGAGACAGACACGACTGAGAAATTGGTGCAGATGGTAGCCGCCTCTCTGGCCGTGTAATAACCACGTTCATACTGCTGGAGAGTGATCAGCACACCCACTGGACCGGACCCCATCCAGGAGGCCAGCGCATCAATCGCGCTCCGGCCGGGGAGACGAAACAGTTTGTCGAATGCCTTGCTCAGCAAGACGCCAACCATCTCCATCAACCCGAACTCAACCAGCAGGGGAAGAAAGACTGTCGCGATGGCCATGTAGGTCATGGTGATCGGTATCAGACTACCGAGGGTCGTGCCGGCGGTGGCGCCACCAATGAGCCAGCCCGGACCGATCTGAAACAGATAGCAAACGGCGGCCACGCAACCGAATAGCCTCAGCAGAAACCAGACAGAGTAAAGGGTCAGCCCCTCCGCCAGCCAGTAAAACCTGACGCGGGCCGGCTCAGAGACCTGAAAAATCAGGGTAAGCAGGACTGAAATTACCGTGAATGTGCCCGCCATCCATTGCAACTGGGTCTGTCCGTTATCGATAAACAGATCACCAAACCAGGCCATGCCTACCGTTATTTGCCCATCAATCAACAAAGGCGTGAGGAAAAACACAATGCCAATACCGGACGGCAATAGGAACTTCAGCCAGTTGGCAGTTGGCAGCTCTTCAATATTCTGTTCCTTTTGCATCGGTAAGTTCTGTTCTGCCTGCTCAGAGTTTGCGCAGGTGATTCAAAGTTTCCTGCATATCTTCCGAAACGCCTACTGAGATTCTCAGATGCTGTGGCAGTTGCTCAAAGTGGGTTTGATCGCGAATGACAACGCCAGCATTCAGCAAATGCTTCATAGCGTCAGATGCCTTCTTAAAGCGCACCAGCAGGAAATTGGTCGTGCTGTCGTATACCTGCTCAATAGCATCCAGCGGAATCAATTCCTTGCGAGCCTGTTCTCTCAAAGCAATAACCCGCTCGCAGCAGGACCGCATGTAGTCAATACCCGGATCGGAGAGTGCATTAATGCCAATCCGCGCACTGTCATCTGGCATGGGGTAAGGAGGAATGAGTTTGTTGATCTGCGCCAGCACCTCTTCTGCCGCGATAATGAAACCTACCCGAATGGCCGCCAGGGCAAATGCTTTGGATAGAGTGCGAATGATCACCAGATTGGGATGCTCAGACAGCAGCGGAAGCAGGGTATCAGATGGGGTGTATTCAATATATGCCTCGTCAACAACGACGAATGCCCGGTCACGCTGCGCCTCCGCGATGCGGACAATGTCCGACACCGCCATCAGATTGCCAGTGGGATTATTGGGATTACAGATAAACACGATCTTCAAGCGCTTCTGATCAGCCGCGGCCTGCTGATTCGCGGCGACATTCAGAGCGAACTGGTCGTCCAGCGGCACTGTCTCTACCGCCACCCCGTGGGCTTGCGCGACAAATTCATACATCGAATAGGTCGGGCTCTGAATACGAATGGCGTCCCGGTGTGGCTCGCAATAGGTCCTGATCAGTAAATCTATCGCTTCATCGGCCCCCCGCACCGCCAGCACATTGTCAGGACTTACATCCGCATAACGGCTATAGGCTTTCGCCAGCTCGGCCGGCAAAAAATCCGGATAGCGATTCCAGGTTTCCTGCTCAGGCATCTGGTATGGGGGAAAAGCCGATTCATTCGCGTTAAGATAAATCTGACCCGTCCCGCCTATCCGGCGTGCTGATTGGTAAGGGGTCAAGTCTTTAAGGGTCGTTACGACCAGTTTATTCGCCAGCGACATAGATGGAGTCAGGTAATGAAGAATGGCCCATATTCTGACATGAGCAAGACGTTTCTCCCAGCGCTAACGTCCAGCTAAAATGTGCCCCGGACCTTAATGGCGTAGACAGGTCCGTTAATTGAGCAGGAGTCCTCGACTTCGTTCACATATCCGGTAACGGTTGTGCCACCGGCATAGCGGGTGCGCAAGCGGCATCGCTCATTGGAGTCTCTGGCCTCAAACCGGTACACCAGCCCGCCCCAGGCCTGCGTTTCCGCCCAGGCAAACCAGGACAGCGCGGGAGAATAATGCTCGGTCTTATCAATGTCCCAGACCATAAAATCGTTCAGGAATCGTTTGTTGGCATTAAACCCCCAGTTCGTGTTGTTCAGTCTGGGAATATCGTGACGAAAGCCGATTGAGTAGTTACTCCCACCGTCGCGGGGGCCCATAGCGCGCTCCCGGTCTTCTCCGCGAATCGAGTCATAGTGAGTCGCTTCTTCAACACTGAGCCCGGCGGTTAGCAGCATATTCGGCTGGTTCAGGAAACTCAGGCGCAGGCTGTTGTTGAGGTTTATTCCATAGCGCCTTCCGTCTCCGGTATTACCCCGGGCCGAGAGAATTTCTCCATCCCGCGACACATCGACATTGTCGATCACGTCAAACACCGTTTGATAGTACAGCTGGGTATTGATGACTCCAGCGTCGTTGGGGAGTCGGTACTCTAAATTTGCTTCATAGTTCCACCATGACATCTGCTGAATGTCTGAATTCCCCTCGAACGAGTTCTGCTCATCGTCCCGCTGATCGACGCCCGCGGTGAAATCCCTGAAGCTGAGCTGATTCACTATTTTCTGAACGATACCTCTGAATTGAACGCTTGGCGTGATATCGAACCGATAGTCCACCTTGGGGCGAAAGAATGAGAAGTCGCGTGAGTTGGCCAGGGTACCGCTCTGAGATATTGAACTGTCCTCAACAAGCAGCGTGGTCTCTAGCGTCATTCGGTCGTTCATTGACCAGTTGTGGATGGTAAAATACTCCAGCCTCATCTCCTCTACTGTGCCTACTGAACTAGTCACCGGCGTGAGACCGCCAAACTCTTGCCCGCCGGCTACTCCGGTGAGCAAACCAAGTCGTAGAGACGTATCAACTATGGTTTGGGCCCTCTCAACACCCGCCTCAATAGATTGGCCTTGCGATAAATCAAAGACATATGACGACCGAATTATGCGTTCCTGATACTTCTCATAATTGAACAGATAAAGATCTTTCGTTTCGACCGAGGAGGAAGGGTCTACCTTAAAACGACTGCGCTCAAACTCGTTTTCTTTTTCATTGACGATGGCAATCGTCTTCCACCTGCTCCCGTTATCGAAGACATGCATGTAGTCGCCGCCAACCTCAAATCCGGTGGATTCACTTGGCTGCGTATCCCGCTCAAAGATCCGGCTTGCGACCGCGTCGGACTGGTATCGGGTAATAATCCGGTCCGTGTCATATTCAACATCATTCCCGGTCCATGAAAAATTAAGATTAGCCGTATCGGTCGGAGAGAACTCATAGCCAAAGTTTGCGGTTAAAGAGATCGGCCAACCGTCTGTGGTTTCATCACGGTTCACCGTCTCGGCAAGATCTCCGAATCGGTCAAGCGCGCTTTCAAAACCGTCACGAAAATCATAACGGGGCTCGCGTTCGGCGCTGAGGAAATAGTTCAGGGCTGCGTACTGCCCCGTCGCTGAGATCCTACCGCCCGGTACAAGCGTTCCATCCAGCGCTCTGTCCATGTTCACCTCATAGGCAAAGCTCACGTTTGAGAGGGCTTCATTTAAAACAACATTGATTACCTGTGTTCCACCCCGGACATCTAACTCGCCAGAAGTTCCCCGAATGATTTCAATGTAACGCACCTCCGATGCAGGAATGCGTGAGAGCTGGGAGTCGCCTTCATTGCTTTTACCGGCTATCCGACGACCATTGATCAAGACCTGCTCGCCGCCTGCACCGAGCCCCCTGCCTCCACCCCGGCTCTGGCTGCGACTGCCGCTGCGCGCAAGAGAAATTCCTGGTATGCGCTGCAGCATGTCGTTGACGGAATAGGGATTGAATTGGGCGAAGTACTCTGCCGGATAGGTCACCGTGGCATCGCTCGCAGTCTCCGGTGCCTGAGCACCGGCGTTCGAGGCCAAACCGAGAAAACCAGAAAAAAACAAAAGGAGGGCGCGGGGGCGGGTGTAGTTCACGAATTCTTGGCTCCAGTCTCTTTAATGACACTGAAGCGGCGCACTTCAGCAAACGTTATCCAGTCTAGTAGTGACAAGTATGCCTTCGAATCTGCCGGCTTGCTACGGCAAAGGTCTTACTTTGATCCGACCAATTGCGGAATATGTCGGGATAACTGAATGCACACGTTGCGCGCGGGGCCGGCATTCGGCAAATGGGTGGGTATCGAACAACTCCGGACACAGGCGCCCGGAGTTGAGTAATCAGAATGTGCCGCGAATCTTGATGGCGTAAACCGGCCCATTCACTGAACAGGAATCCTCCCGCTCCTGAATATAGCCGGTGGCAATGGTGCCGCCCTGATAGCGGGTTCTGATGCGGCAGCGCTCGCCTGAATCACGGATCTCAAACCGGTAGATCAGATTGCCGAAGGCCTGGGTTTCCACCCAGGTAAACCAGAACCAGTCCTTGGGATATTGCTCGGTCTTATCGATGTCCCAGACGAGAAAGTCATTGTAGAACTCGCGGCTGGCTCTGATGCCGTAGTTGGTGTTGCCGAGCTCCGGCAGGTCGTGCCGGTAGGAAAAGCTGTAGCGGCTGGCGCCACCGCGTATTGACCGCTCTCGCTCTTGCTGCAGGAAAGGGTCAGTAACCGTGGATTCCTCCATATTCAGCCCGGCAGTCAAGAGCATGTTTGGCTGATTCAGGAAACTGAGTCGCAAACTGCCATTGAAATTGAACCCGTAGCGTTCTCCGTCCCCGATATTGCCGCGCGCAGACAGAATGTTTCCCCCAGAAGACACATCCACGTTATCAATCAGGTCTTCCAGATCATGATAGAAGAAATTGGTGTTGATCACGCCGGCATCGTTAGGCAGACGGAATTCAAGGTTTGCTTCATAACGCCAGGACTGCTCTTGCCGGAGCGCCGCATTGCCTTCAAAGGAATTCTGTTCATCATCGCTTTGATCGACGCCAGCGGTAAAATCTCTGAAGCTGAGCTGCGCCACATCCTTTTCGATGGTTCCGCGAAACTGCAAAGACGGCGAGATGTCGAAGCGATAGTCGATCTTAGGGCGGAAGAACGTAAAATCCCGGGAGTTCGCCAGGGTGCCGGTCTGAGAGATTGTGCTGTCTTCAAATAGCAGCGTGGTTTCCAGCGTCATCCGGTCATTCATCGCCCAGTTGTGGATGGCAAAGTATTCGTAGCGCATCTCTTCCACCGTGCCAATGGAATCTGTGATCGGGGTCAGTCCACCGAAGCGCTCATCAGTCTGTCCGCCTGTCAGCAGGCCCAGCTGCAGCGAGGTATCCAGAATGGTCTGAGCCCGTTCAACGCCCGCCTCCACTGACTGATCTTCAAACACATCGAAGATATAGGACGAGCGGACAATCCGCTCCTGATTCTTTTCATAGTTAGACAAAAACAAATCGCGGGATCTGGCAAGGCTTGCACCGTCGACCTTGTAGCGACTACGAAGTGACAGATTCTCATTTTCATTGACAATGAAAAGCGTCTTCCAGCGACTGCCGTTTTCAAAAACGTGCATGTAGTCTCCACCGATCTCGAAAGTGTCCTCATCGGAAGGCTGGGCATCATTTTCAAAAATCCGCGTATTTAACTGGCCCGCATCATACGTAGTAATCACCCGGTCGGTGGTGTCGTCAACGGGGTTTCTGACAGCGGAGAGATTGAGATTGGCCGTGTCACGGGATGAGAATTCATAGCCAAAGTTGGCTACCAGGTTGACCGGCCAACCGTCAGTTATCTGATCCCGTTTGACCGTTTCCGACAGCAGACCCGATGTATCAGTAGCAACTTCCCAGCCATCCCGAAAGTCATATCGCGGCTCTCTTTCAGCACTCAGGAAATAGTTAAACGCCCCACTTTGACCGGTGGCTGAAAGCTTGGCACCCGGGATCATTTCACCGTCATAAGCCATGTCCATGTTCACCTCATAGGCAAAGCTGACATTGGATTGCGCTTCATTGAGCACGACATTAATCACCTGCGTGCCGCCCCGGACGTCAAGATCACCGGAAGTGCCGCGAATGATTTCGATGTACTGAACTTCTGAAGCAGGAATGCGTGACAGCTGCTGGTTGCCCTCATTTCCTTTCCCGGCTATCCGACGGCCATTGATAAGCACCTGATCGCCTCCGGCACCGAGACCCCGGCCGCCGCCACTGCCCGGCCCTCCCTGACTGCGACCGCCACCCTGTGCCAGGTTAATGCCCGGGATACGCGCGAGCATGTCATCCACCGAAAAAGGCTGATACTGGGCGAAGTATTCAGCAGGGTACGTCACTGTGGCATCGTCGGCTGTCGACGGAGTCTGCGCCTTGATCGAGCCTGCACAAAGCAGCAGAGTAGTGCTGAGGCTGACAGCAAACAGCCGCTGGAGAGAAGGAGAATAAGTGGTCATGGATGCGGGCTCGCTGGCTGCTTACGCAGATTCTGTAGGGCTACGGAAAAGAATCAAATTGGTCAAAAACAGAACGCGGATTATGCCCATTTCAGATGCCGCAAACCGCAAATAATGGTGTCAAATTGCGACAAAGTGTAATTGCCGCGGGGGTTCTCAGCGACCGCTTCAGGACCGGTGGTCGACATTTTGGCGAGACGCTTGATCCCGCCTTGCAGAGTCTGATAAAAAATACGCGTGTCCAGATTCGAAGCGTCTCTGCTTTTACCGGTAATTTATGACCAAGCCAAGCCCACTCGACCCCTGCCCCTGCTGCTCTGACAAGCCTTTCTCAAAGTGCTGCGAGCCTTTTTTAACCGGTAAGAGCGTTCCCAAAACGCCGAGACAGGTCATGCGCTCACGCTTCGCCGCGTACACCATAGGTGGCTTCGGGCAATACCTGGTGGACACCTGGCACCCTGCCTATGTGCGCGGCAATACCGCCAATTCGCTGTCTCTGAAAACCCATGACTGGCGAAGCCTCCGGATTCTCCAGTCCGGGCAGCAGGGCAACCGGGGTGGCGTCGAATTCGTCGCGGATTTTATCGACAACAAAGGGGTGTTACAGCGCCATCACGAAGTGTCTGTATTCGAGCGTCATAAAGGGCGCTGGTACTACACAGATGGACGCGTTCAGGTGCGTCCGGTCACGCAGGCACAGGGATAAGACCGTCTGATCAGGAAACGCTGTTATCAGGCAGTGTTAACCGGTTCCACTGTCCTGATTAAATCAGACGCAATCATCCGCAGCTTCTGGCGAACGTTCCGCTACTGACTGTCCGTGATCGGCTGCTCCAGTTCAGGATAGCCCGGAGGCGGGCGACGATGCTGAGTAGCCTGTTCATAGCCATAGGCGATCTCGAACAGCGTACCCTCGGAGTACGGCCTGCCAACCAGCTGCAGGCCGACCGGCAGACGGTCCTGCCAGAATCCCATCGGAACGGTCACGGCAGGCAATCCTGCATCGGGAGCCAGCAACTGATTATTGTCACCGGCATAGTCTTCCTCGCCTCGGTCAATCCGCGCAGGCGGGTTTGACCAGGTCGGAAAAATGATGGCATCCACGCTGGCTTCGTCCATAGCGGAAATGGCGTTGGCCAAAAGCTGGTTTCGCTCGGGATTATTGGGCCATGTCGGGCAAGGCTCATCCCAATCGTCCGGCGCAACATCCACCGGCGCGGCCGCATAAAAAGAAAAGGCACCGCGCGTTGCATCGGCAATCTGGCCGGTCTCAAGCACGTCATTGACGTCAGTCAGTGGTGAATTTGGAAGTGTCGCGAGATACTGGGCGACGTCGTAGCGAAACCGCGGACAAAACGGTATCGCGTCACTCAGCGCACTGAAATCAACAATCGCGAAAGGGTCAACGACTGTTGCTCCGGCCGCTTCAAGATCCTCCACTGCCTGAGCGAACAGCTCCTGAATTTCCGGATCAGCTCCGCTCTGATCCACCAGTGATCGCAGCACACCCAGTCTTTTGCCGGCCAGACCATCGGTTTTCAAAAACCGGAGATAGCTCTCTTCGCGGCGATCGGGAACTGCCAATGGATCAGCCGAATCGAAGTCTGCAATCACATCGAACAGCCGCACCCCGTCTTCAACCGTCCGGGTCATAGGGCCTGCGATGTCACGATCAAAGGACAGCGGAATTACGCCGTCTCGGCTGGTAAGCCCCAAAGTGGAGCGCACGCCAAACAGCGCCAGATGCGAGGAAGGGCCGCGAATCGAGTTGCCGGTGTCTGACCCCATACCGGCTACACCGAAGCTGGCAGCAACGGCGGAAGCCGTTCCACCAGAGGAGCCAGCTGGCACATAATTCACATCATAGGCATTCGCCGTTCGACCGAAGGACGAAGAGATAGACTGACGGGGGCTGAATGCCCACTCGGCCATGTTGGTTTTCGCCAGAATGATCGCGCCGGCTTCCCGCAATTTTCGAATCATAAAAGCATCATCTGGCGGGAGACTGTTTCTGAGGGCCAGAGATCCGCCCGTCGTCACCATGTCCGCGGTGTCATAGTTGTCCTTTACCAGCAACGGAGCACAGAACAGTACCGGCATATCTTCTCCAGCAGTCAGGGCGGCGTCGATATCATCGGCACGAGCTAAAGCATTGGCATTGATTACAGTAATGGCATTGATGCCGCTTGCCTGATCGTAGGTCTCGATGCGATCAAGGTAGCCCTGCACCACGTCGCGACAGCTGTACTCTCCTGCCCGCAGTGAAGCCTGCAGTCTGGCGATGGTAGTTTCCACAAGCTCAGGTGAAGCGGCCGCGGCGGTGGAGCCTCTGAGGGACGCTGACGCCCTGCCGCTCGTCACCGCTGAATTGACAGCGTCAGCTGGAGAGTCCGAGTCGTTGCCGCAGGCCATAAGGGCAAGGGTGCAAACGACCAAGCCCAGCCTTGCGATCAGCCTGCGGATAACAGTTGCAGCCACCTTGCGAATGGCGAGTGGCACATCCGGGGTTTGGGATACCGCTGATGTGCGTTTGGCTGAAACAGTTGCTTTGCTTATGGACGGGAGTAAGTTCATAACAGTAGTTGCTGCTTAGTTTATTGTTTGGATTCGTTAATCAAGTGTTTTTATATTGAGTTAACTGATCGGGATTGTTGCTTTCGGGTTTTAGGCTATGCGTTCCAAACCATGGAGCGCAGTTTTTGCCGATGGCGCTGACGCAAGAGCCCAAACGCAACAAGGCAGTCGTAAGACTGCCTTGTTGCCAGATAAAGCTGTAGATCAGAACTGGAGCGTTTCTTCCTTCACCAGTTGAGCCTGAATCTGCTCGTCGGTAAAAGGCAGATTTATCCAGCCACTCTGTGAATAGACTTTAGTTAGATCAGAATAGTAAGGCGAGTCCGGTTCCGGTGACTGGGAATACGTCAGGATGGCATCAGCATCTGGCACGCCATTCTCATCCCAGGTCACAGTTTGAATATAGCTGTTGCCGTGGGTGATCGGGGTATAGCCGCCGTTTTCTGGATTGAAGCGTGCGGTGATAACGCTGAACAGCCCCTGCCCACCTGCACCGCCGGGAATCCCGATTTTCTCGCCATTGCGCATCGCATACTGCACCTCGCCCCAAGGGGCATCCAGAGGAATACCGGCCTCCTGCAGTGAAGCCACGCCGGCTTCCAGCGCGGCGACAATCAGAGCCCGGGTATCTTCGTTCTCTATCGTTAATCCCGACGGCGTATTGACCGGATCATCCAGATCAAAAGGGATGGCAAAATGTTCCGACAGCCCGCGAGCATTAGCCCAGAACTGGTTGAAGATATGGGCACCGACACTGTGTACATCCTGACGCCTGTCCCAGCTGGCAAGAATGGCGCAGGCTTCAGCGAGACTGGATTGATCAGCGCAAACTTCAAGAATTTCATCCAGCAGCAGCTCAGCCCCATAATGACGATGGTTAAACAGCAAATCCTTCACTTTTTGCTGCGTGAACTTCTCACCACTGCTGATGATCTCTTCTACCATAACCAGACCGGCACGGGTACGCAGCGAACGGATGGTTTGCTCGTCGCCAATAATCGGCGAGAAACCTTCAAGCCTGCTGTTCGGATTTGACAGCCAATATGAGTCGTTACTATTACTGACATAGGTGTCGGTGATAAGGCTGGGTTGTTCGGTTGGCGGCATCAACCCCGGATAGGCCGCAGCGGGATCGACCTGCCAGTCGCAAGAAGGGTCCGAGCCATTCAGAGTAATGAGCCTTGGATTGCCTGTATCTATCGCGCAGCGCTCAAGCAATTCAGCAGAGACATTCGGAATGGCAGACATATCGGCATATAGCGCACCGCCGTCACGGTCTGCTGCAATGGTGTTAACAAATGCGGCACCCTGATGGGTCGCCAATGCCGCACGCAGCTCTTCCACGTTGCGCGCATCACTGATGTCGCGATACTGGTCGCCGGAGCGGTAGTTCTCGTAGTTCACATCGCGGATTACGTAGACATGCTCGTCCGTCCAGGGCGTACCCTGCCCTACTACCACCGGGCCCAGGTGGGTCATGTGGACCGTGCGCGCGGCAATCCCCTCAGGCGTCTCTACCTCAATCTCCCTCGCCTCGATGGCGTGCACCTCATCACCCAAGCGATAAGCCATGGCATTGCCCGGCACTAGGTCCAAACGGAACATGGTGAATCGCAGCGCAGTGGATACCGTGTGGGACCAGGCTACATGTTCAGTAAAACCAATGGCGATACGGGCAGTAGAAATCAGACCTACCCCCATCACATCTATCTCCCCAGGGTAGGTCAAATGTGCCATGTGAAACCGGGAGGACCCCTGCCAGGGGTAGTGCGGATTGCCCATCAGCACGCCACGACCGCTTTGGGTCAGCGCGCTACCAAATCCCAGGGCGTTGCTGCCAAGCATGTTGCGATCAATTTCTAAGTCGAGCGGCTGCAGCTGCGCCAATTCCAGACCGGGTTCAGAGCTGGCAATCTGGTTCGCGACCCGACCCAGACCATAGCGTATGCCGACACCGAGCGTTATTCGGGCCATGTCACTTTCATTAATCGGGGTGATCCAGGGGGCGTTGTTGCAGGATTCAGGCATGGCGCCACGATGTCTCTCGATGTAATCGTTATAGCCTTTGATGTAGCCCGCATCCATCGCGGCCGAATCCGCGGAACCATAACTCAGATACTCATCCAGTTTGTCCTGATGCAGCAGGGCGCGGTGGAAGGCATCCTGGTTGATATTGGCCTCAGTGGCGCCAAAGTATTTCGCCTGCTCACCACGAACCGTCACAAACTCTCTCGCCAGTACGCAGATGGTGTTGGCGGCAATAGCATGAGCAAATCCGTAGCCGAGACCTTCCCAGCTGTTTGCCTTGATGTGGGGAATGCCGTGCTCGGTCCAGCGTAGCTGCACTTCATTCCGGGGCTCACCCTGCGTCGGGGAAACAGCCACAGGCTCTGACTGAGCCGGGGCCGCCCGGGAGTCAGGCGCCTCAGAACAGGCTGTAACGCCAAGTAAAGTAGCGGTGAGCAGAAAAGTGGCTGGCAGTTTGTTGCGATTAAGGCGTGTCATCACGACCCCCCTGGTGGCTTGGAGAACCCAGAAGCAAAGGCTATTCCCTATCCTGAATCTTGTCCAGATGGCGACACGATGCGCCCTGTGTGGCGCTTCAAGCCGGCTGCCTGCCCGCCAGAAACCAGCGACCTACTGCCCGCTGATACTCTGAATAGCGGTCGCCGAAACGCAACTGAAGATGCGCTTCCTCCAATTCGACCTGCACACTGACAGCGATCCATCCGACGATCAGGCAAACCAGCGAGAACACGGTGGGCCAGGCCAGAAAAAACCCCAGCTGACCAAGGCGCACACCGAAGAAGGTAGGATTTCTGGTGAATGCGTAGAGTTGAGTCGTGACCAGCTGCTCACTGGCAGCCTCGTCAATGCCCGAGCGCCAGGCCCCTGCCAGGCTCAGGCTGCCACAGACCGCCAGAGCAAAGCCGA
>VMDC01000016.1 GCA_008081045.1 Gammaproteobacteria bacterium | reverse complement strand
CTACCCATGACATAAGCCCACATGCCCTTCAGATACGGAGTCACCGCTTTCTCTGTATTCGCCTGATTTTCCGCATGGATTTTGTCCCACTTGCCAAAGACTTTGTCAGTGACCCACTCATGGGCGATTGTTTTATCAGCACCTTGTCCCGGCAAACGGTTACCCGCGTTTCTTGCCGCAGCTTCATATGCCGAATCATAGTTTCCCTGAAGCATGTTTGCGTATCGCACAAAATCCAGCGCGTGCGGCTTGTGAATTTTGTGTGACAAGGGATAAGTTCCTATCATCGGGAAATTGGTATCTCCCCAGATTTCCGCGAACTGATCATCAACGATCTGGGAGCGCTCATTGATGTCGATTGCCTTCTCATACTCACCGACCCGAAGATAGATGTGCCCCGGCATATGCACCATGTGGCCGGAAATCGGTACAGAGGCCTCTAGCTTTTGCGCAGCAGGCATAGCAAGTTCAGGCTCTGACGACATTTCCATCAGATGAATGTAGAGGTGGTTTGCCCCCGGATGGTCATGCGACACCGCCATAGCGGCTTCAAATGCCGCTTTGGCATCAGCCGTGCCAGGCTTCGGCGTGCCATCTTCATTCCAGTAATCCCATCGGGTCGTATTCATGTACGACTCGCCGTACACGGTCGCGATATCGGGATCATTCGGATATTTCTCATGCAGTTCACGCATGGCATCCAGATAGGCAAAATCCCGCTCCCGATCGTCCGCTATCGCATCTTTGTTGTAGAGAACAAACAGCGCGTTGATCATGTCACGCTCTTTTTCCGTGCCGTTGTTAGCCAACTCCAGAGCCATCCGAATGGCTTCGAGTCCGGTTCCCTGCGGGTCGTCGGGTAAGCCCGCGTATCTGCTGTTGGGGTTCGGGCCAATGGCGTGGGCCAGTCCCCAGTATGGCATGGGGTGCTGGGGATCAAGCCTTGAGGCTTCCTGATAGGACGCAATGGATTCAGGAAAATAAAAGCTCCAGGCCATTCTCAGGCCCTGGTCGAAAAAGGCCTGTGCTTCCGCGGAGTCAGTCGAGATCGGGGCGGTATAGGTACCGCTGCCAGGGATCTTGATGGCGACCGGCTCACCTTCCTGTGCCAGACTCCAGGAGCCGGATGTGGCGAAACAAATCGCGGTAATGAGGGCCAAATATTTGCGCATGAGAATTTCCTCCCGGATGAGTTGCGCTCTGGTGTGCCACTGCACACGCAGCGGGTAGCAGATCACTGTTTTGGTTTTTTCCCGAAGTATACCTCAAGTGGCCCCGATTCCGGGCATCAAGCAAATTTTTCTCAATTAGGCTACGCTTGGGGTGCGTACAGAAATCCGGCGAATCGCCTGGCTCATCATGCAAACACTGACCCTCGACGTCTTTACCGACTACATCTGACCCTGGTGTTACCTCAGTACCGTGAGTATTGAGAAGCTAAAGGAAAACTACCCGGTGCAAATCAGGTGGATCCCCTTTCCACTGCATCCAGAAACCCCGCAGGAGGGGCGGTCGCTGGCAGAGTTGTTTGCCGGTCGCGACATCGAACCCATGAAACGTCAAATGCGGGAACTCATGGCGGAAGCGGGTCTTGAGTATGGGGAGCGAACGCACACTTACAACAGTCGGCTTGCTCAGGAACTGGCAAAGTGGGCTGACACGCAAGAGGGGGGACAGGCGGTTCATGATGCTCTTTACCGGGCCTACTTCGTCGACAACATCAATTTGTCTGATATCGGCGCTCTCGTCGAAATCGCCTCAGATCTGAATCTGGACGGCAATTTGGCGCGCCAGATAATCGAGCAGCGATCTTTCCGTGACGCAGTTGACGCTGACTGGGAGAGAGCCCGACAACTCGGCATCACCGGCGTCCCGACCTTTTATAAAAATGATCTGGCAGTTGTTGGCTGTCAGCCTTATGAAACCCTCGAGCGATTTGTGCAACATCTGATGCAGACGCAGAACGACGAATAGAGAAACACGGGAATCCGCGACATGAACAATCGAAAAGCCTTAATCACCTGCGCCGAGTCCTATATGGGTCCGACCATCAGAGAAAAATTTGCGGCAGATGGCATCGAAGTTTTCAGCAGCAGCGAACTCCTGCGCTCGCCGGAAGAGTGCGAGGCTCTGATTGAACGGGCAGGCGAGATTGATATCCTGATCGCTAACCTGGCAGAGCCTCCGATGACCGGACCGGTGCACAAGATCGACAATGCGGATTGGGGTCAGCTTTTCGACACCCTGGTACACCCGCTGATGTATCTGATTCGGGCGGTGACGCCACAGATGATCGCGCGACAATCCGGAAAAATAATTGCCGTCACCAGCGCCGCTCCGCTAAGAGGCATTCCCAACCATGCTGCTTACTGTGCGGCACGCGGTGCTCAGAATGCTTTTATCAAAGCCGTTGGCCTGGAGCTGGCGCGCGACCGGATACAGGTCAATGCGATTGCGCAGAACTACATCAACAACGATACCTACTATCCCGACGACCTGATTGAAAATCCGAAGTTTCTCGACCATGTGAAACGTAATGTCCCCACCAACCGGATAGGCGCCGCATCAGAAACGGCAGAACTGGCAACTTATCTCGCCAGCGAAAACTGCAATCACATGGTGGGCCAGATCATTCCGCTGGCGGGCGGCTGGGCGAGCTAGTCGGGCTCATCGGGGCCTGCGACAATTTTGCTGTCATGCAGTCGACCAATCTGCCCGTCGCTCAATCCGAGAACTTCGCTGAGCACTTCATCGGTGTGTTGTCCAAGCAGGGGCGCTGGTCTGAGTGCTTCTCTGGGGGTCGCACCAAAACTCAAAGGCTGGCCAGACACGAGAAACTCTCCGATACCCGGCTGATACACGTTTTGAAAAAGCGGATTGTCATCGGAGCAGTCGATGTCTTCCGTTACCAGCTCTGAAATATTCTGATACGGGCCCCAACAGGCACCCGAAGCATCCAAGGCACCGGCCACCGTCGAAAAAGAATTCGCTGAAAACCAGGGCTCGAAGAGCCTGCGGAGCGATTCCCGTGCCTCAAAGCGATCACCTTCACGGGCAAAATCCAAACCAAGCTGCTCCTCTAACGCTGCGACGGCGGATTCCGTCCCCGTCACTTTGACCAGCGCCTGCCATTGCTTCGGACTGACACCAACCACCATAACCCGCTTGCCGTCCTGACACAGAAAATCGTGTCCGAAGGTGCCAAAAATGTGGTTACCCATCGGCTGCCGGGCCAGGCCGTTCAGCTGTGCCTCAGCGATGTAACCAAGATGCCCCATTGTGGCAAGGGCAACGTCGGCCAACGTGATCGACACAAACTGACCGGCACCCGTAATGCGTCGATGGCGCTCAGCGGCCAGCAAACCCAGCGCGATCTGCTGACCGGCGATGACGTCCCATGCCGGGAAAGGGTTGTTGGTTGGCTCGGTGCCATCGCCGGTAAGGTAAGGCAGACCCACTTTGCTGTTCACGGTGTAATCAAGCGCGTTGCCCCCGTGTCGATCGCCGGTGAGATTAATGAATATCAGATCCTTGCGGTGGGCGCGAAGCGCTTCGTCACCAAGCCAGCCCCGTGCAGGGAAATTAGTCACAAAAAGGCCAGCATCCTCGCCGGGAGCGGTAATCAGCTGGATCAGCAGTTCGCGACCTTCTGGGTGTCTAAAATCTACGGCAATAGAGCGTTTGCCTTTGTTGAGTGAGTGCCAGTAAAGGCTCTTCCCCTGCGCGGAAACCGGCCAGCGGTGATAATCTATGCCGCCGCCAATCATGTCGAAGCGAATCACATCAGCGCCCAGTTGAGCCAGCGTCATGCCGGCAGAGGGCGCCGCGATAAAGGCACTGCCCTCAACGATGCGCAACCCATTGAGAATGCTTTGCACGCTGATCCTCCGCCTCAGGAAATTTCCAGATAACCGTTATTAATGACTACTTTTTCCTGCTCCAGCGACCAGCACCGGAACGCGATGGTCTGCCCTTCCCGCCATATTTCTGTACGGATAGTTTCACCCGGGTAAACAGGAGCAGAAAATCGCAGCCGAATCCGTTTAAACCGTTCCGGCTCATAATGACAACACACCTTCATCAGGGCATGCGTCGCCACACCCATGGTACACAGGCCGTGCAAGATGGGTTGAGAATATCCCGCATCACCGGCAACCTGTGGTGACGCATGCAGGGGGTTCAGATCTCCTGATAAGCGATACAGCAAAGCCTGCTGGGGAAACGTAGGCAGGTCGCACACTATGTCCGCTTCGCGATCGGGGATTCTGTCTTTCTCCTGCGGAACAGATCGTCTCTCCGAACTAAACCCGCCGTCTCCCCGAGCGAGGATGGTGGTGATTACGGTAGCAATATCTTCACCGGTTTCGACGAGGCGGACAACACGTTCCGTCACGATCAGCGCGCCTGCACGAGCTCCCTTGTCAACCACATCGGTAAAGCGCGTAGTGGCTGCTACCTCGCCGGCAGTGGGGAGCGGCTGATGCCAGACGATCTCTTGCCCAAGATGAAGCAATCTGACCCAGTCGAGATTAATATCTTTTTCTGCTGCCCAGAAGCCGGGGTGCGCCAGCGTGACCGCCTGACTCGGCATGACTTTAAGCCCGTCCTCATAAACGAATCTCAGCTCATCCTGATTGAGCGGATCTCGACCCAGGCCAACTCCCAGAGCATAAAGCATCGAATCTTTCTCGGTATATCGATGCGTGATTTCGGGCCACTCTCGGGTGAGCAGATAATCGGGGTCTATAGCCATCTGAATATGAATTCCTGATGCAGTTTTGTCGCTTTAGGCGAGCTGACCTGGTACGCCGGCCAAGGCAATACGCAGCATGCCCGGGCTACAGACCGCCCCGTTCCAGCAGCTCTCGCGCCACGACCCGTGTGGCCAACACCTCTTCAGTGCCCTCAAAGATCGACAACACCCGTGCGTCAACAAAATACCGGCTTACTGCGGTTTCTTCGGCATATCCCATCCCACCATGAATCTGCATGGCCTCACGGGTTACCCACTCCGCAGCACGACACGCAAATAATTTAACCAGACTGGCCTCCATTTGCCCCTCGCCCTGATCCATCATTCTGGCGACAGAGTAGCTGAATTGGCGCGACGCCGTAATCGTCGCCAGCATGCGAGCCAGTTTAATCCGTGTAATCTGAAGCGCCGCGATCGGCGCACCAAAGACCTCCCGCTCGTTGGCATACCGGAGCGCCTGTTCATAAGCCGCCTGCATGACACCGTTCGCGCGCGCTGCAGTCTGGATTCTTCCGCCTGAGAATCCGGCCATGGTGTAATAAAAGCCCTTGCCTTCTCCTTTTGCTTCACCGATTAAGTTCTCAGCTGGCACAAAAAAGTCTTCAAAGAAAAGATCATAGGAGTGCATTCCCCGATAGCCGAGGGTCGAAATGGCTTTGCCACTCAAGCTGCCTCCACCGTTGGGGGAAAAGGTAAACTCATGGCCGGAATAGGCAGGCTTTTCCACCAAGAAGAGACTTAATCCCCGGTATCCTGAAGACGCATCGGAATTGGTCCGACCGAGCACCACCAGAACCTCGGATTTACCTGCGAATGTACACCAGGTCTTCGCGCCGTTCAGCAGCCATCCGCCCTCTGTTGGCGTGGCACGCAAAGAGACAGCGGCAACATCAGATCCGGTGTTTGGCTCGGTGATCGAGATCGCACACAACTTTTCACCCGCAGCCAGTTGCGGAAGCCAGCCGGATTTCTGTGACTCGGTGCCCCCTGCGAGCAAGGCACGCGCTGCGATTTCAGGACGGGTGATCAGGCTGCCGGCAGCGCCGAGCGAACCCCTCGATAACTCCTCTGTCACCACAATCATTCCCAGGCTGTCAGGCTGTTCGTCAGGCTGGAGACCACCGAACCGCTCGGGGATGCAGGTGCCAAAACAACCCATCCGTGCAGCTGACTGAATTATCTCATCGGGAATGTCACGGTCTTCCCGATGGATCACGCCAGCAAGCGGCGCTACGACTTCATCAGCAAATCGCCTGAAGGTATCGGCAATCAGCGCCTTTTCCTCGGTCAGCCCGCTTGGCAGTTCATTGACCTCTGTCTCTGACAGCAAGCGACCAAGATCCGCGTAACTGTCTCTCGCCCCGTGCTCATCAAGAAACTGCTGTAGCGCTGGCCGGGCAGCGAGAGATTCGAATGTTTTGCGGGAACTCTCCAGCGTGCTTGCCCCGGCGAACTGTGCTGCCATGACCCCACGGACTTTTTCCGCCACGAATTTCCACGTTAACTGACAGACCAGAGAAGACCGGGACTGGGTTTCCGCAAATTCGACCAGACACTGTGCTGACCACACGTCAGCACTCAGCATGGCGAGGTCGTAGCAGTCTTGCTGTGCATTATGCAGCAGCGCCTCATCAACCCGACCTGACACATAAACCTGGTCGCGCACAGCGCCAATCGCGTTGTTGAGGACAGATTTGGCCTGAGACAGTGCCTGCCGGGCCAGGTCAATGTTTTCAGACTGAGTGGCGACTGAATTGGGCTGCTGGTTCAAGCGTTTCCTGCCTAGCCGTAGGGGCCAACAATTGAAATGGAGCAGATATTCTGGTGGGGAAAGCCCCCCAGATTGTGGTTCAGGCCCAATCTGGGATCGGAGAGCTGCCGTGCGCCTGCCCGGCCCTGTAGCTGCAGATAATTCTCGTAAAGCATGCGCAAACCCGAAGCGCCGATAGGATGACCAAAGCATTTCAGCCCCCCATCAATCTGGCAGGGATTACTTCCTTCGGCATCAAAGGCGCCATCTAGCACATCTTTAACACCTTTACCTTCGTCGGCGAGCTGAAGATCCTCCATGGTGACCAGCTCAGTAATAGAAAAGCAGTCATGAACTTCTGTCATGGTGATCTCTTCTTTGGGTCTGCGGATCCCCGCTTCATCATAGGCCCGCTGGGAGGCTATTCGTGTGGTCTTGAGATAGGAGCCATCCCAACTGGCATGACCTGACTCGGTACCGTTCGATACTGCGAGCTGCAGGGCTTTCACCGCAACGAGATTTTCTTTTCCAAGGCTTTTTGCGATTTCCGGCGTAGTCACAATCGCACAGGCTGATCCGTCACTCACACCGCAACAGTCGAACAGACCGATCGGCTCGGCGATAAACGGGGCATTGATCGCCTGTTCTTCAGTAATTTCCCGCTGCAGATGTGCCTTGGGATTCTTCGCGCCGTTAGCATGGCTCTTCACTGAAACATGGGCCATCGCCCGTTTGAGATCATCACCGTTGACCTTGTGCTTGGCTCGATAGCCAGAAGCCAGTTGCGCAAAAGCGCCGGGAGCAGAAAGGTTAGGCCAGTACATGTCGTTTTCGACTCCGCGGGTTCTTTGTGGCAGGCCTCCGTAACCGGTGTCTTTCAGCTTTTCAACACCAAGTGCCAGCGCGATATCACAAGCACCGGAGGCAACCGCATATACCGCTCCTCTAAAAGCCTCAGTGCCGGTCGCACACATATTCTCCACTTTCGTAACCGGGATGTAGTTCAATCTGAGCGCAATCGACATTGGCATTGCACTGGAGCCCACGTTAAACGCGTCAATACCGGCTCCGAACCAGGCCGCTTCGATCTGATTTCGCTCAATTCCCGCATCGGTCAGACATTCTTCGAAAGCTTCCACCATCAGGTCGGCAGGACTGGACTCCCAGCGCTCGCCAAACTTGCTGCATCCCATGCCCAGGATGACTACTTTGTCTTTAATGCCGCTTGCCATGTTGACCTGCCTCTCTTATTTCAGCGCCTAACTCTCTACCACAGCCTTCCAGAAATATTTCCTGAACCCCCGCTGTGCATCAAACTGCCTGATTCTGAAATGCACCGACACCCTGGATCCAGAATCAATCGTACCCTCTTCTACCTCAGTAAAATCCATCATCAGCTTGCCACCACATTCAAACTGTACCATGCCGAAGTAGGCCGGTGGGCTCCAGTCGAAGGTCAATCGGTCAGCCGTCCAGGTCAACACCGTGCCGGGCTGATTGTAGAAGCTGAAATTGTCCTGACTGTCCAGTGCCTGACACTCCGGATTCACACAGTACTTTTCTCGGGGGATTTGCACTGTGCCACAGGCGCGGCATTTGCCCCCGATAAAACCGGTTAACAAATCTTTGCGGCGGTTGAATCCGGAGAGAAAGGTTTGTTTGTCAACCTCCCCCCGCTTACCGATATCCCGCTCCACCAGATTATTAAAGCTCAGAAATTTATGGTAGTTGGTCTCTTCACGCCGATTGTTCAGTACCCCTGACAATCCACGGTCGGGTCGACAGCGCTCAATTCTGTCTGTGGTCTGAAACAGAATGGCATCACAGCCCTGACCAAAGCCAAGCAGCAGAATAAGCTGTCCCGGCAGAGCAGACTCTAGCGCTTTGGCGAGCAGTATGAGGGGTTGCGCGGCACCGGCAACGCCGACAGACGCGATCTGATTATCGACAACTGCGTCAGGGCTGATACCGAGTTGCTTCGCCAGAGCAGCAGGGGTTCGTGCCTGGTCAGTTGGCAGGATAAAGTGATCAATTTCGGCCGCCAAACGGCCGGCAGATTCCAGAACTGCGCTGACGGCTTCCGGCACAATCTTCATGAAGCCCTCATCACGAATCCAGCGCTCTTCCCAGTCGTAGTCGAAATCCGATCCTTCCCCCCGGTAATGATCCACAAAGTCTACTGCATTTGTGGCAACAGCAAGGCACTGTGCGATGACTTCGTCATCGCCCACGGTGAGCGCTGCGGCACCGTCGCCCCACAGCATCTCTGCGCGAGAACCCGCTTTCGTTCGTCGATGTTCCGAAGCAATTATCATTTCATTGCCCGGCCTTGCACTTTCCAGCCCGGCGATAAGCGCTGAGGTGGCTGCCCGCTGCGACGAGCCGATGTCCATGGTTCTGATCTGGCTGTTGAGGTTCATGGCCTCTGCAACCAGCACAGAATTCTGCCGGTCAGCAAACGGAGCGGTGGTAGAGGCTAGGTTCAAGCCCGACAGCGATTTGTCCTGCAGCGCCGAAAGGCAATCGATACCCGCTTCAACCGCCATCGTGATGGTGTCTTCATCCCAGTTGCAGATACTGCGCTCACCTTTGCCCAGACCTTTCAGGCTCGAGTCAAACCAGGCGTTGGCTTCAACCATTGCTTGCCGGTTCAGGCGCAGCCTTGGCAAATAAACCCCATAAGCGGTAATTCCCTTCATCTCCTCTCCATTATGCAGTTTTATACGGTTCGACTGATCACCAGTTTCATAATCTCAGAGGAGCCGCCATAGATCCGACGCACCCTGGAGTCCGCATACAGGCGGGAGATCGGATACTCACTCATATAGCCATAACCGCCAAAGAACTGGAGGCAGTCATCAATCATTCTGTTGCCGGTTTCTGTTGTCCATAATTTAGCCATTGCGCCCTCTTCCGGCGTGAGCCTGCCGTCATTGATTTTCATCAGACACTGGTCGAGGTAGGCCCAGCCCACCGCAAGAGAAGTCTTCATCTCAGCCAGCGAAAACTGGGTATTCTGAAAATCGAAGATTGATTTGCCGAATGCCTTGCGCTCTTTGACATAGTCCACCGTGAGCTCATA
This sequence comes from Gammaproteobacteria bacterium, assembly GCA_008081045.1. Taxonomy (GTDB): domain Bacteria; phylum Pseudomonadota; class Gammaproteobacteria; order Pseudomonadales; family Pseudohongiellaceae; genus UBA9145. Next base: position 190,778 of record VMDC01000016.1, on the reverse strand, counting down.
GGCACGCTGAGCCTCTGCGAATGCCCGGCAGGCGATCGTAATGCGCTCACGAGGCAGTTCATTCATGAGGACGCCGAAACCGCCACCTAACTGGCCAAGCAAATTTTCAACCGGAACCCGAACGTCAGAGAAAAACATCTCAGAAGTGTCTGCGGCTTTCTGGCCAATTTTGTCGAGATTGCGACCCCGTGAAAATCCATCCCTGTCGGTTTCAACAATGATGAGGCTGATCCCTTTGGCCCCGGCTGCCGGGTCGGTGGAGCAGACTAGCAGCACAAAATCGCAGTTCTGGCCGTTCGTGATGAATGTTTTTTGCCCATTGATGACATACTGATCACCGTCGCGCACCGCAGTGGTTTTGACTGCTTTGAGATCGCTGCCACAACCGGGTTCAGTCATTCCAATCGCGGCAATGGCCTCACCGCTCACCAGAGAAGGCAGCCACCTCTGCTTCTGCGCTTCACTGCCACCATGGAGCAAATAGTAGGACACAATGTCCGAAGACACCGAAAAGCCGACACTGGCTCCACCGATTGCGTAGCCCACTTCTTCTGACAACACCATGTTGTAGAGAAAATCAGCACCCGGCCCCCCGTACTCCTCCGGTACCCCGCAACAGTGAAATCCCTTTTCGCCGGCTTTCAGCCAGAATTCTCTGGGCAGTTGCCCGGCTTTCTCCCACTGATCTATATTGGGTTCCAACTCCTCCCGGAAAAAGCGGCGCGCGCTTTGACGAAACAATTCATGATCACTGGTGTATATGGCTCTGTCGTGCATAGTCATCGTTTGTGTTTGCGCACCGGATGCGACCGGTGGAGTGAAGTCGATAAAGGTCGGAAATTCTAATGCAATCATCCGGTAATTGCGAAAGGCCGACGCTGAGAGCAGTTATCGGTATCAAGGTCCGGTCGGGAGATTCGCTCAATCCTCTGAAGGCTGAATATTCTGAGCCGGACCAACAGAGCCCGGGCACAATCCGCGGAGTCTCTGCGAATGACTTGCACATCACTCTGAATTGTCTGGCATCAGTCCCATCAGAATCGCGACCGGAACTGCACCCTGCCAGACCCGGCAACAAGACATGGGCCGCAACCCCCCAAAGTATAGGGCGCCTCAGCCATGATCCGCCGGATTGTTGAAAATCGGATTCACTAATGAATTCAAGACGTGGTCTTCCCATTTGCCGTTGATGCAGATGAAAGACTTTGCATATCCCTCTCTTTCAAAATTCAGGCTTCTCAGCAGGCCTTCTGAGCGGGTATTACTCGGCATATGATTGGCCATAATACGGTGCAGCCGAAGATCATCGAAAGCGTAGGCAATTGCATGTTGCACGATACGCTTCATGTATCCCTGCCCCTGGTAGCGCGCGGCAACCGAATAGCCCAGATGGCAGGCCTGAAAAACACCTCTGACGATATTGCTCAAAGAACAACTTCCAATGACATGGGTCAGTTCATTGTCAGTGCCGATAAAATGTACCGATTCGCCTCTCGCAAATTCCCGCTCACGTTCCTCGAGCCTGCGTCGCCAGCAATCAACTGAGTGGTGATGCCTCGGTAACTTCGGACTCCAGGGGGTCAAATGGGCTTCATTCTGCGCAAAGTACTCCGCCATGATTGCTGCATGATCAGGGTCTGACCGGATAATTCTGAGTGCTGTCATGGTATCTGAATTCGATTGGACCGGGTGGGCACAGCTTGCTCAGACAGTCCCTGAGCCCGGGCTTCGCGGGCCTCACTCGGCGCTTCGCAGGAAACGCCCTGTCGGCAATCCTCCCCACCTGCAAGGCCTGCGCAATGTCGGATCAGTACTGCAACAGCCCCATCCGGTTCTGCCGCCCGGACAGCTAACGGCGCTCTATCAATGCTGCATCCACCAGACGAGTAAAATCCTCGCGAAAACCACCACCGCGAGAGGGAGAAACCTGAGCCATGATCACGGTGATTATGCCCTGCGATGAATCTATGAAGTAGCGGGTACCTGCCGAGCCGTCCCACCAGATTGTGCCTGCAGAAACAGGAAAACTGTAGGCAGAAGGATCCATCACCAGATTGAAACCCCCTAAAGTCCAGCCGGACCCCACCCAGTACCCACGCTCACCGATCGGCATCGCCTGATCCGGAACGGCATTCTCATAGATAAGCCGCGCCGTCTCTTCAGAAAGAATTCGATAACCATCCAATTCTCCCCTGTTAAGTATCATTTGAGAGAAGCGCAGAAAATCTCCAACCGACGACAGCAATCCGACACCTCCTTCTAGTAGCCGGGGGCGGCTGGTCCATGGTACCGCCTCAATCCTATGAGGGGTCAATTGTCCTTCTACTGGTCGATAAAGCTCGGCCAGCCTGTCCGCGTCTTTTCCCTCCGCCCAGAAGACAGTGCTGTTCATTTCGAGAGGATCAAAGATATGGCGCTGAAGGTACACATCAAGTGGCATTCCCGACCAGACCTCGATCAGTTTACCCAAGATCGTAGCGTGTATCCCATATCTGAACGCGGTGCCAGGATCGTGAAACAGCGGGACGGACGCTGCTTTAGTCATCATTTCATCCAGCGAATAAGTCTTGTCTCTCACCTGCTGCTCCCGGTAGAGCGTCGAACCCCGGCTGCCGAGACCGGAGGTATGAGTGAGAAGATGCGCCACTGTTATGTCACCCGAACGAGCCCGGCTTTGACTGACATCAGTACCGTCCGGATCCATCAGCACCCGCTGCTCAGAGAATTCCGGCAAATATTTCTGGATCGGATCATCCAGCTCGAATTTACCCGCTTCATAAAGCTGAAGCACGGCGGTGCTGGTGATTTCACGGGTCATGGAATAAATGCGAAACAACGCGTCTTTTGGCATAGGTTTTTGTTGTTCTATATCAAGCCTGCCCAGCGCTTCGAAATAAACCAACTTGCCATCCCGGGCTACTGCTGCCACGACCCCCGCAATATCACCGTCATCGACGTGCTGTTGGAGGTTTGTGGTGACCGCGTCAAGCCCCGTCGAAGAAAAACCTGCGCTTTCAGGGTCAACAGTTTGCAGACTCTGACCAGCGCTGCTTACCGCAAGGGTTGAGATCGTCAGGGCCGTCACAAAGCGCAAGAACCCGGGCGGATTTGTGTATCTTTTCATCGTCTCTCCCACTTATCGCGCAGCTTGCGAATCCGCTGTGCTCGCAGCCAGCTGACCTTCTATCCAACGCTCTACTCTGGCATGCATCATCGGCATCGGGACTGCGCCGGCACCGAGTACTACATCGTGAAACATCCGCACATCGAAAGATTGGCCTAAAGCAGTTTCCGCCCGGTTTCTGGCCTGTTGAAAATTCAGCATGCCGATTTTATACGCAGTTGCCTGACCGGGGTTTGAGAAATAGCGTTTTACTTCAGAACGAACCGCTCCCTCCGGGATAGGCGAGTTATCCAGAAAATACTGAACGGCCTGTTCCTCACTCCAGCGCTTGGCATGAATGCCGGTATCTACCACCAGCCGAACTGCCCGCCAGATCTCGCCGGCCAGACGGCCAAAATCAGAGTAAGGATCCTGAAAGCCACCCATTTCCTTCGCCAGCCACTCAGAATAAAGGCCCCATCCTTCTGTGTACGCAGTCGTTCGGTACTGTGTGCGGAATCGCGGCACATCAGTCAGTTCCTGCTGGATGGAAATTTGCATGTGATGGCCGGGGTTACCCTCATGGTAGGCAATATCTTCAATTTGCCATTTGGCCAGGGTCGACATGTCACTCATGTGGGAATAGAACACGCCGGGTCGAGAGCCATCAGGCGCGCCCTGGCGATAGTGCTGGGCAGCTCCGGGCTGTTCCCGAAATGACTCAACGCGCCTGACAACAAGCGGCGCCCTGGGCAGCCGACCAAAATAGTCGGGCAAACGCTCGAAGATGAAGTTCAGGTATTCATTGTTGACTTCGAGATATTCCTGTCGGCCCTCGTCGGTATTGGGGTAGTAGAATTGCTCATCTTCTCTGACAAAGACAAAGAATTCCTGCAGGGAGCCCTGAAAACCGGTCTGCTGTTTGACCGATTCCATTTCCGAAAGCAGTCGATCAACCTCTCTCAGTCCGATGCGGTGAATTTCGTCAGCACTCAAGTCAAGCGTAGTCATTCGGGCGAGACGCTGATTGTAGTAGTTCTCCCCATCCGGCAGCGCCCAGACTCCCTGTGCCTGATCGGCCGCAAACACCATATCCTGCTGCAGCCAGGCGCGCACTTCCTCGTAAGCAGCCAAAACTTCGCCTGAAAGAATGTCCTGCGCCCGCATCAAGTAAGTCTGCGCAGCTTGCTCGTCCAGTTTAGCCGTATTCACCAGCTGCTCTACCTTGCCCTGGAAATCCGTCCAGATGGGAGAATTCGGTGAACTGTCGTCGCTGTTAAAGGGCACCCCTGTCGTTACCCGACTGATTTCTTCCAGTGCAAACTCATAGTTAAAGCGTGGCTGACGGATGCCTGCAGCTGCCTGCTCCTTGCTGAGGTCAAGCAGGTCACCAAGCACCCGATCAATCTGCTGCAGACGAGACAGATAAGCTTCAAGATCCGACTCATCGTCAACGCGATGAAAACTGATCATGAAACTGGGCAAGGATGCATGGGGGCCACCACGTCCGAAAATGTAACCGTAGTTGCGATAGGGATAGGCCGCTTCGGCCTGTTCCAGCGCGTATTCCCACATATCAAAAGACAGTTTCCCGTCCTCGTTGAGCACCTGGTACTCGAATTCGCTGCGCATGGTCGCCACGCTCTGCCGCTGCCAGTCGAGTCGCCGCTGCTGGGCTTCAGGGGTGACGTCATTCAACTGATCATAGTCAGTTTTGTCACCCAAGACGCTACGGGTCTGAGGGCTGAAATCCAACTGCTGTTCATACTGTTCATCCAGCCAGACATTAAGCCGGTCCGTCTCGGTCTGCTCTGCGATCTGCCCGGGGGCCGGTGCCTGGGCACCTTCGGGGGAACTGCTTGGCGCGTCGCCGCAGGCAGCAAGCAAGGTGGTAACAAACAACGCGGAAGACAAACGAACTAGCATATCGAGTTCCTTATTGCGAAGAACAGATTGAGCGGGGGGCAGTGAGAGACGGACGCTAGCGCGTTTGCGCAAAGCTGTCCAGAGCTGCCGACGGAGTTGCTTCATGGCTGCTGGAGTATTTCCCGCCAATCAAAGCTTGCATCCGCCATGGCCATGAAATGCGGGTTGAGCAGTTCCGCCTTCTGATTATAGCGCAGCGGCAAAAAGTCTGAGGTCACCACATCGCCGCCCGCCGCCCTCAGGACTGCGTGGGCCGCAGCGGTATCCCACTCGCTGGTTGGCGCCAGTCGAGGATAGAAATCAGCTCCCCCCTCTGCCAGCAGGCAAAATTTGAGCGAACTGCCCATACTCACCATTTCGATGTCCTCAAAACGCTCGCGCAGACGCGCAACAATCTGCTGTTCCCGCTCACCGAGATGACTGCGACTGGCAACTACGCGCAGGCACTGATGCTCCGGCGTCAAGGTGGTAGGAAAGATCCGCTCCGCCGCGCCGTCCGGTTGAATTTTCCACGCACCATAACCGAGCTCACCGATATAGCTGAACCCTGAGACCGGCACATGCACCACACCAGCGCGAGCAATGCCGTTGTCAATCAAGGCGATATTGACAGTGAATTCGCCGTTTCGACTGATGAACTCTTTCGTGCCGTCGAGCGGGTCGACCAACCAATAAGTTTGCCAGCCGCTTCTCTCATCGTAGCTGATCGCTTCACTCTCTTCGGACAAAATTGGCAGTCCTCCAGGCAGACCCGAAAGCGCATCAGTAATCAGCTGATGCGCCCGGCGGTCCGCCTCCGTGAGAGGTGACGCGTCGTCTTTTGTGGCAACCTCAACGGGCGCACCGCTCTCATACACCTGCATGATCTGCTGACCCGCTGCGCAAGCGATTTCATGCATGGTCTGCAGCTGTGCTGAATATTCCATCTGAATCTCCTGCCTGCCCGCTCTGTCGACCCATCTGTCTGGGCAGCGCGATGGAATCTTGCACCAAGTTTTCAAAAATTACCAAGCTTGACACGTATCTCATCATCAGCGGTTGCAACAGGATTTATCCGGTTTATCCTTGGCGCCCTGATCGCACTAATCTGACAGGAAATGACAAGTCAATGATGCTCCCCTGGTCCGAAATAGACACTGTGATGTTCGACATGGATGGCACCCTGCTGGATCTTCATTTTGACAATTTTTTCTGGCTCAAGCTGGTGCCCGAACACTTCAGCAAGCACCATGGGGTTTCAGAGGAACAGGCACTGGCGCATGTGCAAAGCAAATACGCGCAGGTCCACGGGACGCTGGACTGGTATTCCATCGATTACTGGCAGGCAGAATTGCAGTTGGACATTCCGCGCCTGAAACACCTGATAACCGATAAAATACGGCTACGGCCGGGTGCCGAGCAATTACTCAAGGCGCTGGCCGCAAAGGGGAAACAGGTGCTGCTGGTGACCAACGCCCACCCAATCAGCCTGCAGCTTAAAATGCAGCATGTCCGTATAGAGCAGTACTTCGAGCAGCTCATCAGTTCTCATCAACTCAATAAAGCGAAGGAAAACGACGGTTTCTGGGAATCCCTCCAGCAGCTTTTCGCCTACGATCCCACCAGAACCGCTTTATTCGATGACAACCTGAGCGTGCTGAGACAGGCCCAACAGGAAGGCATTGCCCATCTCCGGGCGATCAAGCAGCCGGACAGCCAACAGCCCTCACTTCCTGTCGCCGAATTTCCTCAGGTCGATGACTTTGGTTTAATCACACCCAATGACTGATAATCCCCCGCGGTTCTCACAGCTTGGCAGCCACGTGACACCGACGGCAATCCGGGCTTAACCGCGCTGCCCACATGCAAGGAGGATTATCCGGCCTTGCGAACTGACTCATTTACCGAACTCGCAAGACCACCGAGGAAACGTAGACACCTGCTATGCCCAAGACCTCTTCCGAATCTGTTTCAAATGTGCCGGCTAAAATCAGACTGGATAAGTGGCTGTGGGCAGCTCGTTTTTACAAAACCCGCGCGATCGCCAAACAGTCAATTGAGGGAGGGAAAGTGCATTGTGACGGGGCCCGCAGCAAACCCAGCAAAGAAATCACGCTCGGCACCCGTATTTCCCTCCGGCAGGGCTTCGACGACAAAACAGTCGTAGTGAAAGCACTTTCAGACAAGCGAAAGAGCGCGCCGGAGGCTCAGTTGCTCTACGAAGAAACTGCAGAGAGTATCAAACGCCGCGAAGCGCGGGCGGCCGAGCGCAAAGCTCAGCCCAACCACTGGCCTTCTCCCACGCGGCCCAACAAAAAACAAAGAAGAATGATTCAGCGCTTCAAACAAGGCGACGCAGACTGAGTTACAACGATCCCTGACAGGTGGTTGACAGGGTCATAGTCATTTATCATTGCGCTCTAGCAGCGACAGCAGCGACGCGCACCGACGTGCGTTCAGTCAGCGTGGCAGAGGGATGCATGTCAAACCCAATTCAAACCAGCCTCAATCGATACCGCATACCGGAATTCAAACCGGCCTGGGGCAGTATTCGGCGCGGGATTGAAAAGGAATGCCTGCGCGTGACACCGGCAGGGCACATCTCCACGCGCCCGCATCCTGAAGCTCTGGGGTCCGCGCTCACCAACCCGTACATCACCACCGATTTTTCCGAGGCCCTGCTGGAATTTATAACCCCGGCCTACGCCGGCATTCAGGATTGCCTGAAGATGCTGGAAAACATTCACCGCTTCTCTCTGGAAAATCTCGAGGAGCAGGAGATGTTCTGGGTCTGCAGCATGCCATGCCCCTTACATCCGGATACTGAAATACCGCTCGCTCAGTACGGGTCGTCGAATATAGGCAGGATGAAAACGCTCTATCGCAGCGGCCTTCACCATCGATACGGCAGTCTCATGCAGGTCGTGGCTGGCCTGCACTACAATTTCTCCATGCCGGATGCGTTCTGGGAGCCTTTCAAAGAAATTTGCGGGAGCCAGGAATCCTTGAAGGATTTTAAAACCTCACGCTATTTGCACCTGATCCGAAATTTTCACCGATTCTCCTGGCTGCTGGTCTATCTGTTCGGGGCCTCTCCAGCGGCCTGCAAATGCTTCGCCCAGGGCCGGGAACACTCGCTGGCCGAATTAGATGACCACAGCCTTTACCTTCCGCACGCGACCTGTTTGCGCATGGGCAGCCTAGGCTATAAGAGTGAGGCTCAGAAATCTCTGTTTGTTTGCTACAACGAACTGGACGCCTATGTGGAATGTCTCAACAGCGCGATGCACACGCCTTATCCGGAATATGAAGCAATAAGCCGTCGAGAAGGCAACCAGCCGGTGCAGATCAATGCCAATCTGCTGCAGCTGGAAAATGAGTTCTACTCTACTATTCGCCCCAAGCGGAATGTGCCAAGCGGCACCAAGCCGCTGGATGGTCTGACCCGCGAAGGCATTGAGTATGTCGAGGTTCGGGCGCTTGATCTCAATCCGTTCCTGCCGCTCGGCATCGATCCGGAACAGATTAAGTTTCTGGACAGTTTCCTGCTTCACTGCTTGCTCAATGACAGCCCGCAGTGCAATGAAGGCGAATTCTTCGAGGTCGCGAAAAACCTCGAACTTGTCGTTGAGCAGGGTCGAGATCCCGAGCTGATGCTGTCTCGCACCGGCCAAACGATAGCCATGAGAGAATGGGCGGAATCACTCCTGAATGATATCCATCACAGCAGCACGATTCTGAATTACTGCCACAGCGAAGCAGGTTACAGTGATGCGCTGGCAGCACAGCGAGCAAAGGTCAAAGATCCAGAGCTGACACCTTCCGGGCGGATGCTTAAAGAGATGGAACAAAACAAGCTGTCTTTTTTTGAATTTTCACTCGAAAGATCAAAACAGACTCAGGAGGAGCTCCTCAGCAGCACTCTGGACGAACGCACGCTCACGGATTTTATCGGTGCCAGTGAGCTCTCTCTCAAGAAACAGGCTGAAATCGAAGCCAGCGATACACTGGACTTTGACCGCTATCTCGCTGATTGGAACAGCAACTAAGCGATTCCGTCAGATTTCTATCTCCCTCTTTGCCAGCGAAAAAAACGCTCGATATAGGGGAGGTACTTGTCCGGCAGGCGAGCACTGCGCCAGGCATTGGCAGCGAATTTATTGGATTCAGACCAAGTCGGATAAATGTGGGTAACCGCGGAGATTTTCTTCAGACCCAGTCCATGGGTCATGGCGAACACATACTCCCCGATAAGTTCACCGGCATGATAGCCGACAATGCTTACACCCAGAATTCTGTCTGTACCCGGCACGGTCAACACTTTGACGAACCCGTGCGCTTCACCGTCAGCCAGTGCCCGGTCATGATGATCGAGCCCATAGCGGGTCAGCTCATAGCCAATTTTGCGTTGCTGCGCTTCCTGCTCACTTAAGCCAACGCGCGCGACCTCGGGATTGGTGAACGTCGCCCACGGCACAACCCGGTAGTTAGCCCGCAGGCGCCAAAGCCCACCAAGAAGCGCATTCAAAGAGGCGAAATAGGCCTGAAACGAAGCCATGTGAGTAAACTGATACGGCCCTGCAACATCCCCGCATGCATAAATGTTCGGGTAGGACGTCTGCATGGCGCTGTTGATTTCAATTGTGCCGGATGGCGTCAGAGCCACACCCAACTCTTCCAGACCGAAATTTTCGGTGTTCGGCTTTCGCCCGGCTGCGACCAGGACTTGATCGAATTCGAGCACCCGGGTCTCGCCGTTACTCGACACTTCAACTTTTTTCTGCCCGTGCTCAACAAAGAAACGACGCAAACTATGTCCGGTCAGCACAGTGATGCCATCCTTCTCAAATCGCGTGGTCACAGCTGCCGACACTTCAGCATCTTCCCTCGGCATGATGCGCTCTGCCATATCGACCTGAGTGACTTGTGAACCAAGGTGGCTAAACGCCTGTGCCAGTTCACAGCCTATTGGCCCGGCCCCCACAACCAGGAGACGTTTTGGCAGCTCTCGAAGTCTCCAGATGGTGTCAGAGGTCAGATATCCCGTGTCTTCCAACCCGCTTACTTCAGGAATCAGGGGGCGGGCGCCGGTCGCGACAATAATCGACCGTGTGGTTATCGTGCGCTCTCCTACCGCGACTTCATAGGGAGATTTGATGAAGGCCTCACCCTGAACACATTCAACTCCGAGCGAAGTGAAGCGCTCGACTGAATCATGAGGTTCAATGGTTTGAATCACGCTCTGGACTCGCTCCATGACCGCCGCAAAATCCACCTGAGCGCTAGCGTCCACCAGCCCGAATTCCTCGGCTCTTCGGATGTAGGACATGATGCGACCACTGCGAATCAGGGTCTTGCTTGGCACACACCCGGTATTCAGACAATCTCCACCCATTTTGTCCTTCTCAATCAGAACAGTCTTCGCCTTCGAACCTGCCCCGATAATGGCAGCAACCAGGCCAGCAGAACCGCCGCCGATCACAACAACATTCGCGTCAAACGATTCTGGCCGGGGATATTGCTTGGTCAGCTTTTTGCGCTTCATTTGATTCACGATCGCTCTTCCGACCAGAGGAAACACACCAAGCAGAGCCAGTGAGACAAGAACAGGCGCACTCACCAAGCCGGACAGTGAATTGATCCGGGCCAGTTCCACGCCTGCGTTGACGTAAACTACCGTACCCATCAACATGCCCAGCTGGCTGATGAAATAAAACGATCGCACGCGAATCGGCGTCAGACCCATTGCCACATTCACCAGAAAAAACGGAAACAAGGGGACCATTCGCAGACTGAAGAGGTAGAACCCGCCGTCCTTTTCGATACCCTCATTGATGGGTTTCAGAGACTCACCAAAGCGTGACTGCACCCAGTCGCGCAACAGCACCCGGGCGATCAAAAATGCCGCCGTGGCACCGATGGAACTGGCAAATGAGGCCAGCAGCGTACCCCAGAACAGGCCGAACATGGCTCCGCCAAGGAGGGTAATGATGACTGCCCCGGGAATTGAAAATGCCGTGATCGCCACATAAGCAGAAAAGTACAGGCCAGCGGCGAGTGGAAAATTTGTCTCCCGGAATTCTTGCAGGGTCATGATCTGGGACTGCACGAATCCGAGCGTAATGAACCGCCCGAGGTCAAAAAAATAGAAGCAGCCCAGGGCAACAGCTAGGGCGACAATCACCGGGATCTTCGTTTTACTCACGTCTCATACCTCAAACAGAAAAGATTCTGGGGCCACAGAATCTGTCGTCCAGGCTACTGCCTGACTGCAAGACCTCGCAAATCACAGCCAACGCTGGATGGATCGGGTTAGTAACTCTGAACGACTACGCTATAATCTCTCTCCACTCATCAATTAACAAGCGACCCGCTACTCAGGTCGGACTAAAGCGAGTACTTCGTGTCCCACAATCAGACTGACAGAAAATTCCCTCTGACCCGCATGCGACGGATGCGTCGAGACCAGTTTTCACGCCGCCTTATGCGTGAAACGCAATTAAGCGCAGACGACCTGATCTTCCCGGTGTTCGTCAAAGAGGGATCTGGCGACAAGCAGGCCATACCCTCCATGCCTGAAATCTGTCGTTTGAGTATTGACCTTCTTCTTCAAGAAGCGGAGGAACTGGTGCAACTGGGTATTCCAGCCATCGCGCTCTTTCCGGTCGTCGGGCAGGAATCCAAAAGTCTCGATGGTAGGGAGGCCTACAATCCTGACGGGCTGGTCCAGAATGCGGTAAGAGCGTTGAAATCCCGCTTTCCCGAGCTGGGGGTGATTACGGACGTTGCCCTTGATCCGTATACCACGCACGGTCAAGACGGGATTATTGATGACAGTGGCTACGTGATAAACGAAGCCACCGTAGAGGTTCTCTGTCGACAGGCACTTTCCCATGCAGAAGCAGGAGCCGATGTGGTTGCCCCATCTGACATGATGGATGGCAGAATCGGATCAATTCGTAAAACGCTGGAAGACAACCAGCAAATTCATACCCGGATACTCGCGTATTCCGCAAAGTATGCGTCAGCCTATTACGGACCCTTTCGCGACGCCGTAGGCTCGAGCGGAAACTTGGGTGCCAGCAGCAAGGACAGCTATCAGATGGACATCGCCAACAGCGACGAAGCACTTCATGAAGTTGCTCTCGACCTTGCAGAGGGGGCTGACATGGTGATGATTAAGCCCGGCATGCCTTACCTCGATATCGTCAGCCGGGTAAAGCGCGAGCTGGCGGTCCCGACCTTTGTCTATCAGGTAAGCGGTGAGTACGCAATGCACATGGCAGCGTTTCAAAATGGCTGGCTGGACAAAGACCGGATTGCGCTCGAATCTCTGATAGCCATCAAACGGGCAGGTGCCGACGGCATACTGACCTATTTTGCAAAGCATGTGGGCCGGTTGTTACAACAAACAGGCTGACCAAATCGACGTAAAGAAATGACGTCAAAGCTTGATTCATTCTGAATTACGCTTATGATTAGAGGCCGAAATTACTCGGACGTGCGCCCGTTCGTCCTATCCTAACCGCCTGTTCCACTGCATGTTCGAAATCGAACAGGCAACACACTTTTTGATATTCATAAGGATTTTCTCATGAGCGAAAACATCGTTCACATTTCAGACAGCAGCTTTGAACAAGACGTATTGCAGGCCGATGGGCCAGTCCTGGTAGACTTCTGGGCTGAATGGTGCGGACCCTGCAAAATGATTGCGCCGGTTCTGGAAGAAATCGCCGTCGACTATGAAGGCAAGCTGAAGATATGCAAAATGGATGTCGACGCCAATACTGAGACTGCACCTAAATACGGGATACGTGGCATCCCGACTTTGATCCTGTTCAATAATGGCGACAAGGTCGGTGAAAAGGTGGGCGCGCTCTCTAAATCACAGCTGGCTGCATTTATTGACAGCGCTATATAAATTGCGTTTAATGGCCGTGCGTCGAGGCCTTCGGCGCACGCATTTACCGAATTCCCTGGAACTGCCGCTGCCATAAGCGACTGATTCCACACAGTTTTAGCTCACCCTGCCGACTACTCGATTCACTGCATGTCAAGATTTCTGAGGCCAGCGTGGGTCTGATAATGGTTAGGACAGTCGCGGCAGAGTCATCGGCCGAGGCCGCGAGCCTAGAGGGACACCGAGACCGGCCGACACGGTGTATGAAAGCGCAACAACTCGGCCGCTAGACAGCCCTTAAGAGAGGCCTAGCACGCGCAATAACAGACCGAATCAGCAAGGATCGCGACAGGCGCTTCCTGCAGATTGCCGCTATCGGAACCGAAAAGGCAATCACGACTTATTTTTCAACTGACTATCTTTCCATAAACTTTCCATAAATTTCCAATAAATTCCGACGTACTATTTACCCACAGCATGCGGACGCGAAGGCAGTGCCAAGCTGAATGAACGTGCCCTGACCCGACCCTCTGCTGGCCCACACTGAAAGACTTCCAACTATGAATCTCACCGAATTAAAACAGAAGCCCATTGGCGAACTTATCGAAACCGCGCAAGAAATGGGTCTGGAGAACGTTTCCCGGACCCGCAAGCAGGACATCATTTTCGTCATTCTCAAGAAGCACGCGAAAAACGGCGAAGATATTTATGGAGACGGGGTGCTGGAGATTTTGCAGGATGGCTTTGGCTTTCTGCGCTCTGCTGATTCATCTTATCTGGCCGGGCCGGACGATATTTACGTCTCACCCAGTCAGATCCGCCGTTTTAATCTGCGCACCGGGGATACTGTCGCGGGAAAAATCAGACCGCCAAAAGACGGTGAGCGGTATTTTGCCCTACTGAAAATCAGTGAGATCAACTTTAACAAGCCTGATAACTCCAAGAACAAAATCCTGTTTGAAAACCTGACTCCGCTGTTCCCTCAGGACAGACTCGAGTTACAGGTGGGCAACGGCAGCACCGAAGATCTCAGCGCCCGCGTCATCGACCTGACGTCTCCCATTGGCAAAGGGCAGCGCGGATTAGTGGTGTCGCCACCAAAGGCAGGTAAGACGCTAATCCTCCAGAACATCGCTCAGTCGATCACCCGAAACAACCCGGAATGCCGTCTGATTGTTCTGCTGATTGACGAGCGTCCGGAAGAAGTCACGGAAATGCAGCGCTCAGTCAGGGGCGAGGTTGTCGCCAGCACCTTTGATGAACCCCCTTCACGACACGTGCAGGTGGCTGAGATGGTCATTGAAAAAGCGAAGCGACTGGTCGAGCACAAAGAAGATGTTGTGATTCTCCTCGACTCCATTACGCGCCTGGCAAGGGCATACAACACGATTGTGCCTTCCTCGGGCAAAGTGCTGACCGGTGGTGTGGATGCGCATGCTCTTGAGCGCCCCAAGCGTTTCTTCGGAGCCGCGAGGAATTTAGAAGAGGGCGGCAGTCTCACGATCATCGCAACAGCGCTTATCGAGACCGGTTCAAAAATGGATGAAGTCATCTACGAAGAATTCAAGGGTACAGGCAACATGGAGTTGCATCTGGACCGCAAGATCGCCGAGAAGCGAGTCTATCCCGCGATTAATGTCAGACGTTCAGGTACACGCCGGGAAGATCTGCTCACTTCAGAGGAAGAACTGCAGCGTATGTGGATTCTGCGCAAACTGCTCAGCTCTATGGAAGACGTGCAGGCTACCGAGTTCATCCTGGATAAACTCAAAGACACCAAAACCAATGACGAATTCTTTAACGCTATGAAGCGCAAGTAGTTCGCCGATCCGCTCTCACTGACCGAATAATTACTCGTCCCCATGTCCTTCAAAGATTTGCGCGAATTCATCAGCCTGCTTGAGCAGGAAGGCGAACTCAAACGAATCACTGCAGAAGTCGATCCCAATCTGGAGATCACAGAAATTGCTGATCGCTGTTTGCGAAACGGCGGCCCGGCTTTGTTGTTCGAAAATCCAAAGGGTTCGTCTGTTCCCCTGCTTGCCAATCTTTTTGGCAATACCAAGCGAATCGCACTGGCTATGGGGCAGCAGGATCTGGAAGGTCTGCGGGACGTTGGCAGACTGCTGGCGTTTTTAAAGGAACCCTCGCCCCCGAAGGGTTGGCGCGATTTATGGCAGAGCTTGCCCAGCTACAAAAATGTCCTGAACATGCCTCCGGCGGTTCGAAAAACAGCCCCCTGCCAGGAAGTTGTGATCGCTGAAGAGGACGTGGACCTCGGGTTTTTGCCCATCCAGACCTGCTGGCCCGGCGATGCAGGACCCCTGGTTACCTGGCCCTTGGTGATAACCCGGGGACCGGAAAAGGACAGGCAGAATCTAGGCATCTACCGGATGCAGAAGATTGGCCCGAATAAGCTGATCATGCGCTGGCTGTCGCACAGGGGTGGAGCGCTGGACTTTAAAGAGTGGCAAGACAAATTCCCGGGCGAAGGCTTTCCGGTATCGATTGCCATCGGCGCGGACCCCGCTACCGTGCTGGCGACGGTCACGCCGGTACCTGACACTTTGTCCGAATACGCATTTGCAGGCCTGCTAAGAAACAGCAAAACCGAAGTTGTGAAATCTCTGACCAATGATTTACAGGTGCCGGCCAGTGCGGAGATTGTCCTGGAGGGTGTCATTGAAGCTGACGAGATGGCAGATGAAGGTCCCTACGGTGACCACACCGGCTACTACAACGAAGTGGAGCGCTTTCCGGTGTTTACCATCAAGCGGATCACGCATCGCAGGGACCCTATCTATCACAGCACCTATACTGGCAGACCGCCCGATGAGCCGGCCATGCTGGGCGTGGCCCTCAATGAGGTCTTCGTCCCGCTGCTGCAAAAGCAATTCCCTGAGATCGTCGATTTCTATCTACCCCCTGAGGGCTGCTCTTATCGCATGGCAATCGTCAGTATGAAGAAACAATATCCCGGCCACGCCAAACGCGTGATGATGGGTGTCTGGTCCTTCCTGCGTCAGTTCATGTACACCAAATTTGTCGTAGTCGTTGATGAAGACATCAATATCCGGCATTGGGAAGATGTTATCTGGGCGATTACCACACGCATGGATCCCATAAGGGACACCGTGATGATAGACAATACGCCCATAGACTACCTCGATTTTGCCTCGCCCGTTGCAGGGCTGGGATCAAAGATGGGCTTGGATGCCACGAACAAAATGGCGGGAGAAACGGAGCGTGAGTGGGGCTCCACGATCACCATGTCGGATGAGGTCAAAACGCGAGTTGACAGTCTCTGGCAAGACCTGGGTATCGACTCCTGAGCCTCAGGAATTAACCGGTTTGCCTGTCTTTTTCCGGCATGGGCAAGTTCAACAACTGACCACCAACCATTTCATCATACCGGCGCAAGCAGGATTCACTGGCCTCCATCTCCCCGAGTTGCCTCAGCATCCTTCCCAGTTCACCGAGAGCGCAAACGGTTGGCTTAATCTTGATGCTGGCCTCATAGTACTCTCGGGCTTTACCCCAAAGCCGTCCGCGCATGCAGAGTCGCGCAAGCGTCAGTAGCAGCTCCGCGTCCGCCGGCCGCGATTTTAGCCAGCCCTCTGCCACAAGCAACTGACGGGAGTGGCTGTCATAGTCGATAGCACCATATTGACGGATCAGATCAGCATCCCAGCATTTTTCCAGTGCATGCTCGATGGTTTTCGCGGCCTGCTCTTTATCACCAAGATCGAGCAGCAGATTCGAGTAGTATCCAACTGCTTCAGCATCCTGTTGAAACAGCTGCGGAATTTTTTTCCATTGCTTGCGAAGCTGCGCCTGTTCACTGTCAGAGCCATTCACCGCTTTTTCATAATGACGGCTGAGATTCTCCATCAAAAGTCGTTTGCGTATCCTTCCTGCTTCATCCGATGCAATCACTTTATTTTTCTCAAGCGTCGGCAGTAAGGATTCAAGCGCACTCCATTCTTCCAGCTTGAAATACACATCCTTGAGCAGGGTCATTAAAGTTGGATCGTTAAGAGAGGTTTTCTTTGCCTGTTCAAGCACAGCGAGACACTGCTCCAGCTGCTCTGAGCGATAAAGAAGCTGCGCCCTCAGGGAATTAATCGTTGACTTGGAGACAGGGAATGCACCTTCCGCCAGTTCGAGCAAACGTTTCCACTCATCTTTCTCGCCCACTTCAAAGGCGGCATACGCAGCTGCAAGATAGTTCACCACGCTGGCGTCTTTATCCTTCAGCCCTTTGCGCAGCAATTTGAGAGCGGATTGCCAGTTACCGCGAGCGAAATAGTGCAAGCCTTCAAGCGTGTTGCTTCGGGTTCGCCTGCGCCGGGACATCTCTTTGCCGGCAGCTACCAGACGCATCGGATTAACCCATCCTAATATCAACAGCAGCAAACGGACGCAGAGGTAGATGAAGAGAATCAGGACTAGCAGAGCGAACAGGCTGGTTTCAAAGGTATATTCACCGAATGCGATCAGAAGATACCCGGGATCACTCGGGAAGCCGACGGACAGCGTGACCCAGAGTGACACCACAATTGCCAGCAGGCTGAAGATAAACAGGCGAATCATTTAGCGCACCGACGCAGCAAGCTGCTCCAGGGTACGAAGCGATTCAGCCAAACTGGGCAGCTCCGGGTCCACTTCGACCGCAGTTAACTCAGCGAGCTCAAGAAAGGCAGCTTCACCGGAGCCCGTATCGGTCACCATATAGGTCTGAAGCCAGTCCAGTGCGTTCTTCAGATGATGCTGATAAAGCAATTCACTCCGGTTCAAAACAGCAAACTTCGCCTGTTCCAGCATCAGGCGGA
The DNA here is from genome assembly GCA_008081045.1 of Gammaproteobacteria bacterium. Classification (GTDB taxonomy): domain Bacteria; phylum Pseudomonadota; class Gammaproteobacteria; order Pseudomonadales; family Pseudohongiellaceae; genus UBA9145. The sequence goes on along the minus strand of VMDC01000016.1, from coordinate 173,038 downwards.
AGTTTTGTCTGATGACGGCTTCCTGACCGGAGATCAACATGGCTTCCGGGGAATCTTCCCACTTCCGCCAGACAAAAACGGTGCCAAGAAATTCAAGGGTAGTGTCAAGCAGGCCCGTGGTATCACCGGCCAACTCATCGGTTCCGGCCGAGCTTACAGTTTGTCCGCTGAGCAGTTTTTCACGCTGGGAGCCGAGCAGACTCAAACTTTCCACCCGTTCAATCAGCGCCTGTATTCGAAAAATGGCCGCTTCCTGATCAGGGATCGACATCGAACGCAATACTTCAATGTCTCTCGCAAGCTGCTGTCTGACGCGAAGCACGTTGGTGCTGCCGGACTCCGACAACGCTCGATCGCTCCTTTGCAGTAAGTTCATCGCGGACGGGATATCCCGCTCGAGCTCAAGTTTCTGTGCTGCCAGTCTGGCAAAGTAGTTGGCCTCCAGAATTTTCCAGCGGGAATCCTGCGGCGCAGCGGCCTCGAGGCCTCTTTCGGTCAGTTCCGCTACTCTTTGATCAAGCTGCGCCAGATCGGAGTCGATTCTGCGCTGAAGTGCGAGAAACTCTGCCTCATTGCCTTGATCCGGAATCGACAGATCCGCAATCTCATCACGCAGCCGCTGTATGTCCTCCTGCTGCAGCTGCAGAGCAAGGCTCAATTCATCCGTCCTGTCCTCGGTTGACTGAAGCTCGGTCAACATAGCCTGCAGCTCAAACTGCCTGAAGCCGAGCAGACCAATGGCGCCGAACAGGGGCACGAGCAGAACCAGAACGATGATGAAACGACGGCGAGCGTTCTGCTGCTTACGCGTCACGCTGGCATTGGTGCCCTTAGAAATCTGATCGAGAATTTTCGGTGTTTCTGGCTGATCGGTCACAAAAATATCCCGCCTTGCATCCCTGGATTCATGAACAGTTAATCGGCCTGCTCAGTGACCGCTCGAATAGATTTTTACGAGAGCTGCAAGCATCATCTCATCGCCCGCCCCGCCTGCGTTATGAACGTTCAGAAAACCCAGTTCCCGTGCCTGTGCCGCGACTCGCTCAGAGGGGACCACCAGAGGCATGGTGAACAGCTCAAGCAGATGCGCTCCAACCAGCTCCCCGAGCGCAGCTAACGACTCTCCACTATGGACGGTCACCGCGCTCAATCCGCGATCACGCAATTCGGTCGCCACATGAGAGCCATTGTGTTGCTGCACCTCGCGCCGATAAAGCTCTCCGTAATCAGTGAAAGCCCCTCTGCGGCTCAGCGTCTGTGCAAGGTGTTCCCGTCCGCCGACGCCGCGTAAGATGAGAATCTTACGCCCCGCCACCGCGTTCAGTGCAGGTAACCTCAAAACGGCTTCACTGTCGCTCCCGTCAACCGGGAACTCTACTTTGGCGGCGAGCATCTCTGCAAGCAGCGCTGCAGTGCCCTGCCCGAAGGCAATAAACCGCTGCTGTATCGGCAGTTGAGGCCAGTAATTAGCAATCAATTCCGCGCCAAATCTTGCCGCGTTCTGACTGACAAAAACGACGATGTCATAACGATCCAGCTCCTGAATTTTATCGCGGGCCTGCTGGAGCTCTGCATCCGACAGCCGAGCGATGTTAATCAGAGGCAGGCTTATCCAGGAACCGCATCGCGCTTCAATGGCTTGTCGTAAAGAAGCCTGATGATGCTCTGCTCGAGTAATCAGAATAACCTGATCTTTCAGCAGGCGAGACGAGGTTGCATTCGGGTTCATCGCGGTGAGGTTAGCTGCGCGGCTTCATGTCATCTTCTCAATCGAATCCAGTATCGACCGAGCTCCCTGGGACAATAAATCCTCAGCGACACTGATTCCCAGTTGACGAGCGTCCTGCGTCGAACCGGACTTCTGACTCCGATAGATGACTGAGCCATCGAGTGCGCCCACGAGCGCGCGCAGAAAAACACTGCCCTGCTGCACTTCAGCATAGCTGGCAATAGGGACCTGACAGCCACCATCAAGCCGCTCGTTTACCGCCCGTTCTGCAGATACCCGGATGGCAGTTTCATGATGATGAAGACACTGAATCAGCTCATAGGTTTTCTCATCATCAGCACGGCATTCAATGCCTACCGCCCCTTGCCCGCCTGCCGGCAAACTGAGGTCAAATGAAAGTCGCTCATTAATCCGATGCTGCAGACCCAACCGAATCAGGCCCGCAGACGCAAGAATGATGGCGTCATATTCACCGGCATCAAGCTTGCCCAGGCGAGTACCGACGTTACCCCTGAGATCACAGATCTGGATATCCGGTCTCTCGGACTGCAACTGACACTGACGGCGAAAACTGGAGGTCCCTACGCGCGCTCCGTTCGGAAGCTGCAGCAGCGCTGGAAATTTATTGGATACGAAGGCATCAGCCGGATCTTCTCTTTCACACACCACGGCCAGTTTCAATCCTTCCGGAAAGGACATCGGAACGTCCTTCATTGAATGAACGGCAATGTCGGCACGCCCCTCCAGCATGGCCTTTTCCAGCTCTTTGACAAACAGGCCCTTGCCGCCCACTTTCGCCAGAGGAGAATTCAGAATCTGATCCCCGCGAGTGGTCATCGGAACCAGCTCAACGACAAGATTTCCATGATGCCTCTGCAGGGCATCCTTCACATAATTGGCTTGCCATAAGGCCAACGGGCTTTCCCGGGTTGCGATGCGAATAAGATCTTGCGTGCTCATGACTTATCAGGAAGATGTACTGAGTGATATACCGGCATAGTAAAGTAAATTGGCCGGTTTGTCTGACCGAGTTTTACGACGGGCCGCTTATTACCCCTGTGGCAACTTGCTATAATCCCTGCTTTTACATACAACAAAGAGCAGCTTCATGAGCGACAACTCCGGCGACACCACTAAACTGTGGGGTGGCAGGTTCACGGAATCGACCGATGAATTCGTTGAACGCTTCACCGCATCGGTTTCCTTCGACTACCGACTCTATCCTTATGACATTGAGGGTTCGATTGCCCACGCTCGTATGCTGCAAAAAACCGGCATACTTACCCCAGCAGACACTACAGAAATTATTGAAGGCCTGGAAGGCATCCGCTCAGATATTGAAAGGGGAGACTTCGATTGGCAGGTTGCACTGGAAGATGTCCACATGAACATCGAAGCGGCTCTGACCCGGCGAATCGGTGACACCGGCAAAAAGCTCCATACCGGCCGCTCTCGCAACGATCAGGTTGCCACTGACATTCGGCTTTTCGTACGCCATGAGATCGATCGCATCGCCGCCATCATTACTGAGCTCCAGGCGGCTCTGCTTGGTCTCGCCGAGCGGGAAGCTGAAACGGTGATGCCGGGATTTACGCATTTGCAAACGGCCCAGCCTGTCAGCTTCGGTCATCATCTGCTGGCGTGGTTCGAAATGCTCGATCGGGACTATCAGCGCCTGATGGATTGCCGCAAGCGAGTTAACCTGTCACCACTGGGTGCCGCTGCTCTTGCGGGGACAACATTTCCGATTGACCGGCACTACACATCAGACCTGCTTGGATTCTCCGCACCTACTGCCAACTCACTGGACTCCGTCAGTGACAGGGATTTCGCTATTGAGCTGGCAGCTGCAGCAAGCATCATAATGACGCATCTCTCTCGGTTCTCAGAAGAACTGGTGCTCTGGGCTTCCGCGCAATTTGATTTTATTCAGCTCCCCGATCGGTTCTGTACCGGTTCTTCAATAATGCCTCAGAAGAAGAATCCGGATGTCCCGGAACTCGTTAGAGGAAAAAGCGGTCGGGTCACCGGGCATCTGATGGGTCTACTGACTCTGATGAAATCTCAACCTCTGGCTTACAACAAAGACAATCAGGAAGACAAGGAGCCGCTGTTTGATTTGCTCGATACTGTGCGTGACTGCCTATCCGCCTATCTTGGCATGATACCGGCAATCAAGTGCAACCGGGGCAACATGCGAAGGGCCGCCATGAAGGGTTACGCTACTGCGACTGATCTGGCAGATTACCTGGTCAAGAAAGGGATCCCGTTTCGGGACGCGCACGAGATTGTAGGTAAGGCAGTGGCATCGGCCATTGAACAGGAAAAGGATCTTAGCGAACTGTCCCTGGAAGAGCTGAAGGGCTTCTACTCTGGAATCGGCGAAGAGGTATTTGAATGCCTCACGCTTGAGGGCTCGCTCAACGCGCGAGACCACTTCGGAGGCACAGCTCCGAAGCAGGTACTAAAGGCCATTAACACAGCGAGAGACCGGCTGGCGCAGCGTTAGGTGCTGGTGCTGCCTGACCCCGCTGCTTGCGGAACTGCACTGAGGGCAAATCAGGGCGACGGCGGAGCCTGCAGCTCTATCTCATATTCCAGTACGCGATTATCCCGTCGTGTGGTGACTGTAACACGCTCCCCTGCTCGCTTGTTTTCAAGAAATGCCGCAAGGTCATTCTCATTACTGATTGGCTCTTCGTCCAGACGCACGATCACGTCACCCAACCGGATTCGGCCGCCATCGACCCGGGTCAGACCTCGCATACCGAGCCGCTCGGGATCACCGCCTGCAAGGGTGTCCAGCACAATTACCCCGTCAATCTTCCACAGGCGCCTGTAATATTCGGCCTGAGGAAGTAGATTGATGCCGAGAATCGGTGTTTGTATGCGGCCGAACTGGATCAGCTCTGGCACAATGCGGTTGACCGTATTGGCAGGAATCGCAAAACCGATACCACTACTGCCTCCGCTCGGACTGTAAATCGCCGTGTTAACGCCTACCAATTCTCCCAGCGAATTAAGCAGAGGCCCACCGGAGTTCCCGGGATTGATTGCCGCATCGGTCTGAATGACATCCGATATTTTGCGGCGGGTTACCGAATCAATTTCCCGGCCAAGGGCACTGACCACGCCGACGGTCATTGTGGTGTCAAGGCCAAAAGGATTACCAATGGCAACCACCTTACGACCTACCTCCAGCAATGAGGAGTCCCCCGGTACAATCGGAATCAACTCCACATCATCCGCCTCGATCTTCAGCACTGCCAGATCATGATTGGGGGCAACACCTACCGGTACCGCATCAAAGGTCATCCCATCCTGAAGCGTGACGAGCACCCTATCTGCCTGCTGTACCACGTGAAAATTGGTCACGATATGCCCCTGCGTATCCCAGACAAATCCGGTGCCGCTGCCTTGAGGCACATCCTGAGGATTGAGAGAGTAGAACGACCTTACCCGCCGGGCATTGGTGATATTTACCACCGAAGGGCTGGTGCGCTTAAAAATCTCAATGTTGTTGGCTTCATCGTCCGTACTGAAGTGCGCATAGTCCTGGGGCTGCGCTATTCCGGCAGCCGCGCAGAGCCAGAGCACTGCGCCAGAGACCAGACTCACTGTAAGCCTTTGAAAGAATCTCAAAACGGGTTTCCTCGCCAAGGTCGACATGTAGGCTAAATAGGTCTGATCACCGGAAATTCAAGACCCCGGAGAGCCACGGACCCGACTGCTCAAATTTCACTTGACCCGGTCATACTGCCTTTTTGGGCTCAAACAGAAGCATCCAGCATGCAGAAAAACCGCGCATCTGCCCAAAGAAACAACTTTGCCGGGTTTGCCACTCCATGGCATCCAGCCCTTTGTTTACAATTGATTTCGCCAAATCTTATTCGTACCATTGCCGAATTCTGCAAGGAAATTCAACACGATGAAGCAAATCCTGATCATTGACGATGACGAGAAACTGGGCAAATTACTCGTACAGTACTTGGAGCGTTATGACATGAACGCGCATGTCGCTTTAACCCCAAGCAAGGGCTTCGAAATGATTAAGAAGATTAAGCCCGATCTGTTGATTCTCGACGTCATGCTCCCGGAAAAGGATGGCTTTGAAATTTGCCGGGAAATACGTGCCAAGTCTTCAATTTTCGGGCAGCTTCCGATTCTCATGCTGACCGCCCACGCCGAGGTCACCGATCGTATCGTAGGTCTTGAACTTGGTGCAGACGATTATCTGCCCAAGCCTTTTGAACCAAGAGAACTGGTAGCGCGCATCCATAATATCCTCCGCCGCAGCAGTGACGACAATACAGTGCGTGAGATCAAACCGGTCAATGGCCTGGATGTTGACGTCTCACGGCGTGAAGTCAAACTGGATGGCTCTGTGCTCGATCTTACAACCATGGAATATGAGCTACTCATACTCTTCATGCAGTTCCCGAACAAAACGTTCACCCGCGACGAACTCATGAATCGATTGCGCGGTATAGATGCGGAACTGTTCTCCAGAGCAGTCGACACACTCGTGAGCCGCTTACGACATAAGTTAAAAGACACATCGAAGACCCCTCGGTTTATAAAGACGGTATGGGGGCGTGGTTATACTTTTGTCGGCGAGCAACTATGACGGCACTACTGCAGTACGTCAAAAAATCTCTGTTTGTCAGACTGCTGTTAATCTTTGGTTTCACCGTCGTTAGTTTTTTCCTGATAATTTCCCTATCACTTCGAGCACTCAACCAGACCGAAATCACTATTGAAACGATTCCGGATTTTTACATGCGGAATGTGGAATCCATCATCGAAGACATTGGCACGCCTCCTAACCTGAGTAATGCCATGCGCCTTGCCCAAGAGCTCGATTGGACTATCAATATCCGCAACCCGATCATGCGGTGGAGCTCTGATCCGGACAACCGTCTCAATGTCGACGCATCCGACTTCAACAGAAATCTCACCACCGACGCCGAAGTTCGCACGATTGACAACGAGGACATCATTCGGGTGAATCGAGGCGGCTATGACTTCTATCTCTATCAGCGCTCTCTGAATGAAAGCAACATCAACTTCTTTGTCGTTTATATGGGAGCGGCTCTCGCTGCCATCGTACTTTTCCTGAATTATTTCATGGTCAATCGACTGCTGGACCCGGTGAGGATGCTCAAGAAAGGGGCAGAGAGGATTGAAAAAGGCGACCTAAGCTATCGGGTTCAAAGCAACCGTCAGGACGAACTGGGTGAACTGACGGAGAGTATCAATCACATGGCCGATTCGCTGCAGTCGATGCTTGAAGCAAAGCGCCAGCTCCTGATGGCCATAAGCCACGAATTGCGGACACCGATCACCAAAGCCAAACTGCGACTGGAATTCATGCCGGAAAGTGATGAAAAGGAGCAGCTCCGCGAGGATATTGACGAGATCGACCTGCTCATTTCGGATTTGCTCGAAACAGAGCGGCTGAACAATGAGCATGCCGTATTGGCCGAAGAGTCCGTGTTTATTTCCGAATTCGTGCGCGGCGTGTCAGAGCAATTTCAGGACTATCCGGGAGGACTACAGATTGAATGCCCGGTAGAGGACAGGGAATTTTTGATCGACCGTCTCCGCATGCGTTTACTCATCACCAACCTGTTGAACAACGCCATTCGGCACGGCAAAGGCCTCCCTATCAGCGTCGCTCTCTCCTTTTTTGAGGAACGGGCCATTGTGGAGGTCATAGACCGTGGGGAAGGGATTGCCGAGGAACATCTCGACCAGATCAGTGAACCCTTTTACCGTGCCGACAGTGCCCGACAGCGTAACACCGGGGGTTTCGGGCTTGGACTGTATCTGTGCCGACTGATTGCGCAGGCTCACGGCGGCGAGCTTATTATTCGCAGCAAACTGGGGGAAGGAACCCATATCTCGGTGAACCTGCCCCCTGCGCGCCCAAACAGGAAATAAAAAGGAAATTCTGACACGGTCTCTGCCTATCTGGCCGAACGACGACGCCTCAGTCTGGTGTAGTGCGCGAGTAGCGCAAAAATGGTTAACAACACAGGCACCAGGCCAGTATTGATTGCCTTCAGATTGGCGCCCAGTTGATCAATATCCTCGGTCAACTGGAACTGAACGTCGCGCAACCGCCTGCGAGTATCCAGCATTTCACCGTTAAAGCGATCTATTTCGGCCTGTATTTCTGGCGTCAGTTGCCCGAGCGGATTGCCGTCTTCATCCTGATTCAGCTCAGCCAATGCGGCCTCGGTCTCTGACAATCGGTTGAGCAGGTCTGCTTCTTCAGTCCGCAGACGGTCGTCTGCCTCTCGCTGCAGTGCGATGACTCGCGTAAACGGTCGAGAGTAAGTTCCACGGCTTCGAATACTGACCAGATCAGCCCCTCCGCTAAGATTATCAAGACTGTTGATCAGCAGGTCACCGTTGTTTGCGAAAGGCTGTGGAATCCGCTGACCGAGAAATTGGGCGACCTGCACCCAGAGCCTGTCAGTCAGGAAATCAGTATCTGCAAACAGGACGATGTTTGCTGGACTCTGCGTTTGCGCCAGATGCATTTCTGCTGGCGCCTCCTCAGGCGTCTCGGCAGCATCGCTCTCGGAAATCGCCGGATTATCGGAGGAAGCGGAATCTAGTGAGTCCTGCGCTGCGTCCGCGTCGTCCTGATCATCGGAAGCTGCGTCGTCCGGAACCTCAGGTCGGCCTCCTGGAAAGGCAGAAGTGATTTCACCGCTCACCCGGGCAGCGAGTACGTAACTCGTCCCCTGGGACTGAAATTCATCGAACAGAATCGACGGATCTGTCATATTTTCAACCAGCGCCGCATCCATCAGCATCGCATCAGACGATGAACGAATTAGCGGCTCAAAAGTCGTGGTGGCTCCGTCTGACTGAGACAAGGCACCGGCAGATGCGAAATTCACCGTCTCAAGACGGCTGGTGATGATATCTTCCTGATCAAGATTTGCTCGCGGCACACCGACCATGCCCAGGTGCGGCATGGGTCTCTCGTTCTGGCTCATTCTCACACGCAAAGCCAGCTCATTATCCGCCAGGACTTTGTCGTCCTGATATTCGACCCCCCAGGCAGACAACAACACTTCGAGGTCTGACCCCATCCCCGCGGGAATGAGCGCACCCTGTGGGGACCGCGTCACCAGAGAATCTGCGTTAGGATCAAGAAAGACGATCGCCTGCCCACCCTTCATGACGTGCTGATCGACCGCGTACAGCATCTGATCGGAAAGTTCCTGGGGATGCACGATCATCAGTATGTCCACGTCTTCATCAATGCTGCCGGCATTGATGTCGACCCGGCGCACATCATAGAGCTGCCGTATCATTTCCATGACAAACCACGGTGAGGTCGCCTGGCCCGTTGCCGGATTAAAACCTCCATCAATGTCCAGCTCGGTGATCAGCCCGATCACTGTGCGCTCTGGCGAATTCACCGAGGAGATCAGCTTCATGAATTCATACTCCAGAAACTGTTCCTGATCGGGACGAATGAGAGGCAGTGCTTCAACAGCAGGGGGCGCCAGTGGATTGTAATCGGCCTCATCCACGACCTGAGAGGCAACCAGTCCAAAATAGATCGATTCACCACCCTGACTCACCGGAACCGCTCGAATGCCAAACTGAGTCGCCAGATCTTCCTCTTCTGAAAAAGGTTCCGGATCGATGACGTTCAAAGTGAGCTTGCCCTCGCTGGCAAAGGTGATTTCTTCCAGTAATTCCTGAACCCTGCTGCCATAAGCGCGGATCTGAGGCTGATCTTCTGTGGCGCTTTCGGAGTAAAAGAAACGCAGTTCAATCGGCGTCTCCAGATTGCTAACAATATTCCGCGTTCCCTCCGAGAGGGTGTAGAGCCTGTCCTCGGTGAGGTCAATACGCAGACCGGGAAGCATCGTAATCAGTATGACACTGACGATCACTCCGAAAAAAATGCCTGCCAGGCCGGCAGATGAAAAAAGAGCTTTGCTATTCACCACATTCCCTCCTAGTTGGCTTTCTTCATTTCGATAACAATGGCGCTGGCCAGCAACCAGGCCCCGATAAACACGCTGAAAAACAGAAAATCCCTGATATCCAGAACACCTTTAGCTATCGAGTCGAAGTGCGTGAGAAACCCCATAGCGGAAAAAGCATCAACCAGCCACTGAGGAACCCACGAAGGAAACGCATTCAGCAGGATCGGTGACCCCATGATGACAAACAGAAAGCAAATAGCGACGGTCAGGATAAAAGCGATCACGGAGTTTTTAGTACAGGCGGACATGCAGGAACCGATGGCCAGAAAACCACCCGCCATAAACCAGCTTCCCAGATAGGCTGCCACGATCACACCGTTATCCGGATCGCCCAGGTAGTTCACAGTAACCCAGATCGGAAAGGTCAATGCCAGCGCAATACCGGTTAACACCCATGCAGCCAGAAATTTTCCGAGCACCGCATCAACGAGTCTTACCGGAAGCGTCAGGAGTAACTCAATGGTTCCCGTCTTGCGCTCATCAGCCCACAGCGTCATCGCAATCGCTGGAACCATGAAGAGATAGAGCCAGGGATGAAAGCCGAAAAATGGCAGAAGGTCTGCCTGACCCCTCAGGAAGAATCCACCCAGGTCAAAGGTGAAAATTCCGTTGGTGATCAGAAAGATCACGATAAACACATAGGCCAGCGGCGTAGCAAAATAACTGTACAGCTCTCGCTTAAAAATGATGCCCAGATTACCCATTAGCCCGCCCCTCCGATTGCTGAGTCACGCTGCGAAATACATCTTCAAGCTGTCCTCTCTCAACGTGAAACTCGCTGATGGGCCAGTGCTTCTGCTGAGCGACTTCGGACACCTGCGAAAAGATAGAAGCTCCGCCTTCGGCAAATATTGTGTAAGCCAGCCCGTTGCTCTCTGCAACTTCCACGGAAGCAACGCCGGGCACTGCCTTGAGGTCGGCAAGCAGGTCATGGCTGTCAGTCAGGGTGACGCGAATCGCCTGATGAAATCGCGATTGTGATTCCAGTTCAGCCGGGGTGCCATCCGCCACGATCTTCCCGTTTGCAATGATGACGGCTCGTGAGCAGACCGCAGTGACTTCCTCAAGAATGTGGGTAGAAACGATTACAATCTTATCGGTAGCCAGGCTCTTGATAAGCGCTCGCACATGATGTTTCTGGTTGGGGTCCAGCCCATCCGTAGGCTCATCGAGTATGAGCACCTTCGGGTCATGCATGATCGCCTGAGCCAGACCTACCCGCCGCTTGAAACCCTTAGATAAGGTCTCGATAGACTGATCGCGCACACTCTCGAGGGCCACCTCGTTGATTACATGATCAACCCGCTGCTCGATTTCAGCACCCCGGAAGCCGCGTATCTGTGCTATGAAACGTAAAAACTCAAGGGTAGTCATGTCGCCGTAGGAAGGCGCGCCCTCTGGCAGGTATCCGATGAGGCGCTTGGCTTGGAGTGCCGCACTGCTGATGTCGTGACCATCGATGGTCACTTTTCCGGCGGAAGGCGCCAGAAAGCCGGTAATCACCTTCATTGTGGTGGATTTACCGGCGCCATTGGGTCCAAGAAACCCCAGAACCTCCCCTTCTCGCACCGAAAAACTGAGATCATCAACGGCAACAAACTGATCAAATTTTTTGGTTAGATGGCTTATTTCAATCATCGTCGTCCACAAGTCACTGTTGGTTCATCCATAACAAGCAAGCCTGTCACCGCGCTGTCGCGGCAGCAACCGGCGCTCGGTTGAAATCTGGGCAGGCAATGCCCACCGGCTGCTTGAAGTCTGGCAAAATATAGGGTTCCTGATTCTGCTTTTCAAGAGCCGCGCCGATTGCCGGATCCATACGAAAAATCAGAACTTTTACAGAGCTGTTGGACTGTCTGGGCCTGTGTTTATGAGTGCTGCACCGGTATAATGCGCAGCTCAAGGATTTCCCCCGGTACGCCAGTCTCCGCCTTGGTTCACGCATTCATAGAGGCTCAGTCAGACATGAAAACATCCCGCCGATATCGGACTGCCCTTTGGTACGCAGGCATGGTCTTACTGGCTTGTCTTGCTTCCGGCTGCGGACAAAAAGGGGGGCTGACTCGACCCGAGTCTCCCACCGCGAGCAACCTGTGAGGACGCGGTGAGCGAACGCCTCAGTCGACACTGGAACTGATTTCTCCATGGATCACTTTACCTATCAGGGCGAAACGCTGTTTGCTGAAAGCGTTTCAGTAGCAACTCTTGCCGAGACCTACGGGACTCCTTGCTTCGTCTATTCCCGGGCAACGCTCGAGCGTCACCTGCGTGCCTATCAGGAAGCGCTGTCCGGAGTCTCTGGTTTGGTATGTTTCGCAGTAAAAGCCAATTCCAACCTGGCAGTGCTGAACGTTTTGGCGCGGCTGGGCGCCGGATTTGACATAGTCTCCGGCGGCGAACTGAAGCGGGTCATTGCAGCAGGCGGGGATCCTGGCAAGGTCATTTTTTCAGGCCTGGGCAAAACCGTCGGGGAAATCGAGCAGGCCCTCGCGGCAGGGATTCATTGTTTCAACGTTGAATCTGAACCCGAACTTGAAAGAATCAGCCATGTTGCCAGAGCCCACGGGGTTGAAGCGCCTATCTCCATCAGAGTCAATCCGGACGTCGACGCGGGCACCCATCCCTACATTTCAACCGGACTGAAAGAAAACAAATTCGGTATTGCCGCCGAATCGGCGCTGCGTGTCTACCGGGATGCCGCTCAGATGCCGGGCATCCGGGTTACCGGCATTGACTGTCATATCGGCTCACAGTTGACCACCGTCGAACCTTTCCTGGATGCAATTGATCGTCTGCTCCTCATGACAGATGCCCTGGCTGCAGAGGGCATTACCATTTCCCATTTCGATATGGGTGGCGGCTTGGGGGTAACTTACGACGAGGAAAAGCCACCGCTTCCCTCCGAACTCATGGCAGCGGTAAGAAGTCGGTTTGAGGGTAAGGAGATGATGCTCATCGTTGAGCCGGGACGATCTATTGCGGCAAATGCCGGACTGTTTGTCACCTCAGTGGAGTATCTCAAGCACACCGAGCATAAGAATTTCGCCATTGTCGACGGTGCGATGAATGACTTGTTGCGCCCCGCTCTGTATGGCGCATGGCAGGAAATCATCCCCGTCTCCAGGCGCGAAACGCCTGTAGCGGTCTATGACGTGGTCGGGCCGGTATGCGAATCAGCGGATTTTCTCGGCAAAGACAGGAGTCTCAGTGTGGAAGCAGGCGACCTGCTGGCAGTCCGGTCTGCGGGAGCCTACGGATTTGTCATGAGCTCAAATTACAATACGCGGCCCCGTGCGGCAGAGGTAATGGTTGATGGTACAACGCATCATCTGGTGAGAGCCCGGGAATCGGTGGAACAGCTGCTTCACCTGGAAAGCTGCTTGCCGGACTAAGCACAGAAAGCAAACGATGGCTTTATCTTTTACAAAAATGCATGGCCTTGGTAACGACTTTGCCGTCGTCGACGGCGTCACACAGGCAGTAACCCTGTCAGCTGGGCAGATCAAGGCCCTCGCGGACCGGCATCTGGGCATCGGTTATGATCAGCTCCTGCTCGTTGAGCCTCCTAGCCAGCCAGATGTCGATTTCAACTACCGGATTTTTAATGTCGATGGCAGTGAGGTGGAGCACTGCGGAAACGGCGCTCGATGCTTTGCCCTGTTTGTCAGGGCCAAAGGCCTCAGCCAGAAAAACCCGCTGACAGTCAAAACCCACAACCGGGTTCTTTCTCTGCGTTTCGAAGAGTCCGGCGACATTGCCGTTGACATGGAAAAGCCTGTGCTGGAACCCGCTTGTCTGCCTTTTTGCGCAGACAGAAGACTCGTCAGGTATCATCGCACGCTGACCGTTGACGGCGTCAATCTGGAGATCGAATTTGGTGCTGTCTCGATGGGTAATCCCCATGCGGTAATAATTGTTGAAGACCTTGAAAACACGGCCGTCAAAGAGATAGGACAAGCCCTTCAGGCTCATCCGGACTTTCCGGACAGCGTTAACGTCGGGTTCATGCAGGTCCTTCAGCGCGATCGGATAAAACTGAGGGTCTACGAAAGAGGAGTGGGCGAGACGTTAGCCTGCGGGACCGGAGCCTGTGCAGCAACGGTGGTTGGCTGCCTGAACGGCTTACTGGACGAAGCAGTAGAAGTTGACCTGAAAGGCGGGCGCTTGAAAATTCAGTGGCCTTTTTCAGTATCAGAGGATTCACCGGTCGTCATGACGGGTCCGGCCTGCATCGTCTATGACGGAATTATTGAGGACAGTTAATCGATGAACAGTAAAGCTTCTCCGGCCGGGTGTCAGAGTGACAGCGAGACGAACACCGTAAGCGAGGATCAGGTCGTTGACTACCTCCGCCAGAACCCTGACTTTTTTGCCAGGCAAGATGACCTTTTGGCAGCGATTTCATTACCGCATGACAGCGGCAACGCCATATCTTTACTGGAACGACAGGTTAATATCCTGAGAGAGCGCGGCACAGAAGCAAGGCAAAAGCTGAATAATCTGCTCGAGAATGCCCGCAATAACGACCAACTCTTCGATACGACACAGAATCTGGTACTGGCGTTACTGAGAGCAGCAGACGCGACAGAAATCGCCGAAATTGCCCAGGATCAGCTGTCGAATCACGCCAATGTGGATGCCTGCGAACTTATCGTGGCGGAACAGGAAGGGCTCGACGTTGCTCCGACAGTGCGAACCCAAAGCTCAGAGCACCTCAAAGCAGAGTTCGAAGACGTATTCAGACTCAAAAGAACGCACTGTGGTAGCCTGGATCAGAGAGCGGTCGATGAGCTGTTCCAGAATGATGCAAGCTCAATCCGCTCAACAGCCCTGTGCCCTGTCATCAACAACGGTGAGATACTCGCAATTCTTGCACTGGGAAACCAGCAGGAAGACGCCTTCAACGTCAATCTCGACACGCTGTTTTTGGACTTCATCGGGCATGTGATAGGCGCTGTGCTGGCTAAACATGTGGTTCCATCGAAGGATCAGTGAGCGTTTAATATGTCTGCCAGTCACTCCTCTCATGACGGCCATGGCAGATTAGTCTCAGTAATCTGCCGCACAGTTGGCAGGCCGACGCTCGCCACTGCGCTTGACTCTCTGGCGCGACAGGATTATTCCACACTCGAAGTCGTTCTTGTCAATGCAGCCGATACGGATCTACAGGACAGAATTCTTCCTGGGTTTCCCCACCCGGTAAAGCACGTGGGGTCCGGCACCCATTTGTCGCGCCCTGAAGCGGCCAATCTTGGCCTCGAGTCCAGCGCCGGAGAATATTTGCTGTTTCTCGATGATGATGACTGGATCGCTCCCGAACATATCAGCAATTTGGTGACTGCCCTTACCGACAACAGCAAGGTGATCGTAGCCTACAGTTCGACAGCAAAAGTTACCGAACAGGGGGAACCGACCGGCCTCGCCTTCAAGCAGGATTATGATCCGGTCTTGCTGATGCAAGATAACTATATTCCGATTCACGCCGCGCTCTTTCGACGGTCCGTGCTGCAGCAGGGGTGCCGCTTCGATCCGGAGCTGGAGATTTATGAAGATTGGGATTTCTGGCTGCAGCTGGCGCAGGTGGGTGATTTTCACCATATCAATATAAGCAGCGCATTTTACCGCGAAGGGGGAGAGTCAGAGACCGACGCAGCGACCAGCGACAATCGCTACAGCCCGGACACGCCTATTGGCGCCTCCCGAGCCAAGCTCTATCAGAAATGGAAAGACCGATGGAGTGGTGAGCAGCTCAATGCCCTCATTGGGAAAAGCCTTGCTGAATCGACAATTCAGGGATTACACAGCGAAATCCTCCGCAAGGATGCGGCATTCGACAAAGTCTCCGAGCGACTACAGAGCACGGAAGACAAATATCTTCAGCTTGAGAACCAGCACGGTGCAGAAATCCTTGCCCGGGCGTCAGCCGAGCAGGCCTTGATGGAAACCAGGCAGCGCGCTGACCGGCTCCACACAGAGAAAGCGCAATCAGAGCACGCACTGCGCAACCGTATTGGGGAACTGACCATGCAGGTAAAACAACTCGCGCATGCTCATGCTCTGATAGAGAACAGCCTGTTCTGGCGGGCAACTTACCCCCTGCGGCAAGTCAGAAATTGGCTCCGCCGACCCCGGACAGGTGCTGGGTCTGAAGCGCTCACGCCCGAGCCGGAAAACTCTGACACACAGGTAAGCAACGAGCCTCTGTCAGTCAAAGCGGCCTACACCCTGCAGGCGAAAGCGCATCTGAAGGCGTTCCTGGCCCGGGGCGAACCCCTTGTTCTGCCCGAGTCAGATTCCCCCAAAGTGAGCATCCTGCTGGTATTTTTCAATCAGGCGCACCTGAGCCTGCTCTGTCTGGAGTCTATTATTGAACATGCCTCAGAGGTGGAGGTCATCATCGTAGACAACCACTCCACAGACGAAACAGCTCAGCTGCTCGATCTGATCAGCGGCGCAAAGCTCATAAAAAACCGGGATAACCTCGGGTTCGTCAAAGCAGTTAATCAGGGCGCAGCGCTGGCCAGCGCAGAACAGTTGCTGCTGTTGAATAATGATGCACGCCTTGAGCAAGGCGCCATTGAATTTGCGAGTGAGACTCTGGAAAGCCAAGCAGATATCGGCGCAGTCGGAGGCAAGATCCTGTTGCTGGACGGCACGCTTCAGGAGGCGGGCAGTCTGATCTGGCAGGATGGCTCCTGTCTGGGATACGGCCGTGGCGACGATCCTGAGCAACCCGAATACATGTTCAGGCGGGATGTCGATTACTGCTCCGGCGCATTTCTGTTATTTCGGGCGCAGGACTTTACTGCATTGCAAGGCTTCGACGAAGCGTTTGCCCCGGCTTACTATGAAGAGTCAGACTTTTGCGTCCGGCTCAGAAAAAGCGGCAAGCGAGTAGTTTATGATCCACGCGCAGTCATCACCCACTTCGAGTTCGCCAGCACGGGAGGCATCAATAAAGCCAGTGAACTTCAGCTGGCGCATCGCCAGCTGTTCTGTCAGAAGCATGACGACTTGCTGAGTCAGTTCTGTGACCACGCGCGTCACAGCCCACTTCAGGCAAGATCGCCCGCCGGACTGCTGAAGGTGCTGGTTATCGATGACAGAGTGCCCTACCCAAGCATGGGTTCTGGCTATCCCAGAAGCTGCCATTTGCTGCAGACCCTAATGGCTATGCCAGTAAGACTGACCTTCTATCCCCTGCAATTTCCTCACGACGACTGGCAGGAGATTTACGCGCAAATCGGCATGGACTTTGAAGTGATGCTGGATCACGGCAGAGAACGACTGCAGGAGTTCCTCCAGTCGAGAATCGGCTTCTTTGACTGCATCATCATAAGCAGAGACCACAATATGGATTTTTTCAATCAGGCTGCCATGCTTGATCCGAGAATCGCGCAACAGACAAGGGTCATATACGATGCAGAGGCCTTGATTGCGCCGAGAAAAATTATGCACCGGAGGCTAATGGGGGAAACGGTATCGGAGGCGGAAACCGCCAGTGCGATCAAACAGGAGGTGCACAAAGCCAGACTGGCAGACGCCGTCATTGCCGTGTCTGAACATGAAGCAGACTATTTCAGAGCGCACGAAAACAAGACTACAGTGGTGGCCGGACATGCTATCCGCCCCCGTCTCACGGAAAATGCCTTTGCTTCAAGAAAAGACCTGCTGTTTGTCGGTGCACTGAGAGAAGATGACTCGCCTAATGTCGATTCGCTGATGTGGTTTATTGAGCAGTGCTGGCCGGCAATCAGAACCGCTGAACCGGAAATCAGACTGGTCGTGGTCGGCGACAATACTGCGCCGTCATTAAATGAAATCAGCGATACGCGCATTGTCTTCAAAGGTCGACAGGCCAGCATCGAGTCTTTTTATGACGCCTGCCGGATTTTCATTGCACCGACACGCTTCGCGGCCGGCATTCCCCACAAAGTCCACGAGGCAGCGGCTAATGGACTGCCGTCGGTCGTGACCCCACTGCTGGCGGGTCAGCTGACCTGGTCTCACGACAGCGAATTACTGGTTGCAGAAAGCGCAGAGCAGTTTGCCGAGCAATGTCTGCGCCTGTATCGAAGCCCGGAGTTGTGGACCAGACTCCAAGAAGGCGGCCTGGGTGCCGTCAGCCGGGATTGCTCGGAAGAGGCATTCAGTCAGGCCATTTTTTCGGTGGTCAAACAACCAGCGGAAACCTCCGCAAGTTAGGGCGCACCGCTCAGAAGAATCTGGTCAGTCGAAACAGCAAACTCTGCAGCAGCCCTGAGCGAACATTGACACATCCCAGCAGCTGTAGCCCGAGGCGCTGACGAAGGCTGAGTGCGCCACTATGATGCCGTAGGACAGCGTGAGACTGCTCAGCCACTGCAAACAGATGGGGATTGATTTGGTAGGCCCGAATTTTTCCCCAAAGAGATTTCGCTGAAGGGGCCACGGCAACAAACGGCTGCGCGCCGATCGCGTTGGCATCGTGTTGACGATACCGGACCAGAGGCTGGTCAATGAAAAGTCTTCTCCCGTAAGCGACAGCAACAATAGCGATCCACCAGTCATGCATGATTGCCTGCGCCGGAATCGGCAACGCCTTGATCGCAAGCTCTTCATTGATCACGGCTGTGCAGCCGGTAACCAGATTACTCTGTACCTGGTTCACTAAACTGTCACGCTGAATTTGCAAGCCTTGATACGCAATAAAGGATGCCGCCAGTCGTTTCCCCTCGCGGTCAACGACCTCAAGGTCACTATGCACCAGTGCGGGGATCCGGTAAGCCCCCTCCTGCTCGAGTCGTAACAGGGAATTGAATTCGATCTCTATCTTGTCTGCTAGCCAGATATCATCCTGATCGGCAAACATCATGTAGGCGCGCGCCAGACCCAGATCGCTTTTGTGCTCAAGCACATATTGCATGAGTGCTGCAAAACTGGCTTTGGCTCCCAGGTTCGCGCCCTCGTCAGGCAGAATAAAAAATCGGCCTGCATGGGCAGCAGCATATCGAGCCAGAATGCCCGACGTGCTGTCTTCAGAACCGTCGTCCCGGGCCACTATTATGAAGTCCGTAAAACTCTGCCGGAGAATGGAGTCCAGCTGCTCACAGAGGAACGCTTCCCCGTTGAATGTTGACAGCAAGATTGCCAGTCGGGCGGGCTCAGCCATAGGGTCAGTTCAGCGACTTCGCGTCGCTGATTCCGGCACGAATGCTCTGCCAGTAAAGTCTGCGATCCTGCGAACAGACGACAAGCCAGCTCGCTTTGATAAGGAATCGGATGCGATCACGCAGCTTCCAGCCCAGGGGCGAATAGCTTCGCCGATAGAGATGTGTCCGATTGCGGCTGGAATAATAGGTGCGGGAGGGGTTGTGCTGCGCCATAAAACCAGCGCGTACCAGCGGGTTATCACTGCGCTCTCCGATCGCATGATACAGCACAGCGCCATCTGTCCCGACCAGATCGAAGCCAAGCGACTTCGCCCGGAAACACCACTCCAGATCGACATTGTCTATAAAATAGCTCTCTTTCATATCACCGATCTGCTGCAGATGTTCCAGCACCAGTAACGTCCCTGAGGTGATCAGAAAATCTGCCTGAAAATGGCTGTTTGATCCATTGAATGGCCTGTCTGTCCGCAGAATAAAGCGGTTAAACAGTTTGAAAGGTGTCTGGCGGTTGGTCTGTGGGTTGATGATTCTGGGGCCCACCGCCGCTACACCATTCGCACTCAGGCGCAGAGCATCATGGCAGGCAGAGATCATCCGGTTAACAAACTTGTCACACAGGCTACTGTCCTGATCGAACAGGAAGACATAATCACACCCTAAGGAACGGGCTTGCTCAATACCAATGTTGAGCGCTCTTGCCAGACCCAGGTTCTCTTTGAGCTGGCGAAGCTCGATACATCTTTCATAAACCTGTATCGACTCGATCAGTTCTTGAATGTTCGGTGTGCCATTGTCAATGACAATAAAATCCGTTTCCTTATTCAACTGGCCAAGCAGCTTGAGTAAGGCAGCCGTGTCGGGAAAGTAGGTCACCACAATCGCCAGACTGTGCGTCCCCGAAGTGCCGGACAGTTCAGTCATGACGCCTTCATTCCGTCTGAACCATTATTCAGAGCACCGTTGTTTTCGGGTATTTCCGCTGGCATGTCCAATGCCGCAGGATCGCGTTTCGCCAGGATCGTGAAATGGCATATAGACAGGATCCCCAGGCCCAGCCCGACCACAACACCCGCATCAAGGATTCCCCGCCAGGGCTGTGACAGATTTCGGGCAAGAAAGATGAAGCCAAGGATTGCCAGAGTCAGACCAATGGAGAAAAGCTGTCGCCGACGTGTGGCATGGATATAGCCCATGCAGAAAATCGGCGCAAAAAGTACGTGCAGTGGCTCAGGGTGATTTTTAAGATGAAGCGCGCGAACTACAACCCTCGGGGCGAAGGCTCTGTGAAAACCCCGATACCCTTCTGCATAGGCCATATAAATGACGCTGAAGCCAAGTGCGAACCATTGCCCTGCTGTCAATTCGCGCTCGGTCAGCTCAAACGCCATGGGCGCAAGCCGATAGACCGCAAAAAGCAAGAGCATAAGAACGCCCGCTATACCCCAGAAAAATGCCACAGACTTCAAGGTCAGCTCCCGACCAGAAAAGCGGCATTATAGACTGTTTCGGTAAAATCTCGGAAAATAAGGTTCATTGTGAGACGGTTTCGTTGAAATCAGACCCTCTGAATCGGTAATCCTCCGTGTCGGAGGAGCCTGTTTACCGGGCGAGAACCTTCCCGGCAGCGCGCTCCCAGAAAAAGCCATCGCGAGATTTCTTATGACCTTACAAATCGGCGTCGTCATGGATCCCATAGAGTCCATCAACGTTAAGAAGGACACTACGCTGGCTATGCTTCTGGCAGCCCAGCAAAAAGGATGGTCTGTGCAATATATGACTCAGCCGGATCTGTACTTTCATGGAGGAGTCAGCCGCGCAAAAGTCAGGGCACTTACCGTGGAAGACAATCCGAAGGACTGGTTTCAGTTCGGCGCAGAGCAAGACATCGAATTGCGCGAACTTGACGTCATTCTGATGCGGAAGGACCCGCCGTTTGACCTGGACTATATCTACACCACTTATTTGCTGGAACAGGCCCACCGCAGTGGCACCCTGGTCGTAAACAATCCCCAAAGCCTGCGGGACTGTAATGAAAAAATGTTTGCAACACAGTTTCCCCAATGCTGCCCCGCTTTGCTGGTGTCAGCGGACCCGGAAAGGCTCAAAGCATTTCATGTAGAGCATGAAGACGTGATCTATAAGCCGCTCGACGGCATGGGCGGATCGTCGATATTCAGGGCCAAGCCGGAAGACGCCAATCTCAGCGTCATTATCGAGACTTTGACTCAACATGGCAGGCGCCAGATCATGGCGCAACGTTTTCTTCCAGACATCGTCAACGGCGACAAACGCATTCTGATGATTGATGGTGTCCCTGTGCCATATGCTCTCGCCAGGATTCCGGCAATCGGTGAAAGCAGGGGCAACCTTGCCGCCGGTGGCAACGGCGTCGCTCAACCCCTATCCGATCGGGATCTCTGGATTTGCCAGCAGGTCTCAAGCACGCTCAAAGAGAAAGGGCTGTTGTTCGTCGGTCTGGACGTGATTGGCGATTACCTCACCGAGATCAACGTGACCAGCCCGACCTGCATACGAGAGATTGACGCTGCATTCAATCTGAATATCGCCGGCGATCTGATGGATACCATTGAGCAAAAGATTGCACTCAGGGCAGGATAATGGCGTCAGGAGCTGACGGAGAACTTTCCAGAGAACGATTCAGGTTCATGATTTTTTTGTCAGCCTGTGCCCATGCCCTGCTCGTCCTCGGCGTGGGTTTCACCTACCTCACAGATGCCAACGATGAGGCAACTATCGAGGTCACACTGGCTCAGTACCGCAGTCAGATACAGCCGGATGATGCCGACTTTATCGCGCAGGAAAATCAGACAGGCAGCGGCTCTCAGGATGAAGCCACCGTTCCGAGCAGTCCATTTTTGTCGGATCTGAATGACGCCGATATTAACGAAGTGCGCCCTGCTCCCGAAGCGCAGGTATTGAACGAAACGCCTGAGCAACCCAAGCTGACTACGCTGACCTCGATAAACGCAGAGCAGGTCATCGCGCAACAACGCAACGCGCCTGAACAAGAAGAGAAGCAAGCGCTGTCTGAACAGTCCAGCTCTGAAGAGATCAGCCTTGCGATCGCCAGTCTGCAGGCACAGTTGGATTTGCAACAGCAAGCGTTCGCCCGCCAGCCGCGGAAATACACGCTCTCTTCCGCTTCAGCCAGAAAGAGTCATGAAGCCAGTTATCTCGATTCATGGCGGCGGCGCGTCGAGGCTGTGGGAAACATTAACTATCCGGTTCAGGCGCGCCAGCAGCAGGTCTATGGCAACGTCAGGATGCTGATTGCACTCAACGCCTCGGGCCAGATCAGCGAAACACGGATTATACAGTCGTCCGGTGAATCGCTGCTTGATCAGGCCGCCGTCGACATTGTCAACCTGGCTGCACCCTTCGAGCCCTTCCCTGAGGAATTGAAAGCCGAAGCTGATATACTCGAAATTGTCAGAACCTTTCGATTTCACGAAGGCAACACGCTCAGCAGCTATTAGTCAACGACTATCGAGTGTCCAGTTTTATGGGAGAGCCTGCTCAAAGTCATTACCTGGGGAATCAATTTTTGATTGCCATGCCACAGCTGGCCGGTTCTTATTTCGCCGACACGGTGACCTATCTTTGCAAGCATGATGAGCAGGGGGCTTTGGGTATCGTCATCAATAAACCGCTCGGCGCCCGAGTGATCGATATCTTTAACGAACTGGATATCAGCTGTGATTTGCAGGACAGCCGCTTCACGACTCAGCGTATTCTGTCCGGAGGGCCCGTAGAAAGAGACAAAGGGTTTATCGTGCATGACGCCACAGCCCACTGGGATTCCTCAATTTCCGTTACGCCGGAGATTTCAGTCTGCACATCCCGAAAAATCCTCAAGGATATTGCTGGCGGTCGGGGGCCTGACAATTATCTTATTGCGCTGGGCTGTGCGGGCTGGGAACCCGGTCAGCTTGAAAGGGAAATCAGCGAAAATGCCTGGCTCACGGCACCGGCGCAACACGATCTGATTTTTTCAGACAATTACGGCAGCAAATCCAAAGAGGCGGCAGCGCTCCTCGGCGTTGATCTTCAATGCCTGTCACCAGCCGCCGGACATTCCTGAAAACACTGATGTCACTCAAGACTTTCCCTGACTCTCCAAGCGCCCCCTTTGCCGCACTTGCATTCGACTTCGGAACCCAGCGTATTGGCGTTGCATTCGGCCAGAGCCTGACCGGCACCGTGCGAGCAGTCTGCGTACTCAAGGCAAAAGATGGCATACCTGACTGGGATCAAGTTGCTCAGTTGATAAAGGACTGGAAACCCGACGCCCTTGTCATCGGGCTACCCTACAATCTTGACGGCACTGAAAGCGAGCTGTTGATTCGATCAGTAAAATTTGCCAATCGGCTACACGGGAGGTTTCATCTTCCCTGCTATGGCATGGATGAAAGACTGTCTTCCAAAGCTGCCATCGAACAGATATTCGAAGAGACCGGGAAGTTGACTAAAAAGGCAGGGATCGATGATGTCGCAGCGCAGATCATTCTCGAAAACTGGTTTTCTGCTCTCTCCCAGTCACAGCGGGAAGCCGAATAAGCCCAGCCAAATCCGGCAGCTGATTTCGCCGGGATACCGATCACACCTGCTCCCGGCTCCGGCACAGACTGACGACTGCCCGGACACGCCGGGCCAGTCGACTAAGCAAGCAGATTAGAAGCTTTCCGGCATTTTCGCTTTCGAGCGGGCATCTTCTCTGGTAACCAAACCTTTCGCCAGCAGATCTTTCAGGCATTGGTCGAGTGTTTGCATGCCCACGCCCGCGCCCGTCTGAATGGCAGAATACATCTGCGCAACCTTGTCTTCACGGATAAGATTTCGAATCGCCGGTGTGCCGATCATGATTTCATGGGCAGCCACACGGCCACCGCCGGGTTTTTTCAGCAGGGTTTGCGAAATCACCGCCTGCAGCGACTCAGACAGCATGGATCGAACCATATCTTTCTCCGCCGCGGGGAAAACGTCGATAATTCGGTCAATGGTCTTGGCAGCGGAAGTGGTATGCAGCGTGCCAAAGACCAGATGGCCCGTCTCCGCCGCAGTGAGAGCGAGGCGAATCGTTTCCAAATCTCTCAATTCGCCCACCAGAATGATATCGGGGTCTTCTCTCAAAGCCGAACGAAGCGCTTCATTAAAGCCATGCGTATCCCGGTGCACTTCGCGCTGATTCACCAAACATTTCTTGCTCTGGTGGACGAATTCGATCGGATCCTCAATGGTCAGAATGTGTTCGTATTTTGTGTCGTTGATGTAATCCATCATGGCAGCGAGGGTCGTGCTCTTACCAGAGCCGGTAGGCCCTGTTACCGCAACCAGCCCACGCGGGACTTCCGCAATCTGACGAAAAATATCCCCCATACCAAGTTGCTCCATGGTAAGCACTTTGGAAGGGATCGTACGAAATACAGCGGCTGCACCCCGGTTCTGGACGAAGGCGTTAACACGGAAACGCGCCAGGCTGGGAACCTCAAACGAAAAGTCAGTCTCCAGGAATTCTTCATAATCCTTTCTCTGCTTATCATTCATGATTTCATAAATGAGAGAATGAACCTGCTTGTGGTCCATCTCCGGCACATTGATACGACGAATGTCTCCATCCACTCGAATGAGTGGCGGCATACCCGCCGTAATATGTAAGTCGGAAGCACCCTGCTTCACACTGAATCCAAGCAATTCTGTTATGTCCATGAGCCTTCCCTTTTTCGCAAGATTTATCGATGAATTAGAGCTGATGAGACAGCCTGCAACTCAATCCTGACCAAGTCCAAACAGTAGCAATCATGACAATCGCAACGGGTGCTGCGCCGCCCAGCAACCGGCAGCGCTGGGTGACCGCTTGTTTTTAGTATCTGGCCAAAGCGTAGCCCTTGACCTATAGTACCCCCCCCCTTTAGCGAATATCCCATAGCCTGTGATTCGAATTACCGGTGAACTCATGAACGGTGTAACAGACAAGATTCACACCGCTCAGGAACAGATAGCGGAGCTTGAGCAGCAAAGCGGCCGACCGCGGGGCAGCGTGACCCTGCTTGCTGTGAGCAAGCGCCAACCTGTCGCTAAAATTCGTGAAGCGGCAGCAGCAGGGCTTCGAGACTTCGGCGAGAACTACCTTCAGGAAGCCATCGAGAAACAGCAACAACTTGAAGATCTGCCCAAGCTCATCTGGCACTTTATCGGACCCATCCAGTCCAACAAAACACGGGGAATTTCGGAAAATTTCGACTGGGTGCACAGTGTGGATCGAAGCAAAATAGCCAGACGCCTGAGCGAACAGCGGCCCCCGCATCTTAAGCCGCTTAACGTCTGTATCCAGATCAATTTATCCGGGGAAGATACGAAATCTGGCACCACTACGGCACAGGTAGCGGACCTCTGTGCGCTGACTGACAGTCTTGAAAACATTCGTTTGCGGGGGTTCATGGCAATACCTGCGCCGACAGATGACACAGATGTGCAGCGGGAAAATTTCAGGGCCTTGTCGCGCCTCTTTGATGCACTGAAGTCTAAACACCCCAGCATGGACACCCTCTCAATGGGCATGTCGAATGACTACGGCCCAGCAATCTTACAGGGTTCTACCATGATACGCCTTGGCACCGCTCTGTTCGGGCCAAGGCCGGCATAGGTCGCCAGCGCTTTCACCCGCTCAGGATTATCCTTGCCAGGCTGAATACGCTAGAATTTACGCTCTTGCGCAGCATTTAACCCAGTTGAGATTGACAGTGAAAAACCTTTGCATCGGATTCATCGGCGCAGGCAACATGGCCAGCAGCCTGATCAATGGCTTGCTCTCTCAGGGCATGGAGCCGGGCTTAATCCTTGCCTCAGACATTGACAGCTCAAAGACCGAACATTTGAGACGAGAAAACGGCATCCGGATCGCTTCCAATCAGGAACTGGTGAATGCTGCAGACATTATTGTGCTGGCGGTCAAACCCCAGGTTCTGGGTGAGCTGTGTCAGGAAATCGATCTTTGTTCCCCAAGTCAGCTCGTGGTGTCTGTTGCTGCCGGCATTCCACTGGCGAGATTGGAATCCTGGTTGGGCAGCGATACAGCGATTGTACGATGCATGCCAAATACTCCGGCCCTGATCGGCAAGGGCATGTCAGGACTGATCGCCAATGCAAACACCAGCGAAAGCCAGAAAGCATTGGCCAGTGATTTGATGGCGGCGGTCGGCATTACCGTCTGGGTGGAGACTGAACAAGCCATTGATGCAGTGACTGCGGTCTCTGGCAGCGGCCCGGCCTACTACTTTTTGTTCATAGAAGCGATGCAGGAAGCAGCGGAAGCAATGGGCCTGCCGGCAGACACCGCCAGAATATTGTGTATGCAAACGGCGATTGGCGCATGTGAACTGGCCAACAGCAGCGGTGACTCCGTCAGCGAACTCCGGCGGAAAGTGACTTCGCCCGGTGGCACGACAGAGCAGGCGATTCTTCAGTTCGAGTCTGGCGGTTTGCGTGAATTGGTGCGAAAAGCCTTGCGCGCTGCTTGCGATCGCTCGAAACAACTTGCACAAAGCTGAGTCAATCAGACCGGTTACAGAGAAAGAGACAAGCTTATGGGAGTATTTGGAAGTTCTGCCGCCCTATTGGTGAATGCAATCGGTGGCATTTATTTGCTGGCAGTATTGCTCAGGTTTCTGTTGCAGATCGCCCGCGCAGATTTTTATAACCCAGTCTCTCAGGCTGTGGTCAGACTTACTGACCCGATGGTGAGAATTTTCCGAAGCTTCATCCCCGGTTACCGAGGTATCGATTTCAGCAGTCTTATCCTCGCCGTCGTAGTAGAAGCGCTGGCAATATGTGTAATGATTCTGCTGTACGGAGGCAGTATCCCCTCTTTAGGCTTTATCATTACGTGGGCAGTGGTGGGTGTTACCTACTTTATCGTGAACATCTATTACTACGCGATCATCGGATCAATCATCATGTCATTTGTCATGATGTTCTCCGGGAACATGAACCCGCATCCAATCTTACATCTGATCTGGCAGCTTACAGAGCCTGTCATGGGACCCATAAGAAGGGTAATCCCGCCAATGGGCGGACTGGATTTCTCTCCGATCTTTATCTTTATCGTTATCGGTCTCATACAGAATTTACTCATACAGACTTTTGGAATCAGTGAGCAGATTGCTGCGGTCGTCATTGGCATCTAAACCCTGTTGGCCGGCGAATGACCGCGACGAAAACTTCTCCTGCCCGTGAATCTTGATCATGCCTGAAGAACTCAAAACAGACTCGGTCGGAATCGTATCCCCAAAATGTATCCATTTTGACGAGGATCTGGCTCTGCGCAGCGGTAAGACACTCTCAGGTTTCGACTTGATGATTGAAACCTATGGCGAGCTCAATCAGGACAGAAGTAACGCGATCCTTATCTGCCATGCATTGAGTGGCGATCATCATGCGGCCGGTTTCCACAGCGAGAGCGATGCAAAACCGGGTTGGTGGGATCATTGTATCGGTCCGGGCAAGGCCATCGATACGAATATTTTTTTCGTCGTCGCGCTGAATAATCTCGGCGGGTGCGCCGGGAGCAGTGGACCGACGTCCCTGAATCCGGAAACCGGGAAGATTTACGGGCCAGACTTTCCTGTCGTCACTGTCCGGGACTGGGTGAAGAGTCAGGTCATGCTGTCCGATCGCCTCGGCATTGAGCAATGGGCTGCGGTGGTTGGTGGCAGTCTCGGAGGCATGCAGGTCCTGCGTTGGGCTATCAGTTATCCCGAAAGATTGCGTCATGCTGTCTGTATTGCAGCAGCACCGAAATTATCCGCTCAAAACATTGCCTTTAACGAAGTAGCCAGACACTCGATTATTAATGACCCCAATTTCCACGATGGGCACTACCTTGAAGCGAATACCTATCCGAAGCTGGGGCTGATGCTGGCCCGCATGGTAGGCCACATAACCTACCTCTCCGACTCTGCAATGAGGGAAAAATTCGGACGGGCTGACACCGGCATAGAATCGAGCACCTCAAACTTTGGCCGAGACCTGCGCAGCGGCAAGCTGAGCTTTGGTTTCAATGTAGACTTTCAGGTAGAAAGTTATCTGCACTATCAGGGGGAACGGTTTTCCGAAAATTTTGATGCCAATACCTATTTGCTGATGACAAAGGCACTCGATTATTTTGACCCGTCCGTGGATTTCGACGGGGACTTCAGCGCAGCCCTCCAACAGGCAACCTGCAAGTTTCTGGTCATCTCTTTCAGCACAGACTGGCGGTTTCCACCGGAGCGCTCGCGGGAGATCGTTAACGATCTGCTTAAAGCAGGCAAGGAAGTGAGCTATCTGGAAGTCGAAGCTGATCAGGGGCATGACGCATTTCTCTTGCCGATACCCAGATACATTAATGCACTCAAGGCCTACCTGATGCGTGCACACACGGAGATTGTCGAGCGTGCGACCTGATCTGGAGATTATTCAGCAGTGGATTGAACCCGGTAGCCGGGTGCTGGACCTTGGTTGCGGTGACGGCAGCCTGCTCACCTATCTGAACGCCGCCAAGAAGGTCTCCTCTATCGGGCTGGAAATTGATGCCGGCAATATAGAAAAGTGTATTGCCAGCGGTGTGAATGTCATCGAACAGAACATGGATGAAGGTCTGGGCAATTTCCAGTCAAACAGCTTTGACACTGTGCTTCTCACCCAAACTCTGCAGGCGCTCAGCAAACCTCACGATCTGCTGGATGAAATGCTTCGGGTTGGCCAGTACGGGATAGTCACCTTCCCCAATTTCGGCAATTGGAAGAGCCGACTTGATCTGGCGCTCAAGGGTCGGATGCCGGTCAGCAAATTCATGCCGCATCAGTGGTATGAGACACCAAATATTCACTTTTGCACGGTGAAGGACTTCGACGCCCTGTGCCACGACAGTCAGATTAAAATCCTCACAAGAACCGTGGTGGACTCCAGACATCAGGGTAGCTGGGCCATGAAGGCCTGGCCCAACTTTCTGGGCGAAATTGCAATCTATCACATCACCAGGAAGTAGACCCATGGCAGCCGACCGCGTCGTTCTGGCCAGCAGTAACAGAGGCAAGCTCAGAGAATTACAAAAAATACTGCATCAGGAAAATATAGCCTTGCTGCCGCAGTCAGAATACGGTGTGACGGATGCAGAGGAGACCGGGTTGAGCTTCGTCGAAAATGCAATTATCAAGGCAAGGCATGCCTGCGAGGTAACCGGGCTGCCCAGTATTGCTGACGATTCGGGTATTGAAGTAGACGCGCTGAACGGTGACCCCGGAATCTACTCTGCCAGATATTCCGGAATCGTCGGCGATGGGGCTGATGAAGCAAACAATGCAAAACTCCTGAAAGCCCTTGAGCATGTTGAAGAAGCAGAACGCACGGCCAGATTTCAATGCGTCATTGTCTATTTGCGACATGCGACTGATCCGGTGCCGCTGATCTGTCAGGGTACCTGGGAAGGGCGTATTCTGACCGAAGCTTGCGGAACGAACGGCTTTGGCTATGATCCGCTGTTTTACGTGCCAACCCATCAGTGCGCCTCCGCTGAACTTCCGGGCGAGATCAAAAACGCAATCAGTCACCGTGGCCAGGCGCTGCAGAAATTACTGAAATGCTGGAACAGCCGCCCTTAAGCCTGTACATCCATATTCCCTGGTGTCTACGCAAGTGTCCCTACTGCGACTTTAATTCACACGCAGCCACTTCCCAGTTACCAGAGCAGGAATACGTCTCTGCTTTGTGCCAGGATTTAGACACCGACCTGAGTTCACTCAAGCTCGCTGACTTCAGCGGATTTCATTCTGTTTTTATTGGTGGAGGCACGCCCAGTCTGTTCAGCGCGCGTGCCTATGAACAACTGCTGGATCATATTCGGAAAAAAGTCGGTATCGAGCGCGGGGCGGAGATCACTCTGGAGGTTAATCCGGGCGCAGCCGAAGCTGAGAAGTTTCGTGGCTACAGACAAGCAGGAATCAATCGCCTCTCTATTGGTATTCAGAGTTTTCACACGGATTATCTGGCCAAGCTTGGCAGAATTCACTCCGGACCCGAGGCCGAAAAAGCCATTGAACTGGCTCTAGCCGCGGGCTTCGATAACTTCAATCTGGATCTGATGCATGGTCTGCCGGGCCAGTCAATTGAAGAGGGACTGGAAGATCTGAAAAAAGCTCTGAGCTTCGGGCCTACCCATCTGAGTTGGTATCAACTCACCATAGAGCCTAACACTGAATTCTATGCCCGGCCGCCGCCCTTACCGGAGGACGATCTTCTTGCAGAGATGCAGGATTCAGGGATCGAGCTCATCAGTGAAGCTGGTTTCCGGCGCTATGAAGTCTCAGCCTACAGTCAACCGGGATATCAGTCTCAGCATAATCTCAACTATTGGTTGTTTGGCGACTATCTGGGAATCGGTGCAGGCGCCCATGGTAAGTTCAGCGATCCGGATACGGGTCTCATCAAACGGACTCGCAAAAAGAGGCAGCCTGCCCATTATCTCGCCAGTGAGTTATCGCGACTTGCGGAAGTTGATCCGGTTTTACCGGAAGAGAGAACGCTTGAATTTTTACTGAACAGTTTACGGCTAGTGGAGGGATTTTGCGTCGACGAGTACGAAGCCAGAACAGGGCTCGGTTTCAGCCACATAGCAAAGCAGGTAGAATCTCTGTGCGACCGAGGCTTGCTCACCAAGAAGAATGACAGAGTGCGGACAACCGCTCGGGGATTCAGTATGTTAAACAGCCTGATTTCAGAATTCATTGAGCAGTAAGGTGCCACAGGCTTAGCGTGCCGTTAAGGCGATCGTGGTTTATGCATGTTATTTCGGGTGACCAGAGATGAAAGAGCTTTACAAACGGAATTGTGAACCCTGTGGGCTCGGTGCCCCGGTAGTTACGCAGGAGGAAGCCGATTCTTTGGCTCTGAGCGTGCCTGCCTGGAAACGGGAGTTCCACGATGGCGTTGAAAAGCTGGTCAGAGAGTTTCACTTTATCGAGTTCAGTGACGCCTTCAGCTTTACTTACAAAGTTGCCAGTTTGGCGGAGCGCGAGGACCATCATCCCACCATCAAGACCGAATGGGGTAAAGTCACCGTTTATTGGTGGACCCATAAAATAAACGGTCTGCACGTCAACGACTTTATCATGGCAGCCAAGACCGACCTTATAGCCAAACTGTCTGCACCGGCCTGAACCCGGGATTCCCAACTATCATGATCAACGGCGCAACCCAGCTGCTCAATCGTCTTGACGAAATCGTCGGCATCCCGAGCATCAGCTCTGCTTCTGATGATCTGGACATGAGCAATTCTCCCGTCATTGATTATCTCGCCGAACGCTTTGCTGATCTTGGCTTCAGCTGCGAGATCATTGCCTGTAGCCAGCCCGGAAAGGTCAATCTTATTGCCACCAAAGGTACAGGGCCGGGGGGGCTGGTGCTCGCCGGGCACACCGATACCGTGCCTCTTGATCAGACTCTGTGGTCTGTCGATCCATTCGCGTTGACCGAAAAAGACAACAAGCTTTATGGTCTCGGCATTACCGACATGAAAGGCTTCTTTCCCCTGGTGATGAGCGCTGTTGAAGGCTTGAACATCGAGCGGTTTGATCAGCCGTTGATCATACTGGCGACCGCGGACGAAGAAACCTCGATGGATGGAGCGAGGACCCTCGCCGAACTCGGAAGGCCCAGAGCCAGGGCTGCCGTAATCGGCGAGCCCACCGGACTGGTTCCCGTCATGGCGCACAAGGGCATGATGATGGATGAAATTCGCTTGCTGGGGCAAAGTGGTCATTCATCAAATCCAGATCTTGGAATCAATGCCATGGAAGCCATGCATGCCGTGATTACTGATCTGATAAGTTATCGGGAAGAACTGAAACGCAACTATCAAAACCCGCTGTTCGACATCCCTTTCCCGACCCTGAATTTGGGCAGTATTCATGGCGGCGACAACCCCAACAGAATATGTGGCCACTGCAATTTACAGTTTGATGTGCGGCTCATGCCGGGCATGCACATGGACGACCTGCGGGCAGAAATCGACCAACGCGTGCAGCGCAGAGTGGGCCCGCTTGGCATTCAGTTTGAACGCGCCATTCTCTTTAACGGTGTGCCCGCCTTCTTTGCACAGGAAAACAGTGAGCTGCTCAAAACCGCAGAAGCCCTGACCGGGCATGCCGGGACATCGGTGGCCTTCGGCACAGAAGCGCCTTTTCTTCAGCAGTTAGGTATGGATACCATCATTATGGGACCCGGTAGTATTGATCAGGCACATCAACCCGATGAGTATCTGTCGCTGGATCTGTTGGAACCGACTGTCGGCCTTCTGCAAAAGCTTATTCTCAAATACTGCGCCGCAGGATAAACCGCATGTCTAATGAAGAAGCACTGATAGCCTGGTTCCGCGCCTCTACTTCCTATATCAACGCTCATCGCGGCAAAACCTTTGTCATACACCTCGGCGGCGATGCGCTCGCTCACCATAATTTGAGCGGCATCATCCATGACCTGACTTTGTTGCACAGCCTGGGCGTCAAACTGGTTCTCGTTCATGGTGCGCGGCCCCAGATCTCCGCGGCGCTTGCGGAGGCCGGTCAGATCTCTGTCTATGAGAATGCCCTGAGAATCACCGAGGCAGAACATATGGAGATTATCAAGAGCACCGTTGGGAAACTCTCCATCGATCTGCAAGCCAGTTTTTCCATGGGGCTCAGCAACTCCCCGATGTATGGCGCTAACATCAGTGTGTGCCATGGAAACTACATAACAGCCAAGCCCTACGGTGTCGTCAACGGTATCGACTTTCATCTTACCGGCAAGGTGAGAAAGATTCAGACTGACAACATTGAGCACCAGCTTAACGGTGGGCAAATTGTCCTGTTGTCTAATCTTGGCCATTCGCTCACCGGTGAAGTATTCAATCTGTCTGCCGAAGAGATTGCCGCGGAAGTTGCTGTGGCTCTGGACGCGGATAAGCTCATTATGTTCACGCCGGGTCGTGGCGTACTCGATGAAAAACAGCAGCTGATACCCACGCTCGGTGCCGAAGAGGCTGAGCGATTCATACGAGAGCACTCAGACGGGGACAGACAAAAAGATTCACTGGTTCTCGGGCTTTCGGCCGCACTTCGCGCCTATCGGCAGGGGGTGCCGCGCAGTCACCTGATCAGCTATGAAGAGGATGGCGCACTGCTGGTTGAACTGTTTACCAAAGAAGGTCGCGGGACTCTACTCAGTAACGAGAAGCTTGAGGAGTTGCGGACAGCCGGTATTCACGATGTAGGGGGAATACTGAACCTGATCAGACCGCTGGAAGAAGCCGGAGTTCTGGTGGAGCGTTCTCGCGATTTGCTGGAGACGGAAATCTCAAATTTTATGGTGGTTGAACTGGAAGGCACCGTTATCGGATGCGCAGCGCTTTATCCGGTGTGTGAAGAATCCGGCGAGATCGCCTGTATTGCCATCCATCCTGACTATCAGAGAGCGAAGCTCGGCGAGCGTCTCTTGTCCGAGCTGGAAAGGAAGGCGGAGCAGCAGAACCTTACCTATGTATATGCGTTGACGACGGTCGCCTCACACTTCTTTCTTGAAAAAGGCTTTGTCGAGATTGGCGTGGAAGAGCTGCCCGACAGCAGAAAGTCCTTGTACAACTACCAGCGCAATTCAAAAATTCTCAAAAAGCCGCTGAAAGGCTGAAGAGAAACTACTTATCGAGTATGCAAATGCTGTAGTCGTATGGATTGGCTTCATTGCGCGAAAAATCCTGACGACTTGTTTCATGCCACTCTTCTTCATTAAAACCGGTCAGCACCGTATCACCCTCGACTTCTGCGTGGACCCGCGTCAGGTGAAAGCGCGAAGCAACTGGCATCGCGGCCGCATACAAAGCCGCTCCGCCAATCACGAAGGCCTCCGATGAGCCATCAATCTCCGCCAGCGCTTGCGCCAGCTGAACCGCCTGCTCGACGGAATGGACCACCTTGGCACCGTCGGCCTGATAAGAGGGATTACCTGTCACCACAATGCTGGTGCGCCCCGGCAGCGGTCGGCCGATCGATTCCCAGGTCTTTCTCCCCATGATAATGGCGTGACCCATCGTGGTGGCTTTGAAATACCGCAGATCTTCGGGCAGGTGCCAAGGCAGACCGTTGTTTTTGCCTATTACGCCATTCGTTGCCATCGCGCAAATCAGAGAGATCTTCATGTCATGTTTCCACGGTCCAGAGAGCCCAAGGGTTTACACTGAAAACGGATAAGCAATCGGGTCGTGATGCTGATATCCAATCACTTCAAAGTCATCCAGAGTCACCCAAGTTTCAATATCTTCAAGCGATTTGATGCTTGGGTTGATCTTCAGTTGCGGCGGTTCAAACGGCTCGCGCTTGAGCTGCACTGACGTCATGAGGTCCAGCTGATCTTCGTAAATATGGGCATTCACAATCTTGTGGTACGCCTGGCCTGCGGCCTTACCGGTAATCTGTGCGATCAATGCCAACAGCGTAAAAACCTGAATCTGGTTGAAATTGAGGCCCAGGGGAACATCACAGGAGCGTTGGTAACTTGTCAAATACAGAGTCTCGCCCATCAATGAGAAATTATGTGTGTGCATGCAGGGTCGCAGGCAGCCCAGATCAAATTCACCCGGATTGTAGAAGGTCATAATTTCACCTCGATCATCGAGGCCCTTTGCCAGATTGTTCACAACCTTGCGAAGTTGATCCACAGGCTTGCCATCGGGTTTCAACCAGCGCCGGCCCTGAACCCCGTAGACCCGACCCATATCATCTTCGCCTTTGCGTGCCGGATTGCTCAACCAGGCGGCGTTAAGATTGGCATTGGCATCCCACGACTTGGTGCCCAGCTTGCGGAATTCTGCGGCACTGTCGTAACCGCGCAGGTAGCCAAGCAGTTCAGCGATAGCCGCCTTCCAGTAGCTTTTACGAGTCGTAATGATCGGAAACTGGTTGCCAGCTACATCATAGGACAGGTCCGCATTGATGACGGTCAGGCATCGCTTGCCGGTGCGTTCGTTTTCTATCCAGACACCTTCGTCTACGATCCTTCTGCAAAGCTCGAGATACTGCTGCATGTCGATCTCCTGACAGTCTAGTGAATAGCAGGCCTGACTGGCCTGCCGTATGCCAAATACAGAAACCAGAGCCCCACAACGATTAAGGGTGTCGACAGCAACTGGCCCATCGTGAACCAGTCGAAAGCGAGATAACCCAGATGCGAATCCGGCTCACGAAAAAATTCGATGAAAAATCGGAAACTGCCGTAACCGAGGGCAAACAAGCCCGAAACCGCAAAACGGGGCCGTGATTTAGAGGAAAAAATCCAAACGAGAATAAACAGAGCAACGCCTTCCAGGGCAGCCTCATACAGTTGCGATGGGTGCCGGGGTAATTGATCAACATGGGGAAACACCATACCCCAGGCAACATCCGTTGGCCTGCCCCACAATTCACCGCCGATGAAATTTCCGATCCGCCCGGCTCCGAGTCCAAAAGGCACCAGCGGTGCAATGAAATCGATGGTGCTCCAGTAATCTTTTTTGATGTGGCGGGTATAGAGAAAAAGTGCGAACAGCACACCCAGAAACCCGCCATGGAAGGACATCCCTCCCTCCCATACTCTGAATAACCATAGCGGGTCTTCGACAAATCGACCGAAGTTGTAAAAGAATACAGATCCCATCCGGCCGCCGATGACCGCGCCCAGCGCGCCATAGAAGATCAGGTCGGAAATCTGCTCAGCGGTCCATGGATCAGCGACTCTGGCAGCCCGATACGTCGCCAGCACCCAGGCGCCACCGAAAGCAATGATGTACATGATACCGTACCAGTGGATACTAATTGGCCCAAGGCTTATCGCGACAGGATCAATCTGAGGGTAGGTCAGCATAAGGAACGGCAATATACTTCATGAACAGAGATCAGAGTATAGCAAGATTGTGCCAGCCAACGTGTCCCGGGATTCAGAATTCATCCGACCGGAGAAAATAGTTCATCATGTGTCTTATCCTATTTGCCCACGGAATGGATCCCGACTTCCCGCTCGTCGTAGCAGCTAACAGAGATGAGTTCTTCGATCGGCCCAGTGCAGCGGCCAATTTTTGGCCGGGATCAGAGTCTTTCATTCTCGCCGGCAGGGATCTGCAGGCCGGAGGCACCTGGATTGGCATCACCCGACACGGTCGATTCGCCGGAGTGACCAATATCCGCAGCACGACACAGACGAAGCAGCACGCCAGATCCCGGGGGGAACTGGTCAGAAATTTTCTCAGCGGAACCAGCACGCCTTTGCAGTACTGCGAATCGATTCAGCCACACTTTCCGGAATTTGCCGGGTTCAACCTGTTAGTCGGGGACGGCGGCTCCCTGTGCTATGCCAATAATTCCCAGAATATCGTCAGGGTCTTGGCGCCGGGAATCTTTGGCCTGTCCAATGATTTACTGGATAGCGACTGGCCAAAAGTAAATCTGGGCAAGAAGCGGCTGGCGGATCTATTCAGTCAGAAAGGTTTTTTATCGACCGATGCCTTAATCGACCTGATGTCCGACCGCGACAGCGCCGCTGATGATGCCTTGCCGGACACGGATCTGCCGACTGAGTTGGAGCGGATCCTGTCAGCCACTTTCATTCAGCATCAGCAGGGGAATTACGGGACGCGCTGTTCAACCGCCATAGTCCTGGCGCACCGCGGCGGTACGGTCCGCTTTTGCGAGCAATCCTACAACGCGCTCGGACAAGCCGCTGATGGCCAATACTTTGAATTTCATTCTGAACCGGGCTCAGCAGGCGTAAAGCGCGGGCAAGTCTTATCCGGAACTGAATAATCCCGCCACCGCCTGTCAGAGCTGTCAGTTCGTCCTTGAGGAGCGCAGCAAGCGCTCAACACCCGCATTATATAAAGTCAGGTCAACCGCACTTCTCACTGTCTTCGCGTCATCCATCTGCATCACTTGCTCGAGCAATTCCTGCGCTGCGCCTCGGCTGATGCTGCGGATAACCGATTTTACTTTCAGCAAGGATGCGGCGTTCATCGAAAGAATATCAAAACCCATAGCCATAAGGAGTACAGCTGCACCGGGATCGCCCGCCATCTCGCCACAGATACTCACAGGCTTACCAGCTGCTTTGGCCTCACGCACGACATGGACCAGAGCGCTCAAGACGGCTGGATGAAACGCGCTGTATAAACTCGCCACCCGGGGATTATTACGATCTACTGCCAGCAGATACTGGGTGAGGTCATTGCTTCCGATGGACACAAAATCAACCAGCGAGGCAAGCGCTTTGGTCTGGTAGACCGCCGCCGGAAGTTCAATCATTACCCCGACCGGCGGATATTGGATGCTGAGCCCCTCCTGAATGAGCTCTCGGTAAGCTCTCTTGATTAACTGGATGGCCGAATTCACTTCATTTATGTTGCTGATCATCGGCAACATAATCTGGAGATTTTCCAATCCTTCGCTCGCCCTCATCATCGCTCTGATCTGGGCGGTAAAGATCTCAGGATGATCCAGAGTCACTCTGATGCCGCGCCATCCAAGGAAAGGGTTCTCTTCTTCAATAGGAAAATACGATAAGGCTTTGTCCCCACCAATATCTAACGTTCTCATCGTAACCGGCATAGGAGCGAACGCCTCAAGCTGCTCTCGGTAAATTTCTGCCTGCTCATGCTCGCTGGGAAACCGTTCACTGAGCAGAAATGGAACTTCTGTTCTGTAAAGGCCCACTCCCTCAGCGCCCTGATCGAGAGAGCGGGCAACGTCAGAGATCAGGCCCGTATTCACCCACAGATGAACCCGATGCTTATCCGCGGTGATGCAGGGCAGATCTTTAAGCTCTTCCAGACCAGCAATCAGCTCTGCCTGCTCTCTGATCGTATTTTCATAGCGCTGCCGAACAGTTTCAGAAGGATTCCCGATTAACTCTCCCTTATAACCATCCAGAATCACTTCTCTGCCATCCAGCTGATTAATTGGCAGATCTACGACCCCCATAACGGTAGGAATTCCCATGGTACGCGCCAAAATGGCTACGTGGGAATTACCAGATCCTTTCAATGAAACAATCCCTTTAAGCTTGTGTTCCGGCACATCAGCCAGCATCGCCGGCGTTACTTCCTCGCCTACCAAAATGGTATTTTCAGAATACTCCGCGTGTACCTGCTCTCCTTGCTGCAGATAAAACAGAACCCGGCTGCAGAGGTCTTTGATATCGACTGCTCGCTCACGCAGATAATCATCGGGCATCATTTCAAAACTACGAATATGCTCCAGAGCCACCTCAGCGAGTGCGCCCTGGGCCCAATGTCCGGTCTGAATCCGTTCCAATACCTCTTTGCCCAGCGCATCGTCATCGAGCATGTGAAGATAGACATCAAAAAGCTGTCGCTCTTCCTCTGCAACTTTCCCTGCCAGACGCTCATGGATGTCTCTCATATCCTGGCGTACTTTGTTTAGCGCATCGTTAAAGACGCCGATTTCCCTGTTGAGATCCCGCGCCTGTCTGATCGGCACCTGGTACAGATTGGCTTTAGGAAAAACAACAACCATTTCACCAATCGCCACGCCGGAAGCGCCCGGCACACCGGCAAAAACGGTGTCTGAAATTTTTTGTCCGGAAGGGCTTACGCCAGCAATCGCGCCGGTCGCCTCAGCTGAAGCAATCACCCCAGCCAGCTGTGCTGACAAGGTGATCAGAAAGGCTTCTTCACCCTCATCAAATCGCCTCTGCTGCTCATGCTGAACAACCACTACCCCCAAAACATTTCGGTGGTGAATGATTGGCACGCCGAGAAAGGAGCGAAAGCTTTCTTCTCCGGTTTCCTGAATATAGTGGAAGCTGGGATGTCTGGAGGCATCCTCGAGATTGATTGGTTCCGCGTGTTTGGCCACAAGCCCCACGAGCCCCTCGCCAATTTCCAGGCTCACACGGCCGACGGCTTCTTTGTTCAGCCCTCTCGATGCCATCAACACATGGGCGTTCATGTCCTTATCGAACAGATAAACGGAGCAAACCTGAGTAGCCATCACTTCGCGTACACGAACCACGATAATGTCGAGCGCTGACTGCAGGTCTTTTGCAGAATTAACCTGCTGAACTATTTCCCGTAATTGCTCGAGCATATATTGTCAGTTGCAGCCTCTAGTAGCAGCGCCATGGCATTGCAGGTTCCCCGCCCCACGGAATGCGTCACGCACAGGAATTCCGAACTGCCGAGCCCGTTACTTGATATAGCGCTCAAGCGGGCCCAATAACTCGTGCAGCGCACGACGGTAGACATCGCGTTTGAATTCGATGACCTGATTGACCGGATACCAGTAGCTCACCCATCGCCAGTCGTCGAATTCAGGCTCTCCGAATTTGTCCAGTTCAACTTGACTGTCATCCGCTTCGAGTCCCAGCAAAAACCATTTCTGTTTTTGGCCAATGCAAAGAGGGTTCTTGTGGTAACGAATATAATTCTTCGGTAGGTCATAACGGAGCCATTCGGTAGTCTGATGCAGGACACTGACGTCCTTCCCGCGCAATCCAACTTCCTCTTCAAGCTCTCGAAACAGCGCCTGCTCAATCGTCTCATCTTCATTAATACCGCCCTGCGGAAACTGCCACGCGCTCTGGCCAATTCGCTTTGCCCACAGCAACTGGCCTCTGCGGTTGCAAATGACTATTCCGACGTTAGGACGATAGCCCTCTGAATCGATCATTATTTTCCCTTTAGACAGGCAACTGTCGCTATTGTTTCACAAGAGATCAAATTGGATCAATGAGTGGATCCCCGAAAAAAAAGGGGTTAGTACTTTATAATCAGTGGGTTAGCGCTATCAAAGGCACACGCGGGCGAGACTTTTGCTCCCTGAGCTAACCGCAGCAGAGAGACACGGTATACTGGTACCATTCATCTGTGTCATTCCCTCTGGATTTCCATCGATATGCAAGGCCGCCTCGCTTTATTTGATCTGGACAATACCCTTCTTGCTGGTGACAGCGATCATGCGTGGGGAGAGTTTCTGATCGAGCGTGGT
The DNA here is from genome assembly GCA_008081045.1 of Gammaproteobacteria bacterium. GTDB lineage: Bacteria > Pseudomonadota > Gammaproteobacteria > Pseudomonadales > Pseudohongiellaceae > UBA9145. Next base: position 133,077 of record VMDC01000016.1, on the reverse strand, counting down.
CTGGTGGACGCAGACCGCCATCGTGCAGCCAATGATGCCCATTATCAGAATTATCTGGCCGGCAAACTCGACATCCATGATTATGTAAACTTCACCGTCGCTCCGGTGATGAGCTACACCGAGGAAGAGCGCAATCACCTGCATGAAACCTTTATGCAAAAATCGATCAGGCCCATGATCCTTCCTGAATCGAGGGCGCTGATTGAATCCCATCAGATACGCGGGGACACCTGCATCATTATTACCGCAACGAATGACTTCATCACCGCACCCATCGCCAAAGAACTCGGGGTGGATATTCTGATCGCCACTCAGCTTGAAACCATCGCGGGAAAATTGACTGGCAAGATTCAGGGTGAGCCGTGCTATCAGGAAGGCAAAGTAAAAAAACTGGCGGTCTGGATGCAGCAGGCGGACTCCCGCGGCCACCATTTTGACCTGTCTTCTGCTGTCTTCTATACAGATTCAATCAATGATTTACCGCTTCTGAAACAAGTCTCTGAGCCGGTTGCCGTTGATCCCGATGATTCCCTCAGGAAAGAAGCGCAGGCCAGACAATGGAAGGTCATCAGTTTACGCTAAACAGAAGCCCTGGCTTGGTAATCGTCGCTGCGGCTGTGCTTTTCTGCACCCTGCAAAGTTGCAGCGACCGCGGCAACCAGTCGGACAATCAATCTACATTGCCCGATAGCGCTGATCGCGCAGACGAAAGGGTTCTCTTAGAACCCGAGGCAGAAAGCGCACTGCGCACCCTCATGCTGCAGTTTCCAGAATTTCTGGATGTGGGGCTGAGCGATGTTGTCGAAAAAGCAGCAGCGCTGCAAATTTCTACCGACAATTTTCTGGAGCATACTGACGCCGAGACACTGGCGGCTGTCAGGGCAGCATGGCTAAGTGCCCACAATGCCTACGAGCAGACAACGCTTTACCGGAAATTGTTTGCATTATTTGCCGAAGAATCTGAGGTATTGCAGCTCACCGGACATCAGTACTTTATCGATTACTGGCCAATTTATGCCGGTTACATCGATTACCTGGACAGTTATCCGGGCAGTGGTCTGGTAAACGACATGACGGTAGCACTGACACCGGAATCTGTCAGGGCACAACATGGACTGCTCGACATCCATGAGGTCACTCTTGGCTTCCACGCGCTGGAGTTTCTGCTCTGGGGTGAAAACGTCAGTGGCAATGACACCAGACCGTACGATGATTTTGTTGAAGACACTGACTCTGCCTCGGCTGAAGCTGTTCCAGCAGTTCCCACTGAGCAGCTTCCGAGCAATCGGCGACGACAGTTATTAGCGCTTGGAGTGGAAGCGCTGAGCTCAGAAACAGACGCTCTATTCGAGACCTGGAGCCGTGAACGCGCATCAATCAGGGCTGCCCTCGAGCAGCTTGACTCAAGCACGACACTCTACAGATTAGCAGAGGCGTTCATCTCGACGCTTGATGATGACATTCTTCTTCCGAGCTTATATCCCATGCTGAACGGTGACTATACCGCAAGCCTGCACGCGGTATTCAGTCATGCGTCACAGGATGCTGTCAGCGCTCAACTCTACGGTATCGAGCAACTGTTGACTGAGAGCAGCGCAAAAGGCTATACGCTGGACGGTATTCTGGCCACTTTGTCCGATGAGTATGCCGAATATTTCCTGCGAAATTTTGACGCCAGCAAAGCCTGTCTTGTCAGGCTCTACAGCCAGGGTGACGGCAGCCCGATACCTGACAGGGAGTTCGCGGCGGTTGAGTGTATTAATCTGCTGCAGAATATGATCGACTATCTTGAGCAAATTCGCGACCTCACGGCCGGGCCCGCCTAGCCCCCCGGGCCTGAATCTCTGAGCTCGACGATCAGATCATCAGCCAGTTGTTCCAGCTCCCCCTGCAAACTTTCCAGCGATATCTCTCTGGGAACCTGCAATACCGCCTGCGCACGGAACAGGACATCTCCGGACATGGGTGCGGGCTCGCAATGGCTGGAAAGCTGCTTCACGTTTACCGAAAGCATCGCAAGAGCGTGGGAGATTTCCCGTATGATTCCCGGCCGGTCGTTACCCACCAGATTCAGGTCCACTGTCGTTGGCTCATCTGCCGGCTCTTCTGTTTCGGCTTGTTCAACTACCAGCTTCAATTCGGCAGGAAGGCTGCTGAGTGCGTCAATGAGCGTTTGCGCATCACCGGTTGCCACGCTGACACGAAGGATGCCAGCAAACTTACCTGCCAGTTGCGACATACTGCTCTCCAGCCAGTTGCCCTTATGATCGGCAATAACCTCCGCCAGGGTTTCCACTAATCCAGGCTTGTCATCAGCAATAACAGTGAGTACGAGATACGTGTTCATACAATTCCCATAAATTCAGCGAGGTCCAGCGTAGCGTTCAGAACAAGCCCAGTTGCCTGTCCAGAATTTCGGACATTGAAGTTTGCCGGAAGACAAGTATTGAATCGGCGATCGGAGCCAATTGTTTATCAATATAGAAGTCGGTATCGATGGGTGACTGGCGATATTGATAGGGCTCGGGACCCGAGCTTGTCATGATGTACTCGACCCAGCCTCCATCCTCATAAAGCGGCGGCAGATTCAGAGATTTGCGGACAGTCTCAGCTTTTCTCGCCGCCTGCACATGAGGTGGCACATTCTTGACGTAGTCAGAGAGCCTGCGGCCCAAGCGTTTGCGCAACATCAGTTCACGCTCATATTGCCCGCTCTCCAGCGCAGTGACAGTTTGTTTTACGTAGTCAATGTAAGCTTCGTTTTTGAAAATCTTGCGATAGAGCTCTTTTTGAAATTCCCGCGCCAGCGGTGACCAGTCACTGCGAACGGACTCTAGACCCTTGAACAGGATCTCGCCATTGGGCATTAAGCCGGCGTATCGCTTCTTGCTCCCGGCCTCCGACCCTCTGATAGTGGGCATAAAAAAACGCTGAAAATGCGTCTCAAATTCCATTTCCAGATGACTCGTAATTCGATATTCGGCGGCGAGGGTTTCTCTCCACCAGCGGTTGAGATCATTTACCAGACCAGCGCCGATGCGCTTGACCGTAGCAAGCTCTGTTGCCGGATTCCCGGTTGCGCCAATTAAAACAAACAGGGAATCTGTATCTCCGTAAATCACACGAAACCCGCGTTGTTCAATGAATGCTTTACTTTTCAGGATGATGTCATGACCCCGTCGGGTAATAGAGCTCACCAGTCGTGTGTCGAAGAAGCGGCAACCAAGGGTTCCGAGTACGCCATAGAACGAATTCATCATAATTTTGATGGCTTGAGATAATGCCGCGTTGTTATCCCGCTTGGCCTGATCCCTGGCGTCCCACAGCTTTTCGATAATCTCAGGCAAAAGTGCTTTCTTTCGGGAAAATTTCCCGCCATCGAATCCGGGTATGGTGTCGGTCTCACACCGACCTTCCAGCAGTGCCAGTGGATCTACATGGAATGTTCGGATGATGCTGGGATACAGGCTCTTGAAATCCAGAACAATCACATTATGGTGAAGTCCCGGTTCGGATTGCAGTACATAGCCCCCCGGACTGACATTGACCGGCTGGAGTTGCTCGAGAGCCGGTGCGACATATCCGTGACGATGCAGACGGGGCAGATAGAGAAAATCCATCGCCGCCACCGAGCCTCCGTAGCGACCCAGTTCCAGCCCCGTCAGCAAGCTGCGCTCTACCGCAAAGTCCAGCAGGCCTTGTTGATCGAACAAGTCCCAGACCAGACGACAGTCCTCCAGGTTGTAGCGCGCCAGAGCAAGCTTGTCCTCCATAAACATTTTGCTGATTTCCAGGGCTCTGTCGTCGACCTGTGTGACGCGCTTGCCGCGCTTCAACAGGCGCTGCGCAACCGTTTCGAGGGAAAAGCTCTCAAACTGGTAATTCGCACTGCGCATCAGCTCTATGCCATCAAGTACAACCCTGCCCGGGACCAGCGCGTAGTCACGATTATCGGAGCCCTTACTGGAACGCCAGACGACCGGCTCCTGATTACGCCCGAGAGTTAACTCCAGCTTAAACTGGTCAGCAAATTTCTGAAGACAGCGAAGATCAAAATTGACGACATTCCAACCCATTAAGATGTCTGGATTGAGCTTATGAAGACACGCAATAAAGCGCACGAGCAATGCCTTTGGCTCAGAGAAATATTCAATCACCATTTCGGCGTTATCAGCGTGACTGACGGCTGTTGCGTCCTCTTCGCCACACATCAGAACAAGGGAACAGACGTCACTGTAGAGCGCTATCGAGTAGAGCTGCGTTGCCGACAAATCGGTTTCTATATCAACAGAAACCGCTGTCAGCGGCACACTCCGAGTGGCTGGCGCCAGAGCGGCCTGGCGAACTTCAGTAAAGGAATCAGCCGCCCGTGCAATGCCCCGGATCTGTGCTGAGCCGCTGATAAAGCGCTCCATCAGGAAACGATCCGGAGGCCTGATGTCACTTTCCAAAAGGTGAATCAGCTTGCTGGAAAGCCGGTCCCTGGCCGCGTAAAGCTGACGCTGCCCCCGGCAGTATAGGGCCGCTACCGATTCTCCGGCAAAATCAACCAGCTCAGTCTCACCGATGCGCCACCCGGGAATATCCGCCAGCAGGTTTTCTACGCGTTTTTTAAGATGTGCAGGAAAGAAACTGACCGCTTCCTGATTTTCCAGAACGACCTGAAGCGGCCCTTCGCAGGAAGCAAACCAGAAAATCAGCCGGATGCCAGAAGATGACTCCTGCCATTGCCGAGTCAGCAACAGGCCCTCGGCAATAACAGGTTGATTGTTGGTATGGGTCACGAGCGCCTTGCCATCGCGCCCGAACGTCCAGTTCAGACTAAATCGTAATGGTCCTGGTAAACTGCCCGAAGTCCTCCCAGTAGCTTACTTTTTCCGGAAGTTCTTCCTGCGTTGCCTGCACGTTACCGTTGATATCAGTCACGCGGGAAACCAGAGTGTGCTCTCCCGCCGTGGGATTTGGCCAGTCCAGGGAAAACAGTTTCCAGGAGTACTGTGTATTATCCGGGTTCATTTCAGCGGTGAGCCAGGGCCCATCGTCAATTTTAACTTCAACGCTCCGAAGTGGCGTCCCGTCGTTCAGAACAAACCCCTGAATGCTGTAACGCCCCCCCAGTTCAGTGACTCTTATGATGGAGGACTTCAGGTTCATCGTGGTCACTGAGTTTTCCACCCACCGGTCGACGCCACCCACGTTTTCTTTCTTGAGTGTCACGTAATCACGACCCATGAATCGGCCCATGTAGCGCGTACTCTGCACGTGAATCTGAGTCAACCACTTGACGTTAGCAACCCCATACCAGCCGGGAACCAGCAAGCGAACTGGTTTGCCATGGTAGTGGGGCAGTGGTTCACCGTTCATCTCGAAAGCCAGCATATTTTCTTCGCGCATCGCATCTGTTACCGAAAGTGAGCGCGCGAATGCTTTTTCAACCTCTCTGCCCCTAATTTCTTCTGTAGCGAGGTCTGCCCCGAAAAAAACGATCTCCTTGGCGCCCTCCTGAATACCGGCCTGCCGCAAAATATCCGCAAGGGAGACGCCGCGCCAATCTGCGTTACCTATGAGGCCGTGAAAAAGGCGCTGGCTATTGCCGCCGCATTCAAAACCGATCTGTCTCTCGGTAGTCTGCCGGTTCATCAAATCGCTCAGACTGAATTCCAGCTCATTGTCGACCATTCCGGTAACCCGAAGGCGCCAAGTATCATTATCAATCTCTGGCTGACCATAATGTTGCACGAGATAAAAATCATCATTGTCTGTGACAAACTCGGAGATTTCTCTCGTATCCTGCCAGTGCGTTGTGTCTGGCTGGACTGGCCTTACCTGAAAAGAATCGGGCACATCGGTAAATGGGACCAGTCGTTCCCCCTGAGCAAGCGCTGGAAGGACAAACGATGGCGCGGCTGCCGCACCGGCGGCAAGCATACTGCCTTTAAGAACATTTCTTCGGGTTTTATCTTCTGGGCTCATTTTAGGTACCACTCTTCATACTTATTATTTAATGTTTTTATCAGATTTTTTTTGATCCCGCACCGTAATCAGCCGCTGTCAAAAGACCCTGGCTGGTTTTTGTTGGGCACTCACTCCGGTCCATCATACACTGACTGTCAGAGTGTGTTGCACTCCAGCGCTGGTTTCGTCAGGCCGGCTGGCCGGCCCGGGCGCGCTTGTTGGCTGCAGTCGACAGCCTCCCTGCGCATCAGCGCGGTCCGGCTCCCTCCTGCTCAGCAGCGGCCAGTATACCCGTTACGGCAATCCTTAGCTGCAACTGCGACAGGCCCATTAGCCCATCTCACTGATTTTGTGTATAATTTCGGCTCTATTAAGGGAGCTTGAGCAGTTATGAGCAATAAATCAAAGAAAGAGGCCGTCGTAAACACGCGTGATGATCTGGAAGAGCATATTGCGGCTTTCCTCAAAGCGGGTGGAAAGGTCCAGCAAATTCCTTCAGGGGTAAGCGGGCAAACTTCTACCAGCGGCCCCAGACAAATCGTTCTGAGTCACAAAACCAGCTCTTGATCACTCCCGAACCCGGCTGGCCGGTTCTCATAAGGCAGGGCGCGCAAAGCACTCTGCCTTTTTGTTTGAGCGTCTGAAACAGTGTTAGCCGGTTACAACTTGGAGATGTCATAGCCCCGGGCACGGAGCAACTCGACAAGACCATCAGCGCCGACCAGATGGGCCGCGCCTACCAGCACAAATTCAGTGTCCGGATCATTGAACATCGCCTCAATTTGCGGGACCCAGCGAAGATTGCGCTGCCGCAGCAAGGAATCATAGACAGCGGGTGCCCGCTCCAGCATGTCATCAACAAACAGGGTTTGCAGAGCCTCTGAATCACCAACCCGCCAGGCCCCGATCATTTCATCCATCAGCTTGGCCGTACTGTCGAGATCTTCGAGCGACATCATGATGAATTCGCTTTCATAGCCTTCACCCATGGCGGCCAGAAAGCCAATCTGTTCATCCAGCGTCTCCAAGGCGCCTACCGACTTACCATCAGTTAAAGCCTGAGTGTTAAAGAAAGCATCAACACCCTGAGGCGTAAAACCCATGCGTTGGAATTCCAGAACCTGCAAAGTTGAAACAATCATGCCTGGTTTAAACTGCTCGAGCATCATCAGTGGCATGCCGACTCCGGCCGTATAGGTTTCCAGTGCAGCATAGGCTTGCGTATCCAGCACATCCTTAAGTGTTCGGCCGTCACTGTAAGTGAGCTGTTGCAGCATTTGCGCCTGCACACTGAGGTCATTCATGGACGAAATATCCGTTTCAAAAAACACTTCTGATGAACCCTCGTAAGCTTGGTCAAACTCTTCGGGCAAAGGGTAGTCCTCTGGGCGCAACAGGTGGACCGTCCCGCCCAGATAGACCGTGCTTTCACCGTCGGTGACCCGCCACACCGGGGCGTCCGCCCAGGCTCCGGGGGCGAACTGCAGCAGCGCAATGGTTAGCATCAAGGCGAAAGGAATTGAGGGTTTAACCGCACGTCTCATTAACAGACCTCAGCGAATTTACAGGCATTGGGGTTAAAGGTAGCATGCTCGATCATCGCATGACAGTTCCCCCAATCAGACTCTTCAAGCGGTCACAGTATGGCAAAACTTCTGTTCCGAATGCGCGACGTGCCTGATGACGAAGCAGAAGAGGTTCGCGAACTTCTGACGCAGAACGAAATACCGTTCTTCGAGACCTTTGCGGGAAATTGGGGGATTTCTATGCCGGGTCTCTGGCTGGTTGACGAACAGCAATTTGACGAGGCCCGCGCCCTGCTCGATGAATATCAGGAAGTCAGAAGCACGAGAGTCAAATCTCAGTATCTAAAGCAAAGAGAACAAGGCGAGATCAGAACGTTCTGGGAAAGCTTCCGCGCCGAACCGGTGCGATTCAGCGTGTATCTTGGCCTTGCAGCACTCGTGCTCTTTTTGTCACTGAGGTTCTTTGTGTCATTTTAAGGCGGCAAAAGCATCGGACAGCCCGGTTTTCCGTTGCGACAAACCCTCCCTGAATTACAGCAAATACAAAAGTCGCGCCCCAGAAAAGCGCCCCGGGGCTGATCGCTTGCCTCTTATACTATCCTCTCATCAAGCACCTTCTTGATACCTCAGAGCTTTTCAGAGTCTTTCAGGGCGTTGCAGAAATGCGTCTTAGGTTTTTCTCCGGACAAGCCGCTTTACTCAGTCACATCAGTGTTATATAACGAGACAGTCGAGTGTTAGCGGTTCTAACAGGGGGAACTTCCTAACACCCTTTGCTACCCTGGAATCGAAAGGAGGTGATCCCATTAGTAGTCAATCTATTAGGGGAGCCTCCGGTTATCTAGTCTAGTTAGCCTGGTCTATCTGACTTGTATAGCTGGAGGGGACTCCGCACTGTCGGTGTCCTTAGCTCCCATACGTAGAAGGTCCCATCGTCGTTTTGTCTGTGATTGCTGCAGGTAAAATGGCGGTGGGATTTTTTTAACAGCTGCAATCTAGCGGGCCCCGAGGTAGCTTCTGAGTCTCGGCGGAAAGGCTCTTTCAGTCAGCATCTGTCGTACCTGCCACTGCTCCTCCTCTCCCATCTGCCGCAACAAACAGATCTCTCCTGATTCCATCAGCGCGATGGGTACTCCTCCCCGATAAAGCACCCGATTACCCGCCAGGCGGGCAAGCTTTCGGGTAGGCAAAATCAGGTTGATCAAATTCGCAGGATCAGTAGCCGACAGACAGTAATGTGAAGCGGGCGCCGACGTTTCACGGACGTTCTTCAGTTTCCGCAGGCTGTCGATCGTCTCTGAAAAAGCAAATTGCTCGCCGCCGACACCGGAGATAAAACGGCCGCCCCGAACAGTGCCCTTGAGCTCCATCCTTCGGTAGACGGCCAACAATGCCCTCCAGGGCGGTGCCAGAGACTCTTTTTCAATGAGCGCCCGGAAGACCACACCCCAACGCTGCAGGTAAATTATGGCCAGGCGCTCCATTTGCTCATCATCAAGCCCGACCTCACCGCGGGGGTTCCGCTGTGCGTTGGCTCCGCTGAAGGTTTGCAACAGTGACCAGCGACCCGCATCCTCAAGCCCGAACATGGCTTTTCGGCTTCCTTTGACGGAGACGCTCGAGCGATTTTGAAGCGGTGTCAGCAGCGCGCGTAACCCGGTAAACGAGTCGCTGCAAACCTTGCCCAGGCGGACCAGCTCTGCCAGACCGTCTTCCAATTGCGATTTACGCAAATCCGTTCGGCTTTGTATCTGATCGAGAAAGCTCGCTCCAAATGCCAGCAGATCGGCCTCGATACGATTGGCCGCGTCAGAGAGCCCCTGTGTCTGATTGTCCGCAGTTTGGGTCTCTGCCAGAATTTTCCAGATGTCCTGATTGGCCCTGGCAAGTAAGCTGACTGGCGTACTTTTGACCGGACCGGCACTCCGTTTACGCTGGACTGGCACCCTTCTCTGTTTTTGGGAGGGTTGCGATGCAGGTAGCAGATATCGCCCCCAGACCACCTTGCCGCTGATACACATCGCATCAAGCCATGCCGGTTCATAGTCAGGAATTCTTGCCGGAAAAATATCCGATTCCCAGCTCACCGCGGGCGCCGAGCTGCCATCAAGAATATTGAGAGTGTTGTACAACCGGGTCTGACCATCCAGACCTGATTCCAGAGGATGATCATCAGGACGAATCGGCAGCAGCTGCTGATGCTCGAACAGGAATTCGGTGAAAACCGCCAGTGAAACTGGCTTGATTTTCTTTTTATGCTGGTCGATCGTATATCGATGAATCCGCTGCAGAAGCCTGCGCTCACACCACTCTGTCGGTGGCGTTTTCCCGGTTGCCACAACAGCTGCCTGACTCACCGGAGTGAACTGGCCCTGAAAAGCGAAGCCTTCCACCTCAAGAGCCAGCAAAGCCTGGTCCACATCAGATTGCGGCAATGCCAGCTCCCCGGCAAGACGCTCTGCGGTAACAGGCCCCAAGCATTCCAGGCGTCCACGGATAATCTCACGCAGCGCATCAGCGTTTTCCCAGGTTTCTGAGTGCAAGACCTCTGGCACCGGCAGCTTGCTCAGCTGCTCCGGAAAAACCGCCCTGAATCGCGGCAGCTGTTCAGTTGCTACCCACAGCGGATTCGCCAACTGCGTCAACAGTGAGATGCGGCCTGCATCCGTCAGAGTCTGACGCCATGCTGGCTGAGCGATGCTGTCAAATTCCTGCGGCAGAACAAATCCGGCGCTTAACAGCGCATCATGCAGCTCTTCAGCGTTGCCCACAGACGGCCAGGCCTCTTCCCGAACCCGCTGAATCGCTTGCTCATCAAGCAGGCTGAAATCTTTTGCCTCCGCCGGATCTGCCCATCTGCGATTGCGAATCGCGTTCGTTCTACGCTCTTCAAAGGGCGCATCATCAAGGAACGCATAGGGTCTGGCGTTGATAATCTCTTGCGCGAAAGGCGAAGGCTCACGAAGATCTTTCGCGATCAGGGTCAATTCTTTGCCCTCTATTGCCGCAATCAGCTGTTCCAGTTCATCAATGTCCATGGCCTCGGTCAGGCAGTCGTGAATCGTCTGATTCACCAGTGGATGGTCTGGCACCTCCCTTTGGCCGGTAATGTTTTCCTGGCAGGCAATCTGGTCGGGAAAGACATGGGCTACAAGATCCTCTGCATCCATACGCTGGAATTGTGGCGGGACACGCTTACCTGCCCGATTGCGTTGAATAGCCAGAGAACGGGTAGCATTCCATCGCCAGCGCACTTCAAACATTGGCGCATCCAGCATTGCCTGAATCAGGGTATCTCGAACCGTTGCCGTCTGCAGATAGCGATAGACTTCATCAAGAGGGAAGCTGTGAACAGAACCAAGCGAAATAACGATGCTGTCTTCGTTAGCTGCTGCCTGGAGTTCAAAGTTAAATGACTTACAGAATTTTTTCCGCAACGCCAGTCCCCAACCCCTGTTCAAGCGACTGCCAAAGGGGGAATGAATGACCACATGCATGTCCCCAACCTCGTCGAAAAAACGCTCCATCACAAGCGTGTCCCGGCTTGGCATTACGCCAAGCGCATTCATGCCGCTCTGCAGATACTCAACCAGCTGTGAGCTGGCACTGCGCGGCAGGGCAACCGAATGCTCCAGCCAGCGCTCGGCAGCAGCAGCCGATTCATTCACGAGCAGGCTCGCGATCTGGTTTCTCAGTTTCGAGACTTGCTCAGACAGCTCCCGGGTTCTGCCCGGGCCTTCGCCAAACCAGAATGGGATAGTGGGCTGTAATCCTTCTGCATCCCGGACCCGGACTTTAAGACCGTCAACTCTGAGCATTTGCCAGGCATGGGTCCCCAGGGTAAAGACGTCTCCGGGTGTAGCCTCAAGCGCAAAGTCCTCATTAAGCGTCCCGACAACCGTGTCATCCGGATCCAGCACCACCTGATAATCGAACATGTCGGGAATCGCTCCCCCGTTAGTCAGGGACACGAGATTGGCTCCGCGTCTGGTATGCACCTTCCTGTTGATGAGATCCAGATGGAGATAGGCGCCACGCCGCCCTCTTCTTGTTGAGTAGCCTTCCGCGAGCATTTTGATGAGCGTTTCAAATTCGGCTTTAGTCAGATTTCGGTAAGGGTAGGCATTGACGAACAGCTCAAACAGCTGTTCAAGGTTCCAGCCTGTCGGCTCTGTTCCATCCTGTGTCGATAAACCGGGCGATGACACCTCCGCGACGATTTGCTGAGCAAGAATGTCCATAGGTTTTTCGGGCATGACGATCTGGTCAAGCTCACCCGCCTCGATGCCCTGCAGTAATGCCGTCGCTTCAACCAGGTCATCCCGGGTCAGCGGAAACAGAATGCCCTTGGGTGTGCCGTGCACCGAGTGCCCGCTCCTTCCTACCCGCTGCAGGAATACGGCGATACTCTTTGGAGAAGAGAATTGCACGACCAGATCGACCGATCCGACATCGATACCCAGCTCCATTGATGCCGTGGCTACCAGCACCTTGAGATCTCCCTTCTTGAGACGCTGCTCTGCATTGTGGCGGTGGTCTTTACTCATGCTGCCATGGTGGGAACAGACACTGGCATCCCCCAGCCGTTCACTCAGTGCCAGAGCCAGCCGCTCGGACAGCCTTCTTGTGTTGACGAAAATCAGTGTGGTTTCATGGGTATTGATCAGAGTGACCAGACGCTCGTAGAGCTCTTCCCAAACCTCATTGCTCATGATTGCGCTCAGAGGAGAGCCCGGCACCTCAATGCGGAGGTCTCGCTTGCGACGGAAACCGGAGTCCACGATGTCGCATGCTATGGCCTCTTCTTGTAACCCGGCTGCGCCAATCAAATACCGAGCAACCATCTCAATAGGTCGCTGGGTCGCCGAAAGGCCGATTCTCTGGAGGTGCTGGCCAGTGCTTTTCCTGCACAGCAATTGAAGCCTCTCCAGGGAGAGCGCGAGATGTGAGCCTCGTTTATCACCCAGCAAAGCGTGAATCTCATCGACGATTACTGTAGACACAGTGGCAAGCATGGCGCGACCACTGGCACTGGTGAGCAACAGATAAAGGGATTCCGGAGTAGTAACCAGAATATGCGGTGGATGCCTGGCCATCTTCTGGCGCTCACTGGCTGGCGTGTCGCCCGTTCTCACGCCAACCCGGATGTCGACCGGAGGCAGGCCCAGTAAATGCACCTGCTCGGCAATACCGTCCAGTGGTTGATCGAGGTTTCGCTGGATGTCGTTACTGAGCGCTTTCAATGGGGACACATAAAGAATGTGGACCCCTTCTTCCAGCTGATTGTTTAAGCCTTTCTGAAGCAAATCATCAATCGCGCCATAAAAGGCAGCCAGTGTTTTTCCGCTCCCGGTAGGCGCGGAAATCAACGTATGACGACCGGCCTTGATAGCCGGCCAGGCATTCGTCTGTGCAGAGGTAGGTGCCCCGAATGTTGCCCGAAACCAGTTCTGGCTTGCAGGGTGGAATTGCCGTAGAGCGGATTCTGCTGACATCTTGGTGCACCGGGCAAAGCGCCGATTACTGTACAAAAATACAGGTTATTGAAGGTGGGGAAAATTTTCAAGACACGGGCTGAATTGACATCACCGGAGGCGCTGGCTAAGTTTACGAGCATGTCAGAAACAGACGACAACCTCGGAGCCGCGGAGAGTCTCGGTGCCCGTGCGCTTGACTACGGCCGGGCTGCCTGGCGGGAGAATAGACAGTTCCTGCTGCTGCTGAGCTGCATTGTGTTTTTCAAAAGCGCTATTGCCGACCTCAGCTCGATTTCCGGTGCCTCAATGCTGCCGACCTTGCTGGATGGAGACAAAGTCTGGGTGAACAAGCTCGCCTACGATGTGAAAATTCCTTTCACAGAAATTTCACTGGCTGAGCTGTCTGACCCCCAACGTGGTGACATTGTCATCATTGACTCCGAGCGCGCCGGCAAGCGGCTGGTCAAGCGGATAGTCGGGATCCCGGGCGATACGGTTTACATGCAGAACAACACGCTGGTGATCAATGGCGTGCCTGCCGTTTACGAAGTGCTGTCGCGCGACTCAGAGTCGATCATTATTTCCGAGCAGCTGCCTGAAGGGGCTCATCAGGCCCGCCTGTCGAGTCGGTACATCAACCGCTCCGGTCGCAGCTATGGGCCGAGCGTGGTGCCGGACGATCAGTACTTCGTACTCGGTGATAATCGGGATAACAGCGCCGACAGTCGAATTTACAGCTTCGTTCCCCGAAGCGAAATTATCGGACGGTCAAGCTCCGTAGTTTTCTCACTCGACAGTCAAAACAATTATCTGCCGCGAGGAGAGCGCTTTCTGGCGGGGCTGGAGTAATGAGAAAGCAGCCGGTAAGCCTGCACGCGGCGGTATCCCGGAGTCTCACGCGCCCCCACAGTTAACCAATTCAGCGGCCAACAAGGATTCCTATGAAACCTCTACTTCATCACAAAATCATCAGGCCGAGCAGCAAGGCACTGCTCGCTTTGCTGCTCTGCTTCACTGGCACGTCGCTGGCACAGGAATTTGTCTGGTCGCCCGACCTGCCTGCGGGCTCGCCGTTACCCGAATTACGCGCCCAAGACCAGCAGGGTGACCTTCGCAGTTTCGAAGATCTCAAAGGCGGGAACGGAATGCTGTTTATGCTCAGCCGTTCCTTTGACTGGTGACCTTACTGTAGAGCTCAGCTCGTGCAGCTGACAGATATTGCAGAACAATTTGAAGCCATGGGTGTGTCCGTGGTTGCAATGACATACGATTCAATTGAGATTCTTCGGGAGGTTGCTGAAGACGAGGGGATCGGGTTTACCCTTTTGCGTGATGAGGACATGACGCACGTGAACCGGCTGGGGATTCTCAACGACACGGACTATGAACCGGGGCAGCGCGCCTATGGGGTTCCCTATCCGGGCATCTTTCTGATTTCCAGTGATGGCATCATTCGCGCCAAATTCGCTGAAGAAAGCTATCGTGACCGGCCGGACTTCAGCGACATACTGGCTGCAGCGGCTGAACTCTAGTTGATCTAGTTGAGCCTCAGCCGGACCCGAGTTGGACTCTAGTCGAGCTCTTGTGCGGCCTTGAGCAGGCCGCTCACCGCAGCGGAAGCTAAGTGGTCTGAGCCGGTCTGCTGCGCAGTCCGGTCAGCGACACCGGCGGCTCTCGGGCGGTGTCCCATCGGCACCGGGTCTCACCTACCGTGCAATCTGCAGTCAAGTAGCAATTTACTTCAAGAGATCCAACCGGTTGAACCCTCTAACTCAAAGCCTGTTTTTATGACTTTGTTGCCCCAAAACCCAGCCTTTCTGCGAGCGAGGCGCAGTCACCTGATCGCCGTTGTCATTGCCGGACTGTTTGCTCAGATTTCTCTGGCTCAGAGTCAATACGAGATTCCCCGGACAACATCAAAACCGGTGATCGATGGAGAAATGGCCGCGCAGGAATGGGCTGACGCTCTGTCAATCAGTATTACTGTGGAGACAGAACCCGGAGAAAACCTGCCGGCCGAGGTCGCAACCGAAGGGCTCGTGATGGAAGACGGCGAGACGCTTTATGTGGCATTCATCGCTGAAGACCCGAGGCCTAAACAGATCCGCGCTTTTTATCGGGACCGGGACCTGCTCTGGGATGATGACTGGGTCGCAGTCATTCTGGACACATTTAACGATGAACGCAGGGCCTTCGAGTTTTATGTGAACCCGCTGGGCGTTCAGGCAGACGATATTTTTGATGATGTTAATCAACGCACAGACGAGGCCTGGGATGCCATTTGGGACAGTGCCGGACAAATCACCGAATCAGGCTACCTCGTTGAGATGGCGATTCCGCTCAAACAGCTGAGGTTCTCGCCTCAAGACGGCCCGCAAACCTGGGGGCTCAATTTACTGCGCTATTATCCCAGAGACCGAGAAACCAGCCTTTCGGTCGTCCCGGTTGACCGAAACGTTTCCTGTTACCTTTGCCAGATCTCCAAAGCCGATGGTTTTTCTGATCTTGAACCGGGCATCAACGTCGTCGCCATACCGACACTGGTTGCTGCCTCATCAGAGACTCGGAATCCGGCCGACGGCGAATGGCGCGGAGGAGATCCCGATCCGCAGGGCAGCTTCGATTTGCGTTGGGGAATTACGCAGGATACGTACTTGAATGCGACCCTCAACCCGGACTTTTCTCAAGTCGAGGCCGATGTGGCGCAGTTGGACATCAATCAGACTTTCAGCCTGTTTTTCCCGGAGAGAAGGACTTTTTTTCTTGATGGCGCCGACTACTTCGACACGTTCCGCAATCTGGTTTACACACGCAATATCGCCAGCCCGGAACACGGTGCCAAAATAACCGGCAAAAATGGTCCTCACACGTTCGGATTTCTGGCAGCCAACGATGAGAGCACCAGCTTTATCGTGCCGCGGAGCCTCAGCTCAAGAATTGCAACGCTCGCAGATGAGAAGAGCGATGTGGCCATCGCCCGCTACCGCTTTGATATTTTCCAGAATTCGACCGTTGGCGCACTGGTTACAAACCGCGAGGGCAACGGATATCGTAACCGGGTCAGCAGCCTCGACACCACATTACGGCCAACGGAACAGGACACCGTTTACCTTCAGGCAATGCACTCTGAATCCCAATATCCCCAGCAGATTCAGGACAATTTTGGTCAGGACGCAGAGCTCAGCGACAACAGTCTGGTCATCGAATATCAGCACAACGATCGCAACTGGGACTGGCGTTTCGGACACTACGATTGGGGAAAAGACTTTCGCGCTGATCTGGGCTTCATCAACCGGGTAGACTATATCTATCAGGTTGCAACCATCGGGCATACCTGGTGGTGGAGCGGCGACAGCTTCTTCAACCGCATTCGCTTTGCCGCTGACTATGATCGGACAGAAGACCAGTCAGGGCTGCTGCTTGAGGAAGAAACCGAATTCTTTCTGAACATGAACGGGCCACTGCAGTCATCTTTATTTGGTCTGTTTGGCGGTAGCAAAACCTACTGGAACGGGCAGTACTTCGACGAACAATTCAACAACCTCAACCTCAGTTTCTCCCCGGCGCCCAATCTCCAGCTCGGCATAAACATTCGGGTAGAAGACGTGGTGGATTTTGCCAACACACGGTTAGGTCACTCGAGACGGGTCCGGCCAGAGATTCGCTATCAGTTCGGCCGTCATCTCCAGATTGACCTTGAGCACACCATTCAGAATTTTGACGTCGACGGCGGCCGCCTGTTTACTGCTGAACTGACCAATTTCCGGACAACCTATCAGTTCAATAACCGCAGTTTTCTGAGGGTCATCGTGCAACAGGATGACCGGGAGCGAAATCAGGATCTCTAT
This sequence comes from Gammaproteobacteria bacterium, assembly GCA_008081045.1. Lineage (GTDB taxonomy): Bacteria > Pseudomonadota > Gammaproteobacteria > Pseudomonadales > Pseudohongiellaceae > UBA9145. The sequence continues at coordinate 116,271 of VMDC01000016.1, read as the reverse complement.
ACCTTCCCTGTACAAAGCCGTAACAGAGAACTGACCTCTCAACTGCTCTACAGTTATCGGGTCAACGCCGCGACCCGTTTCTTTCTGGGTTATTCCGATGCAGGATTTCAGGACGACAGTCAGGACAGCCTCTACCGCACCAACCGCACATTTTTCGCGAAATTCAGTTACGCCTGGCAACCCTGACCACACTTTCAGCGGCCCTCGCTCACCGGCCACTAACGCGTCACTTCTGCGGCACCGGTCACTGCGGCAGATCCCATTGTCCAGTGCAGCTCAGTCCGGCGGGGAAAGATGCTCTGCCGGGAAGCTGTTGTGATTTGCGTCAGGCACTTCAGCTCGGTTATCCCGGAACGCTGTCATTGCCCCTGACAGACAGGTAAAATGACCCTCACTAAACAATCTCGGGCCTCCTGCCGTGGGAAAACGCACTCCGCTTTATCAGCAACACCTCAACGCCGGCGCGAAAATTGTCGACTTCGCCGGTTGGGACATGCCGATCAATTATGGCTCACAGATTGAGGAACACAACCAGGTTCGTCACGCGGCAGGCGTATTTGATGTATCCCATATGACCGTCGTCGATGTGAGCGGGACTGAAGCGCAGCAGTACCTGCGCCATCTGCTCGCTAATGACGTTGCCAGGCTGAAAGAGCCGGGGCAAGCTCTCTACAGTGCCATGCTGCGAACGGATGGCGGGGTCATTGATGATCTGATTGTCTACCGCATGAGCTTTGGGTATCGCATCGTGGTGAATTGCGCGACCCGTGACAAAGACCTGGCCTGGATGAACTCGCAGACTGATGGGTTCGAGGTCGCGGTCACCGAACGGCCGGATCTGGCCATTCTTGCCGTCCATGGACCTTCCTCAATTGAGACGGCCGCCGCCTTGCTGGATCAGACAAAAGGCGAGGCCGTCGCTGGACTGAAAAATTTCAGAGGCGCAGAGCTCGGTGACTGGTTCGTTGCTCGGACTGGATATACGGGAGAGAAGGGGGTGGAGTTCATTGTCCCCGCTGAAGATGCCGCGGAACTCTGGGAGCAGCTGCTGGCAGCAGAGGTAAAGCCGGTAGGCCTGGGGGCCCGGGACACACTGCGTCTGGAAGCAGGCATGAACCTGTACGGCCAGGACATGGATGAGTCCACCTCGCCAGTTGTTTCCAACATGGCCCAGACCATTGCCTTTGAACCCGCCGACCGTGATTTCATCGGCCGAGCGGCCGTAACTGATGACCTGGCGGCGCAGGCGCAGGGCAATTTGCCGGAGCTGGTCGGATTAGTCCTTCAGGGGCGCGGCGTTCTGCGCGCCGGCCAGACAGTGTCTACCGACCGAGGCGAAGGGCAGATTACCAGCGGCAGTTACTCCCCCACATTGAAGCATTCTATCGCTTTAGCTAGAATTCCTATGGGTAGTACGACCTGTCAGGTCGACATGCGCGGAAGCGCTACAGAGGTCCGGATCGTACAGCCCAATTTCGTCAGGTTCGGCAAAAAAGTATTTGAGTAAATCAGGCAATCTGTCTCAACAGATGCCAAGCGCAGAGGGCCCTCCCATTGAGCAAAATCATTGAAGATTTAAGATACGCTGAATCTCATGAATGGGTCAGTGTTGACGACAATGGTGTCGCAACCGTCGGCATCAGTGATCACGCTCAGGAAGCGCTCGGCGACATCGTGTTCGTTGAACTCCCGGAGCTCGGAGCCACTGTGAACGCCAAAGAGGAAGTGGCCGTAGTGGAGTCTGTGAAAGCGGCATCCGACGTCTACAGCCCGCTGAGCGGCGAAGTCACCGAGATCAATGAGGCCCTGCTGGATGCCCCGGAAACGGTGAATGCCAGCCCCTATGACAATGGCTGGTTTTTCAAAATCGCCATCAGCGATGAAGCTGAGCTGGACGAGCTCATGGACGCTGATGCCTATGCAGACCATTGTGACGACGACTAGGCTTCGAGCGCCGAAACCCGTCAGCGTCAGAAGCCGGGGTGCATCGCACCCAAAAGCCCTCCTCCGTCACTAACCAAGCCAAAGTGAGACCCAATGCACCCTAAGCAGCCCCCCAGTCTTGAATCCTTGCAGCATCAAAACGAATTTATCGGGCGCCACATCGGCCCAGACGCCGAAAGCATTAACCGTATGCTCCATGAGTTGGGCCTCGACTCTCTGGAAAGGCTGGTTGAAAAAACCGTCCCCGCTGCCATTGCGCTTGATGAGCCACTCAGTTTGCCTGCTGCAATGAATGAGGACACTGCACTGACTGCGCTCAAACAGCTTGCCGGCAAAAATCAGCACAGCCGTTCCTTTATCGGGCTGGGCTACTACGACACGCTGACTCCCAATGTCATTCTCAGAAATGTGCTGGAGAATCCGGGTTGGTATACCGCCTATACACCCTACCAGCCAGAGATTTCCCAGGGTCGACTGGAAAGTTTGCTGAACTACCAGCAAATGGTTCTGGATCTCACCGGCATGGAACTGGCAAACGCCTCGTTACTCGACGAAGCAACGGCAGCGGCCGAAGGCATGGCGCTTGCCAAGCGGGTAAGCAAGAATCGCGGCGCCAACAAGTTCTACGTGGATGCCGCCTGCTTCCCGCAGACTATCGATGTTCTGAAAACCCGCGCAGCGTGTTTTGGATTTGAGCTGATAATAGGCAACTTCGAACAAGTCGATTGCTCAGAGCTGTTCGGAGCCCTCTTTCAGTATCCTTCTATGCTGGGCGACTTCAACGATCTCAGCACGGCAACCGAGAAGCTCCATGAGCACAAAGCCATTGCCCTGGTGGCGGCTGATCTGATGAGCCTGGCCTTGCTCAAGCCGCCCGGAGAAATGGGCGCTGATGTCGTCCTCGGAAGCACCCAGCGTTTCGGGGTGCCAATGGGCTATGGTGGCCCCCATGCGGCCTACTTCGCAACACGTGATGATTACAAGAGGGCTGTGCCAGGGCGGATCATCGGAGTCTCCAAAGATGGACGAGGCAAGCAGGCCTATCGCATGGCGCTGCAGACCCGCGAACAGCATATCCGCCGTGAGAAAGCCAATAGCAACATCTGCACGGCACAGGTTCTGCTTGCCAATATAGCGGGTTTCTATGCCATGTATCACGGACCCGAGGGAATCAAACGCATCGCCAGCCGAATTCACCGCTTAACTGCGATTCTGGCGTATGGGCTGAAAAGCCAGGGAATCTCTCTGGCGAATGAGACCTATTTCGACACGCTGACATTGGAAGTCAGCGAAGATCAAGCCATGCAGATAGCGCAGCGCGCATCCGACGCTTCTGTCAATCTGCGTCTTGACCGTATCGCGAGCCACCAGACGATTGGCATCAGCCTGGATGAATGTACCAGCGAGGACGAGATCCACACCCTCTGGCGAATTGTTCTGGGCACTGGCGGAGAGTCACTTTCTGTATCGGAGATCGACAAGCAAATCGAATCCGGGCAGATAAAGTCGGTCATACCCTCTGGCCTTCAGCGCAAGACGCCATTCCTGACCCATCCTGTTTTTAACCGCTACCACAGCGAAACAGACATGATGCGCTACCTGAAGAAGCTGGAAAACAAGGACATCTCCCTGACCCATTCGATGATCGCGCTGGGCTCCTGCACCATGAAGCTCAATGCCGCTGCAGAAATGATACCGGTAACCTGGCCGGAATTTTCAAAGCCTCACCCGTTCACACCGCTTTCTCAGATGCAAGGCTATCAGGAAATGATAAGCGGACTGGAAGCCATGCTGCGAGAAATCACGGGGTTCGATGCAATCAGCATGCAACCTAACTCTGGCGCTCAGGGTGAATATGCGGGCCTGCTGGCGATTCGAAAGTATCTTGATGCGCAAGGCGAACAAGAACGCAATATATGCCTGATCCCTACCTCAGCCCATGGCACTAATCCGGCCAGCGCGCAGATGATCGGCATGCAGGTTGTACTGGTAGCCTGTGACGAGGACGGCAATATCGATCTGGATGACCTGACAAAGAAAGCCGAGGAGCATACCGAGACTCTGGCCGCTTTGATGATTACCTATCCGTCAACTCATGGAGTTTATGAGGAGGCGGTGAAAGATATCTGTCAGACCGTCCATAAGCACGGGGGGCAGGTGTATATGGACGGAGCAAACCTGAATGCCCAGGTCGCTGTTGCCAAGCCAGCCGAGATCGGGGCAGACGTTTCTCACGTCAACCTGCATAAAACATTCTGCATTCCTCATGGGGGTGGCGGGCCCGGCATGGGACCCATTGGTGTAAAGTCACACCTGGCCCCTTATCTGGCCAACCATTCCCTGATTGAACTCGAAGGCCCCAATTCCGGCAACAGCGCCGTCTCGGCGGCCCCATGGGGCAGCTGCGGAATTCTGCCAATCTCCTGGATGTACATCACAATGATGGGAGCTGAAGGATTGCTGAAAGCGACTCAGGTTGCCATTCTGAGCGCCAACTACATTGCCGCGAAACTGGCGCCTCATTTTCCAGTGCTGTACACAGGACGTGGGGGCATGGTTGCCCACGAGTGCATCATCGACATGCGCCCGTTAAAACAGGCCTCTGGAATCACCGAAGAAGATGTCGCCAAGCGGCTGATGGATTTCGGCTTCCATGCGCCCACCATGTCATTCCCGGTGGCGGGCACGCTGATGATAGAACCTACAGAGAGTGAATCGAAAGAAGAGCTGGACAGGTTTATTGAGGCCATGGTCAAAATTCGTGAGGAAATCGCTCAGGTTGAGGCGGGCCAGATCGATGCTGAAAATAACCCTTTGAAGAATGCGCCGCATACTATCGAAGATTTGCTTGATGACGACTGGCAGCGGCCATACACCAAAGCACAGGGCATCAACCCCATGGGCGGACCGGTCGAATCCAAATACTGGCCAAGCGTCAATCGCATTGACAATGTTTATGGGGACAGGAATCTGTTCTGTGCCTGCCCCGCCATTGAAAACTACGAAGAAGTTTCTGCCTCACAGTGAGCGTGAGGCAGAGCCTGCTTCAGTATCCGGTCAGCCCCGGTCTGCGCCTGGCACTTCATGAGCAAGGCCCCTACGCCTCAGATTGGCAAAAAGCCAGTAAATCGCTGCACCAAATCTCTTTTCCTTTTCACCGGTAAGAGCGAGCAGACAGGATGCTGCCTTCCGCCCCGAGATTTCTGAGCAACGCGCTGGCACGGACTGCGTCGAAGCCGGATTCGAAAAACTCTCTGTATTGAGTGCGCCCGCCGGCAGCGCGGCGCAATAAACCCATAGCGCCTCGGTGGGGAGTGAGCCAGCCTGCTGATGAAAGGGCGTTCGAGCAGTAGCTCGTCCAATGGTGAGAACCCGGATGCCGGACCAGACCCGAAATCAGAGGCACGGATTCGCAATTTTCGCGAATATTTACTGCTTGGGTTTCACTTTAACCGCGGTGCCGCTCACACTTACCATCATCATACCGCCGTTCTGGCCAACTACCTCGTAGTCAATATCGATGCCAATGACCGCGTTGGCGCCAAGGATGACGGCTTCCTGTTCCATTTCCTGAAACGCAATGTCTCTGGCTTTGCCAAGTTCATCTTCATAGGCTCCTGCCCGACCGCCGACAATGTCTCGCACTGCACCGAACAAATCCTTAAAAATATTGGCACCCAGAATGGCTTCCCCGATCACCACACCGAGATATTCCTCAATCTCCCTGCCTTCCAGAGTATTGGTTGTTGTACGAATCATCTCTTTCTCTCCTGATCTTTTATTAGGCGGCGCCTGCCGATGACACTATCGATATCCACATGCCAAGAACCGACAGATTCCCCAGGCCAAACACAATCAGCCTGTGCATGACATTGTTGTAACTGAGATGTATCCCGGTATGAATCAAGCGGGCAGTCACAAATACCCAGGCCAGTGTCACTGGGACCGGATCAGACATTTCAAGGGCAACGTACAGAACGCCTGCTGCATAGAACAGTACAGGCACTTCAAAGAGGTTTGCCACATTCCTGCTGGTCTTGATGACCAAATCGGGAATCTCTTCACCTTGAAACATGGAATAGTAACTCAGTGACACCTCACCTCTGCGAACGGAAGCCAAGCGTATCCGCAGCGTAAAAAGCAAAATCACAAAAGTCAGCATGACCATGAAAAACATGGGATAAAGCATCAGTTATCTTCCTCACTGTACAGACTGCATCGAACAACATGGCGCGCATGTCGGAGTTCAGTATAATTCTATCTTGGTGGATAAAACAGAAAACCCTGGGCGAACTGCTTTGTCAGACTTGCCACTCTCCCGAAGGATTATGCAGTGATCGCAGCACGCTATAAAGATCATGTGAGCCAGCTTCAGACGAATTATGAAAGCGCGCTCCTGAGTGTTTTTGATGAACAACCGCCTGACGGCGTGCTGCTCTACAGCGGCAGCGAACAACACTATTACGCCGATGACCGGGGCATTGCCTTTCAGGCCTACGGACACTTCCTGCACTGGATTGACGTGAACCGGCCAGGTCAGATGCTGTGCATTCGCCCCGGCCATAAGCCTGTTTATTATCAGGTCATCCCTGATGACTACTGGTATGAGCAGGATATTGTGTCCGACCCGGCCTGGGGTGACTGCTTTGAGGTGGTCCGCCTCACCAGTGAAACAGCGCTGATTGAACAGATTGCGGGAAACTATGCGTTTCTGGGTAACCATCGCGCTCTCGCAGAAGCCTTGGGTGTACCCGATGCGCTCACCAATCCTCAGGCTTTGCTGGCTTGCCTCGATTATCAGCGCGCCTACAAAACCGACTATGAACTGGATCAACTGCGGGTCGCAAACCGGCTGGCCCTGGTTGGTCACAGCGCAGCTCGAGAGTGCTTTCTGGCGGGAGGCTCGGAATATGACATCCATATGGCTTACCTCACGACCTGCGGTGTTCTGGAAGATGAAACCCCCTATACGAACATTGTCGCGCTGAACGAAAAAGCGGCTATCCTGCACTATCAGAACAAGCGCAGGCAGCATCAAGGTGGCAACAGGGTGTTATTAATTGACGCTGGATATCGGGTGCGTGGGTACGGGTCCGACATCACCAGGACTTCAGTGAGCAAAGACATACATCCTGTATTCAACGCCCTGCTAGCCGGGATGAAATCCATAAAGGACAAGCTGGTTGCAACAGTGAGGCCCGGGCTTTCCTATGTTGATCTTCATCTCACGGCTCTGGCAGAAATCGCCGAACTGCTAACCCATGTTGCCATCTGTCGGGGCACGGCATCTGAGCTTTTAGAGCAAGAGATTGTGCATCGGTTTATGCCCCACGGGGTTGGCCATCTGCTGGGTATTCAGGTTCACGATGTAGCGGGCCATCAGCAGAATCTGCGCGGCGACATACTCGCCCCCCCTGCTCATTCCCCCATGTTGCGTCATACCCGGCAATGCGCTGAGAGTATGGTGTTTACCATAGAACCCGGTTGCTACTTTATTCCTCTGCTCCTTGAAACAGAGCGGCAGAGTGATCGCAGCGGAACATACAATTGGGACCTCATCGAACAGCTGTATCCCCTGGGCGGAATCCGGATTGAGGACAATGTTTGCGTCACTGCTGACGGCGTAGAGAATCTGACTTCTGCCACCTGAGCGGCTTTCGCTCCTCGTTGTTACCCTGCAAGCCCCAACAGCGCCGCGACCCTGGCTTCCACCTGAGGCAGGGCAGTCCTGTTCGACCGAATCAATTGCTTTCCGGCATCCCCCATTCTCTTTCTTCGTTCAGGATCGGCCAAGAGCAGACGCAGCTGCTGTGTCAGATCAGCGGCATCTTTGACGGTCAACAGAGCTTCGGCTGTTTCAAGCTGTCTGCAGATACTGGCAAAGTTAAATTGGGAAGGACCGACCAGAACCGGCAGGCTGCAGGCAGCAGGTTCCAGAACGTTCTGGCATCCGGTATCTACGAGACTGCCACCGACAAAAGCAATATGGCCCAGCCCGTAGTAATCCATCATCTCACCCATAGAGTCGCCCAGCAGAATCTGTGTCTCCGGCGCTATGGTTTCAGCACTGCTCCTGCGCTGAACTGCAAATCCCTGCTGCCGAGCAAGTGCTGCCACCTGATCGAACCGTTCCGGATGACGCGGAATAAGCAGGCACAGCGGCGCATCCGGGAGCGTCATCAGGCCACTGAGAGCCCGCAGAATAATCGCTTCTTCTCCCTCCCTGGTGCTGGCAAACACAACGACCTGGCGCCCCGACTGCCGAACAGAAAGAAAAGGCTCGGCTTCGTGGTTCCGGTCACTCAGATGAGGGTCCGTCTCCAGATAGAACTTCAGGCTTCCGGTTACTGCTGTCGAGTTGCGCTCGGCACCGAGAGCGACCAGTCGCTCGACATCCTGCTGAGACTGTGCGGCAATCGCATCAACTGCGCTGAGCATCTGGCGCGACAGAGATGCGATCCGGCGATAACCCAGCGCTGATTTTTCAGACAGCCTGGCATTAGCCAGCAGAATCTTTATCCCCTGCTGTTGGCAGGCGGCAATCGTATTCGGCCACAGTTCGGTTTCCATCAGTATCAACAGGTCCGGCTGAATCTTCTTCAGGAAGCGGCGCAGCACGAAGTTCAGATCATAGGGTGCGTACACGTGGAAGACGCTCTCTCCGAACAAGCTGCGAACCCGGTCCGAGCCTGTCGGCGTTGTAGTGGTAATGACAAATCGTAAATTGGCGTGCTTCGCCTGAAGGGATTTTACCAGTGGCAAAGCTGCCACCGTCTCACCCACTGAAACAGCATGCAGCCAAATCAGGGTTGTGTTTGCCCGGTCAAATTCCGGCGCGTCAAAAAAAGAAAACCGTTCGCCAATCCGCGCTCGATACGCCGGGTTAGCAGCTGATCTGATCAACAGGCGAAGAACAATAAAAGGGAGCGAGAATATCAGTAGCAGGCTATAGAACAATCGCCACATAAGAAAGTGTCACATCCGGGGCCCTTGCGGGCTGATCCATCGTTTGGGGCCGATGGGAAAAAAGGCTTGATGTCGATATACTCGGCCTTGTTTTACTTGGCTCAAAGGTAACCAATGACACTGCGCTATTCAACTGACATCGTCATATTCGGCGGCGGCGTAGCCGGACTTTGGTTACTCAATGCTGTCCGCAGCGCTGGCTATCAAGCAATTCTGTTTGAAAAAGAGTCACTCGGCGGAGCGCAGACTCTGGCTTCGCAGGGAATCATTCATGGCGGACTGAAGTATGCCCTGCAGGGCGCGCTGAGCAGCGCAGCGCAAGCGATCGCGGATATGCCTTCTCGCTGGCGGGCCTGTCTCGATGGTAGTGGCGAACTCGACCTGCGTGGCACCCGGGTTCTGAGTGATCATTACTACATGTGGTCGAACGCCAGCCTGCGCTCAAAATTAAAAACATTTTTGGGCAGCAAAAGCCTGCGTGGACGCGTTGAGGCGGTCGCGCCCGACAGTTATCCGCCCTTCTTTCAAAACGCTTCTGTAAAGGGAAGCCTGTATCAGCTACCTGACTTCGTTGTCGACAGCGAAAGCCTGGTTGAAACTCTTGCGTCGAAACAACACGGCGCCATCTTCTCCCTGCCAGATTCAGGCGTAAGCTTCGAAACCAGCGATCCGCATCAGGACAGAGTTGCCGTTATTGCCCATCGCGGCCGCAACATTTATCTGAGCGCCAAGCGCTTTATTTTCACCGCCGGAGAGGGCAACGCATCGCTCATCAAGGCCGCCGGGCTTGCGAACGCCGAAACGCAGACACGCCCACTCAATATGGTGTACTTAAAACAAAGAGACCTGCCCCAACTCTATGTGCACTGCATAGGCGACAGTTTCAGCCTCACACCGAGACTGACCGTCACGTCACATCAGGATGCCAATGGCAATACTGTCTGGTATCTGGGAGGTGAAATTGCCGAAAGTGGTGTGGGCAAATCTGAGGCAGAACAGATCACAGCGGCACAAGACGCAATCAGCAGGGAGTTTCCCTGGCTGGACTGCTCCTCTGCAGAATGGCGATGCTTCACCATTAACCGGGCCGAAGCAAACATTAACGACAATCACCGTCCCGATGACGCCTATTTTTTGCGAGACAAAAATATACTGGTTGCCTGGCCTACCAAGCTGACCCTGACGCCTGCGCTGGCAGAGCAAATTTTACAAAATCTGATGGCGGATAGAATCAGCCCATCAACCGGGTCCGCAGACTGGATTTCAGAAGCGGACTTTGAGCCGGCGCGGCTGGGAGATTCCCGCTGGAACCTGGAGAAATCAGCTTGATCCCCTTGTCAGCAAGACCGCTGGGGAACACAGGCATCCAGGTATCGCCTCTTGGTCTGGGCACGGTAAAAATCGGTCGTGACCAGGGCCTGAAGTACCCCAATCGCTTTAAGCTGCCTTCCGACCGTGAAATTCGTGCCTTGTTCGAAGAAGCCAGAACGCTCGGTATCAATTTTATCGATACCGCCCCGGCTTACGGGACGAGTGAGGAAAAAATCGGAAAATTACTGCCGGACCGTCAGGAATGGATCATCGGCACAAAAGTGGGAGAGGAGTTCAACGCCGGCGAATCGCACTTTGACTTCTCCGGCGCTCATACCCGGGAAAGCGTAGAGCGCAGTTTACGTCGGCTAAAAACTGACTATCTGGATCTGGTTCTCATTCACTCTGATGGAAACGATCTGGACATTCTGGATAACACCGATTGTCTTGAGTCTCTGATGAGACTCAAGGAAGAAGGCCTGATCAGAGCAGTGGGCATGTCGACCAAAACAGTGGAGGGAGGCAAGCGCGCTCTGGAACTGAGTGACATCGCCATGGTGACTTACAATTCAAGCCATACAGAGGAAAGCCCGGTGATTGATCTGGCCCGGCGCACCGGTAAGGCCATTATCGTCAAAAAAGCCTTGAACAGCGGCCACATTGCGCGTGAGCCGGGAGGAAACGAACTGGCATTGGAATTTGTGCTGAGCAAGGCCGGCATCAGCAGCGTCATTGTCGGCACAATTAACCCGGTTCATCTGCGCAGTAACGCTCACGCGGCGGCTAATTGTCAGGCGGAAAGCGCCTCTAATCCTGCGCCCGGGTGATCTTGTCGACAATGTCGGAAGTCGAGCAGTTATCGAGGAACTCCAGCACCTTGACGTCACCGCCATAAGATCTGACGAAATCGCCACCCACCACCTGATCAATCCCGTAATCCCCGCCTTTGACCAGCACTTCAGGCCGCAGTGATTCGAGCAGAGCTTCCGGCGTGTTCTCCTTGAAGCTCACCACCCAGTCGACCGCCTCAAGACCGGCAAGCACGGCCATCCGACGTTCTACCGGATTAATCGGGCGACCCACACCTTTCAGGCGACGCACAGAGTGATCATCATTAATCGCCACCACCAGTTTGTCGCCAAGCTTTTTCGCCTCGTTAAGATAACCCACATGGCCGGCATGGATGATGTCGAAACACCCATTGGTGAAAACGATTTTTTCCCCGTGGGCCCTTGCATCCTGAACGGTAATAGCAAGCTGTTCAGAAGTCATAACTCCCCGCCCTGAGTCCTGCTCAAGCAAAACTGCCCGGCGGAGCTCTGGGCCACTGATGGCTGCTGTACCCAGTTTGCCAACAACAAGACCCGCGGCAAGATTGGCCAGGGCTGTTGCATCAGCCAGCGCAATTCCCGCTGCAAGCGAAGCCGCCAGTACTGAAATCACCGTATCCCCTGCTCCGGTAACATCGAATACCTCCTGCGCTTTCGCCGGCAGATGCAACTCCAGCGACCCCGGGCGGATTAAGGTCATTCCCTGCTCCCCTCGAGTTACCAATATCGCTTCCAGCTCAAGTCTTTCAACAAGCGCAGTCCCCTTGTCCACCAAATCAGCTTCGTTATCACAGCGACCCACCACCGCCTCAAACTCATCAAAATTTGGCGTAATCAGCGTCGCTCCACGGTACTTGTCAAAATTTGTGCCTTTAGGATCGACAATAACCGGTATTTTGTGTTCCCGGCCGAGGCTTATCAGAGACTCAACATCCTGCAGTGCTCCCTTCGCATAGTCGGACAACACCATCGCCCGCGCGCCGTCGACATGGTTCTTGGCCTTATCGAGAAGGCCTATGCTGTCCTCTGCAGCGAAAGATTGCTCAAAATCTGCCCTGATAAGCTGCTGATGTTGGCTGATAACCCTCAGTTTTGTAATGGTCGGTTTGTCACCACATTTAAAAAAATCGCATAGAACACCTGCGGCGTTCAGCCGCGAGGCGAGCTCTTCTCCCGGCTCATCATCACCCACTATGCCAACAAGACGCGCCGCGCTTCCTAAAGCGGAGATGTTGAGAGCAACGTTGCCAGCCCCTCCGGGGCGGTCTTCCTGATTGGCAACCCTGACGACGGGCACCGGCGCTTCTGGTGAAATTCGGGACGCACTGCCATGCCAGTAACGATCGAGCATGACGTCACCAACCACCAGGATCCGGGCTTCTTGAAAAGAGGGCATTTCCAGTTTCATGAAATTGGCCTGAAAAAAATGGGCGCTGCCGCAGCATAATATCATAGGAACTCGGCACCCTGTCGCTTCTAATTACGGCATAAAGGGTACACGCTGCACTGAAATCTGAGCTGTCCCGCCAGCTTTGATACAATAGCCAACGCCATTAACAGGACCTAACGCTCCGCTCGATGCCCGATTCTTCTCGACAATTTGTACGGCTGCGCTCGTTTGTACATCCACGCTACTGGCCGACCTGGCTCGGCATAGGCGGCATGTGGCTCATCGCCCGGCTGCCTTTTTCCATCCAGCTCGGGATAGGAAAGCTGCTGGGTATGCTGGCCTTTCATTTCGCGCGGAGCAGGCGGCATGTCTGTGAGACAAACCTGCGGCTTTGTTTCCCCGAACTGAGTGAGCGCGAACTGCAGCAACTTCTGAGGAAAACATTCGAGTCCAATGGAGTCGGTTTTATTGAAATAGTGATCGCCTGGATCGGCAATCCGGAGCGATACCGGCATCTGGCCAACTTTCATGGTCTGGACAATCTGAAAACCGCTGCGGCGCAGGGAAAAGGGGTCTTGCTAATCGGCCCTCACCTGACAACTTTCGAAATGGCAGGGTTTCTCTACTCTGGCATCGGCGAATTAAATGCCACTTACCGGGCCAACGACAAAAACCCGCTGTTCGACGCGTTTATGTTTAATGGGCGACACCGTTCGTATCCGGGCATGTTTGAGCGCAAAGAGATACGGGGCGCCATGCGCTGCCTTAAGCAAGGTCGCGTGCTCTGGTATGCCCCGGATCAGGACTACGGCGCAGAGCATTCGGTTTTTGTGCCGTTCTTTGGCAATCTTGCTGCCACGATTACCGCGGGCAGCCGCTTTGCTAAATTCAATGGATCACCCGTGATATTTTTCAGTCATTACCGTCGCCCCGACAACTCCGGATACGACATTTATTTCAGCGAAGTGCTGACTGACTATCCCAGCGGCAATGATGAAGAGGACGGGCGCATCATTAACCGTTTGGTGGAAGCCGCAATCCGTAGACAGCCGGATCAGTATCTCTGGCTTCACAAACGGTTCAAGACACCTCCACCCGGCAAAACAGGCAATCCCTACTCAGCATGAATATGGCCTGGCGATATTGGGATATTCGTTATCTTGCGGTAATCGCCAGCCTGTTGCTGTCCGGGTTGAGTGCGCTGAACGCGTCCCTGCCGAACGATGACGCCTATACCTATTTACGAACGGCTGAAATATTCCTGAATGATGGCATCGGCGCTGCGATCTCACATTATACCTGGGCCGGTTATCCGATCCTGATCGGCATCACCAGTCTGACAGGTCTGTCACTCTTACAGGCGGCTTACACGCTAAACGCCATCTTCTATGGCCTACTGGTTTTTTCGTACATCAGTATCGTCCGGCAAATAGACAACAGCAAACTCACGGCCTATCTGGGCGCATTAACCGTACTGGCCTACCCTGAGCTGAATGAATATCGAGACATGGTCATCCGGGACATCGGGTATTGGTCTTTGTGTCTATTCGCCATTTGGCGCTTCATGATTTACAGAGACTCCCGGCAATTTTCAGCCCTGGCCACTTTTGTCATCGTCATGATTGCAGCAGCACTCTTCAGAGCAGAAGCGCTGATTTACCTTGTAGCCATACCCCTCGTATTACTGCTTGACAGACGATTTACCACCACTGAAAACCAATTGGCAGTGTGGAAGGCCCTCGGATTCACGGCCATCATATCGGCACTCGGGATTCTGGCAGCGCGCACGGTGGGGATAAATATCCCCACCATGTTGCTGAAATTGCTCGCTGTCTATGAGCCCTTTCTAGCCCAATGGTCCGCGCCAACCGAAATCACACTTGCCGCACAGGCTAAGGCAATTTTCGGTGATTTTTCCGCACTGATCGCGTCCGACTATCTCCATACCGCTGTGCTGCTCGGTTTGCCAATAATCCTCGTCACCAGCTTGTTCTACACCATTGGCGGGCCCTATTTCTGGCTACTCGTTTTTGGGGCAGTCAGAGGGATGCTTCGATGGGACGTTGAGCAAATACGGCCGCTGTTCGTGGTGGCTCTGGTGAATTTCTTAATCACGCTGGGGTTTCTTTATCTGACCCGATTTCTTACGGGCCGGTACGCAATGATGTTCGGCATCATGGTATCCATGCTGGTGCCTGTGCTGTGGCAGGAAATACTGACAAGATTCCGCTCGCCAGAAACCGTTCGGGCACTACGCCTGCTGTTCATAGTGTTTTTCTCTTACTGCATGATTGACGCCTACGTCACCTTTGGGAGAAGTAAAGACTGGCTGATAGATTCTGCGAACTTTGCCAGAACAGCAACGCCGGACGGCGCGCAGATTCTGACGAACAACCATACCATTGCTTATCTTTCGGACAGGGTTACGGAGTATGATGAAGTGACCAGAGAGCTCCGCTCAAGTGATATTCTGAAACTGCCACCTGGCACTTTAATTGCCCTGGAATTAATCCCCGAGATTCGGCAGCTCGTGAATCAGGAAACGGTGCAGGCGCAAATAAAATTGCTCGCGGCTTTTCCTGACACAGATGAGCCGCAGGCAGCCATCTATGAGCGGGTATCACCTCAGAACTAGGTTCTGTTCAGCTGAATCACCATTTCGGGGACGACTCTCTCTTGGTCACCAACACATCTTCCATGATCATATAGTTCAGGTCGGTACCAAGAAACATATTGAGCGCGTCCTCCGGGGTACAAACTAACGCCTCTCCCGGGCGGCTCAAACTGGCGTTAAGGAGCAGGCCATGACCGGTAAGGCCTTGGAACGCACTGAGCAATTTGTGAAAATCCGGATTTGACTGCCGCCTGACGATCTGAGCTCTCATTGTACCGTCACGATAAACCGTTACCGGATACTGCTCCTGCCAATTCCCGCTGACAGGGTATGAGAGGCACATAAACTCGTCCCGAAATTGCTCTGGCAACAGCTGCTCTGCCGCAGAATCAAGGATACTCGGGGAATAGGGCCGCCAATGCTCCCGAAACTTAACCTGCTGATTGATCGCATCCGTGATCCCGGTTTGCAGAGGGTTTGCCAGAATGCTCCGGTTGCCCAGAGCTCGGGGCCCGAATTCCATCCGGCCCCGGAACCAGGCTACGATTTGCCCGTTAGCGAGTAATTCAGCAGCTCTCTCGAACGGGTCTGGCAACACTTCCCAGACCGGTTTGTCCCGATGGTTCATGCAGGCATTGAGACAATCGTCCGTGGAAAAAGAAGGTCCAAGATACAGGTCCCGGCGAGGTTTAATCGGAATGCCTGCCTGATTGACTGCAAAGGCTGCAGCGCCGATCGCAGTACCGGAATCACCACAGGCCGGATGTACCAGTAGCTGCTTCACTTTAGGGTGCGAATGAAACCGATGGTTCAATCGAATATTCATCGCTCCGGTACCGGCCAGAGCCAGACGACCGGTCTCTGCCAGGATATCGCCCAGATAGTATTCAACCATTTGCAAAGCAAGATCTTCATACAGTTTCTGGATTGCTGAAGCGTAATGGACATAAGGGTCTTCCAGCAGATGGCCCGCCCTTCTTGGGCCAAGCATTTTCACGAGCTTGCGGCTGAAATAGTGCCCTCTGGATTTGGCCTTATAACGACGCATCCCGATGGTTGTAATCAGGCGTGTATCTACCTTCAGTTTTCCCCTTTCAAATCTGGCCAGCGGAGACAAATCGTATTTCTCAGAGTCGCCGTGGGCAGCCAGGCCCATCACTTTGAATTCACCGTCCAGAGTTTCGAATCCAAGGTAATCAGTCAGCGCGGCATAGAGCCCACACAGTGAATCGGGACTGTAGAATTGCTTGATCTTGAAGATCTTTCCCTTGTACCCGTAGCCCAGAAAAATATTCGCGTATTCACCTTTGGCGTCATTACAAAAAATCGCCGTCTTTTCGTTGCCCTCGGCAAGATGATAAACGCTGCTGGCGTGCGCCAACTGATGTTCTACCGGCACCAACTCCGTCGTGAGATTGGAAATATGCAATTTTTCCACGAGTGTGCGCAGATCTTTGACGTGCCTCCGGTAGCGACGGTTACCATTCAGCAGGCTGTCGATACTTCGATCAGGTGCATACCAGTGTCGATAGGCATAGTGCCAACGCGCCTTGCTGAACAGCGAAACCGGCGCATATGGCGTGGCAATATGGGTGACGTCTGAAGCACGCAGTCCGGCGATCTGAAGGCACTGTCTGGCCGCCAGGAACGGCATCTCATTCTTGGCGTGCTTTCTTCGGATTAACCGCTCTTCCTCGACCGCTGCAAGCAGCTCTCCATCAACAAAGAGTGCGGCAGCAGGGTCATGCCCAATCGCGCCGGCCAGTCCAAGCGTTACGTTACTCATGATTGAGCCTCTGACTTCACAGCGTCAGCGCGATCCTCGATGTACCGGACCGCAGCGGTGGTCAGGGAATAGAGCTCTGGCTGCTTGCCATAGGCGAGACCATTTTCACTCCATGGCGCGCTGTCCAGATTACTGAGCATTGCCCCGAGCCTGGCGTTGAGTTCTTCCTGCGTGAACGGATCTGAACACACCTCACCGGATTGCGCCTGTTCTACATGCCAGGCATAACCGCAGCTTGCCGTCGTCAGGACAGGTAACCCGGACACCGTGGCTTCCAGCAGGACATAGCCCGCACTTTCCATATAGGCCGGATGCAGTAAAAGATCAGCGCCAACCATAAAGCGGGGTATGTCATCCCGGCCCGGCAGAATTACCACCTGATTGGCAAGTCCGAGTTTTTTTGCCAAATGATGATAAGGGCCTGCCCTGTCCTGTCCCACGAGCACGTATCGAACACTGACACGCAGTTTTTCAGGGAGTGACGCAATGGCACGAATGGCTCTGTCCACGCCTTTTATCTTGAAACCTGACCCGACCTGGAGGATTAACCGCTGATCGCCAGAGATCCCCAACTCCGCCCTTAACGCCGACCGAACCGCAGGGTCGCGACGCTCAATTCTTCTTTCCTGATCAATGCCGGGTGGCAGTTCTTGGAGGCGCTGGGCACAGTCGGGGTAGTGCCTGAGATAATTCTTTTTCTGCAGCGGGGATAAAACCAAAGCTCTGGTCTGGCTGTCCCGATCGAACACTGCCGCCTCATAGCGGTGAAAATGTCTGAAACGAGGCGTAAACGGATACAGAGGTCCCCGTTGAGTCCTGGCCTTATGAAGAAAACAGTCGTCGGCGGCAAAATACACATCAAGATGTGGCATCTTGTTGAACCCTATGACCAGATCCGGCCGGGACTCCTTGATTCTTTCGTCCACCCAATCAGTATAGCGCCGGTACATGGACAGCCGGCTAAAGGCCTTGACAGGCACCAGCGTGACATTGAAGCCGTCCGGCATCGGACCTTGCCACCTGAGCGCATATACCTCTAGTTCATGGCCCCGGGCCCGGCAAGCTTCCGCGATACGGAAAAAATCCCGCTGTTGTCCACCAAAAGGGAAATAGTGATATATCAGGAAACAAAGCCTCATGACGACGCATTCATCGGCAGCAGTTTTTCGAACTGTGTCCAGACCGTTTCTGGCTGATGAGAGGCAAAACACGGCGGCTCTACCGCGAATTGCTTGCCCTGAAATGCATCTGATACCCCTGGCCCTGAATAGCTACAAACTTTTTTGACACAGGGAGAGCAGTTTAGATTCGACTTCATGTGAATCTGCTGATGACCGAATGTACCGGACAATCCGGGGTTAGTCGGGCCATACAGTGAAAGCGTCGGCTTTGACAGAGCTGCCGCCAAGTGCCCAAGACCAGTGTCCACTGCGATCACACCGGCGGAGCGATAAATCATTCGGGCAACTCCTTTAAGCGGCATTCGATCCAGCACGGTTACCTGTTCATTGCCAGCAGCGACTCGCTCAGCACGCTGCCTTTCTGCCTCATTGCCCCACGGCAGGAGAACGCTATACCCGTTATCTGTAGCGATATGTGCCAGATGTCGCCAATAGGATTCCGGCCAATGTTTTGTCGCCCAGGTTGTGCCGTGAAGGAAAACCAGTTGCTTGTGATTAACAATGCTCTCAGCATCGACCAGGGAGGTATCGAGACCGTAGTTAATTTCATCCTTGTCATAGTCATGTTTCAAGGCTCTGGAAAAAAGCTGGCGAATCCGGTCAACCGCATGATCTTCCCACGGCACCGAGTATCTCTTGTTGTAGAACAGAGTCGCCAGGGGTTCGCGGATAGTGTGGTTGCTCAAGCCTATCGTGAGCCCCCGCGACATCCGGGAAATGATTCCGCTCTTGATAAGCCCCTGGGCATCGATGACAAGATCATATCGCTCTGTCTGAAGCGTTTTCTTGAAAGCCCGTACCTCACGGTTCAGGGCAGTACGCCACAGGTTGCGCCGCCACCTGCGAATGGCGACCGGGATAACCCGATCAACGGCAGGATGCCAGGAAGGGACATCTACAAAGTTTTCTTCAACAACCCAATCGAAGGAAAGGCCCCGGTGGGCCCGATGGGCGTCGGTCACTGCCGGCAGGGTGTGGATAATATCTCCGAGGGAAGACACTTTGACAATAAGCACACGCACCGCAATCTAGCCCTCTGACACCTTAATCTCGTTGCTTTGGTTTAATTCGGTTCAGTCACTTCTGGTGCAACTTCCAAAAGCTCTGCTGCGGCGTCAATAGCAAGTTGTGGCCGCAATTCTCTGAGGCAGCGCAGATGGCCGAAGGGGCAGGTGCGCTTGAAACACGGTCGACATTCAATGTCTGTCGCCAGCAATTTTACCTTGTCTGCCAAGGGCGGTGTAAAGTCAGGCGTTGTCGAACCATAAATAGCAATGACCGGCTTGTTCAGCGCTGCCGCAATATGCATCAGGCCGGAGTCGTTGCTGATCACGGCCTCCGTCGCGGCGAGCAGATCAATCGCCTGACCCAGGCTGGTCCGACCGGCCAGATTCACACATCTCGCCAGCATAGAGGGCTCAACGTCGGCGAGTATCGACTCAACCATCAGTTCATCTTTCGGTGAACCAAAAAACCAGACCGCCCGACCTTTAGCCAGTAAATCATTGACCAGCTCGGCATAGTGCTCTGCCGGCCACTGTTTGGCCGGGCCGAACTCCGCGCCCGGGCAAATGCCGATAACCCGACTGTCGTGCTGCAGTCCGAATGCGCCGAGCGTTTCCGCCTGTTGCAGGGCATCAACCGCCAACTGCGGTTTTGGGCAGTCATCCGGTGGAGCGGACCCGGGGGGGTAAGCCAGCGCGACAAACCGCTGCACCATCAGGGGATATTGATTCTTGTCCAGTCGGCGGATATCAGTCAGCAGAGGCCAGCGAAACTCACCCGCCCAGCCGGTTCGTCGCCCGATACCGGCATGAAAGGGGATCAGTGCCGATTTAAATGAGTTTGGCAAAACGTAAGCATGATCAAAGCGCCGACTGACCAGAGCTTTTCCCAAACGTCTCCGCTTTCTGAGATTCAGCTCGCCATGAGCAAGGTCCAGCGTCAAGGCCTCAGACACTTCGGGCATACGCGCAAGCAAGGGCTGCGTAAAAGGCGGCGCCATCACGCTGATCTCGGCATGGTCATGTTGCTGGCACAGGACCTTGAACAGTGACTGCGCCATGATCATATCCCCGATCCAGGACGGGCCGATGATCAGGATCTTATAGGTGCTCGCTGAGCTCATAGCTTGGGCAACTCAAAAAGCCTGCCGCCCTCGGCAGTCAGACTTGGTTATGGTCTCGTTGGCGGCTCTGCGACGCCAATATGTTTCAGAGATCAAGAACAGCCGGCGTTCATTCCTGCATATCAGGAGTCACCCTGAGAACTTCATTGATGGTGGTGAGCCCACTGGCCACTTTTTGCGCGCCACTGAGGCGCAGGCTCAGCATCCCCTCCTTGTCTTGCAAATCAACAAACTCGAAGTCTGCAACAATTTCAAGGATGTGCTTCCCCTGGTGCTCGGCGGCTTGAGAGCTGCGCAGTGCAGTAGCGCAATCAGCCTCAGTGATCTTGCCTTCATCACGCAACGCATCGAGAAAACCCGCCAGAGTCAGGGCACCCTTCTTTAGCTCAGCCACTGGCATTTGTCTCTCCATTGCAGTCATCTTTCATATTACCGAGTTCGCGCAGCAAGCCATGGGCACACAATCAGCCGCACCACCTCATCCCGCAAACAGTTTGCTTAGTCTACCGACTATAGCCGCTTAGGCAAAAAACTGGTGACGGCGTACCCTGCCATGCAGGCTGTCCGTATTGTTGGCTTACGGGGATGATACTGCCTGATTGGCCGGTTCAACACCTTGCCGGAATCATGAGAAGAGAGCGTATCGGAAGGCCGCAGCAGCGCGCCTATTCGACCAGTTTGACCCATTCGCCGGCCTCTGGGTTGCCGCGGGGGTAATATCCATTGAGCAACCGCAGGGTTTCCTCTGGATAATTCGCAATCCGGCTTGATTGGGCAACTACAGCAAAGTCGAAAAACTCGCTGGCCTGCACATATTTGATCTTCAATTCGCTGCCGAGGAGGGTTTCTCCGTTTTGAATGGCCCGGAAAGTGCGGATGCTATCCAGCATAGCCTGATCCACCGCATCAAACTCGTCCTCCTGTTCAATCTCGCCCCGGAAGATGAATACCCGAGAGCCAAAATAAATGGCAGCGACGCGCTCTGGCCTGCCGGACTCTGAAGTTGTCAGTCCCGTATGACCAATCAAACGATACTGGTTTAGCGCCTCGGATTTTTGTAAATCCGAAATACCCAGTTCTTCTCTAAGAAAGACACGGGGTTCAATATTTTTACTCAGACGTCTCGCTTCGACGCGCAGCTCAGCGACGCCCTGATTGGCAGCGGTGACGGTCGTTGTTGTTTCGCTGACCGACCACTCATCAGGAAAAACCAGAGTGTATCCCAACAGAGTCTGATAGTAGCGGTTCCGCTCATCTTGCTGTCTGGATCCCGCGCTTTCACCAACGATCAGTCCGTCGAGTCGTTCGCGCAGCGCTTTATTGTCTTGTAGTGTCACTTCTGCTTCTTCAAGCTGCCCTACTGCCTCAATGGCCTCCTTCAGGCGTGTGTCGTTGCGTGGGTGGGTCGCAAACAGCCCATGGTAGCTTCCGCTGCTGCCAGAGACGCGACGGTTGAAGTCTTCCTGATTTTTCAGAACCGTGACAACATCGATCATCGCGGCGGGTTCATACCCTGCCTTGAGCAGATATTCGGCACCCAAACTGTCCGCCTCCAGCTCCATATCCCGGCCAAAACCACTCAGGCCGGTTTGCGCCCAGATAGAAGCCACCTGGCTGATTTGAGACCCGGCGTAACCACTCCCGGTGGCCACCGCGGTAACGAAGCCGCCAACCTGAGCAGCGACGTTGGCAAGCCTGCCCCGGGCCTGCTGCTGAACTGCATGTCTGGCCGTGATGTGACCTATCTCGTGGGCAATAACGGCTGCAAGCTGGGCTTCAGTATTGATGAAGGTCAGCAGCCCGCGATTGACGTAAACGTAACCACCCGGCAGCGCCATCGCATTGATGGCCGGACTGTCGATAATCGTATAAGTGTATTCCAGATCAGGGCGATGGCTGGCTGCTGCCACGCGATTTCCCACTTCAGTGACATAAGCCAGCAGCGCCTCGTCCTGATAGAGCGGCTGGCTGGCCAGAACCTTTGCGTGTTCTTCAGCACCCACTTCTTTCTCGCGGGATTCCGACATCAGGACCAGATTGGCACCGCCCGTAGCCGGATTGACCGCACACGAGGTCAGGCCTGAAAGCACCAGCAATGCGGTCAGCACAGAGGCGATCAGACTGCCGCGAAGATGCGTCATCCAAAGAGAGGCAGTCTTGCCTCGGGGCGCCGGTCTAATCATATGGACTCCTGTCTCCTTGCTGACTGCCAGTAGACGTCTAGCTACCGTTAACGAAGTCTTTAAGCTGAGTTGCCAGTCGGCTGCAGGCGTTCGCCTCCACGCGAGCGATCAGGGGTATGGGAACGACCAGTGCTGGCAAGTAGGACTGGCCTGTTGCATCGGTATTGATTGTGCCTACATTTGTCAGAGAGCCGACATCCCAAACTCGGGCGTCGAAGTTGGCATCGTCTTCCCACGTGCCGAATCCGAAGCAACCACCTCCGCCCGGTCCGATTGTGCAAGAGATAGAACCCTGTCTGTCGGTCGTCTCGGTGAAGCCGTCAAGCCAGACGATGTAGCGGATGCCAAATTCACTCATTTTTTCCGCCACGACGTTTTCGGCCATGAGTTGTTCGAGGTCTCGCGTTCGCAGCGGCGCAGTGCGCGGTTCAAACCAGGGAAACATCGCGTCAACAAACTCTTGCTCGGGCACAACATTGATTGCACCCTCGCCCCGCGCCATCCGGTCGCCAACGCACTGAACGAATTCGCTGCGAGTTTCATAGTCACTGGCCTGTCGCCGGCCGAGAATGACAACCGCCTCATCGCTCGTGATACCGGTTTCCCCTTGTCGGAATTCATCGACGGTCGTGCTGGTGCAGCCAGCAAGTGCGGCAAGCGCAGCAAGCAGGACACCACGAACGGTTCTGCCATGCCATTGATTAATGAATTCGATCAAGCTCCGGCTCCTGATAAATGAATTGCTCACAGCTGTGCCAACCAGTCACGCACTTCCGGGACTTGCGCGAAGCTCAGGGAAAAGCTTGAAGCAAGATCGCGGAGTGCCACGACGGCAGCATCGTTGATGGCCGCCTCCGTAGAACGGAAGGTTTCTGTCGGGGTCTTGCCGTAGGAAGTCAGAACCCAGTCAGCGATGTAGTCACCCTCAGCCGTAGCGAGGCGCATATTGTACTTGATCCATACCTCATAGACGTCGAGTTTGGTTTTCGTGGGCAAAGCAAGCTGGAACTCTTCGATGAGCGGGGTAAAGACCGCGTCAACCTCCGCTGCCACCGCATCATCGAGACTGTCTATCACCACGACACCATCGAACATGGCTGGCAGAACGGCATTGAACAACGCGATATGAGACTGCCCACTCTGGACATTGAATTCCTCGGCTCCTGTTTCCGAGTACTCCATGTAGGCAAAATCCCGAAGCGACTGATCATAGTAGACCGCAACATTCAAAGGCAGCTTGCTGATATTGGGCGTCGGAAAACTCCCCTCGATGGTGACAGTACTGACACCACAACCGACCAGGAACGTCAGCCCCAGCAGCGCTGCGAGTCGAATCAGAAATTTAGCAGAAGACATACCGACCTGGCCCATTAGTAATTACGTGTCAAAAAAGCCGTGACTAGCCTGAATATACGACCATTGCGCTGATCAGGATTCCATCAGCAAAGCCTATTGAAAGTCGTTCAGTCCGACAAATGTACCACCATTTCGCGACGTGATCTCCCGCATGAGTGTGGCGTAACGATAAACGCTTTGCTGGAATCGACGGGGGCCGGCGAAGATGGTGGGAAAACCGATACCGTGAATTCGCACGCGACGATTTCCTTGTTCATCCTCGGCGTTAATCCGATCTATGGTCTGCAGGACATCCTGAATAGATCCGCCCGGCTGAAAGTCATCGCCAAGCACATAGATACTAATTTTCTTGTCCGGCGAATAAAAGGTGTTGATAGCCCGTGTCACTCCTTCTACAGGGCTACTGTTACTGTAAGGCTGCCAGGTCCTCAGAGTCTGGATGATTTGTTGCCTGCGCCCCGGCGTGTCGGGGATCCATTCGCCGCGATAGGTGTTGAACATATAGTCACCCATATCATTCATCACCTGAATGCCCTTCACCTCAGGGTAAACATCCAGCGTGTTGTCAATGACTTCAAGCATCGTGTTCCAATTGCCCGGAGTGTTGTACATGCTGCCTGAGGTATCGATCAGGAAAATGATGTACTCACTGTCTACCGGCACGCCGCCAATGGCATTGTTTTCCGGAGACGCCACGTTAGCCAGCAGGCGCTGCATCTCCTCAGTCAGAGTTTGCCGCGCAACGGCCAGCTTGCCGATTTCGTCAGTGGTTTCATCGGACAGCTGTTGAGAAGTCTGATAGCGCCCCTCAATGTCACTCAGGTCTCGCCGCAATCTGGCGATCCGATCCGTAAGCGCCGAGAGCTGTTCATGTTTAGCGTTCAGGTCACGGTTCAGGATTCGGGTTTCCCCCCGGATCTCGAACAGCTGTTCCTGAAGCTCTGTCACTGACGCCTCTTGCGGCACCTCTGAAACTTCGATCATGGCGGGATCGGCAGGCTTCACGATCATCAGCAAAATGATCATGGCACCGAAGCCACAGGACGCCACATCCAGAAAGGATACGGTAAAGGAGTCTGTCTCTGCGCGTTTGCGTCTTGCCATGAGGCTTTGCCTGCTTAAGTCCCTTCAGGGCCAGTCATCTGAAGGCGTCAGAAATGAGCCCTGGGAAAACTGGGCCAGTTGCCAGTATGCTGCTGCAGCGCTGGGGTCACCTTCCAGCGGCATCAATATTATATTCACCGGAATACCTGAGGGTAGTTCTTCAACCGCTTCTTCAAATAATTCCATCCGCCGATTCGGGGTAATCAGGTTATCGCGACTCTCCCGAACTCCGAGCGTAGGCAGCCCGTCAGTAATCAGGAATATATTGTCCGGCCTCGGGTTCATGTTCGAGGCCGCCCGAAACACCTGCTGCAGATTGGTTCCGTTTTGTGGCACCACCTGTTCAGCGCCGGCGATGACCTGATTCAGCTGATCGCGGTCAGCGACTTCAAGCCAGGTTTCGGTCGTGCCCTCAAGCACACTTCTGTGTTCCTGATTGAAGTGCCACACCTGGTAGCGACTGGTGACCGGCAGTTGGGTCGAGATCCAGTCCACCGTTTTGACGACCCTCTGCCATTTAGGGGCATTGCGCTTGCGATCATCATCCATATTGCGGGTGCGGATGATGTTGACCAGCGTGTTATCCAGCATGCTTGCCGAGCTGTCCATCAGCACCAGGATACGCTGCCCGCCAAGAAACATACCCGACAGGTATTGTCGCTGCCCGTCGCCGATAAACTGCCTGACGCTCGAACCTTCCTGATCCAGCGCACTGGCCTGTAACCGCAACAGCTCCTCTTCCAGAGCCTGAACGTCTGCCCGCAGCTGGGCAATATCCTCCTCGGTCGCCACGCTGGAGTTCTCAAGCGCCGCCAGTTCCTGCAGAAATGTGTCGATCTGTTGCTGTATCTCCCGAGCCAGCCCTTCTGCCTCTACCACTTCATAGTCCACGTCGGACAGGGTATTGCGGACCCGCACCAGGCCAAGCTGACCTTCCCTGATTTCTTCTTCCAGAAGATTGATTTCCGCCATGAGCTCGCTGTCGGTCTCTTCCACGGTCACTGTACTGGCGTAGTCGAGAATCAGAAAGATCAGAATTACTGCACCAAACCCGCAGAACATGACATCGAGAAACGAAAGGCTGATCGGGTTCAGCTCCCGGCGTTTTGTTTTTGTATTACCGCTGGCCATGACTTACCCGGATCAAGCTCGCGCGGTCATCACAACCCTCAAACTGAATCTCATCGCCGAGCCGAAGACGATTCTCAGCCTCAGCAGGGCTGCCATTAATCTTCATGCCAGCGGCTTCGGCTTTCAGGCTCACTTCACCATCGCGCAGACAAATATGCCCCAGCAGTGCCGGCATGCCCTGTATTGACAATACCAGGGCCGGTGCCGAGTCAGATTCACGGTCCGGGTTCAGTCTGTTCTCTATCGGAAGATCTTCAACGGGCAGGGCGTGATGCCGGAACAGGATATGTGAAGGTGCACCCTGACCAAGCGCCGGAGGGCTGGTAGGAGAAGGGGCTTCGGATACCGGCAGACTGTTTACCAGCTGGATACTCTCTCCGGTGCCGGCGATCAGATTGACAAATTGCAGGACGTTACCCGTGAGGGCCTCCCGCTCGAGGACGACCGGCCGAACCGAGCTGGGCAAGGAAGCAGCAAAACCCGGCAGAGCAGCGATGGCAGGGCTTAGCATCAGCTGGCAGTCCTGATTGCTTTGCATGGCGAGAACCTGATCGCTGATTTTCGCATACTGGGGTCTCAGGCTGCTCACCAGCGATTCATGAGGCATCTTGGCAGTATGACTGGTTTCTCCCGTCGCGAGCTCCAAAATCAGATTGCCGTCGTCACTGGCACCCAACCAGTGAGGAAGCGTGTTGTAGAGTTGCTGCTCGCTCTCAGCGTTATGCTGAGGATTGAAACGGCACTGTTGGATAAACAGGTTTGTCGCCATTTGCATCATCAGATTCATGAAACTCTGGCTGCCGACTCCCGGAACCTGAACAGTGGTCTCGGTCTGCAACACGCCCGCTTCCAGCTTGAGGCTGGACACCAGAGCCTGATGCAGCTGCAGGTCGAGATAAATCACCTGCGCAGACTTTGCCTGCGTCGCGGCGGCCGCCGCTGACGAATCCACGACACCAATAACGGTAAACGGCGTTTGCTTGGCTAGCCCCAGCAATATCGCGAGCTGCTGATGCGTGAAACTACCCGGCACCGCGAAAATCACCTCGCCCTGAATCGCACAGACCTCAGCAAGATGCAGCAGATGCGCATAGGCGATGTCCGCGTAGTGCCGGAAACTGTTGCCATGGGAAATCGGATCGAGACTGAGCTCTTGCCAGTACCGGTTATAGCTTTCGGTCGGCCTCAGGCGTGCCTGTTGTTCGGCAGCCTCACCGAACAGCACCTCAGCCCCATCTGCCAGGGCAAAACCGGGACTGTGCAGGAGGATACCGGTTTCGTCACTCACACAAATGCCGTGATCATTGAATTCGATAACTTTAAGGCTCACGGTTCACCTGTCGCTCCTGAACGATACGGATCCGACTGCTTACAGAGCAGTGGCATCTGGCACTTGAAGGTGCCGGACCAGCCGCTCATCACAGTAATTCTGAGTATCAAGTACCAGACGGTCTTGCAGCAGCTGCAGCTGATGCAGCAAAAACATGAGGAAAATACTCACAACCAGGGCCACGAAAGTTGAGTTAAAAGCAACCCCGAGGCTCACGGTCACGCCAACAATATCGCCACTGACGGCCTGATAGGCCTGGCCCAGCGCCGTACCGATTCCGCGCACCGTACCAAGGAACCCAATGGAAGGAATCGCCCAGGCAATATAGCGCACGATGGTTAATTCGGTTTCCATACGGTCCGCCTCAGTTTCACAGACATCTTTTATCGTCAGAGAAACATCCTGAATGCTGCGGGTGCTCTGAAAACGGTGCAGGCCAGCCAGCAGAGCGCGCGGTAACAGATACGCCTGCTCATGTTCCGGCAGCGCCTGAACCGGTCTGGCATAGTTTCGTGAGTCCTCCGGCAAAACGCTCATGCCTTCTTTTACCTGAACCAGCGTGCGCTCAAGCAGACTGCGCTGTCGAACAGTCTGCTGCGTTTTCATGCCAATGATGAACACGGCCCACAGCATCAGCGTGATACAGGCCTGCTGCTCGAAATCTTTCAGAATGACAAACACAGAACGCTCGGGAACGAAGTCCTCATTCACCTGCTGCTGCTCTGCCTGATAGGCCTGAATATCAGCAGCCACAGGGCGAATGACGGTGGTATAGGTCGCCTGAACAACAATAAAGGCAAAGACCAGTGCCGCAAGCTGAATAAATGTTTCGTAGAGTGAGCCTTGTTTCATGGCTTAGTCCTTTTGTGTTTGCTCGACAGCCCGCAAGCTGGCGTTTATATGTCTACCGGGAACGACACGCCGAGATCCTGCGAGATCTGCTCGGTGGGCACAAAACGGCCCGGCGACTCCTCTTCCTCGGAAGGTTCCGTCATTGCGGCCGCTGTGGCACTGTCGCTGGCTTCAGCACTTTCAATCTCATCTGAGACCAACGCGTCTGAATTCTCTTCACTCTGTTCCAGCGGGCTTTCTGCCGCGAAAGATGCCACAGCAAAAAACAGCATGATTGCTGCCGCGATCTGTCTAAGTTTCATCAGTCCTCCAGATAGCGCGCTATGCGGAATCCGACATCATCTCTGGGCTCTTCCCCAAAGTCCCGGAACGACAAACGCATCTCCGTGATCGCACCATGCGCCCAACTGGAGCCCCTGATGGTATGGAACTGACCGAGTTCCGGTCCCTTCGGGTCGATTTCCGGGCCACCAACGCTACCAACTGCGCCGTAGTAGTCATGAACCCATTCCGACACGTTACCGGCCATGTCAAAGATACCGTACTGATTGGCCTGAAAAGACGCTACCGGCGCAGTGGCGAAGTAGCCGTCATCATAATCAAACATCACTTCACCGAGGTAGGCCCGGACCGTAATGTCCGCAAAGTTTCCGGCATTTTCGGGTGGCGGAAGCTGCTCGCCCCACGGGTATTTCAGAACATTTCCACTGCCATCGGTCCGAGCAACCCATGCCCACTCTGCCTCGGTTGGCAGCCGATAACCGGTCGCGTCAGAGTTGAAACCAACCACTTCTTCCCCCTCAGTCCGGTAGAAAAGCGGCAGACCTTCCTGCTCGCTCAGCCAGTTGCAGTATAAAGCTGCCTGCGTCCAGCTGATCTGAACTGCCGGTTGAGCTTCGTTATCCAGAGTCAATCCCTGAATGGTCCCGGAAGAATGCTCACTGTCATAGCGCCTGAACTCAGAGTTGGTGACTTCTTGATAAGAAAAATAGAATGGACGTTCCAGTTTGACTTCGCGAAGATTTTCATTAGGCCGGCGGCCCGCTTCCCGTCGGGACGCCCCCATGGTAAAGGAACCGGGATAAAACAGCTTGAGGCTTTGCCCTGCCACTGTCGAGATTTCCGGCTTGATCTGTTCCTGGCGAGCCTGCTCCAGCGATTTTAATGTGACCCTGATTGCCTGCTCGAGGCCGGGTCTAGAGGTAAATGCGGTGTTATAGGGCACATATCCTTCTTTGCGTATCTCGATCTGCTGGTTTACTGCCAAGAGCTCGAGCCTCTGGTTAGCGGGCCCCATCAGCTCCCCATTCACGTAGAGCTCGGCGTCTGGGGGGTCTGCGATGATGCTGACGCTGGCCAGAACAGGACTGAGGCTGACCGTCACCTCGCTCTCCTGGTCGGGCTCAGTGCGCACCGTTGTCGTCGACGACTCATAGCCGTCTTTGAAAAAAGTAATCTGATGATCTTCGGCGGGTGCCAGCGCCACTTCAAGAGGGGTCTGACCCTGAAAGGTGCCTCCTATCGTGACACTGGCAGCGGTTGGATTGGAACGAATAAATACCAGACCATCGGCAGGCTCAAGAGCGATGGTGGGCAAAACCATGTCTTCTCCGGCTGTTATTTCATACCCTTCCTGCCAGGCTTTGTGACCGCTGAGTTTCAGAGTGATTTCCCTGAGACCCTGAATAATTTCCGCATTCAGAGGAGTTTGCCCCCTCAGCGCTCCGTCAATGATGACGTCCGCACCCGAAGGCACTGTCGTAAACGACAGGGTCGCCCATGCCGGCTCGAGGCTGGCGCTGAACTGCTGGCGGACGGAACGGCCCTCAATGGCAACCGGAAGCCCGTAGTCGAGATAGCGATCACTGCTGATAGTGAGCTGATGATCTCCCGGCTCGACCGACAGATCGGTCAAGGGTGTCAATCCAACATCAACGCCATCTATCCTCACCCGTGCACCGGTCACATTTTCGGTATCGATACTTACCAGGCCCGGTAATTTGCGCATATCAAACGGGTGGGTTTGCGACTGCTCACTGCCCACGATCAGCTGGGTCGCTGTGTCATAGTAACCCTCATTCTTCAACATCAAGCGGTAGGTACCACTACGCAATAAATAGCGGGGCCCAAGCTGCAGAGCGATCCCGCCGCTGATCTCAATGTCGGCAGAAGCCGGATTCACCTCGATGAAGACAGAGCGGGCGGTGAGCACAAAAAACCCGGCCGCAGACGACAGCACGGAGAAGACAAGCACAACCGCGTGAAACCACCTGAACCGGTAGCTGAAGCGCTTTGTCGTTTCCTGATTGGGCGTAAAGTCGATCGGTACTATGGGATCAAGTGATCGGTTTGCCCCGGCTGATTTTTCCACTTCAGTCACAGCATCTTCACCTGTTGGTCGTCACTACGCGCTCATCACACTGCACCAAGACGACATCCGGCGTTTGACCAAACCCTACCGTAAATTCCTCGCGGACATCGCGGTAGCCTGGTCGCCTGCCAACTGCCACATAATTGCCGGGCTTGAGATCCATCGTCGTCTCGGAAAATACGCCGAGCGTACCGATTCGAAGTAGCGTGACCTCAGTAAACGTATCTGACAGGAACACAATCCGAACGGGCACCTGAGAATTCTCCAGCAATGCCTGCAGCTCATCGAGCCGTGAAGACAGCAATGGCCCCGGATCCTCAATGTCTCGCCCAATGAAGTAATAGCGGAGGGTTTCTTCGTAAACGGCCTGGTCTGAAAAGCGCTCAGGCGAGTCAATGGCGGTAACCAGCAGCTGGTCCAGAGTCATGCGCTGATTTGCCAGCTCTCTTCCCTCCTGGGCAAAGAGTAAATTGCCATCAATGGCAATCACCTGATCATAGGCAGCCACTGCATCACTCCAGCGCTCATCGGCCTCGGCTGAGGAGATGTCTATCCGCAGCTGGGCGATTTGCGCATTCGCCACCTCGGTCTCGGTTTGCCGGATAGCGGCCTCAGCTTCCTGCACGTTGATACCCATGGCAGCGGCGCGCTGAAACGCGGCGATGGCTGATTCGGGATCATCAGCCTGAAGCAGCAAGTAACCTTCGGACATGATTTGGGAAAATTCATTTTCTCGAATTTCAGCATCGACCTCTGCGATTGCCAGCGGCGCAGTCTCATTATAAGGGTCAAGACTCACTATTTCTTGCAAAAGGCTTCTGGCGGCTTCGAGATCGCCAGTTTCCCGCAGCTCTTCTGCCTGTTGCATTAACAGCTGCACCTGATCCAGAGTTCTTGCTCGCCCCAGGCCGATCTGAGCAGCTTCGCTGTCCGGATCCAGAACCAGCGCCAGCGAATATCGGTCTTGAGCAAGCTGAGAAATTCCCTCAGCAAGGGCGTTGTCACCGTCAATGAGGGTTTGTGCCAGCACCTCGGGTATCCGCGCCAGAAGCTCTGCCAGCGCATCATTTCCTTCACTGTAAGAGCTTATGGCGAGCTCAAAATCTTGCGTCCGGTAATACTCATCACCGATGGATGCAATCTCCAGCGCGGCGTCATAGTCTGCTTCCCCCCAGGACGCCACTTCCAGGGCATCCAGCTGACCCTGCTTTTCCAGCAGTTCCGCCAGGACATCCTGAGCTTGTTTGCGCCTGATGGACCGCTGCGCCTCCTCGAACGGTGAAACCGCGGCCGCCTGCTGAGACGGCGCGGAAGCGACTGGCTGAGTGGCTTCCTCGATTCTGCGTTCCAGCGGAAGCTCGTATTCAGACACCACGCTTGGCAGGACAAATACGACCGCCAGAGCCACGACCACCAGAAAACCGAGACCGAACCACATGGCTGCACTGGGCTTCTGACGCTGCTGAGGAGCCACCTGTCTGGCGTAAACGCCGGCGTCATCGCCTTCCAGAGCCATAGGCTCTGTGTTTTCAGTTGCGTCTGCGGACATGTCTTTTCTACAAAGGACTCAGAAGAATGCGGAAATTTGCGATCAAAGCTCGCCCATCTCGGCCGCGTAAAGGTCTGCCAGAATGTCGCGCCATTGTTCGTACTGCTCCTCTACCGAACCGCTCAGCGTGATCGTGCGATCATCAAGATTGATGACTTGAGGGGCCACTGCGTTCTCCAGAGACTCACCCAGTTCCTCCAGGGCCTGCATGTGGATACGGGCCTCGGCCTGCTTGTCGAATCCGCTCTTTACCAGAAACGCGCCCGCGCCGACAGCGGTGGCGCCACCGGCCTGTGTTGCCCAATTACCGCCGTTGCTGGCTGCAGCAATGCCGCCAACAACAGCCGCTGCCCCCGCAATGAAGCGGCGTCTTGCCGAGGCCTCAAGCTCCCTCAGCGTGATGGTTTCCTGATAGCTCTGCTCTCTCCACGAGTCGTAGGGCAGACGCATCTGTCTGACATAGGTCGCGAAGTAATCCTGAACCGTATCGATGAACATGAAGTCGCGCTCGCGGATGCTGCGAATTCGACCCAACAAAGGGTCGTTATCAGCGGGCAGCGCAGTGAGCTGGTACTCTCCGTTCCTGTCCCTGGCGAGATAATTCCCGAAGGCGTCATCAGAGAAGCGTTGCGCGAAAAGCAGCTCAGAGACCGTTCTGATTTCCTGCACCTGCGAAGCGTCAATGTTTCGTTGCCGGTAAGCCAGCAGGTCGTTCGCAATCTTGTTGTAGATCACCTGAAACGGATCGTTCTTCTGGCGATTCTGGGGGTCGTAGCTAAACTGGCTGATGACTTCTTCATACTCTTCGGTGTACCAGTGACGCCCACGAGAATCGTTGACTTCCACTCTGATAATCATCGCCTCGCCATTGGACCTCAGGATCGTCCCATTGACCTGCACATCCATCGGGCTTTCGCTGTTCGGCATGACGCGAACGATGCCCCAGTTTGCGGATCGCTGCAGGGTCTCCGCTAACAGGTACGGCGCATAGCGGGATTCCGCAACACGGATTTCAGGGTTCGCGGTGTCTTCATCATCCCCCAAGAACTCATCGATGCCGGGGTCGAACAGCGAAACACCCACGTCCAGCAAAAAGTCCTCGGGCACATCCTGACTGTCCTGAACTACCGGCGTGTAGCTGGTTGTCTTTACGGTGTGGGTTGCGCAGGCACTCACCAGAAATGCCAGGGCCAACGTGAATACTGCTTGCCTGTATTGCAAAATCATTGATCGTCACCAATACCTGTGTAATTTCGATATTCTTCCCAGAGCGCTTCCCGCAATTCGGGGTCAGGCTCGGTCATCGCCGCCTCACGCAGCTGTCGGGCCACCACATCATCATCACGGCCACTGGGAATGTCTTCCGGCGGTGGAAAGGTCTCCTGTGGCTCTCCACTTGAGGTCGATGGACTGCCCACAGCCGCCACTGCGCCAGCTGTTGCTGCAGAGGCCTCTTCTATAGTCTGAGGTTGTCGCTGACCACCAGCGGCGCCGCCGCTGCTGCCACCGCCACCCGCACCTCCTATGGCTACTGATCCTGCGGCATTGCTCTCGTTCTGGGCGCGCTCGCGCTCTCCGAGAATGAATCCGTCGAAGGTTTCGTATCCCCGACGCAGACGCTCGTCCAGCACCGCGGCGCGCTCAGCGGCCGTCATACTGCCCGTACCGCTTTGACCTGTTGGCTCTGTTGATGCACCAGATGCACCAGAAGGCAGAGAATCAAGACCATAATCACCACCAGGCCTTCTTAAAGTGCCGTTTGAAGACCCTGAATTCCCACCTACGCCTCCGTTCGCGGCGCCAGTCGAGGTGTCTCTTGCTTCACCGCCGCCACCGGCTCCCCCGGCTGGCAGTCGTGCTGACGTACCGGCCGCCTGGCCGGGCCCCTGGGCGGTGTTCTCTCGCGCGAAGTCGCCGGAACCTGAGGAAGAAATCGCTCCGTTGCCACTGTCTGAACCCGAATCAGCAACACCTATTTCCCCACTTGACCCATCATTTTTGTCATTTTGGCTGTCTTGACCCTGCGATCCTGCGCCGGGAAAGGATGCAGTAGGAAGGTTTCCCCCACTTTGGCTGTTGCTGGCAGAGGCTCCGCTGCTTTGACTGGACGCCGCCGGCGCACTGGACTGACTGCCACTGCGGCTTGACCGCTGGGATTGCTGTCCTGCGCTGGCGGGCGACGGTATTGAGGGCCGCGAGCCACTCTGGGCCGATGACGGACTGGACGGGGCAGGCATACTCGGGGCGCTGCTCGATGAAGAGCTCGACGAACTCGGCATCGGCATGCTGGCGCTGGATTGGCTACTCTGGCTCATGGAGCTCTGGCAGGCCATCAGCAACGTCCCCAGCAGGGCGAGAACAGCCAGTCTGAACAATTTCATAGGTCCCCTCATCGTGCGCTATCAAAACCTCTGATGCCACACCACCATTAATACCATTTTTTACGAATTAGAGCAGAAAAACCGTTTGCAGACACATTCGCCTGACTCAAGCCGGCCTCCGGCCGGAATGGCCCTGATCAGTCAGAGTGACTATTGGCGCCTGAATCCTCGCTTAACCACAGAGCGAAGCAGACTTAAGACTGACGCTTACGACCGAATATTAGTACCAATACCGGATTCTGAAGCGGTTATCCTCAGTGGTCACAGGCACACCTTCCTGCAGAACCGGCCGGAAAACAAAACTTCTGAGCGCTCGCCCGACGCTGCCGAACTGGATAATGTTTTGCGGATTCTCGTCAGACAACACGCTTACCCTCCTTACAGAGCCGTTACGCGTCACAGTGAACGAGAGATCAACGAAACCCTCTGTCAATGATTCGGGCCCCTTACCCAGTGCCCGTCGGTCCACCATACGCGGCTCGGTGATAATCAGCGGAAGCGCAACCACTGAGCCAAACAGGCTCTGCTGCAGGACCTCTGAGTTTTCCGCTTCTGCGAGCAACTGCCAGGCAGACAGGTAGAGTTCGTCAGCGGCTCTGCGCTGCTCATACAGCAGGTACCAGTCAGCGAGCTCCGCGATTGACTCCGCGAGCGCATAGACATCTCCCTGCTCCTGACGGAAGCTGATGATGGACCGCAGCGCTTGCTCACCGGCGATGAAACCGGCGGGCTGCGAGGGCAGGCGCTCATTAATCATGGCCGCCAGAACGGCCTGATCGCCACGAAATTCCGGGTTGCCGAGCTCACTGATCAGCTGCGGATTCCGCGCCACCTGATACGCTGAATGCACGACATTACGCAGATAGGGAATATACCTGGCATCACTGCGGCCATAGTGGAACTCAACCAGCCTGGCAGCCGCATTGAACAGCAGTTGTGCGGCGCTCAATCGCAATCCCAGCGTGTCGCCCAGACCGATTCCGAATGCCTGCATGTTCCACTCCCCGAGCTGCTGCAGCACGGGAATGATCCTCGGGTCATTGGGGCCATAGGTACGCTGTTGAATGTAGAACAGGTAATTCTGATACAGATCGACTTCCGCCCACTGCCCCAGCGCCGCATGACTATCAATCATATTCTGCACAATGGGAATCTGATCGACGGTATTCAGACCGGTATTCACCCGGCTCACGTGCATCGCCCGGTCGAAAGATCTCAGCGCAGCAAGATGGTCACCCTGACTCTGCTGCACGTTTCCGACCGCCGCCAGCTGTTCGACCAGATCAGGACTCCATGCGCCGCCGGCAGTCTCGCTCCGCTCAATCAGGTCACGATATTCCAGTAGCGTTTGTTCCTGCTGGTCTGTCAGGGGATTTGCGCTCGCGGCAGGAACCCGGTCAAACGCAGGAAAAACAGGATCTTGATCATCAATAATGGGCTGCGGCACATCGATGTAAACGGCCCGGGGCAAGGTGCGCCCGGAAACCGGCTCAGCCTGCTGGAGCACCTCATCAGCCTGATCAGTGACAGAGGTTTCCTGACCAACAGCTGCTTCAACCAGTGCGAGCCAGGCACCCAGGCCCCAGACAATCCATTTGGCTTTTTTTGAATCGAACATGCTCTGGGATATTCCGGCTAACTCAATAGGCTGCAGATCAATGCTTGTGGGTTCGGACGGGCGACCCGGACCGCAGGCCTGGCGAGACTGGCCCGTCGCTCTGTTTTTATAAAGCACCACATAAGCGCTGTAAACAATCCCGCTGCGATTCGCCCGAAACCGGCCGGTCCGCCGCTTATCCATAGCTCTGCTTACGCGACAGTCGCAGATTACCCAGAGCATCGATCTCGGCCAACCAGTGCTCGGCGACGTATACCGTCGCTGAGTATTCCGTGATCACGCAGGGGCCAGAGAGTTGCTGCCCGAAAGCCAGTGCCTCCCGGGGAAACGCAGGAATGTCATCCGCCTCAGAGGCCAGATCCTGCCCGGTCAGCCTGGCTGGCTGCACGTCCATTGGCGTTTCTGAAGGCAGTTGAATCGGCTCAGAGACTTCCCTGACATCAACGCAGATATTCACCAGCTCGACACCGCTGGTAAGCGAATAACCATAGCGGCGCTCATGAAGCGCCCTGAATGCTGCAAGCGACTCAGCAGGGCCCTGCCACGGGACATTGAGCGTGTAGGACTGACCTTTGTAGCAGAGATCAACGCTGCGCCTGCAGACCAATTCGCCCAGAGAGTCTCCTTCGACAGACAATTCCTCGGTCGACCGGCTCTCCAGGTCTGCCATTGCTGCCTCGAGCGCGCTGATTTCGATTCCGTCCATCGCAATGCCCAGCGTTCGGGTAAGCTGGCGGCCACGGGGCGCCATCAGCATGCCAAGGGCGGAGAGCACACCGCCCCGGGCGGGCACCAGAGCCTGATGCATGCGCATCGCCTCTGCCAGAGCACAGACGTGAAGCCCACCCGCACCACCAAAACTGGCCAGCACAAAATCCGCCGGATCATAACCCCGGTTAACCGAGATCTCCCTGATTGCTTTAGCCATGTGCTCATTGGCAATACTGATAATGCCGGCAGCCGTTTCTTCAACGGACAGCGCAATTTCCTGCGCCAGAGCCCCGACCGCATCTCTGGCCTGCGCCACGCTGAGCGCAAGACTTCCTGCGAGTCTTGCGCCGGGAACAAGCCTGCCCAACACCAGATTCGCGTCCGTGACAGTGGCGTGACGCCCGCCTAAACCATAACAGGCAGGGCCGGGGTCTGCGCCGGCCGACCGGGGACCCACCTGCAGCATGCCGCCCTGGTCGACGTAGGCAATCGAACCGCCACCGGCGCCGATTGTGTGCATATCAACCATGGGAACCGCCACGGGATAAGGCCCGATGTGACCTTCCGAGGTGGTTGCAATCTCACCATCGAGTAAGGCGACATCCGTTGACGTTCCCCCCATGTCGAAGCTGATAATCTTACTGACATCGGCTTGCTCGCCCAGTGTCTTCATTGCAATCAGCCCACCAGCCGGGCCGGAAAGCAATAATCTCACCGCTGACTCTGCCGCCTTTTCTGCATCAAGGGTTTCGCCATTGGACTGCATGATTCTCAGAGAACAACGATTCATCGACATCCTGAGCCGGGACAGATAACCGGAAACAACCGGCCCGAGCGAAGCGTTCAGCCAGGTCGCTATGCCCCGCTCATACTCCTTATACACTGGCAAAACGGCAGAGGATCGGCTGACAAAAACGGGAACCCCTGCGTCGGCGATGGCTTTTTCAATCGCCACTTCTGAAGAATCGTCCAGAAAAGAAAACAGCAGATTAATTGCCACAGCCTCAGGCGCGAGATCCCTGATCCTGGCCACCAGATCCTGAAGCTCGTCGGAAGTTAAAGTCTCGAGCACTTTACCCTCAGCCGACATCCGTCCTCCGGTCTCGAGGCAATAGGCGGAAGGCACTGGGATGCTCTGCGCGGGAAACTCCAGCGCATAAAGGGCTGGACGCGTTTGTCGGCCGAGCATCAGGGTATCGCCAAAACCATAGTTGGTGACATAGGCAGTCGGTGCATTCTTGCCTTCCAAAGCAGCATTAGTGGCAACTGTGCTGCCATGAATAATGTGCAACGTGCCCCTTTCTGCTTCTCCCGAAAGACCCAGAGCCTCAATGCCGGCCAAAATTGCCTGTTCAGGGGCATCAGGGGTAGATAAGGTTTTATGGACCTCGACCTCTACCGCTTCGCCGACACGCAGAGCGACAAAGTCGGTAAAGGTCCCGCCGGCGTCAATACCGAGAAAAATCTTGTCAGTTAGCAATTGATTCTGAATTCCGCTACTTTCTTGGCCCGAGTATACCTGTTGTAATTCAGCCCAACTAATCAAAGCCAATTCGAGACCCAGTGTGCCAGAACTTCCCGAAGTCGAAACGACCCGACGCGGCATCATTGATCACATAAAAGACCGGAAGATCGAACAGGTGGTTGTCCGTCAAAGAGCGCTGCGCTGGCCTGTCCCGGAGGACCTGTCCGCCACACTCAGCGGTCAACCGGTCGTGGACGTCCAGCGACGCGCCAAGTATCTGTTATTGCGCACCCCTCCGGGGACCCTGCTTATTCATCTGGGCATGTCAGGGAGCCTGCGGATTCTTAATCGTGAAGTCCCGCCCGCCAAACATGACCATATTGATCTGGTTTTTACCGGAAACACCTGTTTGCGTTACACAGACCCAAGGCGCTTCGGCTCCTTTCTGTGGCAGGAGGGAGATCCAAACAGTCATCCGCTGCTGAGCAGCTTGGGTCCGGAACCGTTGACTGAATCATTTGATGGAGATCACCTGTTTCAGGCAAGCAGAAACCGTCATGCTCCGATCAAAAGTTTCATCATGGACAATCGCGTTGTCGTTGGCGTGGGCAACATTTACGCCAATGAGGCATTGTTTCTGAGCGGCATACACCCGAAGCGGGCAGCCGGCCGGATTGGTCGCAGCCGCTACGATCGTCTCGCCACTAACATTAAACACGTACTGAGCAGAGCCATAGAAGTTGGCGGGACTACCCTCAGAGACTTTACCAACAGCAGTGGAAACCCCGGGTATTTCAAACAGTCCCTGCAGGTGTATGGCCGCGGCAAGGAAACCTGTAAGACCTGTAGCGCGTCATTGAAAGAAATTCGTCTGGGCCAGCGCAGCACCGTGTATTGCCCGCGATGCCAAACCTAGCCGGCTGCAATTTCCCGGGCGACGGCAGGGTGAACAAATTTGGAGATATCTCCGCCATACGAGGCAATTTCTCTGACCAGTGTGGATGAGATATAAGACAGATGCTCGGCAGGGGCCAGAAACACCGTTTCGATTTCAGGCTCAAGGACTCTGTTCATGCCAACCAGCTGGAATTCGTACTCAAAGTCTGCAACCGTGCGCAGGCCCCGCAGGATAATGTTTGCGCCACAAGCTTTAACGAACTCCGTCAGCAAAGAGTCAAAAGCCTGTACACTCACATTGTCGAGATGACCGAGTACTTCCTGCGCCAGGGCCACCCGACGGTCCGTAGTCATCGTGTTATTTTTCTGGGCATTGGTCCCGACTGCAACGATGATCTGGTCGAATAACCTCGAGGCCCGCTCCACCAGATCAGTATGACCGTTGGTGATCGGGTTAAACGTGCCGGGGTATACAGCAATCTTCATCGGGCTGCCTCTGTTTGGGAAGCGCTAGTGTAGCGAAATGCGGTAGGGCGCTCAATCAGTCGCGCAGGAAGCGCAAGATCCGGCGCTCCAGCCAGTCAGAGTCTCTGCCGGATACAAATCCAACGTGCCCCCCTTTGGCGCTCAGTTCCAGGCGTGTCGAGGCAGAAAGCTGGCTTCGATCAGGCAGCGCCGCCGGCGGAATAAGCGGATCGTCGCTGGCCTGAATCAACAGGGTCGGAACAGAAATATCCGGTAAAAAATGGATGCTGCTGCAGCGTTCGTAGTAGTCACTGGCGTTGCGAAAGCCATGCAAAGGAGCCGTAATCGAATCGTCGAAGTCCAGAATGCTGCTGATATGAGAGACATCACCCAGTTCAGACAATTGATCGAAATCGGCAGCACCGGCCTGCTTGAACGCCTGACGCTTAGCGAGGAAATCACGCAGCAATCGCCTGGTAAAGTAACCGCCATACAGCCGGGATACGCCGGACAGCATGGCTTGAGAACAAAGGCCTAATGTGAAAGGCGTTGACACAGCCACTGCGCGATTGATCTTGGCGTAGTCACGCCCTTCTCCGAGCCACTTCAGCAGCACATTGGCGCCAAGTGAATAACCCACCAGTGAGACGGCATCCGGATTAAACGTCTCGATGACCGCACTTAACACTTCCTGTAGATCATCAGAAACGCCAGAGTGATAGGCTCTGCTCCGGCGATTCAGGTCTCCGCTACAGCCGCGAAAGTTCATCGCGACGCTGCTGTATCCTCCTGCGGACAAGTGTCGCTGCAGGGACAGTATGTAGGATGAAGAGGAACTTCCACACAGACCGTGCAGAAGGAATACCAGAGCGCGCTGACCTGCGGCATCTGCCCGAGAGGCCGACAGCCAGTCGACATCTATGAAATCCCCATCTTCAAGCTCGACCCTGTTACGGATATGCTCGACGGGCTCTGCGCCGGCAAACTTACGGAAGAGCGTCTGACTGTGGCCTTCCGGCAGCCACCATGCTGGCTTGAATGTCTTTTCTGTGGTGTCAGGTCGCATTTTACTGGTTCGAATCGGACATTACCGGCATTGATGGTACGGGCTAGAGTGTTCCGGAAACAAGATAGAGCCCGAAGCAAACCCTGCCCGCAGTTTTGGCTTTAAGCTGTGACCAGCCGGAGGGCAGTTTTGTGTTATCGATTGTCTGATGGTGTTCCAGATACACTTTTGCCTCTTCAGCCAGCAACCGGCTCTCTGACAGGCAGGCGCAGCAGTCATAAAGCAGGTGGTCGGCAAAAGGGGGATCAACAAAAACTACATCAAAAGGGTCGCTCGCTGCTTCACTGATCAACCACTGGCGCGCTTCTGCCTGAATGATCCGAACATTGGTGAAACCCAGCTTGGTTGTATTGTCCCTCAGATTCATGACAACGCTTCTGTTGGTCTCCAGCAGAGTGGCTGCCCGAGCGCCTCTCGACAGTGATTCAAAGCCAAGCGCACCACTGCCGGCGAATAAATCGAGGCAATTGGTGCCGGCGATTTCCGGCTCGAGCCAGTTGAATAAAGTCTCACGAATCCGGTCACCGGTAGGCCGTAGTCCGTCGCTGGTCGGAAAACTGATGTTCCGGCGCCGGTGGCTGCCCCCGATTATTCTTAACTGATTGTGACCAGACATAGCAGTAGCGAAACTGAGTTGCTGTGGATAATAAGCAAATCCCCGTTTGTCCGCACCCCCGAAGGCTGCGACAGTGCAAGATATCCAGTGGGGGTGATAGCATAGCGCGCTGTTATCGAATCCGCAGAAGCAACTGATATGTTCGGCAGAAGCAAGTCCACCCACTCGAAAGAACCGGCAAAGGCCGAGGAAGCTGCCAACCCTGCCGAGGGCGGTATCTTTGCCCGCCTGAAAAACGGGCTGTCCAAAACCCGCAGTCGCATCACTACCGGAGTGCAGACGCTCGTGCTGGGCGAGAAGGTCATCGATCAGGCCGTGCTGGATGACGTCGAAGGACAACTGCTTTCAGCCGACGTCGGTCTCGAGGCCACTGACCAGATCATCGGCAACCTCAGGGAAAAACTGGATCGTAAACAGCTGAGTGACGGCGAGGCGTTTATGGCGGGCCTCAAACAAGAGCTGCAGGCGATACTGAAACCCAGCAGTGAACCCCTGCAAATTCCGGAGTCCGAAATCCCTTTTGTGCTGTTGGTCGTTGGCGTGAACGGGGTAGGTAAAACTACCACGATCGGCAAGTTAGCGAAGAAATTTCAGGCCGAAGGCCGAAGCGTCATGCTCGCTGCAGGAGACACTTTCCGTGCGGCAGCGGTAGAACAGCTCCAGGTTTGGGGAGAGCGCAACAGCGTGCCGGTGGTAGCGCAGGCTACCGGGGCAGACAGTGCGTCCGTGATTTTCGATGCCGCACAGTCGGCGAAAGCCAGAAACATCGATGTTCTCATTGCTGACACTGCAGGGCGCCTGCATACCAAAGACAATCTGATGAACGAGCTGGAAAAAATCGTCCGGGTGCTGAAAAAGCAGGACGAACGCTTTCCTCAGGAGATAATGCTGGTGCTCGATGCAACAACAGGGCAAAACGCATTGAACCAGGCAGAAAGTTTCAATAAGGCGACCACCCTATCCGGCATCACCCTGACCAAACTGGACGGAACGGCCAAGGGGGGTGTCGTTTTTGCGCTGGCTAAGAGACTCGGCCTGCCAATCAGATTCATTGGAGTGGGCGAACAGGTCGATGACCTGCGGCCATTCGATGCAGAACAGTTTACCGACGCGCTGTTCTCCGATTAGAACGCATGATCAAGTTCGAAAACGTCAGCATGCGCTACGGCCCGGGGCTCGAGGCGCTCTCCAAGGTCAGTTTTGAAATTAACCGGGGCGAGCTGGTCTTTCTCACCGGGCATTCCGGAGCGGGTAAAAGCACAGTCTTGCGGCTGGTGTTGGCGCTGGAAACCTGCAGCGGCGGCAGTCTTATGGTGGCAGGCAAGCGCATTAAGGGGCTGTCAAAATCTGAACTGGCACTGCATCGCCGGCAAATTGGCGCCGTCTTTCAGGATCATCAGCTGCTTTTCGATCGGTCAGTCGGCGATAATGTGGCCTTGCCCCTGCAAATTGCTGAGTTTCCCCACAGAGAGATTAAACGCAGAGTGAGGGCTGCGCTGGATAAAGTCGGGCTTCTACATAAGGAAACCTATTCACCGGCGCACCTGTCGGGTGGAGAACAGCAGCGGGTGGGCATCGCCCGAGCAGTCGTCAACCGACCACGCATAATTCTCGCCGATGAACCCACCGGAAACCTTGACCCGGAACTCTCAGTAGACGTTCTGACTGTGTTCGAACAATTCAGTGCTGTTGGCGTCAGCATTCTGATTGCCAGTCATGACGGCGTTCTGCTGAGTCAGTTCGGACACCGAACCCTGACACTTGACCAGGG
Source organism: Gammaproteobacteria bacterium (assembly GCA_008081045.1). Taxonomy (GTDB): domain Bacteria; phylum Pseudomonadota; class Gammaproteobacteria; order Pseudomonadales; family Pseudohongiellaceae; genus UBA9145. The sequence continues at coordinate 73,255 of VMDC01000016.1, read as the reverse complement.
CAGACTGAGTTCACATGGTTAACGCAGGCCGGCCCCACGCCAAGCAGGGCAGTCGCCGGCTGGTAAGCCTGCTGGCCGAGCGGCACGGGCAAGCGATTCGTCAAACTGTCGTCCGGATCAGGAACGGACCATTAACGGCAGGCCTGATGAGTTTGGTCATCGGCGTTGCGATCACGCTGCCTGCCCTGCTGGTGCTGATCTCTGCAAATCTCCAGACACAGCTCGGAAAGGTCGAGGATATGGCTGAAATCACCGCCTATTTTTTCGCCAATGTACCGGATAACAGAGCCTTTGAGATTAGTGAACGCTTACAAACTCAAATTGCTCGTGCAGAAATCAATTATGTCTCTGCGGCTTCAGCGCTCGCTCAACTCAGTGAGGTGACCACTTTGCAGCCCGTTCTGGGTTCGCTGGAGTCCAATCCGCTGCCCGCCGCTGTGATTGTCCGGCCGGAAGAGCCGGGCGTCGCCACCGCGCGGGAAATCGAACAGACCCTGGTCAGCCTGCCGGAGGTGGAGCTGGTTCAGCTGGACTTCCTCTGGTTACAGCGACTTGAGGCGTGGCTCGACCTCCTGGACACCCTCTCATCTGCCCTGTCCCTGATCGTGGTCAGTGGTTTACTGTTGATTATCGGTAACACAGTAGGCAGTAGCGTGCAGAGCAGGCGCGAGGAAATCCGCATCATCAAGCAAATTGGGGGTACCGATGCTTATGTCCGCCGCCCGTTTGTCTATTTTGGCGGCTTTCTCGGGGCGGCCGGCGGTACTCTGGCCTGCCTTTTTACTGCGGCAATCGGACATCAACTGGCAACGGCGGTCAACGCGCTCGCCCTGCACTATCAGCCAGCCCAGCCAGTCCAAACTGTCTTTGCGGTAGCCGGTCTCAGCGTTGGCCAGAATCTCGCGATCATACTGCTCGGCGCCAGCATCGGAGGGCTCGCTGCTTTTTTCTCTGTTTCAAGAAAGATAGCCACATTTAATCCTTAATTCTTGAATATTAGGCGATTTAAGCGACAAATTCGATCATCCCGCTGAGCTTGGGCCTTCCCTCCCCCTTGAAAAGAGCGCTTTGCGCCCCATATCTAAGGGTGGCAAGCAATCCAGGCGTGCTGTACAGGCCGTATTTCAGTGAGCTCTGACCTACGCCCGGTACGCCCGTGCAGTCATGCGATATGGCATGACTATGCGAAAAATGCTATAGTTTCTGGTCTACTTGGGTAACAGCAGTTGAACGCACTTACTACCATGAGCACAGGTAAAAATTTACAAGTCATTGACCCGATTACGCCGGGCCGCGACCTGACCGCCTACATTGCATCGGTGAACAGCATTGCTGTGCTGACGCCAGAGCATGAGCTCGAGTTAGCCAAACAGTATTACTATGACGATGATGTGGATGCCGCACGGCAACTGGTCATGGCACACCTGCGTTTTGTGGTACACATGGCTAAGACCTACTCGGGATATGGCCTCTCGCAGGCCGATCTGATTCAGGAAGGTAACGTCGGTCTGATGAAGGCGGTGAAGCGTTTCAACCCGGAAGTGGGTGTTCGCCTTGTTTCGTTCGCTGTGCACTGGATCAAAGCCGAAATGCACGAGTACATCTTGCGCAACTGGCGTATTGTTAAGGTCGCCACGACCAAAGCCCAACGTAAACTTTTCTTTAACCTTCGCAGCTCCAAGAAAAAGCTTGGCTGGCTGAACAACGAAGAGACCCATGCGGTTGCACAGGACCTTGGCGTAGATCCCAAAGTTGTCAGACAGATGGAAGGTCGCATGAGTGCTTACGACACTTCTTTCGATGCCGAGCCTGACAGTGACGACGACACAGCCTATCGGGCGCCTGCCTTCTACCTTGAAGACCAGAGTTCAGATCTTGCTGAAAATCTGGAGGAAGCCGAGTGGGAGGAAGTGACCAACAACAGTTTGATGCTTGCACTGGATGGCCTGGACGATCGCAGCCAGGATATTCTGCGCAGCCGTTGGTTGAGTGATGAAAAGGCAACCCTGCATGACCTGGCCGGCAAGTATGGCGTGTCTGCAGAGCGTATTCGTCAACTGGAAAAAAATGCGATGAATAAGATCAGGGCTTGCATGGAAGCCTGATCACTCTGACAGGCTCTGACCAATTGCCCGGGCAGCCATCCTGTTTTCATTAAAAGCCGCAATCCACGCGGCTTTTTTTGTGTCTGCCAAAAAACGCAGACCAAGCGCATCGCCCAACAGGGTATAATGACGACACGTTCACCGTGACCCTCGAAAAATGGCCAGATACATTCTTAGCTTCGCCTGTTTCAATGGCTTTCTTGTCGTTGCCCTGGGTGCTTTTGGCGCTCATGCTCTCGAAGCGATCGTAGATGACAAGGCTATGGGGGTTTATGAGACGGGCGTGCAATACCACCTGTTCCATACGCTGGCGCTGCTTGGCAACGGCCTGCTTGCGGACCAATATTCCGCGCAGAAGCTTTTCTGGATTCCGGCGAGCCTGTTTGCAGCGGGTATTGTGTTGTTCGCCGGCAGCCTCTACCTGCTCAGCGTCACGGGCCTGAGTTGGCTGGGGGCCATCACGCCGATTGGAGGTCTGGGTTTTCTCGGCGGTTGGGCAAGCCTTGCCTGGCTTTGTTTGTCGTCAGACATGCGGCAGGGAGAGTCACCACAATGACGATAGAGATAACCGTAAACGGCAAAACTAAGACGCTGGTAGCAGAGTTGTCTCTTGCGGACCTGCTTCAGGATCTTGGGATGACCAAAGGGCGGATAGCCGTGGAGCTAAACGGTCATATCGTCCCGCGCAGTCAGTTCAGCTCCAAGACAATCAACAATCTGGACAGTATTGAAATCGTGCAGGCGATAGGCGGAGGATAAGGAACTCACCATGAGCACAACGCAAGACAGGCCATTACTTATTGCTGGAGTGGAGTATCGCTCTCGCCTGATCATCGGCAGTGGCAAGTACAAAGACTTCGAAGAGAATCTCGCTGCACTTGAAGCCAGTGCCGCTGAGATGATTACCGTCGCCATCCGACGGGTGAATCTGGGCCAAGACAAAGATGAACCCAGCCTGCTGGACATCATCTCCCCTGAGAAGTACACCATCCTGCCCAACACCGCCGGCTGTTATACCGCCGAGGATGCTGTGCGGACCTGCCGGATGGCACGAGAACTCCTCGACGGCCATAAGCTGGTGAAACTGGAAGTTCTTGGAGATCAGAAAACGCTTTACCCGAATGTTACGGAAACGCTGGCTGCTGCAGAAACCCTTGTCGCGGAAGGCTTTGATGTGATGGTCTACACCAGCGATGACCCTCTGGTTGCCCGACGACTGGAAGAGATCGGCTGCGTCGCGGTGATGCCGCTGGGCGCACCCATCGGCTCTGGACTGGGAATCCGCAATCCCTACAATATTCGAATGATTCTGGAGAATGCTCAGGTCCCCATCATTGTCGATGCCGGAGTGGGCACTGCATCCGATGCAAGCATTGCAATGGAATTGGGCTGTCACGGGGTTCTGATGAACACTGCGATAGCCGAAGCCCGGAATCCGGTCCTGATGGCCTCGGCGATGCGCAAAGCCGTCGAGGCGGGTCGTGAGGCGTATCTCGCCGGGCGGATGCCGAGAAGACTGTACGCCAGCGCATCTTCGCCGGTCGACGGAACTTTTTTTTGACACCTCAGACACGTGTTCGATTGTCAGCGTCGCGTGACGGCACGACGCAGCGAGCGAATGCGGTTTTTATGAGCCCACGCAGACATGAGCCTTAAACCAACTGATCGCCCGATACGCAGCTTCGTGATTAGAGCAAGCCGGGCCACTGGTTCTCAGCGCAAGGCACTGGAACAACATTGGGATACCCACGTGATTCCCTATGAAGCGGGCCTACTGGACATCAAGAAGCACTTTACCGATACCCGACCGCTTACCGTAGAGATTGGATTTGGCATGGGAGACTCCCTGCTGAAAATGGCACAGGCAGATCCCCAGTCAAACTTCCTGGGAATCGAGGTGCATCGGCCGGGTGTCGGCAAACTGCTCCACGGTATTGCACAGCACAATTTACATAACCTGAAAATCATGTGCCATGACGCCACCGAAGTCATTGCCAACTGTTTCGACCCGCAGAGTGTGAACCGGTTGCTGATATTTTTCCCGGACCCGTGGCCCAAAAAACGCCATCACAAGAGGCGCATCATCCAAGCGGGATTTGTTGAGTTGCTGGCGAGCCGGCTTGCTGAAGGCGGCTTATTACACCTCGCGACCGACTGGGAAGCCTACGCACTGCACATGATGGAAGTGGTGGAAAACGAGCCAACGCTGATCAATTGCTCAGGAGCAGGAAAGTACTGCGACCTGCCTGCCAGGCCGGAAACAAAATTTGAACAACGGGGCCGCCGCCTGGGCCATGGGGTGTGGGATCTGGTGTTTGAAAAGGCAGGCTCTTGACCTAGAACCAGAAGCGATGCTCATGCTCCTTGAGCCAGCGGATGTACTGTTCATGCTCCGGGCAAACTGAGTTGACCAGCAGCCAGAAGCGTTTCGAATGATCCATATGGATCAGGTGACAGACCTCGTGTGCGATCATGTAGTCGATGATGCTGTAAGGCGCCAGCATGATGAGCCAGTTGTACTGCAGCACCCCCTGAGACGTGCAGTGCCCCCACTTTGACTTGGTTTTGCGTAGCTTGATTTCCGAAATTTTATGTTCGACGCCCAGGTAACGGGCAAGCCCTCTCGCTCTGGGTAGTATGTAATGGCTGGCTTTATCAATAAGAAAGTCTTCCAGTTGCTCACGCGCCTTGGCTGGCGTGAGACGATGCCCCTGAATGATGAACTGACCTCCGTTTGTCATAATCCGCGGTTTCTCCCCTTGCCGGAAAACGATCTCCAGTTCTCTGGCTCGATAGAAAATCTGACGGCCATGTTCAACCACCAGTCTTTCCTGCTGGCGGGCAGACTCCTCCGACAGTCGCTTCTCAATCCAGGCTCTGTTGCTGTGAACAAAGTTTTCTACTTCGGACTTCGACGCATCCAGAGGAACCCTGACGACAAGCTTGCCGGGCTTAACATAGAGTGCCAGAGTCTTTCGCTTGCTGCGCTGAACTTCACAGCTGAAAGGCTCTGACATCGCGCGACCCAATGCGGGAGCAAACTGACGGCTCGTCGATGCGTTGCAGAATGACATGATTTCAGAAGATTGCGGGGCTAGGGTTTTCGGGCAACCAGACTCGCAACATGGCTTGGGGGATTAGCTCGCTCCCGTTCTTCATAATGAATAATCTGCCACGTCTCGAACCAGGCTTTAAGTTCATCGGGTTTGAGCAGGAAGTCCGGATTGCGGGGGCGCCCGAATCGGCGCTGCTGCTCGGTAAATGTCTCATAAAACACAAGACCTCCCGGTCTTACTGCCTGCTTGATCCTGTCTATCAGCGCGCGATGCAGGTAATTGAACACCATGATTGCATCAAACGTTTTGCCAGCCAGCGGATCATCTGCCTTCGATTCAAAATCCACTTCCCACAGCGTCACCATGGCGGGATCAGAAACTTCCACAGCGCTGAGACTGGCCAGCTTCTCACCATCAATGTCGGCGAATACTACTGGCAGGCCACGACTGAGGAGATATCGGCCGTTTCGACCAGAGCCGCAGGCAAGATCGAGAACGCCGTGGGAAATCTCAAGCGCTTTAAGCAGTGTAATATGCCTGACGAGTAGTGCCGACGCTTCCAAGTTTAAATGGGTCACAGATAAGCGGATAATGGGGTGTCAGGGCCGTAGCACCGATGGTGCTAACATAAGTGAATCGCCGGCTGCGTACAACAGGCATGCTGCTCGAGCACAGACAAAACTCGACATGGCGCAGACAGCCACGTTCATAAATCAACCGGGAAGCGACGAAGATCGTGTCAGAATTCGACCAGTCAAGAGATCAGTTATTCACCGCGCAACGAAGCGCTGGCGATTTCGTTTTCGATGACAGCGTCGCCAGTGTTTTTGATGACATGATAAGCCGTTCGATACCCGGTTATCGCACGATTATTTCGATGATCGGCGTCATGGCCAACAGGCACTGTCAGGAAAGGTCAGCAATCTATGATCTTGGCTGCAGTCTGGGTGCTGCCAGCTTCGCCATGGCAGAGCAGGTTAGCTGCAAAGACTACCGGATTCATGCCATTGATAACTCGCCTGCCATGATCAGCAGGCTTCAGGACAGACTTCGGAGCAGCGGAACGCCACAGATTGTGGCTCAGTGCGCAGACATAGCTGAAGTTGAAATAATCAACGCCTCGGTGGTGGTGTTGAATTTTACGCTGCAGTTCGTGGCCAAAGCATCAAGGGATGCGCTCATCAAACAGGTTTACGAGGGTCTCCGCCCCGGTGGCGTTCTCATCATTTCCGAGAAAATCGAGTTTCCGGACCCTAACCTGAATGACCTCTTCACGGAGCTTTATTACAACTTCAAGGAGCAGATGGGCTACAGCAAGATGGAAATCGCGCAAAAGCGCACGGCTCTGGAAAACGTGCTGGTTCCGGAAACCCTTGACGGCCACCGACAGCGCCTGAGTGCTGCGGGTTTCAGTGCACTGGACGTCTGGTTCCAGTGCTTCAATTTTGCCTCACTCGTCGCAGTCAAATGAGCCCCTTGAGCGATCACGACAGCTCCTCGGAGTTTCAGAAAATCTTGCTGAGTGCCGGGCAATCCTGGCTGAACCCCCTGCTGCCGTTCGTGGCCCAGCCTTATCTTGACGGAATCAAGCAGGGAGACTGGGCCCGATGGCGCCAACATCTCGCTCGACTGCCTCGCCACACACCGTCCAGGGTTCAACTCGCTGACACCATAAATATCGGCCAATCCCGCGATCTTACCGCCGCTGAACAGTCAGCTCTGAGAGAACAGCTCAAGGAATTCATTCCGTGGCGCAAAGGGCCCTTCGACCTGTTTGGCATCGAGATAGACAGTGAGTGGCGCTGTGACATGAAGTGGTCCCGACTCGAGCACCTGATCGCACCACTGGAGGGGCGTACGGTACTGGATGTCGGCAGCGGAAACGGATATTTCAGCCTGCGCATGGCTGCCGCGGGAGCGGAGCTGGTGGTCGGTCTAGAACCCCATATGGCCTACTTTGCGCAGTTCTGCGCCTTAGCGCATTTCCTGCCTGAACTGCGGGCCGTGCTGCTGCCGATTCCGCTGGAAGAACTGCCGAGACCGCTACCGCACTTTGACACGGTGTTCTCTATGGGAGTGATTTATCACCGGCGCTCACCGATCGACCATCTGCTTCAGCTCAAGGATTCCCTTTGCAGCGGCGGCGAGCTGGTGCTGGAGACGATTGTGGTCGACGGGCCGGCTGGCTACAGCCTGATGCCACAAGACCAATACGCACGTATGTCTAATGTCTGGTTCGTCCCCTCTGTCCCGAGTGTGTCGCAATGGCTCGAACGCTGCGGCTTCATAAACGTAAGGGTGTTGGATGAAAGCACCACCGGCATGGCTGAACAGCGTCGAACCGAATGGATGCCCTTCAAATCGCTGGACTCCGCGCTAATGGCTGACAACCCCAGCCTGACTGTCGAAGGGCACCCGGCTCCGAAGCGGGCGATTGTGCTGGCTAATAAGCCCTGAGAATTCGGTGCGACCGGCTTGGCGGGCGCCTGCACCGGCGCATGACAAAAAGGGGTCAAGCGTCGCACTATGCATCCAGAACTTTCCTAGTGACAGTGACACAGTAGCTTGCCGCTCTGCAGACAGATCTGCAGTGATTAATCTGCCGCCATAGCTTGCCGCGTTTCTGGTTGACGATTGCAGCGTATTTGGTTATCACTAGAACATTGACCTTTAGGGTCAGCTCTAATTCTATAATTCTTTGTCAAGTCGAGAACAATCATGGCCAGACCCTTACGAATTGAATATCCAGACGCCGTTTATCACGTATCGAATTATGGATCAGACGGTCAACGTGTCTTCCCTTCCGCCAGGTATTATGAATCCTTCCTGGACGGCTTGGCTGAAACCTGCGCACGACTGAACGTTGAAGTGCATTCTTTTTGTCTGCTGCGCGATCAGTATCACCTTCTGGTCAAAACGCCGGAGGGAAATCTCAGTCGCTTCATGCGCCAGGTTGACGGGCTGTATACGCAGAATTACCAGCGTATGAAGGGCGTAGAGGGATCCCTATTCCGCGGCAGGTACAAAGCAGTACTGGTGCAGGCAGATAAATACCTGTTGCCGCTATCGCGCTTCATACATTGCAAGGTTAAACCGAAGGATCGCGCCAGCTACGACTACAGCAGCTATGGCTACTTTACCCGTAAGGCGACGCCGCCCGCGTGGTTCAAACGGGACGAGATCTTAAAACAGCTGAAAGTGGCTGCAGCAAAGCGGGCCCTGGCCTACAAGCGATTTATTGCGCAAGAAGTCGACGACGAAATGGCCGGTTTCTACGGCAAAAAGAACCTGTCGTCCGTAATGGGTGACGCGAAGTTCAAAGCCGCGGCGAAGCGGAAGAGATCGGCAACCGCCGCTCGCGGGATTTCGCGGGGCGCAAACGCAAAATGGCGACCCTCCTGTAAGCAGATCATCACAGCAGTGGCAAAGCAATTCAGGGTATCCGAAGCCAGCATTTACAAGGCAGCACGTGGCCCCGGCTCAAAAAACGTGCCGCGCTGGGTAGCCATGTACCTGTGCCAGGAGTTGTCTGCAGTTACCCTTCAGTCAATCGCCAAACTGTTTAAGCTCCAGCGTTACGGGACAGTGTCCACCACTGTCGGAAAGTTAAAAGCGGAATTTACCGAGGATCCTAAGCTTAAGGCGATTACGGAGCGATTAAGCAAGCGGCTCAGCAAAGGGAAGTAGAAGGAACAGAAGCGATGCCGCCTCCTACGTGACGGAAACGGCAAATACAAAAAAGCCGGCATGAAGCCGGCTTTTTTGTGTTGTCTTATGTCTGGGCTCGGAGCCTATTTGATTTTCGACTCTTTGTAGATCACATGCTTGCGAACGACCGGATCGAACTTCTTGATCTCCATCTTGTCAGGCATGGTCCGCTTGTTCTTGTCCGTGGTGTAGTAGTGTCCAGTCCCTGCGCTCGACACCAGCTTGATTTTATCTCTCATGGGGTTTCCTCCGATTTCGCGCGATGCAGACTAGACCTGCACGCCCTTGCGACGAATGTCTGCCAGAACGGTATCGATCCCCAGCTTGTCAATCGTGCGCATGCCCTTGGTTGAAACGCGCAGTTTGACGAAGCGATTTTCCGACTCCACCCAGAAACGATGGGTGTGCAAGTTGGGAGAAAACCGACGTCGAGTCTTGTTATTTGCGTGTGAAACATTGTTACCTGTAACAGGCTTTTTGCCGGTTACCATACAAACCCTGGACATGGTGTTGCCTCGTCGTGCTGGAGATTGGTCTATTGTCAGTTTTGTCAGTATTTGAGCCCAGCTGACCCAGGCGGGTTTGTGCGGGCAAAAAAGAGCGCGTTTTATACCAAAACGCCCTGCCAAGATCAAGGCAAATTGGGATGTCCCGGGGCGCCTGAAATCGGGCGATCTGAGTGATTCAAACCATCAACCGGCGCTCCGCAAGCGATACCACATCCTGCTCGGCGAGCACCAGATGATCCAGCACCCGAATGTCTACGGTATTCAGTGCAGCCTGCAGTCGTCGGGTCACAGTGATATCCGCCTCACTCGGTTCAGCCACGCCGGACGGATGATTGTGGGCAAAAATCACCGCAGCCGCGTTGAAATATAAGCATCTTTTCACCACTTCCCGAGGGTATACCGGTGCGCCATCGATCGTACCCCGGAAAAGCACCTCTATATTGACAACATGATGCTTATTATTCAGATAAACGCACACAAAAGACTCGTGAGGATCGCCGCCATAGCGGGCCTGAAGATACTGTTTCGCCTCTGCTGAGCCGGACAGAATGGTCTTCCCCTGCAACTCCGCCCGGAGCTGGCGGAGGACGAGCTCTCTGGCGGCCTCCAGCCTTGCCACGCCGGCGGGACCCACCCCCTTCGTACTCCGGGCGAGCTCTTTGCTGTGCGCAAAAACACCGCGTATCCCACCCCACTCCGACAGGGCTTCCCTGGCGATGTGCATCGCACGTCCCCCTGCGGGCCCCGGACCCAGCAGAATAGCCAGCAATTCAGCGTCGCTCAGCTCAGCGGCTGACTTCTGCCAGATGCCAGAGCACCGGCCCGGGGCATTACGGACTCTCATCAGCTATACCACCTCCATAAGCGCTTAACCGGTCAGTCCAGACAGTCGTTTTCTCAGCTAAGCATAGTCGGATCATTCGGAAATTCTGCCTTTTCGCCTAAATTGCGCGCAGGTTTTTGACCTGCTAGGCTAGCCGTCCTTTGCCTTTCTCAGTGACAACCCTCACGATTCAGCGGCTACCATGTTAAGCCTCACTAACAAGCACATCCTGCTCGGCATCACCGGGGGCATCGCTGCCTACAAGAGCGCCGAACTCACCCGCCTTCTGGTGAAGGCAGGGGCAGAAGTTCACGTCGCCATGACGCCTTCCGCCACTGAATTCATCACGCCCCTCACCCTGCAGGCTCTGTCCGGTAATCGGGTGCATCTTGATTTACTGGATGCCGAGGCCGAGGCAGGCATGGGCCATATCGAACTGGCGCGCTGGGCCGACCTGATTGTCATTGCACCGGCCACAGCCGACTTCATGGCCCGGATGACTCACGGGCAGGCGGATGACCTGCTGACAGCGGTAATCCTTGCCAGCACCGCTCAGATTGCCATCGCACCGGCGATGAATCAGGCCATGTGGGCAGACGGCATTACCCAGAGCAATCTCGAAGCCCTGCAGCTTCGGCGCATTCATGTCTGGGGGCCGGCGTCCGGCGAACAGGCCTGTGGTGATGTGGGCCCGGGAAGGATGATCGAGCCTCAGGAAATCGCAGACCGCTGCGCTGGAATGTTCGAAACCACGCGGCTGACCGGCAAAAAAGTGCTCATCACCGGCGGGCCGACTCGCGAAGCAATAGACCCTGTTCGTTTTATCAGCAATCACAGCTCCGGAAAGATGGCTTTTGCCCTTGCTACGGAGGCGGCTGCCGCTGGCGCACAGGTTAGCCTGGTCAGCGGGCCGGTTCATTTGCCCACACCTGACCGGGTGGGCCGCACCGACGTGGAAAGCGCCGAGCAGATGCTCGAAGCGGTTATGGAGCGAGTGGCTGACACAGATATCTTCATCGGAGTGGCAGCGGTGGCAGACTATAGGCCGGCCACAATTGAAGCGCAAAAAATCAAGAAAAATGCGGACAGCATGACTCTGGCGCTGGTGAAGAATCCCGACATCATCAGCCGCGTCGCAGCGCTGACAGACGGCCCGATGGTCGTCGGATTTGCAGCAGAAACTGAACACCTCGAAGCAAATGGCACAGAGAAGCTCAAGCGCAAGGGCCTGGATTTATTATTTGCCAATAAGGCTACCGAAACCTTCAACAGCGATGAAGTGACTGTCACTGCACTTTCGGGGCACAGCCAACAAACCCTCGGACCCGGCAGCAAGCTGAACATCGCGCGGCTCATGCTAGACCTGATCGCCGAACACCTTGAGCAGAAAACAATGCCATCCGACACCTAGCCAGCTGATGTTTTGGTGGCCTCTTGCCTTGTATCCGAATGCCGCGTGACTGACGAAACCCATCCATCTCCCCATCTGCCGCCCCATGCCATCTTCCGAGCGTATGACATTCGAGGCGTCGTTGAGCAGCAGCTGAACGAAGACAGTATTAAACTGATCGGTCAAAGTATCGGCAGCGAGGCCCTTGACGCCGGCATCAGTGATTTACTGGTCGCTCGTGATGGCCGGCTTTCGAGTCCGGCGCTGTCCCGGGCACTCATTGCGGGGCTGAGAAATTCGGGTGTCAACGTCTTGGATTTAGGGATGGTGCCCACCCCTCTTATGCAGTTTGCAGCGCACACCACCGCGCTGGATTCAGGCGTCATGCTGACCGCAAGTCATAATCCAGCGCATTACAACGGCGTCAAGGTGGTCTTCCGACGGGCACCACTGGCAGACGAGCAAATCGCGGCTATCCGCATGAGAATTGAACAACAGACTCTGAGACGCGGCCACGGCAGTTATGAAACTCTGGAGATCCGGCCCAGATATGTCAGCGAGGTTCAGCAACGAGTCCGCTTGCTCCGTCCACTCAAGGTAGTCATTGACTGCGGCAATGCCGTTGCAGCCGGTATTGCTCCGGATCTTTTCCGAGCGCTGGGCTGCGACGTAATAGAGCTGTTTTGTGAAATAGACGGCGGCTTTCCTAACCATGAGCCTGACCCCACGCGCTCAGAAAACCTGGTGGCACTGCAATCAGCGGTTATCGATGAAAACGCCGATCTGGGGCTGGCTTTTGATGGTGATGGCGATCGTGTCGGCCTGGTGACGGATCAGGGCAACATCATTCCGGCAGACCGCCTGCTCATGCTGCTGGTCGAAAGTCTCGCTGACCAGTACCCGGGCGCCACTATTGTCTACGATGTGAAATGCTCGCGAGAGCTCGGCAACCTGATTGAGAAACTTGGTCTGCAACCGGCAATGCACAAGAGCGGACATTCGCTCATGCGACAGAAAATAGAACAGACAGCAGCGCCGCTTGGCGGTGAGTTTTCTGCACATATCTTTTTCAAAGACCGCTGGTTTGGATTTGACGATGGCATGTATGCCGGCGCCAGAATTCTGGAGCTACTCACCAGGCAGGCAGGAAGCTGCGACGAAAAATTCAGAACCTTTCCCCAGTCATTCGCTACCGAAGAAATCAGGCTTGAAGTTTGCGAGCAGGATAAATTCAGCCTGATGGAAAAAATACTCGAAGAGGCACAAGGTATGACGGGTAACAAAATACTGATCGACGGTCTGCGCCTTGAGTTTGATGACGGCTGGGGACTGGTGCGCGCATCCAATACCAGCGCCGCGCTGCTTTTCCGGTTCGAAGCCGTGACAGAACAGGCCCTGCAACGCATCCAGTCGGAGTTTAAAGCTTTGATTCAGCGCGCAGATAACAGCATTGAGCTGAATATTTGAACCCCGTAAAGGGCGCTTTGTATTGCCATGTCAATAAGCCTTAACCGTGCCAAAACCATTGCCGAGGTACTTACCGAAGCACTGCCTTATATACAGAAATTCACCGGTCGAACCGTGGTGGTCAAATATGGCGGCAACGCCATGGTTGATGAAAAGCTTAAAAATAGCTTTGCCAGGGATATTGTGCTGATGAAACTTGTCGGAATGAATCCAATCGTGGTGCATGGCGGGGGACCACAGATAGGCGACCTGCTGGAAAAGCTCAATATCGAATCGAACTTTATTGATGGGCTGCGGGTAACAGACAGTCAGACTATGGATGTCGTTGAAATGGTTCTTGGCGGCCTGATCAATACAGAAATAGTCAGCCTCCTAAACAAGAATCAGGGCAAGGCTGTGGGCGTCACCGGCAAGGATGGCAATCTCATCAGGGCAAAGAAGCTGCGCCTGAAGAGCAAAAACGCCAATCAGGATGTCGTCGACATCGGCCAGGTAGGAGAGGTGGTCGAAATCAACACTGAAGTTCTTGAAGTGATCAAGGCCAGCGATTTTATCCCGGTAATTGCCCCGATCGGAGCCGATGAAAAGGGTGCGAGCTACAACATCAACGCTGACTCTGTCGCCGGCGAGATCGCCAGGGTCCTTGGTGCCGAAAAATTGATTCTGCTCACCAATGTGGCCGGCGTGCTGGATAAAAAAGGAAATGTGCTGACGGGCCTCAGCGTAAGGCAAGTTGCCGGCTTAATTGCCGATAAAACCCTAGAGGGCGGCATGTTGCCTAAAGTGGAGTGCGCGCTTAAGGCGGTCAAGGGCGGTGTTACCAGCGCACATATCATTGATGGCCGGGTTGAACACGCTGTCCTTCTGGAGATATTTACCGATGAGGGTGTAGGCACCCTGATTACCCAGACAAGACGGAGCAAACAATCATCAGACTCCGGCAAACCGTAACTGCAGAAGATTTCCAGAACCTATGACAAACATCAGCAAGGTCACCAAAGTCTCGCGCAAAGACCAGATTCTGCAGGCACTGGCCAGGATGCTTGAAACATCCCCCGGTGAGCGAATCACCACCGCCGCTCTTGCCAAGGAAGTGGGTGTATCCGAAGCGGCGCTGTATCGACACTTCCCAAGCAAGGCGCGCATGTTTGAAGGCCTGATAAAGTTCATCGAGGACACGCTGTTTCAGCGGATCTCCCGAATTCTGAAGGAAGAGTCCGACGCCGAGCTGCGCTGCCAGAAAATACTGACTTTGCTCCTGACTTTTTCCGCCAAAAATCCCGGCATGACGCGCCTTTTAACCGGTGATGCGCTGGCCGGAGAAACCGAACGGCTGCGAGAACGGATCGCTCAGTTTTTCAGCCGCCTTGAGGCCCAGCTCAAACAGGTACTGCGGGAGGCACAAATTCGGGAGGGTTTGAAGCCCAGTATTTCAGCAGCCGCACTGGCCAATTTACTGTTGGCCAGCTGTGAGGGACGCCTCATACAGTTCGTAAGAAGCGAATTCCAGGACTCTCCTCTGGAGAATTGGGAGCTTCAGTGGCAATTTCTGAGCAGTCACCTGCTTACGCCGTATTCCGCAGACAGCAATCCCGTCGCCGCTTCCGCCGGCTAGACGCCATATTCGCTGCGGTAGCGTTCCACTGCGGGCAAATGCGCCGCAAGCGCTTCATCTTCTGCATCCTGCAGGAAGTCAATAATGTTCTGCAAACTGATGATGTGGGCGACCTCAATGCCGTAGGTTTGCTCAATCTCCTGAATTGCCGACGTGTCGCCAAGACCCCGTTCCTGGCGATCCATGGCAACTGCGATGCCGGCTAACTGAGCTCCCGCGGACTGAATGATCTCTACGGCCTCGCGGATGGCTGTTCCTGCGGTAATCACATCATCAATGACGAGCACCCGCCCGGTTAACGGTGCACCCACAATGAAACCGCCCTCCCCGTGATCTTTCGCTTCTTTGCGGTTGAAACAATAGGGTTTATCGATTTCATGCCGGGTAGCCAGAGACAGGGCCGTCGTAGCAGCAAGGGGAATGCCTTTGTACGCGGGACCGAACAGCACATCATAATCTGTCGTGAGATCGGCAATTGCAGCGGCATAACTCTGAGCCAGGAACCCGAGTTTGGAGCCGGTGTTGAACAGGCCCGCGTTGAAGAAATAAGGACTGACGCGCCCCGACTTCAGGGTAAATTCACCGAAGCGCAGAATGCTGTTTTCAATGACGAAATGCAGGAACGCTTTCTGATAGTTTTTCATTTCATCCGCCTCTCATGACAGGCCAAGCGCCCTGGCTCACGCTAAACTCGCCTGCTGTATGGCCAGCAGCTGTTTAATCCCTGCCTCGGCCAGGGCAACCATAGCGCTCAGTTGATCATGGGTGAACTCTCCGTCTTCTCCGGTACCCTGGAGTTCAATAAACCCGCCATGCTCTGTCATCACCACATTCATGTCGGTTTCGGCATTTGAATCCTCGGCATAGTCCAGATCCAGCACCGGCTGACCCTGAAAAACACCGACAGAAACAGACGCTACCATTTGCTTGAGCGCCGATTCAGCCAGCATCTTTCGTTCAACCATAACATTCAGGGCATCCACCAGAGCAACACAGCCCCCCGTAATCGAGGCTGTTCGGGTGCCGCCGTCGGCCTGAATCACATCACAGTCTATCTTGATGGTGTGTTCACTCAGCGCTGTCAGATCCACCGCGGCGCGCAGGGCCCGACCGATCAGGCGCTGGATCTCCTGCGTTCTGCCCGACTGTTTGCCCCTCGCGGCTTCGCGGTCCATCCGGCTGCCAGTGGATCGCGGCAGCATTCCGTATTCAGCGGTCACCCAACCGCGGCCGGACCCTTTGAGGAATCTGGGCACTGAGGCCTCTACGGAGGCGGTGCACAACACTTTGGTGTCACCGAACTCGACCAGCACTGAGCCCTCAGCGTGCTTGGTGTAGTGCCGGGTAATTTTAATTTCACGGAGCTGATCGGGTTTACGGTGACTGGGGCGACTGAATTGGGACATAGGAATTGCCGTTGGGTGGACTTTTTCAGGGCGAGAATTATGCGTGAAATCCAAACGCAAGGCCATGACCGGTTAACACTGCGCCCGGTAATGAGTTGGGATAGAATAAGTGCTGAGCAGTTAAGAGTCGCCATCATGACATCAAGCATGACCGCCTTCACCCGGCAGCAGTCAGAACAGGAATGGGGGTCCCTGACCTGGGAAATCCGTTCAGTCAATCACCGCTATCTCGAAACAAGCATCAGATTGCCGGACATTTTCCGCGGCCTGGAAAACCAGGTTCGGGAACGGGTGCGCAAAGCCGTGTCACGCGGCAAAGTCGAGTGCCAGTTGCGTTACACCGCACAAGAGATTCCCGGCAGCACCATTACGCTCAATGAAGAACTGGTTCAGCAACTGATGGAAGCGAGCGTTCGCATTCAGCAATCCCTGGGTGAATCGCGCGCCCCGGGCAGCATGGATATTCTGCGATGGCCCGGTGTCATTGCCGAACAAACGCTTGATAACGAGATGCTCGAAGCGGCCGCCCTTGGTCTGTTTCAGTCAGCATTGGCCGATCTGGTCGCAACACGCGAGCGGGAAGGGCGTGAGCTGGACAGCCTGTTAGGGCAGCGCATCACGCTGATCAGGGAGCTGGTGGCAGAGATGCGCAGTAAAATGCCGGACATCCTTGCCGCGCAGCGACAGTCGCTGCATCAAAAGCTGGAAGAATTGAAAGCTGAGCTGGAACCCACCCGCCTCGAGCAGGAAGTGGCTCTGCTGGCACAGAAAGCAGACGTGGACGAGGAGCTGGATCGGCTCGACGCCCACCTCAGCGAGGTAGAACGCGTCCTCAAAGCCGATGGACAGAAAGGGCGCCGCCTTGATTTTCTGATGCAGGAACTGAATCGTGAAGCCAATACCTTGTCCTCAAAATCCATTGTGGTTGAGACGACTCGCTCCGCCGTTGAGATGAAAGTGCTCATTGAGCAGATGCGCGAGCAGATCCAGAACATTGAGTAGGCGAATGGGAAAGGGGGAACTTTTCATCGTTTCTGCGCCATCCGGCGCAGGCAAGACTTCGCTGGTTGACGCGTTAGTCAGCGAAAACAGTCGTCTTTGCGTGTCCGTTTCCCACACCACACGGCCAAAACGCCCGAAAGAGCAGGACGGCATCAATTATCACTTCATTGAGAAGGCCCGCTTTCTCAGCATGCTGGAGGCCGGAGACTTTCTGGAGAGTGCCGAGGTTTACGGCCATCACTACGGCACCTCTAAAAAATGGGTCGCTCAGCAGCTCGAGGAAGGCCTGAGCGTTATTCTGGAGATCGACTGGCAGGGCGCGGCTCAGGTCAGGGCGCAGTTTCCGCAAAGCTGCTACATTTTCATCGTACCGCCATCACTCGAGGCGCTCACCGACAGACTGCGCAAGCGCGCACAAGACGATGACGCCATCATTGCCAGGCGTATGGAAGAGGCCCGGGATGTCATGCAGCACGTCACAGACGCCGATTTTCTGGTGGTCAATGAGGACTTTGCGACCGCACTGGTGGAAATGCGCGCTATCATCCAGGCCCGGGGTCTCAGGGTGGAAGCGCAGCAGGCCAGGCTCCGGCCGCTGCTGACAAGCCTGACGGAAGACTAATTGCCCGAAATATATGCAATTTTACGCGGAATTCAGTAGAATCCTCGTCCCGAAAATTTGCGCATCCTGTCATGGCACTGATGCGCTCTCGACTACACGGTAGGTAATTAGGTATGGCACGAATTACGGTAGAAGATTGTCTGGACAAGGTCGACAATCGCTTTGAACTCGTTATGGTATCAAGCAAACGTGCTCGGCAGATTCAGATAGAAGGCAAAGACCCCATGGTCTCAGTGGACAACGACAAGCCTACCGTGGTGGCGCTGCGCGAAATTGCCGACGGTCTGGTGACGAATGAAATACTGATCGAAAAGCCCAGTGTCGAGCTGGAAGAAGTCGAAGAGGAAATGGCCGAAGCCGTCGCCGAACAGCAGGACGACACGCCTACCACCGAAGTCTAGCCCCCCTTCCGCCACAGGAGTCGAGACATACAAGCCCCAGTTTCTGAAAGCATCGACTCTCTGGCCGGCGATCTGTCTAACTATCTGCAGGTCGACCAGGTCAACAGCGTCCGACGAGCGTACTACTACGCCGAGCAAGCTCATGAAGGGCAGTTCCGCCGAAGCGGCGAACCTTATGTGACCCATCCGCTGGCGGTCGCCGGCATACTGGTCGAGATGCACATGGACCATCAGTCGCTGATGGCTGCCATGCTGCATGATGTGATCGAAGACACCGGCATCACCAAGACCGCGATAAAGAACCAGTTCGGGAATACCGTGGCCGATCTGGTAGATGGTGTCAGTAAGCTCAATAAAATCACTTTCAGCAGCCGCGCTGAAGCGCAGGCTGAGAACTTTCAGAAAATGGCCATGGCAATGGCCAAAGATTTGCGCGTAATTCTGGTCAAGATCGCTGACCGCCTCCACAACATGCGCACACTCGAAGTGCTGACGCCGGACAAGCGACGGCGCATCGCCCGCGAAACTCTGGACATCTACGCCCCCATCGCCAACCGTCTGGGGATGAACAATGTGAGAATCGAGTTCGAGGATCTCGGCTTTGCTGCACTCTATCCCATGAGAGCACAGCGTATTGATGCTGCAGTCAGGCATATACGCGGCAACCGCAAGGAAATCGTGTCGCAGATTCAGACATCACTGGAAGCCTGCCTGGAACGCGAAGGCCTCCCGGGCCGGACGATCGGTCGGGAAAAACATCTCTACAGTATCTATGAAAAGATGCGGATCAAACGGAAATCTTTCTCTGACATCATGGATGTCTATGCCTTTCGCATCATTGTTGACTCGGTAGACACCTGTTATCGCGTGCTGGGTGCCGTTCACAATCTGTATAAACCGGTCCCCGGCCGATTCAAGGACTACATCGCCATCCCCAAAGCGAACGGCTATCAGTCGCTGCACACCACGCTGTTCGGCATGCATGGCGTGCCGATCGAAATTCAGATACGTACTGAAGAAATGGAGGCGATGGCGAACAACGGCATTGCTTCTCACTGGCTTTACAAATCCAGCGACGATCTGCCCGCCAATGCCCATCTCAGAGCAAGAGAGTGGGTCAGCGGATTACTGGAGATGCAGAAGCACGCGGGTAATTCGCTGGAATTCATCGAGCACGTCAAAATTGACCTGTTTCCAGACGAAATCTATGTATTCACACCCAAGGGCAGCATCTTTGAACTGCCGGCAGGCTCCACTGCCGTAGACTTTGCCTATGCCGTCCACACAGATGTCGGTAATGCCTGTGTGGCCTGTCGCATCAGCCGCCGCCTTGCCCCTCTGAGCGAGCCACTGCAAAGCGGCCAGACCGTTGAAATTATTACCGCTCCGGGCACCCAGCCAAATCCGGCCTGGCTCAGTTTTGTCAAAACCGGTAAAGCGCGCAGCAACATACGACACTATCTCAAGAATCAGAAACACTCTGAATCCATTGCCCTGGGGCGCCGCCTGCTCAACAAAGCCCTGGCCTCGTTTGGCGCGCAGCTGGATGAAGTGCCCCAAAGCCAAATCGATGCCGTCCTGTTGCAAACAAACCTGCAGTCTGTGGATGACCTGTTGGAAGACATCGGGCTAGGCAATCGCATGTCTTACATGATCGCTCAGCGCCTGGCCACCAGTGCTGAACGCAGCCGACAGGAATCGGAGCGAACCGGCAAAGAAGCCGGTGCTCTGGCCATTCGTGGCTCTGAAGGGATGGTGATGAATTTCGCCAAGTGCTGCCACCCGATACCGGGCGACCCCATTGTCGGCCATATAAGCTCCGGTCGGGGAATGGTGATACATACCGATGACTGCAACAATATCGCCGATGTCAGGGACAATCAGGAAAAATGCCTCGAGGTCAGTTGGGACCCGGAGGTCGAGGGGGAGTTTTCCGTCGAGCTCCGCGTGGAACTGGAAAATCAGCGAGGCATCATCGCAACCCTGGCGACTACCATCACCGGCGCGGAAGCCAATATTGAAAAAATCAGTACGGTGGAGCGAGACGCCCGACTCAGCATTGTGAACCTTTCCATCAATGTGAAAAACCGGGTGCACTTAGCCAGGGTCATGAAGCGTGTCCGCGCTCTGTTGCCGGTCTCCAGTGTGAGTCGGGTGAAAAGCCGAAGGGTACGTAAAACCATTAAAAACCCGATTGGAGCATTGAGCCACACATGAGCGACAAACAGGAAATAAACACGCCAAACGCGCCCGCAGCCATTGGGCCATACTCACAGGCGATAAGGACAGGCTCTCTGCTGTTCTGTTCTGGACAGATCCCGCTCGATCCGATCACGATGGAAATCGTCTCTGACGATGTCGGTGAACAGGCCCACCAGGTGTTTCTCAATTTGTCCGCGTTAGCAGAGGCCGCTGGAAGCTCGCTGGATGCTGCTGTAAAGCTCACTATATTCCTCACCAGCCTGGACGATTTCGCTGTGGTGAATGACATTATGTCGAAATACTTCTCGCTGCCTTTTCCAGCCCGAGCCACCATTGAGGTGTCAGCGCTTCCGAAAGGCGCCCAGGTTGAGGTGGAGGCAATTCTGGCACTGTAACGTACCTGTCAGAAGGTCAAGGTACCGGACCCCGTCTTTGGTTTGGGCCGGCACCGGCCCGCGGATCACCGACAACAGCAATGACGACTCAATCACTGGAATCGCTGCCTCTGACCCGCTTAAAAGGCGTGGGACCCGCGCTGGAGCGAAAGTTCAGCCAGCTCGGTATCTCCAGCATCGAAGACCTGCTGTTCCATCTGCCTCTGCGCTATGAAGACCGCACCCGCATAACCGCGATCCGACAGGCACGCCTCGGCGAGTTCGTGCAGCTCGAAGGTCAGATCGGATCTACTTCTGTGCAGTTCGGAAGGCGTCGCAGCCTGCAGTGCGTGATGGTAGATTCAACAGGCATCATCCATCTGCGGTTCTTTCACTTCAGCGCGGCCCAAAAAAACGCACTGGCGGAGGGGGTCCGTATCCGCTGCTATGGCGAAGTGCGCCGCGGCCGGTCCGGGCCAGAGATTTACCATCCCGAATACCGCATTCTGAAGGCCGGCCAGGAAGAGCCGGTTCCAGACACATTCACCGCTGTTTATCCGACTACAGATGGCCTTCAGCAGGGGCGCATGCGCGGCGTGATCAGTCAGGCACTGAGCCTGCTCGATCAGGCGGGAGGCTTGAAAGACTGTCTGCCCCCGGAAATTACCCGGCAGTTTAAGCTCTTTGGACTCACCGAATCGATCAGGCTAATCCATCGCCCGCCGCTGGATGCACCGCTGGAATGGATGAATGCCGATACCAACCCCGGTGCAAAACGGCTCGCTTTCGAAGAGTTGCTGGCCCACCGGCTCTGCATGCGCCGGTTCAAGACCCTTTACGCTCAGCGTCGCGCGCCTGCCCTGACAGAGGGTGGCGAGCTGGTCAAACAGTTCGAGAAGACCCTGCCCTTTGAGCTGACCGCCTCACAGCGTCAGGTCTCTGCAGAGATCGAAGCCGACCTGATGACTTCCACGCCGATGCTACGACTGCTGCAGGGGGACGTGGGATCTGGCAAGACGCTGGTGGCGGCACTAAGTGCCTTGAAGTGTCTCTCCAGCGGCTTTCAGGTTGCGCTGATGGCGCCCACTGAAATTCTGGCTGAACAGCACTGTGTCAGCTTTCGCGCGTGGTTTGAACCGCTGGGAATCAGAGTAGGCTGGCTCAGCGGTAAAACCCGGGCAGCAGAGAGAAGACAGGTTCTTCAGGAACTCACCAGCGGCGAGTGCCAGCTTCTGATTGGCACGCACGCACTGTTTCAGGATCAGGTCCAATACAAGTCTCTCGGCCTGATTATTGTTGACGAACAGCACCGCTTTGGTGTCCATCAGCGTTTGTCGCTCCGGGACAAGGGCGGGAAAGACAGGCTGAGTCCACATCAGCTCGTCATGACGGCCACACCGATACCCCGAACGCTGGCGATGAGCGCTTATGCAGACCTGGAATGCTCGGTAATTTCCGAACTGCCACCGGGTCGCACGCCGGTGAACACAGCGCTGATATCAAACTCACGGCGCGCACAGGTTACTGAACGCATCCTTCAAGCCTGTAACTCAGGCCAGCAAGCCTACTGGGTATGCACTCTAATTGAAGAATCGGAGCAGCTTCAGGCACAGGCTGCAGAGGCTACCGCGGAGTCGCTGCGGAGCAAGCTTCAGAATCTGAAAGTCGGCTTAATACACGGGCGTATGAAGACCGCAGAAAAACAGGAAATCATGACGGGTTTCAAGCAGGGTGACATTCACTTGCTGGTTGCGACAACCGTCATCGAAGTGGGAGTGGACGTTCCTAACGCCAGTTTGATGGTCATAGAGAATCCTGAACGCCTGGGACTGGCCCAGCTGCACCAACTGCGCGGCAGGGTAGGTCGAGGCAGCACACAAAGTCACTGCATCATGCTCTACCAGACCCCTCTGTCGGAAAACAGCAAGAAGCGTCTCACGGTAATGAGGGAAAGCACTGACGGATTCTTCATTGCAGAGCAGGATCTGGAACTCAGAGGCCCCGGTCAGGTGCTCGGCACGCAACAAACCGGGCTCATGACGTTTCGGATTGCCGATATAGGCCGCGACTCGTTGATGCTAGATGACGTAAAGCGTGCCTCGGAAGAGCTGTCTGCCAGATATCCGGAATCTGTCGACCCGCTTATCAGAAGGTGGATTGGTGAGCGTCTGGAATTTGTCAATGTCTAGGCACTGCTCAAAACAATTATTGACTGATCGTTTAATCATCTTAATTTGCCGCAAGAGGCCACTGCAGTGCAGGCAAGGATTCGGCCCGGATGAGAAGAACGGTCTATCAGTTGTGTCTATCCTCCTGAAAATCTTTTATTCTATGACGACCGCGCAGTCGCCTTAGCATTCGCCGTCATGCCCAGCCCTATCCAATCCGTCTACTCAGGCCTGTTCTCATGGCTTAAAAACCGGTTTCCGGAAACCGCTGACAAATTGCCCGCTTATGCCGAGCTGATCCGCCTGGATAAACCCATAGGCATCCTGCTGCTGCTCTGGCCGACCATTGGTGCGCTGTGGATTGCCGCCGAGGGATTCCCGGGCTTTTATCTTTTCTTTATTTTCGTCCTCGGAACCGCCGTGATGCGTTCAGCGGGCTGTTGCATTAATGATTTCGCTGACGCTGACATAGACGGTGATGTCAAACGTACCGAGAACAGGCCACTGGCACGGGGAGCATTAACGCGCAAAGATGCACTCAACTGCTTTTTAACCCTGTCGCTGGTCGGCTTTCTTCTGGTGTTAATGACGAATTTAGCGACCGTGCTGCTCTCCGTGGGCGCACTTGCCGTCATTGCAATCTACCCTTTCATGAAACGCTACACCAATCTGCCCCAGGTGGTGCTGGGCATTGCGTTTTCGTGGGGAATACTGATGGCCTTTACGGCGCAGACGGAAACCGTGCCGACAGCCGCCATTCTGCTGTTTATCGCCAACACCCTATGGACCATCGCCTATGACACCCAATATGCCATGGTCGATCGCGAGTTCGACAAGAAAATAGGGGTCAAATCTACGGCGATTCTGTTTGGCGACGCTGACAAGGCAGTAATCGGAGTGCTGCAGGCCATGTTCATTGCCGCAATGTACCTTGCAGGGCAGCGCCTGGCGCTGGGCAGCATCTTCAACACGACGCTGCTAGCCGCCAGCGTGCTGCTGGCCTATCAGCAAATCCTCATCAGCGAGCGCGCCCCCGAAAAGTGCTTCAGGGCTTTTCTCAACAACAACTGGGTCGGCGCTGTGATTTTCGCCGGCATTCTGATGAGCTATATGTAAATCAACCGTCGATCACTGCCCTACGCGCCGGTAAAAGCCTGAATGCCGGTTTGCGATCTGCCCAGGATCAGAGCATGAATATCCTGTGTGCCCTCATAGGTGTTAACAACCTCGAGGTTCTGCGCGTGTCGCATGACAGGATACTCATCAGAGATGCCATTGCCCCCAAGCATGTCCCTGGCCTCTCGCGCGGCGTCCAGCGCTTTCAGACAGGAATTGCGCTTCAGCAGAGAAATGAGCGGCGGTGCCAACTTGCCCTCGTCCCGGAGGCGACAGGCCTGCAGACATCCTTGCAGCCCGAGTGAAATATCGGTTTGCATTTGCGCCAGCTTTTTCTGAATAAGCTGATTGGCAGCCAGCGGTCGCCCGAACTGCTTGCGCTCAAGCGTGTACTGCAGCGCGGCGTGCCAGCAGGTCTCCGCCGCTCCCAGAGCACCCCAGGCAATGCCGAGTCTTGCGGAATTAAGACAGCTGAACGGACCATTCAGGCCTTGCGCTCCCGGCAATTTGTTTTCTTCAGGGACAAAAACCTCATCCATCACGATTTCACCGGTTACGGATGCCCGCAAGGCCAGTTTGCCTTCAATTTTCGGTGCTGTGAGGCCTTTCATGCCTTTGTCCAGGATAAAGCCCCGTATCACGCCGTCATCATCCTTGGCCCAAACCACGAAGACGTCAGCAATCGGTGAATTACTGATCCAGTTCTTGGCACCGGTGAGGCTGTAACCGCCGGCAACGCTCTTGGCGCGTGTATTCATGGAGCTGGGATCGGACCCGTGGTCCGGCTCGGTCAGACCAAAACAGCCAATAAATTCGCCGGAGGCCAGTTTCGGCAAATAACGGGCTTTTTGCTCTTCACTGCCGAAGGTGTTGATCGGGTGCATCACCAGGCTGGACTGAACCGACATCATCGACCGGTAGCCAGAATCCACAGCCTCAATTTCCTTGGCTATCAGCCCGTAGCAGACGTAATTCATCCCGGCACAGTCATAGCCCTCAATCATCGGGCCCAGCAGCCCGAGCTCGCCCATCTCGCGGAAAATTGCCGGATCGGTTTCTTCATTCCGATAGGCATTTTTAACCCGCGGCAACAGCTTATTCTGTGCGTACTGGCGCGCCGTATCGCGAACCATCCGCTCTTCTTCACTCAGTTGCTCTTCCATCAGGAAGGGGTCTTGCCAATTAAACTGGACGTCGTCTGATCGAACCGACATGCTGCTCTCCTGCGAGTAAAACAATGCCCGAGGGCCGGAGGGGTATTTTAGCAAATTACTGTCCGCTTCTCTAAGGCTCTGAAGCGCCTAAACTGACAAGATCACACCAGTGTTTCTCTGCAAATTTGCAGCCATTTTCTGAGACGCAGATACCGCGAGAAGTTAGAATACGACCATGGATGTGTCTCATATACTCGACTCGCTCAATGACCAGCAAAGAAATGCGGTGGCGAGCCCTGCACCGAATCTGCTCGTTCTTGCTGGAGCGGGCAGCGGAAAGACCCGGGTGCTTGTACATCGCATTGCCTGGTTGTTGCAGGCCGAAAATGTGTCCCCTTTTGCTATCCTCGCCGTGACATTCACCAATAAGGCGGCGCGGGAAATGCGCAGCAGAATTGATGAGCTGATGGGTCAGTCAATGGGCGGCATGTGGGTTGGTACCTTTCATGGCCTGGCCCACCGGCTGCTGCGTATGCACTGGCAGGAAGCGGGCCTGCCGGAAGATTTTCATATTCTCGATTCGGATGACCAGCTAAGACTGATCAAGCGACTGATCCGGTCACTCAAGATAGACGATGACAGATGGCCGGCAAAACAGTGTCAGTGGTATATCAACGCGCAGAAAGACGAAGGCCTGCGTGCGGGAAATATCGAACATTTTGATGATGACTACACCAAGACCATGCTGGAGATCTACGCAGCATATGAAACCGAATGCGAGCGCGGGGGCATGATTGACTTTGGTGAAATTCTGCTTCGCGCCCACGAACTCTGGCTGAAAAATCCGCAGATTCTCCAGCACTACCAACAAAGGTTTCAGTATGTCCTGGTCGATGAGTTTCAGGACACCAACACCATTCAGTACGCCTGGCTCCGGGTTCTGGCGGGCAGCAATAATCAGCTTATGGTGGTTGGTGATGATGACCAGTCCATCTATGGCTGGCGTGGTGCGCGTATTGAAAACATTCAGCAATTCAGTAATGACTTCTCCGACTCAGACATCATTCGCCTTGAACAGAACTACCGCTCAACCTCAACCATACTCAATGCGGCCAACAAGCTGATCTCACACAATCAGGGTCGCCTCGGCAAAAACCTGTGGACCGACGGAGCAGACGGCGAACCCATCAGCATTTATGAAGCCTTCAACGAACAGGATGAAGCACGCTTTATTGTCGATCGACTGCAGGACTGGTTTACCGGTGGTAACCGGCGCGCGGATGCAGCCATTCTGTACCGATCTAACGCACAATCCCGGGAACTTGAAGATGCCCTGCTGCGGGTTGGCATGCAGTATCGCATTTATGGCGGACACCGCTTCTATGAGCGCCTTGAAATTAAGAACGCGCTGTCCTACCTGCGGTTGTTGATTAATCGTCACGATGACACTGCTGTTGAACGCATCATCAACGTCCCAACGCGCGGGATTGGCGGGCGCACGATTGACACAGTGCGCCAGGTCGCACGCGAACATAATTGCTCTCTGTGGCAAGCCTGTGTCGAGTGCGTCAATCAGACCCTGCTCAGTTCTCGAGCAGCAAACGCCATTCTTGCCTTTCTCAAGCTCATTGACGACATGCAACAGGACTGCTCTGGACTGGAACTACATCAAAAAGTAGCACACGTCATTGAGCACAGCGGGCTGATCGGCCACCATGAGAAAGAAGGGGGCGAAAAGGCACGCGCCCGTATTGAAAATCTCGAAGAGCTTATCACCGCCGCCGGCAGCTTCGACGATCCGGGCATACAGGAGGAAGAGATCGACGTTACAGCAAGCTCTTTTCTGGCGGCCTTTTTGGATCAGGCGTCACTGGACGCAGGCGATACACAGGCGGATGAAACCGAAGACGCAGTCCAGCTGATGACGTTGCACTCTGCCAAGGGCCTGGAATTTCAGCTGGTTTTTCTGTCGGGCATGGAAGAAGGGCTCTTTCCGCACAAAATGTCCATGGATAACCTGACCGGCCTGGAAGAGGAGCGCCGCCTGTGTTACGTCGGAATTACACGCGCCAAGGTCAAACTCTACATGAGCTACGCCGAGTCTCGCAGAATGCATGGCGATGTGACTCTGTGCCGCCCTTCACGCTTTATCCGGGAAGTCCCCAGCGATTTGGTCGAAGAAGTCCGGCTTAAAACCACAGTCAACAGGGCGCATGCCCCGGCTCGGGGCGGAGCCACATTGGGCAGAGGCCCCGGTCTGGGCGCTGAAGTACCCGAGACCCAGATTTCACTCGGCCAGCGCGTGACTCATGGCAAGTTCGGTGAAGGCGTGGTCCTGAATTATGAAGGCCAGGGCAGTAATGCCCGGGTGCAGGTCAACTTTGATGCGGTCGGCAGCAAGTGGCTGGTGTTATCCTATGCCAAACTCGAAGCCCTTTGACATCACGCTCAAACCAACAGCCAATACTTTACACAGCGCAAGACCTCAGAGAACAGACATGCAGAATAACCGTAGAAATTTCCTCGCCCTGGGCATCCTTGCACTGCTGATCCAGGCATGCGGGAACGATGGCCCACCGGCAGAAGCAACACCAGCGGCCAACCAGGCTGAGCAGCAGGTATATGAATGGAAGATGATCACTTCCTGGCCGAAAAATTTGCCGGCGCTGGGCACGTCACCGGAGTATTTTGCAGACATCGTCGAACAGATGAGCGGCGGGCGAATGAAAATCCGCGTTTACGGTGCGAATGAGCTGGTGGGAGGCCTTGAGGTCTTTGACGCTGTCCGCCAGGGCGTGGCTGAAATCGGACATTCCGGCGCCTACTACTGGCAGGGTAAGATTCCCGCCACACCATTTTTTTCCTCCATCCCGTTTGGCATGACCAGCTATGAACAGGACGCCTGGCTCAGATTCGGTGGCGGGAATGAGCTCTGGAAAGAGCTCTATGCCCCATTCAACCTTATCCCCGTGCGCGGTGGCAATTCTGGGACACAGATGTTCGGCTGGTTCAACAAGGAAATAAACTCACTGGCAGATCTGCAGGGTCTGAAGATGCGCATACCCAGTCTGGGTGGTGAGGTCTTCCGTCGCGCCGGTGGAGTACCGGTGACGCTTCAGGTCAGTGACGTGTTTACGGCACTGCAGACAGGTGCGCTGGATGCGACCGAGTTTGTCAGCCCCTACAACGATCTGGCTGCCGGTTATCACACGGTTGCTGAGTACTATTACTACCCCGGCTGGCATGAGCCCGGCTCGACGCTGGAAACCGTCTTCAACAAGGAACGTTTCGAAGCGCTGCCTGAAGACCTGCAGGCCATTCTTCTGGCGGGGGCCGAAGCCATGAATCAGACCTTACTCGACGAACTCATGGCCAAGAACAACGAAGCCCTGAAGTCGCTGGTGGAAGAGCACGGAGTAGAATTGCGCCGTCTGCCGGATGACGTCTTACTGGAATTGCGTCGACTGTCAGAGGAAGTGGTTCTCGAACTCGCTGACACCGACGAGACCACCCGCCGTATCTATGAATCCTGGAATAACTTCAGGACGGGCGTTATGAATTACAACCGCATAGCCGAGGAAGCCCTGATCGACGCGCGCAATCTGCCCCCCAACTAGGGTCCAGTGCCAGCCGGCTCAGCTGTCCTCAGCTGAGCAGGAAGAGTGTACACCACTGCCTGCCGGATACCCGGCGCAAAACCCCTTTTCAAATGGCATCGCTAGGGTTGACCGCTAAGCAGTTCCGGCAGCCAGGTTACCAGGCCGGGCTGAAATGCCAGAAGGATCAGAAGCGTCAGCTGAATAGCAACAAAGGGAATGACGCCGCGGTAGATCGCGGCCGTGTCGACCTCTGCAGGAGCCACGCTGCGCAGGTAAAAAAGCGAGAAACCGAACGGCGGCGTCAAAAACGACGTCTGCAGATTGATTGCAATCATCACCCCAAGCCATACCGGATCGAGCCCCATCGCCAGCAACACGGGTCCCACCAGCGGCACCACCATAAAGGTGATTTCGATAAAGTCGAGAATAAACCCGAGCAGAAAAATAACCAGCATCACCACGAGCGTGGCCGAGAAGGCACCGCCCGGCAGCGCATCAAACAGCGCTTCAATCAATGCCTCGCCACCGAACCCGCGAAAAACGGATGAGAAAATAGTGGCGCCAACAAGAATCAGATACACCATGGAAGTGACGCGGGTGGTTTCAACCGCCACCTCATGGACAATAGCCATTGACAGCATGCGCTTGCCGGCTGCCAGCAACATAGCGCCGATTGCACCCACAGACGCCGCTTCGGTTGGTGTTGCCAGGCCCATCAGAATGGAACCGAGCACCGCAATCATCAGCACAACCGGTGGGAACAGGCCTTTCAGTAAAGCCACCAAGAGATTGGCATCAGACCCTCTCTCCTCCGTCACCGCCGGCGCCAGTTCCGGTTTGATAAGCGCCGTCACAAACACATAGAAACCATAGGCCAGTACCAGCAGTAGCCCGGGCACAATGGCGCCGGCAAACAGGTCACCGATAGAGACAAAATCTGGCGCAAAGATTCCTGCATTAAGCTGGGACTGCTGATAGGCATTGGAAATGACCTCTCCGAGCAGGACGAGGCAAATCGAGGGCGGAATTATTTGACCTAGCGTTCCAGTAGCACAAAGGGTGCCACAGGCTAGAGCAGGCTGGTAACCGGCACGGAGCATGGTTGGCAAAGACAGAATGCCCATGGTCACCACCGTCGCTCCCACAATCCCTGTGCTTGCCGCCAGCAGCATTCCTACCAGAATAACGGAGATTCCCAGTCCGCCGGGCAAGGCTCTGAACACCAGCTCCATGTTTTTCAGCAGGTCTTCAGCAATTCGGGACCTCTCCAGCATTGAGCCCATGAAAACAAACAGCGGCACGGCAAACAGGTTCTGATTGACCAGAATGCCGTAAACCCGGTTGGGTATTACCGAGATAAAGGCCGGATCGAACACCCCTGCCAGCTCTCCCAGGCCGGCGAACAGCAGTGACACGCCGGCCATGGTCAGGGCTACCGGATAGCCTGCCATCAGAAACAGACAAACGACGACGAATAACACAAGCGGCAGCAGGTCAATCATGATCGGCCAGCTCAGATTGCGTTTCAGTGGTGTTCCTCAGCGCAGAGTAAGCCTTCATGGCTTCAGCCACACCCTGCATAAACAACAATGCCGGCATCAGCAGCAGCGCCGTTTTCAGCACGTAAACAAAAGGCAGCCCGCTGGATTCTGCAGAACCTTCCCGAATCCGCCAGGCCAGCGCGACATAATCCCAACTGGCCCAGACAATAAACCCGGCGCTGAGCGAGAGAAAAACAGTCGTGCCGAACAAATCGATCAGAGCGCGGCCGCGAGGTGATAGCCGGTTATAGATGACATCAACCCGCACGTGGCGCTGATCTTTAAGGGTAAATGCTGCTCCACAGGTAAAAAGCATGGCGTTCAGATAGAACACCGACTCCTGCAGTGCAATGGAGCCGATCTGAAAAACATAGCGCAGGGTCACTATCAGTCCCATCACCAGAACCATCAACAACGCCAGCCAGGAAACAGCTTTCCCCAGTCTGTCACTTGTCTGATCGATGAGAGTGATGAACTTATTCATAACGGGCTCGAGGCTGCGCCATAATGCCACATTCCCCGGTAAAACCTACATAAATGACACGCGTAGCAGCTGGTAGCTGAGCAGAATCAAAGACACGGTGAGACTCAGAAACAGCACAGCCAGTAACCACATCATGCCCCGCCGCAAACGGTATGACAGGCGCTGCCGCCAGTTCTCAGCGCTCGCAACCGCCGGCGGAAGGCGCGGAAATACCTCACTTGCTGTATACAGCATAAGCACCCACAGAAAACCCATGAAACTGTGGAGCAGCCAGCGGTCATCAGCAAGCCAGGGATTGTCTATCAGACTGAGCAGAGTCAATACGGCACACGCCCCGGCCAGCGGCAGCAATATGTAGCGAATTCGGCTCAAAACCTTAGCAAATTTCTGCAGTCGCTCTATCATAGGCGCCTTTGTCTATTGCTTTGCGGTCATTCTACTCTCTGTTGCTTTTCCTATGATAGAAACAGTCGCCAACAAGTTGGAGCTGCCCTTCCTGGCAGGCCTGAATGCAGAAGGGGAGCCGGTCTTCGAAAGCCTGCAGGCGGAATTGCTGGACAGCGGCACCGATCGGGTACGGCTCCTGAAATCACCACTGCTCGCGCGGAATTTGGCCGCAGGTGACATCCTGAAGGTCATAAATCCGTCCACCGCTGAATATGAGCTGGAAAGGCGCAGCGGTAATCTGTGCGTCAGGGTGTTTCGTAAGCACCGTCTCGAAGCCCTTGAAGAGTTTGTGACCTCAGCGATCGAAAAGCTCGGGGGGTCGCTCGACCTTCAGGCTGAGCGGGCGCTGGTATACAGCGTTCACGTGTCGCTCGGATTTACTGCTATCGAATCGCTGTTAAACCGCGCCAGCGAAAAGTTCTCGGATACCGTTTGGTATTATGGCAATGTATACGACCCCGAAGACGGAACAACGCCGCTAAACTGGTGGCTGGAATTTGATAATCAGGAATAGTCTCTATGCTAGTAGTGGTCTCACCCGCCAAATCTCTGGACTTTGAAACCAAGGCCAAAACGCGCAAGTTTTCACAGCCAGAGTTTCTGAAAGAATCCCGAGCCCTGATCAAAGATCTGAGAAAGCTGGAACCTGACGAACTGTCCGAGCTGATGAGCATCAGCTCAAAGCTTGCTGATGAAAATCACCAGCGCTTCGCCAACTGGCACACCCCCTTTGATCTGGATAACGCCAAGCAGGCAATCTTTGCGTTCAGAGGCGATGTGTATCTCGGGCTGCAGGCGGAAGACTTCAGCACTGCCGATCTCAACTTCGCCCAGGACCACCTGCGGATTCTGTCTGGCCTGTACGGCATGCTGAGACCGCTTGATCTGATGCAGGCCTATCGCCTGGAGATGGGACGGAAGTTTGCTTCTAACGGCGCTCAGAGTCTTTACGAGTTCTGGGGTGACAAACTCACCAAAACACTGAACAAGGAATTTGATACCCGCGCTGCCAAAACCAACACGCTGGTCAACCTCGCCTCCAATGAGTACTTCAACTCCATTGACACAAAATTGCTAGACGCCCAGATTATCACGCCGGTGTTCAAGGACTGGTCTAACGGCAAGTATCGAATAATCAGCTTCTTCGCTAAAAAAGCCCGCGGCCAGATGGCAGCCTACATCATTAAAAACCGGCTGAAAAAGCCGGAACTACTGACCGGTTTCGACGTTGATGGCTATCGCTTCGATCCGGAAGAATCTTCGGGCGGAAAACTGATATTCAAGCGCAAACAAAGCGCCGCTTGACGTCTTTCTGGATAGGCGCGAATGCCTGAGGCGGCTCAATGGCTAATGAATCCGAATCAGATTTCCCCTTCAGCCAGGCGTGTGAGAACAACAAAGATCCGATTCTTGCACACCTCAGAACACTGCTGACAGGCTGTCAGTCCGTTCTTGAAATCGGCGGCGGCACGGGCCAGCACGCGCTGTACTTTGCGCAATCACTGCCCTATCTGACCTGGCACTCCTCTGATGTGGCCAGTAATCTCAACGACCTTGCCCGCAGAATTATGCATGCCTCGCTGGAGAATCTTCCTGAACCAATCAGACTCGACGTCGACCACCGGCCGTGGGCCTGTGGCCGGTTTGATGCCGTTTTCACCGCGAACTCGCTGCACATCATGTCGGAAAATTCCGTTGAAAACTTCTTCGCTGAAATCTCTGATCACATGAATGCGCAGGCACAGCTGCTGGTATATGGCCCGTTCAAATATAAAGGCGAATTTACCACCCCCAGCAATGCCAGTTTTGATGAGTGGCTGAAGGAGAGAAATCCTGTCAGCGGGGTCAGGGATTTCGAATGGATCAACGCGCTCGCCCAGCGCGCCGGGCTGCGGCTGAAGCAGGATTTGAGCATGCCGGCAAATAATCAGCTGCTGGTCTGGGATACGCATTCATCAGCAAAATCCTAGCAGCAACCTTGCTGAAAGAATTATCGGGCGATCGCGTCAAGCTCAATCATCGAGCTGGGCTGATAACCGATACGGTGAGCAATCGCGATCAGGCGCATACCGGGCAGCAGTTCCAGTGGTTCTGTGTAGACCTGCCAGGTGCTGCCAAATTCCTCCGCGGGGCCCAGCATCTGGTAACCAATGTTGGCGCCCGG
Source organism: Gammaproteobacteria bacterium (assembly GCA_008081045.1). Classification (GTDB taxonomy): domain Bacteria; phylum Pseudomonadota; class Gammaproteobacteria; order Pseudomonadales; family Pseudohongiellaceae; genus UBA9145. Next base: position 39,902 of record VMDC01000016.1, on the reverse strand, counting down.
CGTCAGGCTCGATAGCACGACCCTGTCATACTGGCGGGAGGCTGTCGGGCTACTGGTCACTGGCTGCTCCATGCCCGGCCAGATCTCATTAATCAGGTCGGGCTCCGGCATCATCCCCTTGTCATCAAAACCGGAGAGCCAGCGATCAAGCTCTGCTCTGAGCTCGAGAAGCTTGTCGCTGTATGCCGGGTCAAGCGCAAGATTGGTCAGCTCATGAGGGTCTGCCAGCGTGTCAAAGAGCTCTTCTGCCGGCTTGTTTTCCCGAAACCATTGCGACTGAGCCTCTGTTAACCCGTTCTGGTCTCTCAGACGCAGCAACTCCTGCATGATTGGCATCTGTTCCCGGTAGGTCAGCGGCAGGTAATAGCCCTGCTCCGGATGATAGTTGCGCAGATATTTGAAACGGTCATCGCGCACCGCCCGGATCGTATCGTACTGTCGGTCAAAACGGTCTGCCGCCGCATGGATATACAGACGCGACTCTGACGACTGAAATTCACCGGCAAACGCCCGGCCATCCACATATTCGGGAGGCTCGATACCCGCCAGAGAAAGAGCGGTCGATTTGAAATCAACAAAACTGATCAGCTGATCGTCAAGCTCTCCTGCCCGCCACCTGTCCGGATAGCGAATAATCATCGGCACCTGCAGGCCGGCGTCATACAGGAGACGCTTTTGCCGGGGTAAAGGCCCGCCGTGATCGGAGTACCAGAAGATCACAGTGCTCTCCAGCAAACCGTCCTGTTCCAGTTCTTCGAGAATCTGGCCCACCTGTTCATCCATGGCAACTATATTGGAATAAACCTGCCGCACGTCTCGCTGGGCCACAGCGGTATCCGGCAGGTATGGCGGAATCGGCACCTCAAGATCTTCAGGCACTCGAAGCGGATTTTCGGCCTGCACCCAAATCTGGCTCTCGTGGGTTATGTTGAAATTAAAGACAGAAAAAAACGGCTGATCCGGCCCTCGGTTACGCCAGTGTGCGGTTCGGCTGCTGTCATCCCAGGCCGTAACCGCCTTGCGAAACTGATAATCCTCCTTGGCATTATTGCTCGTGTAATAACCGGCTTCCCTGAAATACTGGCTGTGCATTTTGACGAAAGGCGGCGGCACGGCTTCATAAGGAATCAGACCATCAACACCAAACCCGGACACGTTTGTCGTTCTCATGTGCTGCGCGCCAATTCTGTTCTGGTACATGCCTGTCGCCAGAGCAGCCCGGCTCGGCGCACAGACTCCGGAAGTAGAAAATACCCGGGTGTAGCGAACGCCTTCCGCTGCAAGCCGGTCGAGATTCGGCGTCGCCACCGTGTCGTCTCCGAACGCCGGGATAATCGGACTGAGATCTTCCGCAACCAGCCACAGGATATTCGGCCTATCAGGAAGGACAGGTTGATCAGTCAGGGCTTGTTGAGGCGCATCACAGGCACACACAAGTAGCGCGGTGAGACAGGAAAAAGCCAGCTGTTTCATCAGTGATCACTTTCGGTTGCGACTTCAGAGCGGGAGCGACCAGTTTCTGGCATCACCCGCACCGCAGTCAATAGCTCAGGCCGCTGCCCGGCCTCCGGTGCCCGCCTGATCCGGTAACAGCAAAATCGCCCTGTTACCGGCAGCTCTGCGACCGGGCGCTCACCCTCGTTTATCTTACATTTCAGGTTCGGGTAAGCTATTCTCGATGGCGTCGAAGCTAAGCCAGCGCGGATTTTCAGTGCAAAGAATTCCTCTACCGATCAATCATCTCGGCTCAGTGACCGAGTCGGGAAAGCCGTTCGTCCCTCAGTCTCCTTTTGGCGCTCCTCAACTTTCAAGACGCGACTTCATGAGACTTTCCGCCATGGCGGCCGGCGCCGGCATACTGCTGCCTGCGCCGCCGGCAGCGGCGCAGAGTATGAGCTCAACCGAACGGGAGCTGTTGGCTCTGGCGATGGACGCAGCACGCAGCGCAGGCGCGGACTACGCAGACGGCCGGGTTATTCGCACCCAGTTTGAAGCGGTAGGGGCTCGCGAGCAGATGATCACTCAGGTGCAAAGTACGGATTCCTATGGTCTCAATATCCGCGCACTGGTAGGCGGGTCCTGGGGCTTTGCCGCAACCCAGGACTTCTCCCGCGATGCTGTTACCCGGACCGCGCAAGAGGCTGTGGCAATTGCTCGCGCCAATAATGAGGTCGCGCCCTCCACCACCGTGCTGGCGCCGGTCGACAGCTTTCCCAACGCGGATTGGGTAACGCCTCACAGCATTGACCCTTTCACAATTCCGATAGAGGACAAGGCGGCGCTGCTTTTGCGTGTTAATGAAGAAGCCTTGCGGGTCAATAACATCCGCTTTGCTTCCACCAGCATTCTCTCCGTTAAGGAGGAACGTCTGCTGGCAACCACCGAAGGGTCCGTGGTCCGGCAAACCCTGATGCGCATTAATCCGTCGATCAACATCACGGCAATTTCACCAGACGGCAGTGATTTTCAGACCCGGAGTGCGGTTGTCGAGCCAGCAGGGCGCGGTTATGAATATGTGATGGGCCTGGAACTGGCGGCCAACGCACAGGGTTGGGCGGAAGAGGCGGCCATGAAGCTGGACGCTCCCGGTGTCGAGCCCGGCAAGTGGGATCTGGTGCTCCATCCTTCTAACCTGTGGCTGACGATCCATGAGAATATTGGCCATCCCACCGAGCTCGACCGGGCTTTGGGCTTTGAGGCAAATTATGCGGGCACATCGTTTATCTATCCGCCTGAAGACGTGATCGGCAAGCTGAGGATGGGTCCGGAGTTCCTGCAGTTCGAAGGCAACAGGACTGAATTTGGCGGCTGTGCAACAACCGGTTGGGATGATGAAGGCGTTCCCGCCGAGTCCTGGCCAATCATTAAGGACGGCCTCTTTGTTGACTATCAAACCACCCGGGAACAGGCCGCCTGGATCTCGCAGTACACCGGCATCGAACGCAGTCATGGTTGCTCCTATGGCCAGAACTGGGAGTCCATGCCATTCCAGCGCATGCCCAATGTAAGCATGCTGCCCGGCGAAGCCAATCTCAGCGAAAACGATGTCATCGCTGCAACAGAGCGGGGAATACTGATCGAAGGGCGAGGCTCCTATTCTATCGACCAGCAACGCTACAACATTCAGTTTGGCGGGCAGGTGTTCTGGGAAATCCGCAACGGACGAAAATTTCAAATGCTGCGCGATGTCGCCTACGTCGGCCGCACGCCTGAATTCTGGAACTCCCTCGATGTAATCGGTGGCGCACAGACTTATTATCTCGGCGCTTCTTTTGGTGATGCCAAAGGACAGCCGATTCAGGTTAATGCCGTTTCTCACGGCTGTCCTATCTCTTTGTTCAGAGATATTGACATCATTAACACCGCTTAAAGGTCATCCGAAACTATGGCAGAAGCAAAAGGACTTTCTGAAAGCGACATCAGAGCCCTGTGTGACACCGTCATGCGTTTATCGCAGGCCGATCACTGTCGCGTCAATGTCGAGTCGGGGTGGCGTGGCTACACGCGCGTCGCCACCAATCGGATAACCAGTGCCGGCGGCGCAGACAGAACCGCCATCACCATCACCAGTGTGTTTGGCAAACGAGTCGCCTCGATCAGTACCAACAGCATCGAGGGACAGGCGCTGGAAGCTGCCGTCAGACAGTCAGAATCCATGGCGCGCCTGGCGCCTGAAAGCCCGGAGTATATGCCCGAACTCGGGCCTCAGTCCTTCATGCCGAATCAGGGTTACTACGACAGCACCGGGGAACTTGAACCGCTTACGCGAGCGGAAGCGGCTGCGATTGCCATCCAGCAGGCCGAAGCAGCCGGGCAGATTGCCGCTTCCTACATGGATGTCAGGGCGGGCACTTCTGCGGTAGCCACTTCCGCCGGCCTGTTCGGCGCCCACGCCGGGACCGGCGTCGCCTACACCCTCACCTCCCGAACCCGCGATGGCCTGCAGTCTGGCTGGGCCGGCGATGAGGCAAACGACTGGAATCAGATCGAGAGTCAGAGAGTGGCTGTGGATGCAGTGCGCAAATGCCGTAATTGGCGTAAAACCCCATTAGAGCCCGGACAGTACACCGCGATTCTTGAGCCAACGGCAGTGGGCATGCTCATGCTCCGGATGAGAAATGCGTTCAACCAGCGCCTGGCAGACGAAGGCCGCTCTTACTTCTCCCGAACCGGCGGTGGAAATCGGCTGGGCGAGCAGCTGTTTGATGATCGGGTTACCCTGCTCAGCGACCCGGCCTATGGCGACGCCGAAGTGGCTCCGTTCACTGATGAGGGGCAAGCGCGGGAGCCAACCACCTGGGTCAGCAGCGGCCGTTTAACCAACCTGTCGCGACCCAGATTCTGGGCGGATCAGCTCGGTGAGTCGCCGCTACCGGGCCCGGGCAACTTCATTATGGCAGGAGGTGATGACAGTCTGGACGAGATGATCGCGAGTACGGAGCGGGGCGTGCTGATCACGCGCTTCTGGTATATTCGCGGGCTGAATCCCAGAAGCATCTCCTACACCGGCCTGACCCGCGATGGCACTTTTCTGATCGAAAATGGCCGGATATCACGGCCTGTCACCAACTTTCGTTTCAATCAGTCGCTGGTGGAAATGCTTCAGAATGTTGAAATGCTCGGACCCAGTGTCAGAGTAGCGGCTTCCGAGAACAGTTCTGTCAGCACCCCGATTGTCGTGCCTACCCTCAAGGTTTCAAACTTCAACCTCTCAAGTATCAGCGACGCGATCTAAAGAGCACCGTTGCCTGTTCAGACACTGCAAGACCTCCCGGCTTTTTAGCGAATCCCGTTAAGAAAGCGTTCAGCCTTCTCTCGGCATAGTGGCCAGAGCCATTAACCTAATTGCCGGAGTCTGCAATGTGGAGACACTTTAAGCTGATGACCTTCGGGTGCATGCTGGTGACCAGTTCGGCGAGCCGGGCGCAGGTCGCTGACTTTCATCAGGGCATACTGACTGTGCCGGAAGTGATCGCCGGAGAAGTCGCATTCAGCGCTGAGTTCAGGCTGCTGGAGGACAGTGAGCCGATGCGCTTTGAGTTGATCGCCTCAGCAAACGTCAGCCCGACTGGCAGTCTGCTGGCAGCGACTTTTCATGAAGGCGTTCTCAACATTCCTGAAGCGAGCGTGGGCGGCAGCACCTACTGGCTTGAATTCAAGAACACGGGTAACCGACTCTTCACTCTGACAGATTGGGGAGAGCTTTCACCGGCGCCGGTAACTTTCAGCGTCAATCCCGCAAAACTTGATCCTTATTGGCAACAGCTTCCGGGTTTTGCCTACGACGTCGGAATCGGTGCTAACGGTGACGTCTGGGTCATCGGTACAGACCCTAGGCCGGGGGGCTTCGGAATTTACCATCTCAGCCGTCATGGCGGTTTCGCTGCACCCGGCGGTGCTCTGAGAATTGATGTCGATCCACTGGGCAACCCATGGATTGTTAACTTTTATCATGAAATTTACCGGTGGGTGGATGGCTACTGGCAGCGGATACCGGGTGAAGCGCTGGATGTCGGCATTGGCGCAGATGGCTCTGTCTGGGTTGCTTCCTATGAAGGCGTTTATCTGTGGAACGGGCTCGGCTGGATAAACTATGGCGGCTCCGGTAGCCGCATCGATGTGGGCCCCAACGGGCAACCGTGGGTCGTCGGCATGAGCGATCACATCTACACCCTCGTAGAGGGCTTCTGGCAGGAGCTGCCGGGATTCGCCGGAGATATCGGAGTGGGTGCAGACGGGTCTGTCTATGTTGTGGCACCGGCAGAGTTCAGATTTGACGGCAGCGAAAAACTCCGGAGTATCTTTCGCTGGAATGGACTGGATTGGGATCAGGTTTATGGCAACGCCATCGACATCAGCGTCGACCCTGACGGCAACCCCTGGGTCACAAACCTGTATGCTGAGCTCTATCGCGCGCTCTGACCCGGGCCGGGCCTGCTAAGAGCGCGATTCTGAGGCCGGCTTTCAGACCACCGGCCTCGCCCAGACCGGGGCAGCATCCATCGCGCTTGATGGCGCTGCCCATGACACCGGGGCACGCGCTGCCGGGTGGCAAACAGATGTCCCGTTGCGCAGCGCTCTTACCACGCGCTCAGTTGATCGCTTTAATCACCTCTCTGGCAAGGCCCCAGCGATCGAACCCCTGTCTGCCGTAGTCAAGACCGCGCCGCACAATAACCAGATCATGGGATGGCACGATAATCGTGAACTGCCCGCGGTTACCATTCGTCATATAGGCGTCACCGGGCACGTCTGTGCGGTCATCCGGCACCAGCCAGAACTGCCCCCCATACATATTTCCGATATCCGCTGTCGCAGGTGCCGGAGTGGTTACGAAATCAATCCACTCCTCGGAAAGCAGGCGCTCTCCGTTCCAGACGCCTCGTTGTAGATAAAGCAATCCAAAACGGGCCAGATCTCTCGCGTTAGTATAAACCTGGCTGCTCAGAACAAAATCACCAAAGCGGTCGGTGCTCACCAGCGTGTTCCTCATGCCGATTTTGTCCAACAGCGCCTTTCTGGGGAACTCCGCATATTCTCGCTCTCCCCCGAGCGCTCGCTTCATCGCGTAAACAGCAAGGAGCGTGTCATAATTTTCGTAATCCCACCGAGTACCCGGCTCACGTATCAGGCCCCGCTCTCTGGCATCTTCGACCGAGCTGTCACCTGCCCAGTAGGACATACCAGAACCGGTGGCATACTCCATTCGATTATTGTCAATTGATTGTAGCCCGGTCGACATGTTCAGCGCGTGGCGCAGCGTGATCGCATTGCGTGGATCGGTTTCCGGAGAGCTGGTCTCGGGCAGCCACTCAAAACCCAGAGGGCCGTCCAGCTCCAGACGCCCCTCGTCTACCAGCATGCCAATCAGAGTCGCGGCGATACTCTTGGCCGTCGACCAGGTGCGCGTTCTTGTGGTCATGTCAAAACCATCAGCATAGCGTTCGTGGATTATGTCACCCCGGTAGACCACCAACAGGCTGATCGTGCTCTGTTCGGGTGTAGGACGGTCAAACGCCCAATCCGATGCGCGCTGCAAGGCGGCAGCGTCTATTTCAGCCGGCAACGCCTTGTCTTCTACCAGGTCGCCATCAGGCCAGGGAATCTGAGAAGGATTACCCGGCGGATAAGGCAACGTCAGGTCTGGCAGCCGATCTGCATCGGCAAGGGTTTGGTCAGGAGGCAATATAATGCAGCCAATGCCTTCACGGAAAACAGCCCGCATCGTTGGCACCTGTCCAGCAGCGCCTACCTCAACGCCCTGCTCATCCCAGGCAACATGATAGTCGCCACCCTCCGGCGTGCCGATCGGGTCAGGAAAAAAAGCCAGTTCCCTTTCGTACACCTGCTCAATTGTGCGCTTAGAGGTAAACAGGCCATTACACATAAAAACGGCTTGCTGGCCTCTTTTTATCATCTCTCGCTGATGCTGCCAGTAGTCGTAGCTTCTTTCCTGCTGTGCCACCGCGGCTTCGGGCAGCAAAACAAAACACCCGAGTGCTGCCGTCGCCAGTATCATGCGGGGTAGGATTCTCATCATGCGAGCTCCTTTCTGATTTGATTGTTGTTTTGATTGCCACAGTATTCTAAGTCGGTGGCAGCCTGCTGCACAAACTCGAATTGACAGCAGCTAGTCTTCCCGGCGAAAAGGCAACAGACCCCTCGCCTCATCCTGATAGGACTCCACGTGAGCCCGTTCCTCCTGCAGAAAACGGTCAATCGCCAGTGAGAACCCTTCGTTGCCAATCCAGTGGTTGGAATACGTAAGAATCGGCTCAAAGCCTCGCTGTATTTTATGCTCCCCCTGTGCGCCTGAATCAAAAGATTGCAGCGCATTGGCAATAGCGTACTCCTGCCCCTGATAGTAACAGGTTTCAAAATGCAGAAACTGATAGTCAGCCAGGGATCCCCAATATCGGCCGAACAACTTTTCTGAATTTTTAAAAAACAGTGCAGCAGCCGTATTCTTCCCTGACAGCCGCGCGTTTATCATCAATATCTGTTCGGGCATAGATTGTGCGAGTCCTCTGAAAAAAGATTCCTTCAGATAGCCCTGCATGCCTCTGACCAGATAGGTAGACTGATAAAAGCGATAAAACTCCGCCCACTGCTGATCAGAGATCTCAGACCCTTCCGTTATCGAGAACTGGAACCCTTGTTCCTGAACCTGGCGCCTTTCACGTTTGATCGATTTCCTTTTTCTGGAACTGAGTTTCCCCAGAAAGTCGGAGAATGATTCATAATCTCTGTTGTACCAGTGAAATTGTGTGGCGATTCTCGACTTCAGGCCGAGTCTGCTCAGAGAGTCGCTCTCCTGATGTTGCGGAAACAACACATGCCATGACGACAAATCAAGAGACGTTGCTTTTTCTATCAACTTCTCGACAATCACGCTGATAATAGCGTCCCGGTCTTGGCCATCGGCAACAAAGATCCTCTGGCCATGGCTGGGAGTGAAAGGCGCTGCCGTAACCAGCTTCGGATAATAATCGTAACCGTGGCTCTGATACGCATTTGCCCATGACCAGTCAAAGACATATTCACCCCAGCTGTTGGTTTTCCGATACAGCGGCATAACCGCGAGCGGGGATGTCTCTTCCGTACTGACCGGGTCGCCCTCATACAGCGCCAGATGACAGGGCTGCCAACCGGTCAGCTCACCGGTGCACCCTGTTCTTTCCAGTTCATACAGGAACTCGTAGCGAGTAAACGGATTCTCCGTGCCGGTCAGGCCATTCCACTTGCTGGCGCCCAGTAATGACAGGGACTCCAAAAAATGTGCGCTGTAGCGGGATTCCTGTTTGTCCATGGAAAGAAGTGCGCCCGGCGGCCTTATTGGGTAGCATAGTTCGATCTTTGATGCCTGACTCAGTGTACAGTCACCCCGTGCAATCGCCTAATCTCATACGACGGATTAACGATAACAGGCCAAGCCTGAGGAAATCCGAAGCCAAAGTGGCGGACTTTGTTCTGTCGAACACCAATGAAGTCATCACCATGCGTATTGTTGATCTGGCTTCTCGGGCCATGGTCAGCGAGCCCACCGTCATCCGTTTCTGTCGTGCGCTTGGATTCGATGGCTTCCAGTCATTCAAGTTGAGCCTCGCGCGGCAGCTGGGTTCGGGCAGCGTATATACTCAGTTCGCTGTAGATGACAGCGATACCGTAGAAGACCTGCGAAACAAAGTTTTCGACACGACCGTAGGTTCCCTGCTTACCGTGAAGGATGAGCTGGATCCTGACGTGCTACAGCGGGCAATCGACACGATCAGCAACGCTCGGCGGGTGGAGTTTTACGGGTTTGGTGCATCCGGCTCAGTAGCAGCGGACGCCCAGCACAAGTTTTTCCGGCTGCAGCTGTCCACGGCTGCCTACACAGATCCGCACATCCAGCACATGTCCGCCATCTCGCTGGGAGAAGGTGATGTCATCGTCGCCATTTCGCAATCAGGACAGACCCGGGCTCTGCTGGAAAGTGTGCGTCTTGCCAGAGAAGCCGGTGCCACGGTCATTGGGCTGGCGCCCGAAAACACCCCGCTGAGCAAGGCCAGCTCAATCTCCATCACTGTCAATATCGAGGAGGACCTGCGGGCCGCAACTCCCGTATCCTCGCGGATTGCTCATCTGGTGGTCATCGATGTGTTGGCTACCGGTGTGGCTCTGCACCGAAAACCGCTGCTTAAAGAGCATCTGAAGCGGCTGGAAAAAAGCCAGAAGGCGCTGCGTGCACCAGACAACGGTTGAAGGTTTCACTCAGGCCGGTGCGCCCGGGGTCTGAAAAATTTCGCAGGCGGTCTACTTTTTTCTCGGCCTTTTCCAGCCCGGAACGTTGCGCTGTTTGACGCGGGCAACCGCAAGGCTGCCGGCCGGCACATCACTGGAGACCGAGGATCCCGCAGCGACAAAGGCGTTGTCTTCCAGCGTCACAGGGGCAATGAGGACGCTGTTTGACCCGACAAAAACGTGATCTCCCAGCGTGGTCTGATGCTTGTTTGCACCGTCGTAGTTACAGAAGACTGCGCCGGCCCCGATGTTGCAGTCATCGCCAATGACCGCATCGCCGATGTAAGCGAGGTGGTTCGCTTTTGACCCCTGGCCGATGACTGCGTTTTTCGTCTCGACGAAATTCCCTATCTTGCAACCATCGCCGAGCACGGTTCCCGGCCGGAGTCGCGCCATCGGCCCGATACTGGTCGCTTTGCCGATCTCAGCACCTTCAATATGAGTGCCGGCCAGGATTTTGGTTCCGGCACCGATGGTCGAATCCTTAATGACACAGTTGGCACCCACTGACACACCATCCCCAAGACGGACCTGCCCTTCAAGCACTACATTCACATCAATCTGAACATCGCGACCGCAATCAACGTCACCGCGCACATCCAGCCGTGCCGGGTCCAGCAGGGTGACGCCTTGCTCGAGAAGTGTATTGGCTATACCCATTTGATAATGCCTCTCCAAGTAAGCCAGCTGTGACTTGTTGTTGACCCCGATAACTTCCGTCTCATCCACCACCGTAGCCCGGATGCGCACCTCGTCGGCATGAGCCATTGCCACAATGTCTGTCAGGTAATACTCACCCTGATCATTGCCAGTATCCAGCGCGTCCAGCCAGGCGCGCAACCTCAGCGCCGGAATTGCCATGATGCCGCTATTCACTTCATTGATGCGTTTCTGCTCCGCGGAGGCGTCACGTTCCTCCACAATCGCCGCGACATCACCATCACGGTTCCGGATAATCCGGCCAAAGCCCTCTGGCACACTCGCCCGGGTAGTCAATAAAGAGACCTGCTCAGGCCCACAGTGGTCGATCACCTGTTGGAGAGTCGAGCGGGAAATCAGCGGAACATCTCCGAACAGAACCAACACGCTGTTGTCATCAGCGTCGCTTTGCTTCAAGCCGGGCAGCGCCGCGCGTACCGCATGCCCCGTGCCCAGCTGTTCCTGTTGCGTTACCCAGTTGATGCCGGCGTGAGGATACGCTTCTTCTGCCAGTGCGATCGCCTGCTCCGCACCGACACCGACCACCACGTGAATCGCGTCGGGAGACAGGCTCACTGCCGTGTCCAGAACGCGCAGGAGCATCGGTCTTCCCCCGATTGGGTGCAGCACCTTGGGGAGTGCGGAATGCATGCGGGTTCCCTTGCCGGCAGCAAGAATGACGACTTCCATAGCTAAACCTGCGAATTCCCCTGGGTTCTAAAATCAATAATCACGGTAGACTACCAAAAAAAAAGGTAGCCTGAGCTACCTTCTTATCTGTTCTGCTGCTGGTGCAGAGCCGTTTACTGCGCTCTGTTCTTCAGCTGGCGCAGGGCGCGTAGCTGAGCAGAAGCCTCAGCGAGCTGCGCGGCTGCCGTGCCATAATCCATTTCCGCATTGGCATCCTGCATGGCTTTCTCTGCTTCCTGCATGGCCTCGAGGGCAGCAGCTTCATCGACTGCTTCCGCTCGCTGCGCAGTGTCAGCCAACAGGGTCACCGTGTTTCGCTGAACTTCGAGATACCCTCCGGAGACGTAGAAAACCTCTTCCTCACCGCCATCCTTGATCAGGCGAACGGGCCCGGGATTCAGCGCAGTCAGTAATGGCGCGTGCCCCGGAGCTACCCCCAGATCCCCCAGTGAGCCGGCGGCAATCACCATCTCAACGCGTCCTGAGAAAATGCTCTGTTCAGCGCTTACGATGTCACAATGCATTGTCATTGCCATAAAGTTTAGCTCCTATCCGCCTGCTCTTTGTGCCTGATTCCGGGATAGTCTCTGGGAACGTCCCCGGGACTGGCTGCTGTGGTTAAAGCGTCTTCGCCTTTTCCACCGCCTCATCTATAGAGCCGACCATGCTGAACGCCTGCTCTGGCAGATGGTCGTACTCTCCGTCAAGAATCCCCTTGAATCCGGCAATCGTGTCCTTAAGCGAAACATACTTGCCGGGCGCATTCGTGAAAATTTCCGCCACCGTGAACGGCTGGGAAAGGAACTGAGAGATACGGCGAGCCCGTGCCACGGTTTGCTTGTCTTCATCGGACAGTTCATCCATGCCCAGAATCGCAATAATGTCCTTCAGCTCCTTATAGCGTTGCAGCACCGTCTGCACACCGTTGGCCACATCGTAGTGTTCCTGCCCGATGACCAGCGGGTCAAGCTGCCGGGAACTGGAGTCCAGCGGATCTACCGCCGGGTAAATGCCCAAGGAGGCAATTTCTCTGGACAACACCACCTTGGCATCAAGGTGAGCGAAGGTCGTCGCCGGTGACGGGTCAGTCAAATCGTCCGCAGGCACGTAAACCGCCTGAATGGAGGTAATTGATCCTGTCTTGGTAGACGTGATTCGCTCCTGCAGCGCGCCCATTTCCTCAGCCAGGGTCGGCTGGTAGCCCACCGCGGACGGCATACGGCCCAGCAGCGCAGACACTTCGGTGCCCGCCAGCGTATATCGATAGATGTTATCGATGAACAACAGGACATCCCGGCCCTCATCGCGGAACTTTTCCGCCATGGTCAGTCCGGACAGCGCAACACGCAGGCGATTGCCCGGTGGCTCATTCATCTGGCCGTATACCATGGACACCTTGGATTCGCCCTCCAGGTCGATAACGCCAGACTCCTGCATTTCGTGATAGAAGTCGTTGCCTTCACGTGTTCGCTCACCAACGCCGGCAAAAACAGACAGCCCGGAGTGTTCGGTTGCGATATTGTTGATCAACTCCATCATGTTGACGGTCTTGCCGACACCTGCGCCACCGAACAGACCGACTTTACCGCCCTTGGCAAACGGGCAGACCAGATCGATAACCTTGATACCGGTTTCCAGCAGCTCGTTGGTGCTGGAAAGCTCTTCATAAGTAGGCGCTTTTCGGTGAATCGGCATACGCTCCTGCTCACCGATGTCTCCCCGCTCGTCAATGGGCCGGCCAAGTACGTCCATGATCCGTCCCAGCGTCTCCGTGCCGACCGGCACCGACACGGGGGCTCCAGTATCCTGCACGCTGAGTCCCCGGCTCAGACCCTCGGTGCTGCCCAGAGCGATAGTGCGCACAATCCCGTCACCCAACTGCTGTTGCACTTCAAGCGTGATGTCTCTGTCGTCGACAGTCAGGGCGTCGTATACCTGGGGCACGTCATCGCGCGCGAATTCCACGTCGATAACCGCGCCAATGATTTGTACGATGCGACCGCTACTCATGTTCGGTTCCTCTTTCAATGTGGCCGTTGCGACAGCCAGTTCAATCTAATAGTTAAATTCGTCTCTGCGTTTTATGGGGTCGCCACAAAACGCGTTTTATTGCTAAACCGCCGCCGCGCCGCCCGCGATTTCCGACAACTCCTGAGTAATGGCCGCCTGGCGGGCTTTGTTATAAACCAGCCCAAGCTCCTCAATAAGATCGCCGGCGTTGTCGGAGGCATTTTTCATGGCCAGCATGCGCGCAGCCTGTTCGCACGCATTGTTCTCCACCACAGCCTGGAAGACCTGTGACTCGATATATCGAAGCAACAGTCCGTCCAGCAGCTCTTTGGCATCAGGCTCGTAGAGATAGTCCCAGTGATGCTGCAGTTCCTCATCATCAGACGGCAACAGTGGTAACAGCTGCTGAACCGTCGGTTGATGCGTCATGGTGTTCACAAAGTCGTTGCTCACCAACATCAGACGATCAATTTCTTCCCTGTCAAACTTGTCCAGCAGTACACGAACCGATCCGATCACATCCGCCAGCTCGGGTGATTCACCCATGTCTCTTACCGAAGCAACCACGTTACCGCCGTAGCTGTTGAAAAACGTTGCGGCTCGACCTCCGATAGTGGCGATATCAATGCCCACGCCGGCATCAGCATATTCCTTCATCGATGCGACAGTTGCCTTGAATGAATTGATATTCAGGCCACCGCACAGACCTCTGTCGGTGGATACCACGATATAACCGACTCGCTTCACCTCACGCGTATCGAAATAGGCATGCTTATACTCCGGCTTGGCGCTCGCGATGTGACTGATGACCGCGCGAATACGATGCGCATAGGGTTTACCCAACTGCATGGCGTCCTGGGCCTTGCGCATTTTGCTCGCAGAGACCATTTCCATCGCCTTGGTGATCTTTTGAGTGTTCTTGATACTCGAGATCTTGTTGCGTATTTCTTTGCCGCCGGCCATGTGTCTTAGCTACCTTATCGCTTCTGTGATTGACTGCTTGTGTTCGTCGTGGAGTCGATCCAGCTACCAGGTCTGAGTTTCTTTGAACTTGTCGATCCCGGCCTTAAACTGCGCCTCGATGTCGTCATTCCAGTCGCCAGATTCATTGATGCTGGCCAGCAGGTCGCCATGCTCGCTATTCATATAGCTCAACAGGGCGGCTTCGAAATCCAGAACCTTATTCAGCTCGATATCTTTGAGGTATCCCTCATTGGCTGCATAGATCGATACCGCCATCTCCGCAATGGAGAGAGGAGAGTACTGCTTCTGCTTCATCAGCTCGGTAACGCGCTGACCGTGTTCAAGCTGCGAGCGAGTCGCATCGTCCAGATCAGAGGCGAACGCCGCAAAAGCTGCAAGCTCACGATATTGGGCCAGTGCTATACGGATACCACCACCGAGTTTCTTAATGATCTTAGTCTGTGCCGCACCACCGACCCGTGACACCGAGATTCCGGGGTTCATTGCCGGACGGATACCGGAGTTGAACAAATCTGTTTCAAGAAAGATTTGTCCGTCGGTGATTGAAATCACGTTGGTGGGAACAAACGCCGATACATCGCCAGCCTGTGTCTCAATGATCGGCAAAGCGGTAAGTGAGCCGGTCTTGCCCTTCACTTCACCGTTGGTAAATTTCTCAACGTAGTCTGCGCTGACCCGGGAGGCGCGCTCAAGCAGGCGGGAGTGAAGATAAAACACGTCGCCAGGATAAGCCTCTCTACCAGGCGGTCGGCGAAGAAGCAGCGCAATCTGTCGATAGGCAATCGCCTGTTTGGTCAGATCATCGAATACAATCAGAGCGTCTTCACCACGGTCTCTGTAGTATTCCCCCATCGTGCTGCCAGAGTACGGTGCGATAAACTGCATGGACGCAGGGTCCGACGCTGAGGCCGCGACAACAATGGTGTATTCCATCGCACCGTGTTCTTCAAGCTTCTGAACCACGTTCGCAATCGACGATGCCTTCTGGCCAACCGCGACGTAAATACATTTTACGCCCTTGCCCTTCTGGTTAATGATGGTGTCGATCGCAACCGCAGTCTTGCCTACCTCGCGGTCGCCAATGATCAGCTCGCGCTGGCCACGACCTACCGGTGTCATGGAGTCGATTGACTTAAGCCCGGTCTGCACCGGTTGAGATACCGATTGTCGCGCGATGACGCCGGGTGCCACTTTTTCGACCGCGTCTGTCAGCTTGGTCTCTACCGGGCCTTTTCCATCAATGGGCTTACCAAGAGCGTCGACTACCCGACCCTCAAGTTCGGGTCCTACCGGCACTTCAAGAATGCGGCCTGTGCATTTACAGGACTGACCTTCCTTGAGGCTGAGGTAGTCTCCCAGCACAACGGCACCCACAGAGTCTCTCTCCAGGTTGAGAGCCATACCGTAGATACCACCCTCAAATTCAATCATTTCCCCGTACATGACATCGGTCAGACCGAAAATACGGATAATGCCGTCTGACACGCTAACAATTGTGCCTTCATTTTTGGCCTGCACAGATACATCGAGGCTGTCGATGCGCTGTTTGATAATTTCACTGATTTCTGACGGATTCAGTTGTTGCATGCTTGTTTCCTTTGTTCCTGAAATGCCTTCGGTTTAGGGCTCAGGAATTCATTGATTCAACTAACTTGACCAGTTTTCCGCGCACCGAACTATCGATGACGGTATCGCCAGCACGGACAACGGCTCCACCTATCAGGCTGTTGTCCACGCTCGTGCTGAGGTTGATCTCTCGCGCTAGGCGCGCTTTCAGGCCCTGCACCAAATTGTTTAAGGTTTCTGAACTGACTTCGAAGGCCGTCGTGATCTCGACGTCAATGGATTTCTCCTGATTTGCCTTCAGTATATGGAACAGGGAGGAGATCGCAGGCAACAGGATCAGGCGCTTGTTTTCAGCGAGCAGTCGGATGAAGTTCTGACCCTTGTCGCTAAGCTCGTCACCCAGCAACCCGACAAAAGCGTCTGCCATGCTGTCAGTCGAGAGCGCAGGGTCGGTCAGCAACCCGATGACTGACTGCTCAGATGATACAGCTGCGGCCGTAGTCAGCATGGCAGACCAGTTATCCAGCGCGCTGTCGTCCAGGGCCGATTGAAACGCCGCTTTCGCGTAAGGTCTGGCTAATGTGGTGAGTTCTGCCATTGCCTGAGGTTACCCTTTACTCACAGTTCCGCTGCGAGCTTACTCAGAAGCTCTTCGTTCGCAGCCTGATCGATTGATCGTTCCAGAATTTTCTCAGCACCGGCTACCGCAATGGCGCCAACCTGTTCACGCAGTGCTTCGCGGGCCCGGTTCATCTCCTGCTCAATTTCCGCATTGGCTCCCGCGATGATCCGCTCGCCTTCTTCTCTGGCTTTATCTTTAGCTTCTTCGACAATCTGTGAGGCGCGCTTGTTGGCCTGGTCGATAATCGAAGCTGCCTGCTCCTTGGCTTCGCGCAGCTGATCGGTCGAAGCGTTTTGCGCCAACTCCAGATCTTTCTGCGCCCTAGCAGCAGCCTCAAGGCCATCTGCGATACGCTGCTTGCGCTCTTCCAGAACATTGGAGAAGAGTGGCCAGACCTTGGTAGAACAGAACCACCAAAAAACAAAGAAGGCGGCCGACTGTCCAAAGATGGTAAGGGTGATATCCACGGAGAATTCTCCCGCTAGTTAGTGTGGTTTAAATTCTGACAGAGCCCTTAACCCAACTGGCTGAGGAACGGGTTCGCAAACGTAAACCACATACCAATACCGATACCGATCATTGTGATCGCATCGATCAGACCAGCAACCAGGAACATTGAGCCCTGAAGCTTGGGTGCCATTTCAGGCTGTCGAGCAGAACCTTCCAGGAACTTGCCCCCTAAGATGCCGAAGCCGATCGCCGTGCCCAGTGCGCCCATGCCGAGCAGCCAGAACACGCCGATTACAGTTGCTGCCAATATAGTTTCCATTTTTTTCTCCAGTTCAGAAGGAAAGTGTTAACAAAGTGAGTTAGTGGTGGACCCCGTCATGAGCTGCGTTGAGGTAAACAATGGTTAACATCATGAACACAAACGCCTGCAGAGGAACCACAAGGATATGAAAGACCGCCCAGACAAAATGGAACGGCAGTTGGTAAAGTCCCAGCAATGCTGAAATCACCAGAAACAGAAGCTCGCCGGCATACAGATTGCCAAACAGTCTGAGGCCAAGAGAAATAGGCTTGGCCAACAGAGTGGGTATTTCAATCATCAGATTGAACGGCATCATCCACTTACCGAAGGGGTGGAACGCTAACTCGCTGAAGAAGCCCCAGGCGCCCTTGTTTTTGATGCTGTAGTAAATAATCAGGGCGAAAATACTGAACGACATGCCCAGGGTGATGTTCGGGTCCGTTGTCGGCACCACCTTAAACGACATGTGCTCCTGCCCGAAGAAGTGTCCGATAAAAATGGCAACCTCCGGCAGCCAGTCAACGGGCACCAGATCCATCAAATTCATCAGCAGAATCCAGACAAACACGGTAAGAGCCAGCGGGGCAATAACCGGGTTTTTATGATTAAAACCTTCGGAAACTCGCTCATCCACGAACTCGAATATGCTTTCGACAAAGTTCTGCACGCCGTTGGGGACGTCAGAGGTGGCTTTTTTGCCGATCCAGCGGAAAAACAGCAGGGCGCCGCCGCCGAGAAACAGGGACCAGAATAGGGTATCGACGTGAAACGCCATGAAGCCCATCTCAGTGGCTTCTTCCATCGTATGAGCAAAACCCCAGTGTCCATCGGGGTGCTGGCCGAATGTCAGATAGGAGAGGTGGTGGGTAATGTATTCCTGAGCAGTTGTCTCAGCACCATGCTCAGCTGCGGCGTGTGCCGCATCGGCTAACTCTGCCATGAGGTTTTCCTGACTCTCTCAAATTCCAAATTTGCCAAATGCACGCCGGGTGGCTCAGTGTCTCCCGTTGTCGCCCGCCGTCTCACACCCTCTCAGGGTGATGGGGTGCTCTTGTGCCCGTTCGGGGTGTAATCGATTCTGACAGCGGCAGCGACTCCGACCACGTGCACGATCAGAAACGCCAGTATCATGGCGCCTTCAACCACGTTGGGCAGTAAAGAGAAGCTCAAAGCGAACATCACAACGGTGATACAAAATTTGCCGATTTCCCCTGCCAGAAATCCCTTAACAATCTTCTGAGCGTTTCTCGCCCCCCGGTGCTTAAACGCCTGCGCTGCAAAAAAAGCGTTCGATCCGCTACTGACCCCACCCCCCAGCAACACAGAAAAGGCTGTAGAGGCATTGATCAGAACCAAAGAGACAACTGCTATAAAAGTGGTTGCCGATATCTGGGCAATGATCACTTTATGGACAGGCGGGGATTTCAAGTTTGTCACGATTACGACAGACAGACTCGCAGTATGTCTGAGTCTGTCCCAAGGCCCCCCACGACACTTTTCTTGCTACGGTGGTCACCAAAAGCACGCGCATTATAGGGACTTTGCTGGGGTATCGCAACACTGCATCAGAATCATTTTGACTCTGAAAATAAAGGGTTTTTTTTGCCAAATGGCGGTACCTGGCAACGCCATTTCGACCAGAATTTCTGATTGGTTCTGGGCTGGAATTCAGACCTAACTGATGTGCGCCAGAATGCCGTCCAGTTCGTCTAGCGAATTGTACTTCACCACGACCTTGCCCTTGCCTTTGGCGGTGTGCTGGATCATTACCTTCGCGCCGAGTTTTTCGGCCAGATTGTCCTCGAGATTCTTGATGTCAGGGTCAGATGCCTGCTTGCTCTTGACCGCGCCCGACTCGGAAGTGAGCCGCCTGACCAAAGCTTCCGTCTGACGCACTGAAAGCCCCTTGCCCGAGACCACTCGCGCAGCACTGGTTTGCTGTTCATCGGGCAGCGCCAGCAGCGCTCTGGCATGCCCCATCTCGAGGTCCCCGTGTTCCAGCATCCTTCTGACATCAATGTGCAGGCCAATCAGACGCATCAGATTGGTCACCGTCACACGGGATTTGCCCACAGCGTCGGCGACTTCCTGCTGAGTGAGTTCAAACTCATCCTGCAGACGCTTGAGGGCCATGGCCTCTTCAATCGGGTTGAGATTTTCCCGCTGAATGTTCTCAATCAGCGCCATGGCAATGGCGGCTTCATCACCCACCGGTTTAACAATTGCGGGTATGGTGTCCAGGCCCGCCATCTGCGTGGCTCGCCAGCGCCGTTCACCGGCAATAATTTCGTACTTATCTGAGGAAATTGGCCTGACAACGATTGGCTGCATGACGCCCTGATTCTTGATCGACGCAGACAATTCTTCGAGGGCTTCCTCATGCATGTCGGTTCGCGGCTGATACTTCCCGCGCTGAATGAGATCTACGGGTATGTTCTTAAGATCCCCATCCCGGTCAGGTGTCGGACTGTCGACTCGGGTCTGCGACGGCTCCGTGTCACGCGGACGCCCGCCGAGCAGGCTCGCCATCGTCTGCGAACTTCCGGAGGAAAGTAGCGCATCGAGCCCTTTGCCGAGTTTCTTCTTATCGTTCATTATGTGGTTAGCCCAGTTGGGAATTCCTGATGTATAAAGTTAGTGAGTATTTACTAATTAACATCAAGAAGGTCACGCTTATTGAATCACCCGGGCCGACTCGTCATGGCGGCGCAACATTTCTCCAGCCAGAGCCAGATAGGCGATGGCTCCCCGAGATTTACGGTCGTATTTAATGACAGGCTTGCCGTAGCTCGGCGCCTCGGCGAGTCGGATATTTCGCGGCACGACGGTTCGGTAGACCGCATCGCCGAAATAGTTAAACAGTTGGCCGTTAACTTCGCTTGTCAGTTTATTGCGCGGGTCATACATCGTGCGGAGTATGCCTTCTATTTTCAGTGTCGGGTTGATCCGGTCCTGAATCGCGCGAATGGTATCCATCAGCGCCGACAACCCCTCCAGTGCGTAATACTCGCACTGCATCGGGATGACCACACCATCAGCAGCCACCAGAGAATTGATCGTCAGCATGTTGAGCGCCGGCGGACAGTCGATGACGATAAAGTCATAACGTTCCCGGTTTGCTTCGATGATATTCCGTAACCGAAGCTCCCGGTTCTCAAGGGAAATCAACTCGACTTCCGCTGCCACCAGGTCGCCGTTTGCAGGAAGCAGATCGTACTCTCCGTCTTCTGGTCGTGCTACCACGCTGGCAAAGTCTGCCTGATCAGTTAACAGGTCGTAGATTGAATACTCGAGCCCGTTCTTGTTTATCCCCGAACCCATCGTGGCATTGCCCTGGGGGTCCATATCAATCAGCAGAACCCGGTTTCGTGTCACGCTGAGTGAGGCCGCCAGATTCACTGAGGTAGTGGTTTTCCCCACGCCGCCTTTCTGATTGGCAATGGCCAGTACTTTGCTCACAGTCACTCCCTGTCCTTTATGTTCTTATCGCGCGCTTCGACGACCCGAACAGTTTACCCTAATGAGGTCGCCCTGTGTGCTAAATCTTATTGATAACTTCCTTCTCTGCTGGGCTTTTTACGACGGTTGCCAGATGTCGCTGCTCGTTGAGAAATGGCACCGAAATTTTTTGCAGCGCCAGTGCTTCAAAGCCAGGAGGCAGATCTGCAACCTCGGCGCTGGCCAGCTGGCCTTTCAGGGCGCACAACCGGGTGTGACCCTGCATGAGAACGCCCAGCTTTTCGGTCAAATCCCGCAAGGATGCAAAAGCGCGGCAAGTCACGATATCCAGAGGTGCAACGGGTTGATAATGTTCCAGCCGGCTGTGCTCGATGCGGACATTTTCCAGGTTAAGCGCCACTTTCACCTGAAACAGAAACCGCGTTTTCTTGCCGTTGCTGTCAAGCAAAGTGAATGATGACTCTGGATGAAAAATTGCCCAGGGTACTCCCGGCAGGCCTGCACCCGAGCCGACATCCAGCACGTGCGCACCGGGAGGGATTGCGACAAGCGGCAGAGCCGACAAACAATCAAACAGATGCCTGATCAGTAGCGGCTCAGCCCTGCAATCAGCCACAAGATTGTAGGTCTGATTCCATTTCTGAATCAGACCCAGGTAGGTTTCGAGCTGTTTACTTTGCCGGGCGGTAACAGGCAATCCGATCTGCTTTAACCCGTCTGACAATCGATCATGCAATAACATAAAGCACCGATAACCGTCCGGGTTGACGTGATGGTGTGCTGCGGGCAGGTGGCGACAAAGGCCTAGCTCGCTTTTCGAGTCGTCGCACCGTATTTCTTGAGATAGACCAGCAACAGAGAAATCGCAGCCGGCGTCATACCCGGTAAGCGGGACGCCCTGCCAATATTGTCCGGCCTCGCCGCTTCCAGTTTCTGCTTCAGTTCTGTGGAGAGTCCCTGAACTGATGAGTAGTCAAAATCAGCGGGAATGGTCGTGTTTTCCTGTCTTTTCAGTCTGGAGATTTCCTCAGACTGCCGGTCAATATACCCCTGGTATTTGATCTTTATCTCAGCCTGAAGACGAGCCTGTTCCGCTATCCGGCGTTCCGGGCTGTCTGCGTCTGAGTCTGATCCGGCCACTGGGCTCCCGAGAATTTCGAGCAGGGTGTCATAGTTCAACTGAGGTCTCGCAAGCAATTCAGACAGTCGGTATTCACGAGCAATAGGCTTCTCCAGAAAAGCATTCAGCTTAGCCGCGGCGCTGGAGTCCTTGTGAATGATATTTTCATTCAGATAATCAAGTTCAGCAGCAACCGCACTGGCTTTTTGCTGATAAAACGCCCAGCGCTCAGCATCAACCAGACCGAGCTCCCTGCCTGTGGGGGTAAGTCGGGAGTCGGCATTGTCTTCCCTCAGTGTCAGTCGGTATTCTGCCCGACTGGTGAACATGCGGTACGGCTCGTTGGTCCCCAGGGTGATGAGGTCATCAATTAAAACACCGAGGTAGGCCTGGTCTCTGCGGGGGCACCAAGATGCCTTCCCCTGCACCGCGAGCGCGGCATTCAGTCCGGCCAGCAGACCCTGCGCAGCGGCTTCCTCATATCCGGTTGTGCCATTGATCTGGCCGGCAAAGTAGAGTCCTTCCACAAAACGCGTCTCAAGGGAATAATTCAAATCTCTGGGATCAAAAAAATCATATTCAATGGCATAGCCGGGGCGCGTGATATGTGCTTTTTCAAATCCCCTGATCTGCCGGACCATTTCAATCTGCACATCGAAAGGCAGACTGGTTGAGATCCCGTTGGGATACAGTTCGTTGGTTTTCAGCCCCTCCGGCTCAACAAAAATCTGGTGGCTGTCCTTGTCAGCGAATCGCATCACCTTGTCTTCAATCGAGGGACAGTAGCGAGGTCCGGTTCCTTCAATCACTCCCGTATACATCGGCGAGCGGTCGAGTCCGCTGCGGATGATTTCATGACAGGCAGCATTGGTGCTGGTGATGTAGCAGGGGATCTGCTGCGGATGTTCTGCCTGTCTCCCCAGAAATGACATAACCGGCGTCGGACTGTCGCCATGTTGAATTTCCATGACGGAAAAATCCACACTCCTGGAATCAATTCTCGGCGGCGTGCCGGTTTTCAGGCGCTCTACCCTGAAAGGGAGCTGCCGAAGACGCTCTGCCAGCGCAACAGAGGGTGGATCACCCGCTCTACCGCCGCTGCTTTGCTCCAGACCGATGTGAATTTTGCCGCCCAGAAAGGTGCCAGTGGTGAGGACAACTTTCTTGCTGACAATCTCCAGTCCCATCTGAGTTCGCACGCCACCGACCACCCCGTCGGACAGCAAAAGATCATCAACAGCAGACTGAAAGATTGACAGGTTCTCCTGCCCCTCGAGTATTTCCCGAATGGCCGCTTTGTAGAGCACACGATCTGCCTGAGCGCGGGTGGCTCGAACGGCAGGCCCTTTGCTGGCATTGAGAACCCGGAACTGGATGCCGGCTCGGTCCGTCGCCCGCGCCATTGCACCTCCGAGCGCATCAATCTCTTTGACAAGATGGCTCTTGCCTATGCCGCCTATCGCCGGGTTGCAGGACATCTGACCCAGCGTTTCAATACTGTGGGTTACCAGCAGCGTATTGGCCCCAGTACGAGCAGAGGCAAGAGCCGCTTCGGTACCGGCATGCCCACCGCCCACCACGATGACGTCGTATTCCAATCCGTAGCGCATAGTCACGTTTATCTGCTGATTTTCAGGGGGGTGAAGTATATAGCGATCTCGCGTAATTGACAGGCCTGTCAGTGCGGTAAGGCTGTTCAGCGCTGATTTCTCTGAGCCGTTAATTATCTGATTGATAAATATATATAGTTATAAAGTATAGATAGAAGAAGGTATTGATACTGTTGTTATAGGGGGACAGAATATCTGTTGAAAGCCTAAAAAACCTTATATATTTCAGATTCTTAACCCTTTGACAAGTGGGTGTGAAACCGCGGTATTAAAACGGTATACCTTATGCACCGATTGTGGGTGTTTGGACGCCCCAGGGTGTTCAGCCGTGAACCGGTGATTCACCCACAAGACGTACCCAACGCTGAACAGGGTTTTGCACAGGAAGCTGACACGGTGTCTCGACTGACCCTGCCGGGTCAGAGGTCTTGGCGAGGTTACTTACCTATGCAGAAATTTGAGAAGATCTCTCCAAGAAGATCATCGCTGCTCACTTCGCCGGTAATCGCACCGAGAAAGGTCTGAACCCGACGTAGATCTTCTGCAACGAGCTCAAGAGGTAAGCGCTCACAAACCCCTGAAACCGCGCTTTCAAGGGATTCCTGAGCATTCGACAAGGCTGTAAGGTGTCGTTCCCTGGCGCTGAAATTCCCCTCTCCCGAGCTCTGGTACCCGGCCAGCTCGGTGAGGTGATCCCTCAGATCATCAAGACCTGCGCACGTTTTGGCTGACAGTCGGAATAACTTGAGCACATGGTCTTGGTAGTGTGTGGATGAAACACCCGGCTCATGGCACTCAGTCAAATCGATCTTGTTGTATACCACGCAGACCCGGTTAAGCAGCTGGGCAAGCTCGGTTAAATGGTTTGCCGCGTCAATGGCTGTTTCACCATACTTTCCGGCAAAAAGCGTTTGTAAAACTGGGCCGGGCTCCTGATCAGAATACACAGCGCTGTCCGCCACCAGCAGGATAAGATCCGCTTCATCGAGTGCAGAGACAGCTCTTTTGACGCCTTCCCGCTCAACAACATCCGTGCTGTCACGCATGCCGGCGGTGTCGATGATATGGACGGGCAGACCATTAAGGTTGATTTCCTGACGAATGACATCCCGAGTAGTACCGGGAATGTCTGTCACGATGGCAGTGTCGGTACCGGCCAGCGCGTTCAACAGACTCGACTTGCCGGCATTGGGTGCGCCGACAAGAACCACGGTAATCCCGTCTTTGACTACCAGTCCCTGATGGGCCGCCTCAAACACATCGGTAAGACGCTGACTGGCGGTCTCCATCGCCTCGGCCACCCCAGTGTCTGTCATGATATCGATGTCTTCATCAGTGAAATCGATGGCGGCTTCAACATTGACCCGGATTCTGGTGATGTCTTCAACCAGCTGGTGGATTTTTTCCGAAAAAACGCCTTTAAGCGTTCTCATGGCTGACCGGGCCGCCTGGGCTGAGCTTGCATCTATGAGATCAGCGATGGCTTCAGCCTGCAGGAGATCGATCTTACCATTCAGGAACGCTCGTTCAGTAAACTCCCCCGGTGCCGCCAATCTGGCGCCCCGGGCAATACACTGTTCAAGCAGGGACTGAAGCACTTGCGGACCGCCGTGACCCTGAAGTTCCACAACATTTTCACCCGTGAAGGAGTGGGGCGCCTTGAAGAAAAGCGCGATGCCGCTGTCGATCAGCTCGCAGTTGCTGTTCATCATGTCAACAAAGGTGGCCAGCCTGGGTTGTAAGGTAAGTCCGGTAATCCGTTGTCCGATGGCCAGTGCTTCGGGCCCGGACAGCCGGACGATACCGATGCCGCCACGCCCTGTGGCAGTGGCAATGGCACAAATAGTGTCTGCGTCCTCTTTAATCATGCGATCTGTTCAGGCGTTTACTGGCAAAGGATGCCGGCTGACTACCAGCGTCAGTGCTCGGGATTGCCCCTCAAGCCGCCTTTTTGCCGTCGTGGGCAGCTTCCAGTTTTCTGGTGATATACCACTGTTGAAGAATGCCCAGCAGTCCGTTTGTTAACCAGTAGAGTACAAGACCTGCCGGGAACCAGAGAAACAATACTCCCATCATGACGGGCATGATTTTCATGACTCTGGCCTGTATAGGATCGGCCGGTGTCGGACTGAGGCTTGTTTGCAGGTACATGGTCGCCGCCATCAGCAGAGGCAGGATAAAGTAGGGATCCCGCACGGAAAGATCCTGCAGCCACAATCCGAAAGCCGCGTGACGGAGTTCCACGCTTTCCAGCAAGACCCAGTAGAGCGCTATAAAAACCGGCATCTGAACCAGCATCGGCAAGCACCCACCAAACGGATTGATCTTCTCTTTCTTATAAAGCTCCATGGTGGCCTGCTGCAGCTTCATTCTGTCATCGCCATAGGTTTCTTTCAGCGACTCCATTTTAGGCATCACGCGGCGCATCCCGGCCATTGACCGGTATTGGGTTTCCGTCAATTTGTAGAACAGAGCTTTGACCACCAGCGTCAGCGCGATGATCGAGAAGCCATAATTATTGATAAAGGAATCGATCTGACGCAGCAGCCAGTAGATCGGGGCAGCAAGGAACCACAAAAACCCGTAATCAATAGTCAGGTCCAGATTGGGCGAGATTTCAGCGAGGACGTACTGGTCTTTCGGGCCGGCGTAAAACCCCATTCGGTATTCGGCCGTCTCCCCGGGCGCAACGACGATCGCACTGCCTGTGAACTCCCCGAAATACTGGCCCACATCATTTTTCCTTGTGGTGTACCGATTGGTCTGGCCAGCCTCGGGAATCCAGGCAGAAATGAAATAATGCTGACTGAATCCGACCCAGCCACCTTGGGTGTCAAATGCTTCAGTGCCATCATCCACCTCATCAAAATCGATTCGTATGTAGGGGTCATCTTCTGAGGTGGTGACAAAGCCGAGATAAGTGCGACCAAACCCACCTACGGCGCTGGGGTCGTCAAAAACGTCCCGTTTAATCTGCCCAAAAGCATTGGCCTGAAAACGATCGGTACTCTGGTTTGAAATAAGAAAGCTGACCTCAATCAGGTAACTACCGCGCGTAAACCGATATCGTTTGGTCACGGTGACCTCATCGGTTTCGCTCACCAGATCCACTGTGAGTTGTTCGTCGGTTTCCTGCATCACGTAACTGGATAGCCGACTTCGGTAACTTGCTCTGCCGCCGCTGTCGATCCCGTCTGGTCCGATCAACCCGCTCTGTGCCACGTAACTACGGCCCGGCTGGGTCTGAAGTAGATCAAAGGGGTCACTTGGAACATCTAGCTGTTTGAGAAACTGGGGAAGCGCGAGGCTGGTAATATCTCCCCCATCCAAGCTGATACTGAGCTCCAGGGTGTCGGTAATGACGCGTACGGTTTCACCGGTAGCAATGCTTGGCACATTGCCACTGGTGGTGGTGTCAGCCGTGCTTGGCGCGGTGGCTGGCAGGGAACTGGGTAAATCTACCGGTCTGTCTGCGTCAGCGGCCGTGTCTGGCGTGAGGACCACGACGGAGTCAGCGCCCTCAATAGTCGGCGGATAGTCTTCCTGCCACGCAAGCAGCATCAGGTAGGTGACGATTGCGAGGGCTGAGTAAAGTGAAAAGCGCGTGAAATCCATAGGTCAGCTCTTAAGTTCCGGGTGACGAGCGGGATCAGGTACAGGGTCCATTCCGCCTTCATGCCAGGGGTGGCATTTACTCAGCCTGTTGACGCCCAACAGCATGCCTTTAATCGGGCCATGCAGTTGTATGGCTTCTTTTAGATAGTGCGAACAGGTGGGATAAAAGCGGCAGTTGCTTCCAAGCAAGAGGCTGAAAAATCGCTGGTAGATGTCGATCATGCCGATCAGGAGCTTGGTAATCATTTCAGTATCGTGCTTTCAGGCTGCCTTTAGTCAGGTCGCGGGTTGGTTTTCTGGCATTTTAGCGCAACATCAGCCCAGAGTGTGTTGAGTTGGGCAAAGGCTTGTCGGTTGTGGGTTTTATCAGCACCCTTTCTGACCAGAACAACCAGATCTAAATGACGGGGAAACGGTTCAAGCGATCTGAATGACGTTCTGATGAGCCTTTTTAACCGGTTTCTTTGGACGGCAGTTGGGATGTGTTTTTTGGCGACGATTAAACCGAGTCGGGTGTTCGCGTCGCGACTGAATCTGGCTAGTATCAGAAAGTAGCGACAGGAAACCTTGAAGTGGGTCTGATCGAAGACAGCGCTGTAATCGGCAGCATTAAGCAGGCGCGAGGCTTTGGGAAAGCTCTGAGATGCCACAAGGCCTTACACCTGGATGCCATTAAGCGTCGGGTTCTCAGGCCGACAGCTGCGCTCGACCCTTTGCGCGACGTCGCTTGAGCACCAGTCGGCCACCCTTGGTAGACATCCGCGCGCGGAATCCGTGAGTGCGAGCTCGCTTGAGAACGCTAGGCTGATATGTTCGCTTCATAGTGAGTTATCCGTCTGTTTTGCTCGCGAACCGAAACGGGTTCGAAAAAGAGCGCGAATTCTAGTGGTTTTGGGTCAAACTTGCAACGCGGACTCGAGAGAATTGCCTGGCCAAATGCCGCCGGACCGTAGGTTGCCTCGCCGGCTTGAGGCAGGCTGAACGCGCCGGTGGGCCATCCATAAATTAGCCACAAGTTATCCACAAGTTATTTATGCACAGGCTGGCCGCTTCAGGCAAAAATTTACGGAATTTTCAGTCGGGAAAAACAGGGCAAATTCTCATAAACAATTGATAAATATAGATAAAAAATCAAACCAAAAAATGGCTTTTCTGCTCTCTGGGCAGTGGATAAGTGCTTTGTTCGTCGTTATGATTCCCAGCATAAAAAACTAAAACAGGCAATCGGAAAAGACAGTCGTGGTAGTTGAGCATTGGCAGAGATGTAGTGAACGTCTCAAAGAAGAGTTACCCCCGCAGCAATTTGGCACCTGGATAAGGCCCCTCCGGGCTGAGCTGGAGCAGACAAGCTTGCACCTCTATGCACCTAACAGGTTCATCCTGGATTGGGTGAAGAATAAATATCTGGCGCGAATCTCAGATCTTTTAGAGGAACAGGCGGGCGAGCCGCTCAAGGTGCATCTGCAGGTCAGCAACCCGCATGGTACCGTCGCTGCGGCCCCCGAGCCGGCGGCCGTCAGGGTGTCGCGCCCGCCGGCTGAAGACGCGCGCGGCAGCCGCCCAGAGCCCGGATTGTCCGCCGGGCTGCAGCGAAAAGCCGGATCCAGAGTGGATACGATTATAGACGGTAAGCTGATGCACCGGGGCTCGCTGAAGCCGGATAACACGTTCGACAGCTTCATTGTGGGTAAGTCCAATCAGCTTGCTCGCGCGGCAGCCATGCAGGTTGCTGAGAATCCCGGCTTTGCCTATAACCCGCTGTTTATCTACGGGGGAGTAGGGCTGGGTAAAACCCACCTGATGCATGCGATCGGCAATTATCTGGTCAGCAAAAAACCCGATGCCAAAGTGGTTTACCTCCACTCGGAAACGTTCGTGGCTACCATGGTCACTGCGTTACAGATGAATGCGATTAATGAGTTCAAACGGTTTTACCGCTCGGTTGATGCCTTGCTTATCGATGACATTCAGTTTTTTGCCGGCAAAGAGCGGTCGCAGGAAGAGTTCTTCCATACTTTTAACGCCTTATTAGAGGGCGGGCAACAAATAATCCTCACTTGTGATCGTTTCCACAAAGAGATCAATGGCCTCGAAGAAAGACTCAAATCCCGTTTTGGTTGGGGGCTGACGGTAGCGGTGGAACCCCCTGAGCTCGAGACCCGGGCGGCCATTCTGATCAATAAGGCCGCGCAGTCTGGCATTGAATTGCCCTATGATGCGGCCCTGTTTATTGCACAGCGACTGAGGTCCAACGTGCGAGAGCTGGAAGGTGCGTTGAAGCGGGTGATAGCGCATGCCAGTTTCAAAGGGGCCGCTATCGATCTTGAGCTGATCAAGGAGGCGTTAAGAGACCTGTTTGCCCTGCAAGACAAGCTGGTGACTATTGACAATATACAGCGGTCTGTCGCCGAGTATTATAAGATTAAAATGGCCGACATGTTGTCAAAAAGGCGTAATCGCTCTGTCGCAAGACCCAGACAAGTCGCCATGTCGCTGTCGAAAGAGCTGACAAACCACAGTTTGCCGGAAATTGGCGACGCTTTCGGCGGGCGAGATCACACAACGGTCCTGCACGCCTGTAAACAGATCAACAAACTTCGGCACAGCTCTATGGATATTAAGGAAGACTACAACAATCTTCTACGCTCACTTTCTACCTAATAAGACATTGAAAAATAAAGGATTAATTAGGAAATGCAATTTCAGATAAGCCGTGACGCACTGCTCAAGCCACTTCAACTGGTGAGCGGGGTTGTTGAGCGTCGCCAGACCCTTCCGGTACTTGCCAATGTGTTGCTAGTTCTGAAAGAGAAAGAGCTGTCCCTGACTGGCACCGATTTAGAGGTTGAACTGGTGGGTAAAACGGAGGTTGACCAGGCCTTTCAGTCCGGAGAGGTCACTGTGCCCGCCCGCAAGCTTCTCGATATCTGCAAGTCACTGTCAGAGGGCGCGACGGTAGATATCGCTTTGGCGGATAAAAAGCTGGTGCTGAAGTCCGGGAGGAGCCGGTTCTCGCTGACCACGTTGGCGGCATCCGAATTCCCGAACGTGGAGGAAGAGCCCGATACCTTCTCTCTCAGTATCGGCCAGTCGAAGCTCAGGCAACTGTTGGACAACACCAGCTTCGCCATGGCGCAGCAGGACGTACGATATTATCTGAACGGGATGCTGTTTGAGGTTGGTAAGGACTACCTTCGGCTGGTGGCCACAGATGGCCATAGACTGGCAATGGAGACGGTCAGCCTGGAGTCTGCGGTGGAGGATACGCAACAGCAAATTCTGCCCCGGAAAGGGGTTGTTGAGCTGTCGCGTTTATTGAGCGAGGAGGGCGGAGACATTACGTTGACGTTCGGCCAAAACCATATCAGAGCCAAAGTGCCGGAATTTACCTTTACCTCAAAACTGGTCGACGGGAAATTCCCTGATTACAACCGGGTGCTGCCGAAAGGCGGCAACAAGTCCGTGATCGGGGATTGTCAGGAACTGCGGCAGGCCTTCGCGCGGGCGTCCATACTCTCTAACGAGAAGTATCGCGGTGTTCGAGTGATGCTGGCAGAGGGTGAAATGAAAATACTGGCAAACAACCCGGATCAGGAAGAAGCGGAAGAAGTGGTTGCTGTGGAGTACAGCGGTGAGTCCCTGGAGATGGGCTTTAATGTGTCGTACCTGATTGATGTCCTGTCCACTCTGAGCAGCAAACGGGCCCGGATCACGCTCTCTGATCCGAACAGCAGCGCCCTGCTTGAAGCCGAAGAAGGCGGCGATGCAGTCTATGTCGTTATGCCGATGAGACTTTGAGCCAGCTCGTCGGTGCCAGGTGAATCGGCTGTCTTGTTGGTAGTCGCTTACTTCACCGGGAACACGCGCGTGGCTTGGTCTCTTGCGATCTGCGCCCCCTGACTATGCCAACTATTGATCAGCTACAGATCAACAATTTCAGGAATTTCTCTGAAGTTAGCCTGGCACCCGGCCGCGGTGTGAATCTTATCTACGGTAGCAACGGAAGCGGAAAAACGAGTCTTCTGGAAGCGCTTTACGTGTTGTCCTCGGGAAAATCGTTTCGCAGCGCTCTGGTGGAGCCTCTCATTAAAGACGGCGCGCCTGAGGCCACGGTCTATGTCAGTACCACCGAGAGCGCAAAGCTCGGGCTGTCTAAGTCGAGAAATAAAAAAGCCCAGTTGAGGCTCAACGGGGAGAACCAGAGAAATTGGGATCAGGTGGCCAGAGCGTTACCCATGCTGGTCATTGATTCGGGGGCCTTTGATCTGTTGGAAGGGGGGCCCAAGATCCGACGCAGGTTTCTGGATTGGGGGGTGTTCCACGTGGAACCCACTTTCCTCGACAACTGGCGCCGGACCGCAAAATGCCTGGCACACAGAAACAGCCTTCTCAAATCAGGTTTTTCCAGAAGTGACGAGATCAGGGCGTGGGACGCCGAACTCAGCTTGGCTGCCCACGCCGTGGATACGGCCCGGGCTGACTATCTGGCAGAACTTCTGCCGCTATTTGAGCGGGTCTACAGCGCGTTAGTGGGTGTTCACACCGACCTTAGCGTCCAGTACAAACGTGGCTGGCCGGAAGAATGCTCGCTGGATGAGTGGCTTGCCACGAACCGTGAGCTCGATGTCAAGTACGGCTCAACCCAGGCGGGGCCGCATCGCGCGGACCTCGAGGTGAAAATAGGCCGTAGAAAAGCAACAGAAAGTTTATCCCGCGGGCAGGAGAAACTGCTGGTTTGTGCGTTGAAGGTCGCTCAGGGTGAGCTGCTGTCTGCCGCTGTCGGGCGGCGTTGCCTGTATCTCGTCGACGACTTGCCGGCGGAGCTCGATAGCCAGAACCGACAGCGGGTAATGAAGCACTTACTCACGCTGGGGTCTCAGCTCTTCGTGACCTCCGTGGAGGCGGAAGCAATTGATCTGAATGCATTCCACGACGCAGAAATCACTAGGTTTCACGTGGAACGTGGTACACTCTCAACCCAGCGGGCCAGCTTATAACTCCCGTACGGCGGGGGTTTGGGCCGCACAGGTGCCTGCAGGAACACAAGACATGTTTACGGAGCGTCGCCATGAGCGAAGAGAACACGCCGGACTATAACTCTGACAGCATTAAGGTGCTCAAAGGACTTGATGCGGTTCGAAAGCGACCGGGTATGTACATCGGAGACACCGATGATGGTACCGGGTTACACCATATGGTCTTCGAGTTGGTGGATAATTCGATTGATGAAGCCCTGGCAGGACACTGTGACACCATCGAAGTCACCATCCATGTCGGAGAAACCGTCACCGTGTCTGACAATGGCCGTGGGATACCGACTGAGATGCATAAGGAAGGGGTCTCGGCTGCTGAAGTCATCATGACCGTGCTGCATGCCGGCGGAAAGTTCGACGACAACAGTTATAAAGTGTCGGGTGGTCTGCACGGGGTGGGGGTGTCGGTTGTCAACGCGTTGTCCGAGGAGCTCAAGCTTACCATTCGCCGGGAGGGCGAGGTGTTCGAGCAGCACTATGCACACGGTACGCCTCGAGCTCCCCTTGCCGTGGTCGGCGAGACGCAAAGTAGCGGCACAGAGGTGCATTTCAAGCCGGCGGCCGAAACCTTCACCAACATTGAATTCCACTATGACATCCTGGCGAAAAAGCTTCGGGAGTTAGCGTTTCTTAACGCTGGCGTTGCCATCAATCTGAAAGATGAGCGTTCCGGTAAATCAGAACTCTATAAGTATGAGGGCGGATTGCGAGCCTTCGTTGATTATCTGAACACCAACAAGGCGCCGGTGAACAAGTTGTTCCACTTTACCTCTGAGCGAGAAGAAGACGGCATCACCGTCGAGGTTGCCCTGCAGTGGAACGATTCCTACCAGGAGAATATTTTCCCTTATACGAACAATATCCCCCAAAGGGATGGTGGCACGCATCTGGCGGGTTTCCGAGGCGCATTGACCCGCGTGCTGAAAAGCTACATTGACAAGGAGCTTGCCCAGAAGAAAGGTAAGGAAGTGGTTACTAGCGGCGACGACGCCAGAGAAGGGCTCACCGCCATCATCTCCGTCAAGGTTCCGGATCCGAAGTTCTCATCACAGACCAAAGACAAACTGGTCTCCTCAGAGGTCAAGACGGTTGTTGAGCAGGAAATGGCCTCGCACTTCAATGACTATCTGCTAGAGAATCCACAGGACGCCAAGCTTATCGTCAATAAAATGATTGATGCAGCACGCGCGCGTGAAGCGGCCCGCAAGGCGCGCGAAATGACTCGGCGCAAAGGGGCTCTGGATGTCGCCGGCTTGCCCGGTAAGCTGGCCGATTGTCAGGAAAAGGATCCGGCCTTATCTGAAATCTACATTGTCGAGGGTGACTCAGCGGGAGGTTCCGCGAAACAGGGCAGGAACCGGAAGAATCAGGCCGTTCTTCCTCTGAAAGGTAAAATACTCAATGTGGAAAAAGCCCGATTCGACAAAATGCTCAGTTCTGCAGAAATCGGCACGCTAATCAAGGCGCTGGGGTGTGGCATTGGCAATGAGGAATTCTCTCCGGAAAACCTTCGGTATCACAGCATCATCATCATGACGGATGCCGATGTAGACGGTTCTCATATCCGTACGCTGCTGCTCACTTTTTTCTTCCGTCAAATGCGTGACCTGGTCGAGCGCGGACATATTTATATTGCTCAACCGCCGCTCTATAAAATTCGCAAGGGCAAACAAGAGCAATACCTCAAGGACGACGGGGAGCTGGCGAACTATCAAACACAAATCGCGCTTGAGGGAGCCAGCCTGCACGTTAATCCAGATGCGCCCGGCATAGCGGACGATTCGCTGGAGTCCCTCGTTAACCAGTATCACGAAACCTATGCCATGATCAGTCGTCTGTCTCGAATCTACCCCACCGAGGTGCTGGAGGCGATGATTTACAGCGACCCGCTTACAGAATCTGACCTGAAGGACTCCTCCCGGCTGGAAGTCTGGATGAACGGCGTGGGTCTGCAGTTGGCGGAGCGGCATCCCGGAGTAAGCGCTAACTATACCTTTCGGGCCAATGAAGACAGTGAGAGGCGGCAATTCCTGCCAGAAGCTGTACTGAACTTACATGGCCTGGAGCGCTCGTATGTTTTCCAGGCGGATTTTTTCAATTCCGGCGAATACAAATTGCTGATGGGCCTTGGTGAGACTTTGAACGGCTTATTGGAAGAGGGCGCCTACATTAAGCGTGGTGAGCGCACTCGGGCGGTCTCGAGTTTTGGAGACGCCATTGAGTGGCTCACCAGGGACGCGATGAAGGGCCACTACCTACAGCGTTATAAGGGTCTGGGTGAAATGAACCCGGATCAATTGTGGGAAACGACGATGAACCCGGAGACCCGGCGTATGTTGCAGGTCACGATTGATGACGCCATTGGCGCCGACCAGCTGTTCAACACACTGATGGGTGATCAGGTTGATCCTCGCAGGGAGTTCATCGAGGACAATGCGCTTACGGCGGAGAATCTGGATATCTAGCGCGAGTCAATAACCTGAAAGTGGGCCCGGACCCACTGCTCTACCTCATCTGTCAGGTTTTTAACTGATCGGTCTTTTACTGCGATCGGATTGCCAACCTTTATCGAGACAACGCCCGGAAACTTGATGAAGCGATGGGAAGGCCACGCGTATCCCGAATTATGCACAATAGGTACGATGGGAACTTTCGCAGCAGCAGCCAGTGCGGTGCCACCTCGGGAGAATCTGCCGACAACCCCTGGCTCAGAGCGAGAGCCCTCGGGGAATATGATGATCGAGTTCCCTTCTTTAAGCACGGCCTCTCCCTGAACCATAAGAGAGCGGGCAGCTGCCCTCGGTTTGCTTCTGTCAATCGCGACAGGCTTCAACAACCGCAAAGCCCAACCCCAGAAAGGAATCTGCAGCAGCTCTCTTTTTAGAATCGGCGAGACGGGATAGATCAACTGGTAAAAAAGGATCGCTTCAAAGCTACTCTGATGGTTGGCCAGATAAACGGCGGGGCTGCGGTTAAGCTGTTCGGCCCCTTCAACGCGATAGCTTACGCCACAGCTCAGCTTGAGCCAGTAGAGTATGGACCGGCACCAGGCTGCCGCAATGCGATGTCTGCCGCTGGGCTTCAGCAGCGGAAACAGCAGGATAAAACTCGTCGACAGGGCTACCGTGATCAGTACGTAACCGAGATAAAACACGCCGGAGCGAAGGGTCAGGATCAATTGCCTAAGCATGTTTCACAGAGGTCTCTGCACTGACAAATTCAGCCAGACAGTCGAAGATTTCAATCTCATGATCAGCCAGCGATTGGAGTTGCCTCTCGGTCTTTGCCCCCTTCCCGGTTCGAACCAGAACCGCTCTCATGTTGTACGACTGAGCGGCCTGGAGATCTGTCAGGCTATCACCGACAAAAGCCTGACCCGCCAGACTCACGCCCAGCTCCTGCTCGATTTGCGTCAGCAATCCGGTGCCGGGCTTGCGGCACGAACAGGATTCACCAGGCCCATGAGGGCAGAAGAAAATACCTTCAATAAAACCGCCTTCATCCTCAACCGAGGCGCACAGCTTCTGATGGATTTTTGCAAGAGCATACTCATCAAAAAGACCGCGAGCGAGACCTGACTGATTGGTGGCGATCGCTACCCGGTATCCGCTGGCCGTCAGCGTAGCTATAGCCTCCAGACTTCCGTCAATGGGGGCCCACTCTTCGGCTGATTTGATGTAATCGTCAGAATCCTCGTTAATCACTCCATCTCGGTCAAGCACGATGCATGTCATGATCGCAAACCTCGGCGTGCAGTCAGGATTTGGTCAGATGGGAAATGTCGGCCAGGTTCAGAAACAGTGCCTGCAGCTTTGCCAGTAATGCCAACCGGTTGTCCCTGACGGCTTCGTCTTCCGCCATCACCAGAACCTCGTCAAAAAAACCATCAATGGCCGGTTTGAGTTCGGCAAGGAGGGTCAGACCTTTCTGGTAATCGCCCTGTTTTACATAAGGCGCCACTTCTGACTCTTTATCAATAATCGCAGCGTATAGGGCTTTCTCGGCGCTCTCCTGCAGCAGGCTTTCGCTGAGCGCCGGCGGGACAGCAGCCGAATCCTGCTTGGAAAGAATATTTGCAACGCGCTTGTTTGCTGCGGCGAGTGACTGAGCCTCAGGCATCTGGGCAAAGGTATGAACAGCCTGAATTCGACGATGAAAGTCGAGCGGCCGGCTCGGCCGCAGTGCGAATACGGATTGGAATTCCTCGCTACTTATTCCTTCGTCAAGATACCAGGCCCTGAATCGCTCCAGGATAAATTCGAACACCTTATCGCCCGTGTCTGCCAGCAACAGGTCATCCGGGAAGCTCTCCACAGATGCCTTTATGAGCCACTTGAGATCCAGCTCAAGCGGCTTTTCCACGAGTATTCTGAGAATCCCGATGGCAGAGCGTCGCAGAGCGAACGGATCTTTGGAGCCGGTAGGTGGTTGCCCGATGCCGAACAAACCCACCATCGTGTCGAGCTTATCGGCCACGGCCAGAATGGCCCCTGTCTCAGAGGCCGGCAAATCATCGCCGGCAAAACGCGGCTGGTACTGCTCGTGGATTGCCTGCGCGACTTCGGGCGCCTCTCCGTCATTGGCCGCATAGTACGAACCCATAAGCCCCTGCAGATCAGCAAACTCACCTACCATGCTGGTTAACAGGTCACACTTGGACAGCTCTGCCGCGCGCATGCAATGCGCCGGGTCGGCGGAGACCTGTTCGGCAACCTGTCGGCTCAGCTGACTCACCCGCTCGCACTTGTCCAGCACCGTCCCTAATCTGTCTTGGAAAACCAGACTTCCGAGACTGTCCTTTCTGTTAATCAAGGGCTTTTCCCGATCGGTATCGAAAAAGAACTGGGCATCAGCCAGTCGCGGCCTGATTACCCGCTCATTGCCCGTAATGACTTGCTGCGGGTCCTTGCTTTCAAGGTTGCTGATGGCCACGAATTTGGGCAGAAGTCGTCCCTCCGCATCCGCCAGATGAAAACATTTCTGATGTGACTTCATGGCGAGAATAAGCGCTTCTTGTGGAACCGCCAGAAATGCCTCGTCGAAACTGCCGGTGAGGGCAACAGGGAACTCAACGAGACTGGTTACCTCGTCAAGCAGCGCCTCATCAATGATGGCTACCGCCTCATGCATCCGGGCCTGTTGCTCAACCTGCTCCCGGATCAGGTCACGGCGTTTGTCGAAACTGGCAATTACCCGACCCTGCTCCGTAAGCACGCTTTCATAGTCAGAAGGCTGAACCAATGGCAGATCCTGATTGTTATGGAAACGATGCCCCCGGGTGCAATGGCCGGACCGGACCCCGAGGATATCCGTCTCTATGGTTTCCTCTCCAAACAGGACGACGGCCCAGTGCAGCGGTCGCACGAATTCGATTCTCGAAGCGCCCCAGCGCATTCGCTTGGGGATGGGAAGCCTGTTAAGGGCCGTCTCGATCAGCGTTGGTACCAGCGCCTGAGTTGTACGCCCTTTTTCATTTATCGAAAAGCTCAGCTTTTCCACGCCATCTTTTTCGATCCGTGACAATTGATCGACATCAACGCCACAGGATTTTGCAAATCCCAGCGCTGCCGGCGTTGGTGCGCCCGTGTCATCGAACGCTGCTTGGACGGCTGGTCCCAATCGGGTTTTTTCCTGATCCTGTTGTGCTTCATCGAGCGCTTCTACCAGCACCGCCAGTCTGCGTGGTGAGGCAAACCGTTGCACAGTACCGAATGAGAGTTGCAATGCCCGCAGCTGTTCAGTCAGAGAGAGTTCCAGAGCAGCGGACAGATTTGCCAGCGCTTTCGGCGGGAGCTCTTCGGTCCCGATTTCTATCAACAGATCACGCGTGTTCATGGTCAGGATGCATCCAGATATTCGGCCCTGAGCGCTTCCGGCGCGAGGGGGAATCCCAGACGCTTACGACTGGCGAAGTACTCCTCGGCGACTCCGCGGGCGAGGCTGCGCACCCGCAGAATAAAGCGCTGGCGTTCCGTCACAGACACGGCCTTTCGGGCATCGAGCAGATTGAAAGTATGTGACGCCTTGAGTACCTGCTCATAAGCGGGCAGCGCAAGCTGTTTTTCCAGTAAAGACTGGCACTGCGCCTCGCATTCATCAAAGTTCCGGAACAGCAGCGCCGTATCTGCCTGCTCAAAATTATAGGCCGACATTTCGACTTCGTTTTGCTTGAAGACGTCGCCGTAAGTGACGTCGCCGTCCGGGCCATGGGTCCAGACGATGTCATAGATGCTGTCCACGCCCTGCAGATACATCGCTATTCGCTCTATCCCATAGGTGATTTCACCGCTGACCGGGTGACACTCGAGCCCGCCGACCTGCTGGAAGTAGGTAAACTGAGTGACTTCCATGCCGTTGAGCCAGACCTCCCAGCCCAGACCCCAGGCTCCCAATGTCGGCGATTCCCAGTTGTCTTCAACAAAGCGTATGTCGTGCACCGACATATCAATGCCCAGGCTGCGAAGCGAATCAAGATACAGCTCTTGAATGTCTTTGGGAGACGGTTTCAGGATGACCTGGAACTGATAGTAATGCTGCAGCCGGTTGGGGTTTTCGCCGTAGCGGCCATCCGTCGGTCTCCGGCAGGGCTGCACGTAGGCGGTGTTCCAGCTCTCCGGTCCGATGGCTCTGAGAAAAGTCGCGGGGTGAAAAGTGCCAGCGCCCACTTCGAGATCCAGAGGTTGCAGAACAACACAGCCCTTTTCGGCCCAGAATTGCTGAAGCGCCATGATCAACCCCTGAAAGGTTGACAAGTCGTTGTTGGTTTTCACGATGTACTTGATTTTTCGAGGGTTTACGGGAACCCGATTATCCTCGATTCTCCCGAACTAATCTAGCGAACAAGCTGTCCCGCGGCGCGGGTCAAGCGGTGTGACACCGCGACTCTGATCGGGTGCCTGCTACTCCCGAGAGCCTGTTGATATAATGCCGGCGGGGTCTTCATGACAGACTCTCTGGCTTTAACAAAACGGCGGGTGAACAGCGATTCAATCACTGACTTACAGATTACTGCGGGCTCTGCTGGCGGTGTGCGCTTGGCTGCCGCTACCGGTTCTGCACGTGCTTGCCCGACTGTGGGGAGGCCTGCTCTATCGGCTGCCTAACCGCATGAGAGAAACAACCCGTAAGAATCTGGCAACCTGTTTTCCGGCACGCTCGGACACGGAGGTGGACCGACTGGTAAGAGAGAGCCTGGTGCATACTGCTGCCACTGCTCTGGAAATGGGAAAAGCCTGGGTAGCGCCGCTACCGACAACCCTGAAACTGGTTCAGGACAGTGAGGGGCTGTCAGCGTTCGATGCAGCGGTGGCTGGCCCGCGTGGTGTCATTCTGCTGGCACCCCACCTGAGTAACTGGGAGATTTTCGGGTTTTTCGCCTGCGAAGGCAGACCGGCCAACTTTATGTATCAGCCCCCCCAGAATGCCGGTCTGGACAAGCTGCTCAGAACTGTTCGCTCGCGTAACGGTGTGAATCTGGCGCCGACCAACCGCAAGGGCGTCGCCCAATTATTGAGCGCTCTCAAACGCGGGGAAATCGTTGGCATTTTGCCTGATCAGGTACCTGCGGATGCGGGCGGCGCGTTTGCTGATTTTTACGGAGAGCCCGCTTTAACCATGACGCTGGTCAGCAAGCTGATTCAGCGCACTGGCGCGCAGGTGTTCTGCGGGTTTGCTGAGCGCCTTCCGCATGGCAAGGGTTTTGTTGCTGTGTTCGAGCCAGCCGATGAAGCAATTTACAGTGCCGATCTTCAGGAATCTTTGGCAGGGCTTAACCGCTCGGTTGAGTCTGTGGTCAATCGGGCCTTGCCTCAGTATCAGTGGGAATATAAACGCTTTCGACGACGTCCGGATAACTCGGAATTTTACGGATCACAAGACCCCGCTTAAGATGCTGCGCTGTCAGCAAGTCAGCAAGTCAGCAAGTCAGCAAGTCAGCAAGTCAGCAAGTCAGCAAGTCAGC
>VMDC01000002.1 GCA_008081045.1 Gammaproteobacteria bacterium | reverse complement strand
TCATGGAAGGTCAGCTTCTCGGCGGAACCGGCGAGGAGCATATGCTGAGTTTCGAGCAGTTTCCTAATCTTGCTCTGTCCAAAACCTACAACACAAACCAGCAAATCGCAGATTCAGCGGGCACCATGACGGCCATGGCCACTGGGGTAAAAACCAAGGCAGGGGTCATCAGCGTGAATCAGCAGGCGATTCGGGGGGATTGCCGAAGTCAATCAGGAAATCATTTGCTCACCTTTCTGGAAAGGGCAGAGAACCGCGGCCTTGCCACGGGTGTGGTCACGACGGCACGAATCACCCATGCCACTCCGGCGGCCAATTATGCGCACAGCATGGAGCGCAATTACGAAGACGATGGGGACAGCAGCCAGGTCAGGAATGCCGGAGAGTGCCCCGATATTGCGCGGCAGCTTGTCGAGTTTTCTGGAAACAATACCGCCAGCGATGGTCTGGAAGTCGCTATGGGCGGCGGGCGCAGGAGCTTTATTCCGCAAAGCGCTACAGACCCTGAGTATGGCAGCAGCGGTGCCAGAATAGATGGCCGCGATTTGACCGCTGACTGGGTGGGCTCACACGCAAACAGCGCTTACGTATGGAATCAGGAGCAGTTTGACGCCGTCGACCCGGAAACGACCGATCACCTTCTCGGGCTGTTCGAACCATCACATATGCAGTACGACCACGATCGCCCGGTTGATGAGGCCGGCGAACCCAGCTTGAGTCAAATGACGGCTAAAGCGATAGACATTCTGAGCAGAAACGACAAAGGCTTCTTCCTTCAGGTTGAATCGGGACGGATTGATCACGCCCACCATGCCACCAACCCGTTTCGCGCTCTCCTTGATACCATTGAACTGTCCCGCGCTGTGCGCACTGCGATGGACAAGGTAGATCTGAGTGAAACCCTGATTATCGTCACCGCAGACCACAGCCACGTATTCACCATTGCGGGATATGCAACCCGCGGGAACCCGATCCTCGGCAAGTCAATCGGCAATGACAGCCGCGGTGAACCGCGCACCGAACCCGGGCTTGCTGCGGATGACCTACCTTATACAACGCTGGGATACGCCAACGGTCGTGGCTTCCACCAACTGCCGGATTCAAATTCTGCTGATGCAATTAACGGACAGGAAATCAACTTCTCACGAAGGGCAGACCTGACTGATGTCGACACAACCGATCCGGGGTTTCATTCTGAGGTGACAGTACCCATGGGCTCGGAAACCCACGGCGGAGAGGATGTCGCGATCTATGCAATCGGCCCCGGCTCAGATCTGATCCGGGGCGTCATGGAGCAGAACGTCATCTTCCACGTCATGATGGAAGCAAGTCAGCTGGAGCAGCGCTAATTCAGGTGCGCTGAAAGTCGTAAACCGAACCTATCTTGAGCAGCTGGGTAAGTTCGTCCAGCGCGGTCCGGCATTCATCGAGTAAATTGGGATCCTGAAGATCATTCATGGTGAGACGGTCACGATAATGACTTTCTATCCAGTGGCGCAACTGGCGGTACAGTGATGCCGTCAGCAGGACATTGGCATCAGTTTCCGCAATCTGCTGCTGACTCATGACAACCCGCAGGCGCAGACAAGCAGGACCGCCTCCATTATTCATACTCTGACGCAAATCAAAAAACCGCACCTTCTCGATCAGCGGAGACTCGCTCTCCAGTGCCATCAGATATTCATGTACTGATGGCACCTCTCGACATTCCATCGGAACAACAAGGAGCGCTCCCTGCTGACCGGGAACAGTGAGCAACTGAGAATTGAACAGATAGGAACGAACGGCATCTTCCAGGGA
Organism: Gammaproteobacteria bacterium; assembly: GCA_008081045.1. Lineage (GTDB taxonomy): Bacteria > Pseudomonadota > Gammaproteobacteria > Pseudomonadales > Pseudohongiellaceae > UBA9145. Next base: position 214,731 of record VMDC01000002.1, on the reverse strand, counting down.
GACAGCGTCAGCCGGCACCGCAATGACCTGCAATTCCGAATCCAGCGCCGTGTTGAGCTGAGTGTAGACCGACTGGGTATCTGCAAATGCCATCTCGTGATGAAACAGCAGATCCTGATTACCCACTGCGATGACATCGTTGTGGAAAACACCCTGATCAATGGCATCCGGGTTTTGCCGGGCAAACACAACCTTGTCAGGGTTGAGTCCATGACTGCGGGCGATCGCCTGGCTGGCCGGAAGTGTCTGGCGTGCAGGATATTTTTTCGGTCCGGCGGCCTTATTTGACAGATCATCCCCATACACAAAAAGCTCCACGCCCGCTTGGGAGTAATCTGCACACAGCCGGGTATGGTTAGCCGCTCCCTCATCCGAGAAACTCGGCGCAGCGGGTAAAGGCTGGTGATGCACAAAACTGTCTGCGCTGAAAATCGCTTCGAGCACCCGACCAGTGGTTGGTGGCTCAATCGAGCGATGAAACATGGAGAGTAAATTCGCCGGTGTGAGGTGGGTTTTACCGTCTGCTGTATCGGCATAGGGAGAAACTGTGCAAGCGTTTGCCACCCACATGCTGGACGCGGAACTTACGGCTGCCAGTAGCTGCGGTGCCCGCTGCGCACACTGGCGTAGGATCTCAGAATCCGTCCCGCAGAACCCCAGCGTTCTGAGCGTAGGGATATGTGGACGTTCCTGAGGCGGGATAACCCCCTGCTTCAGACCCATCTCATGAAGCGCCCAGGCTTTCTCAAGGCCCTGCAGGGCTGCCTGCCTGGGTGAGGAGACCCGCCCTCCATGCTCGGTCGAAGCGACGTTGCCGAATGACAAGCCCGCATAGTTGTGGGTCGGACCCACAATACCGTCGAAATTTACCTCGAACGCTTCCGCTTGAGTGCTACTGGGCGGCATGGTTACAGTTCAATACCCGGCGAAAGCGTATCTGGCAGAGCGACAAGCTCACTACACATACTGGCCATCGGGTACGCACAATAATCTGCCGCGTAATAGGCTCCGGGTCGGTAGTTACCACTGGCGCCCACACCGCCAAACGGAGCCGCCCCGCTGGCGCCGGTCAGTGGCCGGTTGAGATTGACGATCCCGGCACGAATGTTGGCCATAAAAACGGTCCAGGCTTCACTGTTGTCACTCAGAAGACCGGCGGAAAGGCCGTAGCGCGTATTGTTAGCGCTGTCTATTGCGTCTTCAAGCGTATCGACCCACTCAAGTTGCAGCAGGGGACCAAAACATTCCTCATCGTTGCGTGTTTGTATTGCTGTGATGTCAATCAGACCCGGCTTCAGCAGAGCCTTGGCTACATCAGGGCGCTCAACTGGTTTAAGCACTTTTGCACCGGCTTGCTCGAGCTCCGCAGCGAAAGACATCACATGCCCAGCCGCCTGATTAGAGACAACTGGCCCCATAAAGCAATTGTCATCATAGCCAACCTGAATTTTCTCAATCGCTGAAACCAGCGCAGACACCAGTGCTTCATTTTCAGGCGATCGCAGAACAATCAGACGACGTGCGCAGGTACAGCGCTGCCCTGCGGAAATATAGGCCGACTGAATAATGGCGTAGACCGCCGCTCTTATGTCGGCGATCTGATCAACAATGAGCGGGTTATTACCGCCCATTTCCAGTGCCAGCATCTTCTCAGGGTGGCCACCAAAAGTTTTGTGGATCGCGTGCCCCGTGCGCGAACTGCCAGTAAACAGCAGCCCGTCTATGTCATCGGCGCCGGCCAGCAGTTGCCCGGTGCCCGCCTCACCCTGAACCAGATTAACAACGCCCGCCGGCAGCCCCGCGTCAACCCAGCACTGAACCATTCGCTCACCGAACAGCGGCGTCAATTCCGATGGCTTAAACACTACAGTGTTACCTGCGAGCAAGGCGGGGATGATATGACCATTTGGCAGGTGTCCGGGAAAGTTATAAGGACCCAGGACAGCAAATACGCCAATAGGCCGGTGAGTCAGAGCAAGTTGAACGCCGCCCGTTTCAGCATCACGCTGGCCAGTGCGCTCTTCATAGGCTTTTTTCGATACCGCCGCCTTGGCGATCATCGTAGCGATTTCCGTTTTACTCTCCCAGAGCGGTTTGCCTGTCTCTTCATGAATGACGCCCGCCAGTTTGTCGCGCTGCGCTTCAATCTGCTCAATGAAACGATGCACATAGGACTCTCTTTCAGAGAAGCTCAAACGACGCCAGTCAGAAAATGCCCGACGGGCCGCTGTCACTGCCAGGGAAATCTGTTCCGGCCCGGCAGCGGGCCCCCGCCATAACGCCCGGCCAGTAATCGGGCTCACCGATTCGAACCCATGCGTCCCGCCATCTACCCAATGACCATCCAAGAGGTGTTTCTGCTCAAGCGTCATCTTTGCTCATCCTGATTTCAAGAATTCGGACATGATCACCCGGTTCCACTTCAATCAAATTCGCCGCGGAAGGGGGCAGAACAAGCCCCCCGCCTTCGGGCAGTTTGACCGGAGCGAGAGTCAGACGATAGTTCGCCAGCTTGCTGTTGCTCACCACACACAACGCATCGGCTTCCTCCTCGGCAAGCTCCCCCGGGCTCAGGGACAGCAGCTCCATACTGCGGCTGTTGCGCATTGAGGCGATATCCTCCCGACGACATTCCATCACCGGACCCGCATCAAAAATATCGATCGTCCCGTTATATTTGAACCCTTCCTTTTCCAGCAGCCGTTTAGCCGGCGCGGCTTCATCATGAGGTTTACCGAGCACGGATACCGCCTGCTCAGGCAGTAATTCAAGGTAAACCGGAAATCTTGGCATCAGATCGGAGATAAACTGTGATCCGTTGACCGCGCTGATAAAGTCCGCCCTGGCAAATGGCAGGTTGAAGAACTTCCTGCCGAGGTGCTCCCAGAACGGCGATTTCTCTGATTCATCCAACCAGCCCCTGATTTCTGCAAACACGACCGAACTGAAGCGTTCCGGAAAATCACTCATGAACAGAAACCGGCAGCGGGAGAGCATTTGGCCGGCATATCGAGTGCGAAATTCAGGCAGCAGGAAAAGTGAAACCAGCTCAGTCTCACCGGTAAAATCGTTAACGAGGTTCAACAGGTTACTGGTGACTTTAATGTCCAGGGCCTCGGATACCTTGAAATCTTTACTCAGTTTGTAATTGTAGAAGGGGCGGGTCAGCCCCACACCGGCTACAACCCCTGCTGTACCCACGATACGTCCGGAATTCTGATCCTCCATGACCAACAGATAGACACGCTCCTGGCTGGGGTCCGGCGACTCCGCCAGGCTCGCCTCCACAGTTTCCAGCTTTTTGACCCAGGTGCTTTTTTCAAAGGGCATGGAGGTCATACCGGGCGGCAGCACAGCCGAGAGCTGCAGCAATTCGTTCAGATCCTCAGCTTTAGCGCTACGAATTAACATCGTCGGAATACTCAGACCTCAGCGGCAAGACTGCACTTCAGGCCTGCTGCAGTCTCCTTACTTCCTGTCTGAGAATGTCGAGTGCTTGAGTGACATGTGCGTCAGAAACATTCAGCGGCGGCAGGAGCCGAATCATATTGTCGCCTGCCCTGCCAACCAGCAGTTTGTTCTGACGCAGCGCTGTCATCAATTCAACATTGGGAATTTCACACCTCGCTCCGATCATCAGCCCCAGGCCGCTCACCTTCGAGAGGACCGCCGGACACTCACTCACCAGCTCTTCCAGACCGGCCCGCAGGGTGTCGGCCTGCTTCCGCACATTCTCTAAAAGGCCCGGCTCAAAGACCAGATCCAGCACTGCATTGCCCACAGCCGCCGCCAGTGGGTTCCCGCCAAACGTGCTGCCGTGCGTGCCTACCACCATATGCTGTCCGACTTTTTCCGAAACCAGACAGGCCCCTATCGGGAAACCTCCGCCCAGACCCTTGGCGGAAGCCAGGATGTCAGGCTCGATACCAAACTTCTCATAGGCGAACAGCTTTCCACTGCGCCCAACCCCGCACTGCACCTCATCCAATATCAGTAGCAGATCCCGGGCATCGCAAACCTGCCTGAGATGGCTGAGCATCTCAGCAGTGAGAGGTCGAATACCACCTTCACCCTGCACGGTTTCGACAATAACTCCCGCGGTATTGTCAGTAATGGCGGCATCGAGAGCCGCCATGTCTCCCCAAGCTATGTGGTCAAATCCGTGATCAGTCGGCGCAAAGTTCTGCACATAGGAGGGATTACCGGAGGCCGCAACTGCGGCAATAGTCCGACCATGAAAACTGTCGCTCATGCCAATAATTCGGTGCCGCTCGGGCTTTCCGACAGCAGCCTGGTATCCCCTCACTGCCTTGATACTGGCTTCAATGGCTTCAGTCCCTGAGTTGGCAAAAAATATACGATCGGCAAAGCTGGCTTCCGCCAGTCTCCTGGCCAATTTCTCGGCTTCGGGGATGCGAAAGACATTTGACACATGCCAGAGCTTCTTGGACTGAGCACCGAGCGCCTCAACCAAATGTGGGTGGGAATGACCAAAGGCCGTTACTGCAATGCCACTTAAAAAGTCGAGATAGGTTTCACCACTTTCAGTGTAAAGCTCAGTGCCCAGGCCGTGCGTAAAGACCAGATCCTGCGGTGGGCTGTAGTTCGGCCACAGCGCATCACGCTCATTGAATGTCGCACCGGTGCTGGAATCACTCTGCGTCGCAGCTTGCATGCTTGACTCTCCGTAGAATTTCCTGAGGTCTATAGCGTATCAGACCCCCCGCCGAAAGAGATATGGTGTTTTTATGTCCTGATAAATAAGCTGTTTTCATTTCGACGCTAAACCGAATAATATTCGGCATATACATCCGGCGTCGTGCCATTGTCATCCACCCTGGGACGGATAAGAGTGAAGAGCACCAAGTTAGACAAAATCGATCTGCGCATTCTGCAGACTTTGCAGAAAGACGGGCGCATCACTAACCAGAATCTGGCGGAACGGGTTAACCTGTCGCCAAGTTCCTGCCTCCAGAGAGTGCGGAGGCTGGAACAGGCTGGTGTCATCTCTTCGTATCAGGCACATCTCAATCTCGGCAGTATCGCCCGTCACATCATTTGCCTGGCAACGGTTTCGGTGAAGAACCACACCCAGGAGGAATTCAACGCGTTTGAGACCCTGATCGAGTCCATTCCCGAAGTAGTCGAGTGCTACACCGTGAGCGGCGAGTCTGACTTCCTGATGAAGATCATCTGCGCGGACATGAAACGCTACGTTGAAATCAACGAGCAACTGGTCGGAAACAGTCGCTACCAGGTCACGATCAATTCCTATGTGGTCATGAAAGAGAATAAGCCTTTTCGAGGCGTCGATCTGATTACGCTGAGTGATCACTCAGAGCAACTTGAGTCGTAAAAATCCTGCACCGCGGGCGCGGTGCAGGTTGGAAGTGCCAAAAAGATACAGAAGGGTTAGATTGCGCCAGGGTTCAAGGGAGAGAAAATAAAGACCGCGGTGCTTCCTGTATCGCCTTGAATCTAGCAGGGAATGTGCCAACTGCTCGCTCCCCCGGTTCATGGTCACCGGAGCCGTTTGCTCACCGCACTTGTGCTCACAAACCGTACAGGCCAAGCCTCTGTGCACCGCTCGGGTGCAGCAGCGGGTCGCTCGGTCTGGTGGGGATTACGCGCGGTGCAGCTTGCTCCGATCGAGCTCAGCCAGTGAAGAGCAGCCCATGAGAATCATATCCCGCTCAATTTCCTCACGCAGACGCGTGAGCGCCCGATCGACGCCGGCATAGCCACCTGCCGCTACGGCATAGAGATATCCGCGCCCGATCATGCAGGCTGTCGCTCCCATGGCGAGCGCCTTCAGCACGTGCGTGCCTCTGCGTACACCACCATCAACGATCACCTCAATCTGATCTCCCACGGCGTCAACAATCGGCCCCAGCTGGTCGAACGGTGCCGTCGAGCCATCCAGCTGCCGACCGCCATGATTGGAAATCATGACGGCGGTGGCGCCGATATCTACGGCCCTTTTCGCATCTTCAACAGACATCACGCCCTTGATGGCAAATGGCCTGCCCCAGCGTTTTATCGCTTCCTCGGCATCTTTCCAGGTGATTGAGCGATCAAACTGGCTGTTCATATAGCCCACTACAGAGGTCAGTTTTCCCGTACCCTCTGAAATTTTTCCTGCCACATTGGCAAGCTCGAATTTTTTTCTCAGAAGATAATTCAGACTCCAGTTGGGGTGCGTGGCAAAGCTGAACAGGCTGTTCAGGGTAAATTTTGGCGGGATGACCATGCCCGTATACAGGTCTTTTTCCCGGTTTCCGGCCACCAGTGTATCAACCGTGAGACAAATCGCGGAAAAGTCAGCTTCCTTGCAGCGCTCGATGAAATCCCAACTCATCCCTCGATCTTTGTGGATATAGAGCTGAAAGCATTTGGGTCCGGGTGTGGCGCTGCCCACCTCCTCAATGCTGGTCGTCGACAAGGAAGACAAACTGTACATCGTGCCATGCTGGTGGGCCGCCCGGGCGACAGCAAGTTCTCCTTCATGATGGAACAATCGCGTCATTGCAGTCGGTGAACAGAAGACAGGCCAGTCGATTTGCTGCCCCAGCACCTCAGTGCGCAAATCCATATTCGAAAGGTCGGCCAGGGCATCCGGAATCAATCTGACCTGATCAAACGCTTCCGTGTTGCGGCGCAGAGTGACTTCGTCGTCAGCTCCGCCATCGATATAGTGAAACAACGGCGCCGGTAGCCGTTTTTTTGCAAGGCGTCTGAAGTCAGAAGTGTTATTGCAATCCTTGATATCCAAATCTGATTCCCCGCTAGCTGGCTTCGTTAAGATTAGTCTGGTAGGTCTCTGTAAGCATCATGACTGAAATTAACGCCAACACGGAGGCCAGCGCAATATACGCTGATACCCAGACGATATCGTATTCCGTCCACAGAATGGTGGCGATAGTCGGCGCAAAAGCTCCACCCAGTATCGCACCGATCTGATAGCCCAGAGAGGCACCCGAGTATCGCACTTCGGTTGAAAACAATTCGGTGAAAAAAGCAGCCTGCGGGCCGTACATCATGCCCAGAAAAACCAGACCTCCGGTGATTCCTAGCACGATCAGCCAGAAGTTACCCGTATCGACCAGGGGAAATAAGGCAAAGCCCCAGACGCCAGTGAGTACCGCGCCCAGCATGAAAATCCCCCGCCTGCCGTGACGATCTGAGTAGGCTGAAGCCCAAAATTGGGCAGGAACCTGTAGCGCGGATGCCAGCAAGACCGCAATCAGCATGTCATCGCGACTCATTGCCGCACCGTTGGGGTCACTGCCATAAGCCAGAATAAATCCGATCAAGATATAAAAGGTGACCTGAATAGAGAGGAACGCTCCGGCAGCCAGCGCAATCCGCTTCGGGTATTTCACCAGCGCCTCGATCACCGGGGAGCGTTTCGCAACTGTTTCCTGCGGCCCTTCAGCAGCAAGCCTTTGCTGCCGCAGAGCCTCCAGCTCCTTAAAAGCCTCCGTATCTTCCATGTTGAGCTGGATGTACATGCTGATCCCGATCAGAACAACGGACACGAGGAATGGAATACGCCAACCCCAGGTCATGAAAAACTCTTCCGAAACGGTCGCACTGATCAGGATAAAGGCGAGATTGGCGAGAATGACACCGACCGGTGCGCCGGCCTGCGCATAGGCACCGTAGTAACCACGCTGGTCTGCGGGAGCGCTTTCGGTGACCAGCAACATGGCACCACCCCACTGCCCACCAATCGCCAGACCCTGAGCGAACCGCAGCAGACTGAGGAGAATAGGAGCAGCGATGCCAATGGTCGCGTAGGTCGGCAGCAAACCGATTAAGGTAGAGGCAATCCCCATCATCACCAGTGCGATAACCAGAGTTTTTTTGCGTCCGATGCGATCACCAAAGTGGCCGAACAGCACGCCGCCCAGAGGCCTTGCGATGAAACCGAAGGCGAAGGTTCCGAAGGACAGAATCAGACCAATAGTTGGCGAACTGTCAGGAAAAAAAGCGCTTGGAAAGACAAGAGCTGCTGCGGTGGCATAGAGAAAAAAGTCATACCATTCGATGCTGGTACCCGCCAGCGCCGTCAGCGCAACCTTTCTCATGCTTGATTTGATTTGATCGTCTTCACCTGTCGCAAGCGCGGTCATAGGATTCCCCCTGGTCATTATTCGTGTTCTTCCGGATGGGTTGCCCGTCAAGGGCGGGCGCCTTACCGATCCGCCAGCTGATCTCTTTTTTGCGAAGAGTCTCCAAGCATAGCAAGGTTTCAGTCAGAAACCGGAGTTATTTCAGCCCGACACCTTGATATCGAGTATGATACACCCATGGCTTATGTTCTTTTCCGGTCCCTTCATCTGATCGCAGCGGTGGTGTTCGCTGGAGCCCTGATCATCAAGAACCTGGCCACCGGCCGGCTGATCAGCCAGCAGGATGCCAACCATCTGGCCCGGCTGAGCATCCTCAGTCTGCTCTCAGGTCTCGTCATCGGAGGCTGCGGCACTGCGCTTTGGTTCTGGACCGGAAAGCCGGCAACGTTTTACAGCGAAAACCCCGTCTTCCAGATCAAGATAGCTCTCTTTCTCGCGCTGACAGGCTGCCTGGTCTACGCGGCGATATTCTTCAATCGCCACCGTAAAACACAGGCGGCTGAGATATCGGTTCCCACCACCATCAGACTTTCACTGAGATGCGCAATGCTGTGCCTGACACTGATTCCGTTCCTGGCCTGGGCAATGGCCAGAGGCCTGGGGCTCTCTCCCAACTGAGCTGCCTATGAGAAATGCCTGCAAAGTGCCATGCCTGCTGATCTGGGCCGTGCTGAGTTCGGTAATGCTGTCTCTGGGCTGTGGGTTCCCTGACGCATCGGCTCAGGACAACCTGTCGCTGCGGCGCGCACTGGCTGATCCAAGCCGTGGGGTAACAGACTTTGCGCGTGACGAGATACGAAGACCTGTCGAAGTTCTCGAGTTTCTCGGCATCCACAGCGGAATGACCGTGATGGATGTGTACGCAGCAGGCGGTTATTACACCTTCATCCTGTCGAAAGCGCTGGGGCCGGAAGGGGTCGTGCTGGCGCAGAATACCGAGCGTGGACTTCGCTTTAAGGAAGACCGTCAGGAGATCACGCAGGGCGAGGCATTGAACAGCAAAATTCGTGGAGGCAATCTCACCAATGTCAGGCAACTGATCGGCAATGTAACGACACTCGACTTATCTGAAGGCGCACTTGACGCGGCTCTGCTGATGCTGAGTCTCCATGATACCTACAACAACAGTCCGGATCGTGCGCTGGCATTGCTTCGCAGCCTCCATGGCTACCTTGCACCCGGCGGCGTTCTGGGAATCAGCGACCACATTGGGTTACCGGAGAACAATAACCGTGATCTCCACAGAATGCCGGTTCAGCGAGCCATTGAACTGGCTGAGCAGGCGGGTTTTGAGGTTCAACGAAGCCGCTTGCTGGAAAACCCGGAAGACGACTATAAGCGCAGCATTTTCGATCCAAGACTGGCACGTCATACCGACCGGTTCCTGCTGAAACTCACTAAACCGCACTAGGCTGACACTGCAGTTTTGCACCGGATCAGGTGAATTTGTTACTCTCCGGTGTCCATCACAACAACTCTCTCAAGCGAGACCTCAGGCGATATGAAGCGACAAAAACCCGAAGTAACTACTCTCGATGCGCTTTATGCAGACGATCCTATTGCTGCAGACCGATTACTGTGGGGACGACGCACCAGCGGACTGTCACGTCGGGGGTTTTTGAGAAAATCCGGACTCCTGAGCATGAGCGCGGCCCTCGGCGCCGCGATACCGTTTGCTCGCTTCATGCCGGCGGGGTTAATTCCTGCCGCGTTCGCTGCAGAAAGCGCTGAGACTGAAATCGAAGGCAAAGAAGGCCTGATCGTGCTCAACACGCGGCCGATCAACGCCGAAACACCGGCTCACTTGCTCGATGATGCCATCACACCGAACCACCGCATGTTTGTGCGCAACAACGGCATTCCGCCTGAAGCCGTGGACCCTGACACCTGGACGCTCGAAATAGCAGGTGAATCTTGTTTGCGTCCACAATCATTCACGATCGCCGATCTGCGCAGCCGTTTTGAGGAAGTCACCCTGCAGTTGCAACTGGAATGCGGCGGCAACGGGCGCAGCGAATTTGTGCCCGCCGCCAGTGGGAATCAGTGGACCACCGGCGCAATCGGCTGCCCCATGTTTACCGGCGTGCGCCTGAGAGACGTACTCAACTACTGCGGCCTGGCGGAAGATGCCGTCTACCTGGGCTATTACGGCGCCGACACCCACACCAGCGGAGACCCTGATCGGGATCCGATCTCCAGAGGGGTTCCGATTGTTAAAGCCATGGAGCGTGAATCAATCATTGCCTGGGCAATGAATGGTGAGGACATTCCTTTACAAAATGGCTATCCCCTGAGGCTGATCTGTGCGGGGTGGCCGGGTTCTGTCTCCGGCAAGTGGCTGAACAAACTGGTTGTACGAAATCAGATACATGACGGCGAGAAAATGGCCGCGCCTTCTTACACTGTGCCTGCCGAACCGGTAGCCCCTGGCTCCCGCGTGCCGCCGTCGCAGATGCGCATTATTGAATCCATGCCGGTTAAATCACTGGTCACGTTTCCTCAATCCGGAATCAGTCATGATTTTCGTCAGCGGCTGACAGTTCGCGGGCATGCCTGGGCCGGCGACAACCAGATCAGCGGAGTCTTTATTTCCATAGATTTCGGTGCAACCTGGCTCCCCACTGCGCTGAACCCTGCAGCCAACAGGCTTGCCTGGCAAAATTGGGAAACCTGGGTGCAACTCCCCGAACCCGGTTATTACGAAATCTGGGCGCGAGCCATGGACGACAGAGGAAGATCTCAGCCCATGGTGGTGCCGGGCTGGAATCCACGGGGTTATCTCAACAACGCCAGTCACCGCGTGGCGGTGCAGGCAGTCTAGACAATCCGCGAGCAAAATAAATCGAGACAGGAATGCGACTATGACGCCAGATCGTTACTTCGCCCGGCAAGCTCTGACCCTGTTGCTGATGACGGCTACGGTCTCAGTAAGCGGTCAGGACATTGATGATGAATCAGGCCTGATAAAGGCCGAGGGTTGGGAAGTGGTTAAATCGACCTGCACGGAATGTCATGCAGGCATGATGATCACCCAGAATGCCGGCAACCTGGCCGTCTGGGAAAGCCGGATTCGCTGGATGCAGGAAACGCAGGGACTGCGGGCTCTGAGCGGCGAGGAAGAGGCTACGATCCTGTCGTATCTGTCAGTCAACTATCCGCAAAAGGCTTCTTCGCGTCGCGCGGGTCTCCCTGCCCACCTCTTGCCCATCAACCCTACTGAGGCTTCAGACTGATGGCCACTGATCAACTGTCCATGTTTGGTGCAGAGGAGATACTCAAAACCAAGGGTGGCAAAGCGGTCAGTTTCAATCTGAGCAAAAGCATCAACGGACCGCAGCAGTCCGTTTTCGATCACTGGCTGATTCCGGTGTTCGTTGGAGAATGGATGTTCGGCCCGAAGATTCAGGCAGAAGAAATCATCACGCTAAACAACGTCGTGCGCAAGAACGGTAGCTTCGAATATGCGGTGAACAGAGGCGGCAAGAAAGTCGTGAGCAGTGGCGAATTCGTGGAACTGGATATCCCTAACCGTATTACTCTCACCTGGAGGGAGACACCCAGAGAAAATCTTGAGTCTCAGATTACGGCTAACTTTTTGGCCGAGGGCAGCAAAACACGGTTAAAACTTACCGTAAAGCTGCCTGCAGAACTGGAACCCCAGAAGGACACCATACGAGAACTCTGGAGCATCCGCTGCAAAGCCCTCGCGGAACGGTTTTCGAAATAACAGCGCCCTAACGGCCGATGTCGCGGGTCTGCGCGTTCCTGATTGTCCGCTCGGCGGCGTAAGGCAAGATATAACCATCAGACAGATTTTCCTGCACCACGCTGGTCACCGCTTGAACATATTCCTCCCGGGAGGAGTAGAGGTTTCGAAGTTGCGCTTCACTGAAAGCTTCGTGTGAACCGTAGAGGAAACAAAACCGATTGCCGGTTCCAGAATTCATACCCGTATTTTTAGCAGTCGGCACCGCGTGTTCTGCCAACCGGATACCTCCTAAAATATTACCGAACCGATCTCTCGCAAATTCGACTGACGGGAGCGCCTGTGCCACCTGCAGTCTTGGCGCGATCGGAGGCGGTGTCTCATCATCAATCCACTTCACCAGATGTTCGAAAGCTGCGTTCATGACGTCCCTGAACGGCACCGTGCTGTAGGCCGGCAACGCACAGTCGGTTTCGCGGGGCTGAACATTTCCCAGCGGCAGGCCCGCCATTAAATTCCTCACCTTTGCGTATTCAATTTCGAATGGCACGTCAACATGGGAGCTGCCCGCAACCTCCCACTGTCTGAAATTATCCGAATCGGGTTGGGGGTCCGCTGCCCGCCGCCGCATATCGGTTTCAGCCATCAGTTTGAAAATTTTCACCGGTTGATCATCGCGAATGAGGCCGCCTCCACCATGCACCATGAAGCCATCAAAGACCGGTTCCAGGGGATGAATACTGTTGATATAGACTGCCAGCCTTGAGGCGGACTGCGAGTGACCGGTGGCAATGATCTGTTCTGCACGAAGCCCGTCGAGGATATCTACCGTGCCGGACCCGCTTTCCTCTCCGCGCCGAAGGATCGCCCGACCAACCGCGGAAAAAGCATCAAAGGAAAGCGCATCGCTATCAACAGTCCCGGAAGCCGTCATGTCGAGCTCGCCATATCGGGCACTGCCCCAATCAGCCATGGTGTCGATTCCCATCTGCTGTGCTGACACAGCGACATAGGCGTAACCGCTGCGCATTAAATGCTCACCGGACTGCCACCAGTCGATGTCCTTATCGGGGCCGCCTGTCACATTTATCCATTCGACCACAACAATGCCATTGAAGGCCTGTGGCGCAGGTCGTCTCACGATCAGACGGGTTTTAAAAGGATGACCGCTTGACTCGACAGTGCCTGTTGCCAGATCAGGCTGAGAATAGACATTGCCCGTTCCCGTGATAAAAAACTCTTCTTCAGTATAGCCGTGTGCCGCCAGATCCAGTGCTGAAGCGGTGTAAATAGCATTCCGGGACGGCGGTTGTTCCGCCATGATAGGCCCCTCAATGACAGCCGGCGGCACTGCCGTGAAGCCCTGCTGAAGGAAAAGAACTGACAAGGTGACTGACAACAATCTGAGGATTTTCATTGACGCGTTTCCGTATGAGGGTGATTTGTCCGCACTGCCTTAAACCCGGGGCTCGACAGCGTTTGGCTTTTCTCTCTGGCATGTCATATGCTGCCCGGATGTCGGACGCTCAATCTACACCTGTTCCTTCTTTTGCTCAATCACTCCTTTGCTTCAGCACAGTGGTTGCCGTGATCGCCATCGGCTTGTTCGCGATGCACATAGATTTACACGTGCTTGTGTTTATGTGCCTGATCTGGGTAGGCGCGAACATTCGATATCTGGGCCTGCCCTACCCTGAAATACGCGCCCTGATGGGGCAGGCCATTCACCGTGCCTTACCCGCGATCTATATTTTTATTCTGATCGGTATGGTGATTTCCAGCTTTATGCACAGCGGGACCATTGCCACTTTGATGCACTATGGTTTGGCCTGGCTGACACCGGGCCTTTTTCTGCCACTCGGGATGATTCTCTGCGCACTCATGTCAGTTGCGACCGGTACTTCGTGGGGCACCGTGGGAACCTTGGGCGTTGTGTTCGTCGGTATGGGCGACACGCTCGGTATCCCTCTCCCTGTGGTCGTGGGTATGGTGGTCTCAGGGGCAACATTCGGAGACAAGATGTCTCCTATCTCGGACACGACCAATCTGGCAGCAATGAGCGCAGAGACCAGTCTGTACCGCCACATTTACAGCATGCTGTTTACCACAGTGCCTTCGTTTTTAATTGCGCTCACCCTATTTACCCTGATCGGCACGCGGTATGGCAATTCCGAGCTTGCCGGGACGCAAATCGAGACCATTCGAGCAGCACTGAGCAGCGAATATCGTCTGGCACCGCTGATCACTCTGCTGCCAATTGTGCTGCTTGCCACCCTGAGCATCAGACGCGTGGCCGCCGAAGTCGCCATGTCCGCCAGCATTTTGCTTGCCGTTCTCATCGCAATTCTTTACCAGCAAAGTGACACGTCGCAGGTCTTAAATGCGTTGTGGGCCAATTCCCCTGGCACCACGGGCATCGAAAATCTGGACAATTTGCTGGGCCGCGGAGGCATCTTCAGTATGGCCTGGACTCTGATTCTGGCAATTATGGCTCTGGCGCTGGGCGGTCTCATGCACGGTGGAGGTTTTCTTCGCGTGCTGCTCAGCGGCATCATCGCACGGGTGCAGCGGGTGGCCTCACTCGTTGTCACAACCCTGGTGTCAGGTCTGATCGGGAATATGGCCATGGGAGAGGCTTATATTTCGATTATTCTGAATTGCCAGTTGTTCCAGCTGAAATATCGGGAGCGAGGTCTTGACCCGGCGATCCTGTCGCGAACAGTTGAAGAGGGTTCTACCCTGACTACCGGTTTAATTCCCTGGACAACAGCGGGCGCTTTTTACAGCGCCACTCTGGGAATCAGTGCGCTGGACTATGCGCCATACGCGTTCTTCAATTACCTGAACGCCATGGTTGCTGTCACCATGGCGAGTGCAGGTCTCGGTCTGCTGCGCAGCAGCAGTACTGTACTTACTGATCAAGATTAGCCCGATACACATCCCTCGCCGCATCGAATTGCTGATAGACATGGGCCTTTTCGCGCTCCGAGCGCCAACCGGGCCAGCTGTCGGCTAATTCCTGAAGCCTGTCAATCCAGCGCAAACCGTAGCTGGCGGACTCGGGATTTCGAATGGGCTCATCACCGACCTGAAACCAGACCGGATTAGTAAACGCCTGTGTGTAGGCAACATCCATCGGAAAGCGGTCGCCCGGCGCGCCCTCAGCCCTGAGATGACACCAGCCGCTGCGCTCAATCTGAAGCTGAGTTTCCAGATCATAGCGCTGCGTATTGCGAGAAAACTCAATTCGCTCGACTTCCTGGCCGTTGCAGACAAGCGCAAGGCTTTCCAGGTCAGTGACTGAGCGAAGCCAGCCCCGCAGTGTAACCTCACCCCCTCCTGCCGGCAGCGATACTGTATCTCCGGGAAGCGCGCCTTCCACATTGAATTCAAGCAAAGGTCCTGAACTGACTACCGCCCGCCCTTTTTTCATCGCCTCAAACCACGCCTGCATGTCCAGACCCTGGCTGCCTGTATAAACATAGGTACGCAGGGAACCGAGCAGCTTGCTTCGATGAAGAGAGCTGATGGAATCCTCGCCCCCGGTTGCTGTGACTTTCAGTCCGTTGTTCCACGCCGCGTAGAGCGGGTAAAAACCGGCACGGTTGGCATCAGACCACTCCAGCGCATCGGCCGTGCCGAGCGCCGCATCAACCATAAATCCCTTTCCTCCCCCGAGATTGCCGAGCAAGGGATCGTTGTCTCCGTTGTAGGGATGGACATAACCGGTAACCGCACCCTGTGCTTTCGCCTTGAGCATCATGTCAGTGTTACTCGGATAAAGGCTTTCGATGGCCGTACCCTCATATCCGGTCACGAAAGGAGAAATGAGATGTTCTGACAATCCGAACATGAAAATATGGCCATAAAACGGGGGACGATACTCCTGCCCGACGACAACAATCTGATCTGGCTCAGAGATCGAATGCGCCTGACCACCCGGCTCAAAGTAATGATAATCCAGAATACGATTGTCTTTATTCGCGACTTGCTCAAGCACGAGATCCTGATCCTCCGCGCGGGACATCATCATCAAGTTCTCAAGGGTATTATGAAGATTGCCGGCATAGTTTGCGTGCACATGGGTTGAAGCGCTGAACCATCCTTTTGCCCCCATGTCGGTCAGGCGCTCAAGCTCAACATTCAGGCTGGACACTTCTCCTTCCTGAATTTCAATGGAGACGGTTTGCGGAAAAAATTCAAATCCTTTGACAAAGGTCAGCTCGGCCTCGCCCACGGGTAACTGCATGGAAAATTCGCCCGGATTGTGAAACATCGGATCTCCACGGCCGCTGGTACGCGCGTAAGCAGTCAGTGGCGCGTAAAACTTACCATCGCTGGCTGTCAGATGAACCCGGTGGTGTATTGGGTCAGTTGTCCCCTTTTCTACTACACGGACATTGAGTACGCCCGTTGGCCGCCGATACCGATGCTCTTTGATATCAACCGCAACCAGCTTACCTCCATAGGTCTCAAGCAACATCAGGCGTGACACCCCAAGCTCATTGGAAATGAACGCTATCCATTCACCATCCGGGGACCAGCGTGGATGAAAAGCATCATGAGTGTAGAAAGTCAGCTTGTAGGGTTCACCGCCAGACGTGGGCTGAACATAGAGATTGTTGTATTGATCTGCGGCACCACGCGTGGAGGTATAGACGAATCGTTTACCATCAAGCGAAACATCAGGTCGCGTCCGATATAGTGTCTGCTCCGCGAGCACCGTTGTTGCTGAGGCAATCCCGTTTTCAACGGCGGGAACGCGAAGCACATTACCCGATCCCAAGGGGACATTCCTGTTTGAGACGACGAGGAGTTCTTCTCCGTTCGGAAACCACGCCGGACTGATGTGCATATCCCAATTACCAAAATAGAGCCTGTTGCTCCCGTAGTCATTGTCTGAAGAGACAGCGACTGCTTCACCGGCCCATTCGCCATCCTTAAACTCGCGGACAAAAAGGTTAAAGTAGCCGTTGGGATTTGTGGAAACGTACGCAATTCGTGATCCGTCAGGAGAAAACACCGGATCGGTGTAAACTCCTGTATCGTCGGTCAAGCGGGTAACGGCACCGGTTTCCAGATCGAGTACTTCAAGCTGTATGCGCTGGTGGTCATAATCTGCGGTGTAGACAATATAGCGACCGTCAGGAGACCAATCCGGAGAAGAGTGGTAGGCGTCTGAATAAGTGAGCTCGAATGCTTCACCGCTTTGTGGATCCACCCGCCATATCGATCCGTGCATGGCAACAGCCAGCCATTCACCGTCAGGGGACCAATCAGGCGCCCAGGGCGTTGAGCTCGGCGCCGGCGGAAAATAAAAATTGTGCATGTAGTTTCCACCACTCAGAGCCTCTGGATAGGCTCTGGCTTGCGCCTCTGACCGCATGGGCATACCTGCGATCAAGATCAACAACACACTCAAAAGGCCGGTAAACGAAAAACGAGACGGTGATAGGATCATGTTCTGATCTCCTGAACAGTTCTGCTGCCGGAATCAGAGCCTATCGCATAGGCTGGCAGGAAAGAAGCGCTCCAGACGAAATCTCACGGAGCAGGCCGTTAAACTGTCGCGATGCTGATCGGACGCACACCCCGGGTCAGGGCTACATCTGCCGGCGCTGCTTCAGGTAGTGAGACAGGGAGCTGACCTCCTCCTCGGAGAACACATATCCGAGCTTGGTTCGGCGCCAGAGGATATCTTCAGCGGTGATCGCCCACTCCCGGGCGCAAAGATAGTCGACCTCAAGTTGGAAAAGATTGGCACCGAAACAGACCCCCAGATCACCCATGCTGCGCGCCGCTCCAACAATTTCTGCCGCACAGGTTCCATACGCGTTCAGCCAGCGTCTGATGAGATCCGGTCTCAGCCAGGGGTATCGCTCTGCCAGCTGCTGCTGTAGCTCGTCCTGCGCTGCGAAATCACCACCGGGCAGGACAGCGCTTGCTGTCCAGCTTCCGGTCATAGCCGGGAAAAACTCCCGTAATCGATCCAACACCTGTTCGGCCAGCAAACGGTAAGTGGTGACCTTACCGCCATAAACAGAGAGCAACGGCGCTGGCAGTCTGTTCAGCTGCAAACGGTAGTCCCTCGAGACCCGGCTGGCTTGCTCGCCTTCATTCTCTATCAGCGGGCGAATCCCGGAGAACGCCCCCACAATCTGTTCATCACTGACGTTCACCTTGAAATAGT
This sequence comes from Gammaproteobacteria bacterium, assembly GCA_008081045.1. Lineage (GTDB taxonomy): Bacteria > Pseudomonadota > Gammaproteobacteria > Pseudomonadales > Pseudohongiellaceae > UBA9145. The sequence continues at coordinate 196,700 of VMDC01000002.1, read as the reverse complement.
GATTCACGATCTTCAGCAGGTAACTGACCTCTGATTCTGAAATCTGAGGCACATCGAGATCCCCTGAATATTCCTCCTCTGTGGTTCCTACCAGGGAATAGTCATCCAGATAAGGGATCACAAACACAACCCGGCCATCCTCATGCTGCAGAAGGAATGCCTTGTTCTGTGCACTGAGCTTCGGCAAAACAAGATGACTGCCTTTGACCAGTCGCAACGGATGCGCCTTTTCGCTGCCGGCGATTTTGCCATCAAGCTGACTCACCCAGGGACCGGCTGCATTCACCAGCACTTTGCAAGTCAGCGTTTTCCTGATGGCCGAAAGGTGATCCTTTACCGCAACAGACCAGCCTTCCGGATGGGCTGAGGCGTCCGTCACCTCATGGCGGGTCAGAACAACTGCACCGCGCTGCCTAGCCTGCAAAGCATTGGCCACCACAAGACGCGAATCGTCCACCTGCGCATCCCAATACTCAAACCCTTTCCTGATAGAGGCCTCGAGCGGGCTGTCAGCCCGATACCGGACTGCTCGGGAAGCACTGTAGTGTTTGCGCGTGGCAAGCGTGTCATAAAGGAACAGCCCGCAGCGCAGCAGGATTGCACTGCGGGATTCTGGCAGCATGGGAATCTGAAAGGCCAGTGGCGTCACCAGATGAGGGGCGGCAGTGGTCAGCACTTCCCGTTCCTTCAACGATTTCCTGACCAGACCAAAGTGATAATTTTCGAGATAGCGCAAACCGCCGTGAATCAGCTTTGAACTCCAGGAAGAAGTGGCGCTGGCCAGATCGCCTTTCTCCAACAGCGCAACGGACAAACCCCGGCCGGCGGCATCAGCGGCTATGCCAGCACCGTTAATACCGCCACCAATAACCAGCAGATCAAACTCTGATTGAGACTTTGTCACTCTGAAAAATTGAAATCAGCCAGATCGCGAAATGCCGAAAGGCCCCGTACCTGTCACCCTACATTCGCTGAGTTAGTGTAACATGACACCTCAGCGAAATTTCTCGACGGCAACTGTGTAAGGCATGTTTTTCCGCACGAATCAGCCAGAGAGATTGTCTGAGGCTGAGCATTCAGCCTGCAGACACCGCAATTCAATGGACACACAGGACATACAGAATGGGCAAAGCAATCCTCGCGATCGATCAGGGCACGACCAGCAGTCGCGCTCTGGTATTTGACACCGAAGGCAAGCAGTTAGGCCTCGGACAACAGGAGTTCACGCAGCATTTCCCGAATAACGGTTGGGTAGAACATGATGCGGATGAAATCTGGGCCACCACACTGGCAAGCTGTGAGGCTGCCATGAATGCAGCCAAGGTACAGGCCGAGGATATCCTGTGCATCGGCATCACCAACCAGCGGGAAACCACCGTCGTTTGGGACAGATCAACCGGCGCACCGATCCATCATGCAATTGTCTGGCAGGACCGACGCACCAGCGACTACTGCGCCGAGCTCAAGCAGCAGCAGAACACGGTCTCTGATATTCAGAGCAAAACCGGACTGTTGCTGGACCCCTATTTCTCAGCGACCAAGATACGCTGGATTCTGGACAACGTCCCTGACGCGAGAGCGCGCGCTGATCGAGGCGAACTTGCTTTCGGCACCGTCGACAGCTGGTTGCTGTGGAAACTTACCGGCGGAAAAAGTCACTTCACCGATGCCACCAACGCCTCTCGGACCATGCTTTTTAATATTCGGTCGCAATCCTGGGATGAGGACCTGCTTTCGCTGTTTGAAGTACCGGCGTCGGTGTTGCCGGAGGTAAAGGACTGTGCCGCAGATTTCGGCACCACCGAGCCCTCTCTCTTCGGTGCTTCCATCCCCATCACCGGGATGATCGGCGATCAACAAAGCGCAGCATTCGGACAGGGCTGTTTCCAGAAAGGCATGGCAAAAAGCACCTACGGCACCGGCTGCTTCCTGTTGCTGAATACCGGAACAGACGTGCTCAAGTCTGACAATCAGCTGCTGAGTACCGTTGCCTATCGCCTCAAGGGAGAGCCAGCCTATGCCATCGAGGGCAGTATATTCATGGCAGGAGCTACGATGCAGTGGATTCGCGATGGCCTGAAACTGATTGACGACGCCGGTGCCTCAGAGGCACTCGCCGAACAAACCGGGGACGACCTTTCAGTCTATTTAGTGCCGGCTTTTACAGGTCTCGGCGCGCCCTACTGGGATCCTGATGCCAGAGGAGCACTGTTGGGTATGACGCGTGATACGGGCATCAAAGAAGTCGTCACCGCCGGATTGATGTCTGTGTGCTATCAGACGAAAGATCTGGTTGAGGCTATCGCAGCGGATGGCGCACAACTCTCAACGCTGCGTGTAGACGGCGGTATGGTCAAAAATAACTACGTCCTGCAGAAACTGGCAGACGTCCTCGATGCAGAAGTACATCGCCCTGCTATCACTGAAACCACCGCACTTGGCGCAGCTTACATGGCAGGGCTTCACCAGGGCGTCTTCGACTCGCTGGACGCAATCGCGGCGAAATGGCAACTCGAACGCGCTTTCACCCCGCAAAGTAATGCAGACTGGCGCAGCCGCCAGTACGCAGGCTGGCAGGACGCTGTCGCGCGCATACGCAGCCAGCGCTGAACGTCATGGAATTGCATCTGATCAGACATGGACAAACCAACTGGAACGAGGAGCGCCGAGCGCAGGGACAAAGCGATTCCGTACTGACCGAACTGGGCATCGAGCAGGCCAAAACGCTCGGTGCCCGCATCAGCGCCGTGCCGTTCGATGCGCTCTACTGCAGCAGCAGTGTGCGAACTCGACAGACGGTAGCCCATGCCTTTCCTGACTGGGAGAAGCCCGTCACTTATCTTGATACCTTGCGGGAAATTCAGATGGGCGAGTGGGAAGGCAGGCTGTATGCCGAACTGGAAGCAGAGTCCCCGGAATCCTTTCACCACTTTTGGCAAGAACCCCACAAATTCGATGTGCCCGGCGCCGAGACCTTCTTCCAGTTGCAAAATAGGGCTCTGGCGGCAATCAGGGACATCTATTTCAAACACGCGGGTCAACTCGTCGCCCTGGTCAGCCACGGCGCCCTGATCAAAACGGTGCTGGCCCACATCGAAGGGCGGCACATGGCTCAACTCTGGACCCCACCTCAAATGCACAACTGTGCGCACAGTATTGTCTGCGTGGATGCTGAGGATAATTATCGGATCCTGCAATACGCCGACCAGCCTTATGATCAGTGAAGACATTCAGTCAAACGTCCTGCTGACACGCATCGTCCAGCCGAAACTCCGAACAGTGAAAACCTGATGCGACAGCCTGTGCTGCGCCGCTCGGAGCAAGCGACGTGTGATATGCTTGCACGCCACGTCGGGGAGCGAAGGAAGCGAGAACCTTGGAACGACGCTACCACAACATCTTGATCTTCATAGTGATCAGCCTATCTGTCCTGTTGCTGTGTCAGGCAATCGGTCTTTGGGTCAACAACACCATTCCTCAGAACACAACGCTGGAGCTGAGCCGGTTTGTTCATCTCACGCATCTGAGAAATTTCGGAGGCGTTTTTGGACTGGCGCAAGGGTCCGGATGGCTTTTCGGCTTGATCAGTATCGGCCTGCTGGTGGGCGTCTCGGCCTACCTGATAGTCAATCCGACCCTCGAACGCTATGAGTACATCTGCTTTGGGTTTGTAGTCGGAGGCGGCGCCAGCAATATCACCGATCGACTGGTCTACGGCAGCGTCATTGATTTTATTGATATTCAGCAAATCCCCTTCTGGCATTATGTATTCAACACGGCCGACGTCATGATCCACCTGGGTATCTGGCCCTTGCTGATCATCAGTTTTGTGCTGAACAAGACCACGACGGACCGGAAGACAGCCGGGAGCTGAGCCTGGCCCAATGACTCAACTGATGCAGCCCAGAGCAACCGAGAGTATCCCTCTGTTCGCGGCCGTTTGAGCTCAGGTTGTAAAGACTGCAGAGTCACCGTTGCGGGCACACAGCTTCACCCTTCTCTCCTACCGGTCAATCCCGTGAACAAGTGACCAAGCGGCTGTAACACCGAGTCTGCGAATGGTCTGCAGCGAATTCCCAAATGCCTGATATCTCAGGGGTTTAGCCGAATTTTGCTGTAAAGTTTGGTCACTATTTGACCATGGACAAAGCTGAACCCTTCCGGTAAGTTGACAGTGGGTGGTGCTGCGCCTCCAGATCGGATCGAAGCGCCTCAACCTGTTGTTTTTACTGACTTATTATTAAAAACGACGGTGAGCCCGACGCAGTAAAAACTGGATTTTTTTACATCTCAGTGAGGCTTACAATGACAATAAAACGAACTATCCTGCAAAGCATCAAGCCGATCGCCACGGCAGCCCTGGTTCTGGCCTGTTCCGCAAGCGTGATGGCCCAGGATTCGGTTGAGTGGTTTACCCTCGGTAATGATTTCGGCCACACCCGATATTCTCCCGCTGACGAGATTACCGTCGATAATTTCGAGGACCTTGAAGTGGTCTGGGAATGGGACGGTGCCAGCATGGGCGCAAGCAGCGGCCGTGCAACCCCGAGCTACATCAACGGTATGCTCTACACCGTGGCAGGCCCTCGCCGACACGTGGTCGCCATCGACCCGAAGACGGGAGAAACCGTCTGGAGCTATCGTCTTCCGAATACCGCACGCTGGGAATACTCAATGCGCGCTGACTACGGAAAGGGCATCGGCTACGATGAGGTGGACGGCCGGGGGATCATTTACATCATCACTCCCGGATTCTTCCTGGTAGCTCTGGACGCTGTGACCGGCACACCACTCGAAGGCTTCGGTCAGCCTGTTCCCATCGAGGGTTTCCCGGAAACCGGTGTGGTTGACCTCCTGGCAGACCTTGGCCACCCCTATGATCCCTATGACGGCGTACCTCTGGAGACCGGTTATATCACCTCCTCTTCACCGCCCGTGATCGTTAACGACACCATCATAGTCGGCAACTCCGCTGAACAGGGCTATCATCAGTCACGGATTGAGAATATCCCCGGCGACATCCTTGCCTATGACAAGACCAGCGGAGAGTTCAAATGGAAATTCAATGTAATCCCGCGTCCGGGCGAATACGGTCATGAGACCTGGGAAAACGACGCCTGGGAATGGACCGGTGACGTGTCCTCCTGGGCTCCGATTACCGCCGATGTTGAAAACAATCTGGTGTTTGTCCCGACCAACGGTGCAACCATCGACTATTACGGCGGTTTCCGCCCGGGTGACAACCTCTTCGGCACCAGTTTGATCGCACTGGATGCATCAACTGGCGAAAGAGCCTGGCATTTCCAGATGGTTCACCACGACATCTGGAACTACGATAACCCGATGTCGCCCATTCTGATGGACGTCAATGTGGATGGCCGGGACATCCCGGCGGTTATGCAGGTCACCAAACAGAGCTTTGTCTATGCGTTCAACAGGCTGACAGGTGAGCCACTCTGGCCGATCGAGGAACGCCCTGTCCCTCAGTCTACCGTGCCAGGCGAAAAACTGTCGCCTACGCAGCCATTCCCCACCAAACCTGCGCCGTTCGACATTCAGGGTATTTCTATTGACGATTTAGTGGATTGGACACCCGAACTGCGTCAACAGGCCATAACCGCGATGTCTGACTATATGATGGGGCCGCTGTTTTTGCCTCCCATACAGCGGGGTCATGAGTCCGGCAAGCGAGCTGCCATGTTCTGTCCGGGTGGCGGTGGCGGCGCGAATATTACCGCGCCAGCCGTAGCCGATCCGACCACCGGCATGCTGTACGTCTCATCTCGCTCAGCGTGCAGTCCAGTCCAGCTCGTACCGGGCGAAGAGGCTGACCTGCAGTATGAATTGCCAACCGGCTCCACCTACGCGCAGTTCGCCAATGGCCCCGGCGCGGGATCACCACGGCACCCTGCGCAAATCCCCTACTTCAAGCCACCCTATAGCCGCATTACCGCTATCAATATGAACACGGGTGAGCATGAGTGGATGGTACCGACCGGTAACACTCCGGCTCGGGTTCAGCGGGTCATCGAAGAGAATAATCTTGATGTCGGCAATACGGGCACCGGAGCACTGGTACCCATGACCGTTACACCCAACATGCTCGTTTACTCTGATACAGAAACTGACGGAACTCCGATGCTGTATGCGGTTAACAAATCGACCGGAGCAACAGAAGCTGCTATCGAAGTGCCTGGCAGAAGCCGCTATGGTATGAGCACATGGATGCACGATGGACATCAGTACATCATGCTCCAGACCGGCTCAAAACTGACCGCAATGGCGCTGCCCGCTGCCGCGCCCGGCAGCAGTGGCCACTAGCCACAGGTAAACAAAAAAAGCCGACCACCTGCCGGGTGGTCGGCTTTTTTTTGGCTTACGTTCAGGGATCGAGAAAGGCTGCCGGACACCGGCGTTTGTATCCGGCCTAATTGCCCTCAGGTTGCTCTCAGGCGGTCAGTCTTCAGTCAGTGAGCCGCACAAGTTCCAGAGGCCTCAACGGCCTAGCGTTGCGCCGGCACGGGGTCCTGCTCACAGCGTACGGGTCTGGGTGAGGTCCGTATAGCCCATCAGGATTTTCTCAAGGCCATCCTGCTTTCGAGTCTTCATACCGGATTTCTTGGCCTCAAAATGAATCTCGGCGGCGGGCGATCTGCTCAGGATCATCTTTTTGATCTTGGGCGTATTCATCAACAGTTCGTGAACGCCGACACGCCCCCGATATCCGGTATCCAGACATTCAGCACAGCCCGCCGCTCTGAATAAGGTAAATTCGCCTCGATACGCAAAACGCTCAGTCCAGGCCTCAATCTGCTGCTGAACGAGCTTCTCTGAAGGATCGATGCGCAATTCCGGCGGCAGTGTTTCCCGACAGAATTCAGTTGCCAGCACCTCGATCTCCTCCGGTTCAGCCACATAAGACGCTTTACAGGAAGGACACAGCGTTTTCACCAGCCGCTGCGACAGAATACCCACCATGGCGTCGGCAAAATTAAAAGGGTCCATGTCCATGTCCAGCAGGCGCGTAATGCTCTCTGCTGCGCTGTTGGTATGCAGAGTAGAGAGTACGAGATGACCGGTGAGGGCGGCCTCAATGGCGGTACCTGCTGTTTCTGTATCCCTCATCTCGCCAACCATGATGATATCCGGGTCCGCTCTGAGGAACGCGGGCATTGCGCCGGCGAAGGTCATACCGAGTTTTTCGTTCACCTCAACCTGCCTCAAGCCCGGTTGGGTAATTTCAACGGGATCTTCGGCTGTCCAGATCTTACGCTCTGAATTGTTCAGGTAGCTTAATATCGAATGCAATGTTGTGCTCTTGCCTGATCCGGTCGGACCGCAAACCAGAAACATGCCGTATGGTTTGGAAACAGCACTCAGCACATCGTCATAATTCGACGTACTCAAACCGATGGCATTGATCGGCATGCACTGTCCACCGGACAGAATCCGGATGACAACATCCTCGATACCACCTTGAGTTGGAATCGTCGCGACTCGCAGTTCAATATCAATCGGCGCGAAATGACGGAAGTTAATTTTGCCATCTTGAGGCCGGCTTTTGTTGGAAATGTCCAGGTGCGCCATCACCTTGATTCGAGAAACAAACACCGAACGATATCGAGGCGGAAATTTATAGTAGGTGGTCAACACGCCATCTTTGCGAAAGCGAACTACCACCTTTTGTTTACCCGAGCCCGGTTCGATATGAATATCGGAACATTTCTGACGATGGGCGTCTTCGATGATTTTATTGACAATCTTTACAACAACATTATCAGTGACCTGCTGCGTCTCGATTGCTGAAAATATGGTCGCATCGTAATCTTCAGGCTCTTCCGCATCGTCTTCAGCCTCATCGAACTCCTTGATCGTAGACTGGATATCTTCAAACGAATAATAAAATTGCAAAGCCCAGTTCAGATCTTCCGCAGACGCCATCACCGGCTCAACATACTTGTTAATACTGAAGCTCACTGCGTCCGTAATATGCCAATCCATAGGATTCTCGAGAGCAATAACAATCTTGCCTTCATAGACGTAAAGAGGGACGACTTTGTGCTTGAGCGCCGTTGCTGCGGTGAGTAAGGAAATGACATCATTGTCTATAGTGAACTCGCGCAGATTGACAAAGGGTATCCCGAGCTTTTTCGCGAGCGCCTGTTGGATCTCATCTTTTTCAATGACGCCCTGCTGAACCAGAATTTCACCAAGGGCTTCTTTGTGCTTTTGTTTTTGTTCGGCAAGCGCTTCATTTAGCTGCGCTTCACTGACCAATCCTTCCCCAACCAGAATATCGCCAAGCTTCAGATTCGGCATATTTTTCTGGCGCGCAAGAGCTGTCTCAAGTTCAGAATGACCGGAGATTTTATCTGCAGCCAAATATTTACTGACCAGACGCGAGCGATCCGGTGATTGGTCGTGACGTATTTCCTGGAGATTCATTTCCAGCGACAGCTGCGAATCTCCATCTTCCTCTTCGTCTGACTCTCCATCGAACTGTTCATTGAGTTGTTCATTGGCAGGTTGCTGCCTGTACTGCCCTTCTTGCGATAAACCTTCGGGCAATTCGCTGACGCTTTGGTCGCCCATCAATTTTTGAACAGACTGCTCTTGAATCTGATCAGCCTCAGGCTGATTCTCCAGCTCTTCAGTATTTGGCTCACCAGCTTGCTGCTCCGTAAGCAGTTCGCTCTCAAGATTGTCCTGCACCTGCTCAATCACAGACAAAGCCTCATCAAGCTCGGCACCGGTGGTCGGGCGAATTTCCTCTGCTGTAGCACGATTCTGAAGCGGCTCAGCAGTGTCCTGCTCACCGGCGGGCTTGCTATCCCGTTGAGGTTCAGGCCGATCGCTGATGCTATGACGATCGATTGCTGCGTGGGGAATAAACAGATGTTTACAGTAAAAGGACTGACGTTTAATCGCCGTAATTTCGTAGAAGTGAATGCCGTTAGTTTCGATTCGATAGCCAAAGGTATCGCCCGAAATTGTGGTGCCGTCAGTGAACAGGACTTCAAAGCCCTGGGAGTCCTGATCAACACTGACGTCCGGATTTAATGTCTCTCCCAGGGAGATCTTGTACGGCTTTTCGAGACGCAGCAGTTTGACCCTGTCCATAGCAATCTCAGTCGCTATGAATGCCAGTGGTTCCTTGATGATGATGGTGTCAGAGCTGGAGTTAAGCTGCTGCAACTTGCCCTGAATGGTCTGCGAATCGACCGACTCCAGAGACACAGCCGTATCCTCATATTCTCGCTCATCAATGAGCTCTGACAGAGGCGGTGATTGCAACTCGATTCTCGGGACTGCTGACGCGTCCTGATCGAAATCGCCCTCAATCGGGTCTTCTATTGTTAAACCGGGCTCAGCCTGCATGCGATTACCCGCCCTGCGCGTCCTGCCTGAATTAAAAACTCAGCATCTTTGAATAGAGAATACTTGTAAAAACAGTAACTTAGACGATAAGTGTACGAATTACTATTAAATATGGCGATTTCCTGCGCCAAAAACGTCAAATCAGGTCAAATTCGCGCCGGATTCTGCCTGAAAATGCCTTCAGGATTACGAATTAAGCTTTCGAAGCCCGCCTTAACGCGATGCTGAGGTCCGATTAAACAGCCCGGGAAGTTTACCAGTGGTCATCCCCACACCCAGTAAGACCAGCAAGCATCCCAGCACCGTAAATGCAGTTATGCTCTCCGAGAGGAACAGATTGCCCCACAACAGGCTGAAAAGCGGGATCAGATAGGCAGTCATAATCGTCTGTTCAGAACCGATACGGGCAATCAGTCTGTAGAACATGAGATAAGCCAGCCCCGTACACCCTATGCCCAGCGCCGTGACCGCCATCCAGGCAGAAACGCCGGGCATCTCATCCGGCAATGACTGCATTGAAAATGGCACCAGCAGCACAGAGGAAAACAGCAGACTGCCGGTAGTAATTGCCAAACCGGATACCGCTGTCAGCCTTCTCGACACGAGATTAAGAGCCATCCCGTAAAGAAAACAGGCGCACAACGCTGCGGAAACTGCCAGCAGTCCGCCCTCTGCAAGATTTATCGCATCAGGGTCGAACACCAGGACGATTACTCCGCTGAAACCCACTGCCATGCCAAACAGCGACAGCGAAGAGAGCCGCTGGCCAAAGACCGCAAACCCTATCAGAGCGGTAAAAAACGGAACAGTCGCATTCATGATAGACAGCAAACCAGAACCCATAGAGAGGGCGGCGTAGGCAAACAAGCAGAACGGCACAGCCATGTTTGTGAGGCTGACCAGGAATATGATGCGCCAGTTAGCGATCAGTTCGCCCCACTTGCCGAATACCATGCAAATTGGCAGCATGACGATAACCGCAGTGAGCACACGCATCTGTATCAGCAGGAACGGACCGAACTCAGGCGCTGCTATTCGGAGAAACAGAAAAGACGAGCCCCAGATCGCGGACATCAGAAAGAGCTCGATATAGTTCCGAGAGGCGGCGTTTACCATGGGGTCGCAGTAATTCCAGAATTTTAGAAAAGAAAGTGAGCCGTCCGACACGTGTTAGAAAAATGCCGGAACTGAATGCCCCGGCAGGCTGCTCAATCGTAGACTCGCTCCGCCTCGGCGATCGCCTGGCTGACATCACAGCGGTGCCCCTGTGCATTCAAGACATTCCCCAGAGCAGAAACGCAGAGATTCACGTTTTTACGATTACTGGCATAACCCATCAGACCGATCCGCCAAACTTTCCCGGCCAGAGCACCGAGGCCCGCACCGATTTCCAAGCCGTACTCAGTCAGCAGCGCGCGCCGGACTGCGGCGTCGTCAATTTGTTGAGGAAATGAGACAGCGTTTAATTGCGGTAAGCGACTGGCTTCTTCCACGACAAAACCCAGACCAAGACTTTCAAGCCCTGCCACCAGCGCAAGATGATTCAAGCGGTGGCGTTTCCAGGAATCCTCCAAACCTTCTTCCTCAAGGATCACCAGAGATTCGTGCAGCGCATAAAGCGAGTTTACCGGGGCGGTGTGATGATACGACCGTTTCGCATCCGCTCCCCAGTAACCCATGACCAGATTAGTATCAAGAAACCAGCTCTGGACCCTGTTCTTACGATTGGTAATCTTCGCCGCAGCACGTGGCGAGAAACTGACGGGAGATAAGCCGGGGATGCAGGAGAGACATTTTTGCGTACCGGAATAGATCGCATCTATGCCCCAAGCATCGACTTCGAGAGGAATGCCTGCCAGCGTAGTGACAGCATCAACAATCGTAAGGCATTCATACCCGCGAGCGAGGGTACAAAGAGCCTCAGCGTCACTCCGTACACCGGTAGAGGTTTCACTGTGGACAAAGGCAACCGCCACCGCATCGGGATGTTTCTTTAAGGCATCTTCAAGCTTTTCCGGATCTACAGGCGCACCAAAGTCATCCGTAACCATAACTGCAGTACCGCCACAGCGCTCTACGTTTTCTTTCATACGGCCGCCGAAGACCCCGTTCTGACACACAATCAGCTTTTCGCCCGGCTCAACAAGATTGGCAAACACGCATTCCATGCCGGCAGAGCCCGGCGCTGACACCGGGATCGTCAGCTCATTTGTCGTGCGGAAAGCAAACTGCAGCAGAGTTTTGAGCTCATCCATCATGCTGATGAAAGCAGGGTCAAGATGACCAATAGTCGGCCGGGAAAGCGCTTCGAGAATTCGCGGATTCACATCAGATGGGCCGGGGCCCATTAGGGTTCTGGCTGGCGGATGAAAAGAGCTAGTCATAAAAAATCCTGATCAATAAAAAACCCGATCAACCTTCGGTGTCCATAGTACCGTGAGGAAGATCGGGCTTGTTTTGCCGGCAAGCGCAGTCCGGATTATTCTCGGCTCAGCGCAGTGCGCCGTGCTTATTCTTCTTCAGCAACCGCTGCTTCGTCCTCATGATCGGCGATATCAAGCTGCGGCCGGTCAACCAGCTCGACGTAAGCCATCGGCGCTTTGTCGCCCGGCCGTTCCCCGCATTTGAGGATCCGGATATATCCGCCGGGCCGATTTGCATAGCGAGGCCCGAGCTCATCGAACAGCTTACCCACTGTCGCCTTGTTGCGGGTCCTGCTGAATGCCAGACGTCGGTTTGCAACGCTGTCGTTCTTGGCCAGGGTGATTAATGGCTCTGCCACTGAACGCAATTCCTTCGCCTTCACCAGGGTTGTTCTGATGATTTCGTGCTCCACCAGCGAAGCTGTCATGTTTCTGAACATGGCAGTTCGGTGTGGACTATTGCGATTCAGTTGGCGACCGCTGTGTCGATGTCGCATAACTCTATACCTTTATCTTGTGTGCGCCTGCTTCAGGCAGCACGGTCATCTGTCTTGAGGCTGGATGGCGGCCAGTTGTCCAAACGCAGGCCAAGTGATAAGCCGCGGGTAGCCAGAACATCTTTGATCTCAGTCAGTGATTTCTTGCCAAGGTTCGGCGTCTTCAACAGCTCAACTTCGGTACGCTGAATCAGGTCGCCGATATAGTAAATGTCCTCTGCCTTGAGGCAGTTTGCGGAGCGAACCGTGAGCTCAAGATCATCAACGGGTCGAAGCAGTATGGGATCAATCTCGTCTTCCCGCTCCTCAGGCTCAGCGATAATCTCGCTTTGCAGATCAACAAACACGCTCAACTGGTGTTGCAAAATCGTCGCGGCACGACGTATGGCCTCTTCAGGGTCTATCGTACCGTTCGTTTCAAGATTGATAATCAGCTTATCAAGATCCGTACGCTGTTCTACCCGGGCATTTTCCACCGAGTAAGAGATACGAACAACCGGGCTGTAGGAAGCGTCAAGCAACAGCTTGCCGACTGCTCTAGTTTCCTCTTCGTCACTGGCCCGGCTGTCAGCTGGCGAATAGCCACGCCCTTTGCGCACCAGGATGCGCATGTTCAACTCGCCGTTACTGTTGAGGTTGGCAATCACATGATCCGGGTTGATGATCTCCACATCATGATCCAACTCAATATCGCCCGCTGTCACGGCACCGGCGCCTTTTTTACTGAGATTCAGAATGGCTTCGTCACGGTTATTCAGAACAACTGCCAGACCTTTCAGGTTCAGCAGAATTTCAATGACGTCTTCACGAACACCCTCAATAGTGCTGTACTCATGCACGACGCCGTCAATTTCTACCTCTTCAACTGCGCAACCCGGCATTGATGACAGCAGAATCCGACGCAGTGCATTACCCAATGTATGGCCAAAGCCACGCTCAAGAGGTTCCAACACCACTTTGGAGTGACACTTGTCGAACTCATCAACCTGTATCACTTGCGGTGTTAGAAAATCAGATAAAGAAATTTGCATGTAATCCACCCTTTCTGTGTTTGGACACTACTTGGAATAAAGCTCAACGATCAGATTTTCATTGATCTCTGAAGGCAGATCCGCGCGATCGGGCTTGCGCGTGAATTGACCTTCAAGCTTTGACATGTCGACAGATACCCAGTCAATGTCGCTTCGCTGTGCAGCCAGCTCCAGCGCGGACTTGATTCGTAGCTGCTGCTTTGCCTTCTCGCGGATCGAGACAACGTCTCCTTCACTGATCTGATAGGAAGGTACGTTGACGACTGATCCATTCACGAGGATGGACTTGTGTGATACCAGCTGTCGCGCTTCGGCGCGAGTCGAGCCAAACCCCATGCGATAGACGACGTTGTCCAAACGGCATTCCAGCAACTGCAGCAGATTCTCACCGGTAGCGCCCTTTCGACGGGCCGCCTCTTTGTAGTAGCTGCGGAACTGCTTTTCCAGAACGCCGTAGGTTCTCCGAACCTTCTGTTTTTCACGGAGCTGCACGCCATAGTCCGACAGTCGACCGCGGCGTTGACCGTGCTGACCGGGGATGGTTTCAACCTTGCACTTGCTGTCAATCGGGCGCACACCGCTTTTCAAAAAGAGGTCAGTGCCTTCTCTACGAGCCAGTTTGCATTTGGGGCCTAAATAACGGGCCATACTATTTCTCCTAGTCTAGACGCGCCGCTTCTTGGGCGGTCGGCAACCATTGTGGGGAATCGGGGTCACATCTGTGATATTGCCAATTTTCAATCCACAGCCATTCAGAGCTCTGACCGCAGACTCGCGACCAGGACCCGGTCCGTTTACCTTGACGTCAAGGTTCTTTAGACCATAGGACTCGATCGCCGCCTTTCCCGCTTTCTCAGCAGCAACCTGCGCGGCGAATGGAGTTGACTTTCGTGAGCCACGGAAGCCAGATCCACCGGCCGTGGCCCAGGAAAGGGCATTTCCCTGACGATCAGTAATCGTAATGATCGTGTTGTTGAATGAAGCATGGATAAACGCGATGCCGTCTATGACGGTAGAGCGTGCTTTCTTTTTGCCTGATTTAGCTGTAGCCATCTTAGTTACCAGGTACTCCACTACTATTCATTGGAGTATCTCTATCCTTTCTCTGAAAGTTAGTGTTACTTGCGTATTGGTTTACGGGGACCTTTTCGGGTACGTGCATTTGTCTTCGTGCGCTGCCCCCGGACAGGAAGGTTCCGACGGTGACGGATACCCCGGTTGCAGCCAAGATCCATGAGTCGCTTGATGTTCATGGAAATCTCTCGGCGCAGATCGCCTTCAGTAGAGAGCTTAGCGACTTCCGCGCGGACATCATCCAACTGTTCAGGGCTCAATTCAGCCGTTTTCGTAGCAGGCGCAATGCCTGTGGCGTCACAGATTTGCTGCGCTTTCGTTGGACCAATACCGAAAACATATCGAAGTGAAATCACGATATGCTTGTTGTCTGGTATGTTAACCCCGGCAATACGTGCCATAGATCTACTCCGTTCCTATTTTCTCTGCTTAACCCTGACGCTGCTTGTGTCGAGGCTCCGCACTACAAATCACTCGAACCGAACCGTTACGCTTGATCACCTTACAGTTACGGCAAATTTTCTTTACTGATGCGCGTACTTTCATTTCTAACCTCCATTCAAGCACGCCCGGCGCGCTTGAGTTTCGAACACTGTATCCCTGCTTTAAATACCGCTACGCCCGTAGTTACCCAGCTTCGACTTCTTCATCAGAGAATCATACTGATGTGACATCAGGTGAGACTGCACCTGAGACCAGAAATCCATGGTTACCACGACCGATATCAACAGTGCCGTTCCGCCCAGATTAAAGGGCACATTCGCGAGCATCTGCATGAAATTTGGTAGCAGACAAACCAGGGTGATATATACCGCACCGAACATCGTCAGGCGGGTGATAACGCCGTCGATGTACTTTGCTGTCTGCTCCCCGGGGCGAATACCGGGGATAAATGCGCCCGACCGCTTCAGGTTCTCTGCCACATCACGTGGATTGAACACCAGCGCGGTATAGAAAAAGCAGAAGAAAATGATCATGGCGCTGAAAATGATGATGTACAAAGGCTGACCCGGGCCAATCAGCAGCGCCAAATCTTGCAGCCACTCGGCGCCCTCGGACTGGCCAAACCACTGGCCGAGAGAGGCCGGAAACAACAGAATGCTGCTGGCAAAAATCGCAGGAATCACACCGGCCATGTTTATTTTAAGCGGAAGATGGCTGGCCTGGGCCTGATACATCCGCCGCCCCTGCTGACGTTTCGCATAGTTCACTGTTATACGCCGCTGAGCTCGCTCAACATAAATGATGCAGGCGACCACCCCGATCGCAATCAGCCCAACGACCAAAAGTAATACGCCGCTGATCTGACCTTCATAAGCCTGGGTGAGCGAAGTCCCCACTGCGGCAGGAAAGCCAGCAACGATCCCGGCAAAGATCAGCATCGAAATCCCGTTGCCAATGCCTTTTTCCGTGATCTGCTCGCCCAACCACATCAGAAACATTGCGCCGGTCACCAGGGAGATAATCGCGGTCAGATTGAATGCGATGCCGGGGCTGTAGGCCATGGGCGCCAGTAAGCCAACCGTCATACCCGTGCCCTGTACGGTGGCCAGAACCAGAGCACCATATCGGGTGTATTGCGTAATCTTCCTTCGTCCTGACTCGCCTTCCTTCTTCAGCTGGTCGAGCTGCGGGCTCACCGCTGTCAGCAACTGCATGATAATGGAAGCGGAAATATAGGGCATGATGCCCAGCGCAACGATACTCATGCGTTCAAGAGCGCCACCCGAAAACATGTTGAACAGGTCTGCAAACGTGCCCTCATTCTGATTGAAGAAGGCCTGCAGCTGAAGGGGATCAATCCCCGGAACCGGAATATGAGTCCCGATTCGGTACACAAAAATCGCGAACAGCAGAAACAACAGGCGCGACTTAAGCTCGCCGAGCCCTGCGCCGATGTTTTCTGGATTGATGTTTGGTTTGTTCGCCATCTCAGTTACTTGGTTTTAATTTCGCTTTATCTTCCCGGGCCAGTGACCGCGATTACTCTGCTGCTGATTCAGTGGGCGAAGTCGCTGCTTTCTTGGTCAGTTTGGCGGGCTTCTCCTCGACAAACTCGGCCACACTGCCGCCAGCTTTTTCAATCGCCTCTTTCGCGCCTTTACTGACACGAACACCCTCAACACTCAGCTTCCGTGTCACCTCGCCAGAAAGCATCACCTTGACGCGTTTGATCGACGCATTGATCAAACCCGCCTTCCGCAGAGTTTCCAGGTTGACAGTTTCCCCTTCAACCTTGTTCAGCTCTGCGCTTCGAATCTCTGCTGTAACGCGACCGATGCGAGACGAGAAACCGTACTTAGGCAGACGCATTTGCAGGGGCATTTGTCCGCCTTCAAAACCCGGACGCACCGTTCCGCCGCTTCGGGATTTTTGTCCCTTATGTCCGGTACCACAGGTTTTTCCCCAGCCAGAACCGATGCCGCGACCGACGCGCTTTTTCGCTTTCGTGCTGCCTGCTGCAGGACTCAAATTATTCAGTTGCATAGCTATTACCTAGTTTCCTGTTTGCTTATTCCACGGCCAGCATATAGCTGATCTTGTTGATCATGCCGCGAACAGCTGGCGTGTCTTCCACTTCTACAGTTTGATGCATACGGCGCAAGCCGAGGCCTTGCAAGCACAGCTTGTGCTTGGGCAGTGAGCCGATTGGGCTTCGAACGAGCGTTACTTTGACTGTCTCTTTAGTTTTGGCCATCGTCGTCTACTACTGTCTGTGTCAATAATCGTGTGTCGCTTCGCCGACTGTTAGCCGACCAGCTCTTCTACCGTCTTGCCGCGCTTTGCAGCAATATCTTCCGGAGCGCGCATGTCCCTCAGGCCTTTAAAAGTGGCGTAAACTACGTTAACCGGATTGGTCGAGCCGTAGCACTTCGCCAGAACATTCTGCACTCCCGCCAGTTCCAAGATCGCACGCATGGCACCACCAGCAATAACGCCCGTACCTTCTGAGGCAGGCTGCATATAGACCTTAGAGGCACCGTGTCGTGCTTTGATCGGATACTGCAGCGTGTGGCCATCGAGGCCCACGGTAATCATGTTGCGCCGGGCCGATTCCATCGCCTTCTGAATCGCCAGAGGTACCTCGCGGGCTTTACCACGACCGAAACCTACCCGACCATTACCGTCACCAACCGCTGTCAGTGCAGTGAAGCCGAAGATCCGACCGCCTTTGACCACCTTTGCTACGCGGTTAACCTGAATGAGCTTCTCCTGCAGGCCCTCTTCGTTTTTTCCTGGCTCGTCTTTGAATGCCATATTAAAAACCTTTAGTTAAATTCTTTAGAACTGTAAGCCGCCTTCACGGGCTGCGTCGGCAAGCGCCTTAACGCGACCGTGATAGGCATAGCCAGACCGGTCAAACGCCACACTTTCAATACCAGCAGCTTTCGCCCGCTCCGCGATCATTTTGCCAACCTTACCGGCGGCATCGACGTTCCCGGTTGCCCCTGCGCGAGTGTCTTTCTCGACAGTAGACGCACTGGCGAGCACTTTGTCTCCTTCCGGAGAAATCACCTGAGCATAAATATGTCGGGGCGAGCGGAACACGCAAAGGCGGTTCATCCGCAGTTCGCTGATTTTGGCTCTCGCTCGTTTGGCGCGACGTAGCCGCGCCCCTTTCTTGACGTTCATAGCCTTAACCCTATTTCTTCTTCGCTTCTTTGCGATACACACGCTCATCGGCGTAACGAATACCCTTGCCCTTGTATGGCTCGGGAGGACGAAACTCTCTGATCTCTGCTGCTACCTGACCCACTAGCTGCTTGTCTGCACCTGAGATCACGATTTCGGTCTGTGAAGGAGTCTCTGCGGTTACACCCTCAGGGAGTGCATAATCGATCGGGTGCGAATAACCCACCGTCAGATTGACTGTTTTCCCTTGCGCCTTAGCGCGATAGCCGACACCCTGGAGCTCAAGCTTACGCTGAAACCCTTCGCTAACACCCACAACCATGTTGTTGATGAGTGAACGAAAAGTTCCGGCCAGCGCGCCGGCTTGGCGAGATTCATCTTTCGCTGAAACTTTCAGCGCATCACCATCCTGGGCAATTCCAACCAACTCATGCAGGTCAAGCTGCAGATTCCCTTTGCTTCCTTTTACCGAAATTACAGAATCCGACAGAGTGGTTTCCACACCCTTAGGAATCGCTATCGGAGCATTTGCTATTCTCGACATCGTTGCGTCACTCTATTACTAGTTATCCAAGCTGGTGCTTAGAACACAGTGCAAAGCACCTCACCACCAATACCGGCAGCGGCTGCCTGCTTATCAGTCATCAATCCTTTATTCGTTGACAGTATGGCAATACCCAATCCTGCCCGATTTTTGGGAATGTCTTCTGCGCCCTTGTAGTTGCGCAGGCCCGGACGGCTCACTCGCTTGATTTCTTCAATGACCGGCTTACCGCGAAAATATTTCAGACCGACGTTAAGCACTTGCTTGCCAGCCACTTCCTGCACTGAGAACCCGTTGATGTAGCCCTCGGATTCAAGCACTTTGCTTATTGCCACCTTAATCTTAGAAGAAGGGCAACTGACTTCAGACATCTGCGCCATCTGGGCGTTGCGGATGCGAGTCAAGAAATCTGCAATTGGATCGGACATGCTCATAATTTTCTTCCTGCCTTTTTCCCTGCTACCAGCTGGCCTTGGTTAAACCCGGCACATCACCACGCATAGCCGCTTCTCTCAGCTTGTTGCGACACAGTCCGAATTTTCGATAAACGCCATGTGGACGCCCGGTGATGCGACAGCGACGCTGCTGACGAACAGGGCTGGCATCGCGAGGCAGCTTCTGAAGCTTGATCTGCGCATCCCATTTCTCATCATCACTGGCACCGGCGTCATTCAGGATCGCCTTTAACGCAGCACGTTTTTCCGCGTATTTTGCGACGGTGGCAGCGCGCTTGTTTTCCCTGGCTATCATCGATTTTTTAGCCATAGTTTTAGGACTCCTCAGTATCAGCGGCAGGCTCTGCAGCTGCCGACGCTTCTTCTTTCTTAGCGTCGGATTGTTGCGGATTCATTCCACGGAATGGGAATCGGAGCGCTGACAGCAGGGCCCGACCCTCTTCGTCGTCTCGAGCGGTAGTGGTGATTGTGATGTCGAGACCGCGGAGTTTATCGATCTTGTCGTAATCGATTTCCGGAAAAATAATTTGTTCGGTGACACCCATCGCATAGTTGCCCCGGCCATCGAAGGCCTTCGGGTTCAGACCGCGGAAGTCCCGAATGCGCGGGATAGAAATGTCGACCAGCCGCTCCAGAAACTCATACATTCGCTCACCGCGGAGGGTGACCTTGCAGCCGATTGGCCAGCCTTCCCTGATCTTGAAGCCGGCAATACTCTTCCTAGCCTTGGTCACTACAACCTTCTGACCACTAATCTTTTCAAGATCTGCGGTCGCGGCCTCTAGAATCTTCTTATCCGCCACCGCTTCGCCAAGACCCATGTTCAGTGTGACCTTGGTAATTTTTGGGACCCGCATCGGGTTATCGAAGCTGAACTGCTGTATCAAGGCAGGGACAACTTGTTTTTTATAGTACGCTTTCAACTGAGCCATGATTCGTAACCTAGTCTATATCCTGACCATTCGACTTAAACACACGCTTCTTAGCGCCGTCTTCAAGGATTTCGATACCAACTCGGTCAGCCTTGTTGGTCTCTGAATTAAAGATCGCCACATTAGAGATATGCAAAGACGCTTCGCGCTCCACGATACCGCCGGGCTGGCCCAGATTCGGATTTGGCTTAGTGTGACGCTTCACCATGTTGACTCCGGCCACAATGACGCGATCATCACCGACCAGTTGTGTGATTGTTCCGCGCTTGCCCTTGTCTTTGCCGGCAACAACAATGACTTCATCTTCTCTCTTTAACTTGTTCATCCTAAGATTCTCTCTAAGCCGGCTGTCAAAGCACTTCAGGAGCCAGCGATATAATACGCATGAATTTTTCATTCCGGAGTTCGCGGGTGACCGGACCAAAAACGCGAGTACCGATAGGCGCTTCCTGATTGTTAAGCAGTATCGCAGCATTATCGTCAAACCGGATCAGAGAGCCGTCACCGCGACGAACACCCTTCTTAGTCCGGACGACGAGCGCGGTAAGCACCTGGCCTTTCTTTACCTTGCCGCGAGGAATCGCTTCCTTCACGGTGACTTTGATGATGTCACCAATACGTGCGTAGCGGCGGTGGGAACCCCCGAGCACCTTGATACACATAACACGGCGCGCGCCGCTGTTATCTGCAACATCTAAGTAAGACTGAACTTGAATCATCGATTCGCTCCATCACGCAACTCTGATACGAGTGCCGACTGTAAATTTCTTCGTTATGCGCCTATCCCGGCATGTCCTGCGAAGCCCGAAAGCTTGGCCTATATTTGCGTTGCCCGCTCATCAATTGACACAAGTGTCCATGACTTAGTCTTGGAAATTGGGCGAACTTCCTTAATCGTCACTGCGTCGCCGACACCGCAATCGTTGTTGGCATCATGCGCATGAATTTTGGTTGATCTCTTGATGATCTTGCCATACACAGGGTGCTTTACACGGCGCTCGATAAGCACAACGATGGACTTATCCATCTTATTGCTGACAACCCTGCCAGCAGCAGTACGTGCTGTTTTGTCCGTAGCCTCCTGGCCGCTTTGCATCTCAGTTTCCGCCATAACTTGTTTCGCTCTTTCCGTTTTTGCGCCAAGGGAGCGCGCAAAATGACTTGAATTCCTTACGCCTGCTTCTGCTTTTCAGCGATGATCGTTTTTACCCGGGCGATATCTCGTCTAACTGCCTTCAACAGATGAATCTGACCGAGCTGACCTGTCGCACTCTGCATGCGATTATTGAACTGATCTTTATACAAATCCTGCAGCTGGGCCTGCAGCTCCTCCACAGATTTGTCTCTTAACTCACTCGCTTTCATCACTCTACCTTTACAATTCTCGTTGTTTGCCAAGCAAGGCTGCTTACATCACCGTCCGCTTCACAAAAGTTGTGTCGAACGGCAACTTGGCGGATGCAAGGCCGAACGCCTCACGCGCAAGTTCTTCATCAACGCCTTCAATTTCGAACATAATGCGGCCGGGCTGAATCTGAGCGACCCAGTATTCAACCGAGCCCTTGCCCTTACCCTGGCGCACTTCCAGCGGCTTTTGTGTGATTGGCTTGTCAGGAAACACCCGAATCCAGATCTTCGCGCCACGCTTTACTTTACGCGTCATTGCACGACGAGCAGCCTCAATCTGGCGGGCAGTCAAGCGACCACGGGATACCGCCTTAAGACCAAATTCGCCGAAATCGACCTTGCTCCCACGATGCGACAGACCGCGGTTCCGGCCCTTCATCATCTTGCGATATTTTGTGCGTTTGGGTTGTAACACTTCTCTAGTCCTCTAACACCAATTGCCTAGTTGCCGGCTGTCGCCTGCTGCTTGGGCACGATAGCTTCGTCCAGATCAAGGACCTCACCTTTGAAGATCCATACCTTCACACCGATAATGCCGTATGTAGTGCTGGCTTCCGATGTGGCGTAATCTATGTCGGCCCGCAGGGTGTGCAAAGGCACACGACCTTCCCGATACCACTCACTGCGCGCGATTTCAGCTCCACCCAGTCGACCACCAACCTGCACTTTAATGCCCTCAGCGCCCTGGCGCATCGCGTTTTGTACGGCGCGCTTCATGGCACGGCGAAACATGACACGTCGCTCCAGTTGTTGAGCAACGCTATCTGCAACCAACTGCGCGTCCAGGTCAGGCTTGCGAATTTCTTCAATATTGATTTGCACGGGAACGCCCATCTTGGCTGAAAGAACTCCGCGCAGGGCTTCAACGTCTTCACCTTTTTTCCCGATAACGATACCCGGCCGTGCCGTATAAATGGTTATCTTCGCGGTCTGTGCAGGCCGCTCAATATCGACGCGGGAGACCGAGGCGTTCGCCAGACGCTTCTTAACAAATTCTCTGACCTGCAGATCAACCAGCAGGTTGTCTGCGTATTCCTGCCCTTCAGCAAACCATGTAGAGGTATGCTTCTTAACAATGCCGAGGCGAATACCCGTGGGATGTACTTTCTGACCCATCCAAATCTCCTAGCTGTCAGCGACTGTAATTGTGATGTGGCAAGAACGCTTAAGGATACGATCAGCGCGCCCTTTCGCCCGTGGCATGATGCGCTTCATGGTCATACCCTCGTCCACACAGATGGTCGAAACTTTCAATTCATCCACGTCAGCGCCTTCGTTGTGCTCAGCGTTGGCGATCGCAGAATTCAAAACCTTCTTGATGACTGCAGCACCTTTCTTGGTGCTGTAGGTAAGCAGTTCAAGCGCTTCTTCGACGCCTTTACCGCGAATCTGATCAGCTACCAGACGAGCCTTCTGAGCTGAGAGCCTGGCACCTTTTAGTCTTGCCGAAACTTGCATCATAATCTCCTAGCGCGCCTTCTTGTCGGCAACGTGGCCCTTATACGTCCGGGTCAGCGCAAATTCACCGAGCTTATGGCCAACCATATCTTCGCTGACGAAAACCGGGACGTGCTGGCGGCCATTATGTACAGCAATCGTGAGGCCGATCATTTCCGGCGAAATCATGGATCGCCGCGACCAGGTCTTGATTGGACGTTTGTCGTTGTTATCAACTGCGGTCTGAACTTTCTTCATCAGGTGAAGATCAATGAACGGACCTTTTTTCAGTGAACGTGGCACGAGTCTAATCCTCTATCACTTGCCTTTACGGGCTGAATTTCTGCGACGTACGATCATGTCGTCGGTTCGCTTATTGGTTCGGGTCTTGTAGCCCTTGGTAGGAGTACCCCACGGAGACACCGGGTGACGGCCACCGGACGTACGTCCTTCACCACCACCATGCGGATGATCAACCGGATTCATTGCCACACCGCGGACGGTGGGGCGAACACCGCGCCAGCGCTTCGCGCCGGCTTTGCCGAGCGAGCGCAGCGCGTGCTCAGAATTGGATACTTCTCCGAGGGTCGCCCGGCAGTCGCTCAGCACCTTGCGCATCTCACCGGAACGCAGACGCAACGTCGCATAGTCGCCTTCGCGGGCCACTAGCTGCAGGGAAGTGCCCGCGCTACGCGCGATTTGCGCTCCCTTGCCGGGCTTCATCTCGACACAGTGAACTGTGCTACCCAGGGGGATGTTGCGCAAAGGCAGGGTATTGCCAACCTTGATCGGCGCATCCTCACCAGAGACGACTACGTCACCTGCACTGACTTTGGCAGGCGCAATGATGTAGCGCCTCTCACCATCTGCATACAGCAACAGGGCGATATTGGCTGACCGATTCGGATCGTACTCCAGACGCTCAACCTTTGCCTCGATACCATCTTTGTTGCGACGGAAATCGATCACGCGATATTTCTGCTTGTGACCACCCCCCTGATGACGACGGGTGATGCGGCCTTTGTTATTACGACCACCAGACTTTGACTTGGCTGCAGTGAGCGGCGCAAAAGGTTCGCCCTTGTGCAGATCGGGATTCACTACTTTGACGACAAAGCGGCGTCCTGGTGATGTCGGTTTACATTTGACTACTGGCATGACTTAACCCTCTACTCCCGATCAACCGATATCCGCGAAGTCGATCTCATGACCGGCTTCGAGACGCACATAGGCTTTTTTCCAGTCGCTCTTGCGACGGATTCTGCCGCGAGCCGAGCGCTTGGTCTTACCCTTTACGTTCAGCACCTGAAGATCTGAAACCACCACTTTGAAGATGGCTTCTACGGCTTCTTTGATTTCAGGCTTGGACGCATCAACCGCAACCTTGAACGCGTACTGGTTGTTACCCTCAGTCATCATCGCTGATTTCTCAGAAACGTGAGGCCCCAGAATGACTTGATACATACGCTCTGGATTCATGACAGCATCTCCTCGGCCTTTTTAAGCGCAGGTACAGTAATCAGCACTTTGTCGAAGCCGATCAGGCTAACTGGATCCAGACCAGATACGTCCAGCACATCAACCTTGTGCAGGTTACGTGCCGCGAGATAAAGATTTTCTTCAATTTGATCGGAAACGATCAGGACGTTGTCTAGGTCGTAGTCTTTGAGCTTGGTGACCAAGTCTTTTGTTTTGTGGGATTCGACTGCAAATTCATTGACGACAATCAGTCGGTCTTGTCGGATGAGCTCGGAGAGTATGCATTGCATGGCTCCGCGGTACATCTTTTTATTCAGCTTCTTACTGAAGTCCTGGGGCCTGGCAGCGAAGGTGACGCCACCGGAGCGCCAGATGGGGCTGCGGATAGTCCCGGAGCGCGCCCGGCCGGTGCCTTTCTGGCGCCAGGGCTTACGCCCGCCGCCCCGCACTTCAGAGCGGGTCTTCTGCTGAACCGTGCCCTGACGGGCTCCGGCCAAATAAGTCACGACGGACTGGTGTACGAGTGGCTCGTTGTACTCGCGACCAAAAGTCTCGTCAGACAATGAAATCTTCTCGCCCGTTTCGTTGCCAGGCAGAGCAAGTGCTAATTCCATGACTTACTTACCTCTTAACCTTAATCGTTGGACGGACAATGACGCTGGACCCGGTGGCTCCCGGTACCGCGCCCTTGATGAGTAGCAGGTTGTTCTCAGCGTCGACCCGAACCACCTCGAGGCTCTGAGTAGTCTTGCGTTCAGACCCCATCTGGCCGGCCATCTTTTTACCCTTGAACACTCGGCCCGGTGTCTGACACTGACCGATAGAGCCGGGAGCTCGGTGCGAGATCGAATTACCGTGAGTGGCATCCTGCATGCGGAAGTTGTGTCGCTTAACGCCGCCCTGAAAGCCTTTACCTTTGGAAGTCCCGGTCACATCGACCTTCTGACCGGCTTCAAACAGATCGACCCTGATCTCGCCACCGACTTCAATTTCGGCCAGATCTTCTGTGCGAAACTCCCACAAGCCTTCGCCAGCCTCTGTATTGGCCTTGGCATAGTGACCGGCCATCGCCTTGCTGACCCGTGACGCGCGGCGGGAACCCATGGTTACCTGAATCGCGCTGTATCCATCTGTCTCAGGCGTTTTTATTTGTGTCACGCGGTTGGGTTGTACCTCCACCACAGTGACAGGCACAGAATTGCCTTCTTCAGTGAAAACGCGGGTCATCCCGCTCTTTCGACCGACTAATCCAATCGACATTTTTTAGACCTCGTTGTGCAAGGGGCTAAAACCCGCTCTGGCCGCTGACGCGTTACACGAAACTTGCTCCCGCAGGGGGAGACAGAACATTCAGTGCGCCAAAACTTTTAAAACAGCTGCTTAAAAGGATAGCGAGGACTGATAGCTCGCTACCTGGTTATGTCATCCTCCGGGTTATTAGCCCAGAGAGATTTGCACCTCAACGCCAGCGGCTAGATCCAGCTTCATCAACGCATCAACCGTCTTTTCAGTCGGCTCTACGATATCCAGCAGGCGCTTGTGGGTGCGTATTTCGTACTGGTCTCGCGCGTCCTTATTGACATGCGGAGAGATCAGCACGGTAAATTTTTCTTTGTTCGTTGGCAGAGGAATCGGGCCTTTAACCTGAGCTCCTGTGCGCTTGGCAGTGTCTACGATTTCTTGAGTAGACTGATCAATCAGGCGGTGATCGAAGGCTTTAAGCCGAATTCTGATGCGCTGATTTTGCATCTACGTGTATCTCCAAAAAATCGATGTAAAAGAACGGGTTACTGCCCACTTATTTGGCGCGACCATTCAAGACGCCAAAAAAGGATGCGCATTGTAAGTGAGCGCCCAGCCCAAGTCAACACATTATCAGGCTGAAGGGCGCAATATCCGTGGGCTAGAGCCCTTGGAGCGCTACTGACGAGGCGAGCCCGGTTTTACCGAATTTAGTCGGTCAAAAGGACATTCTTTCCGAAGATTCTTCTGCTGGGCAGGGCAGCCCACAATTGCGACCCCGATAACAACTCGCAATCAAGGGCTGAACGGCCAGCGAGCAGAGCCAATACGGTTTATCGCGCCAGCTGGACCATGCCCCTGAAAGGAAAAAAGGCCAACCCACATGCGCAGGCCGGCCTTTTCAGTCAAAGCGCGGTCAGATTACTCGATAATCTTGGCGACGACGCCGGCACCGACAGTTCGGCCCCCTTCACGGATCGCAAAGCGCAGACCTTCATCCATCGCAATCGGCGCAATCAGCTCTACCGTCATCTTGATGTTGTCACCAGGCATAACCATCTCAACACCTTCAGGCAGCTCAACATTGCCAGTCACGTCCGTCGTACGGAAGTAAAACTGGGGACGATAGCCCTTGAAGAATGGCGTGTGGCGACCACCCTCGTCCTTGGACAGAATGTACACCTCCGCTTCAAACTTAGTGTGAGGCGTAATCGTGCCCGGAGCAGCCAGAACCTGACCCCGCTCTACCTCATCTCGCTTGGTACCGCGCAGCAGCACACCAACGTTCTCACCAGCGCGACCTTCGTCAAGCAGCTTGCGGAACATCTCAACACCCGTACAGGTAGTCGTCTCAGTATCCTTGATACCAACGATCTCAATCTCTTCACCTACCTTGATGATGCCGCGCTCAACACGACCCGTCACAACAGTACCCCGACCAGAAATCGAGAAAACATCCTCAATCGGCATCAGGAACGGCTTCTCAACATCACGCTCCGGCTCAGGAATGTACTCATCCAGAGTCTCAACCAGCTTCTGGACCGCAGGCGCACCAATATCAGAAGTGTCACCTTCAAGAGCCTTCAGCGCAGATCCCACAATAATGGGCGTGTCATCACCAGGAAATTCATACTGATCAAGCAGCTCCCGAATCTCCATCTCAACCAGCTCAAGCAGCTCCTCATCGTCAACCATGTCCGCCTTGTTCATGAACACAACAATGTAAGGAACACCAACCTGACGGGACAGCAGAATGTGCTCTCGGGTCTGAGGCATGGGACCATCCGCCGCCGAGCAGACCAGAATCGCTCCGTCCATCTGGGCAGCACCCGTAATCATGTTCTTGACGTAGTCAGCGTGACCCGGACAGTCAACGTGGGCATAGTGGCGATTCGGCGAATCATACTCAACGTGCGAAGTCGCAATCGTAATACCGCGCTCACGCTCTTCTGGCGCATTATCAATCTCGTCGAAGGCCTTAAGGTCACCCCCGTACGCTTCCGCACAAACCTTCGTCAGCGCAGCAGTCAGCGTCGTCTTACCATGGTCAACGTGACCAATCGTACCTACGTTTACGTGTACCTTATTTCTCTCGAATTTTTCCTTTGCCATGCCAGACAGCCTCTATCTTCAAACGTTTGATCAATGTGGTTTAAATCTTTTCCTGCTTGCCAGGTTCATTCCTGACGGGGTGTTGCTCATCTTTCCCTATCTTTTCATCCCTTCCGGATCGGACCAGTTCGTGCCATGTGTTGTCAGACTTCTCTCATCTCTACACCAGGCACACCAGACACTACGCTCACCAGGCGCTTCATCCGGCGACGCCTTGTTGGGGGCTCTGGTTCGCTCTCATCGGGATCAGATCCCCTTACCTTGCCCGCGACCCGCTTGGTTGAGCCTCAGGTTACGCTAACAATTCTGGTGCTCACTCCCGGAGTTGAACCGGGGACCTCTTCATTACCAATGAAGTGCTCTACCGCCTGAGCTAAGCGAGCCAATCTTTATCCATCAAGCCCAGCGGTGCGATGAACTTTCTACTTTTATTGTCTCTTTTCCGTTTTCAGCCCGCATGAGGGGTCGAAAATGGAGCGGGTAGCGGGAATCGAACCCGCGCAACCAGCTTGGAAGGCTGGGGTTCTACCTCTGAACTATACCCGCTAATCTCTTGCTGACCGTTTACGAATGTGCCCGACCCAGCACTCCCGCCCCATGGGAGTCTGCCGCGCGCTCTTTGCCTGATGGGGATTCACGTCAATATCCCGAAAAATCAGGTGGTGGAGGGGGGTGGATTCGAACCACCGAAGCTTGCGCGTCAGATTTACAGTCTGATCCCTTTGGCCACTCGGGAACCCCTCCTAGAAGATATCCCAAGGGTCAAAAACCCTGGCTCTCCAACTCAGGGGCGGCATTTTATTGGAATTGGATGGCTTGTGCAATCGTTTGACAGAGATTTTCTACTCGACTCAAATTCGGCCTTTCTCTAGTTAAATCAAGCCATTCGGGCGTCTCAACACGCCCGGATTGAGTCGGTCTGAGCCAGAGCTCCAGCCTTTCTGGCTCCGGCTGAATTCGCTCTATTTGAGGGCTGTAACCCAGCGCTGAGATCCGATCCCTCAGCGACACTGCAGCTGTAGCCGAATCAAAACTGCCGAGTGCGATGGCATTTTGACTGTCACCGCTACTGACAAGCCCAATATCGGCTGTGACGTCAGCCGCTTCCAGACGGGCCGCGAGATCCTCGAGGATGAGGCGGGCGATCTCAGCGGAGGGTGTTGGCGGCAGAAAGACCCGGTACTGACGTTCACGGCCTGACTGGCCCGCCGCGTAAGCAGCGTCGAGACTCCGACTGATTGCCTCAGCCATGAACTCTGCCGCCTCCGCCTCATCCTCAAAACCTGACACCAGGGAACAAAGACGCTCCGCCTCCGAGTCAGCCTGAAGATTACGTGAGTCAAATTCAGACACCAGCGTCAAGCCGGAATTCAGCAAAGCGCGCGACTCCCCTGCTTCCGGCTCAGTCAATGGCCAGCCCAAATTCCAGCCAAGGTGGGCCAGATTTAACAGCACCAGGGTGATCACTACGTAACGCATAGACGCAATCTCATTGATTGCCGCAGGCATATTCAAGACCATCGAGCACCAGATCAGGCTCGACGGTGAATCCGGACTCGCCCCGCAAGCGCAGCGCCTGAGCGAGGAGTTCGGCATCGCCACCGCAAAGATAGACCATCGCTTCGGAGTCCGTACAGCGCAACCTCCCCAAGGCTTCGAGTATCAAGGACACTGTGCTACTCAGAGCGCCGCCGAGTACGGCTTGCTCTGTCGAAGTGCCGGGACCCGCGAGCGGACTGAAATCGCGATTGCGCAGTGTAATGCCGGTATTATTCTCCAGAGCCTCCACTGCCATACTCAGTCCTGCCAGGATGTACCCTCCCTGATGTAGACCGTCATCTGCAACGAGATCGATCGTCAGTGCGGTCCCCGCATCAACAATAAGGCAGGCTCTTTTTTGTCGATTGAACGCCGCTATCATTGCCAGCCAACGATCAACCCCCATGCGCCCGACCTCCTGATAGCTGTTCGTGATGCCACCGCATTGCGCTGACACCTCTGCCACATCCAGCTCAAGCCCCCAACGCGCCTTTAAACCTTCGGCGAGTTCGACGAGCAGCAACTCACTGCCCACGCTGCACCCGCGGGCCGCTGACAATTGAAGGTCGCGCGGAATACTCTCGAACAGTTTGGCAGCGGCGTCCTCAGCGCCACCCATCAACGCGCCGGGATGCCGGGTGCCCGCCTGAGCATCACGATTCAGGACTCGCCATTTTATCCGGCTGTTGCCCACATCTAATTCCAGAATCATGTCATCGCCTCGCCTGAAGCAATTAAACGTACAGAGGGCATAATTTCGCCCGTACTGATCACTTTTTCTCCCGACTCCGTTCGCAACCTGAGTTCTCCCCGAGCGTTAACACCCTGCGCCTCTCCCTGACTGACAGACTCATTCAACTGAACCCGGACCGGTTTGCCCAGATAGGCATCCCGGCCGTTCCAATCTGCCACAAAATCCTTGAAGCCGTTTTCACCAAAGCGGGCGATATTTGTCAGCAGCTTTGTCGTAATACCCGCGGCCAGACGCTCGACTTCGAAGTCCGACCCGAGCAACTCTTTAACATCGGTCACCGGCTGGCCAATATCGCACTTAATCGATTCGGGAAGATTCAGATTCACACCAGCGCCGATCACGATAAAAAAACGGTCTTTAATTTTGAGACTTTCCAGCAAGATTCCACAGAGCTTGCGCGCATCGCCGAGCACATCGTTTGGCCATTTCAGCTCAAGCGCATGCACGCCCATCTCCTCCAAAGCAGAACAGACACTCAAGGCAGTGACCAGACTCAAGGCAGCAACGTTCGGCAAATCCTGATGCACCTCGACAGCCAGCGTGTAGTACAGACCTGCACCTGGCGGACTTTCCCACCGACGCCCGCGCCTGCCCCGGCCGTCGGTCTGTTGGCTTGCAAGAACCACAAAAGGACAAGCCTGACCCTGACGCAACAGACGCAGCGCCTCCGAGTTCGTCGAATCGACGCGCTCATGAGTGTCCACCCGCTCAAGCGGCAACTGGTGCAGCAAGTCGCTGTAAACTGAATGATCCACGGGTAATTTTAACACTCATCAAAAGCACAAAAGGAGCAGATCCATGTGCTATACACACCGATCCGCTCCTTTGTGGAACTGTCTGCTCAGCCCCGTCACCGACGCTTACTGTCGGAGACCGGCACCTTCAATCAGTCGCCTGAGGACGTTGAGCCCGCTTCTTCCGGATCTCCCAGACCACCACTTCGCAGTTTAGAAATGACGGACATGGCCTCAAGCATCACCATCACACTCACCACCATCACCGCCAGGTTAAGGGCAACCAGCAGCCAGCGTTCCGTTTGGAAGTAATCGATCAGGTACCAGACACTTGCCCAGAAAGCCATGAAGATAATGAACACCATGGGCGCAAGTGTGAAAATTGCGGGTCGACCAAGCTTCATCAGGTAGATTGACACAATCAGCAAGGTCAAACTGGCAAGAATCTGGTTGGTCGCACCAAAAACCGGCCAAATCAGGTTGCCACCATCTCCCGGATAATTGCCTGCGGTCACCCCGAATGCCAGCAGCAGACAGAAGCCCACCCCGATCAAGGTTGAGATGTAGTTATTCTTCAGTGGCGGGATATTGTAGATCGCACCCCATTCCTGAACGATATAACGCTGCAACCTCAGTCCTGCATCCATGGTCGTGCCGGCGAACAGAACCACCATGGTCGCCAGCATGGTCTGCGAGAAAGCCTCGGGAATTCCCCAACCTGTGGAGATCAGAGCGGCACCGCCCTCGATAAATCCCTTCTGGCCGGGACCACCGCTAAAGCTGGCGTAAATCGCCGTCCAGTCTGCCGCGTTGGCTGCATAAAGCGACCCTGTAACCGCCACAATGGTGATCAGTGCGAGCGATCCTTCACCGAGCGCACCGAGATAGCCGACAAAGCGGGCATCCTTTTCATTGTTCAGCTGTTTCGAGCTGGTTCCTGACGACACAATACCGTGAAATCCGGAAAGCGCCCCACAGGCAATCGTTACAAACAGAATGGGGAATAGAGGCGGTGTGCCTTCAGCGAGGTTCGGATTAAATGCTGGAGCGGACACCGTAGGCATCGCCAGCAGCACGGCTCCGTACATGACAACAAGCCCGATCACGAGCTGCGCACCATTAATATAGTCGCGCGGTTGCAACAGCAACCAAACCGGCAACATCGAGGCGATACCGGCATAAATAAATAAAATAATAATCCAGTTGCCGTTGGGGCCCAGCAGAAATTCCGGATCGTCCGTGCCGGGCAGATAGAGTGGCATGACGCTGCCAACCCAGATGGTGAAGTATAAAATCACCACGCCGATTACCGACACCGCCAGCAGATTGACCTTTCGACGAATCAGAATACCCACGCAGATGGCTACAGGTATCGCGGCCCAAGCAGGAAAGACCGAGGTCGGAAAGATCACCATGTCCGTCGCGATGATCGTGCTGAACACCGCGTTCACCAGCATAAGCAACAGGAAAATTACCACCATGAACAGCGCTCGCGTGCGGGTGCCAATGACGCTCTCTGAGAGAGCCCCGATTGATTTGGCGTCATGTCGACTGCTCGCCCAAAGCGCACCGAAATCGTGAACACCGGCGAAAAAGATAGAACCAAACGTAACCCAAAGGACGGCGGGCGCCCAGCCCCAATAAACCGCCAGGGCAGGACCTGCAATCGGCGCAGCACCGGCGACAGCGGTAAAATGCGAACCCCACAGCACAAACTTGTTAGTAGGAACATAGTCCACGCCATCGTTGAAACGGTGCGCTGGAGTCTCGTAGTTCGGATCAAGGCGATAAATTTTTTCGGCAATAAATTTAGAGTAGACAAACCATCCGAATGTAAACCCGACGAGACCAAATAAGACGATAAAGATCGAGGACATAAAGCACTCTCCCGACTTGTTATTATTAATTATTCAAAGCTGATCATACCAATATAGCGGGGGCAGGGCCAAGCGATAAATGGACCAGAGACCTAACAAATTCAAAGGCTTGCGCCGCTCTGACCGACAGACCAACTACGCCGCCGCGAGTCGAGCTACGTCTGGAGCGCGCTTTCTATCGCCCCGGCTCACCCGCGCCATGAAGTACTTCCGGCGCTCCGCTTTGGCAAGCTAGGACTCGGGCTCACTGCTGAGCCTGTCGCCGGGCCCGTAAGTGGAAAAGCTGTCAATCAGAGAAAACCGTCTAAACAGCTCATACATACCCCAGAGCACTCCGATCACAACGATCAGCAACATACCCCAGCGCATCAAGGCCGCGAGAAATATCCCATCTATCACTGGCGCCTGATAGCTGAACTGGGACAACTGTCCCCCTCGATCTAGCATCCAGTGCCAGGCGCTATGGGCAAGCAAGGCAGACAACAGAATCGCTCCAATGCGCTCATCAACCAAATATTTGAACAAAAGATTGAGAATCGGAATAACCAGAATCAGCACCAGCAGCTGCCCCAGTTCTACCCCGATATTGAATGCCAACAGAGATGAAAAGAGATGCCCTCCTGCGAACTGCAGGGTTTCACTGAATAAGAAGGAAAAGCCGAACCCGTGAATCAAACCGAATCCAAACGTCACGATCCAACGGTGCTCCAGTTTGGCACCGACAATGTTTTCAAAGGCCATGTAAACAATTGACAGCGCAATCAGTGTTTCTATGAGCGGCGGGAACCAGAGCACATTCGGCGCCAGACCGAACGCTGAGCTGATCAGCGTGATGGAATGCGCGATGGTAAACGAGGTGACAACCGGAATCAGGGCTCTGACACGACGCAGCGGTATGACCAGACAAAACAGGAACAGAAGATGATCGATACCTTCGAGAATGTGCAGAAACCCCATCTCGATAAATCGCAAGGCTGCCTGATGCCAGCGAGGGTCAAGCTCAACAAGGCCGGGATTGCCCAGGTAGTTGAAAACTCTTTCAGCACCTGTCGGAACAAGAAACCTCAGCACAGTGGTTGTCTCTTCTGACAGAGTGCCCAGCTCCGGGTTCACGGAAAATTGCGAATCTTCGGAGTCGATCGGGTAGGTCACCAGAATGTCCAGCACACCCTGGCGCCAGAACAGATTGACGTCATCATCCAGGGGCTCCGAAAGGATGTTTTCCATCGCGGTCTCAAAGTCGCGGAAAGTCCGATTCGAAGGCAGAGAAACCCGGGTCGTGATCAATTCCTTTTCAGTCAGTTCGACCCCATTTTCAAAAAAATGAATAGATTCAGTAATGTAGACGCGGGCAGCCTCCTCCTGGGCCGACTCGGCTTCGGATATCTGCAGATAGCCGGGCCCCCGCAAAGGAAACACAATCTCGCTGAGTGCCTCCATGGGCACTCTCAACAAGGCGGTCAGCTCATTTCCGGCCGGTTTCACGAATGCGTAGACGGTCACCCGCGATGGAATATCATGGGCATGGGTCGCTGAAGACCATCCCACAGCGGCAGCCAGCAGCACCAAACACTCAGCAAAGCGCCGTATTCGCTTCATTTTATTCCCCCAAGATGGTTGCCTTATTTATATTTTTTCTATTTATTACAGATACTTATGAAAGATATACTGCAGCAGGGTAGCCGGAGATAACTCGCCGCGCAACAGTGTGAGAATTGACTGTTACAAATTCTTACAAGTCTACGTGCCATAAAGAAGGGCGTGAGTATACTGTCTGCCCTTAAGTCAGTATACTCGGGCCTTGCTCTGTGCATTGACTGCCTGGCAAGGTAGAAAAAGAGGAGAAGAAAAATGATAAACAAGAAACTGGCGATCGGCTCATTCCTGACAGCAAGCTTGGTTGCGCTGGGGATCGGTCAATCAAAGCTTCAGGAACCTACCATTGCAGCCAGCAATGACGTAATGGCTCCGGCCTTCCTGGTCGATCCGCTGTGGCCCAAGCCACTCCCTAATCACTGGATCACCGGTAACACCATTGGCGTGGATGTGGATGACAGAGATCACATCTTTACGGTACACAGAAACACTGAAAACATGTTCGGTGGACGCACTGAAATAGGACTGGCACTCGGCGTGGCAGAATGCTGCACACCGGCGCCTCCTATCCTTGAGTACGACATCGAAGGCAATCTGATCAACGCGTGGGGCGGTCCGGTCGAGGGAGCCCCGTACCAGTGGCCTGAGTCAAACCACGGCATTGAAGTCGCTGCCAACGGCGACGTCTGGATTGGTGGCAACGGCGGTCCTGATTCTCACGTGCTGGTTTTCACACGGGACGGCGAATACATTCGAACGGTCGGAGTTCCCGGCGAGGAATTCGACAGCAACAGTACAACTGCATTTGGCCGCGTTGCTGAAATCGCCATCGATGAAGACGCCGGTGAAGCCTACTTTGCCGACGGCTACGTCAACAAGCGGGTTGCAGTGGTCGACGTGGCGACCGGTGCGTTCAAGCGTTACTGGGGCGCCTACGGCAGCACGGACATCGACGACGACGCCGATGATACCTACACGCCGGGTCAACCAGGTCCGGACGTTTTCCGCGGACCGGTTCACTGCGCAGAGCCTTCCAATGACGGTCTGATCTATGTGTGCGACCGAGGAGCTGACCGGGTGCAGATTTTCCGCCCCGACGGAACCTTCGTGAGCGAACATATCTACAACCCGGCAACGCTTGCTCAGGGATCTACCTGGGATATCGCGTTCTCACCGGATGAAGATCAGGAATTCATCTACCTGGCAGACGGTCAGAATTTCAAGATCTCCATCATTGATCGTGCGTCAATGGAGGTGCTGTACACCTTTGGTGACGGTGGACGTCAGCCCGGACTGTTCTACGCACCGCACAGCATTGCCACGGATTCCGAGGGTAACATCTATACCACGGAGACCTATGAGGGCAAGCGGGTACAGAAGTTCCTGTATCAGGGTATGCGCCCGGTCACCGTCAGAGACCGCGCACCGACCTGGCCAGCATCAGAGCTGTAAGCCACAGCCAGACCGGCTAAGCAAAGCCCGGTTCTCTGTCACGAGAGCCGGGCTTTTTCATGCCTTCAATCCGGATTAAAAACTGATACCGGGATACTCTTTTCAGTCAAAGAAGATCGATGCCCGTGGGTGCAAGCCTTGAACCCACGAGACTCAGGAATTATTCTCACTGATAACAGATTCGCCTGCCGCTTGAGCCGAGGGACTTTCATGACCAGCATGACCAGCATGACCAGACTTACTTTCACCTTTTTGGTATGCCTTAGCTCACTTGCTCTGAAACCGGTGGTCGCTGATGAGCTGACTATTGACTTTACCTACGAGCGCAATGTGAATATTGGCAGTATCAGCCCGAGCCTGCATTTAGCGCCTTTCGCTGACGAGCGTGGTGTTGCCGATCCAAATACCATTGTCGGAGACGATCGGGCACAGTTGCCTCTGGCAAATCTGATCAGAGACGCCTTCGAGCAGGGCTTCAACAAGGGCGGTGTCGAATTTGTGGCCGAGGGTGCTGACATGGAAATTGTCGGCACTTTGCTCAGCTCTGAACTGGAAACGGTTGACAGGGCAGGAGTTCCCAACCTACAGCTCACCATTCGCACTGCCATTGAGCTTCGCGGCGGTGGCCGCAGCATCTGGTCGACCACGCTGTTCGGGCGCGGGCGCGTTCCGGTGGAGGAAGGCCTTGGCAGCGCGGTCAATGCCTCACTTGAGCGACTGGTGCGCGAGCTTTTACGAGACGACTATTTCCTGCTCGAGCTGGAATAATATCGGAAATTCAGCTGCGGCAGCCGAGCATAGGATATAGCGACAGTTCAACTTCCACCGTTGCCGCCGGAAAAAAATCCAACCCGCTCAGCGCTTCTATCTCTTCAATGCCAGCACGCAAGTCGCAGTGGTGAACGTGCACTGCAGTGTCTTGCGGAAAAAGAAACGCAGCGGCACGTCCGTCTTCCGTCAGCACAATTTTGAAAAATTTGTCCGGGATACGATACCCGCTGTCCTCTGTCAGTAGCCTTGGTTCCGCCTCGGGATCAAAGATCGCTCCAGTGTAGACATAAACCGCTGCTTCACGATTCACCAAATTTCGAAGCGACCAGTCAAGCCCGTACCAGGCTCCCTGACTTAGACTCCGGCTGCGCACCGTGGCGTTCGAGGCAAAGTTGACTTCACGCCAGTAAGGAGTTCCCGCAAAGCTGACCAGTGGCACATGCTGTGACCGCACGTATTCCTGCTCCGCCAGCGCCGCGAGATCTGCAGCGGTAAGCGATTCCGAAACCCAATCATCCCGGATCAGATCGCGCGATAAACTGGAAGCAATGCCAATCGAGCCGGGCGTCACTTCATACGCTGCCCAGACTGCCGATTTCCTGCCTTCATCGTACGACAGGGTGTAGGCCGATCTCACCAGAATCTGGTTGCCGCTGGAGCCTTCCGGGCATCCGAACAGGCAATGGCCGAAGCGATAGATCTGCGCCTGAGCGGGAAGGGTCAACAGACCAGACACCACAAGGGCACAAGCCATACCAGAACGAAGGAAGTTGTGGCTCAAAACGCGCTTCAATGGGAACATGGTCGGATTGGCAGTATTCTGATTGACTGACTCTATTCTCGCACTTCTGAAGCCCGGATCGAAGCGCTAAAAGGTCAGCGATGAAAGCAGATCAGGCTCTACTGCCCGCGACCGGCCCGGCAAAGCTCAAGCCGTTGCCGGTGCACGAATACGCCATTATTTCTGAGGAGATCCTTCAGAGCGCCTCGTGGTTGATGGCGCCCCTCACCCCTGAACCCACTTGAAACCGGCGCAAAACCTGCGTAACAGGCGAAAAAATCTGCTCAATTATTCAAATTAATGGACTTTTTAATTTTCAGGATGCCCAGTCATCGCTTCGAGCCTACAATTCGTATTTTGAAATATCCTGCAAGTAGTCTTAGGAGATACCCATGCATACAGTTTCATCCCTGCTCAGATTGACTGCGGTTTTTGCTGCAGCGACCTTGGCAAGCATCCCTGTCAGTGCGGGCGAGCGCATCAGCGACTTTTCACTGATCGATCAGCACGGAAAATTCTTTCAGCTGAGTCGTCAGGCTAATTTCGATGCCATCGTGTTCATGGCCCATGAGGACAGCAGAGACGTTCGCCGTGCGGCCTCAGATCTGGCCGACCTCAGCACGCAGTTCGAAGGGCAAAACGTCGGCTTTTACTTCATCGACTCTACCGGTGAAACGGACAAGGCAGAAATTCGGGAAACTGCAGATGATGCCGATATCGAGCTGCCTGTTCTGATGGATGAGACACAGTTAGTGGCCCGCGAACTCGGCATTGAGCGCGCAACCGACGTAGTCATTCTTGACCCGACCGCGCTTGAGCTGGTCTTCCGCGGGGCGCTCAATGATCGCTGGGCTGAGGACACCAGGTCGCGACGGGCTTCAGATCATTATGCAGCTGACGCGCTCAGCCAGTTTCTGGCAGGCGAGACCGTCACCGCCAGACAGACCTCATCGAAAGGCGACGCGATCACTCTGGCAGCTGTTGAAGACATTTCCTACGCCAATGACGTCGCACCTATTCTGAAAGAACGCTGCGTGAGCTGCCATATGGAAGGTGGAATCGCACCCTTCGCCATGAACAGCCACCAGATGGTCCAGGGCTGGTCTCCCATGATCCGCGAGGTTCTCTACACTAAGCGCATGCCTCCGGGCCAGATTGATAACGAGTACGTTCACGACTTTCGCGATGTTGCTCATATTACGGTTGAAGAGACCCAGACACTGGTTAACTGGATCGAGAACGGGGCGAAAAATACAGACGACGCCGATCCGCTCGCCGAATATTCTCCTGAGCTGGTAAAGTGGGCCTACGGTGAGCCGGATATGGTGATTCCGGTTCCTCCTCAGCAGATCCCGGCGACCGGAATTCAGGACTATCGCAACATACCGGTTGCGCTGGATCTTGAAGAAGATATCTGGGTCAAGGCAATCGAGTTTGAAGCAGGCGATCCGACCGTTCTGCACCACATCATCGCTTTTGCCTATGGTCCCGACGGAATGAACCAGTTTGAAATTCTCAATCAGGGGATTGGGCTGGGTGCCTATGCGCCGGGCAACGAAATCAACACCTACCCAGAGAACTCGGGCTTCCCGCTTAAGGCCGGTGGAGGGCTCTTCCTCCAGCTTCACTACACCACCTCCGGGAAAGAAACGACAGACGCCTCTGAGATTGCACTCTATCTGTGGGATGAAGAGCCAGAGCGTCAGGTTCTGGGCGGATCTGCCGCGGACTTGGACATCAACATCCCGCCGTTCGCGCAGCGCCACGAGATGGTTGCCACAGCAAAGTTCAGAAAGGATTCCTACATCACCATGCTCGGTCCCCACATGCATTACCGGGGCCATGACGCCAATTTCACCCTGGTCTATCCAGACGGCTCGAGTGAAGAAGTGCTGAACGTTCCCAACTACCAGTTCAACTGGCAGAAGGTGTACGATTTTAAAGAACCCAAGTTTGTGCCGGCGGGAACCGAAATGGTGTTTACCGGCACCTTTGATAATTCCGAGTTCAATCCTTCTAATCCGGATGCGTCGCAAACCCTGTCATGGGGTGAACAGACCTGGCAGGAAATGTTTTTCGGATTCTACCGGTACGTTGAAGCCGGTAATCCGGGCGGCGAATAGACCTGCCCCCGACACTAAAAACCCGGCCGCGTCACGCAGCCGGGTTTTTTTATGTCTTGGGAAATCAGCCGGCCAGACACCTTGCCAGTGTGGCCGGCATTCTTTCAACAACTGCCCTCAATGCCGGAATATGGTTATACGCTGCCAATCGATGCGTTTGCAGCCGATGGGGCTGTGGTAGACTCGCCCCACCGACCCAAAACGAAACGCTGACCGCATTCCTGACAATTGACCATGAATAAACTGACTCCTTTGCTCCTGTCACTGCTTTGCTCGGCAACAGTGGCCGAAACGACTCTGTACTTCAATGTGAATGGCTACACGCTGGACCGGGATTTTCAGCTGCTGCAGTTTTCGGCTATTCAGTTCACCGATGACAGAATTGATGCCGTTTACGGCGACTCGGACCCCTTACCGCAAGAGCCTGACCATCTCATTGATGGCAACGGGCAAACGATGATTCCGGGCCTGATAGACGCACATGGCCATGTGCTGTCTTACGGGCTTTCACTGCTGCGGGTCGACCTGGTCGGTGCAGAGTCGGAGTCTGAAGCGGCCGGGCGTGTGCTGGATTTTGCGCAAGCCAATCCCGCTGTCGAATGGATACAGGGCCGGGGTTGGAATCAGGTACTGTGGGACAGCAATGAATTTCCCCAGGCAGCCAGCCTTGACGCTGTCGTCAGTGACCGACCAGTCTGGCTCACCCGAGTAGACGGCCACGCGGCTTGGGCAAATTCTCTGGCGATGGAACTGGCCGGCATCAGCGATGACACCGAAGATCCTGTCGGTGGACAGATCGTCCGCGATGAGAACGGTAAGGCAACCGGAGTATTTATCGACACCGCGATGTCCTACATCCGCGAGCAGATCCCGGCCACGTCTTTCGAAGAGGAGAAAGTTGCTCTGACCACCGCTCTGAATGCCCTGGCGACTTATGGCATTACCAGTGTTCATGATGCCGGTATCGGCAGCAGCACGATTGCTGCCTACAAGGAACTGGTGGGCGAAGCGCCACTGCCCGTTCGTGTTTACGCAATGATTGCCGCCTCCGACCCTCTCTATCAGGACCGCTTGGCAGAAGGCTTTTTTCACAGCGAGGATATGACATTTGCGGTTGAGAGCGTCAAAGTAGTGGCAGATGGCGCTCTGGGCAGTCGCGGCGCCGCGCTGATTGAGGATTATCATGATGCTCCCGGCAATCGCGGTCTGCTGCGGTATAACGACGAACGGCTGGAATTTTTGATGCGGGCTGCCATGAATGCAGGCTTTCAGGTGAACACGCACGCTATTGGAGATGACGCCAATATGCGGGTGTTGGATAA
This sequence comes from Gammaproteobacteria bacterium, assembly GCA_008081045.1. Taxonomy (GTDB): domain Bacteria; phylum Pseudomonadota; class Gammaproteobacteria; order Pseudomonadales; family Pseudohongiellaceae; genus UBA9145. The sequence goes on along the minus strand of VMDC01000002.1, from coordinate 156,107 downwards.
CTACGAGAGACTGATCAACGAAACTGATTCTAAAGACCGACGCCATCGCGTCGAACATGCGCAAATCCTGCGCTACGAAGACATCCTCCGATTTGCTGAGCTTGGCGTGATCCCGTCAATGCAGGCGACTCACGCTACTTCCGACAAGAACATGGCAGAAGACCGACTCGGTCCGGTACGAATTCAGGGTGCTTATGCCTGGCGAAAACTTCTGGACTCCGGAGCCCGCATTGCCAATGGTTCCGATTTTCCGGTTGAGCACCCGAACCCCTTTTATGGCCTGCATGCCTCCGTCACTCGTCAGGATCAGCAAAGCAACCCACCGGGTGGTTGGTATTCTGAGGAGAGCATGACGCTCGAAGAAGCCCTGGCGAGCTTCACCATCGATGCCGCTTACGCGGGACACCAGGAAGCACATCTTGGTACTCTGGAGCCCGGCAAAAAGGCCGATTTCATCTTGCTCGACCGGGATATCTTCACACAACCTCTCACCCAGATGTGGCAAACTCTGGTGCAAGAGACTTGGGTGGATGGGGTAAGAGTCTCAGTAAAAAACTAACGAAAATCAGACAGTCGGAGGCGGTTATGCCGGTAAAAAACTTTATTGCAGTCACACTTCTCAGTGTTGCGCTCATTGGCTGCGGACAGGATAACCGCAACCCGACAGAAAGCCTGGCAGAAACCAGCAGGCCTTCCCCCCAGTTTTCCGATGAAGAGATCGCCCGCTGGGAAGCCACCGCTGACAAAGTCACTATTCTCAGAGACACTTGGGGTATTGCCCATATTTATGGCGTCAGCGACGCTGACACAGTCTTCGGCACGCTATACGCCCAAGCCGAAGATGACTTTTATCGACTGGAGACAAACTACATCAACGCCATGGGCAGGCTGGCTGAAGCGGAAGGAGAAACTCAGCTTTATCGGGATCTTCGCATGAAGCTGTTTATCGACCCGGTTGAGATGCAGGCACAATTTGAGACCAGCCCTGCCTGGCTCAAGGACCTGATGGTCGCATTCGCGGATGGTCTTAACTATTACCTGTATACGCATCCTGATGTCGAACCCCTGGTAATCAAAAAATTCGAGCCATGGATGGCGCTCACTTTCTCGGAAGGAAGCATCGGTGGCGACATCGAGCGGGTAAACATCAGCCGACTGAAAGACTTCTATGACCCGACATCAATGGTAGCCGTGGCAGAAGACCTTTTTGACGGCGAGCCAAGAGGGTCAAACGGCTTCTCGATTGCGCCTAAAAACACGGCGAACGGGAACGCGCTGTTTTTGATCAACCCTCACACTTCATTTTTCTTTCGCTCAGAATTGCACATGGTGAGCGAAGAAGGGCTGAACGCCTACGGCGCGGTTACCTGGGGTCAATTTTTCATCTACCAGGGTTTCAACGAGAATACCGGATGGATGCACACCTCCAGCAGAGCCGATGCGATCGATGAATACCTCGAGACCATCGTCCAGCAGGATGACGGTTACTACTATCAGTACGGAGACGAATTGCGGCGTCTCGAGGAAAAACTGATCCATCTCCCTTTTCGCGACGGCGACGCGATGTCGGAAATTGAAGTTACTGCCTATTACACCCATCACGGACCTATCATTCGGGAGGAAGACGGGAAATGGGTCTCCATCAGCCTAATGCAGGAGCCTGTCAAGGCACTGTCTCAGTCCTATGGCAGGACCAAATCCGGCAACTACGAAGAATTTGCCGCCACCATGGAGCTGCGCACCAATTCCTCCAACAACACCGTGTATGCGGACAGCGAGGGCAATATTGCCTACTGGCACGGCAACTTTATTCCCAGAAGAGATCCAAATTTTGACTGGAACAGTCCGCTCGATGGCAGTAACCCGGCAACCGACTGGGGACCTCTGCACGCAGTCAGTGAAATGATCACCGTGTTCAATCCGGACAGCGGCTGGATTCAGAACACAAACAATACACCGTTCAACGCCGCGGGTCCCGGTAACAGCCCGCAACCGGAAGATTACCCAGCCTATATGGCGAACAATCCGGAAAATCCGCGCGGCGTTCACGCCGTGCGAGTTCTGGAGGGCAAGAACGACTTTACGCTCGATTCGTTAATTGAGGCAGCTTATGATCCGGCTCTGCCGTTTTTTGATGATCTGATTCCCAGACTTTTGCTCATCACTGCGGTGGACAGCCCGAGCATTGTCGATGAAGACGGCAACGCCGTGCAGCTGCAGAGCACTCTCACCGGGGAGATTCTCGATTACATCGATTTACTCAGAGGTTGGGACACAAACTTTGGTGTGGATTCGGTTGAGACGTCACTGGCTGTTTATTGGGCTGAAGCGCTCATGGAAATGGTCCGGGCCGATGCCGCAGCGGCGGACATCAACATCTATGACTACATGGTGAATAATGCTTCCCCGAATCAGCTTCTCGGCGCCCTGAATCAGGCAGCCGACACACTATCCCAGGATTTTGGTTCTTGGCAGGTTCCATGGGGAGAGATCAATCGCTATCAGCGCATCACCGGAGATCTGGTGCAGAATTTTGACGACAATGCGCCAAGCGTTCCGGTCGGTTTTGCCTCAGGCAGATGGGGAGCACTGGCTTCATTTGGCGCGCGTACCTATCCGGGCACCCGACGCATGTACGGCACCAGTGGCAACAGCTTTGTCGCAGCCGTGGAGTTTGGGCGTCCGTTAAGAGCCAAAGCCATTACCGTCGGCGGCTTGCAAAGCGATCCAGAATCGCCGCATTTCGACGATCAGGCAGAAATGTATGCAAATGGCGAATTTCGTGATGTCCTGTTCTATCGTGACGACATCGAAGCCAACCTGGAGCGGGAATACCGCCCGGGAAATTAACAACCTTCAGCGAGAGCGGCAACAGAACCATGAGTATTGATGGAGCCTATCAGCCCGGCCGCCATTTTCTGCAAATTCCCGGACCCTCTAATGTTCCGGAAAGTGTGCTCAGGGCCATGGCTCAACCGGTCATTGATCACCGTGGCCCGGAATTTCCGGCCCTGACGTTCAGATTACTGGAGAAGCTCGCGCCCGTATTCAACACTGAGTCCTCTATTTTTATCTATCCAGCATCCGGTACCGGTGGATGGGAATGCGCCCTGCTTAATTGCCTGTCACCCGGAGATAAAGTACTGGCTTTTGAAACCGGACACTTCGCCACTCTTTGGAAAGAAGTCGCTGAAAAGCTGGGGCTTCACATCTTGTGGATACCGGGAGACTGGCGCCACGGGGTCGATCCGTCAGTCGTGGAGGAAAAGCTGTCAGAGGACAGCAAGCATGAAATACAGGCCGTTCTGGCCGTCCACACGGAAACATCAACCGGTGTCACCAGTCGAATCGGCGATATCAGGCGCGCGATAGACAAAGTAAGGCACCCTGCTTTACTCATGGTGGATGCTGTCTCCTCTCTCGCTTGCACAGAGTTTCTGCATGATGACTGGGGAGTGGATGTGACGGTCAGCGCCTCACAGAAGGGGCTCATGCTGCCACCGGGATTGAGTTTCAATGCAGTCAGCGAACAGGCGCTGGCGCGCTCCAGAATGAATCAGAGCCACCACTCCTACTGGCAGTGGGAAGCCATGGCAAGCAATAACGCCAAAGGCTATTTCCCCTACACGCCCAGTACCAACCTTCTCTACGGTCTGGATGAAGCGTTAAATTTGTTGCTTGCAGAGGGGCTCGACAAGGTGTTCGCCCGTCACTCGCGTCTGGCCGCAGCCACCCGTGCGGCAGTCAATGCCTGGGGGCTGGAAAATGTCTGCATGAATTCAGAGGAATATTGCAATTCAACGACAGCGGTCTTTGTGCCCGAAGGCTTCGATGCGGATGATTTAAGAATGATCATTCGTGAGAGATTCAACATGTCATTGGGGACGGGTCTGGGCAAACTTAAAAACAGAATCTTCCGCATTGGCCATATTGGTGACTTCAACGACCTGATGCTCATGGGCACGCTGAGTGGTGTGGAAATGGGCCTGAAAATCGCGGATTTCCCCCATCAACCGGGAGGCGTTGAAAGCGCAATGGATGCGCTCAGCAAAAGCTAGATATCTCTTAATAACACCGATAAAAATCACTGGAGATACCCATGGATTCTGCCACCGCGGTCAATACCAGCGCTGCCATATCACTGCTGGGCTTCGCTGCGATTATTTTTCTGCTGCTATTTCTGATCGCCAGATGGAAATGGCACGTTTTCTTCGCGCTTCTCATCCCGATCCTGCTCTTTGGCATCTTGCCGGGAATCCAGCAGAACAACTTTATTGACGCATTTGAGAACGGTTTCGGAAACACCTTGGGCTCGATTGGTGTTGTGATTGTACTGGGCTCAATCATTGCTGAAGCACTGAAACACACCGGGGCAATTCAGGTGATCACCCGTTCGATGGTCAATCTGGTCGGTTCTCAAAGGATGCCTCTGGCCCTCACCCTGACCGGGTTTATCATAGGCGTCGCGATTTTTTCAGATGTTGCTTATGTGATTCTCAATCCACTCGTCCACTCGGCGGCAAAAACCATGGGAGTGAGCATCGCGGTGATGTCCACCGGACTGGTCGGCGCCCTGCAATTGACCCATGCCATCGTGCCACCGACACCCGGGCCACTTGCAGCCGCAGCGCTGGTCGGCGCAGACATCGGGAAGACCATCATCTATGGCAGCATCGCCTGCCTGTTTGGTTCATTGGCTTGCTGGGCGTGGGGAGTACTGTTTGCCGGTCCGCGCGTCAGCACACCGCCGAGTGACGAATTCGAGGGTATCACCGTCGATGACCTTGATCAGAACGGTCCACAGGAGTTGCCGAGCACCCTGAGTTCCTATTTGCCCATCGTGGTTCCTATCCTGTTGATTGGTGCACAGAGCGTCGTGACGCTGGCATTTCCCGACGGGCACATACTGCGTACGGTCTTTCTGTATCTGGGATGGCCAGTGATGGCACTGTCCTTCGGCGTGTGGCTGGCATTTCGCAACATCAAGAACCCGAAAGATCGCGAGAATGCCAAAGACGCCTGGGTAGAAGCTGCCCTGAAAACCTCTGCTATGATTCTCGTGGTGACGGGCCTTGGAGGGTCGCTCAGCGCGATTCTGAGAGGAACGCCGGCGGTGGACTTCATCGCCGCATTCTTTAGTGACTATGGTTTGCCAGCAATTTTGTTGCCTTTCGTCATAGGCATTATTGGCAACATGATCACCGGCTCTACAACCGTCGGGGTTATCACCGCTGCATCGCTGGTCTCTCCCATGCTCGGCAATCTAGCCCTCTCACCGGAAGCGGCCATGCTGGCAGGAGCAAGTGGTTCCGTCATCATCAAATACGTGAACAGCAGTTATTTTTGGGTATGTACGTCTCTCTCGAAGCTCAGCGTAGCTGACGCCGTGTTCAGCTATGGTGGTGCAACCCTGGTGGGGGGTATCGTCTCCTTTGTCACTGTGTGTGTGATGTGGGGACTCGGGATTATCTGACGGGGGAAAGCAGTGCGCTCAGCTGTCCAGCGCCATCTGCAGGACTCTGGCAACGTGCAATGCCCGGTGACCTGCTCCGTGTAAGATTTGACTCCGGCAGCTGGTGCCATCGGCTACCACCAGTGTGTCTGCATCTACTTTCTCAAGAGACGGCAACAGACTCAATTCAGCCATCGCCATGCTGGCGTCATAATGTTCCGCCTCAAAGCCAAATGATCCGGCCATACCACAACAAGACGAATCGATCATTTCCACTTCTAGCCCCGGAATCAGCGCCAGAATCTGCCTGACCGGTGTTAGCGCACCGAACGCCTTTTGGTGACAGTGCCCGTGAACCAGCGCCCTTGACTGGGCCAGAGGCCTCAGCGCCAGATCCAGCCTCTCTGCCTGCATTTCACTGAGCAGGAATTCCTCAAGCAGCCATGTGTTTTTTGCCAGCCCATCAGACTGCTCACCCGGTAGCAGCGCCTGATATTCGTCTCGCAGCGTCAGCAGGCAGGAAGGCTCTATTCCGATAACCGGAACGCCCCGCTCTACAAAAGGCCAGAGCGCCGCGATGGTCCGCCGGATTTCGCTCTTCGCCTCATCAAGAAGCCCGTTACTGATAAACGTACGACCACAACACAGCGGACGCGGCCCATCCAATGCTTCCGGTACATGAACGCGATATCCGGCTGCAGTTAACACTGACACCGCGGCATCTGCATTTTCCTTTTCAAAACACCCGTTAAAGGTGTCCACCAGCAAGACCACCTCATTTTTGGCTGCCGCCGCTGGCGGATGTTGAACCGGTCGTCGAAAGTGGTCGGTTCGCCAGGTAGGAAGTGTCCGCCGCGCTGACAAACCCAGCAGTTTTTCAGAGAGGGTTGGCAGACCGGGAATACGATCTCGCAGATTCAGCAGAGGCGACAGAAATTTGATTTTGTGCGCGTAACGCGGGAGATAGGCAAATAACCTCTCCCGGAGTGGCAGGCCGTGACGCGAGCGGTAGTGATATAAAAATTCAGTTTTCATCCGGGCCATATCAACCCCGGTCGGACATTCGCGCTTGCATGCCTTACAGCCAACGCAAAGCTGCATGGCGTCATACATTTGCTCTGAGGTAAAGGCGCCCTCTCCCAGCTGACCTGTCAATGCCAGACGTAGGGTATTTGCCCGCCCTCGTGTCAGATGCTGCTCCTCACCGGTAATTCTATAAGAGGGACACATAGAGCCATCGTGGGCTTTCCTGCAGGCGCCATTGTTGTTACACATTTCAGTCGCACGATCGAAGCCATGCCAGGCTGACCAGTCTAGTTGAGTATCAACAGCGATGGGTTTATAGCCGGGCGGGTAGCGCATGAGGTTTCGATCATCCATCCTATAGGGATGAACGATTTTCCCGGGATTAAAGAGCCCGCGCGGATCAAAGAGCTGTTTTATTTCCTCAAAATTACTCACCATTTGTTCGCCAAACATCGGGCGATGAAATTCGGAGCGAGAGATTCCATCTCCATGCTCACCAGAGTGAGAGCCTTTGTACTGGCGCACGATCTCGAGAGTCTCTTCAACAATAGCCCGCATTTTTGTTGCACCGGCTTCTTCTTTCATGTTGAGGATAGGTCTGACGTGCAGACAGCCTACGGATGCGTGCGCGTAAAACGTTCCTGAAGTGTCATGCTTTTCGAAAATTTCAGTCAGTCGGCGAGTGTATTCGGCAAGGTCTTCAAGACGCACCGCACAGTCTTCGATAAAGGAGACAGGCTTTCCATCACTTTTCATCGACATCATGATATTCAAGCCTGATTTTCGAACTTCCCAAACTGCGGCTTGAAATTCCGTATCAGTGGCTTCTACCACGGCATCAGGAAACCCCAGATCTCCCATCAACTCATTGAGCTGACGCAGACTCTGTAACTGCTCATCCAGATCCGCACCGGCAAATTCCACCAGCAGAAGCGCCTGCGGCTCTCCCTTTACGAAACGCCCGACTGTTGGCGCAAACAGCGGAATGTCCCGCGCCAGGTCAATCATCGTGCGGTCAACCAGTTCAACAGCCGCCGGATTGAGTTTCACGATGTGCTGCGTGCAATCCATAGCTGAATAAAAACTCGGGAAGTGGCAGATACCGAGAACCTTATGAGACGGCAGAGGTTGGAGATCGAGATGTATGCGCTGAAAGAAACCCAGCGTGCCTTCAGAACCTACCAGAAGATGGCCGAAATTGGGCTGGTTCTGAATCAGCGCGTCAAGATTGTAGCCCCCCACTCTTCGCAGTAGATCGGGGAATCGATTGGTAATTTCCCCGGCCTCGCGCTTGCCCAGATCCAGGAGCTCTTTCAGTAAATGGTCTGGAATAGCAGGCGTCGGCATGCGGCCGTTTGATGGTCCGAAATGGATCTTACTGCCGTCAGCAAGCAGAGCCTCGACGCTGCGCACGTTATGCACCATATTGCCATAGCGAATCGAGCGAGCCCCGCAGCTGTTATTCCCGGTCATCCCCCCTATGGTGGCGCGATTCGCTGTGGAGACATCAACCGGATAGAACAACCCATAAGGCTTGAGGAAACGATTGAGATGATCAAGCACCATGCCTGGCTGGACACATGCGGTACGTCCCTTCTGATCGAAGGTCAGTAACTGATTGAGGTGACGGGTGGCATCAAGAACCAGCGCCTCGCCAACTGTCTGGCCATTCTGTGAGGTCCCGCCTCCTCTGGGCAGAACAGGCACTCCGTATTCAGAAGCAAGTTGCACCGCAACCTCTACATCTTCATCTCCATCCGGAATTACGACGCCGAGGGGCATTAACTGATAGATCGAGGCGTCGGTGCTGTATCTGCCCCGACTGAACGCATCAAACAAGACTTCGCCGCGAAGGTTGTCTCGTAATCGACGCTGTAGAGTATTTAGCGAATCATTGATCAAGGCTTACTCACGAAATATCCATCGCGGGCTTCAGAGCATTTGTTATCTGACCTATTTCAGGCAGAGCATCCACACCATGCAACTACAACCTTCGCCAGGTCAGGGTGGCCGTCGTACGGCCTTCAGCGTTTTTTAACGAAAGTCGCAGGAGGTCGTCTTCGAACTCATAAAAGCGGACGTTATCTCCGCCAACCCAACTGGGCATGAGGGGCGAGCCCTCAACATGGTGGACAACGATTTTCTTTTCGTCATCTACCGTGACCTTGCCCCAATAGGCAAAACCCCCGGTCAGCCTGCCGTCAGCTTCGCGCTCGCGCTCCGGCAGGTCGCTTGGCATCCCGAGACCTGACATATTGCCAGCACTGTCATAGCTCAGCTTGCCCACATACGACATCTCGACCGCCGGTCCAGCTTCGGGAAAAGTGACATAACTGATCAGCGTGTAATCACCAACAAACCGCTCCGCGTCCGTTTTTGCCTGGCCGACTGCAGTCAGAGGCAAAGCAAGCATGCAGAGCACCAAAGCACCGCCTATGACACCGGAAACCCTCCTCATTGCCCCAGCTGTTTTCATAGAGTTCCCGCCTCAGTAGCCCACTGCCCCGCCATCTCCGCGCCGTGAATCAGCCGCGCCGAGGAAGAGGTCCTGGTCACGATCGTAGTAGACCCCCATAGCAGCCCCCTGAGAACCCCGCTCCCTGATCTGGTGGCCACGATTTTGGTAACTGTTCAGGGTGTCGGCAGACAACGCATTGGATTCGACACTGGTAATATCAGGCAACCACTGGTGGTGAATTCTTCCAGCCTCAATGGCCTCGGCAATATTAAAACCATGATCAATCACGTTCAGTATCACCTGCATGGTGGTATTGATGATGGTCTTGCCACCCGGGCTGCCTACGGCGAAGAGCGGCTTACCGTCACGCGCGACGATGGTTGGCGTCATACTTGAGAGAGGCCGCTTTTCCGCAGCAACCAGGTTTGGCGCGGTGCCAATCTGACCCCGCAGATCCGTTACCCCGGGCACTGCATTGAAATCGCCGAGCTCATTGTTCAGCAGGTACCCTCCACCCGCAACGGTGATGGCAGAACCATAGCCGAATTCCAGCGTGTAAGTCAGGCTCACCATATTGCCGTCTTTGTCTACCACAGAAAAATGGGTGGTTTCTTCAGATTCATAAACCTGGGCAAACAACTCAGGGCTGCTCTCTGATTTTTGGGTCATATCGATAGAGGCACGCAGTTCGCTTGCATAGTCCTTGTCGAGCAGGCGATCCAGCGGCATAGCCTCGTTGAAGTCAGGGTCACCAAGATGCTCTGCCCGGTCGGAGTAGGCCCTGCGCATGGACTCTGTCAACACATGCAGGTAATCCGCTGAATTGTGCCCCATGGCAGCCAGATCGAAGCCTTCCAGTATGTTCAGCATTTGCACCATTCCCACGCCACCGGAGCTGGGAGGCGGCATGCTGACTATGTCGTAACCCCGGTAACTGCCGCGAATCGGCTCGCGTTCTTTCGCCTCGTAGGCTGCAAGGTCTTCCTCCGTGATCAGCCCGCCGATGTCCGCCATAAAACCGGCAAACCGCTCTGCATTTTCCCCCCGATAGAAGCCGTCTGCACCGTGATCCCTGATCAGCTCAAGAGTATGTGCCAGATCGGGTTGCACCCAGGTCTCGCCCAGGCGGTAGAAGGATCCATCTGCTTTGAAGAATTTTCGGGCAGAAGCCGGGTACTGACGCAGGCGGCTGGCGCTTCTTTCAAACCCCGTTTGCAGCGAATAGGTGATCGGAATGCCGTTACGGGCGAGTTCCACAGCAGGCTGCACAAGGTCCGACCAGGCCATCGAGCCCAAACGCTGATGAGCCAGATAAAGCCCTGCCACGGTGCCCGGCACACCGACCGCAAGCGGGCCGAAATGATTAGAGTTGTTCACCACCTTGCCATCAAGGCCCAGATACATGCGCTCAGTTGCGGCCATCGGCGCTTTCTCTCGGAAATCAAAAGTCGTTGCCATGCCGTCATCACCGTGATAGACGAGAAAACCGCCTCCGCCGATGTTTCCAGCTGAAGGCCAGGTCACGGCCAATGCGAACGCCGTGGCGATCGCCGCGTCCACGGCATTGCCACCGGCCTGAAGCGTACTGGCACCCACTTCTGATGCGAGCATGGAAGCGCTGCTGACCATGCCATTTTTGGCATAAACGGGAGTACGACCTCCGGCTCCAAAGGACGGGTGAATCACAGATAAACTGCAAACCAACAGGAAGGCCAGCGGGCCAGCTGAGAACTTTCGGACCTTCCCCGTAGTTGTAAGGATCGTGCGCATAATTAACTCAATCTAATCAGTACGTTATAAATAAAAAGCCGTGTCGGAATTTCCCGACAAGCTAGTGTAAGTCAGGGACTCTGCTCGATCAAACTCCCCATTGTCAAAGCGGTCAGCGCAGTGCTAAGTTGCCAAGACACAGCCAGACGATTCGCCTGTGCCAACAGCCCTTGTAAGTTTCATTGCCGGATGCCACCCCCATGCTAAATTTCAGTAAACTTTCACCAGTGACAGTCATTCTCGCTCTCCTCGCTGCCTGCGGCGATACCAGTACGAGCAATGAGGCAAATCTTGAAGAAGTCGCCCGCGGAATTCATGAACGCGTTATCACGCTTGATACCCACGCGGACATCAATACCGAGAATTTCACGCCGGAAAACAACTACACTCAGGATCTGGATACCCAAGTCAATTTGCCGAAAATGGAGGCTGGCGGGCTGGATGTTGCCTGGTTCATCGTCTATACGGGCCAGGGCGAACTCGGACCGGAGGGATATCGCGCCGCTTATGCGAACGCGATGGACAAATTCTCCGCTATCCATCGCCTGGCAGAAGAAATTGCACCGGATCAGATTGAGATCGCCTATACCTCTGAAGATGTACGTCGAATTGTTGCAGCCGGAAAAAAAGTAGCCATGATCGGTATCGAAAATGCCTACCCTGTCGGCCCTGACCTATCAAACATAGAGAAATTCTACGACCTGGGTGGTCGCTACATGTCCCTTGCACACAATGGACACAACCAGTTTTCAGACTCCAACACAGGCGAAAGCGATGGTATCTATTGGCACGGAGGCTTGAGTGAAATGGGCCGTTTCGCTATCCGGGAAATGAACCGACTGGGCATAATGATTGACATTTCCCATCCCTCACGCGATTCGATCATGCAAACCCTGGCGCTGAGCCAGGCGCCTGTGATTGCCTCACACAGCGCGGCGCGCGCCCTTGCTGACCACTCCCGCAATCTCGATGACGACATGCTGCTGGCACTTAAAGAAAATGGGGGGGTCGTCCAAACCGTCGCTTTTGGCAGTTATGTGAACGAAGCAAGGCGTGTCTATCTGGCTGGGGATGGTGACCGCGAGGACGCACCACCCGCCACGGTAGCCGACTTCGTCGATCATATTGATTATCTGGTGGATCTGATCGGTATCGATCACGTTGGCATCAGCTCAGATTTCGACGGCGGAGGCGGATTGGTCGGTTGGAATGATGCTTCAGAATCGTTCAACGTAACCTTGGAACTGGTTCGGCGGGGCTATACAGAGGCGCAGATCGGTCAGCTCTGGTCGGGCAATCTGCTGCGAGTGCTTGATGAGGTACAAAGAATAGCAGAACAAGAGTGAGGTAGACTTTCTGATACGTTTGCATCACTCTCTTCACGCACCCGCCGTCTGAAGGGATATTTCATTGGCCGAGCAATAACGCTCCCGAATTAACTGCTTAACCTAGAAGCTTGCGCTATATGGTCAGTCTGACGACCACGGAAAAGCGTCCGATGCCCCAGTAAGAGAAAAAAACTCTATGTCAAAAAATGACGCCATCACCGAGCCGTTGGTCTTCCAATCCAAACCGATCGAGCAAATGCAAAAGTCTGCCAGCGAATTTTACGAAACCGTGCGATCGCGCAGAACTGTCCGGGATTTTTCAGATAAACCGGTTCCCCGGGAGGTCATAGAAAATTGTTTGCGCGCCGCAGGTACAGCACCCAGTGGAGCCAATCGACAACCCTGGCATTTTTCAGTGGTCAGCGATCCGGATCTTAAACGGAAGATTCGCGCAGGGGCGGAAGCCGAGGAAAGAGAGTTTTATACCTCGAGGGCGCCACAGGAGTGGCTCGATGCTCTGGCGCCTCTTGGTACTGACGCCAATAAGCCTTTTCTTGAGACTGCGCCCTATCTGATTATCATCTTCGGTGAGAAATTCAGCAAAGATCAGAACAAGGCCAAGCTGAAAAATTATTACGTCAGTGAATCTGTGGGAATTGCGACCGGCGTCTTGATTACAGCGCTCCACACCGCCGGGCTGGCTACCTTGACTCATACGCCCGCGCCCATGAAGTTCCTGAACGAACTGGTCGGCAGACCCCCATCAGAAAAACCCTATATGATTCTCGTTACCGGGTTTCCGGCAGAGGGATCAACAGTTCCTGCCATTGGCCGCAAATCCTTAGAGGACATTGCGAGCTTTCTCTGAAACTCAGTCAATCCAACCTCTAATCGCGATTCAAACAGGGCCTCCTAGTGGTCAAATATCCCCACAGCAGACAATAAAAACCCGGGTCGTAGCCCGGGTTTTTGGGATATCGTTATTGCGGAGGATTACCGATTGGCGTCCCTTCTTTACGCCATTCACCGTAGAGATATTCTTCAGCGAACTCAGCACACTTAAATTCGAGCAACTGATAATTCTCTGCAACATGGCGGTACAGCGGAAAACTGATCTTCCAGGGTTGCGTGAAGGTATTCGGGTCCGTCATGGTTGCCTCATACTGCACGTGATTGGGGCCCATCGGCGTCCAGCGCTCTTCAACGACCATCTCCCAGCTATGGTGATTGCCGGCTCTGTCGAACCAGGTATCAGGCATCTGACCGGTCACTCTCACCACCAGCGTATCCCCATCCCACTCGGCGTTCGAGTGACCCATCCAGGCATCCACCTGCGACTGGATTTCGGGCTGATCCACGTACAGAATCCGATTGGATTCAGCAAATTCATAGGCAATCAGGATCACATCCGTCGACTGCACAATCTGGAAAGGAAATGGCAGGTAGTTGGCACGAGGCACGCCCGGCATGTAGCACTTGGTCAGCGGGTCTTTGTCGATCGCATCGATTCGATTTTCATCTCGCTGGCGAAGCGCAGGCTCGGTGTAGGGGATTCGGCCTCCCTCAACGATACCCTGACTGCCCGGAATGGCAGAGAGCGTACCCATCTGGCCGGGATGAGGGCCGTAGGCAGCAGCATGGGGCTCGATGTCATAGTGCGCCTTGGTCATTGCCTGCCAGATTCCGCTGAAATCAGGTTTGCCTGACGGGGTCCTTGGGAACTCATCCAACTGAGCACTGACATTCGCGGCGAACAGGCTCAATACCAGTGCACTCAGTATTTTGTACTTACGATTATTCATTGCTAACCCTTTTGTTCCTACTGTGAGTTTTATCCATCTAGCTGTCGTCGCCAGCTCGCTGCTCGGCCATACGTTCGCCCCGAAGGATATTCACCATTCCATAGTTTCCTTCGTGACAGGCGTATTCATAGATCTGTCCGGCCACCTTGGTCATCGGGACAATCGCAGTGATTTTGTCGGTAAACGTAGCTGGATCATCGATTGTGAATTCATAGTTAACCGTGTCATAGGCCGTGCGGGTAAACCGCTCGGTCAACACCATGTCATAGTTGGTTCCCGTGCTGCTGAACGTCTGCCGATACCCGTTGAAATTTCGCGTTTGCACGACCAGTGAATCTCCCTCCCACCAACCGCGGGAGTCTCCTGACCAGAGACGAATATCGTCATCGAGGGCAGGCGCATCAATCAAGGGCACAATCCGGGCGTCATGGATCATCTCCGTGAATATCACGGCGGTGTCCCGATTCTGAACGATCTGCATATTATTGTTGTACAGGCTTGGCACAAACGGTGGTCCCGAGTTGAAGCCAACGATGCACCGCTCTGAAAGTCCTCTATCTTCCGGACCGTCCTTGGCGATACCGCCGACGACGTATCGCACCGGACGAGACCCCGGAATATCGGGACCAAGACCGCCAAACGCCCTGGGTGCGCCTTCAACCGCAGTAGGCACACGGCCATCTTCCGGATAGACAATGTGCGAAGTTCGAACCGTATCGCCAAGTCCTGCCACTTCAAACCAGAAATCATTGTAGCCACCGGGATCATCGCCGACCGGTGGTGCCTCCGGATCAACCACTCGCTGCGCGGCAGCCGCTTCAGCAGCCGCCGCCGTTCTGGCTTGACGTTCAACCGCTTCCTCGATTTGCTCCGCAGTCAGAAACTCCTGAGTCCCGTAACGGGTGGGCCGCTGCATGGGCGTGTTGGAACTGAAATTCCACACCCCCTGCAGGTCAGGCTGATCCCATTCCGTTCTGGGAACCTCATAATCCGTTTGCGCCTGGGCGCCGTGCAGCAGCGCGAAACAGCACGCCGCTGCCAGTGATGTGGACAAGAACCGCTTATTGGTAATCATGCTTAGCCTTCCGAGACTGTCATCAGAACACGCTAAAGTAGAGCTTTGCCTCGGAATAATCAATAGGACTGGCCGGCGTTCACCGCACGACGGGGTAGCTTGATCGCAGTTGGAAGAACTGCGCGGGGTTTATTTCGGCCGCGTGTAACGGGTCAGCAAGCTGGAAGTATCCCAGCGACCACCGCCAGCCGCCTGAACTTCCTGATAGAAGCGGTCTACCAGGGCAGTAACCGGTAATTCAGCTCCGTTCTTCGCTGCCTCAGCCAGAGCTATCCCCAGATCTTTTCGCATCCAGTCGACCGCAAAACCGAATTCATACTGATCCTGCAACATCGTCTGATATCGATTTTCCATCTGCCAGGAACCCGCCGCGCCCTTGGAAATGGTCTCTATCAGCGCCTCTCCCTCAAGGCCTGCTTTCATCGCGAAATTCAAGCCCTCAGCCAAACCCTGCACCACGCCGGCGATACAGATCTGATTGACCATTTTTGCCAGTTGACCATGGCCCGCCGGTCCGAGCAGCTTGCTGAATCTCGAGTAGCAGTCGATGACCGGCTTAGCCAGATCATAAGTGGACGGGTCACCGCCAATCATCACGGTCAGCGCACCATTCTCTGCACCTGCCTGCCCACCGGAAACCGGCGCATCCAGAAACTGTTTACCTTGCTGTTGGGCTGCCCCAGCAAGCTCCCGAGCCAGGTCGGCAGAAGCCGTGGTGTGATCCACCAGAATCGCGCCGGGCTTCATGGCTGAGAGCGCACCACTCTCACCCAGCACCACGGCACGAACGTCATCATCGTTCCCCACACAGACCAACACCGCATCAGCGTTCTTCGCCGCCTCCGCCGGCGTGGGCGCCATATCGCCCCCATACTCAGTGCACCATTGCTCAGCGCGGGCAGCATTCCGGTTAAAAACACAGATCTCGAGGCCAGCGCGGAGCACATGGCCCGCCATGGGATATCCCATCACCCCCAGTCCGATAAATGCAACTTTCATGTCTACTCCTTCATGCTCCTACGTGACTGTTTGTCAGAAAAATTGCCGTGTGTGAAAAACAACTACGCTCCTGTCAGCTAAGACATCCAGTCCTGCTGCAGTAACATAATCACTTCTTCCATACTTTGGAACCTGCTGTCGGGGTTTTTATCCAGACATCTGGCGGCAATATCATTGAGCAGGGTCGGCACTTTGTATTTCGCCACAGCAGCGGCTTCTGCCGGCTGCTGGTTCAGCACAGATTCCACCACCTCATGCAATTTTTCACCATGCGCGGGCTTTTCGCCACACAGGATTTCGTAAAGCACAGCGCCAAGGCTGAAAATATCGGTGCGATGGTCAATTAAAGGGTCCTGTTTCAATTGCTCAGGCGACATATAGTGCACGGTCCCCTGAGCTTTCCCGTGCCCGGTAAGCGTGATGTCTTCGATAGCCGGTGCCGCGCTGCGGTGACTCTGCTCCGCCAATTCGCTTTCTTTCTCTGACTCGACTGCAGGGCCAGAGCCCGAAGCGTTGCTGTCAGGGTGCCAGACTTTGGCCAACCCCCAATCCAGCAGCAGAACCTCGCCATACGGCCCCGCCAGAATGTTTTCAGGCTTGATGTCCCGGTGAGCCACACCGTGCGTGTGAGCATATTGCAGTGCATGCCCGACCTGAATCACCAGTTCGACGAGTTGATGCAGATCATAGCGCTCTCGAAAATTCAGAATTTCACGAAGGGTATAACCATGAACTAGCTTCATCGTGAAATAAGGATTGCCACGACCATCGCGACCCAACTCATAGGTGGGGACAGTGTTCGGGTGCTGCAGCATGGCAGTCACCCTTGCCTCACGGATGAGGCGCTTTTGTTCGATCTCATCAGCAGCGAACTCAGGCTTGAGCGTTTTGTAGCAAACAAAACGGGATAAATGCAGGTCCTTACAGGATTTGATGAGGGATTTTCCCCCTTGAGCAATGGTGCTGAAAAAAGCATAGCGCGTTCGCGGATCGATTTTCTCGGGCAGGGGTTTATCCGTTTCCTCGAGAAAGACTGAGCTGTAGCTTTTGGGGGGTTCTGGAAAGTTGAGCATAATTTCTGTTGTTGTGATGCAAGATACAGCGGTAACAAGGCAGCAAACAGCTGTTGCCCTGAGCACTATGCACTATTCATAGCTTCTTAGGTAGCAGCTTAGGAAACAGCTTAGATAGTTCCCCAGATAACGTCCGTGGCGCGGGGCGCTCCAACAGGTCATTCGCTGAGCCTTGAATCAGTTTCAGGTATACTGGGCCCGCGGTCCAGAAAACGACGCAAGACAACTTATCTTCCATGAGTTTTTTCATGAGTTTTTCATGAGTTCTTCCATGAATTCTTCAATAAGTAACAGCCAGACTAATGAGATCGGAGAAACCGAGTTTCCCGTGCGCTACGCAGAAACTGATGCCATGGGCGTGGTTCATCATGCCAACTATCTGGTCTACTTTGAAGAAGGGCGCAGTCAATACATGCGGGACCTGGGTAGTGATTACGCACTGATTGAAGCCAGCGGGTATCGGCTTCCCGTCACTGAGGCCCAGCTGCGCTACGTCGGCAGCAGCCGCTATGGCGAACGAGTCCGCATCCGCACCCGTATCGGCGAAAACAGAAGCCGCAGCCTAACCTTTCACTATGAGGTCATCGCTCCTGAATCTGGCGATATTCTGGTGACAGGATACACCCGACATATCTGGACTGATGTCGATGGCAAAGTAACCCGCGCACCGGAAAACTGGCGCACACTCTTCAGTTAAAAACAGGACTTATTCCCGTGATTAATGACACCTGCTACCGGATTTTTCAATTCGGCCTGATGTGCGCCGTAGCGTTGGCTGGCGGAACCGGGCTGACACAGAGTTTTACGCCCGTGGCTGAGAATGTCACTTTTGATCAGGTGCAAACATTGCCGCACCGGGAACCCGACGCAACGGTTGCCTACGGCGACAATCCGCTGCAGTACGGCCTACTCTGGGTGCCAAGCACGAACGCAAACGCGCCTCTGGTGATACTCATCCATGGCGGTTGCTGGCTGAACAGTTTTGACGTCAATCACTCACGCCCGCTCGCGACCGCCCTGAACCAGGAAGGGTTCGCAGTCTGGTCACTTGAATATCGCCGCACCGGAGACCCCGGAGGTGGATGGCCCGGCACCCTTGAGGACATCCAGCTCGCGCTGTCTCAGCTTGAACGTCTTTCCTCTTACGCCATTGATCTGTCACGGGTCGCCATTGCAGGCCACTCCGCAGGCGGTCACCTGGCGCTGATGGCCGGTGCAGACCTGACCCCGGTAAAAGCAGTCATCGGGCTGGCGGCCATCGTGGACATAGAGACTTACAGCAGAGGAACCAACAGCTGTCAGACTGCGGGGCCCGATTTTATCGGCGTATCCTTGGAAGATGGGCCAGAGCTTTACGCTCTGGCGAATCCGGTAAAGCAGTCGCTGAATCCGGCCAGCCTGCTGCTGCACGGCAACAATGACGAGATCGTGCCGCTCGACCATTTCCCGCAAGACCTTCTGCCTCTTTCAGTTGTCGCAGGCGCCGGACATTTTGACTGGATTCATCCCGGCACACCGGCTTACCACCTGTTTCTGGGCATGCTCAAATCACGGCTTGCCCAATGACTGAAGACGACATCATCAAATTCGATACCGCAGACCCGCTCGCGGCCCATCGCCGGTATTTTGAATTACCGGCAAATACGATCTATCTGAACGGCAATTCTTTGGGGCCACTGACCACAGCGTCAAAGTACCGCGTCCGGGAAGTGGTCGAGTCTCAATGGGGCAATGACCTGATCTCCAGCTGGAATAAACATCAATGGATTGATCTGCCATTGACCGTCGGCGAGAAGATTGCCCCACTTATCGGCGCAGCACCCGGTCAGGTACTGTGCTGCGACTCTGTTTCAGTAAATTTGTTCAAATTACTGGCGGCCGCACTGACAAACCGAGCAAGCAAGCGCACCGTTATCCTGAGCCAGCAAGACAATTTTCCCTCCGATCTGTATATCGCCGAAGGGCTGATAAATCTGTTACAGGAACACGGCATCAGCGCGGAGCTTCGACTGGTCGCTGCAGAGAATCTCGAAGAGGGCATCGCCCAATCACCGGATGTTTTGCTCCTCACCCATGTCAATTTCCGAACTGGCGCGGTGCATGACATGCAGCGGCTGACAGCGCGCGCACATGATCATGATGTGCCGGTGATCTGGGATCTGTCCCACAGTGCAGGTGCTATGGAACTGGCGCTGGATGACTGTCAGGTAGACTTTGCCGTTGGCTGTGGCTATAAATTTCTGAATGGCGGACCGGGCGCTCCTGCATTTCTCTATGTCGCTTCACGACTGCAGGCTGAGCTTCAGCAACCTTTACAAGGGTGGATGGGACATAAACAGCCCTTTGCATTCGAACCGAAATATGTGCCTGACGCGGGCATTAACCAACTGCAAACCGGCACGCCCGGCATTTTATCGATGTCAGCGCTGGATGCTGCTCTTTCGTGCTTCGAGGGTCTCACGACCACCCAGCTCAGGGAAAAGTCGCTGGCCTTGAGTACAATGTTTCTATCCCTTCTCGAAGAAGATCTAACCTGCGAGTCCCTCACCCTGGTCTCTCCGAGAGAACCCGAACAGCGAGGCGCGCAGCTGAGCTTTTCCCACGACGACGCGTTTCCAATCAGCCAGGCACTGATTGAGGCAGGAGTCATCGTAGATTTTCGTGCGCCGGATCTGATCAGACTGGGATTTTCGCCTTTGTTCCTGTCTTTTAACGAAGTGGCCAAGAGTGCTGCTATTCTCAGGCAGATACTGACAGAAGGCCAATTCAGACAGGAGCGCTTCTCTGTCAGGGCTAAGGTAACTTGATCAAGGTTCGCGCTGAATCGCCAGCGGTGCCTGATCGCAGTCCGCTCAATCGCTGCCACTGACGGTGTAAATAACTGAAATAAAAAGAAATTTATCTTATACTGCAGCGCTAACCATACTTATCTGAGACAAGTTGCGATTTCTTCTCCTGTCACTTTAACGGCCTGAATCATTGCCCGGGCAGCGAACAGCTGACCCTGATTCAGTGGCACCATAGTCAGCCTCTGCACGACAGCCACGGATCAGGATCGATTCAGCTTCTGTACCTGCTGATAAAGATAGTCCGTCAACTGAGTGCGCCCTCCCTGGCCGGCCAGAGTTTCCCACGCGATCGGAGCCCCTATCTCAACTTTGACAGACTCACCGGACTTGCGCAGCGCCTCATGAATCAGCAGCGCCATACGAAGTGGCTCGGCAAGGTGCGAAGCAACATGAAATTTTCGACTGTTGGTCCCGTGAAAAAAAACGGGAACGACAGTTGCCTCGGCTTCCCGGATGATTTTGGCCGCAAAGGTTGTCCATGGTGCATCGACAACCGGACCAAAACCAAACCCCCCGGCGGTGGATACCATGCCAGAAGGGAAGATTAATACCGGAATATCTTGCGAGAGGAATTCCAGCGCCAGCTGTTTAGATCTGATGTTGGTCGCAACAGCTTTCTTGGTTGGCTCAAAATCTATAGGCAGAAAATATGGTGCGAGGTCTTTATCCTGACACAAAAGAGAATTGATCATGATACGGATCTCCCCCCGAACCCTAAGGGCGAGGTCGCACAGAACGATGCCGTCAACCACGCCGAACGGGTGGTTAGCCACGAACATAAGCGGTCCGGTCTTGGGAATGGATTCAAGTTTTCCAGCATCGAACTGGACGTCGATCTGTGTTTCTTCAAGCGCAGCGGCAAAGAACGATTGCACAGACAAACCGCGGTTCTTTAACCGATAGTAGATCTGCTCCATCCGATTACGGCCGAACAGCACCTCCAGCGAAGACACCAGGTGCCTCGAAAGCCACGGGTCCTCCGGGTTGGAGTAGGACAATCTGGGCGGTTCTCGCAGATAGGACGTAAACTGCGGATCAATCTCAAGGGTGTTCATACAAGAACCACGTTAACTGCAAGTCGTTACTATTTCGTGACATCGGCTACAGATCACAGCGCGTCCAGAA
Organism: Gammaproteobacteria bacterium; assembly: GCA_008081045.1. Classification (GTDB taxonomy): domain Bacteria; phylum Pseudomonadota; class Gammaproteobacteria; order Pseudomonadales; family Pseudohongiellaceae; genus UBA9145. Next base: position 135,150 of record VMDC01000002.1, on the reverse strand, counting down.
TACGAGCAAAATTGTCAGCCACCGGATATCTGCCTGAAGTCCAGCCGAGGCGGACAATCACTGCCTGCTGCGAAGGAAACACCATGACCAGTTGCTGGCGATTCCCATTTGCGTAGTACACGTCTTCGGGAAGTTCGGGAAATCGCAGGCTCTCGTTACCACGGTTAAGCCACCACTGGTAACCGTAGGCTTTGTCGTTCTCTGACTGATTAGGCGACGTGGCCCGGGCGATCCAGGCCTCGGTCACGAGTCGATGACCATTGAGCACTCCACCGTTCAACATCAACTGCCCCATACGAGCCCAGTCCCGTGCCGACGCATAAAAATAAGAACTGCCCATGAAAACGCCGCTCGCATCTGTCTCGAACACAGCATGCTGGAAACCCATGGGTTTGAATATCTGCTGGCGATAATTATCGTACGCGGCTTGTGGGCCACCGAGGGTATCCGTATACAGTCTCGAGAGCAGGTTTGCGGTGCCCGAACTGTAGTTGAATCTGGCGCCGGGGTCCGCCGACAGAGGTCGTTCCAGCACGTAATCTGATGAAGAAGGGCTGGTAAAAAGCATGGCCGTCGCATCGTCACCCGGGTTGTAGTCTTCGGAAAAATCCAGGCCATCAGTCATCGTCAGCAAGGCTATGCTGGTAATCGCGCTGCGCGCGTCAGCAGACCACTGAGGGAAACCGGGACCATCAGACAAATTCAAAAACCCCCTCATCTCCAGATTACCCAGCATGATGGCATTGAGACTCTTAGCCATCGACCAGCCCAGTAATTTGGATTCACTGGTCATGCCCTGACCATAGGCCTCTGCCTTGATCTCTCCTCCATGCACTAACAGAAGCGCCCGCGTATTCAACCCACGGGAATTATCATGCTCCAGTAAAGTCTCTAGCAGTGCCTGCAGTTCCGGATCAATCCCGCCGACTGCGCTTCCGGCGGGCCAGGGTGCTGACGAAGCCTCGTCCTGCTGAACGATCAGTCGGGATCGTTGCGGGTAATTGGCATAATCCACCGCACACCCCAAGCCCGGGATGAAGCTCGCGGTCTTTTCTTTCATGCCGAAAAGACTGCTTGTCACCGCTCTATCTGCGTCGTCGTACCGTACTGAAATTTGCGAGAGGATCGGGGAATACTGAACCAAATCCTCAAAGGCCTGATCGCGCTCGCTGCCGATCACATATTCCGCACTGCACAGCAGTTTGGCGCCTATGCCGGAGGCAACGCCCGGACCGTAGACGATAAAGGCAGGCGTGATGCCGATGCTGTTCAGCCCTACCAGCCCGAGAGCGACTAACAACAGCAATCCCAGAACAATTTTTTTGATCATAGGTACATCACGCAGGTGAACCAATGAATGCGACACAACCTTCAGACCCTCGCCGACAAGGAAAGGCAATCCGTTTCAGCGTGCATTTAATCTCACGATCCCTCACCGTTCAAGCAGGCGGTAACTGACTCACGTCTCCGATGCAGGACTTTCTGATTGCGCCAGCCGACCCCCAGACAAAAACAGCATCAGACCGACGCAGCCCGCCGCTGAGGCGACAAGGTAAGGAATCATGTAGCGGTTATCACCGGCCACGTAAACAAACCCAAGCAGGGCCGGCCCAATGGCAGTCCCCATCGAGGACATAAGATTGCTGACTGAGAAAATTCTCGCGTACTCCCGCGCACCGAATGCCTCGGCCAGAATCAGGGGCTGGAGCATGAGCAGGTTACCGACGGAGGCTCCAAACAGGAACAATCCCACGCACAGAGTCACAACACTGAACCCGCCGGCCAGCATGGAAAGCGAACCGGCCTGCAACAGCATCATGCACACAGCGAACACCTTTATTGAGCCCCGCTCAACCACCCAGCCACCGATTAAACGACCCACAATGCTCGCTACAGGCAGGATGGCGACTACCAGCGCTGTCTGAGCGTCATCGAGCTGCTCCCGCGAAAGACCATACTGATGTGCGATACCTCCGACCTGGGCCAGCATGAGAAAGATATAGGCCAGACTGGTTCCCCAAAAAAAACGCTTCCTGCGGGCCTGTTGAAAAGTCAAGCCCTGCTCTGCTGCTCTGGCGCTATCCGCAGCCAGTTTCGGCCCGGAGCTCTGCTCGCCCTGCACAGGCGAATCCCCGTCAGGCAACAAACCCATTGATTCCGGATCAGGCCGCAGCCAGATCAGCGCTACCGGAACAACACCCATGACAAACAGCAAGGCCAGCAGCGGCATCGCCAGCCTGAAACCTAAGGTGTCGATCATGTAGGCACTCAACGGAGTTAACACCACTCCACCCAGCGACAAACCGGTCGAGGCCACTGACAACGCCACTGCACGTCGGCGCCGGAACCATCGAGTCACTAAAGTCGTCGCAGGGATCAGAGCTGATGCCGCAAAACCTGCGCCAAAAACCACGTAGACGGCAAACAGCTGCACCAGATTGGCGACAAAAGGAAGTGCGCACAAAGACAGGGATGCCATGACAGCGCCGAGCGTAATACTCACCCGGGGGTCATAATCCTGAACCAGCTTGGCAACATAGAGACCGGTAAAGCCGCCGCTCAGAAAAAAAATAGAAACGGCAGTTGAGGCCGACTGCACATCAAAGTTTGGCTGGGCCGCAAGCGCGTTGAGGTAGATAGCGTGGTTATAAAAGCTCAAACCGCTGGTGAATGTCAGCTGCACCAGGATTGCCCAGACTATTTTCCATCCGTAAAAAGCTTGCTTAGCCATCGGTGCCACAGACTCTGAATCCAGTTTTGTAAGCGGGCACTTTGTGCCCGATGAAACGATTGTCTGGAAATTGCAATTTCCATCGCCGGGGCAGAACCAGACAAGGGAAATGCCGGTGAAGAATAGCAAACCCTGCCACCGGTGTACGCACATTTAACATGCTTCGTCAGGCCGGTCTGAGGCGCCCGGGGCAGTCAAGCGGAAAACGCCAGAGCGGCGACCTCCGACGCTCAACGCATACCGCGAATGGTCATCTAGCGCTGCAATTCAGTGAGGGTCAGAATCAGGTCATCGCCCTGTTCCTCAACGCTCAGGGTTTTCATGTCGCGGAATGACGCCAGTGCGCCTTGCCATAAACATTGCCAGGCATTGAGTACAAAAACGCGCTCAAGGGGTTCACAAGCCCTCACAATTCGGGGCGAGCGGATTCTAAGTCGCTGCTCGCAAGAGGGTGAATCAAGTAATTCGGATTCATCGCCCAGGCCAGCTGACATGACCTGCAAATAGTGCACAGCGCTGACCAAGTCACCGTCATTACAACCCGTCAGAAAGCGGGTTTCCTGAAAGTACTGCAGACCGGTGAGACGGGCAGCGCTTCGCGCCAGGGCAAGCGCTTGCTCCTCAGGAAGGGTAGTACGCAGCGCGACCAGCGCGTTACGCACGAAATCGACGGCATAGTTTCTGTTCGCCTTGCGCAGTCGCTCTGTGTTCCAGTGAGACGAAGGGGGCTCAGGTTGCTGTGACGCACAATAGGCGGGCGGTATTTCTCCTTTGGCAAACTGTAATCGTTCATCTTCGGACAACTCATGGTCATACTCTTTGAAATAGCCGCAAAGACCAAATTCTTCTGTCATGTCTTCGGAGACACACACATAGCCCAAGCGCGGATTGCCCAGTGAAACGCCGTTATGAGCATACCAACCTTTAAGAAATCCACGGCTCACCCCAACCGGCACCCCGCACAGCGCCGGGCCGAAATACATCCAGCGCGGATAGCGGAATCGCACCCATGCCTTTTGGTCCGATTCCGGCAAAAATTCGACGTTGACCCCACCGATACTGTTGGAAAGTACATGATATTTCGCGCAGGCGACGGCATCCGGCAGTCCCGTCAACCCAAGTTTTTCGAAGCTCTCAAGAAACTTTTCTTCGTGTTGTTTACGAAAAAGCCGGAACATCCAGCGCTCGACATCGTCGTCTGAAACCTGATGAGAGACCCTGAGCTGGAGTCCGAGCAGATAAGCATGGTGCAGCTGGGCCTGCGCCTGAATAGCACCCTCAACATTACAGCTGGAGCAATCGAAGAGTGCGCCCTCCGACATCAGTCGAAGCTCTGATAGTAAGTAAAATATCCCGTGAACATCTCTTCCCAACTGTTGAAACCAAATGGGATTTCAAGGTCCGGATCTGGATTGGTAGGGTTCGACACTGAATTATCCAAAGCGCCCGCTACACGAAGCGTCGAACCCGCACTGACAGAAACCGGCTTGTCGAGCAGGTAGTGAGGCTGCCAGCCATAGTTAAACGCCGGCACACTGAACAACTGCTGGCTGACGCCGCTCGGTGCTTCCACCTCAAAGCGCATTCTGCTGCCGCGATAATTCATTCGCGCACGTACACCGGTAATCACGATGTTCTCGTCAAGCGAGTGGCTGGCTTGCAGTGCAAATTCCGGTGTATTAGGAGGGAGCACAAAGCGCGTGCCGATCGCTCGGACTCGCTGCTCTCGTGGTAAGGGCTGGTCGCTGAAATACAGCCCCAGTTGAGTCTGATCTACGGTCGATTGACCATTCGTGACGTAGTGAAATTGCATCGACAGGCGGTGACCTGCCGGGATAAAAGTGCCGACCCCCTCAGGAAACTCATAGACATTATCTTTACCGGGGATGTAGCCAGCAACGAAGCGACGGCTGACTGAGGTGCTGTCACGCTCTGCCCCCCAGAAATCCTCTTCGGGTTCGGACACAAAAGTGATCAGATGGTGAAGCACAGACGGATCACCCGCGCGGTACTGCACCGCTTTTACCCACTTGTCTTCGGTAAAGGGCAACTCAATATTGTTGTAGTAGTAATCAAGAACGCCGGTAGAGGGTATCGAATGTTCAGGACCCTTAACAATGTAATCCGGCTCTCCAAGCACCCACCCATCGTCCGATTTCATGTGCTGCTCCAGCGGATCGATCTCCCCCTCACCCCGCGGAGCCCCTGCATCAATCCAGTGAATCAGGGTCTGCAAATCCTGCTTAGAGACTCCTCTGGCGCTGGCACTGTGTCCGACGTAGGGATCGACCTGCATAGGCGGCATGCGCTTATTCAGCAGCACCTCGCGAATCATGGGTGACCACCCGAGCAGCATGATGTAGGAGTCCATCGCAAACGGACCTACCCCACCCTGCACATGACAATCCAGACAGTTCTCGATCACTATAGGTGCCACTTCTGACACATAGTCTGGAGGCGATTCAAGATGGCGGCTCCGGATTGGGAAATCAATCGAGCAACCCGCTGTTTCGACAGTCATCGTATCATCCACACGACCGTCCACTACCGCATTCAGCGCGCCGTCAAGAGCCTCACTGCTGTCTCCGCGGTAGTAAACAGAGAGCCTCTGTGGGTTGAGCACGAGCACATCGCCAGCCCGGGTGATTTCGAGAGTCTCCGACACCAACTGCCCATCATCTTCCAGCAGAGGAAGTGGCAGATCGAGTGCACGGGCGACCTCCCGACCAAGATCTCTTGCATCCAACAGGACGAAGTCAATACCCTGGTCTCTATACGAAGAGTCCAGAGCCGCAAAGCGGTCAAGCATGCTGCCCATCTCGGCACAGCTGCTGTCATACGCCATCACGGCGAGTGCAGCCCGGTGCTGGTAACGACTCAGCTGGTGAAAAGTTCCACGATCGTCCAGCAGCGCAAAGTCACCGACCCGATCGAGGGCTCCCTGGAGGGCCCCGCTGAACGTCGCGCAGCAGACCAACGAAAAAAGTAGCCACGCGCGCTGCCGGGCTGGTTTCAGGAAAACCCGGCTCGGAATATGTAACATTTTGTAAAAAAACAACAACATAAAGGCACTGTTTACCGCTTCAATAATGTGGACGCCAATGGAATTGGTCGCTATCCTAGCTGTCCTGATTGACAGTGCGCAACTTAAACTCACACGATAAAGTGCGCCTCTCTGTCCCACCGGACTGCCGCTGCCGACAGACGAGAATGAGCAACCGTTCAATCAATCACTGAATCAGCTCAAACGACTAGACTAAATGGAGAATACATCCATGCTAACGATGAAAAACTTCCTGACGATTGCCGCATCGACTCTACTTGCCCTGTCCGCGATTTCAGTATCGGCACAGTCGGCTGATAATGGCCGCTTCCTGAGCCTTACGCCACCCGACGGGCTGCCTATCATACCGGTACTCGAGGGCTGGATAGACAATCAAGACGGGACCACCAGTTTCTCTTTCGGCATCATCAATCGTAATGAAGAAGGAGTGGACATCCCACTTGGGGAAGCCAATCGCATCGAGCCGGCAAAATGGGATGGTATTCAGCCCACCTATTTTCCACCTGGTCGCTCCACTGGCGCTTTCACCGTCACCGTGCCTAACGCAGAACGTGAGACGGACGTGTGGTGGTATCTCAAAACCGGTAGCAATGAAGAGCTTAAAGTGCCCGGTCGTTATGGGGCATCTGCCTATGAACTGGATTTCATCCGTCCCCGGCCGCAGGGGGCTCTGCAGCCACGAGTTGGGCTCGGCGAAGGCGGTGACCAACTGCCCGGGCTGTATGCACAGATCGGAGACTATCCGGGCGGCGCAGTGAGCGTGGGCGAGCGAGTTGAGCTGGTTGTCAATGCATCGGACCCAGCGGAACGCGACCCCACTGATCCCCGTTTCGGAGAGCCATTGCCGATGGGCGTGGCCTTCATGAAGTATCAGGGCCCGGGTGACGTGGAGTTCACTCCGCACGAGTCCACCCCGGCGGCGGAAAACCCGTATAACGAAAACGACCGACGCTACAACTTCTGGCGAGCGCCAGCTGCCAATGAATTGGAAATTCCCGGCCCTGCCGGCACAGCCCGCGTCTATGCGACGTTCTCAGCTCCGGGCGACTACATTATCAGCACCAAAGTGGATATCCATGAGGCCCCCGACAGTTCGAATGGCGACCAATGCTGCTGGACTAACGTCTATCAGCGAGTCACCGTCCGCTAGCCGGAAATTTGCAGCAAAACGACCGGCCTAGCGCCGGTCGTTTTGTTTTGGCCTGAGAACTGTCGCTGATTTCGCTGCTGGGCGATCACATTTACCCTCCCTACAACGGGAAAATCCCCTCAACCCCCCGTATTCCGTGCCCTTCAGACTGTTGCAATTTGTTGCACAATGTCCCGTAAAAAGCCCGGTAAAAATGGACTTTTCCCTGACCTCCCATTACTATTTTCGGTTGAGATTTGCCTAATATTCCTAATAAGGAGACCAGCATGAAAAACATGCGTCAAACCACCACCCTGCTTGGCGGAGCCATCGCTCTGACCATTGGCCTGGGTGCCCACGCTCAAGACCGCGAAATCACCTACAACAGTGATGTAGCAAAAATCATCAACGAAAACTGCGTAGTCTGTCACCGTGAAGGCGGTGTGGGCCCGATGCAGTTTGAGAATTACGACCAGGTACGCCCCTGGGCTCCGCTGATTTCGTACAAGGTGGAAAATCGGGAGATGCCTCCTTACGCTTACGACCAGCACATCGGTATTCAGGAGCTGGAAGGCGACTGGCGCTTGGAACAGGAAGAGATCGACACCATCGTTGCCTGGGTCCAGCAAGGCGCCCCGTTGGGTGACACCGACATCGTGCCTCCGGCGGCAGACCTGCCAGATGCCAACGGCTGGACTTTCGAGCCGATGTTTGGCGAGCCACACATGATTATCCCTTCACAGGCCTATGACATTCCGGCGAACGGAAACGACCTGTGGAGCAAAGAATTTGTTGATCCACAGCTTGCGGAAAACCGCTGCATCAAGGCGGTTCAGGTGAAGCCTCGCGGCGACGCAAAAGCCGTGGTACACCACGCTAACTCTGACGTCTACGTCTACGACGAAGAAGGCGAACTTCAGCAGTACGGCCAACTCACCGAGTATGCCATGGGCAAGTGGGGTGAATTAATGCCTGAGGGTGTTTGCCGCACCATGCCAGCGAACTCGCTGGTCCGCTGGGACATTCACATGTTCCCCGGCGGTGTAGGTGCCACTGCAGAAGGCGGTATGATCAAGGACAACGTTGTTGAAATCGGCCTGTGGTTCCATGACGAGGACTACGAGGAAACCAACGATGTCTACAATCAGGACCTGCGCCTGTACCCTCTGCGTGAAGGCTATGAAAATGGCCATCTGATCGTGCCTCCCAATGGCTACGCGATGACTCAGGGATTCCACTCTTTTGACCATCCGGTTCGAATCGACAGCTTTCAGCCGCATGGCCACCTGCGCATGAACGCGGCTTCGCTTGAGAAATTCGACCCCAAGACAGGCCGAACCACGTCTATCAGCCAAATCTCCAACTGGAGCGCAACTTGGCACCACAGCCACATTTATGAGCCGGACGTGGCTCCACTGCTGGCACCGGGTGAAGTTCTGGTAATCAAGCAGTGGTACGACAACACCGCCGACAATCCCAACAACCCTGATCCTGATCAGTGGGTATATGGCGGCAGCCGCACGGGCGACGAAATGTCTCACGCCTGGATCGCTGTGACTCACCTCGATGAAGAAGGCTATGAACAGCTTCTCGCCGAGCGTCGCGAAGCCGAGCAGCGTTCGCTGGCAGGCAGCGACGACTAAGCACTCGCTGGTAGAGCAAATCTCAGAAAGGCCGGTTAGTCATAACCGGCCTTTTTTTATGCCTGTCAGTTGCAGAAGTAGCCAACCCATGCGACTCCCAGCGTGAATCTGAAATATGGCCCATGGCCTGAAAACCCGTCCCGCGGCGCCAATTCTCTGCATTCCGGTGGAATGGACGGATAAAAGGAGAAAAATCGCACCAAAATAGAACAAATTCCCGCTTTTTTACTGGGGTTTTAAGGAGTACACTCTGAGGAGTAAAGAATTAAGTAGTACGATCAGTTTCCGACCCACTACACACGATCAAACGGGAGAGAATTATGAGAAACGCTAAAGCTTGGTCAGGGATTGCCGCTCTTGCCCTGCTGGCGGGGGCTACTGAGGCATCCGCCCAGTCCGACCACGAACTGGCCTACAATGGCGAGATTGGCCGAATCATCAATGAAAATTGCGTGGTATGCCACCAGGAAGGCGGCATTGGTCCGATGGCTTTTGAGAACTACGACCAGGTGCGGCCCTGGGCGCCGCTGATCTCCTATCGAGTCGCCAATCGGGAAATGCCTCCTTATGCTTATGACCAGCACATCGGCATTCAGGATCTGCTCGGCGACTGGCGCCTTGAGCAGTCAGAGATCGATGCGATCGTCGCTTGGGTAGAAGCCGGCGCCCCGATGGGCGATCCGGAAAATGCACCGCCACCGGCGCAGATTAAAGATCCGAACGAGTGGAACTTTGCTGCTCAGCTTGGTCAGCCTGATCTGATTGTACCTTCCAGCTCATATGACATCCCGGCAAGCGGTAATGATCTGTGGAGTAATGAATTCGTAGACCCGGGCATGACTGCCTCTCGCTGCATCAAGGCCGTTCAGGTGAAGCCGAGGGGAGATGCTTCCGCTGTGGTTCATCACGCCAACTCAAGTGTCTGGATGGAAGATGAAGAAGGCGAACTCCAACGCTATGGCATGCTGACGGAATACGCCATGGGCAAATGGGGTGAAATGGTTCCTGAAGGTGTCTGCCGAACCTTGCCTGAAGGTGCAATGATCCAGTGGAGCATTCACATGTTTCCGGGCGGCGTTGGCGCGACGGCTCAGGGCGACATGATCGAAGACAATGTGGTTGAGATCGGCTTATGGTTCCACGAAGAGGACTACGAAGCGACCAACGACGTGTACAAGCAGGACCTGGCCCTGTACCGAATTGAAGAGCAGGATGATCTGATTATTCCTCCTAATGGTTATCAGATGACTCAGGGCTTCCACAGCTTTGACCATCCCATTCGGCTCGACAGTTTCCAGCCCCACGGGCACCTGCGCATGAATGCGGCATCACTGGAGATCTTCTATCCGGAAACCGGTCGCACAGAAGAAATCAGCCAGATCTCAAACTGGAGTGCCACCTGGCATCACAGCCACATTTATGAACCTGATGTCGCACCGCTGGTGCCGGCGGGTGCAGTGCTGGTACTGAAACAATGGTACGACAACACCGCCAACAACCCGAACAACCCTGATCCTGATCAGTGGGTGTATGGCGGCAGCCGAACCGGCGACGAAATGACTCACGCCTGGCTGGCCATCACCCATCTTGATGAAGAAGGCTATCAGGCTTTGCTGGCTGAACGAAGAGAAAGAGAGCAACGCTCTCTGGCCGGCAGCGACGACTAGGCGCTGTCCGACCCCAGCCTGTCTCGCGGCCTCGGGCTACGAGCACAGCACTGACACAAAAGCCCGACCGCTTGCGCAGTCGGGCTTTTTTTATTCCACCGACCCAACTGCAACCCTGACATGATTTACCGAAACCTGCTTGCTTTCCTGTGGCTCCTGTCTATGAGTCATCTCTTTGCTGCCGAGGAAGAAGTCCTGCTGTTTCTCAGCGACGACCGCATAGATCTTCTGGCAAGTGATGGCAACGAATCCGGCGCTGAGAATCTGATCAGACGCTATTACGGGCTTCTCGCAGCACCCACACAGGAACGGCTCGCAGCGCTTCAAATGCTACTGGCCAATCGCATGGAAGACTATGAGGTCGCATTCGCAGCAGCCGATACAGCAGAAGTGAATGAAATCTACGCCGATTTGACTCGATTCTGGGCAGAAATCCAGTTAATCCATTATCAGGAATACACCAGCGCGGCGATGGATGAATTACAAACTGCCTATGCAGGGCTTTATGAACTGATTGCCGGGTTTGACTGATCACCGGTCTGAAGCTGACACAAAAAAAGCGAGCCAGTGGCTCGCTTTTTAACACCTCTGCTCTCTGGCTATTGCGGGCCGGACATGATCATCGTGTGGACCATATCCATTGCTTCACGAGAGCGATTGCGTTCGGACCGACCCAGGTCTCCGATTGCCGGGCCACCCTGATTGAAAATACCGCCTCTCAGAGCAGAGAGTAAGTATTCCATCTCATCCGAGACATTGACATCGTCTTTGGTGAACTCATCTGCGACAGCTTCCAGCAATTCGTCGCGATTTTCCAGATTGGGATAGGCAATAATGTCAGCCACGGCAACCTCAAGCCGGTTAAGATTATCAATGATGATCGCGGCCTGCGGCGCTTCAGAGTAGAACGACGGCGCGATAGCGGGCGCGCTTGGCATGTCTACCGGTACCGGATACATCGTCATTCCGGTATCGGAACCGACTTTTGCCCAATAACGCTCAAGCGTAACCGGCACTTTCCCGGCAAACTGGTTATCCAGCTGTCCGACTACGATTGCCTCCAATGAAGCGAGTTGCAGCCACTGGTTGGTCCACATGAGCGCACTCAGCCGGGGAAAAGCCGTTTTCGCACCATCCGCGTAGTCATGCGCCAGATACAGGTCAGCATGCTTGGGCACAGTAGCCACGGCATGGCGGGCATCCTCAGTCAGATAAGTTTCGATTGCGGCCTCTACCGCGGCCCGCTTCTGAGGCCGAGAAGTCGAGCCGTCCGCAAAGATGTCTGCAATATCCCGTTCAAACTTGCGACCCCAGGAAAGCACCCGCCAAGCGTGAGTCGGCAACGAAGCGGATTCTGAAAAGGCATTTTGTGCAGCCTCATCCGTGTGGCTCTGACGCAACATTTCAGTCAACGCAACCCGGGCCTGTACCTCCAGGTCGTCATAGGGGCTGCCCATATTCATGGACATTTCACCACCACCATGTCCCATGTGCGCATGACCATCCATGTCCTTAGCCATGTCAAGCTGCATCTGGACCTCCATCCGCGCCTGCATCGTTTCCGGGTTGGCATTAATTTCAGCCATCGCATCCAGCAATGCAGCCTGAGTCACATCAAAGGCGTTATTAAGACTGGCCACCTCCGGGAAGTTTTCGGCCAGAGCACCGTTCTGGGCGCTGACGGTAGTCGCCAGACCAGCACTCAGCGTGGCGCTCACCGCCAGGGCGAGTCCGTGTGTCAGAAATCGTTGAAAAGCGTTATTGCTTGTTGGCATGATCTGTATCCTTTGCTCGGTGCGCAGGAGCTTGATAGGGATGCGCTCGATTTTTATCGTAATTATAAATAACAGTGGGAGCATAAAAGCCCCCGGTACCTAAGTCTACCAATTATCGCTGAGGCAAGACCATCCGTTCGCCGTAAACCTTTGATTGTTTGCAACAAATTGTAATCACGATCACAGCAAGGTGCCCATCAAAAGGGATTATTCAACGAAGTGAAAGTCTGCCGGACCGGCACGGCGCACCAGGATCACCGCATCCGTTTTACCCGCGGGGACGGTCCAGGAGTGCGGCAGCTCTCCCGGTATTACCACGTAGCTTCCCACGGAGAGCGAGTGGGTTTGCTCTCCCAACTGAATAGACAGTTCACCGGCTACCACCACAACATACTCATCATGGCTGTGCCAATGCAGGTCAAAATGCGAGCCCGCCGGGAACATCGCGTAGTAAGTGATTCCGCCCGTATCCGGATCCACACCCTGACGCGCGGTCCGCACCCCTACCGGAAAGCCGTTGCCACCCCCGGGCGCACCCCACGGCAGGTCCTCCAGATCAATGGCTAATGGTTCTGTTGCCAATGCGGCCTGTATCAAGCAACATAGAATTAATAGACTAGCAGTCTTCATCGGGAGCGCTCATGAGTTAGTGTCGGCTACAGTCTATCGTGCTACAAAAACCAAAACAGCATATTCGCACAATCTTTTATGACCGAAGCTTTTCGTTTTGTAACTCAAGCAGATACCTAATCTAAATAACGTTAGACCAGAAAAAAATGTCAGACATTGCACCTACTTCAACTGCCTATGATCTTCAGCGTAACCGCACAGGCCTGACTTTGAGCATTGGTGCAGCACTGTTGTTGTATGCCTACTTATTTACCGATTTAGGCTGGCGACAGGCAAGCCTGTTCCTGGTCGGTTTGGCGGCCGGCGTCATTCTCTATCACGCAGCTTTCGGCTTTACCGCCGCGTGGCGAGAGGTTGCGCTGACGGGCCGCAGTGCCGGCCTTCGTGCGCAAATGATTATGCTCGGCACTACGGTCCTAATCTTCACCCCATTAATCGCGCAGGGTGAGATATTCAGCATCGCTGTCCGCGGCAGCGTCGCTCCTGTAAACCTTGGCGTGGTATGTGGCGCCTTTATCTTCGGCATCGGTATGCAGTTGGGCGGGGGATGTGCCTCTGGCACGCTATTCACTGCCGGTGGCGGTAATTTACGCATGCTGGTCACGCTGGCAGGGTTTATTGCCGGTTCAGTAATCGGGACCTATCACTGGCAAAACTGGCAGGGCGTGCCCGGCTTTGAGCCGATTGCGCTGTCCGCTCAATTCGGCGCTATCGGCGGAATTCTGATCAGTCTGCTGCTGTTTGCATCGGTCTATCTGATTGCGGCGGCCTACGAGAAACGTAGACACGGCAATGTCGTGGCGACCACACGTGTCACCTCTCCCTCTTTGCTGCGAGGCCCCTGGCCGCTGTTGGCCGGAGCGCTCGCACTGGCCGCAGTTAATGTGGCGACTCTGATACTGGCCGGACGACCCTGGGGAGTCACTGCCAGCTTTGCTCTGTGGGGCGCGAAACTACTTGACACGGTCGGTATCGATATATCGCACTGGGCTTACTGGGCCCGCCCCGGGCTCAGTACGACATTATCCAACAGCGTGTTTCACGATATTTCTTCTGTCATGAACTTCGGCATCCTGCTGGGCGCGCTGGCAGCCGCCAGCCTTGCCAACAAGTTCTCACCGTCTTTTCGCATCCCGGCACGGTCCCTGCTCGCCGCGGTATTGGGAGGATTATTGCTTGGCTACGGCGCCCGGATTGCCTACGGCTGCAATATCGGCGCCTATTTTGGTGGTATTTCTTCCACAAGCCTGCACGGATGGTTGTGGTTTGCGGCGGCTTTTACCGGCAGTAGCCTTGGCACCCGACTCAGACCATGGTTCGGTCTCGGCTGAGCACGAAGCGACTATTAACGACACCATGAAATCTGTCCCGCCCAAGCGTTCCGGCCTGAAGGGAGACCTGTTTCTTCAACAGGGTGAACAGCAATCATTTTCTCAAAATCAGATTGCACTGCTGGGCGCGATCGTCAGCGCCGGATCAATCAGCGGAGCGGCACGCCTCATTGGTATCAGCTATAAGACTGCCTGGGATCGGGTTGACGCCATGAACAATCTTTCCACCAGACCGCTGGTGATTCGCTCTGCCGGAGGGGCCAAGGGAGGCGGCACAGAATTAACCGAATTTGGACGTCAGGTGCTCTCAGGCTTCAACGCCTTGCAAGAGGAGCATGCAGAATTCGTAGAGCGGCTCAGCGAGAAAGTGCAGCACGTAGAAGATGTCGCTCAATTCCTGCATTCGGGACAGTTGAGATCCAGCGCGAGAAACCAGTATCGCGGTCGCGTCACGCGCATTTCCCGAGGTGCTGTGAACAGCGAGATTGAACTGGCTTTGAGCGATGCAATCAGCCTCATTGCGATAATTACTAACGACAGCGCAGAGCGCATGGAACTGGAACAGGGCTGCGAGTCTCTGGCGCTGATCAAGTCCTCCTGGGTACTACTCAGCGAGGATCTTGCTATCAGGACCAGCGCCCGAAATCAGCTACACGGAGTGGTGAGCCAGATCACGCGAGGCGAAGTGAATGCAGAAGTCACTCTGGATCTGGGTGATGGGAAAACCATAACGGCCATGGTTACTACCCCGAGCATTGAAGAACTTGACCTCAAGCCCGGCAAACCTGCCTGCGCGTTATTCAAGGCATCTTCAGTCATCTTAATGCGGGCATGAAGTCTGACGCGCGATTTTGATCAATGCAGAACAGCCACAGATTTAATCTGCACCCAGAGCCGCTGATTCTGACAAAGCCTGAGCTGAAACGCCGATTTTTTCGAAATTCGCGCCAGCAGCATGGCATCTCCCACCGCCAGTCTTATCAGCAACATAGCGCGGTCTGTATCATCCGCCATACCAATCACCGTGGCCGGCAACCTGTTCAAAATACTGCTTGCCTGCTCGTCGGCAAGAGACAGGCTGACGTCTCGAGCAAGGATTCTGATACGAGCGCATTGGCCAATGGCTTCTCCGCTGTCCCTGAGCCATAAATGGCCGCCGTTAAAATCCACCCTCAACAGCTGCCACTGCGAGTCGCGTTCAGTGACGGTGCCCTCCACCACGGCTCCGGCCTCCTCGCCCAGCATTCTTGGCACATCGAGCCGCGTCAGGACCTCATCGACCGGACCGCTGGCCTCAACCCGGCCCTGTTCCATAATCAACAGATCATCTGCCAGCCGGGTGACTTCATCTAATGCATGAGTGACATAAACAATGGGAAGGTCCAGTTCCGACTTAAGGCGATCGAGAAAAGGCAGAATCTCCCGCTTGCGCGTCTGATCCAGAGCAGCCAGAGGCTCGTCCATCAGCAAAAGTTCGGGCCTGACCAGTAAGGCTCGGGCTATGGCGACACGCTGGCGTTCCCCGCCGGACAGCTGAGCTGGTTTCTGCGGCAGCAATTGACCAATTTCCAGAAATTCTGTGATCTCTTGGATTTGCTCCGGTCCGAGTCTCTCAGGTGCCCGCTTGCTTGCAAATTCCAAGTTGCCCGCAACGCTTAAGTGCTCGAACAGGCTTGCCTCCTGGAAAACGAATCCGACCGGACGCTGATGCGCCTGCAAAGAACCTGCCTGATCATGCCACGCAACCCCGTTCACTCGTAACACTCCGCTGTGGATAGGCTGCAGACCGGCAAGCGCCCTCAGTAAAGTGGTTTTGCCGCAACCGGATGGACCAAATACCGCGGTGACCCCGCGGGCAGCGAGCCGCTCATCAATGACAAGCTCAAAGCGCGGCGCTCCTGCAGAACGCAGGGGGTCCGACAGCTTCACGCGGAAGTGGGCTTCTATCAGCTGTTTGTAATCGGGTGTCTTGCTCATCACATCGGCATCATTCAGCTGCGAAGTTGCAGGCTGCCCGCAGCTGCCTTGTCGGAAGTCAGATACAGCAGGAGCAAAATGAGGAATGAAAACACGATCATGCCCCCTGCCAACCAGTGGGCCTGCGCATAATCCAGCGCCTCAACATGATCATAGATCTGCACCGAAACCACCCGGGTCTCGCCGGGAATGTTGCCCCCAATCATCAGCACCACGCCAAATTCCCCGAGCGTGTGCGCAAAGCCCAATACACTGGCAGAGATAAATCCGGGCAGCGCCATCGGCAGAACAATATGGAAAAACCGATCCCAGGCACCCGCCCGAAGGGTCGCGGCCATCTCCAGTGGACGTTGCCCGATGCCAGCAAACGCATTCTGCAGTGGCTGCACAACGAACGGCAGGGAATAGCACACAGACCCCACCACCAAACCCCAGAATGTGAAAGGCAGCGTTCCCAGGCCAAGGGATTCAGTCAAATGGCCGACCGGTCCGGTCGGGCTCATGGCCATGAGCAGATAGAATCCCAGAACGGTAGGCGGCAGGACCAGAGGCAGAGCAACGATCGCCGCAACGGGGCCTTTTAGCCAGGACCCGGTCCGCGCAAGCCACCATGCCAGCGGCGTTCCCAACAGCAGCAAAATACAAGTTGTCACGGTAGCCAGTTGCAGACTGAGACTGATTGCGGCCCAGTCGGCTGTGCTCAGAGGCATAATCCCTCCGGAAAAGCTGAACGATTTCGTTATATAGCATTATATATAACGTGTTACAAGATTTAACTCAGTAATATCAATATATTAGACTTTACCTAATAACGCTCACGCCCCGTAAAGACTTGCTATCATGACCAAACTAAGTTCAATGGATTTGAAATATGTCACTGGCGCTTTTCAGTGTTGGCTATGCCACGAAACCTCTGGATGTGTTCCTGCAACAACTCCGCCAGTACAATATTGACGTCATCGCCGACATTCGATCTGTCCCCTACAGCAGCGCATTTCATGACTACGCGAGAGAACCGCTGCAGCGGATCCTGACTGCAAACGAGCTGCACTATGTTTACCTCGGTAAGGAACTGGGGCCGCGCTCACACGACCCCGGGCACTATGATGAGACGGGACAAGTACAGTTTGACCGCCTGAGACGGGGACCGGATTTTCTCTCCGGCATAGCGCGATTACGTAATGGCCTCAGTAAAGGACACAAAATTGCACTGATGTGCGCAGAAAAAGATGCCGCCTTCTGCCACCGTAGCCTGTTAGTCGGCTACCACCTGCTGCATGAGGAAAATCTGGAAGTCCAACATCTGACCTTCAGCGGCGAGCTGGAGTCGCAGACTGTGCTCGAAAAAAGACTGATTTCCATCCATGAACTGGAGCAGGATCTCTTTCTGGCTGAGGGAGAGCAAGCGGCCGAGGCTTACCGGCAGCAAGTGATCAAGCACAGCTACCGCAAGTCCGGAGCCACCTAGCGATTCCGCCGGAGTATTGCCTGCCCGCGCTCGCAGGGTTCAGACAGACCAAGCCTCACTCCTGGTCGGCGATTCGATAGCGCGCAAACCATGCAAGAATATTGTCTACCTTGGCGATTTGGTGAGAGGGGCGACTGGCAATGCCATGAGATGCTTCTGGCACCCGTACCATGGCTGTGTCGACCTGTCGCAGTTTCAGCGCCTGAAAATACTGCTCAGTCTCAGCAATCGGCGTACGATAGTCTGCCTCTCCCGTGAGCAAAAGAGTCGGGGTGGTGACATTCCCCACAAGCGACAGCGGTGAACGGGCCCAATAAGCGTCAAAATCTTCCCAAGGCAACTGCTCGAACCAGTAGCGGGTCACCCCTTCCGGAATATCGCTGTACAAAGCATGGCTTATCCAGTTAATCACCGGCTTGGCAACCGCTGCCGCGGCAAAACGGTCTGTGTTACCGACAATCCACGCCGTCAGTACACCTCCTCCGGATCCGCCGGTCACGAAGAGCTGGTTCTCGTCAATGAAACCCATGTCGATCACTGCATCAACGCCCGACATCAGATCGTCATAATCCTGACTGGGATAATTGTGATGAATCTCATTCGCAAATTCGTAACCATAGCTGGTGGATCCTCTAGGGTTGGTATAGAGGACAACATAACCAGCTGCCGCATAGAGCTGCACTTCCGTTGAAAAATGAGGCCCATAGGCAGTAAAAGGCCCTCCATGAATTTCCAGCAGCAGCGGATACTCCTGCGCCTCGTCGAATCCCGGCGGGGTTACCAGCCAACCATAAATATCATGATCACCTACTGAGGAGCGCCAGCTGATTTCTCTCACCTCGCCAAGCGTTTTGTGATCGAGAAGGTCAGCGTTGAGGTCGGTGAGACGAATCGCGGTGTCATCATGCCCCAGCGCCACGTCTGCCGGCCGTTGCGGCCCACCTGCTGTATACGCATAGGCACCATTGCCTGCTACGCTGACGCTTCCGCTTGTATAGGGGCGCGAGATGCCTGCACTGCCAGCATCAGAGACAAGCGGGCGCAGGTTACCTTCCATGTCCACAGAGGCGATCTTGCGCTGACCGAAATCATCAAATGAGATCAACAACTGGCTGGAGCTTCCAGCCCAATCGACCGAGTCAATCGACCTGTCCAGGCCCTCAGTAAGCTGCGTAATCTGTCCACTGTTCAGATCGAGAATACTGACCTGCGCGTTGTGATAACCCATTAACCGGTCTTCATAGCCCAGATAGGCCAGACGACTGCCATCGGGAGAGAGACTGGGGGCATAATCCGGCCCTTGCCGGTCAGTTAACTGTCGCATTTCTCCTGTATGGGTATTCAGCAACCACAAGTCACTGTTACGCGCGCGCTCTCGCCAGTCGTCATTACGATTGGCTGAGAAAATGATTTCATTCCCGTCAGTCGTCCAGTCTAGTTTACCTCCGTGATTAAACTCGCCTTGGGTAATCTGTCGCGGCGTTCCACCATCGGCCGGCAGCAGGAAGATATGAGAGTAGCCGGACTCAAGGTAACCGCGTCCGTCAGCACGATAATTCAGATCACTGATGACCCTGACCCCCGGCGCCCAATCAGCACCCTCGGGCCTGGCAGGCGCAGTCGCGAGCTGATCCTGCTCAGTGGCAACCAGCGCTGAAAAAGCTATCTGAGAATCGTCCGGGGACCAGGAAATCCCGACTGGTGCATTCTGCAAATTACTCAACAGCGCCGTCTGTCCGGTGTCCATCCAACGTACATAAAGCTGCGGCCCCCTGCCCTCTGCGCTGGACACATAGGCCAGACGGTTCCCGTCATGAGACCAGCGCGGGCTGGAATAAGAGGCAGTGCCCGACAAAAGAGGACGGTGATCAACGCCGTCAGAACTGACAATCCAGATATTGCTGCGGGCACGATCAGTCATGATGTCATTGGCGGTTCTCACGTAAGCAATCTGGGTCCCGTCCGGCGAAATCTGAGGATCCGCCGCAACTTCCAGTTCAAAGACATCGGTATTAATGAATGTATCAAGGTGATCATCTGCACTTGCGAAAGTGCCCATCAGCGCAGTTATTGTCAGCAGGATATGCCGCATCATAGGAATCTCCGGAAAGTGCGCTCGCATCGCCGAGCGAAGCCAAAAACAATGCCGCTCAGACAAGTGCACCTGCCTGTAACGAAAAGAGCCCAACCGGCAGCCTGCCAGTTGGGCTCTGAGACAAATGTTTGATTCAGACCGTTAGTCGTCGTCAGAACCGATCTCTTCCTCTAATTCAAGGCGCCGGGCACCGGCCAGCATACCGGGCATCGCATGGTTACCTTCATGACAGGCATACTCATACATCTCGCCTTCCATTTCATGGAAGCTCAACTCCGCTGTCCAGGGCTGTAGATAGAGATTGTCGTCCTCCACAGTAAACTGGTAGACGATCTCTGTGTCAGAGTACCGCTCAAAGCGCTCGACAATGCGGCCTTGCGCAGTGATTGGCACAGAGCTCTCAGCCATTTGTTTCGGGTTGATATTGACGGTTTCTACCAGCAGCATACCGTCCTCATACCAACCAACAGAATCTCCCAGCCATTGCTTGAGAACCGCAGGGCGCCGATTTGCGCGAGCCTCTTCAGCTGAATCGAACACGGGAATAATGCGGGCATCGTGAGCCATTTCGACAGCGATCATGACATAGTCATCTGACTGCACGATTTCATAAGTGCTGTTATACAGGGTGCCCATCATTCCGGGGCCGGCCGTATTGCCAAAACCCAAGAGGCAGCGCTCAGCCAGTGGGAAAGCCTCCGGACCGTCATCTACTCCTACGCCGGTCAGATAGCGCGCACCGTAGTTACGCACATCCCAATCCGGCTTGGGTTGCTCAACCCGCGGAATACGACCATTGGGAGGATCAATAATATAAGAGGTCCTGAACTCTCCCTTTACGAAGGCCAGAGTAGAGCCCGGATCGGTCCAGAATAAGTTATAGCCGCGCAGACCAAAATCCTGCGCACCCGCAGGCGGGGCACCAGTCTCGGGATCGACTGCCGGACCATTCTCGATATTTTCTGCAGAGATACCCGCCAAGCCCATACCGGACACCAGTTGTGCCGCCTGCTCAGCACTGACTACCAGATCTTCCACGCCACGTGGCCGGGAGAGACTCGTACGGGATGCATTAGTCCAGGTGCCAGTCAGTTCTGGGCGCACCTCTCCCTGAGCTAGGCCTGAGATTGAATGGCTCAGTGAAAAACCCAGAACCGCGGTTCCCAGAAACAGCTTCTTTCTGCTGATCATGCCAAAACCCTCCTGATAACAGGCAGGCAAGCTGCCTTGATTACATTGTGTACAGATGACCCGATTGTACTCCTTCTTTGCCGGCTTATCTCCCCCATTTTCCGCTGCGGGGGTACCCGGTGCAGACCAGTACCCGGGCGTTGAATTTGCAGGCCATAAGGCGATACTCTGACCCAGACCCTTCAGGTGTTTACGCAATTACAGGAGCCAACATG
Organism: Gammaproteobacteria bacterium; assembly: GCA_008081045.1. GTDB lineage: Bacteria > Pseudomonadota > Gammaproteobacteria > Pseudomonadales > Pseudohongiellaceae > UBA9145. Next base: position 114,234 of record VMDC01000002.1, on the reverse strand, counting down.
AACCGTGCAGACCTTATCGTGCTGATTCGTCAGCGCTTACGCGTGACCTTTTTCCTCGTGGCCAGCTTTTCTGCAGCAAACGCGACGGCGCAGGGTGAATGGATCACGCTGATCGACGGAACGGAAGGTATTGAAAATTTCACTCCCCTAGGGGATGCGAACTGGGCTGCCGAGATGGCTTCTATCCGTGCGACCGAAGGCAGCGGGTCCTCCTGGCTGGTCAGCAGGCAAAGCTACACAAATTTTGAAATCCGAGTCGAATTTTGGGCATCCCATGATGCCAACAGCGGTATCTATCTTCGCTGTCAGAACCCCGAGCGAATTACGGATCGCGACTGTTATGAGGCCAATATTTTCGATCAGCGCCCTGAAGCCGCTTACGGCACAGGAGGCATCGTTCATGTGGCGCCAGTTTCTGAGCCCTTACCTAAAGCGGGCGATCGCTGGAACATCTACCGAATAGTGATGAATGGCGATCATCTCATTGTGGAATTGAATAATGAGCGGACTGTTGACGTGCGAGATGACAATCTCGCCAGTGGCCCTTTTGCTCTTCAGTGGGCCCGAGGTGAGATGCGTTTTCGCAAGGTTCAGATCAGGGAGCTCTGACCGAATTTTTAATTTGATTTGGCCAGGTCGTCAATGAGCCGCCCCAGAGCAGCTGGTGCATCCGGCTTGAGGTCTGACAGCCTCTGCAGATATTCCAGGGGAGAACGCCCTTCCGGAATGCGCACCCGTTCGCCTTGCTGCAGTGCGGTGAGCTGATCGTTCTCGATGAGCAGACTGGCCCCATGGCTGCCATAATATGAAGACATCCCGGTGTCCACGATCAGCACTTTTCCATCAAAGCGGGGCAGGATAACGCCAGTTCCCGGAGTGTGGCCAAGGATGATGTGGTCGACTTCGTAGAACTCCAGCACTGCGTCAACGTGGGCCGCCTCTTCTGTTTCCGGGTTCTGGGCAAGACCGCGATACCACAGCGGGCCATCTTGTGCTTCCGACAACATGATCCCCCCAGAGACCTCTGCCTAAGAACGCAGACGCGCAAGACTATCTTGCCCGCATCGCAACACGACGGTACTCGCGATACTCCGGTTTCCAGAAGTTTCGCTCAATGTGGCCTTTCAGTTCTTCCTCAGTGGTGCGAAGAGCCCAACCTTCGTCCTGAGCGACGCAGGCAACGGCCAGGGCGATCTCCTTACTTATTTCCGTCAGAGAGGTCAGGGGTGGCAAGATACCGTCTTCCGGAGCCCCCTCTGCTGGCGCCAGCTCGGCGAGCGTTTTGCTGGCCACCATGAGCATCTTATCTGTCACTCTTGATGCCATGGCAGAAATCACACCTAAGCCGACCCCCGGGAAAATGTAACTGTTATTGCACTGGGATATCTCGAAGCTGCGGCCCTCAAAGTCGACCCGACCAAAGGGGCTTCCGGTCGCGACGATCGCCTGCCCTTTAGTCCACTTCAGCACGTCTGCAGGGTGCGCCTCAACCAGTTTCGAGGGGTTACTAAGGGGAAATATAATCGGGGTTGGGCAGCTGTCATGCATGGCTTTGATCACAGCTTCTGTGAACAGACCGGAAATACCTGATGCACCGATCAGCACCGACGCGCCGGCATTAACCATGACGTCATACAATCCCGGACTGGCGCCCGCTTGAGTTAACGACCAGGCTGCGACGGCGCTGCGGCTCTGAACCAGGCGCGCCTGGAAATCCCTCAGATTTTCAGAGCCTTCTACCAGCAGGCCTTGCTTGTCCACCATGAAAATTCGTGCACGGGCAGCCTTGTCGTCGAGACCCTGCTCAACCATTGCCGATATAATCAGCTCAGCGATACCGCAGCCAGCGGATCCGGCTCCCACCAGAACAAACCGCTGATCACACAACTGCTCACCCTTTTTCCTGCAGGCGGCCAGAAGAGAACCCAGAGTAATCGCGGCTGTGCCCTGAATATCATCATTAAAGCAGCACACCCGCTCCCGGTGCCGCTGCAGCAGAGGCATGGCATTGGGCTGGGCAAAATCCTCGAACTGGATTAAGACCCCCGGCCACCGCGCCTGCAGAGCGTCGATAAAACCATCAACAAATGCGTTGTATTCAGCAGCGCTGATTCTCGGAGACCGCCGACCCATATACATTGGATCGTCCAGTGCCTGCGGGTTATTTGTGCCCACATCCAGCGCAACCGGCAGCGTATAAGCCGGGGAGATGCCACCACAGGCGGTGTACAGCGACAGCTTGCCGATCGCAATCCCCATACCGCCAACCCCCTGGTCGCCCAGTCCCAGCACCCGTTCCCCGTCGGTCACCACCACCACCTTCACTTTATCCTTGGTCACGCTACGCAGAATTTCATCCAGATAATCACGATCGTCATAGGAAACAAAGATGCCGCGGGCACTGCGATAGATGTCCGAAAAATGCTCACAGGCATCACCGACGGTAGGGGTATAGATAATCGGGAGCATCTCCACCAGATGCTCTGACAGCAGTCGGTAGAATAATGTCTCGTTATTGTCCTGAACGGCCCGCAGGTAAATATGCTTGTTGATCGGCTCGTCAAAACTGCAGTACTGCTGATAGCAGCGTTCAACCTGCTCCTCGATAGTTTCATATACGGGAGGTAACAGACCAATCAGATTGAATGTACGGCGTTCTTCCGGAGAAAACGCTGAGCCTTTGTTCAGCAGTGGTGTCTCCAGCAGAGAAGGGCCTGCATACGAGATATAAATGGGTTTGGCTTCAGACATCAGAATACCCGCTAGAGAAAGTCACTTTTCAAGACCCGCGATCAGGCAACCCGTCGCATGAGAAACACGCCGCCCAATGCACATAAAGCCACTGGCGTGAGCACTGCCATCAGCGGGCTGACGCCATAGATCAGGCTCACCGGCTCCATCATGCGCTGTACCAGAGTGAACGCCAGGCCGGTGCCGATCGCAACGAAGATCCGAAACCCCATGGTCGCCTCCCGCAGCGGCCCGAATACGAAGGAAATCGCGAGCACAACCAGCGCCAGAGTGGACAGCGGCTGTAGCAATTTTTTCCAGAACGCGAGAAAGTAAACACCGCTGTCCAGCCCTTCTGAGGAAAAGAACTGAGCGAAACGATACAGGCCGGACAGCGACTGTTTGTCCGGCTCAACCAGCAACACACTGAGCAATTCAGGTGACAGGTCGGCCTGCCAATCCTCCTGAAGGTACCGACTGGTGATAACCTGCCTGTCAGCAAACAGACTCTGGCTCACATTGACCATGCGCCAGTAGCCTCCTGCCGCCGTCGAGACATACTCGCCGGATTCTGCGAAGCTGGCAGACTCCAATTCACGCTGTTCGTTGATGCGATATCTGCTCACGCCAATCAGCCGCTCACCCCCCGGCGCAATGGCATTGATGTGTATATAGTCATCGCCGATTTTGCGCCAGGTTCCTGCCTCAGAATTGATCGAGGTCGAACCACTCAGCTGGACTGCCTTGTTTGAATTAGCAATCTGCTCAAGCGGCGGTGAGACAAATTCCCCGATAATCAGACTCAGCAACATGGCGAGAAAAGTCGGCTTCAGAACAGCACCCACGATACGCCACTTGTGGACGCCGGCTGACTGCATCACGACCAGCTCATTATTGGAAGCGAGAACACCCAGACCAATCAGGGCACCCCCGAGGGCGGCGTAAGGCAGCAGCTCATACAAACTGGTAGGGGTTGTCAGTAGAACAAACATCACAGCGTTGCCCGCATGATAATTGACACCAGCCTCACCCAACTCATCAACCAGGGAAAAAATGACATCCAGAGCCACTACGACACCAAGTACCACGATCATAGCGAGCAACACTGCCTGACTGATATGCCGATCCAGAAGTTTCATGCTGTCCGAGGCAGCCTCAACCTGAACCCTTCTGGGCCCGCACGAAAGAGGACAACTCCTGCCACTGCAAACAGAGCATGCACCCACCAGAGCCCGAACACGGGGCTGAGGTCTCCGTCAGCCACACGATCGCGGCAGAATTCGAGGGCAATAAAATAGCCAATGTAGACCAGCACAGCCGGAAACAGTTTGGTGTAGCGTCCCTGGCGAGGGCTGACGCGGCTCATGGGCACAGCGATCAACGCAATCACCGGAATCAAAAGCAGCACAGAAATGCGCCATTGCAGTTCTGTACGATGCGCTATGTCATTAGAGTAGAGCAGCGACCAAGTACTCAGCGTAGACTCCTCCAGTACTTCATCAAATTCGGGAGGGGCAGGAAGCAGGATAGCCTGAGCGTCAAACTGACCCACCCGGAATGCTCCCGACCCCGGCGTCCCGTCATACTGCAATACGTTTTCAAGTCGCATGAAACGCGCCCCGGTCGCTTCATCGATTTCCGGTCGTGCACTGTCAGCCAGAATGATTCTTGGCGGCTCATCGGAAGTCTGCCCTGCTGGCGTCAGTGCGACAAAGACATTGGCCAACTCACGCTCACCTCCACCGGAATTGAGAATCCTTTCTGTGTAGGTCACCCGCTCCCCACCACCAAAGGTTTGAAACTGGCCAGCAACGATCAGATCCACTTCCGTCAACTCATCTTGGGCCAAGCTGATCTGTTCACTTTCTCTCAGCCCCATGGGGGCAAGATAAAGCGCCAGGACTGCCATGAATACTGTAATCAATACGGCAATCCCCATAACGTTCATCAAAAGGCGACCCTGACTGTATCCTGCACTCATCAGTACCACCATTTCGTTATCGCCATACATGCGTCCGAAGGCAAGAATAATGGCCAGAAAGAACGCCAGAGGCACGATCACGAGCAGAAACTCAGGAATCCGGTACAGCATGAGCAAAACCAGAATATCAGGCGCTTTTTCCCCGGCAACCGCCTCGGCCAGATACTGAACAAAGCGCCCGGTCAGCACCACGAAAAGCAGGACAGAAGTTACCACCGCTGCGATTTGCAGAATCTGTCTTGACAGATATCTAAAGACAATCACGGTCGAGCCCGTCAACAATAGAACAGATTTTATCAGAATGATCGGTATAGATTAAGCCGACACCGATGGCATAAAGAACCCTGATCAAGCACCCAACTCCACGGTAAGCACTTCTGCCGAACCGTCGAATGTCAGGCTGTATATTCTCCCGCCTCTCTCGATATTGACCAGATTTGACTGATCCGACCAGACATCCCGAAGCGCGAGATTTTCAATCGTAAATGCCGTGATGCCTTCCTGCGCAGGGATCTCCTGGTAAACCCACAGGAATTGCCCGTCTACTTCTTCTCCAACGTAAGACAAGCTCAGCACTTCAGGGTTTCCTTCATGAAAGCTTGCCTCAATTGAAAAACGGTTGATCACATAGCTGCTGAATAATTCCCGGGATTCTCGGGATTCCGCGAGCATCTGTCGCTCGCCAAAAATCAATCCTGCCGCATGCTCGGCATCATGTATGAAGAAGCGGTGCATGACCTCAATGTTGCCGGTATTTTCATTGAACAATATCCGGGTGACTGCATTTTTTTGCTGATGCGCTTCAGCGGCCGAGAGCGCAAGCAGGCCAAGAAGGACGCCGCCCAGCCTGAACGCTGCCCGACGCACCGCCCGCAAACCGGTGACTGTAATTATGCTACTGCTCCGTTTCTTCATCCCCGCCACTTTCATCGTCTTCCGCTGAGGACAACTCAGTTTTGATATCCTGCATAATATCCCGACCAATCAGGCTGCCACTACCCTGTCGCTTAAAGGACTCGATTCTTGACGGGATAATCCGGCGTGGATAGTAGTTATTCTCTATGTTGACATCCGCAGTTTCCTGCAAAGGGTCAATGACAATGCCGACAATGTCTTTCTCGGTTACCACAAGCTTTTTCACCGCCGCGGGCGAGCGCCGCCAGATTTCAGCCGGGATTCTCATTTCCTCACTGCTGCCGTCGGCATAGTCAAACTGGAGAAGGATAGGCATTACCAATCCACCCTGATTGGAAAATTCCAGAATGTAATAGTTGAGATCCTCGGAAATTGCGCGATCTAGCACCTCGCGCTCCCAAGGCTCCAGCCCTTCCAAAAAGCTGCTGTAGCGATTGCGTTCAACATTGGTTACGGTGAATTGATCGTTGTCGTCATAGAAGTCTCTGACGTCCGGATTCCGCTCAACCCAGGTCAGGCGACCTTCCTGACGATTTCGTTCCACATAGACACTCGGCGGCAACGACTTCTCGAATTCGCGCTGACGGGAAAAGTCGATGTCAGGATTTTCGGTATCCATACGCATCTGGTAAACGCGATCCAAGGCAATATCCACATGATCAGTGGTATAAAACCAGCCGCGCCAGAACCAGTCGAGATCAATGCCGGAAGCTTCTTCCATGGTGCGGAAAAAGTCTGCCGGTGTCGGTCGTTTGAATGCCCACAGTCGAGAATATTCTTTGAACGCAAAATCAAAGAGCTCGCGCCCCATAATCGTTTCTCGCAGGATATTGATGGCAGTCGCCGGTTTAGAGTACGCATTGGGACCCAGGCGGAGCACACTGTCGGATTGCGTCATGACCGGAACCTGATTCTGCGATTCCATGTAGTCAGTGATGTATCTTGGCTCCACGCCCCAGGGAATTTCCGCATCCCACTCACGTCCCGCTACAGAATCGAGGTAACTGTTGAGCCCCTCGTCCATCCAGGTCCACTGCCTCTCATCCGAGTTGACGATCATCGGAAAGTAGAAGTGTCCAATCTCATGAATCACGACACCAATCAGGAACCTCTTCTCCGCGAGAGAATAGGTGCGGGAACCGTCTTCCTGAAGCTCTGTCCGGGGCCCGTTGAAAGTGATCATCGGGTACTCCATACCGCCTACGAATCCGACATTGACCGACTGCGCGGTTGGATAGGGGTAATCAAAAGAAAACCGGCTGTATACCTCCAGGGTATGGATTACCACCTCAGTAGAGTAGTCTGACCAGAGCGTGCCGCCTTCTTTAGGATAGAAGGACATTGCCATGACGGTTTCCTGATCAGCACCGGGCTGCTGATGGCCTTTCGCATCCCAGATAAACTTGCGAGAAGAAGCCCAGGCAAAATCCCGAACGTTTTCAGCGGCGAAACGCCAGGTCGCAGTCTGAGCACTGCCTTCGCGCTCGTTGTCCAGCGCCTCATCCGGAGTGACGATGTAAACCGGTCGCGCAGCGCTCTGCGCCTCCTCAAGCCGGTCACGCTGTTCACGGGTCAGCACATCACCGGGATTCTGCAATTCACCCGTTGCCGACACGATATGATCAGCCGGCACGGTCATGGACACTTCGTAATCTCCGAATTCCAGCGTAAATTCGCCAGAGCCAAGAAACTCCTTGTTAGTCCAGCCCTCATAATCCGTGTAGGCAACTAAGCGGGGGAACCACTGCGAGAGAGCAAAGATATAGTTCCCACCGTCCCTTTCATCTTCCGGGAAGTGCTCGTAACCACCCCGCGGAGATAGCACATCACCATTGACGATGTTGTACTCAAAATCGATGCGCAGCTCGACATCATCGCCCGGCCGCAGCGGCTCCAGAAGATCAACACGCATCAAAGTTCCGACAACGGTATGCGCCAGCGCATTTTCCCGGCTGTCTGAAACAGCATTGATCTGATGCCCCAGATTGGCGTCCGACTGATACTGCAGCGCCCTTAACTGACCGAGACTGATACGCGCCGGATCATTGCTGTCGGCATCAGGGCTCGACCCGTTGAAAGTGCCGCTCATTTCCGCCATCGAATCTGACCGAAACCGGTTCTGATCGAGCTGGAACCACAGATAAGTCAGCGTGTCAGGAGAGTTATTCTGATAGCGAATGATCTCTGTCGCCGACAGCCGCTGGTTGTCTTCATCTAAAACGGCCTCGATGTTGTAGTCGACTTCCTGCTGCCAGTATTCATGACCGGGTGCTCCGGCAGCGTTTCGATACACATTTGCTGTGGGTAACACTTCATCAAGCTGACGAAATTTGTCCTGAAATGATCCTTTGGTCTGCTGAATACCCTGCCCCTGCAGGGCTCCTGCCCACAGTAAAGCAAACAGCAACAGGCTTAATCGTCGCGCGGTCAACATGATTCGGTCTCTCCTGAAATTGCGGGAAGTAGAGCAGGGATGATACTCGTTTTTCGGCTGAGTTGCTGCGCCTGATGCCGGGCCAACTCCAACTCAGACTTGCGTGAATTGGCTCCGGAACGAATCGGTCACTACGGCCCTGGCACCAGATTCAGGCCTTGATTTTGGCAGACATCTTATTGGGATTCAGGTGGCGTACGTCGGTACCCGCTACCATATAGATCACATGCTCACAGATATTCTTGGCATGATCCCCGACTCTTTCCATCGCGCGCAGGGCCCAGAGCACATTCAGCACTTTGCTGATGGTGGAAGGATCTTCCATCATGAAAGTGACCATCGAGCGCATGGCAATCGCGTAGTCGTTGTCGACGCTCTTGTCCTCTTGCACAACCGCAATCGCCGCATCTGCATCATACCGGGCGAATGAATCCAGCGCCCTGTGCACCATACGCTGAACTTTGTCTCCGAGGCTGCGGAAGTCAACGATTCCTTCGGGAAATTCACCCTGCTCGCTCATCTTGATTGCTGCCTTGGCGATCTTGGAGGATTCGTCTCCGATTCGTTCAAGATCACGAATGGCTTTCACGATCGCCAGAACCAGGCGAAGGTCTCTCGCTGCGGGTTGGCGTCTGGCGATGATCAGATTGCACTCTTCATCAATTTTCATCTCCATCTGATCAAGTAAGTCATCATCAGCGGCGATACGCTCTCCCAATGTGCTGTCGGCTTCAATGAGAGCCTGCATCGCACCTGAAAACTGTTTTTCCACCATCCCGCCCATTTCCAGCATGTGCTTCTTGAGATCTTCCAGATCCGTGTTGAACTGCTGGGAAATATGTGAGCGGGGTTTGTCGGCGCTTGCATCCATAGAGTCTGATTCCGGGTGGATGAACTGAATTGTCTACTTCAAAAGGGTTCTGCATCGTCCATAATATCACTGAATCGAGACACTCTGCCCTGAGAATCCGATCTGTCAGCCGTACCTGCCAGTAATATAGTCTTCTGTCTGTCTTTCCGAAGGATTGGTAAACAAGGTGTTGGTGCTGTCAAATTCCACCAGCCGACCCATATCCATAAACGCAGCGAAGTCTGATACTCGAGCTGCCTGCTGCATATTGTGAGTCACGATGAGTATCGAATAGCTGGCCCTCAACTCGTTGATCAGTTCTTCAATCCGCAGGGTAGAGATCGGATCCAGAGACGACGCCGGCTCATCGAGCAGCAGCACTTCGGGCTCCACAGCGATCGTACGGGCTATCACCAGCCTCTGTTGTTGTCCTCCGGAGAGCTCCAAGGCGCTGTCGTCCAGCCTGTCCTTCACTTCATCCCAGAGCGCGGCTGCTCGAAGGGCATCCTCAACGACCTCATCGAGAATCCGGCGGGAATTAATGCCCTGAATTCTGAGCCCATAGGCGACGTTCTCGTAAACTGACTTGGGGAAAGGATTGGGTTTCTGAAAGACCATACCCACCCTACGGCGCAAATCGGAAACATCAATTCTCTTATCATAGATATCATCGCCGTCAATCCTGATCTTACCTTTGATATGACAGTCGTCGATGAGATCATTCATACGGTTGAAGCAACGCAATAAGCTGGACTTGCCACAACCACTTGGGCCAATAAACGCCGTCACCTTGTTTCGGGGGATGCTGAGAGAAATATCCCGAAGCGCATGGATGTCCTTGCTGTAGTACAGATTCAACTTTTTGATGTCGATACAGGCCTCGGATCCAGTTTTTACCTTTTCCGCAGAATTGCCCCCGGCCTGAGAATCGCGCTCATTATTTTTGTTCATAGGCATGACTGTCCTGAGCCGTGATTATATCTCGAGACTTCTGAAGTTTTCCCGTAAGCGGTTACGAAGCACTGCAGCGGTCAGATTAAGGATCGCAATCACGCTGACCAGCAACAGAGCCGTAGCGAAGACCAATGGGCGCGCCGCTTCCACATTCGGACTCTGGAAACCCACATCGTAGATATGAAAACCCAGATGCATAAATTGCTGGTCCAGATGAACGTACGGATAGATGCCGTTTACCGGCAGGGAGGGGGCAAGCTTTACGACACCAACCAGCATCAAAGGCGCGACTTCCCCGGCAGCTCTGGCAATAGCCAAAATCAGTCCGGTCATCATGGCAGGGCTGGCCATAGGCAAAATTACCCGCCAGATCGTTTCAAACTTGGTCGCGCCAAGTGCCAAAGACCCCTCCCGAACGCTTCTTGGGATTCGCGTAAGCCCCTCCTCGGTCGCGACAATGACGACCGGCACGGTCAGCAAGGCAAGTGTCAAGGACGCCCATAGCAGACCCGGCGTACCAAAAGTGGGTGCGGGCAAGGCTTCCGCATAGAACAACTGATCAATCTCACCACCAATTAGGTAGACAAAAAAGCCGAGACCAAAAACACCGTAAACGACGGAAGGGACACCCGCGAGGTTATTGACTGCAACCCTGATTATGCGGGTAGTCATTCCTTGCTTGGCGTATTCCCGCAAATAGACGGCAGCTATCACGCCAAATGGAGTCACAAAAAGCGACATCAGCAGTACCATGACCACCGTGCCGAATATAGCAGGATAGACCCCCCCTTCTGTGTTGCCCTCCCGTGGCTCGGCCGTCAGGAATTCCCACAATCGCTGACTGTACACTGACAGTTTTCCAGCCAGTGTCAGATTATTGGGCTGGTATGCACGAACGATCCCGGCCAAGGGTATCAATACCTCAACAGAATTTGATGCCCTCACTTGCACGCTATCACGCTCAATCTGTGCATAAAGCTGATTAAGCTGGTGCTGCAGGTTCGCCAGTTCAACCTGTATTTCCAGACGCCGGGCACTGAATTGCTGAGTCAGGGACGGGCTCAACTCGCCCTCCAGCATCGCGGCTCGCTCTCTCAATCTAAGCCGTTCAAGATCACTATTCGCCCTGGCAAGCTGCTCACTCTGGATCGACTGAATCTGTTTATCAAGTTCTCTGACCTCTTTCAGACGTGATTGAAACTGGGCCCACAGGGACTGATCATCAGACAGTGCGTCTGCTGGATCTGACTCCTCGCCCAATTCCAAAGAGCTTATTGCGCCATATAAGACTCCGCCCTGTTTTCGCTCAAAAACCGCAATGTTCTCGGGCGTTGAGACCTCTTCAACGAAATCCGCCAAAACCCAGGCAAAGTCAATACCGTTCAGATCCCGATTGCCTAATTTCCAGAGATCCCTTCGATACCGTTCCTGCGCTGGGTCAACGCGCAAACCAGAAGCAATCAGAACCTCCGCTGGAACCCACTCTGTTCTGGTAAGCTCCCCGATCAACTCTGTAGGTTTGAATCCGGGCGCGAGGTATCTTCCGTGACTCACCTCATTGGGCCAGAAATGGCGCAGGCCATTCACAGCCAGCACGCCAAGCAGCCCAAGGACCATCACAATGCTGATCGCAACCGCTCCCGCATTAATCCAGATCCACGGCGTGCCAGTCCGGGACCATTTCCTGAGTTTTTGTCTCATATCAGACTGTAGCGCCTCCTCAAGCGCTGCCGAACCACCTCAGCAATCGTGTTCACGATAAAGGTGAAGGCAAACAGCACCAGTGCTGACAAAAAGAGGATCCGGTAGTGACTGCTGTTTACATCTGTCTCTGGCACCTCCACGGCAATATTTGCGGCCAGCGTTCGCATACCTTCGAATAAATTGATATCCATAATGGGTGTGTTACCAGTCGCCATCAGCACGATCATGGTTTCACCAACTGCCCTGCCCAATCCGATCATCAAGGCACTGAATATGCCGGGACTCGCCATGGGCAGAACCACCTGAGAGAGGGTTTGCCAGGGGGTTGCTCCAAGGGCTAGCGATCCACTGCTCAACTGCCTCGGCACAGTGAATATCGCGTCCTCTGCAATCGAAAAAATAGTCGGTATCACCGCAAAGCCCATCGCAAATCCGACAATCATCGCGTTGCGCTGGTCGTAGGCGAGCCCGAGTTCAGATCCGAGCCATGCTTTGATATCCCCGCCAAAAAGCCAGAACTCAAACGGCCCGGCAACCCACAAGGCAAACCAGCTACCGAGGATTACCACCGGAACCAGCAAGGCCGCCTCCCAGCCTTCAGGAATGCGGTGTCGAATCCGCTTTGGCAAAAACATCCAGGCCACGCTGGCAGTCAGAATGGTCACCGGGAGCAATATGACGAGGGCGAATACCCCCAGAAGATTCTGCTCAACAAATGGCGCAAGCCAAAGACCGGCTAAAAACCCAAGAACAACCGTTGGCAAGGCTTCCATGAGCTCTACCAGCGGTTTGACTGTTCTTCGCATACCGGGAGCCATGAAGTAACCGGTAAATATCGCACCACAAACTGCCAGAGGAGCAGCCAACAGCATGGCATAAAACGCAGCTTTCAGCGTGCCAAAGGTCAGGGGCATCAACGAATATTTCGGCTCATAGACATTCCCGGACGCAGATGACTGCCAGACATAGGCAGGTTCCGCATAGTCTTCATACCAGACGCGTTCCCACAGCGCGGACCAGGAAATTTCAGGATGAGGGCTGTCTATCGGATAAGCCAGAAACTGACCTGATTCAGATTCAGTCAGCAACAGATCACCTCGCGGTGAGAGGGTCATTGCCTCAATCTCCTCATCAACCAACGCCTGCTCTGTGAGCAATCGAGCGGCTGTGGTGTTAAACAGCCTGAATACGCCATCTACATCTACCACAGCGACGTTTTTGCGCCTTTGTTCGCTTTCGATCTGGTCAAGCGGAATCATCGCCGCCTGAAAAACTCTGGCTTGATGCAGGAGCAGTTCCCCATCACTGACATCAATAAACCATTGACCGACCTGCCCCAGATCGTCGGCAATCATTAAGGATCGACCGCCCGCCAGCATCTCTGCGTCCACCACCTTACCGGGCTGGTTCGCAATAGCGTCACTGCTGAAGGATTCGTCCCCGCCCTCATATAATGCGCGGATCGAGAATGCTGACAGTCGGTCATTCGCGTCTAGCGCCAATACATACTGATGATCCCCATCAATAAAAACGCGTGTTGCGTCAGGGATCTGTGGTTCAACTCTTGCCACGCGCCATTCGTATTCCGGCAGAGATGCGGGGTCGAGCAATGCCGTCAGACTACTCTGTCTGGAACCAGTAGCCAGTTCGATCTGACCATTCGCACCGACTGCAACAACCTGGAGTTCATTCCTCTGCTGCGAGATTGCCAGTGCGCTTACGGAGCCCGATGTTGTCAGCAGCGGCAGACGACCAAAAGGATACGAAAGGCGTCGAGGCAGGTTGCGGGCCCCGCTTTCGGGCCCGGCCGCCGCACCGTATTCTGCTGACACCAGAAAGACCTCACCGGAATCGAGGCCAATCGCCATCAGGGCCGGCTCCCCGGATAACAGGGCGACTGCCGATATTTCAGCACTTCGCGCCACCGGCAGTCGGCTGGTCAGGACGATGGATTCGCTACCCAGATCAATCCAGCTGAATTGACCACTTTGATCGAGACGCAATACGGTCTCTGTACGCTCATCCATGGACAGCAACACAGGCGGTAAGCGCGCGGCTTGAGAGGGCGCCGCCGAAAAAGAGACCACAGAGGAGATTTCAGCAGGAACGAACAGAGGGCGGACAACGTATATCAGATACACCAGCAGCAGCACGAGAGTGGCAAGAATGCCGATGCCACCAAGGGAAATGGTCACGGCGGCGGCACGGTCGAGGGCCTCGCGGTATTTACGCCGACCTTTTGCCTGCTCTCGCAGGCGTTCGGCTGCAGTGAAAGTGCTGTTGTCAGCGTGGCTCATGGCTACCTCTGACTGGTGTCGACTCGCAGTCGCCGTACATTTGCCCCAGTCGCGCTGGTGAATCCATCATGACCTGTCCAGCCCCAAAGCCTGACGAGCTATCCGCACAACCTCAGCCGGCAAGGGCACATAGCCATCGCGTTTGACCAGCTGCTGACCTTGCTCGGACAAGATCAATTTCAAAAATTCTTTTTCGAGCGGTGGAAGATCATCGTTTGGCGGTTTGTTCAGATAAATGTAGAGAAAGCGGGACAGTGGATAACTACCGGAGACAGCATTAGCGGCATTGGCTTCGACAAAATCCTGACCCTCCCGCCCAACAGGGACAGCACGCACGCCGGCAGTACGGTAGCCCATACCCGAATAGCCGATTGCGTTGATTGAGGTGCCAACGGCCTGGACAACTGACGCAGAGCCAGGCTGCTCATTCACATTGTTGCGAAAATCACCCCGACACAACACTTCCTCTTTAAAGTACCCGTAGGTGCCAGAAACTGAATTTCGACCGAACAGCTGGATATTGCGACTGGGCCAGGGGTCTGGCAATCCTAATTGCCCCCACTCGGAAAAAGACGTGGTGCCTCCGCAGCGCTGATTGGCAGAAAATATGGCATCTATCTGCTTAATGGTCAGGCCCGGAATCGGGTTGTCCTTATGAACGTAAATTGCAAGCGCATCGAGGGCGACCGGAACCGCTGTTGGCCGATAGCCGTACCGATTTTCAAACGCTTCGATTTCGCTATCCCTGAGCTCTCGGGACACTGGCCCAACGTTTGCAGTGCGTTCTGTCAGGGCCGGCGTCGCAGTAGCAGAGCCTGCCGCCTGAATTTGAATAATGACGTTGGGATAAAACCTGCGAAATGAATCGCTCCACCGAATCATCAGATTAGCGAGAGTATCGGAGCCGACACTGGATAAATTCCCGGCGATGCCGGTCACCGGAACATACTCCGGAAGGCTGTTGTCTTCTACGGCCAAAACCGGCAGGGCAAACAGTCCCACGAGTAGCGACGCCGAAAAGATACGGGAGGTTTTTGGCAGTAGGTTCAATTTAGCAACCCGGCGGCAGAAGGTTTCCTGATTCAGACATGTTAGATCTGGGCTCCAAATCCCCAGTGCTGCCCATTGAGACCCAATCCTAGGGATAGACTGAGAAGCATACCAGACCTTTTCTTCTGCGAGTCTCGGTATCGGGTGCCGACCAGCGCCGTAGCCCGGTAAAAAAGCAGGAGGTCAGCGGACACGGCGTCGTTATTCAGGTTTATGGAGATGGACATCGAGCTGCGGAAAAGGAATGGCCAATCCTTCCTGCTCGAATTCGCGATAGACCTTTTCGTTCATTGCGAAATAGACACTCCAGTAATCAGGCGCGTTGACCCAAACGCGAACCACGATGTTGACCGATGACTCCGCGAGGGACTGCAAGGCCATGAAGGGCTCAGGTTCCCGGAGTATGCGTTCGTCCTCATCAATAAGCCGGCTGAGCAACCCGTACGCTCTGTCCAGATCACTCCCATAGGCGACCCCGAAAGTCCAGTCGACGCGTCTGGTTGCCTGAGTTGAATAGTTGATCAGTGAACCGGTCGCCAGAGGGCCGTTGGGGATTAGAACAGTTTTGTTGTCAGCAGTAGTCAGCAGCGTAATAAATATCTGAATTTCTTTGACAGAACCCGTGTACCCCTGTGCCTCAATGACATCCCCGACCTTGTAGGGCTTAAAAAGCAGAATCATGACGCCACCGGCAAAATTCTGCAGAGTGCCTGACAATGCCATGCCGACAGCCAAGCCTGCCGCACCCAGAATTGCGAGAAACGATGTCATCTCAACGCCCAACATACCGAGGGCTGTGATATACACCATGACCTTGAGCAATATGGAAACCAGGCTCTCGATGAAGCTGCGCAGCGAAGGGTCAGTCTCACTTTTTTCCATAATCTGCCCGACCACCTTCACTGCGAAAGCAACAAGGTAAAGTCCGACAACCAGTGTCGCGATTGCCGACAGCAGGCCAAAGCCGTAGGTGACAGCGAGAGCAGTAAGCGTTGCGGTATCAAATTCCATGGGGTTCTCCTGAACGAACCAGTGTCAGCAGCCTTTGCATCTGCCCAATCGGACAGGCCGGTTCAACTGCCCCTCACTTCTCGCGGCATTATACTTAAGATCGCGCCGGGCAATAGAAAAACAGGGAACCTGCTGTTCAATGGTCTCTGAGTCTAATCCGATTTACGTGGCATTGTTACCGGCACTTGACACGCTTTACGACCTTCAGGCTCGACGCGTCTGTAGCCCGAACTTCAATGAACACCATGAAAGAGCCCGGCTATTAAACAAGACAGCGCAACACGTTTCTGAACAGTGAGTGAGCTTTTCGAACAACGCGCCGCGCTCACACTCTGGCAGTATTACAAGACGCCTCAAATACCTTATCATTGGCAATCGCTCGGGTAACATTCAGGTACAAAGTCACGCAATGCTCCTGTCCTGCCGTTCCCGGAAAAATATCTGGACACCGTTCGCCCGTGGCCTGTGCCCCGCGGTCAGCTTTTTATGTCACAAGTGATCAAAAAAGTATTGATAGCCAATCGCGGCGAAATTGCGCTGCGGATCGTACGCGCCTGCGCCGAGGCGAATATCCGTTCAGTTGCGGTCTACACTGAGCCGGACCGCTACGGACTGTTTGTCAAAAGAGCCAATGAGGCTTACTCCCTGGGTTCCGATCCCTTAACCGGCTACCTAGATCCAACGAGAATCGTCAATCTCGCCGTTGAAACCGGCTGCGACGCCATTCATCCCGGCTATGGATTCCTGTCTGAAAACCCGGAATTGGCCAGACTCTGTGCAGAAAAGGGGGTTACGTTTATCGGGCCCAGTGCCGAGGTGATCAGACGAATGGGAGACAAAACGCAGGCCCGTCTGGCCATGACTGAGGCTGGCGTTCCGGTTACGCCCGGATCGCCCGGTAATCTCGACGATATCGAGCAAGCGCTTGCGGAAGCGAGCCGCATCGGCTATCCGGTGATGGTCAAGGCCACTTCGGGCGGTGGCGGCAGAGGCATTAGACGGTGCGACAACGAGGAAGAGCTCAGAAAGCAGTTCCCCCGAGTGATCTCTGAAGCCACTAAGGCCTTCGGCTCGGCAGAAGTGTTCATGGAGAAATGCATCGTCAACCCGAAACACATTGAAGTCCAGATACTGGCTGACCGTCATGGAAATGTGATTCACCTCTACGAACGAGATTGCTCAATACAGCGGCGGAACCAGAAGCTGATTGAGATTGCACCCAGCCCGCAGATCAGCGATGAGCTGCGACACCGATTGGGCAAGCTGGCAGTAAAAGCCGCCCGAGCCGTAGGATATGAAAGCGCAGGCACCGTTGAATTCCTGCTGGTCAACGAAGACGTTTATTTCATGGAAATGAATACGCGCATTCAGGTTGAACATACGATTACGGAACAGATCACCGGGATTGACATCGTTCAGGAGCAACTCCGGATTGCCGCCGGTGCGCCACTGAACTTCTCGCAGGAAACAGTCAGCTTCCGGGGCTATGCCATGCAGCTGCGGATCAACGCGGAGGACCCCAAGAACGACTTTCTGCCGAGTTTCGGTCGCATCACCCATTACTATGCACCGGGAGGGCCCGGAGTCAGGGTTGATACAGCCATTTACACGGGTTATGAGATTCCGCCCTTTTACGATTCGATGTGCCTGAAGCTGATCGTATGGGCACTGGATTGGGAGAGCCTGCTCGCCCGTGCGCAACGCGCCATCGATGACATGCGACTGCATGGCATCAGAACCACGGCCAATTACTATCAGCAGATTCTGCAACATCCTGACTTTCGCAGCAGAGAATTCGACACCAGCTTCGTCGCGAACCATCCGGAGCTGTCTCGGTACTCGGACAAAAAGCACCCGAGCGACGTGGCGCTGGCACTCGCCGCCGCGATCGCTGCCTATGCGGGAATTTCTAATTGAGGAACTAGGATTTATGAGCGGAGCACGACCTATTGAAGTCACCGAGGTGATCCTGAGAGACGCGCATCAATCCCTGATTGCGACCAGAATGCGCACAGAGGACATGCTGCCCATTTGCGAGCAGCTTGATGCAGTGGGGTTCTGGTCACTTGAAGTCTGGGGTGGCGCCACATTCGACGCCTGCATCCGGTTTCTCAAGGAAGATCCGTGGGCCAGGTTGAGGCAGCTGCGAGCCGCACTGCCCAATACCCGGCTACAAATGCTGCTGCGCGGCCAGAATCTGCTGGGCTATCGTCACTATGCAGACGATGTCGTTGAGGGTTTCGTCGCGAAGTCAGCAGAGAACGGCATTGATGTATTTCGTGTCTTTGACGCCCTCAACGACCTGCGCAATATAGAAACCGCAATGAAGGCGGTAAAGCGCTGCGACAAACACGCACAGGGCACCATTTGCTACACCACCAGTCCGGCCCATACCAGCGAGCTATTTGTGGAGCAGGCCAAGCAGCTGGAATCGATGGGTGCCGATTCCATTGCCATTAAGGATATGGCCGGGTTGTTAACGCCTTACGCCACTTTTGAACTGGTCAGCGCCATCAAACAAAGCGTCGCACTGCCGCTGGCAATCCATTCCCATGCAACTTCGGGCCTGGCACCCATGTGTCAGCTCAAGGCCATTGAAGCCGGTGCCGACCGGATAGATACCGCCATCGCGTCATTTGCCGGCGGGACCTCGCATCCGGCCACCGAATTTCAGGTGGCAGCGCTGCAGGGAACTGAATTCGATACAGGACTGTCGCTGGAAAAATTGACGTCAATCAACGACTACTTCCGAGAAGTGCGCAAGAGATACCACCAGTTTGAAAGCGAATTCACCCGTGAAGACATTTCGGTTCAGATCAACCAGGTTCCCGGCGGCATGATGTCCAATCTCGCCAACCAGTTGAAAGACCAGAATGCGCTGGAACGGATCAATGAGGTGTTTGACGAAATTCCCAGAGTCCGGGAGGATCTTGGCTTCCCTCCTCTGGTTACTCCCACTTCGCAAATCGTCGGCACTCAGGCGGTCTACAATGTGCTCGCTGGCGAGCGTTACAAAACCATCACCAATGAGGTTAAGCGCTATCTGCAGGGCGGTTACGGCCAGCCACCTGCGCCCGTAAATGAGGCGGTCAGAAAAAAAGCCATCGGCAATGAAGGGGTTTCGGAGGAGCGACCCGCGGACAGCCTGACACCAGAGCTTGCCAAGCTACGGTCAGAGATCGGCGATCTCGCGAAATCGGATGAGGATGTCCTGACCTTCGCCATGTTCCCGGATCTGGGTCGGGAATTCCTGGAGCAGCGAAGAGACGGTACGCTGCAGCCGGAAGCGCTGCTGCCAGCTGACCCGGGGAATAGCACCGAAGGCACTACGGCCACCGAGTTCAAGCTTGATGTTCATGGAGAAACCTATGAGGTCGCGATCACCGGCGTCGGAGATTCCGGTGGAGGCCGTCGCAAATTATACGTGTCACTGGACGGCATGCCTGAAGAGGTCATTTTTGAACCGCTCAATGAATATGTCGCAGAAGGAAGCGGCAGGCGCATGAAAGCCACCGAACCGGGCCATGTAACCGCAGCCATGCCAGGCAACGTTGTCGACGTCCTGGTTAAACTTGGCGATGAAGTCTCGGCCGGTCAGGCCGTAATGGTCACTGAGGCGATGAAAATGGAATCAGAAATCAATACCAACGTTGCCGGAAAGGTACTCGCGATTAATGTCGTCAAGGGCGACCGGGTCACGCCAGGCGAAGTGCTGATGGAAATCGGCCAGTAATCGCGCCGGCGCGCTCGAGTGGCTTTAGACCTTGCCAGACTTGGCACGAAATACGCCCCAGAAAAAAAGCCCGCTCACCGAGCGGGCTTTTTTCGAGACGGGTTTTGCTTAACGAGTTTCGTACTTGGTAAAAGCCCCGCCGGCCCAGCTCAGAGAGTTGGGTCCCTCGGCCGCAAACACATTACCGTCCGCATCCACCGCAACGCCTTCGCCAGCTGTTCCCTGACCTACACGGTCCGGCCGATCAAACGGCTGAATGAAACCCACGATTACGTCTTCATCAACAGGCCCGATTCGGACACCATTGCGCCAGCCGACGTGGTTGGTCGGACTGGATTCTGAGTCAATGGCATACACCATGCCATCATCAGTGATAAACAGTCCGCTGATACGACCGTATGCGTAACGAGACTCCAGATAATTCCCTTCCTGATCGAAGATCTCGAGGCGATGATTGCCCCGGTCGGCGACCCAGAGCCTGCCGTAGGCGTCAAATTCCATGGCATGAGGCGTGCGGAACTCACCGTGTCGCACGCCGATCTCACCCCACTGTTTGATAAAAGTGCCGTCCGGTGCAAATTTCATGATGCGTGCCGTGTTGCCTGAAGCCCGACCTTCTTCCATTGCCTGGTTGCTGGTCATGCCCTGGCCGTTGTGGCCGTCTGACACATAAATGCTGCCGTCTGGTCCGACGATGACATCATTAGGCTGATTGAATACATCCGGGCCGGTGCCGGATTGGCCGGGCTTACCGAGACTCATCAGTAACTCACCGTCAGCGCTGAACTGATGCACCTGATGACCCTTGGTGCCATCAGCATTGGCGGCAAAGTCTGTCACCCAGACGGTACCATCGGCAGCCGCATGGATACCGTGTGGTGTCTGCATCAGGCCTCCACCAAAGTTCGCCATCACCTCACCCGTATCACGATTAAACTTGAAGATGGGGTCAACCGGATTGGTATCACAGTTCACCGGCACACCACCGCCGAAACTCGACGCACCACAACGCTCGTAAGCCCAGATGTGCCCGTCGGTTGGGTCAATATCGATACCGGCTGTGGACCCCCAGTTCCGGCCAGCAGGGAGTTCTCCCCAGTTAGGCACAACCACCGGGTTAGGGTTGGGCAAGCCTTTGCCGGTGATGAAATCTGTATCCTCAGCCAGCGCGGTGCCCGTTGCAGCAAGCGCGACACATACTGAAAGTGAAGACAAAAGAGACCGGGATGACGACATAACAACTTCTCCTTATTGTTTTTCTTGATGCGTGATGGGTTGAGTCTACACCAGTGAAACCAGCCCCACACCTGTTTATCGCCAATTCGGTTTCTCGGCAGGCGGAAGACACAGTATGTGCCGCTGCGCGAACACGGTAACACAAGCCCTCTACAGGTTTCGGGGCTATAATGAGGAACAATTCTCGCTCATTCAAAGGAGAAACGCGCGATGATCTACAGCCTGGGCAGCGACTCGGTGGAGATAACAGGGGAAGACTACTTCGTTGCCGAAAATGCCACGGTCGTGGGCAAGGTTCGGCTTGAGAACAACGCCAGCGTCTGGTTCAACGCAGTGATCCGGGGCGATAACGCACGCATTTCCGTGGGCGAAAACTCCAACATCCAGGACGGTGCGGTGCTGCATACCGATCCCGGCATCCCACTGGTGATAGGCAAAAACGTCACGGTGGGACACAAAGTCATGCTGCACGGCTGCCGTATCGGCGACAATTCTTTAATTGGCATCAATTCCGTTATTCTAAACGGGGCTAGAGTCGGCAATAACTGCCTGATCGGGGCCAACACCCTGATTACTGAAGGCAAGGAAATACCCGATGGCTCTCTGGTCATGGGCTCTCCG
Organism: Gammaproteobacteria bacterium; assembly: GCA_008081045.1. Lineage (GTDB taxonomy): Bacteria > Pseudomonadota > Gammaproteobacteria > Pseudomonadales > Pseudohongiellaceae > UBA9145. The sequence continues at coordinate 92,718 of VMDC01000002.1, read as the reverse complement.
GCTAAGGTCATCAAAACGCTCAGCGAAGAGCAGCAGGCCAGGCTGGTAATGAGTGCTGAGATCTACGTCAAGAATTTCAAGCGCTTCAAGGCAGAGATGCGTGCAGATCAGAAAAACTGAAGCCCGGCAGCGTACTTATTAACTCGGAGTCTCCCACCATGTTCCGTCCTGCACTTTTATTCTTAATAACTATACTCGCGTGCTCCTGTACAACGGATAGCAACAACACGCGGCCGGCAACAGACAGAGCGCAACCGTTCAATGCCATATCCGCGGGACAATTTGGTCTGGATGAAGCCGAGGTTGCACAGATCAGACGCGAAATGCAGCGCGCTGTCGATGTGGGGCACATATCAGGTGCCCTGTTGTGGGTAGGCAACGGTAGTGGTGTCGGTCTGCTTGAGTCCGTGGGCACGCAGACTCAGGATTCATCCACTCCAGTAACCACTGATTCCATTTTTCGAATCTATTCCATGACCAAACCCATAATCAGTGTCGCTGCAATGAGCCTCGTCGAATCAGGGCAACTCGGTCTCGATGACCCGGTGAGCGACTACCTGCCGAGCTTCCTCGGTCTGCAAGTGATCGACAGTGCCACCGGCGATATCCGACCGGCCAACAACACCATGACGATAAGGCATTTGCTGACCCATCAATCAGGCATCGTCCAGCAGCCCTTTGCCATGAATACGCCACTCGGGCCTCTGTATCGGGACAGCTTTCCCGATATTCTGACACGACCGGACCCGGACGCAGTCGGCGCCTCCTTCATGGAAGCTTTCAACACCATCAGCGCACAGGACCTCGCAGCTCGGATCGGTCAATTGCCTGTACTGTTTGAACCCGGAACTGCCTGGCACTATGGGCACTCAACCGATGTACTGGGCGCAGTGCTCGAAGTTGCGAGCGGGCAAACGCTCGACGACCTCCTTGCAGACCGAATTTTTGGCCCGCTCAGCATGAAAGACACCAGCTTCTGGGTCGATGAGAAAGATGCCTCTCGCGTTGCCGAACCAATCTTCGGCCCCATGACTGACAATACCCGGGTTCGGGGGATGCTCGCCGGAGGTCACGGGTTAAATTCTACCGCCGAGGATTACGCGCGCTTCGCTCTTATGCTGCTGAACGGAGGTACTCTGGATGGCACACATATCCTGTCTGCCTCAGGTCTTGATCTGATGCGGGAAGGGACCCTCGGGCCCGGGGTGTCACGGCAATATTTTTTCTACGGAGACATCGGTGACTGGGGGTTGGGATTTCATCTGCAACCCACCACTGATGATCCTGACGGGCCGCATAACTTTGGCTGGCGCGGTATTGGCGGCACCCTGTTTCTTGTTGATGAGGAAAATGACTTTTACCTGATTTACATGGTGCAAAAATGGGGCGGTCCTGACGACACTCCTTTCACCAATGACATTGCTGCGCGCATGGTTTACGAGGCCATGCGGAACTGACAGGCTGATGGAATTTTCCTATCGAGCCATCGGAGTCATTCGCAGCCCTTACCGGCAAAAATTCGCGACACCCAGACAGCCGAATCTGGTATCGGAAGCAGAGGCGGAAATCCTATTCGAAGATGGCTTTGACCACAGAGACTGCATGCGAGGTCTCGAGCAGTTTTCTCATCTCTGGCTGCTCTGGCATTTTCACCAGACCAGCGAACTGGGCTGGTCCCCGCTGGTGCAGCCACCCCGCTTGGGCGGCAAACAAAAGCTTGGCGTATTCGCTAGCCGCTCCCCGTTCCGCCCGAATCCGATCGGACTTTCTGTCGTCAGAAATCTCGGGACTCAGACAATCCAGTCTCAGCTTACCCTGAGGGTTGGAGGCATTGATCTGGTCGATGCGACCCCCATTCTGGATATCAAGCCTTACATCGTCTACGCAGATGCAATCCCTCAGGCCCGTTCAGGCTTTGCGTCGGACAAGCCCGGTGCATGCTGGAATGTCAATTTCACCGATTCCGCCCTTGACGCACTGTCGCGATACCAATCGACGTATCCCAATCTGAAGGCGTTCATTATTTCAGTCCTTCAGCAAGACCCCAGGCCGGCCTGGCGGGCACGCAGCGAAGACGACAAACAATATGGAATGGCACTTTACGACCTGAACGTGAAATGGGTCGTGACGGACGGGCACGTTGAAGTTCGTGAAATATGCCCGTCTGAGAAGACTGACTAATCCTCTCCCTGCACTTCGAGCGTGCGAGCACCCGCCAGAATGCCGACCATGCCATAGTTCCCTTCATGGCAGGCATATTCGTACAGAGGTTCCTCTATCCTGGAAAGAGGAAACTCACCACTGAATTGAGTGGTGAATGTACTTGGATCATCTACCGTAAAACCGTAGATAAGCTTGTTATCACTGCTGCGACGAAACCGCTCGGTGACAGTCAGATTCTCCACGCCATAACCCCGCAAACGATGCCAGGTATTGAAATGCTTGGTTTCTACTACCAGCGTATCGCCTTCCCAACGCCCGATGGCATCGCCCATCCATTTTCTGTGAACCTCAGCTGCCGGGTTGCGCTCATCGGTAATGGGAATGATCCGGGCGTCATGCACCATTTCGGCAACGATTACCACATAGCCGGGTGACTGCAGAATTTCTAAATGACTGTTGTAAATGATCGGGCTCATCACGGGACCGGAAAGATTACCAAAAGCAACCAGGCAGCGCTCACCCAGGCTGCGCCCCTCCGGGCCATCACTGCTGCGCCCTCTGGTACTCTGGTCATCACGCCTCGATTCAAATCGCGGACGCTCAACGCCCGGATGAACCGGCGGTAATCGCCCGTTAGGGGGATCAATGATTGCCGACGTCCTGAATTCACCGTCTATAGTTGGTATGAACTGCGCATCATCGCGCCAGAACAGGTCGTAATTGCCGATCGGCGGGAGAGACTCCGCCACCTCGGGAGCCGGTCGATCTGGATCGAGCGGTTCATTATCCGCATCGAACCGCTGCTGCTCCGAACGTTCCAGCGCAAGCGCTTCTTCTTCGCTGTAGGCGCGCTTTTCTCCGAGGGATTCAGGCCTCTCGAATGGAATGATAGATGCATGCTTCCACACGGCCTGCAAATCCGGTACGCCCCACTCCGTTTGCGGCAGTGTAAATTCCTGTGCGCTACTCTGACTGACATAAAGCAATAACAAAATCGAGGGTAGCAACTTGCGCATAATGGCCTCCTGTCGAACGGTATGCTGTTATCTGATTGCTGTTTTTGAAGCGCCGCGGCCTTGCGAATTACTCAGGCACAGCACAGTAAAAATTCGCCGCCTCGTCTGTGCTGCCACTGCCATCATACCGGGCAACGGCTGGATATACGCAGAGCGGCCGGCTGCGGATAACCTGGTCTCCCTCTATTTTTCTGGCGATTATCGAGTCAGGCGGTACATCATTTTCAACCCAGTTTTCCAGTGCGTTGAGCGCGTCAAACCGATCCGGTCCGGGGCCGCCAGCGCAGTGCCCCATGCCGGGAACCATGAATAAACGAAAATAGTCTTTAGTCTCTGACTCGGCTTGCTCCCGGGAACTGGTATCCGCTCTGGATGCTGACAGATCCACCACCCGACTGAAATAGTCAATCGAGGCCAGCGGTGAGATGTCCGGATCACTCCATCCGTGATAGACCAGCAGCTTGCCCCCGCGATCCCGAAACGCTGACAGATCCGGATCATTCGCATCAACTGCTGACCCGACTTTTCCTAGGGCGAATTCGAGATCCGAATCAAAATCAAAACTGCGAAAATCCCAGTCAGCATCATCGAACACAAACCAGCGAAAGAACCCTTCACCACCGCGCCAGTGCAGTGACTGATAGGGCGCAGCACCCGTTACCCAGGTTGACCAGCCCCCGGGCGCGGCTTCGCCTCCGGGCACCAGCCCCGGAAAAATCAGTTCACCCCCGGTGTTGCGTACGCCCGACCAGATACTCTCTACGGCCCTGACCTGTTTTGGCGTGAGGCAGCTGTTTCTGTCATTGCCCCCTTCACAGCTGAGGCTGGCAGGCTGAAAGTCACAGGCCTGAGGATTCATCAATATGCCATCACGAATCCCGTCGTCGGCATCGCAGGCGTTATTCACTGCCTCGCCCAGAGCCCGCAATTTAGCCGGGGGGATCCACGATTCCTCGTCCTCCAACATAGCCAGCGAGTACCAGAGATGCCCGCCGGCATAAAAGCGAGTCCAGTCATTAGCAGGATTGCCTGCTATGATGCCATCAAAATCGTCGGGATAACGCTGAGCTTCCATCAAGCCCTGCTGGCCGCCTTTCGAGCATCCGACAAAATAGGAGTACTGCGGCGCCGCGGCATAGAATGCCCTGACGACAGATTTAGCACGCTCGGTGGTCACGTGAAGCGCTCGGTGGCCAAAATCCTCAATCAGGTCCATTCTGCCTGATGCCCAGGAAGCATCGAAGGGTACCGGGCCCGCCCTGTGGCCCGTGTCTGTGCTCGCGGTTGCGTAGCCACGAGCCAGAGCTCGACCCATAGCGCGATAGCTGATCGTACCTGCCATGCCACCATTGCCAACAAGCTGTAGTTTGCCGTTCCAGCCAGCGATGGGTAACCAGACTTCAAAGCCAACGGTCGGGGAGATCACCCCTTCCAGACGGCAGAAGTCCGGCAGTCGGAGAGCGGCTTCCTCGCCGGGTGGTACAAACTGATCAGTAGCCTCCAGGCTGGCTGCGGTTACGGTAGTGTCCGGCAAGTCAAGGTCAGCCAGTTGCGCACACCGTTCAATCATGTCGGAGCGAGACTGACCCAGAGCACTGTTTGAAATCACAGTGCACAACAAGACACCGAGTAAGCAGTGACTATCCTTCCGCATAAGCCCCTCCCCAAGGGTAAGTTTCGCTCAAATTCCAGGCCATTCCAGCCGATCTGTTTTATCCGAACCGCCATATCCCTTCGCATACTCAGATTGCCAGCGCGGTTCTGAATTCGGCGATCTCTGCCTCGCTGTAGCCCAGATCCTCCAGAATAGCCTCGGTATGCTCACCCAGTGCCGGCACTGCGGTCAGCCTGGGATCATAGGCACTGCTGTGACCCGGCGGTTGCAGAGCGGTCACCGTTCCGACCGGAGTCTCAACTTCAACGAAGCGACGCAGCGCACGTAATTGCGGATGATCCCAAACTGCAGCCATGTCATTGGCGCTGGCATTTGCGATCGCCGCGGCTTCCAGACTGGCACGAATTTCCGCTGCAGTCTTCGCGCTGAAGCTCTGCTGAATCAATTCCTGCAGCTCTTTACGATTTTCCGAGCGCAGCGTGTTTGACACAAAGCGAGAATCCTCCGCTAGAGCTGCATTGCCCAGCACCAATTCACAAAACGCGACCCACTCCCGCTCATTCTGTATACCCAGCATCAGCAGCTTGTCATCCCCTGACCTGAACACCCCGTAGGGATAAATGCTGGCATGGTCCGCACCACTTCGAGCAGGCGCCTGCTGCCGGTCGTAAGCGTAGTAAAGCGGAAAGCCCATCCACTCCACCATGGCTTCCAGCATCGAGATGTCGATACGGCAGCCGGAACCGGTGCGCTGACGCTGCAGCAAGGCGGCCAGAATTGCCGTATGCGCCTGCGTACCCGCCGCGATGTCCGCAATGGAAATACCGCTTTTGACAGGATCCTCCGCAGACCCGGTGACTGACAGAAAACCGGCCTCTGCCTGCACCAGTAGATCATAGGCCTTCTTACTGGCATAGGGCCCTTCCTCACCATAGCCAGTAATATTGCAGACAATCAGCTGCGGATAATCAGTCGCCAGCGCCTCATAGCCAAGACCCATACGCGCTGCCGCGCTGGGCGCGAGATTCTGAACCAGAACGTCAGCTCGAGTTAACAGCCGGGCGAGGATCCCGGCCGCCGCCGGATGCTTCAGATCCAGTGTCAGACTTTCTTTTGAACGATTAGTCCAAACAAAGTGCGAGCACAAACCCTTTACACGATTATCGTAATGCCTGGCAAAATCTCCCTGCTCTCTGCGCTCAATCTTAATCACGCGAGCACCAAGCTCGGCTAGCTGGCGCGTACAGAGCGGCGCGGCAATCGCGTGCTCCAGTGCAATGACCAGCAGCCCGTCGAGTGGAGGGGTAGCTTTTATCATCAGTTACTCTGCCCGAGGACGGAAAGCGAGCAGCACATTTCCCGATGTACCCCCCACCCGGCCATAGCCTGAATTCACGAGCAACAGTCCGGCACCCGCTGCGATGCCATGCGCATCTATTGCACCACCGATACCCTGCACCCCGTTCACGGCGTCATACTCTCTGACAGTATCGAACTCGAACAGCACGTCACCAGTTTCAGCATCCAGCGCCAGCAGACGCCCGTCAATGGTTCCGGTAATCAGTACTCCATCAATCAACAGCGGCGTCACTGAATGCCCGTAGCGGTTGTCGCACCCTTTTAACCAATCCGCACGGTTGTCACAGGCCGGGGTCTCGGCCCGGAACCAACCGGGTTCTCCGGTATCGACATAGAAACTGTAAACCCCGGGGCGCGGCACGTAAGTTCCGCGAGCCTGGCCAGGGTCATTGATCGGCAGGAACACTTTTTCACCATCTGTCGCAATCCCCCAGTGATTTCCGCCGAGAGCTGTGCCCGTACCCACGCGCTGATTCCAGATAAGAGCCCCGGTGTCCGGATTAAGTGCCCACAGATCTCCGGTTTTCTGCCCAGCAAGCAGCACGTCTCCGATGTCCGTCGAGACGATCGCTGCTGACCCGCCAAAATCTTTATCTGCCAGAGTGCTGGGGTGCTGATTCGGACAATTCGGGCCCGCTACCCGCCCACAGGCTGTGTTCCAGACATCATTCCACAGTCCCTGAAACACCCAGCGCTGAGCGCCTGTAGCGAGATCCAGCGCGATCACTGCGTCACTGGTTGGCGTTGCCGGATGAGAGGTATTTTCTCCGGTGGTAACGAACAACAGACCCCGGGCGGCGTCTACCGTGGGTGTCGACCAGATCGGCGCTCCCGAAGGCCCACGCAGCCGCACGCCGAGTGAATTACGCTCACCGGTATAATCAGCCTCGGGCATCGTGTGATACACCCAGTCGACTGCACCGGTTGCCGCGTCCAGCGCAACGATTTCTCCGTGTCCAACGCAGCACTCAAAAGTGGGTGTACCACCCTGGGAGACACCGGAGGCGGACACCGGAACGTAAACCCGCTCCTCATGCAGCACCATCGCGCCAGTCAAACGCACCCCCCTGCCGTGGCTGCGAACATCCTGCGACCAAATCAGTTCACCCGTTGATGCGGCCAGCGCATACACGAAACCCTCTGCGTCACCGTAAACAATGGCATCGGGTCCCGCTGTACCCAGTGGACCATAGGTCAGCGAAGAGCGCAGCCGAGTCGGTGAGTCAAAAACCCACCTGGCACAGCCGCTGCTGGCGTCCAGCGCCATCACCTTGCGCGATCCGGTAGCCGCATAGAACACCGTGTCGCCGACGATTACCGGCGATGCCCGCAGCGCGCTGACATCAGGAAAAGCCAGTGCCCAGGCCAGCTCAAGATTCGCAAAATTTTCCTTATGTAATCCGGCTTCCGTGCTGCTCATGTGCCGCGTACTCAGATAGTCGACGCCAAATCGGGCAAGACTGATCCGACCATCCGGCGCCACCGCGGTCGCTCCCGCAGGGCAAAGCGTCGGTTGCAACCAGGAATCGTCCGTCTCGCGCGCCAGATATGCAACCACTTGGGATTTCTGCGCATTGCTCAGCACCGAAGCCTGCCCGTACATCACCCCCTCGTTAATGGCGAACTCCAGCGACGCTGCGCTCAGAGACTGCAGCGCTTCAAGAGTTGGCGCGATTTGCGCGGCAGTAGTCTCCGCCTCAGAAACATGGCAACTGCTGCAGTAATCCTGAAAAACCTGTTGTCCGGGCTCCTTCTCCGTTTGCGCGACAGCGTGACTGAACCCTAAGCCTGCTGTCAGCAGAAGGACGATGGATGTGAGGCCGGAATCAGAGTGTTTCATGCTTATTCTCGGGATAATTTGAGGCCAGAGTACCTGTCAGTAAGGTCAAGTTATTACAAACTGCGGCGTCGTGAAAGACTTAAGGCTGAGCACAGTTGCCGATGTCTCCAGCCGAATATAAGGCCGGGTTTTAAACTTTTTCTACATGCTTCTCGGTGGTAACCTGTCGAAATCGCGTGGAGAGCAACCTGTCACAAGTACTCCAGAACTGCTCAGGGCAATCCGGCGCCTGCTGCGTGCCGGGCTATCGATTCATGCGAGCCGGCGCTCCAAGCACGCTAACAATAATCAGAAAAAGGCTTTGACCATGAAGATCTTCCTGAGCTGCCTGATACTGGCAACGATACCGATTTTCACGACACCTGCGGTTCACGGCGCTGAACGCGTGGGTGACTTTGCCCTGCTGGATCAGCATGGAGAACACCACTCCATGCGCTGGTACAACGACAAAAAGTCAGTTGCCCTGCTGGTGCACGGACTCAACAGTGAGGCAACGCTTGCTGCATTGCCTGCCTATATCAACCTCAAACAGCAGTACAAGGAACAAGGCGTTCAATTCTTCCTAATCAATCCGATGGGTCGGTTGAACCGGGAGGCAGTACAGCAGGAAATTGCCACCTACACTAATGACATCCCCGTGCTTATGGATGATTCCCAGAAAATCTCTGAAGCGCTGGGAATCATCCAGACCGGCGAAGTGCTGTTGTTTGACCCAACTGACTTCACTGTGAATTTTCGCGGCTCCGTCGGTCCGGAACTGGAAGCGGCGCTTCAGGCGGTAATCTCGGGAAAGAAAGTGGTCGCTAACGGGGTCACGGTCAGTGGAGATTCCGTACAGTATCCGGCTGAGCGCTCTGTCTCTTACGAGCAGGATATTGCACCCATCCTCGCCGCCAACTGCGCTGAGTGTCATCGGGCGGGCGGCATTGGGCCCTTTGCCCTGGACAGCTATACGATGGCACTGGGCTGGTCGCCCATGATCCGCGAAGTACTGATGACCAGACGCATGCCTCCCGGCCAAATTGACCCGCACATACATAAGTTCTCGAACGATCGAAATCTGGCAATCGCAGATCTGCAGAAGCTCCTGAGCTGGATTGACGCAGGCTCGCCGCGGGATGGCACAACTGATCCGCTTGCTGAACTGGACTGGCCGGACACAGAGTGGACCGTCCCGCTGGGACCGCCGGATCTTGTTGTTGAAGTCCCACCGCAGACCATTCCGGCAACCGGAGTACTCGACTGGCTGGACATTTCAGTCCCGGTCGTAGGGATGGAAAAAGATCGCTGGGTAAAGGCCAGTGAATTTATTCCCGGCGATACCACCGTCGTACACCATTCTACAGTCAGTCTGACACCTGAAGGGATTCGCGATCCAGATGTTGCTGTGCTGACTCGCTATGTGCCGGGCCAGGACCCGAGAATCGAATTGCCCAACACAGGAGGTTTGATGCGTAAGGACAGTACTCTGTACGTCACGATGCATTACACCACCAGCGGCAAAGAAACCGTCGATCGCAGTAAGTACGGTATCTGGTTCTATTCGGAAGGTACCGTGCCGGAAGAGCGGATGCAGTCGCGCATGGTCGGACTGTTTGGCAGCGCGCTGCCTGACATCCCCCCCTACGAAAAAAACTTTGAAGTCTCCTCCTCTTTTACGCTTCAGGAAGATGTCAATGCTCTCGCCTATCATCCGCACATGCACTTTCGCGGCGTCGATCTGCGCATGTTTGCCGATTATCCCGACGGTAGCCGTGAAGAGTTAATCAATATTCCCTACTATACCTATCTCTGGCAGCTGACCTACAACCTGACTGAACCGAAACTGCTCCCCGCCGGCACCACGGTCACCGCAGTCGGCCATTTCGATAATTCAAGCCAGAATCCCTTCAATCCGGACCCGTCCGCGACCGTGGTCTATGGCGAGCAGAGCTGGGACGAAATGTTCTTCGGTGAAATTGTGTATAAGACGGTAAACCAGTGAGCCGGTCATCCGCTCTCTCACAAAAAAAGGCAGCTCACTGAGCTGCCTTTTTTTGTGAGAGCTAGAGCCTGTTTACTGTTCGGGCGTCCAGAAAAAGACTTCCCACTCGCGCAGAGGTTCTGAACCCTCATACAACGCTTCATCAAGGGTCCTGCCAGACTTGGCGGCCCATTGCCCCATCATATCTAAATGCTGCGCACCGGTGATCTGCTCCGCCTGCATTTTATAGGTGTTATCTCCCAGACGGAGCCAGGCCTTATTGCTGCCGGCCTTGACCCGCTCGCCCCAGTAACCTCCGTCAGGCCGGGTTGCAGTGATGATTCCGTCTTCCAGAGCAACCCAGGAAAGGTAGTTGACCATTGAAGGAAACCCTTCGAGTTTGAATTTCATGGGCCCCTGATGGTCGTTATGGATGGTGAAATCTGCAGGAGCGTCGGTCAGCGTGCCTCCAATGATCAGGCCGGGCGTCCGGCCTAGCCCCTGATTGCTCAAGTACGGCGCAGTGAAAATCCAGCCGAACAGAATCAGAATTATCAAGATACCAACAGCAACACTGATATTTCTTACACTAGCCATTCAAGTCTCCAATTCGTTTTTGGTTTTATCCGGGACGCTAAGCGCTGCGGGACTTCAGTGTAAGGAATTGTGACATGAATAACCACAACATACCTGAAATTTGCGCCTCGCTGGCGCTCTGGCAGGTCTGCAGGCTGATCTGTAGTAAGCTTGTGAAGGTATTATCTGAATCAACCACTCGATTTGATCCGAAACCCCGCTCTGCTGTGACCAAGACTTTGCCTCACCTCTGCACGCTGTCCGGTATACTCTGCAGCCTCCTTTTGTCAGTCTCGCACCCTGTCACTTACGCAGACCCGGTCGGAAGACTGCCAAGCTCTGCCCTCGATGTTCACGCGCCATCTGCACGAGTCACCGGAGAGCCCGGCCATATGATCTACACGCATCGGGCTTGCAGTCCCCGCGACATCGACGATTTACGTACCCGGATCGTCAATGTTGCAGCCCAAGAATGGGGTTTCTTTGGCATGAGCGTTCTGGACCTGACCCACACCCGGGTCTCCAATGCGGATTTCAAGGCACAGCCCTGGCGCCGGACCCTGATCGCCCCCGATGAGGCTCAGCGCGTGGCATCAAGCATTGCCGGCTACTGGTCATCGACGCCGGACAGCGCCTGGATTTTGGAAATACAGAACGAATCATGGCAATCGAACGGACCCGGCAGCCGCTGGCGCAACCCCTGGTCTGCGGCATTCATTTCCTGGGTCATGTGTGAAAGCGGGTTAGGCGACAACAAGCGCTTTCAGCGGGCGATTGCCCACCACAGCTACATCGATCAGGCGATTCTGGCCAGCATGCAAGCTGAGTCTGAATCCGCTTACCGGGCCTTTAATCCCGGCGAGCAGACTATCCTACCCGGCGATCTGCTCTGCCGGGGCAGTCGCCCGTCCTATCGCAGTATCGCTGAGCGCAGAGAACAACTGGGCATGGGCGCACGCAGCCACTGTGACATCGTTGTCGCGATTGAAGAGCAGAAACGGCGAATTTTGCTCATCGGCGGCAACGTACGCAGTTGGGTAAGACTGAAAGTCCTGCCGGGCCAATTCAATGAGAACGGACTGTTTGAGCCGGAGCCCTACAACAATCGTCGGATTTTTGCCCACTTGCAGCTGCAGGCGCGTCCGGTAAACAATGAGGCTCTTTTTAATTCACCGACCCTGCGACAGTTCGACTGCTCCGGCTCCGAATTGCCGTCAATCCTGTGCTGACCTATGGCAAAGCTCTATTTTTATTATTCATCGATGAATGCGGGCAAATCGACCTCCCTGCTGCAGTCCAGCTACAACTATCAGGAGCGGGGTATGAATACCCTGGTTCTGGCGCCCGAACTGGACAATCGTTACGGGGTTGGCAAGGTCACTTCGCGCATCGGGCTGGAGGCCGACGCCCAAACATTCACTCCAGAGCATGATCTGCTGAACTTGATCTCGACAGCGCATGCCAATAAAACACTGCATTGTGTGCTGGTCGATGAGGCGCAGTTCCTGACTCGCGATCAGGTTTATCAGCTTGGTGAAGTGACTGACAGCCTCGATATCCCGGTGCTGGCATATGGACTGCGCACCGACTTCAGAGGCGAGCCTTTTGAGGGCAGCAAATATCTTCTGGCCTGGTCAGACAATCTGAGAGAGCTGAAGGCGATATGCCATTGTGGTGCCAAAGCAACCATGGTGATTCGTCTGGATGAATCGGGCAATCCGGTTAAGGAAGGCTCACAGGTAGAAATCGGCGGGAACGATCGCTACGTGTCCCTGTGCCGCCGGCATTTTAAGGCACTGCTGACCTGACCGGACTGAAAGAAATCGCGGCAGCCGCTGTCTTCTCAAGCTGGCGCCGGGCCGCGCGCTTTTGCTTCCCACCCTCGTTCGCACACACCACAGCAAGCAGCGTGTATAATCGACAAAAAAACGCAGCGGAATGCCGGGCTAACCTATCTGCTGCGTTGTCCGTCAGAGTCCGGATCAACCGCTGCACCTGACGCTGCCCATTGCTTTCAACTTGCCCGGGGAGATGCCAATTCATGCACAAGAACCTGCTGTTCAAACAACTCTTCGATCAGACCTCCGGCACCTACACTTACCTGCTTGCCGACAAAAGTACGGCTGAGGCCGTGCTGATCGATACAGTCTACGAGCAGCATAAGCGAGACTTTGCGTTAGTGCAGGAACTCGCCCTTACCCTCACTGCCTGCCTCGAAACCCACTGTCACGCCGATCATGTCACCGGAGCGTGGTTACTGAAACATCGTACCGGCTGCCGGATTCTGGCATCGACCGGGTCGGGTATTGAGCCTGTCGAGCAGGCTCTCTCTGAGGGAGACCAAATCTCATTCGGGGACTTCTCTCTTCGCGTTATTCCCACGCCCGGTCATACCGACGGCTGTATCAGCCTTGTTATGAATGATGAATCGATGGTTTTCACCGGAGATGCCTTGCTGATCAGAAGCTGCGGCCGGACTGACTTCCAGCAGGGATCTGCCCGGAAGCTGTATTACTCCATCAAAGACCAGTTGTTCGCGTTGCCGGACGATTGTCTCGTATATCCCGCACATGACTACGCAGGAAGGACGGTCAGCTCAATCGGCGAAGAAAAGCAGCACAATCCCCGGATTGGCGGTCAGGCCAACGAAGGTGATTTTGTCGGCTATCTGGAAAACATGCAGCTGCCCCACCCGAAGCAACTGGACATTGCGGTACCGGCAAACCTGAAAGCTGGAAGGCCTGATGATAATGAACTGCCCGACACACCAGACTGGGCTCCGGTAATAACGAATTTCAGCGGTATCCACGAGGTCGCACCGGAATGGGTTGCGGCGAACCTCGAGCGCGTCCATGTGCTGGACGTAAGAACACAAAGAGAAACGGAAGAAGAAAATTCCAGTATCGCCGGCGCCCAGTTTATTCCCATCGAAGAATTACGGAATCGCGTCGGCGAAGTCCCGAATGACCGGCCGATCATGACAGTCTGTCGCAGCGGTAAACGTTCTGTTCTGGCGTTCAGCATCCTGCAGGCGGCAGGTCGAGACAAAGTCGCCAACATCAGTGGAGGCATGTTACGCTGGGAGGCAGAAAGCCTGCCTATCAAACACAACAGCACCGGCAATCGATGAAACACCTCTTTCGCGCGATAACGATACTCCTCTGCCTGACCATGATCCCGGTGAGCGCGATTGCGACTGCCGCGATAAAACAGCGTTTCGCAGACGGCCCCAACCGGGTGTTCTCCGGTGGCCCTCTGATCAGCGGCGAACTGCACCGGGGTGCCGAACCAGACTGGCAATTCGTCAATGCCATTCCAACCATCGAAATGCAGCTTGAGGACCCCTCGACCTCCCGCCGTATATGGACTGTGGAACACGATGGAAGGCTTTATGTCTGGTCTGGCTACATGAGGTCAGCTGTCGGCAGACTCTGGAAACAGTGGCCGGTTCAGGCGGAGCGAAACGGCAACGCCATCTTTCGCATCGAAGGCACCCGCTATCTGCGACACCTGGAACGCATTCAGACCGGAGAGGCGCTTGAAGGTATTGCAGCCGCCATCTCTGCAAAGTATCCCTCGCGGCCTACCCCTCTGACGCGAGCGGTCATTGAGCGCGGTGACGTGTGGGTATTTGAAGCCAGAGCCCGTCAGCCGTAGTCGGACTGAACACAACAGCAGGATAAAAAGTCATGAAACTATTCTACAAAGCCTGCGCTGCCGCCGTATTGCTGACGGTGCTGGCCGTGTTGTTCGCTCCGGGAGTGGATGACTTCGTTGAGCAAACCTTTCAGCGCTATCTCGGAAGAGCGGCGAGCTAGTTCGGACACGGACTAATCGACCCGATATCCTGATGCCGATATCAAAGCGCGCTGCGCGTCTTCACGCAAAAATCTCAGAAATTCAGAACAGGCCTCACACCCGATTGCCCGATTCAGCAGCACTGCGTCCTGCCTGATCGGCCGGTAGAGGTGATCGGGAACCACCCAGGTCGCACCCGCACGGGTTTCGGTAAGGCTCAACACCTGAGATCTGGCCACTAATCCCAGTTGGGCATTCCCTGATTCTACGAACTGAAAGGTCTGAGCGATATTTTCACCCTGAACGATTTTTCCGGACAACTGGGCCGATAGACCCAGTTCATCGAGCGCTTCGGCAGCCGCCGTTCCGTATGGCGCGAGTCGGGGGTTGGCGAGCGCTATCCTGTGCACGTCCGGGGACAGCAGGGCGTTCGAATTCCTCACCTCGCGGCTGCTGTCCGCACTCCAAAGCACCAGTTCACCGCTGGCGTAGGTGAATCGAGAGGCGGAATCTGCCAGACCCAGATCCGCCAGGCGCGCCGGTTTATCCTGATCCGCCGAGAGAAATACCTGAAAAGGTGCACCGCTACGAATCTGGGCAAACAACCTGCCCGAGGAACCGTAAGCGACCTGAATGTTATGACCGGTCTGCGCTTCAAAACGCTTGGCCAGTTCTGCCATCGGCCCAGAGAAATTGGACGCGACGGCAATCAGCAATTCCTCAGAGGCCACAGCACCACAGAGCAGATAGGCGGATATAAACAGACCGATGCGGCTACCGCAAAAGCTGGGACTCGAGATTCTTTGCATCATGCCATGTATAGTGAGATAGCGGGCATCGCTTAGCAAGGCCTTGCTGTCGCAACGGCTGATCTTGCTAGAATCAGACGGAGTCTGCATGAACACAACAAACTTGCCTATTCCGCAGTGCTCACATGTAAACTAGCGGTTCCGCTCGAATAAGCCCAAGCATCGGAAAATCTTATGACCCTGTCCCGACTTTTTTTCGCACTTTGTCTGAGTCTTACCGCTTACCCGGCTTCGGCCCAGGAGACTCCCCCCAATTTTATCGTCATCATGGCGGATGACCTCGGCTACGGGGACCTGGGCGTGTATGGCTCCACCCTGATCAAGACGCCTAACCTTGATCGCCTGGCACTTGATGGCGCAAGACTGGACAGTTTTTATTCAAGCGCTAATGTCTGTACCGCTGCCCGCGGTGGCCTGCTCACCGGACGCTACCCGATCAGGCTGGATCTGGTGGCGGATGTGGCAAGGCCCACCAACGATATTCACCTGGCATTTGAAGAAATCACGATCGCTGAAGGCCTGAAACCGATGGGCTATCGCAGCGCGCTGTTCGGCAAATGGCATCTGGGCAGCCGGTTGGAATGGTCGCCGATGGACCAGGGATTTGATGAATTCTTTGGCGTTCTGCACAGCAATGACATGACGCCCCTGGAACTCTATCGGGGAAAGCAAATGATCGAGAACCCGGTCGATCAGACGACTCTGACCGAACGTTACACCCGGGAGGCCGTTCGATTCATAGCAGAAAACAGGGACAATCCGTTTTTCCTCTATCTTCCCCATTCCTTTCCCCATGTTCCGCTGTTCGTTTCTCCCCGCTTCGATGGTCGCTCAGATGCAGGCCTCTATGGCGATGTCGTAGAAACTATCGACTGGAGCACAGGTGAAATACTCGCCGCTCTTGATGAGTATGGTCTGAGTGAGAATACCCTGGTTATTTTCACCTCGGACAACGGGCCCTGGTTTGAGGGCAGTTCGGGCATTTATCGCAACCGCAAAGGCTCTTCATGGGAAGGCGGGCAGCGCGTCCCATTCCTGGCGCATTGGCCGGGCAAAATTCCGGCAGGCACGGTGAGCAGCGAACCTGCCATGAATATCGATCTCTACCCAACGCTGATTTCACTGGCGGGCGGTCAACTTCCGGATGATCGACCGATTGATGGTAAGGACATCTTTCCATTACTAACCGGAAGCAACACATCCCCCCATGAGGCGCTGTTCCTTTTCAATCGTGACAGGATCGCCGGTGTGCGAAGCGGGCAATGGAAGCTGGTGGTTGAAACGCGCTACCGCGCAACGCTGAACAGTTTCGAACATTCGAGCTATTACGGGCCCGATGGGCTACTGTTCGACCTGAGAAATGATCCCGGTGAAACCTACAGCTTTACGCGTGAATATCCTGAGATTGTGCAGCAAATGAGAACACACCTGCAAAACGCCCGAGAGGAATTGAAGCCTGCGGTGTTGCCTCAGATGTGGAATCGCCAGTAGCAGTGGCGCTTCGCGCTGCCCGGATATAGCTATTGCGTTTCATCCCGAAACACAGTAGCAACAAGCGCTGCCGTGAGCAACGCGATGGCCGCAAGCGTAAACCACATGCCAGCAAAATTGGTGACCACACCCGCTTCCCCGAAGACGTTGCCCAGAATACCCAGCGCCGGGCCCGCAATCATCGGTCCGACCCCCAGAATGATGATGCCGAACACCGTCTGCGCGGAATTGCGAATGTCTTCATCAGCGACCCGGTCAACATACATAAAAGCCGAGGCAAAAAAACAGGCATAGCACAGGCCATGCAAAATCTGGCTGAATACCCCTATCATCAGTGGCGCCGTCCAGACGAATTGACCCGCTGCATCCACAGACGGCCCGGCGGAATCCTGCAGACTGATCAATCCCCAGATCGTGTAGCGGGCAAAGTAGGCCAGAGCGCCCAGAGTGATTGTCCACTTGAATCCCAGTCGCATGAGCAATGTGCCCAGCAGAGCCAGAAAACCAATCTCTGCGAATTGCCCCACTGTCATGGCAGGCGCTATGTAAGTGACCAGCATGCCCAGTTGATTTTCAAAGAAAGGTCCGGCCTGCATAAAGTAAATCTGGTGGATCACCGCGACCGGCAAGCTGGCAGCCACCAGCACAGCAAACGACTTGCGGGTCAGTAAACTGAACGCCTTTTTGAAGGCCAGTTTTTCTACCCCGTCTTTCTTCGGCGGTGTGTGAGGCAGGAGAAAGCAGAATCCGGCGTACAAAAAAGCCACCACACCTGAAACTTTGAGGGTATCTGCCAGTCTGGCAGTCGCATCGGGCACTTCATTCCCGACAAAAAATGGGGGCAGCACTTGAAACTCAAGATTGCTCTGCAGCCAGATCATCGGAAACAGCCAGCTTGCAGCAATCCAGCCAATCGTTCCCCAGACCCGAACCCGGGGAAAGTCACTTTCTGCCTTGTCGAGGTGGGCGAAGGCCATCGAATTGGTCAGAGAAAGCGTTGGCATGTACAGCACACTGTAAAGCGTCGCCAGCACTAGCCAGGCTGCGAAACTGTCCTGATAAGAGAGACTTATCTTAACGATACCGCCCAGCACGAGGAGGGCTGCCAGAAATTTTTCAGTCGCAAAATAGCGGTCGGCAAACTGGCCGGCAATGAAAGGGGCGCTCACCGCGCCAACCGAACCGGCTACCCCGATGATCAGGCCGACCTGGCCGGACGTGAAACCCATGCCACCATCGGCGACGGATGACTGTAAATAAGTGGCAAGCACCGGCAGCCAGACACCCCAAACAGCGTACTGAAGGAACATCATCAAACTCAGGCGGCTCTTTATCGTATCCACAATGCGTGGTCTCCTGCTTGTTGTTATTTCCCGGCTGGCTGCGCAGCACTGCCCTATTCGAACGAAAGTAGTCGAACAAGGGGTCGATTGCAAACCATAAGGGTTTATACTGGAACCAGCCCGACTACCGACATGACCTGAGATTCAGAAGCTTATGAAGACCATCAAAGGACCCGCAATTTTCCTCGCCCAGTTTGTTGGCGAACAAGCCCCTTTCAACTGCCTGGAAGACATCGCCAGCTGGGCAGCAGAGCTCGGTTTTAAAGGAATTCAGATTCCAAGCTGGGAATCCAGACTGTTCGATCTTCGAACGGCTGCTGAAAGCCCCGGCTACTGCGATGATCTCAAAGGCATGCTGGCGGAGCGTAATATTGAAATCACGGAATTGTCGACGCATCTGCAGGGTCAGCTGGTAGCCGTGCACCCAGCCTATGACCAGATGTTTGATGGTTTTGCCGCCCCGGAAGTGCAGGGAAATCCCGCAGCGAGACAGGCCTGGGCCGTCGACCAGCTGTTGCTGGCGGCAAAGGCATCGCAAAACCTGGGGCTGACCGCTCATGCGAGCTTTCCGGGAGCGCTGGCCTGGCCATATCTTTACCCCTGGCCGCAGCGACCAGCCGGCCTGGTGGAGGCCGCTTTTGACGAACTGGCCAAACGGTGGCTGCCCATTCTCAACGCGTTTGATGATGCAGGAGTGGATATCGGCTTCGAGATTCACCCCGGAGAAGACCTGCACGATGGTGTCACTTTTGAGATGTTTCTCGAACGCGTGAATAACCACCCGCGCTGCAACATCCTGTTCGACCCCAGCCATCTGATTCTGCAGCAGCTGGATTACCTTGGGTTCATGGATGCCTACAAAGACCGTATCAAGCTCGCACATATCAAGGATGCAGAATTCAATCCGACTGCGAAACAGGGTGTCTATGGCGGCTATCAATCCTGGATTGATCGTGCGGGCAGGTTCCGATCTCTGGGCGATGGACAGGTAGACTTTAACGGAATTTTCTCCAAACTGGCCGCAAACGACTTTGACGGCTGGGCGGTGCTCGAATGGGAGTGCTGTCTGAAACATCCTGAAGATGGCGCCCGGGAAGGCGCGATCTTCATCCGTGATCACATCATTCGCGTTACCGACAAAGCGTTTGATGACTTTGCTGACGCCGGCACTGATGACCAAACCAATCGAAATATCCTGGGACTCTCATGAAAATTAGGCTTGGCATGGTGGGCGGTGGAACCGGCGCATTCATCGGTGAGGTGCACCGCATTGCGGCCCGACTGGACAACAGATACGAGTTGGTCGCAGGCGCGTTCAGCAGCGATTCGGAAAGGGCAAGGCAGTCGGCGGCAGCATTGGGCATTGCGCCAGAACGGGCCTATGACGATTTCTCAGAAATGGCCGAGAAAGAAAGCGCGCGAGAAGACGGCATCGATGTTGTCGCCATAGTGACGCCCAACCATCTGCATCACGCTCCGGCAAAGTGCTTCCTCGAAGCCGGCATTCATGTGATTTGTGACAAACCGCTATCTGCCTCTTTAGCAGATGCCCTGGATCTGAAACGCCTGGTCGAAGAAACCGGATTGCTGTTTGCAGTGACCTATAATTATTCCGGCTATCCCATGGTGAGACAGGCCAGAGAGATGATACGGAACGGCGATCTGGGAACTCTCCGCGTCGTTCAGGTCGAGTATCCTCAGGAATGGCTGAGCACTGATCTGGAATCTACCGGGCAAAAACAGGCGGCTTGGAGAACAGATCCCGCCCGGGCTGGAGCGGGCGGCTCTCTGGGAGATATCGGGACACATGCATTCCACCTCACCGAGTTCATCACCGGACTGGAAGTCAACAGCCTGCTGGCTGATCTCAGCGCCTTCGTCCCCGGCAGGTTACTGGATGACAACGCGCAGATCATGCTGCGCTTCGCCAACGGGGCCAGAGGCTCTCTTTGGGCCAGCCAGGTCGCAGTGGGGCATGAAAATGGATTGCGTATCCGGGTTTATGGCGATCAGGCGAGCCTTGAATGGTTTCAGGAACAACCCAACCAGCTCAAATTTTGCCGGCTCGGCGAGCCCCTTCAGTATATAGCCCGTGGCGGCAATACTGCCGGTGATGCGGCGAATGCCGTCACCCGGATACCCGGCGGTCATCCTGAAGGGTTCCTAGAGGCCTTCGCCAACCTCTATCGTGATTTCGCTGACCAGGTAGAAGCTTTTCCTGCACGGAATGCCATGAATGACAGCGAACTTCTGGTTCCCACCGTATCCGAAGGCGTGAAAGGCGTGCTGTTTGTTGAAAAAGCCGTTGCGTCTTCGGAAAGCGGTGGCATCTGGCTGAGCATGGATTCCTGAGATCCGGCTGTCAAAGAAGGCTTTTGGGCAACTCAGAATTGCGATAGTCTGAGGTTCCAGAATCGGAGCGTTTCAATGACCCAATACAGGCATCAGAACAGTCGCCGTCGTTTTCTACAGCGAAGCATACTGCTGAGCGCAGGCTGCAGCCTCCCGCCTCTGCTCGCGGCTCAGACCCGGCAAGTTGAGCGCATCGGCCTGCAGCTATACACGCTTCGGGAGGAGCTTTCTCAGGACTTTGATGGCACCCTGGCCCGGGTGGCAGCACTCGGTTTTCAGGAGATGGAATTCGCCGGATACTACGACCGCAGCGCGGCAGAGATCAAAAAAGCTCTGGATGACAATGGCCTGAGCAGCCCTGCGGCCCATATTCAAATGACGGCAGTACGGTCCGATCTGCAGCGGGAAATTGATTTCGCTGCAGAGATCGGCCAGCGATATATCGTTGTGCCAAGTATCGCTGCCTCTGAGCGCAGCACCGATGCCTATAAGCGTCACGCCGAGACTCTGAATAGGGCGGGCGAGATGACACAAGCTGCGGGGATCAAGATGGCCTACCATAACCACAGCTTCGAATTTGAACGCGCAGGCAATCGGGCACATTACGATACCCTGTTGGAGGAGACTGCACCTGAGCTGGTCGACTTTGAGCTGGATTTATTCTGGATCGCTCATGCCGGTGTCGACCCGATGCCGTATCTGGACGGCCACCCGGGACGATTCAGCATGCTTCACGTCAAGGACCGGGATCAGTTCGGTCGCATGACCTCTGTTGGTAGCGGCACCATCAATTTTGCGGAGATCTTTTCGCAGGCTGACACAGCAGGCTTTAAGCACTTCTTTATCGAGCACGACAACCCTGGCGATGGATTTGCATCAATTGCCCGCAGCATTTACACCGTGCGCAATGTACAGTTTTAAACTGCCCGCACATCTGGAGACGAGACAATGAAAACTAGACGGGAATTCTTGCAGGGACTCATCATCTCTGTCGGTGGTGCTTCAGCACTCAGCGCCTGCGGTGATGCCGCGAACGTGGTCGCGACAACTGCCGGAGAGAGGGGACGGTTCTATACGCAAGATGAAATGGCCCTCATCAGTCGTATCAGCGATCTGGTCATTCCACGTACTGAAACCCCCGGCGCGCTCGATGCCAACGTGCCCGGCTATCTCGATGCCCTGATGTCTGACTGGGCCAGTGCTGAGACCCAAAATGGCCATCGAGCGGCTCTTCAGCTCATTTTGCAGCGCCTGGACAGTCTGAGCGGAGACTTCAAGACTGCCAGTGAGGCGGAGGCTGTCGCGGCTCTTTCTGAACTGGACAGTGACGCCTTTAACGGCGACAACAGCCTGGGAGGATACCGCTCTCTGAAAGGCTACATTACTCAGTCTTATTTCGCGACTGAGGCGGGCGCGACCGAAGAGTTGAAATGGGTTGCCATACCGGGCCGCTGGGATCCCAGCGTTGATATTGCGACTGGCGACTAGGGAGAATCGACATGGCAGAAGCAGAGTTTGATGCGATCGTAGTAGGTTCAGGAATGAGCGGCGGCATGTCCGCGAAAGAACTGTGTGAGCGGGGCCTGAAGGTGCTGGTGCTGGAGCGCGGACCGGAAATAGTCCCGGAGCGCGATTACACTGATCAGCTGGCCCCGTGGGAAAGCGATCATCTGGATAATGTGGCGCAAGATGAAATAAATCAACACTACTATAAACAGTACGGCGGCGTTGCCTATGCGATCAAGGAGTCGACGAAACATTTCTGGGTAAAAGATGACGAGCATCCCTATGAAGAAGCCGAAGGCACCAGCTATGACTGGTTGCGGGGCTATCACACCGCGGGTCGCTCCATCATGTGGAGCCGACAGACCTATCGTCTGGGACCGCAGGATTTCACGGCGAATCTTGAAGAAGGCGTTGGCGTGGACTGGCCGGTTCGCTATGAAGATATTGTCCCGTGGTATGAAAAGGTAGAAACCTTCGTTGGCGTTTCTGGCAGCGAAGAGGGTCTTGATCAGCTGCCTGACAGCGTCTTTCAGCCGGCCTTTGAACTGACAGACGCTGAGAAGTCATTCAAGCAGAAGGTGGAAACAACATTCAATGGCAGGAATGTGATACCGGCGCGGATTGCCCACCTGACCGACGCCACCGAAGAACAGCGCGCGCTGGGCCGTAGCAACTGTCAGGCCCGCAATCGTTGTCATCATGGCTGCAGCTTCAAGGCGTACTTTTCGTCCCTCAATGCGACCCTGCCGGCTGCCGAACGTACCGGCAATCTGACCATGGTGCATAATGCTATCGTCCAGGGCTTGGACTATGACCCAGCGAACAACCGGATCAGCGGCGTTCGGGTTGTAGACGCTGAAACCAATGAAGCACGCACCTACAGTTCCAGGGTGGTTTTCCTCAACGCATCGGCGATCGCTTCCGCAATGATCCTGCTGCAGTCAAAGTCGGAAAGTTTTCCTACGGGACTGGCAAACCGTTCTGATCAGGTCGGGCGCAATCTGATGGATCATGTCAGCAGTGCGGGGGTCGCCGGAATCATGACAGGGTTTGAGGATAAGACGGTTTTTGGCAGGCGACCCAGCGGCGGCATTTATATTCCGCGCTACGCCAACGTTACCGAAAACGACAAACCCTACAAGCGCGGCTTCGGCTTTCAGGGCGGTGCACGCCCGCTTGGCAATTCGGGCGGCCAGATTGCCGGTATCGGCAGAGATTTCAAGGAGGCCCATAAGCGACCGGGGCCGTGGCGCTTCAGTGTTTTAGCCTTTGGTGAACAGCTGCCAAATCCGGAGAACCGCGTGACGCTGCATGCCTCTCGCAGAGATCGATGGGGCAATCCTGTTCCTGTTTTCAATGTGTCCTATGGCGAAAATGAACGCATCATGCAGCAGGAAGCGGTCAAGGACGCGCAGGCCATGATGGAGGCAGCCGGGTGTATCAACATCACGACGAGCAATGCCAATCTGTCCAAGCCGGGCAACAGGATCCATGAAATGGGTACCGCACGCATGGGCCGGGATCCGGCAACTTCAGTGCTTAATGGCTGGGCTCAGGCTCACGATGTGCCAAATCTTTTCATTACTGACGGTGCATTTATGACCTCGTCCGCCTGCCAGAATCCCTCGCTGACCTACATGGCTTTCAGCGCCAGAGCAGCGAACTATGCCGCAGACCTGATATCCGAAGGCGTCATTTGACCTTTCAGCCGTTATCCAAAAAAGGCGCCAGTCGGCGCCTTTTTTGGATAAACGCTTATTGATCAAGCGGCAAAAGCTCAAGGGTTCTGATCTCAAGCGGGTGGCTCTCTGCCTGCACAGAGATATATCCACTGTCGACCGATACTGATGCACCCGCCTCAATAAGTCGCTGCGCATCCGGGTCACTCGGATCGAGCTGCACCTGCGAATACTCAAAAACAGTATGCCCATTGACAATGTGTCGGATGGATTCACTGCCTCTGACTTCCAACTCCATGACCACCCACTGATCACCGTGGTATGTCTCTGAGACCGAATTGGTGCAGTGCACCGTAATCAGTTCATCATTCATCACATAATGCGTGCCAGGCGAGCAGACATTGGCGGTAGGCCGGGTATCGCTGCCGTTACCCCCGAGCATCTGCGCTTCAATTGACGCTGGAAATTCCTGCTCAAGAGTCATGGACTCAGGAGACTGGCTGTGGAACATAATGCCATTATTCCGAAACGCCCAACCGGGCCCGTTGGTCACCTGCTCTCCGGTAAATCGATATTCGACCCGCAGCCGGTAGTGCGAAAAAGGCTGTTCGTAAAAGATATGTCCGAACTCGTTGCTGAAGTCACTCCAATTGTCGTAGGAAACTTTGAACAAGCCGTCTTCGACACGAAAAGTGTTCAGATGATTTACCCCCAGGGGATAGCCGGTAAATTTCGGAGTCCAACCCTCAAGATCTTCCCCGTTGAACAATTGGATCCAGTCATCCGGGCCCGCACTCTGAGCATACAATCCAACGTGGGCCAGAATGGCGCACACTGCAATCAAGAATTTCCTCATCCCCCTGAACCTCTTCTACACCGACTCTGGACAGTCATCAGCGTGATCAAACCAGGCCAAAGCCAGGACGATAGGATTTATCCAGATAGCCGTTTGCTTCCTCATCATTTGTAAACCGCATGTTCCGGGCGTCGTACTCGAGCACCTTGTGATCACCAGCCCTGATGGTGGCGATATTGCCAAGCAGCATGGTCTCGGTCAGCCTTCCGGAATACTCAAAACCGGAGGTTGTGCGTTTGCTCCGGTCTTTGATGGCGTCTATCCATTCCTGATAAATACCCGTCGACCGCGGCAGGGTTCGTTCCGGTGCCTGAACTGAGTTGTGAACTGAGGCGGGAATCAACTGCGGGTCACGGCCATAAACACCGTGCATCAGAGTGTTGCGCTCACCCACAATCAGCACGCCTCCATCGTTATCACCCATCTGCCGTCCGTTTTCCAGCCCCGGCGGCCGCTCAGGCATCAGGCCGCCGTCGTACCAGGTCATCTTGATCGCGGGACGAGTCTCATTGGCAGGAAATTCGAAGTGAATTTTAGAGGCAATAGGAAATGTTTCCATACCTCGACCAAAACGGGAAGAACTGGCTGAAATTCTGCTCGGGAGGCCCAGGTTCAAGGCCCAATACGGATGATCAATGATATGAGCACCCATATCCCCCACGACCCCGGTACCAAAATCCAGCCAGCCGCGCCAGTTAAACGGATGATAAGCACGCTCTACGTAAGGTCGATGTGATGCGGCTCCCAGCCAGAGATCCCAAGCCAGAGAGTCAGGGACAGGAGTTTCACCCTCAGGCCGACCGATACCCTGAGGCCAGACGGGCCGGTTGGTCCAGCAGTGTACTTCCCTGATCTCACCCAGTGCCCCGGAAGCTACCCACTCATTGATCAGGCGAGCCCCTTCACCCGCATGCCCCTGATTGCCCATTTGGGTAACGATGTTATTTGCCTCAGCGGCCCTGGCCAACACGCGACATTCATTCACGGTATGGCAGAGCGGCTTTTGCACATAAACATGTTTTCCCAAGCCCATCGCGTGCATCGCTATGGGCGCGTGCATGTGGTCAGGCGTGCTGATCAGGACCGCATCAATTTCAGGCTCACTGTCGAGCATCTCACGATAATCTCGATAGGTTTTTGTCTTATCACGAAACGGAGCTGCAAAATCCTGCTGCAACGTATCCGCGAGCCGACGGTCATCGATGTCGCAAATCGCATAGATATTTTCATGGGCCACACTCTGGATGTCCGAACTGCCCTTCCCGGCCGCGCCGACGGCTGCAATATTCAAGCGATCACTGGGGGCAATATAGTTCTCCCCTCCGAGCACAGCTCTTGGCACAATCATGAATGCCGTCGCCGCACCGGCGCTTTTGATAAAACCCCTTCGGGTTTCGGACTCAGGCAGCTCAGGCCGGGCAGATCGCTTTTTCATTTCTGGACACCCTCTGGATTGGCACAGGCAGGCAACCCGTGCTGAGATATTAGGACCACTGGATAACTGAATATTTGGTTAGAATATCGACTCACGGTGCAGGAGTCCATGTCAGGAAATTCCTGGCCGGCCGGTTGGCATGGCGGCCTGTCGTAGTTTTCTCATCAATGTCTCTCTATACTAGAGCTCATCGATAGATGAGTGCCCTATCTGTTTACAGTCAGGAGCACCCAAGCTCTGCCAGCAGCCAGTCAGAGCGAGTTACTGAACGGTCAGGCAACAGAAACAGTCCCGCCATACCCTCCACATCAGCCAACGTCGCCTGATAGTCACAGACGGTGGCGTTCTGCCCAAGCTGAGCCGGAAAAACAAATGCAGCCACCCCGGAAGAGTGCGCGACCACCTTGTAATAGGCAGCGGGAGTCTGATTCTGCTCAGCTGAGAAAGGACTTAAATTACTGATGAGGAATAACGGACCGGCGATCACATACAGCTCGCCATGCCGGGATGCCGCCCGATTGAGGCGTTGCTCCAGCTGTAACCAAACACCTCTTCGCAAATCCGCTGGCATAGGCACCATATTGCTCAGATTGTTCAAATCAGACCAGTAGGGTGTATTCGCAAAAGAGGTCATGGGCGCCAGTCGTGCGCGGGCATCCGGCACAGATTCCGTTACTCCTGAGCCTGCATAGGGATTGGAATTATTCGTTGAGATCTCCGCCAGGCTGAGTTCCGCATCATCAGTCAGCAGTAAATCCTGTAGCGGAGAAAACTGAACGAGGCGATCCGGACGCCAGGCTCTCGGAAGTAATGAAGCAACGCCAATCGCTTCAGCAGTCAACCGGTAAGCTGACCAATCAGCCAGACCGCTGTCTCCGTTTAATCCGGCTACATACAAATGATGTACAACAACCTTGGCTCGCTCTGCGGCCAGCTGAGATTCATAGCGCGGACACTCGCCAAAGCAGTGTGTCAGACTCATGGACTGACCGAGAACCTGACTATTCGCGAAAGCCAATATCCCCCCTAAAACCCACGCTGCCCATGCGGCCCATTGCCTGTTTTTCACCGCCATGATTATCCCCACCCTGCTCAAGGAAAGCCCGAAGGGCCCAGCCGAGTAGCGTAGCGTTCCACCTGACCAAAGTCTATCGGGTCGTGTCCGGTCGGCCGGGCAAACACGATTTCAGTTTGCCTGTGAGGAACAGACCGTAAATCAAGGCGGCCCGAGCCTCAGGCCTGGAAAGCATCCCCGATGAAATACACAATCGCACCAAGTGCCACCGCCCACAGACTGCAGGCCAAGACATCAAGCAGTGAATAAACCCGTCGACTGAAGCCGCTGACTCCGATCATCGCAGGCAGCAGGCTGCGAATGGCCGGCACAAATCGACCAATGAAAATAGTGAGTGGGCCGTATTTGGTGATCAATGCGTTGGCTCTGGCTATCGCTGTCTGGTGCCGCTCTGCGAACCTGGATCGGGTCAGACGGGGACCCAAAAAATAACCCACATAAAAGCCGACATGATCCCCAGCAGTAGCACCCACCATGGCCAGAGCACAGATGACCGGAAGCGATGCCAGTTCGGTGAAGAACAGGATCGAGGACACAACCACCAGGAAAGCGCCAGAGATAAACAGACCAATACCGACACAGGCTTCCGCAAAGGCCAGCAAAGGCACAAGCAGGACAGCGCCGCCCCTGTTCTCCTCAAGCAGGCTTAAAAAATAAGTCTCGATAGCCAGTCGCCTCTCAATGCGGTTCTAACAGCCACCCCTGATCCGTGGTATTGCGGGAAGGCCCATCAGGGGTCAGATTTTCCGGCCGCTGCTCCGAGCGCACCCTTGCCAACTAATGATTCCACCAGGGCATGCAGGAAAAAGGCCGAAGATCCAGTTCATGAGTCCACGCAGAACGGTGTTGCTGAGACAGGTGCCAGTAGGTTTCTGCCACTTCATCCGGTTTTAGCAGACCATCCTCGGCACCTTTGGTCTCGCGCATCTTTTGAAAAGCCTCTTCCCCCATCATTTTGCCGAGCGTGTCAGGCGCATCAACAGGACCATCGATGATAATGTGAGAGACGTGGATATTCTCAGGACCATACTGCGCATTCAGGGACTGACAGAGCATTCTTCGCCCGCCCATGGCTGCGGCGTGGGAATGCTGACCGGCATTACCCCGCACGGCAGCAGTTGAAGAAGTCACGAGCAGCGTTCCTTTTCCTCGCTGCTGCATTAAGGGACAAAGCACCTGCGCGAGACGGAAAAGACCCAGAACCCCCATTCGCCACCCCAACTCGAAGACCTTTTCAGGTGTCTCCTCGAGACGCCGATCACCGATCTGAGCGCCAAGGTTATAGATAAGTACTTCGATCGGACCTAACTCTTGCTCAACGAGCCGAACCTGGTTTTCAAGCGTCTCGGGTTCAACCGCATTCAGCAGATATCCGGTGGCCGACCCTCCCTCTGCCTGAATGTCTGCAGTCAGCTTATTCAGGCCTTCTTGTCCGGTCCGGCGGCACAGCGCCGCGTGGTAACCGCCCCGGGCGAATCGCTTGGCGACATGGCCGCCAATCCCGGCGCCGGCGCCGATAATAAGACAAACTGGTTTCGTCATTCATTCCTCACAGAGGGAGCTTCATCTCCCATCACACTAATCAACAATTCACGCTGAGCCTCAAAATTAGCGAAAAAACCCTGGCTTGCCTACAGTTGGCAATGTCTTTGCCACAGGCAGTCATAAAGGTTACGACGGGGTACAGCGTGATTCCGTACACTGGTACATGCAGCTCGCTGTGAGGCCGGCCCCGGCAGGGGCTCAGATGCGGCTTGTTATTTCGTGGAAAATCGTTACGCTAACGGTTCGAAAATTCTACGGCAAACTCACAGGGAAAGTTTTTCTATGGCAATTCCAGAATGCATGCAGGGCCGACTGTCAGTACCGGTTGTCGGCGCCCCGCTTTTTATCATATCCAACCCTGATCTGGTGATTGCACAGTGCAAGGCTGGGGTGGTGGGCTCATTTCCTGCCCTGAATGCGCGGCCTGCGGAAGAACTCGACAAGTGGCTCACTCGCATCAAGGCAGAACTGGCCGAGCATGATGCCGCCAATCCCGACAAACCCTCTGCACCGTTCGCCGTGAATCAGATTGTTCACGGCTCTAACGACCGATTGATGCATGATGTGGAAATGTGCGTTAAGCATGAAGTTCCTGTGGTCATTACTTCCCTCGGCGCCAGACCGGAAGTATTCGACGCCATACACTCTTACGGCGGCATCTGCCTGCACGACGTCATCAACAACCGATTCGCCAAAAAAGCGATTGAAAAAGGCGCCGACGGCCTGATCTGTGTTGCCGCAGGAGCCGGCGGACACGCCGGCACTTTGTCACCGATGGCGTTCATACAAGAGGTCAGAGAATGGTTCGATGGGCCGATACTGCTTTCCGGCGCCATCGGAACCGGTGATGGTGTACTGGCTGCACAGGCAATGGGCGCAGACCTTGCCTACCTGGGGTCCGCGTTTATCGCTACCGAGGAGGCCAATGCAGTAGAGGGATACAAGCAGGGAATCGTCGACAATGCGGCGGGCGACATTGTCTACACCAATCTTTTTACCGGTGTACATGGCAATTATCTGCGACCGTCCATCGAAGCGGCAGGGCTGGACCCTGATGATTTGCCACAGAGTGACCCTTCGAATATGAACTTTGGCTCCGGCGGCAGTTCCAAAAAGAAAGCCTGGAAAGACATTTGGGGCTCGGGTCAGGGCATCAACGCCATCAAAGAAGTGTTGCCTACCAGCGCTCTGGTTGGTCGCCTTAAATCGGAATACGCTGCAGCCAGAGAGCGCATCAGCCTGTAATAGGCTTCAGGCCAGCCATGAAAATCTGGGTGGATGCTGATGCCTGCCCGGGCGTCATCAAAGAAATTCTGTTCCGGGCCGCTGAGCGGACACAAACCCCTGTGACTCTGGTAGCCAACCAGGCTCTGCGCACACCTCCATCAAGACTGATAAGCACCGTTCAGGTGCCGGGTGGATTTGACGTCGCTGATAATGAAATTGTGCGCCGCACTGATCCCGGAGACCTCGTCATTACCAGCGATATTCCGCTGGCGGCTGAAGTCATTGATCGGCAAGCACTCGCACTGAGTCCGCGCGGAGAGCTGTTCTCCAAAAACAACATCGGCGCTCGCTTAAACATGCGCGACTTTCTGGAAACCATGCGCGGCAGCGGAGAACATACGGGAGGTCCTGCGCCTTTCAGCAATGCCGACAAAAAGCAGTTTGCAGATCAGCTGGATCGCCTGCTCGCCAGCCGTACCGGCTAGCGCTTACTCTCCCGCCCTGCTGTCTGGGTGGACGATATAGACTTGCGCCATTTTGACATCCAGCGAGGTCGAAATGGCGGTATTCTCACCGGTTTCCGGATCCGGATAGGCCTCAGCAAGACGTCTGAGCGCCTTGTACAGAGAAATGCCGGAAATCTGGCCATTGCTGAGATGGTGGGTCGAATCGTTGCGGATCAGTTGGTAATACCAGGTGTCAACGTCAGCATAGCCGGCAAGCACGCCTGTTGCCTGCTCTGAACTGAGATCGAGCCGGAAGCGCGCATCTTTGAAGACATGAACCGACGGCACACTGAGGTTTTGCCAGGGCATGACCATTTCCGCGATCGGCTCGGTAATGAGAACGCCATCGACAATCTGACCGGCAAACTGTCGAATCAGACTTTCTCCCCACCGATAGTCAATGCGCTGCGTGCCACCTGCCATGACCTTCTGGCCGGTAGCATCCGTCAGCAGGCGGTCCATCCCTCGGTACAGATTGATAATCACAGAATCATCATTTTCCAGACTGTCGACCTCGGTGAGTTCAATCATCATGCGATTGTAAACTTCATCAAGTATTGCCTTGTTCTGGAATATATATTCCACCCCGTCTGGCCCGCGAAACCCGATGATGCAACCCACTGCCCGGTATACCTCGTTATCTATACCAGGAGTGCCATCCGGGTGCGTGAAGTCGTTGACGCTCACTTCTCCATCGAGATTCAGACCCCAGGATAATTCTCCTTCCACTTCGAAAAATTCGAAACCATCAGGTTCCGTATTCGGATGCCAGGTCTGTATTTCCTGTGCAAGCTGCGTGTCTTCGACGCTCAGAGATTCGTGGTCAGGAAAGAGCTTCTCAAATTGCTCTCGCGGGCCGTCATTGAATCCCTTGGGACACTCGGCCTGCGCATCTTCGGTCTGATACACCGACCAGAATAAATCTGTCATCACATAGCTGATAGTTCGGTTTCTGATTCTCGACTCCTCGGCCTGAACAGCGGAGGTTATCGACAAGCCGCTCAGCACCAGGACACAGGCCAGCCATCTGCGCGTTTGATAGGCTCCCATCACAAAGTCCCCCGAAAAAAATCGTCCCGCAGCATGATCGCCTTGAGGCCATTTCGCTGGCCCCGCCATTCTCCGGTGCCACCACCATGGACGTCGCCGGGCGATGAATCACCGGCGAAGGTGTACACCGGTCGATCACGGTAGGCCCAGACGCGAAGGGCTCCTTCCTGCTGCGGCGCAGCGAAACGACCTGTACGGGGGTCAATCCATACAATAGACCAGGTGCGATTGGTCGCTTGCTCATGGTCACCGGCCAGAACATATGGCCAGTATTCAAGGCAGCGCTCGGGATCTCCCGCACCGCACATGGCCAGCCGATAAACTTGCGTTTCGGTGGGATGGTCGCAGCCTAACTGATCCTGAGAATCTTCGCCGCAATGGTAGATATAAATGGTTTTACCTTCCGAATCAGCCAGCACGTCGCCGACCATGGTGTGCTGTGGCCTGAAACTGTCAGGGTAGGAATCCGCGACCTGAGTAAACACGTTTTCCCAGCCGGGCTCGTCACTGCCCTGCTGCGACCAGGTGCCGGAATCCAGAATATAGGTGTAGAGCGGCTTGCCTCTGAAAACCCACTGGCGCTCGCCGGGAGAACGCTCCAGCAACGACCATTCACCCTGCGCTCTGGCCAGAGATGGCGCCAATACCGGCTTCCATTTTGCCAGACAGTCTGCACGACAGCTGCTGCTGTCAGCGGTATCCCCCTCATAGCTGTAAACCGATTCACTGCGGTCTGTTGCCAGCATTCGACCGTTGAAGGAGCTTCGGATTGAGAAACCCGGGGGGTGAAGCGAAGGCGGGCCGACCGGTACCCGTTTAGCCGGCGCATCACCGCCGAAACGCCGGCGTGTGCCGCCTAGCACATCACCGGGCTCTTGGTCTTTGACTGAAGTGTACAGCGGCTGTTCCTGATAGGCCCACTGCCGCGCACCATCGCGGCGCTCAACAACAGTCCAGTCTCCGACTTCTTGAGCAACCTCATCCGCGGTGACAGGTTTCCACAGGTCTGTGCAACTCTTGCGCTCATCCAGTTCCGGTAAGCGGATCCCCGGGGGATAGGGACTCATCAAGCCTGCCGTAACCGTCAAGACATCCTCGTAGCAGGCGGGCGAGCCGGGCGACTCACCGCTGTACCCATTACGCAACTTGTGCTGAGGCCATTTGTATAGGGTCATACCGGATGCGTCAGCGAATACCGGTCCTTCCTGACTGGCCTCCACCCTGAAACCCACAGGCATGGGAACGTCGCGGTAAGCTTCGGTGTAGGATCCTTGATCAGCGCCCACAGCAGCTGCGCAACAGGCGATAAAGCTGATCGTAGAGAGGCTCAGAGCGACTTTTTTAAGGCTGCTCACAATTCAAAATCCGAAATTTATCAGGTAATCAGAATGTCACTTATTTCACTTGAAGTGGTGTTGCTCTTGTCTCCCCAGGTATCGATCTCGAGTCCCATCAGCCGCTGAGCGGTGAACCCAAGCCGGCAACCGGGTGAGCCGCCACCATCGATGTGCAGACCGGTCTTGACGCGGCCGCCGGCAGTACCTGCGGAAAACATGGGGATACCATCTATCGCGTGCAGCTTGGCAAAGGACTGATCCGTCGTAGCATAAATGAACGAGTTGTCCAGCAGAGTACCATCCCCCTCCCTGAAGTTGGCGAGCGCCTGCACGTAATAAGCCCATTCCTCCATGGCGCGACGCGTATACCACGAGGTATAGGGCTGATAGCCCAACTCCGGGTCCACCGCTTCCTCATGAGTCGCCGTGTGATGCGGCTTGTCATATCCCGGCTGCGTCGTTGCTGAGAACGCAGAAGCATAGAACATATTGAACACACGGGTCTGGTCGCAGGCCACCGCCATCAGCATCAGGTCCGTCATCATGCGATGTCTCGTTGCCACAAGATCCGCATCCAGCCCCGTTGGCAGATCCATCGGCTCTTCCAAAACCACACAGGCTTCGCGGGGATCGGGTTTGGTGAGCTGCAGATCAAACCGCCGCTCAAGATCCCGCAATCCCGTAAAATACTGATCCAGACGAGCCCGATCCTCCGAGCCAAGGGATTTCTCCAGCTTACGGGCTTCCTCCTGAACAGCGCTGAGGGCGCTCTGGCGCACCAGCACTTTGGGGTCGGGAGAAAACGTGGAGGCATTGGGATCCTGAAAACCCTCCCCGAAAAGACGCTGGTAGAATCTCAGCGGTGACCACTCCGGTGTGTTGACCGAATTCCCGCCTTCATAGCTGAAGCTGTCCCGCGCATCGCCGGTAGCGGTTGCGCTCAGGCTTCTGAACCGGGTGGCGTTGCCAATCTGTCGCGCGATCGACACATCAATGGTCTCGCCGGGCAGATTC
The DNA here is from genome assembly GCA_008081045.1 of Gammaproteobacteria bacterium. Classification (GTDB taxonomy): domain Bacteria; phylum Pseudomonadota; class Gammaproteobacteria; order Pseudomonadales; family Pseudohongiellaceae; genus UBA9145. The sequence continues at coordinate 59,163 of VMDC01000002.1, read as the reverse complement.
GCCCGCGCCGTTGGCGCAATGCCAGAACGCAGTACCACCCAGCCAGAGTGATGACACAAATTGGGGGCATCATCTTTGAAGACATGAAAATTGGTGTACAGATTCAGATGTTCCTGGACTGGCGCCAGCGCAGCGATTTCTTCAGGCAAATCGAAATTTGCACCGGTCTTCTTCGGAACAAAAATCGACTCGCTCATACCAAGCCCCCAGGACCAGGTACCAAAACGCAGGGGAATCGGCATGCCGTCTGCATAGGCCGTCCCGTTGTCATTCAAAAAGACATTCAAAAGTGGCAGCCCGACGGAGACTGCCCCACCCTTCAGGGTACCCCTCAGGAACCGACGCCTGCTCAGAGTCTGCTCAAGCCTTTTCATCACTCGTTCTCCATGCTTGCCAGAGCCATGGCAGATTCGGCTCTCTCGGCAGGCGCTTTCATTCGTAGAGAATCCAGCATTCTACCCTCAGATTCTCCAGACCTCACGCGCAAAAATGCGTCAGACAGCGCTATATCGCGCAATAATGCGGGTAATCGGTACTCATTTTCCGCAAAACGCGCTTCAAACCCCGCGAGCGTATCTCTGTCCTCTCTCAGAGAAACAGGCCCACCCGTTCCGTAAGCATACAGCCGATTGATCAGACAGGCGGACAATTTGGGATGATTACGGGTCGCCTGTGCCAGACCGGCAATGTCCTCATAGAAAATGCCGTCCAGCTCGCCGGCTATGTCTAATGGCGCGCCATTCTCGGTTGCACGGAAGCGGCCAGCACCGTCAAAATTTTCCAGTGAGAGACCCATCGGGTCGGTGATCAGGTGACAGCCGGCACAGGACGGATTGGTGTTATGAACCGCCAAGCGTTCTTTCGCTGTCGCAGCGTCCTCAGCTTCTTCTAACGAAGAGAAGTCAACGTCCGGCGGAGGGTCAGGCACTCGCTGACACAGAAAGGTTTCACGCAGCGCTTTGCCCCTGAGAGTCGGCGAGCTCCGGACCGAATGAGAATTCGCGGCCAGGAAACTGACATGAGTCAGTAAGCCTAGCCGAGCCCCCCCTTCTTCGAACTCGAAAGGCACCCAGCCCTCACCGGCCGGAGTGTCATAAACCGCAGCAAGCTGCATGGACATAAAGGTTTTCCGTGTGGTGAATAGGTCTCGGTAGTCCGCCTGTCGCGTTAGTAGATGGTCAACGATCGTGCGCAGGGTTTGCTCACGGGCATGCTCAAGAGTGGTGCCCGTGACCATGGGATACACAAGCGGGTCCTTAGCGAGACTGTTGAATTCGTCAAAGGCCATCAGATCATCAAAGAACGCCCTGACGCCTGATTCAAGACGCGCGCTGCCGAGCATTCGATCCACTGCCCCAGCCAGACCTTGCGGAGTATGGAGAAGACCTGCTTCCGCTTCCTCTAGCAGAACGTCATCAGGCGGGGCATTCCACAGTAAAAAGCTCAATCTTGAAGCCAGTGAATAGGCGTCAAGGCGCTGCTGACCCGGAGCATCAGGATCAGCCTCAGCACGGTCAGCAATGAAAATAAAATCCGGGCTGATCAGCATGGCTTCGAGAGCCAGTGACAGTCCGTCATAAAAGTCACCGGTTTGCTGCGCAGCGTAATCCGCAATCTGCACCAGATCCGAGAGCCGATTGTCACTCAACGGGCGACGGAACAGCAGTCGGCCGGTCTCTTCCAGAAACAGTGCCGCGCAGCTGGAATCAGCCGCTTCCGTTGCTTCCGGCGTACAGGGGATCAGAAAATCGCGATGCTCTTGATCGACCACCTGAGCCGCAATTGACGCGGCTGTCTGCTGGATCTGCGAGACCTGATCCGAGGTAACTCCGACGAATGCAGCGCCCGAAGCCAGCAGCCCGTCCGTCCGCGCCATCGGCGGAATCGGCGGCAGGATACTGTCAGCAATGTCCTCACCGAAAACCTGGGCGATTGAGGCGGTGTATTGATCAGCCGTCAGCAAACGGGTACGCAGCGGAGAGCCGGCATGATACTGCTCTGCGGGTTCAGCATTCTGTGGTTCACTGCATCCGGAGAGAACGCCGAGCGCCAGAATAAAAATGACGACTTGCCGGCGGACTGATCCCGCGGAGAATCGACAGTCATACCGAATACTGTACATAGGCTTTCACCTGCGCTGTGTCTGTCCGAGCGGACTTTTATGCCTCTGAGGAGGGCCAGACTTCTAAAACTACCCTTCTCACGAGGCTGGTCAAGACTTATTTTTCAGCATTATACGCCGAAGCTGGCTAACGCTGCCTGGCTACCTGATCTGCCGTGACCATGCCAGACGCATTACCCCAGGAGTGGCGGATAAAAGTCGCCGCGGCGGCCACTTCTTCGTCGTCAAGCAGATACTGGAAGTCCTCCATGGGCTCACGCCACTTTGGCTGCAATGGCGGGCTCGGCAGATGCGGCCCATACAGAATCGCATTGATCATCGAAGCAGGATTTTCATCCTGCACAACCAGACTGCCGCGATCCAGACGAGGAGCCATATCAGGATCTCCTTCACCGGTAGGAAGGTGGCAGGTGCCACAGTGAAGATTATAGATTGTTCTGCCCCTGCCCATGACCGCAGGGCCCGGCGTAGTTGCCTCGCGCTCAGGCACAGCCGGAAGGTTCTTTAAGTAAGTCACCATAGCCCCGATATCTTGCGCTTCGAGATAGCGCGTGCTGTTGATAATGACTTCATTCATTGGCCCGAACGATTCGAGCATGTCATTTCGTGCAGTTTTTAAGTAATCTGCCAGATCCTGCTCTGACCACAGTGCGAGGCCACGTTCCGTTGCGGTAAGATTGGGAGCTGACCAAGGTCGATAGTGTTCTCGGGCGACCAGATCAAGAAATTCTCCACCACCCATATGCGCAGCGGCCCGCTCTGCGCCCAGACTGTTGCGCGGCGAGTGACAAGCGCTGCAGTGAGCAAGCGCCTCGACCAGATAAGCGCCCCTGTTCCACTGCTCCGATTGGTCTTCGCGGACTTCATAAACCCCTGGCTGAAAATACAGCAGCTTCCAGAATGCCATCAGCGGCCGGTAGTTAAAGGGAAAAACCAGATCATTTTGCGGCGGGGTGATACGCACCGGTTTGATCGATTTCAAATAAGCGAACATGGCCAGTATGTCATCGTCGCTGGCTTTGGTGTAAGCAGTGTAAGGAAAGGCCGGATACAGATGATCACCGTCAGGGCGCACGCCGTGGCGCAGTGAGTTCAGGAAATCGACCTCGCTCCAGTTGCCAATTCCGGTTAGCGGGTCTGGCGTGATGTTCGTGGAATAGATCGTGCCGAAAGGCGTTCTGAACGGCAATCCGCCGCTCATGAAGGCACCGTCCTGAGTGGTATGACAACTGGCGCAGTTTCCAGCCGTGACCAGATACTCGCCGCGCGCGACCAGCTCGCCCGGCGAAAGATCCTCAGAGTGCACTATTGCCCCGGTCTCGATTACCGGCGCGCGCCACAGGATGACGCTGGCACTGACCAGAAGCACAAGGAGTAAAGCGAGGGCAATGTTTCGAATATTGAGAATCAAGTCTGGAACTCACCGCCCAGCGCTTGCCAAGAGGGCAACTCGCGGACGTGCTGCGACGTTAAGATGGCGCCTGCTCACTGCGATACTGCTTTCAGCGGGCGACTGCTTTAAACTTATCAAGTCTGGAAAATACCTTATTAACCGACTCATTGAAACCACTTGTAATCAGAGAAAGGCGCTGTTTCAGGGGCAGGCGGTCGCGGTACTTTTGAGGTAGGATAAAGCTCGATATTCGCGGGCAGACGACAATCTGCATAGATGAAAATTCGAAGAGGGATACCGGTGAAAAATGCTTCTGTCTACCGTCAATTACTGAACACGCTGATCGCAGCCACTGCGCTGATTAATGCACAGGCATTCGGTCAAGACACAGAGCTCGCCTCATGGTTGAGCACGGAGCGTCCAATCGCTGCCGGCCAATCTTACTGGCTCGAAGAACTTACTTCCATGGAGATCCGGGACGCCATCGCATCAGGCACAAGCACCGTGATCATCGCAACCGGTGGCATTGAGGAAAACGGACCTTATCTGTCAACCGGAAAACACAACCTGATTCTGCAGGCGGCCTGTCCCGCGATCGCCGAAGCACTCGGCAACGCCCTGTGCGCCCCGATAGTGAAATTTGTCCCTGAAGGCAATATTGACCCGCCATCTGGTGCCATGAAATATCCCGGCTCAATAAGCTTAAGCGCCGGAACCTATGAGGCGCTGCTTACCGACATTGCCAACAGTCTCCGACAGGCAGGCTTCTCGGATATCGTCATGATCGGAGACAGCGGCGGCAATCAGCGGGGGATGGCCAATGTAGCCGACAAGCTTGGCCAGAGCTGGCAGGGCGAGGCAACCAGGATACATTTCATCAGAGAGTTTTATGATCCGGGGTGGGTAGAAACCGAACAGTACACCGAGCGAGAACTCGGCGTCGCACAATCCGCCGATGATGGCTATCACGATGATATCTGGGTGACAGCAATGATGATGGTGACAGATCCCGAACAGGTCCGCTATCAACAGCGGATTGAGGCCGGACTCGCTACCATTAACGGCGTTGCCATTACCCCACTGGCTGACACCATTCAGCTCGGCCAGGAAATGATTCAGTTCAGAGCACGATACACTGCCGAGGCGATTCGTCGAGCGCTGTCCACTGTCAACTAATTTTCCTACAAAGGTTGAGTATCCATGCAATCAAAGAGTGTCTTGATCTCCATCCTGGCCATGATGTTGAGCCCGGCCCTTCATGGCGCCGATGAAACCGTCTCAGACGGAGCCAGTCCAATCCCGGAGCCCACCAGATTCATCAGCGAGCACAGCGCGCGATTCAACGGGCAACGGATCGACTACACCGCGACAGCTGGAGAAACCTATATCAGGGACCTGGACGGAGAACCCAAAGCAACTCTTTTTACTTTTGCCTACACGAAAACCAATCTGGCTGAGAATGAAACCCGTCCGGTTACCTTTATCTGGAACGGCGGGCCCGGCTCAGCGTCAACCTGGCTGCACATGGGAAGTTATGGGCCGAAGCGAATCGTTGTGCCATCGGATGCGCTGCATGCCGGGTTGCCGCCCTACCCGATCGAAGAGGCTCCGGAAACGATTCTCGATGTCACAGATCTCGTCTTTATTGACCCGGTGGGCACCGGGTTTTCCCGTGCTCTTGGCGACTATGAGGGCAAGGATTTCTGGGGCCTGGATGAAGACGCGCAATCCATGGCAGATTTTATTACCACCTGGATTACTGAACACGGGCGCTGGAATTCTCCGAAGTTTTTACTCGGGGAAAGCTTCGGTACGACCCGGGCAGCAGCGGTAGCACGCATTCTGGAGGAGGATCTTTCAGTCAGCCTGAATGGTATCGTTTTCATTTCGCAGGCTTTGGACTATCAGGGCTCTACACCCTATGTCCGAGACAATCTGATTTCTTTCATCACTTACGTACCTACTATGGCCGCCACTGCTCTGTATCACGGACGGGTAGAACCGGCACCAGAAAGCCAGACAGTGTTTTTACAGCAGGCCCGTGAATTCGCCGTCAATGAATACCTGCCCGCGCTGTTCAAGGGAAACACGATTGAGCAGGAGGAGTATCTGGCAGTCCGTGACCGACTGTCTTATTTCACCGGTTTGAGCACAAATTATATCGATCAGGCGAACCTCAGGGTGCAGGGCAATCGTTTCACCAAAGAGCTGCTTCGCGACGAAGGCATCACAGTCGGTCGACTTGATTCCCGTTATACTGAGGATGAGATTGATGATCTGGCGGCGCAGGCTTCACGGGACGCCGCCAGCGACGCAATTTCGGGTGCATACAAGGCGTCTCTCATGAGTTACATGCGCACCGACCTTGGCGTGAACTGGAGCCGACAGTATCTGTCACCGGCCGATCCGGATCTGAACAGAAACTGGCGCTGGCGAAGAGTGCCAGATGGCTCATCTTGGGAACCTGCCTACGTCAACACTGCCCACGATCTCTCTACCGCGCTGCGAATCAATCCGGCTCTCAAAGTAATGGTTGCCTCAGGCTACTATGACATGGTGACGCCGTTTTTTGATGCAGAGTACACGCTGAATCGTCATGGCATTCTGGCGAACCAGATGCAATACACCTACTATCAGGGCGGGCATATGATGTACGTCAATGAACCCTCCAGATTGGAACTGCTTGCCGATACACGGCGTTTCATTGAAACCCAGACGGGGAATTAAAAGCGCTGGGCTAGCATATCGGGTTGGTCAGGCGCCGGGCACAGCGAGACTTCAGCCGCGCAGACTACTCGGCGATATAGGCAGAGGTAACAGCGCGCACAGTCTGCCGAATACCACGCGCGGCCGCTTTGGCAGAAATCGTGGCCTTAGCAATTCCATCGATCTCTTTGCCGACACGAAATCGGTTATAGGCATCGAGACCGATAAACTGCTCTTCAAAACCCCAGGAAAAGAAATCACCGATGGTGTAGCGATGGGATTCTTTGTAGTAAATGACCCGGAGCCCGACAATTTTGCCTTCCAGGTCCATGCCTATCAACGTATCAATAGGTCCGCTGTAACCGTTGGGTTCAGGCGGCACGTCGGGGGTTACGAAAGCGTAGCCAATGAGCGTTTGCTCACCACTGTCAGGATCTGTTCGGTAGGCTTTGTAGACCGGCGGCTCTCCGCTTTTTTCTGAAAAGCTGTCGGCCCCGGGCACAACGGCCTTCAGAAGACGGTCGGTAGTGTGATCGGCGTTGGCCGCAAGAACCGGCGTGACGAACGGCAGCTCAAGCTGCGGAAGCATCTCGTCTGAGACCTTAACGGTCAGCAGTGTGAACAAAAGCAGCGCTGGAGTTGTGACACGACGCATGACAAATGGTTCTCTGATGAGGCAACAGGGCCAGCCTGGCGGCTTGGCCTTTGCACTCTTTTTATTCTCGTTTGATTTTCGTTTGATTTTCTGAAGAATCGGTTAGCGCCATCGATTGGCAACCCATACCGCAAACCGGCTGCTCTGGAAAACTGACGCCCCGAAAAACAGGCAAAAAAAACCCAGCCGACCAGAGATGGCTGGGTTTTCCTTGCTCCGCTCATTCAGCTCTCGCCGCCGGTATCCATGAATTCGACATGCACCTCCAGCTCGATCTCATCACCAACCCCGAAAGAGGTAAAGCGGTCGACGCCGAAATCCGAGCGATTGAAGCGAGCGGCACCAGAAAAGCCCACGGTGTAGCTACGGGTCAGAAAATTTCTTCCGCCGCCGTTAAAGTTTACTTCAAGATTCACCGGCGCGGTGACACCATGAAAGGTCAGGTCGCCGGCAAAGATGAAGGTGTCTTCATCAACCGCTTCGACAAAAGAAGTGGTGCGATAAACAGCCTGTGGATACTGCGCCACATCGAGCCAGTTGTCACCGCGCAGCTCTTCTTCAAACTCTGCCAGGTTAACATTGATAGACGCCATCTCGATGACGACCTCCAGACTGGCATTCTCAATATCTTCAGGATCAAAATCCAGAGAGGCATCGAACTCTGTGAATCGTCCGAGAAAAGTAGAGAACCCGAGATGGTTCAGCTTGAACATCAGTGCTGCATGGTCTGAATCAAGCACATATTGTCCACCTCTGACCTCAGTGATCTCAGTCGTCTGATCGGGCGTGACGAGGCGACTACAGGCGCCAAGAGAAAACATAAGAACCAATGGCAGAATGACCCTGCCGAATCTGGATTGAAAGAGCTTTTGCATCGGTATTCCTTATTCCTTGTCGGATAACGCTTACTGCATCAGAGCATAGACGTCGACTTTAACTTTAACCTCGTTCGGCACCTCTGCGGTGTTAGCCCAATAGCCCTGGCCGACACCATACTCCAATCGCAGAATTTCGACCTCACTGGTCATGTGGAAACACACCTGCCCGTCACAAGTCTCAATGTTCAGCTCAAAAGGAAAAGTCATTGGTTTGGTCTGGTCGCGGATGGTCAGAGTGCCGTCTGATTCGAACGTGTTGACACCCGTCAGGCGGCAGCTTTCGGCAGAAAACGTCGCAGTAGGCCAGGTGTCTACGTCAAACAGCTCATAGTCAAGCAGATAGTCGAGCACCTCCGGCGAGTCCACATCAATGTCTTCGATGTTGATCGTGACATCGAACTTGCAGCTGGTGGGCCGCATGGGATCGATGTCGAAATTCGCCTGCACGTTGGTGAAGCGACCTTCGTAAGGGTCTGTCCCGTAGGAATATTCGAAAGTGACCTGAGAGCCCGGCTCCAGAACCCATTCTGCCGATTGCGACGCCGCACTGAGGCCAAGCAGTGCAACACCAAAAGAAACTCTATGCATGAAAGTTCGCATGATTAGTAGTGCTCCTTAGAAAAATTAGGGCAAGGCGTAGGCCACCAGCTGCGCTGCCTGGCCACCACCACTGACAAACATCGCCAAGTACTGCTTGCCATCGTGTTCGTAGGTAAATGGTAGGCCTGATTGATTGTTCGGTAAATCAATCTCGGCGAGTATCTCTCCGGTCGCTTTATCAACTGCGCGGAAAATCGGGCTGGCGCCGGGGCCACCGGTACCTTCACCGACGAAAAGCAGCGACTTGGTGACCAGCACGCCGGAGCGTGTCGGGATGCCGGTGCGTTCAATCTCGACGCCTTCCAGCAACCGGTGGTTCTTGATTCGATCAGGCGTATCGGCGTTGGCAATCATCCACTGATGTTCACCGGTGTTCATGTCAATGGCGGTGATGCGGCCGTAGGGGGGTTTGACGATCTCCAGGCCTTGCACGCGCGGAACGCGAACACCGAATGCGGCACTGAGATCGAGGTCAGAATCCTCGTCTTTGCCCAGGGACATCACCGCCAGCGCGGTGCGCGAGGGCACATAGATCATACCGGTTTCGGGGTCGATCGCGGCGCCTTCCCAGTTAGCTCCGCCAGTGGCAGAAGGCAGACTCAAAGTCCCTCGCGTTCCGTCTTCTGCGTCAGCCAGCGACGGGGGCGAGTAGACGCTAGGCGCCAGTCGGAATCCTTCTGTGGCTTCCAACGCCAGCGCGCGAATTTCAGGTGTCCAGTCAATCAGATCCTCTTCCGTGAAACCCTGACGATCGAAAGGAGGCGGGTTGGTCGGAAACGGCTGAGTCGGTGAGTACCATTCTCCCGGCACGTCTCCGGCGGGAACCGGACGCTCTTCAATGGGCCAGATCGGCTCGCCTGTCGCCCGGTCAAAGGTGTAAATCCAGGACTGCTTGGTCACGGACATCAGCACTTTTTCGCCGTTGGGCAAATCTGAAATCACCGGAGCAGACGGAATGTCCCAATCCCAGATATCGTGATGAGTCAGCTGATAGTGCCATTGCCTCTCGCCGGTCTTGATATCCAGCGCCACAATGGAATCGGAGAACAGGTTATCTCCCGGACGATCTCCTCCATAGCGGTCTCCGGTCGCAGATTCGATGGGCAGATAGACATGACCCAGTTCAGGATCACCTGAGATCGGCGCCCACACGCCGGTGTTTCCGGTAAATTCAATCCCACCGTCAAGCCAGGATTCATATCCGTAATCCCCCCGCTCGGGAATGGTACGGAATGTCCAGAGCAGTTCACCGGTGCGCGCATCGAAGCCTCGTATGTCTCCTTTTACGTTCGCTTTTGACCGTGGGCGCATCCCTACTCGATGGGCGGCGCCGACAACGATGACATCATTCATGACAAAAGGCGCAGCGGACAGTCCGATGTCGGGGTATGGAAACCTCGGATCATCGGCATTGCGCAGCCCGACGAATAGATCAACGATACCGTCCTGGCCAAAGTCAGGATCCGGCACACCCGTTTCCGCATCAAGCGATACCAGGTGATAACCCGGAGTCACATCGATGACTCGCTTCTTGTCACCGTCAGTCCAGTAAGCGACGCCGCGACCAGCGCCCTTACGCGGCGCTTCGTCAAAGCGTTCTCCCTCTTGCGGACGCCACAGCCAGAGGACCTGGCCGGTTGTTGCGTCAAGAGCCACAACGTTACGGGTACTGCCGATATTCGCGTAAAGCACGCCATTGATTTCGATCGGGGTAGAGGGATTGTTGAAATCCGTCGAAGGCCCAAAATTCTGGGTAGAAAACTGCCAGGCAATCTCAAGGTCACCGACGTTTTCTGCGTTGATCTGGTCCAGCGGAGAATAACGCTGGGCGAAATGATCACCGTGATATTCTGGCCAGTCACCCTCGTACACCGACGTGCCTGACTGACCTGATGCTGCTGTCGCCAGGGCCAGTGAACCGGCGCCGACAAGAAATGAAGAAATCAATCCTCTGGGTGTGCTCATTTTGGGTTCTCTCGTAGTAGGTCTTCGTATTGTGTCAACGCACCGGCTGAACAGTGGCTTAATGCTCAGTACAGTAAAGTCAGTAGCCGGTTTGGCGATCTTAATTTGATTCCCGCTGACGCACTTTGATCCCACGTTTCCCGCGGGCTTTGATCTGAGTGGCATGCAGACTGGGGTCAAGGGAGGATAAGCAATCTCCTGACGACAAGCAAGTCCAAACCCCTGCAGATTCGGTAAAACTCACTTACATATCAATTGCTTGCAGTCAGCCGATTCCGCGATATTTGTAATTGTTTGTAACGGCTCGAGGCCAATGCTTTTGTTCCGGTCGGACAAGAAGGCCAGATGGCTCCGCCGCAGACTCTTCACCTGCCAGCGCAAGGCCAATGCGTAAGCTGAATTTTGCGCCGGAGCCGGACAGTTACCTCTTGGCGCGTGCACCGATCCGGATGGCATGGACGCTGACGGTCCACAGGCTGAGCGCAAAGAAAAATGATCTGTTCGCCGCTACAGTGCGCGCCCCTCCAGAGTCTGAAGCTTTAATGCCTGCAGAAACGCCTGCATCTCCCGTACCCGACCCTGGGCTATTCGCCGCGCCGACTCAGTTTGCAGAGTGGGCGGTAACTGCTGGCTGAAATTTTCGAGCGTCGCAACGGCAGTGGGTAAATCTGCAGCCCAGTTTTCTCTGGTCGTCAGTGAGATTATTCTCGTCACCCCCAACGCACCGAGAAAGTTCAGAGTGTCCGCGTCATGCAGTACCCTGGCCGTCGCGTCTTCTGGCACCGCCGCGTAATACATGTGCGCCAGAATCGCAGTCTGCACCGAACCGATTTTCTCCATCGGGAAACCCGTTGGCTCCAGAATCGAGGCGACTGTCTCTGCAGCGACCTGAGAATGCTCCGCACCAGCCACAGCGAAAGGCTCAAAGGCACCCAGGTCGTGCAGAAACGCCGCGGCGAACAGCACGTCCCGATCGATGAGCAACCCTTCGGACTCAGCCAACAGCAGGGCCAATTGATAATCCCTCTCGCTGTGCTGGAAGCCCCAGGCCGAATGCTCGAGTTTACTGGTTGCGAACTCATACACGACCATTTTCCAGGGCGCATCCAGCGGAATGCCAGAAGGCGTCTGCTGAGCGGCAGCGAGACTGCTCACCCAGAGAAACACCACGCCTGATAGCGCGGTCATCCACCTGCACATAGCACACCCTCCTTCGGGTGAATCAAAAATCGCCAGACTAATCCCGAATCTGACCCGGGCCGCGCAAACCATCGAACCGACTGCCTTTCAGTCGCGCCCCGGACACTGAGCCGGATGCGCGGACAGGAGACAGAGCATACGGCTACAGATCTCTGGCTTGAAGAACCATTGCTTCAACATCATCAAGCAGCTGTTTAGCATCAAACACAATGCCATCTTTAATGGTGTAACTGACCCCACCAATCCTCTTCAACTCACCGGACTCCCGATCCAGATACATGTGCCCCGTTCCGTAGAGCACTTTGAAGTTACGCACCGGATTTTCGCTGACCAGAACGATATCGGCTTTCTTGCCCGGCACCAGAGAGCCAATCTCGTCTTCCATACCGATGAGCTCAGCCCCGTTTAAGGTTGCCGCCTGAATCACCTCCAGTGGATGAAAGCCAGCTTCCTGCAATAACTCAAGCTCGCGAATGAAGGCAAAGCCGAATAGCTTAAAGATAAAGCCGGCATCAGAGCCGGCAACTACCCGGCCCCCTGAATTCTTAAAATCGTTGACGAACTGCATCCACAGATCGAAAGCCTGCCGCCATGCAACTTCATCTGCAGTGGTCCAGTCAAAATGATAAGACCCATGCAGGCGCGGGTCAGGCATGAAGAATCTCTGCAGTGCCGGCAGCGTATATCGGGCGTGCCACTCTGCATCCCTGGCCCGCATAACATCCCGGTTAGCTTCGTAAATGGTGAAGGTCGGTACCAGCGTGAAATCCAGATCAACCAGCTCCTCCAGCACAGCATTCCATTTCGGACTGCCGGGCGGCGCTGCCTGCTGCCAGAGCCGCCCGGCCTGGCCGAACCGCCATTGCTCATCGGCGTAGTTATAATCTACCGGATAATCCTGAATCGTGCGGTCTGTGAACAGCGACTCTGGCAGACCATACCAATGCTCCATGCTGTCCAGCCCCATCCGGGCACTGTCCAGCACATTGGTTGAATAGACCGAGGTCTGATCATGGTGGTTTGCAGTTTTCATGCCCAGCTCGGCTGTCGTTGCATAAATCGCTGCCGTCGCCGGCCGAGTTGCGCCTCGCAGCTTGACGCCGTCGGCGCCACGTCGGTGCACTTCCCGCACCCAGGCTTCTGCACCCTCTGCGGTCGTGACTGACCCTCCCGGGAACATGGCATGAACCAGCAGACGAGGCGCAGTAATCTCGCCGCGGTTGCTGCGCTCTCTGTGACTGATCGTCCAGTCCAGACCCATGCCGCTGCCCACTTCCCGGACCGTTGTGATTCCGTGAGCCATCCAGAGCTTGAAAATGTATTCAGGTGGGGTAATGGGGCCGGTCAGCCCCTGGCCGGTGTTCCCAAGGTGGGTATGCGCGTCAATGAATCCGGGTAGCGCGTACATGCCGCTGCCGTCAATAATTCTGGCGCCGCTGATGCTGGGGACTGTGCTCTGGATCGCTGCGATTCGGTCGCCCTCGACCACAATAGTGACTGGCCCTCTGGGCGGCGCCCCCTCTCCGCTGATCAATGTCACATCAGTAATCAGCAGTGTATTGAATGGTCCCTCCCCGCGACTCCGGTCCGGCGCTGGCTCAGGAATGGCGATGCCGTTTCTGATGGCGCGCGCTGCCCCTTCTTCACCCGGAATCGGTGACTGGGTAAAAGCCATCGGCGAAGCGACAATGACAAACAAGAAAATCAGGGCTCTGGACATCACCGGAAGGCTCTCCCATTGCTACAGTAACTGCATCGGTCTGACGTAAGCACACCCGCAGTTTTTAATAAATCAAACAAATCTGATGCCGGCAACCCTTCACCACCGGGAACAAGAACAGCCTCCTGACCACGGGCACAACGCCGCGGCGGGTTATGGATCAGGCACTCCATCTTCTACTGTCAACGGGTTCAGATAAGCACCATCGGTGATGCCACTTCTGCGCATCGCGATCCCGGTCAGGCATTCCTGAACCACGCGGTTGGCGTTGATGACCGTGTTATAGCCCGGATCCACCAGCGGATTGAATTCAACCAGTTCGAAGCCAACCAGATTGTTCTCCGTGCACAGCGCTCGTATCAGAGGAAATACCTCTCTCGGCATCAATCCTCCCGGTTCCGGTGTCCCCGTGCCCGGCGTGAAGGAAGGATCCAGCACATCGATATCAAAGGACACGTAGAGATATTCCGGCCCGTCATTTGCTTCCGCGAGGATTCGCTCCATGACAGCGTCCCAGCCATCACGCTCAATTTCAACCATGGTGTGATAGCGGAAATTGTTCTCCCGCATCCACTCAAACCCTTCCTCACCCGGCCAGAAGCCCCTCAGGCCTACCTGGATATAATTCTCTCCGAGCACGTGCCCTTCCTCGATGAGCCGATAGATCGGTTGCGCATGGGAAATCAGATGTCCGGCGTATCCACCTCCACCCGCATCGTAATGTGCGTCAAAGTGGATCACTCCGACATTCTCTTTACCGTACACATCTGCCACGCCCGCAACGTCAGGATATTCCAGTGAATGGTCCCCCCCTATGACAATAGGAATGGCGCCGGTCGAGGCGATTTCCCGCACCAGCTCCCGCACAGGTGCCATACTGCGCTCCACGCTGAGTTGATCAATTGGCGCGTTGCCATAATCCACCGCGCGAAGCACTCTTTGCCAGGCGACCCCGACGTGCATGTGAGGCAGTTTTCCGACCCCTAAAACCGGCAAGCTTTCACGAAGCGAACCCGGGCCATACTTTGCACCACGCATACCGACGCCCATGTCAATCTGAGCACCCATAATCGCAACATCCACTTCACCGGCAATCAAATCTGCCTGATTCACTGCAACCGGCAGATCAAAAAAGGTCAGTACCCCGGCGTTCGACAAACGGCCGGGAAAAAACGGGCCGGGTTCACGATCCGGATCAGACGAAGTATCTCTGAGCTGGCTCCACGGATCATAGCTGGGGTCACGGGGGTTCAATGGAATCTGACCGTCTTCCCGATCAAAGATACTGGGCGTAAAATCCTGACCGACAACGATCCAGATCGGGATCAACGCGCAGAAGAAAATAAGCAAATTCCGAGTGTGGTGCATCTGTCCAGCCCCTTTCCTTATTGTTTTCGCCATCTGTGGCTCTGTTGCTGTCTGGCTGTGCAGGGCAGACATAGGCTCTGCCCGGCTCACGCATCAGAGTATAGTGCTCTGGTCGATGACATGCGATAGGCTGCAGCGTCCGCCGCAGCGCAACTGGAGAGAGGCCACTGATGATCCCCGTCATTTTTGACAACGACATTGGCATAGACGACGCCATGGCCTTGCTGCTGCTGGACGCGTCGAGCGTGGTGAACCTGTTGGGGATCACCACGCGCTTCGGCAATGCCAGCATTGAGACCACAACACGAAACGCCCTGATCGTCCGCGATCTGTTCAATATTCAGGCGCCAGTCTTCAAAGGAGCGGGAGAACCCATCGGCTTACGACTGGGTGAGGGCTTTCCTGTCCATGTGCACGGGAAAAACGGGCTTGGGGACATTCCCTTACCGGCGCCCCACTCACAGCCAGAGGCGGAACCAGCAGCGCAAGCGCTGGTGGATCTCACACGGGTTGCCGGACAAAAAGTGACAGTCATTGCCGTTGGCGGCCTCACCAATATCGCCGAGGCGCTTCGGCTGGATCCTGACTTGCCTGAACGGATAGATCAGGTGATTGTGATGGGAGGCGCCTTCGGGTACCACCAACATCGGGGCAATGTTTCCCCGGTTGCGGAAGCGAACATCGCCAGCGATCCGCTTGCGGCCGATCGCGTCTTCAGCAGCAAGCTGAAGTCCGTCATCGTCGGGCTGGATGTGACACACGAAATTCGCATGGATGAGGCTTATTTCAGCGCCCTGCGCGAATACTGCGGCAGCAGAGGTGAATTTATAGCAGACAGCCATCGCTATTATGTGGATTTTCACCGCAGTTTCTCCGGTGAAACTGTTTGCCCGCTGCATGATTCCGCCGCAGTTGCCTTTTTATTGGCACCGGAGCTATTCACTACCATTGAGCAGCCGGTCCGTGTCGTGACCGAAGGAATTGCTATCGGCCAAACGATTCACGGCAATGACACGAGAGAATATGTTTCGTCAGCTTGGAACGGTGTGCGCCGCAGCACCATCTGCACTGACGTAGACGGACAAGGCGTTCTCGACCTGTGTCTTACGATTCTCAGGCAGCGAAGCTAAAACCGATACAGACAGGCGTTTCACATGACAAACTCTTCACCGATCTGGGTTATCGGAAGCATCAACACTGACCTGGTCGTCAGTACCGGAAAACTGCCGGCCCCCGGCGAGACCGTGCTGGGCAAGTCATTTTTCATTAACCCGGGTGGAAAGGGTGCGAATCAGGCAGTGGCAGCTGCCCGGCTCGGGGCGACTGTGTCAATGGTAGGCTGTGTCGGCGCCGATGATTTCGGCACGCAGGCTTTGGCCGGGCTTGCGGCTGAGAATGTAGATTGCGCGCATATAGCGCGTATTGATTCAGAGCCCACCGGCGTCGCCTTAATTAACGTAGACCAGTCGGGACTCAATCAGATTACCGTAGCACCTGGCGCTAATAACTGCGTCGACGCGCAGACCATCGATCAGGCGTTTCAGGCCATCCCGCAACAGGCGACCATACTTCTGCAGCTCGAAATTCCGGTTAACTCGGTGCTGGACGCGGTTCAGCTTGGCCGCGCGAAAAATTGCAGACTTATTCTGGATCCCGCGCCAGCACAGCAGCTCCCCAGCACGCTGTGTGAAAAACTCTCACTCATTACGCCAAATGCCTCTGAAGCTGCAGCGCTGACGGGCTTGTCAGTCGCCGATTTTGGCCAGGCACGCAAGGCGGCTGATAAACTTCAGGAGCTGGGCTGCGAGCACGTCATATTGACGCTGGGAGAGGCAGGCGCTCTGGTGCAATCCAATGGCGCCTGCACCCGGATCGAAGCCCCAAGAGTCGTGACCCGCGACACGACTGCTGCCGGGGATTGCTTCAACGGCGCACTCGCCACGGCTCTTGTGGCAGGCGCTGGGTTAACTGAAGCAGTTGAGTTCGCCTGCCGGGCGGCCGCGTTATCCACCACTCAGTTGGGAGCACAGAGCTCGATGCCCAGGCGGGATGAAATCCTTCCCTCGATCTGACCGTCGGGTTTTTTCGTATTCCCGACCATGCGCGACAATCTCCGTATCAGGTTTCTCCTTGCATTTCTGGCTGTCATGCCGGCCTCGCTCGCAGGGTCGCAGACGATACCGGATAGCCTGATTATTCAGGAATTGGAACGGGCACAGACTGAGCCGGACAGCGCCACCGAAGTCATGATCGATGCCCCCATTGACTATGTGTTCACCTTTCTGACCACAAGACTTCATGACTATGTGGCCGACGCCACCGCTGTGGAATTCGATCATTCAGGCTCACCTCGATCAGAGCAGCTAGGTAAGGGAAGCATCAGAACAGCTACCATGCAGAACGGAGAACTCCTGGTGCAGCGGTTTCTGCTTATGGACCCCCCGAGGGAGTTTGCTTACCACACCGATATGCAGCGCTCGACGCTCGAGGCGCCGCTTCAATATTCAGTGGGCCGCTACCGACTGACTGAATTGAACGAACGGCAAACCCGGTTGAACGTCGCGGTCACCTACCGGGCCACAAGCCGACTGTTCGGATTTATTGTGCGAAGGGCATTCAGCTCTGCCCTCAGGCGGGATTTCGAGCGAGCAGCAGGCATTATCAGCAGCGCCTACGTCGAAGAGAACGCCTCCTGACCGGCAAGCCCGGCAGTACTTAGCCCGGACACCCGCAGTTGCCCCCCTGCATGTCACAGCAACCGTCACTCTACTGAGACCGGTCTGATGGAATGGTATCCGGGCCGGGTCCCGACCCTTATTGCGGCCGACAAATTGTGGTGTTAAGGTCGAAATAGGGTTCTGTGCTTCCAGAACCAATAAAAAGAACAAATTCAGGAGGCCGCCGTGAGACACCTGATACTATCCTGCTGTGTGATCACCTGCTTGAGCAGTGTTTCTGCGATAGCACAAACCTATTATGCGGACACTGTTGCCGGCCCGATGACCGACCGGCCCTCGCGAATTCTCCAGACAAACTCCGCCGGCACCGACGTTTTTGTGTTTGATCCTGACACGATGGAGCAGGTTGGTTACATCCCGAATCTGCCCCACAACCACGGTGCCACAGTCCACGCCGACGGCACTTTTTATTACTTTACCAACGAACACGAGCAAACCGTCGATGTCGTCAATACCCGAACCTTTGAGGTTGAGCATCGCATTCAATTGGCCAACGGCCCTCATAATCTTTCCGCAAGTATGCGAGCCCGAAAAGTCTACGTTGCCATTATTGCGGAACCGTTGATTCAGGTCATTGACATGGACAGCCATGAGGTCATCGCCAACATTGAAACCGGAGGCGGCGTGCATAATACCTTCGTAACACCTGATGGCCGTTATGCGGTAGGCGGCATGATCGGGGCCAGCGAAATTATTGCGATCGATACGGAAACCGACGAAGTCTTGTGGGAAATGTCTATTCCTTATACGCAAAAGCCATTCACCGGCGGAGTCCGGCCAATCGCTTTCACCACCAACGATGACGGCTCAACACGCTCCCTGCTGGTCAACGTCGGGGGATGGCACGGGTTTTGGGAAATTGACTGGGACACTCAGCAGGTTACCAACAAAATCAGCCCGCCAGACGATGCCTGGAACAGGACAGACCAGACAGCTGACGGCATACAGAGCGCTCCCAGTCACGGCGTTGTCGTACTGCCAGACCAGAGCCAGGTCTGGCACTCAAGCAGAGCCACTTCTCACATTTATGGCTTTTCCTATCCGGACTACAACTATCTGGGACGGGTCTACATTGGCAATCCCGCCTGGCTTACCGCAAGTAATGACAGCAAGCATATCTGGGTTGGCGTAGCGAGTCACAACGAGACCGCGGTGGTCGATGTCGAAGCCATGGAGGTTGTGAAAAGATTTCCGGTAGGTCAGGCGCCGAAACGTATTTTTACCGCAATCATGCCGCAAGACTGGGAGGGAGAGATACAGTGAAGCCAGCTTTGATCAACATTACCTCTGTCTGCGCCCTGTCGCTATTTTTACTCGCTTGCAGCCCAGAGCAGAACAGCGAAACAATTGCGGCCGCGCCAAGCGCAGCTGACACACCAAAGGGCCTCGACTATGCCTTCTACAAAGCCGCAGTTGAGCCTCTGTTTCTGAGACCGAGAGGAGGCTACATCGGCTCCGACGCGGGCTGCGTGGCTTGCCACACCAGTCAGGCGAATGCGCCACTGGGACTACAAGCGCTCACTCTGGCAGATGGCAGAGTTTTCTGGACGGAAGAACAGTCGCGGCAGAACTTTGTCAACGTTGCCAAGCTGGTCAATCCCAGCGACCCCGACAGCAGCCGCCTGCTCAATGCTCCTCTTGCGCCGGCGGCCGGAGGCGAACGGCATTCGGGCGGCATTTTCTGGGACAGCAGGGACCACAGTGAATACCGGATCATTGCAGAATGGATTGCCACCGGCGCCGACAGCGCTGGAGCTGATGTGGTCCCGGAGGTGGACTATGAGTTTTTTCGCTCTTGCGTACAGCCGATCTTCGTGAACCCGATCGAAAACGCGATGCCCTGCGCTGAATGCCACAGCGGAGAATTTGCCGTTGAACCGCCGGAGAACAGCTACTGGACCGAATCGCAATCAAGGCAAGCTTTTGACGACCTTGTCTATCTGATAGATCCGGGCAGACCTGACAGCAGCCGCTTTTTACATAAGCCTCTGCATCCGAACGCCGGGGGAGATCTCATGCATAACGGCGGTCGCAGATGGTTTTCGAAAGACGACCCGGAAAGGGTAGCGCTTGAAGACTGGGTAAACGGCAATGCCAGCGGCAGCCAGTGCCCGCCGGCTCTGCAATTCGACTACCCACCGCGAGCCTAGCGTCGTGCGCCCGACTCTGAAGCGCCTGGGCACCCTAGCCATTGCGGCCGGCCTGTCGCATTGCGCTGAGCAACCACCTGAGACCTCGGCTGACGGCATCTTTACGACAGCACAGGCGGACCGCGGCGCGGCGCTGTTTGGCCAGCACTGCGCCCGATGCCACAGCATTCAGGAATTCACCGGACCTGCTTTCAACACGGTGTGGGCCGGCACGCCGGCATCCGCACTGTATCTGCGTATCGCTAATACCATGCCGATGGACCAACCCGGCAGCCTCGGCACAGAGCAAACAACCGCCCTTCTCGCCCATATTCTTGACAGCAACGGCATGCCAAGCGGCAATCAGCCGCTGTCGGGTGACCTGCCCTGGCTGACCGGTATTCAGATGGCTACCGCGGATTAGAGTGCGGCTTAACAGCGAATACGAGCCCTGCGATAATTTGCCAGTAATCATACGCCCATCCCCCGGCCACCGGCAGGCGTCTGAGAGCAGACCCAGCACGCCGAGCCCGATTAAATGATCAATTTGCTACAGTTTGCTACAGTTTCGAGGCTCCTGCGCCGGTTTTATCCTAGACAAGCCCGTGAGGGAGAGATACCTTTTGACTGTCGCCGGCAACGCCTCGTGGCTTGATCGGAGGACTTTTCATCGTTTTAGTGCCTCGGCACGGGAGTGAATTATGATAAGAAGAAACTTAGTCTCCCTGACACTCAGCGCGGCTCTTGCTCTGTTCGCCAGCGCCGGCAGTGTTTACGCCCAAGATGCAGAATCAGTCGAACCCTTCAAGGTAGGTACCTTCGCGATCGATGATGTGCCAACTGTGGGTCTCGTGATGCGCGATGATCAGCTGATTGTTGAGCTGACCGCAGCGAATCGGGCAATGGAGTTGCAACCTCAGTATGCCAGCATGCTTATGCCTGCCGATATGCTCGGCTTGATCGAGCAGTATGAATACGGCCTGAAGTACCGTATTTACGAAGTCGTGAACTGGCTGAATGAAGAAGGCCTTCTGGAATCCGGAAACCAGCCTGATTACATCCATCCGGTCGCTGACGTCGATATCATGGCGCCCATTCAATATCCCAGCAAGGTCATGAACGCGGCTGTGAATTTTTATACGCATGCCTGTGAAGGCTGCTCCGCCGAGCAGCTGGCCCAGCGTACGCGGGAACGTCAGGAAAACAGAGGCGTACCCTATCTGTTCCTCAAGCCAACCCGTGGCGCAATCGTGGGAGATGGCGACGATATCATCATGCCCTACGGCCGGGATGAAATTGAGTATGAAGTGGAAATGGCCATCGTATTCGGCAAGGCGGGTAAGTACATCTCGGCAAACCGGGCGTACGATCACGTCTTTGGCTACATGGTGGCGATGGACGTCTCTGACCGCGGTGGTCGCCCACCAGGTGGATATGGCGTGCGTTCCGACTGGTTTGTAGGCAAGGGTCATGACACCTTTGCACCCCACGGCCCCTGGATCGTGCCAAAAGAATTTTATGGAGATCCCATGGAGCGCCTGCACCAGATTACCGTAATCGACGGGGTGACCGTTCAGGAAGCTCAGGCCGGCGATATGATCCACAACATCCCGGAGTTGATCGAATACGCATCTTCCCTGATCACCGTGTTCCCGGGCGATGTCATGCAGAGCGGAACCTCTGGCGGCACCGGCGCTGGTCGCGTTCAGCGGGCTACCGGATCAGGCTTTCTGCAGGACGGGGAAACCATCCAGGCCAGCATCGAAGGGATCGGTACGCTGACGCACGTAGTCCGCGCAGAATCCAGTATCCCGGCAGATCTGTCAGGCTCTCAACTGCCACCGGTCAGCTCCTATCGCGACGACCGATAAGGCCCCTGCCAGACAATAAAAAATCCCGCCTCACCCGGTGAGTGCGGGATTTTTTTTGCTCCAAGACCGCTGGGCGACTCAGGGAGCCATGCCTAAATAAGCGTAAGTACTGTCCCAGTCGACCAGAGGCCTCTGCCTTACCGGCCGGCATGCGGATCTCGCCGGCCAGAAAACCGTCAATTGATATCGGTCCGGCCTGGCCACAGCGGCAGACTGCGTCAGCAAGCGTGTGGATCAGCGAAAATTTCGAATAAGGCAGACCAGCGACTGCGCGGAGCAGGCCCTGCCTGCGCCGAGATAGACAGGTGGGGCCTCGGCAGTGACCGCGCGCGGTTCGCTCAAGGCGCCACAGTGACCGGCACATAAGCATTAGACCAGCAGCAGACATTGTCGAACTTACTGTCGGCAGCCAGAAAATTGTCTACCCGCAGTCTAATCACGTAGTCGCCGGGTTCGGAAAAAGTGGCCTGAGTTGTCACCTCGGTCCAGTCGCCTGAAGCACTTTCACCCGCTTCGCGCGCCCGGTCTCTGCCGGTTATTACTGGGTTGGAGAACTCAGGCACGGCACCCTCGGGACCCTGATGCAAGAGCCACTCGGTGCCGACCTGATAGAGCATGATTTTGTTTTCAGGATAGGCTTCCCGGTTACCGCGGTCCTGCACGTAGGCGCTCAGAGTCACCGGCTCACCGACAGTCGTCGTCATCGGCGCCGCATAAATCCCCTGAACACTGGTGGATTCCGCCCCGTCCAGGCTGAAGCGAATCGCAGGTTTGAGCGTGCCCTGCGCGCGCTCTCCGTTGCTCATTTCATAGGCGCTGGAGGTCGTGCGGCCCGGCACTGTCCAGGTCTGACCGCCAGAAGTCAGTGTCCAGGTAACCTCGGTTTCTGCCTCTTCCGCAGGCAGCACAACGGCAAAGGCGCCACGCTCCTGGATACCGACAAATCCCCGGCGCTGGTAGACCGGGAAATGCGTGGGCTGCACCCCATCATACCGGGCGGGCTCGAGGCGATTGTTCGGACCTATGGGAATATCTGTCACCACATCGCGGTTCTGATTGGCAAACCCGAATATCAGGGTTACCGAATCGTCATCGTTTCTGATCCAGCCGTTGAAGAATGGCGCAACCGACTCGCCCGATGCTCCTCGAGTGGCTGTGGGGAAGTCACGGAGATGCTCCGGCAGCTGGGCAAACAGGGGTGCCGCCTGCAGACTTAACAGCGCGGCAGAAATTAAGGAAATCGTGGATTTTCTCGGGCTTCTCATCGAACTCTTCCTCCAGAGTGCTGCCGGAGCGGTTACGGACAACCGCCCTGACTGGGCAACTGTAGTTTGCAGGCCATAATGCCTCTCAGGTGATCTCCTGAACGGCAACGACAGGTTTGTATGATGTTTCAGTCTGTTTCCGGTTGCTGCCAAAACGGCATGCACAGAACCCCTGACTGAGCAAAGGCGCCATTATAGTCAAAACTGGCGTGAAGGAACGTTACAGTCTTTGTCAGAGGGTGTCAGAAATCGCAGTCCGGGACGCGGTGTCAGGGCCAACCCGGACCCGCAAGGGGAAGACCCTCGGCGGCAGAGAATCATCCTGCAGCAGAACTTACTGCGGTAGGTCTGACTGTCAGACCTACCGCAGTAAGGAGCATCGTTGAGTCAGGAATCAGGCCGCAGCGAGTGCCTGCTCAAGGTCTGCCAGAATGTCGTCAATGTGCTCAATGCCGACACAAATTCGCAGGGTTTCGGGTTTCACGCCAGCCTGGAGCTGTTCCTGTTCCGTAAGCTGCCGGTGAGTCGTAGACGCAGGATGGCAGGCCAGAGTCTTCGCATCACCAATGTTGACCAGCCGTTTGATCATCGCGAGCGCATCGTAGAATTTCACACCGGCATCGAAGCCCCCCTGAATGCCAAACGTCAGCAGCGAGGATGGAGTTCCGCCGCAATACTTGTTTGCCAAGCTATGGTAATTGTCCGATTCAAGGCCACCAAAATTCACCCAGTCGACCTTGGCATGCGCTTCCAGAAACTTCGCCACTGCAAGAGCGTTCTCGCAATGGCGCTCCATGCGAAGACCGAGCGTTTCCAGCCCCTGCAGAAGCAAGAAAGCATTGATCGGAGACAGTGCTGAACCGGTGTTACGCAAAGGCACCGTGCGTGCCCTGCCGATAAATGCTGCTTCCCCCAGCGCTTCTGTGTACACCACACCGTGATAGGAAGGCTCAGGCTCATTCAGTTCCGGATATCTTGCTGCATGCTCCGCCCAGGGAAATTTGCCTGAGTCCACGATCACGCCCCCGATGGAAGTGCCATGTCCTCCGATATATTTGGTGAGTGAATGGACGACAACATCGGCGCCAAACTCGATCGGATTGCACAAAGCAGGAGTCGCCACAGTGTTGTCCACAACGACAGCCACACCGTGTTTGTGAGCCGCATGACAAATAGGTTCAAGATCAGCAATATTCCCGGCAGGATTGCCGATAGTCTCGCAGTAGACAGCCTTGGTCTTATCGTCAATCAGCTTTTCGATGGCTTCTGGGGAATCATCCTCAGCAAAACGGACCTCGATGCCCTGGCTGGGTAACATATGTGCAAACAGCGTGTAGGTTCCACCATAGAGCTGCGGAGTAGAGACAATATTGTCCCCCGCTCTGGCGATGGTCAGGATGGCATAGTTAATCGCTGCCATACCAGAGCCAACGGCCAATGCTGCAACTCCTCCTTCCATGGCGGCGAGTCGCTGTTCAAGCACATCGTTGGTCGGATTCATAATCCGCGTATAAATGTTTCCGGGCACTGCTAGGTTGAACAGATCCGCTCCGTGTTGGGCATCATCAAACTCATAGGCGACTGTCTGGAAAATAGGCACCGCAACTGACTTGGTTGTCGCGTCGGTTTCATAGCCTCCGTGAATGGCAATCGTATCTTTTTTCATCACTTCCTCTCTTGGAATAAGGTCTTACGCGTTGAATGGCGTGTGTTAACCGGGTCTCACTTCTGACGAGCGCCTGTACCGATCATTCAGACCGGAAAGCCACTGAAGAAGCGGCTCATCAATCTGTGACATGGATACTTTTCGAACGGCCAAAGCAAAAAACCCGATCCAGCAGCGCTAAATCGGGTTTGAAAACTCTTCCGTTTTAGCTGGTATTTGTATAGCACCCCGCAATCTGGATCAAATCGGTGCAGTCGGATGATCCATTAAAACCGGACAACAAGTCAAGCCACGCAAAACAATCGGCCTGCAAAAAGGATCCGCCCCGGGCCAATCTCCCGACCCGGAGATTGAGGCTGCATAACGCTGAGTGGCTGACAAACCGCCGGGCTTAGCTGCTGAGCGATTTAACCGCGCTCACCAGAGCATCGAGATCGCCCAGAGTGGTGTACACATTAGGCGTGATCCGGACTCCTTGGACACCGGGTCGGTTAATTGCCGCAGTGTAGATACCATGCTCCGCCATCAGCCGGTCCGCCAGCTCAGAGGGACCCATGGAGACAATGCCCACGTTTCCGATACCGCCATGACGGCTCATGTCAGCGGGCGTGTTGACGACAATTCCGGGAAGATTTCTGAGCTGACTCGTCCAGTAATGCTGCAAATACTGCAGTCGGGCCGCTTTGCGCTCAAGGCCGAGGGTATTCTGGTATTCGATGGCATTCAGAATAGCCAGATCAGTATGCACCGGGTGCGTTCCAATGTGATTCAATCTGCGCATGTCATTCGGCTCAAGATCACGCTCGGCAAAAAGGGGCCAGATCTGATCAATTTTCTCCTTTTTTACATATAGCATACCGGACCCGAGTGGTGCACTCAGCCACTTATGCAGACTGGTGCCATAGTAATCACAATCGAGGTCAGACATCTGGAAAGGCACATGAGAATAGGCATGGGCACCATCTACCATCACCTCGACTCCGCGCGCATGAGCCATATCGACGATCTTTCGCACGGGCAACACCTGACCGGTAATATTGATCATGTGGGAGACCATAAGCAGACGGGTTTTGTCGGTAATTGCTGACGCGTAGAGCTGAACAAGCTCATTGTCATCGCGCGGGTGATTAGGCACCGAAACCCGCCTGTTAACGATGCCATAGCGGCGTTCCATTAATTCGAAGTGGTTGAGCATAGCGCCATAGTCCTGCTCGGCCATAACCGCTTCGTCGCCAGCCTGCCAGTCGATGCCGCCAATTACCAGATCCAGTGATTCAGTGGTATTGCGCGTGATAGCCACTTCTTCAGCACTGCAGCCAACAATAGCGGCCACCGCGTCGGCCACTTTCTTCTTATTCTCGAATTGCACAGTGCGCATGTAGTAGGAGCCTTCATAATTGACCGCTCGCATGTGGTCTATCAGGTCCTCCAAAGTCTGCTCCGGAAGAAAGCAGTAGTATCCGTTTTCCAGATTGATGTAATCCGGCTTGATCTTGTAGTCATCCCGCACTTTCTGCCAGAACCCCTCATCCGCCGCGAGGGCAGCGGCCGGGACATGCTCTACTGCGGCCACTGCCTGTTGCAGTCGCATGAATCCGCCAGAAAGCGCGGCACTCATTACGCCCACGTTTTTAATAAACGACCGTTTGTTCACACTGCACCCCCTGACTCATACTGTCTGACCTATCAATTGCCCCCGGCTGACATCGCACTTCCCGATAAACGAAAAGCCCCTGCGTGACTGACAACTACTCTCCGCCCGCACTCGAGATTATTCAATCCGTCATTCCAGACTAAAGGGATTTAGGGCTGAGCGCAAAGGCAATTTCGGGGGGCTTTGTGTGGCGGGACGCGCTCAGCCCGGCGCAATTTGTAACCGATTGCCGGTACGTATAAGCTAGCTGCAAAGACGCTCGAGGGCACCAAACCGAGGGTGACGCGCGCCAGGCAGGCAATCTGCCAACACGCAAAAAACAAAGACACAACAAGGAATTACTATGCAAGCTCTGATGATGCAGTCCCAGCTCATGATCTCATCTATCCTGACCCACGCGGAAAAGAATTTTCCTGATGTTGAGATGGTTTCAGTTACAGTCGACAACCCGCGCCATCGACAGAACTACAAAACCTTCGCCAAACGCTGTCGCCAGCTCGCTAAGGTGCTCGCTTCTCTCGGCGCAGAATTTGGCGATCGGATTGGCACGCTCGCCTGGAACGACTATCGCCACATGGAGCTCTATTACGGCATTTCCGGAAGCGGCATGGTATGCCACACCATTAATCCAAAGCTGTTTCCTGAGCAGGTTGCTTACATCATCAATCATGCAGAAGACAAAATCCTCTTCGCAGATGTCCTGGTCATGCCGCTGCTGGAAGCGCTGAAGGCACATCTGGGGAAGGTAGAAGCCATCGTGGTGATGACTGACTCAGCCCATATGCCTGAGTCCACCCTGCCCAATGTCCTGTGCTATGAAGAACTGCTCGCCGGGCAATCAGATGATTTTGACTGGCCTGAATTCGACGAGAACACAGCCAGCGGGATGTGTTACACCTCAGGAACAACCGGCAACCCGAAAGGCGTTGTCTACAGCCATCGTTCAACACTCCTTCATGCTCTAGCAGGTTCCTTGCCTGATGTGACTGGCGCATCAAACATGGAAACCAGCCTGCCCGTCGTGCCCATGTTTCACGTTAACGCCTGGGGGGCTCCCTATGCCGCATTAATGGTCGGCATGAAGCTTGTCCTGCCCGGACCCAAGATGGCCGATGGTGAAGCACTCACGGACTTAATGAACAGCGAACAGGTGACTTTCAGCTCAGGTGTCCCGACCATATGGCTGGCTCTACTGGATTATCTGGAAAGCAACAATCTGAAAGTGCCGAGCCTCACCAGAGTAAGCGTGGGAGGCGCAGCATGCCCCCGGATCATTGTCGAACGCTTTCGACGTCAGCATGACTGCACTGTCGTGCAAGGTTGGGGAATGACTGAAACGAGTCCGCTCGGCACAATTTTCAGCCTGAAGAAAGGTATGGAGGATTACAGCGAAGAGCAGCTGACAGAAATGCAGCTTTTGCAAGGTCGTGGAGTATTCGGAATTGAGATGTGCATTTTTGATCACAGCGGCCGGGAACTTCCCTGGGATGGGGAAGCGTCCGGCGCACTGAAAGTCCGAGGCCCCTGGGTGGCCAAAGGCTACTACGGGCTCTCCGATGTTCCTGGTGACGAGGGATGCCCCGTTGATGAGAACGGCTGGTTCGATACCGGTGATGTTGCCAGCATCAGTGCGGACGGTTTCCTGAAAATCACCGACAGAACCAAGGATGTGATTAAGTCCGGAGGCGAATGGATCAGCTCGATTGAGATCGAGAATGCGGCTGTGAATCACGAAGATATTGCGGAAGCCGCCGTCATTGGCCGTTATCATCCGAAGTGGACGGAACGACCCTTGCTGATCTGCGTCTTACAGGAAGGGAAGTCTCTGAGCAGTGAGGAAGTGCTCGAATTTCTGAAAGACAAACTGCACAAGATGGCCATACCAGATGCTGTCGAATTTATCGATGAACTGCCCCATACGGCCACTGGCAAAATCAACAAGCTGGGCCTGAGGCAGACTTTTGAAAATTATGAGTTTCCGTCTGCCTGAACAATCGAGGAAGCGATGACCACTGCATCGGAAGGTTCAAGGACGGACGAAAGAAAAGGGTAAATAACGCGGCCGAACGGTCGCTATAAAATTTGAGCGGGAATCCCGTTACCGGAATTCCCGCTGCAGGATCATCAGTGGAGTATCAGTATCTGAGCGGTGAGGCAAAAGGTACTGGTATTCTGCTTCCAACCCTCCCCGAAGCCCCTGTGACGCCACCGCGATTCAAGTGATTTCTCACTCGCTGCCGCTGCGTTATTGCGTCTCAGTCGTCGCCACCTGCGCGTTGACGCAGGTCTCACTGTGACTCCGGGTGCCGCTGGGAAATAAATCCCAGGTTTATAGTCCTTGGCAAGACTCGCTCAAGTTTGTTAGCTAGACAAAATCTCTTGCGTTTTTGAGGCTATGGACAAGCACTCGCGTCGACCTTCCATCAACCTACAAGGGCTCCGGGCCAGTGATGTGCGGCTCGCGAGGTTCCGAATCAAAACATCCAACGCCATTAGCCGTTGCATCCCTCAATTCTTTCCCCGTTTGCTTTCAGTCGCTTCGGGCATGCCCGCCACGACAGTGCATTCAGTGGAGTTTCCGGCTCGCAGGTTGCGCCGAGCAGTTGATGAGCGACTCTAGGCGGTAACGAGACCGACCAGAAAAGTCGCGACAACCTGTTTCTGATTATACATAAACAACAATCCAGGCCAATATCATGCCAGTATTTTTTCCAAAAAATTGAACCTTCTGGCGCACAATACCATTTTTGAACGACCGTTTTTTCAACATTTTATCAACACTGCGCGCAGAGTCAGTGACACAGTTACAATTTGCCTGTTTTTTAAACACTGCTTAGTTGCACTTCTTGTCCGCTTCTCCTTTGTCTCCGCCGCCTCCCTGACTCTTCCTGACTCCCATTTCTCCTATTCCTCCCATTCCTCCGATTCTCGATATCCCCGATTTCTCCCTCTCAGGCCTCTCGCGGTGCTTTTGCCTCAGCATGACCCAATGTACCACTGAGCCATGCGCCGCTCTGCGGAGACAGTCAACAAATTACCGTGCAGACTACCCCGAATAAAGATCACCGATATCGCTGAGACCAGTTCCGTAGAGGTTGGCACGAGCAGACATTGGACACAGTGTCGTGCAGGCGTCTTCAGCGCTTTATGAATCACTCTTCGATTCGATGCAGTGGACCTGAGGAACATAGATATATCCCTCACTGGCTGTGCCAAAAACTTTGCTGTCATAGCCTGCCTGATACAGACCGGCAATGGTCAAACACACAATAGCATCGAGGACATCTTCGTTATGCTTCAGCGCACCTCCCCGCAGTTCGGAAATTCTGCTCTGACTGAAGTGGGCGCGGAATTGCTCTGGGATCTGCAACGCAAGCACCGGTGAGGATTCGAGGCTCAGCAGCATGTTCGCCAGGCGGATCTGTCCGTCGCGTTTCTGAGCAACGCCTCCTTTCTTATAAAGATGCCGCTCTTTAAGCCGGAAAATTTCGATCAGCGCGGGATGCGGATAGCACTCAAGTTGCCAGCGCCCTGCCCTGTCGCCGAGATGCCTGAAGCCTTGAGACTGCAGCCAGTTTCCGAGAGCCACTCCATCTGAATCAGGATAACGCGACAGATTAGTGGCGTGACAGCCAGCCTTGCGTCCACCGTATTCCCGCGTAAGCTGATTTTCACAGGACCGCCGGCCCGTCGCATTGGTGACCACCGTGGGCCCGTCAACCGTCACACCATGCAGCTGCCTGATTGCCGACAGTCCGGAGACAATCTGTTCTACACCATAAAGCTCCGTCAGCAGTGCTTGCAGGACCAATGTGTGCCCGCTCAGACTGCCCACTGCAATCGCGGTGGGATTGCGCGTACTCACCCAAGCGAGATCAATACCGGCAAGAATCGTTGGCAAGCGGATTATGCCCCTGCGTTGAACGGCACCCTGAGCATGCGCATACAGAGCCTAATTCTGATTGAAGATATCGAGTGGCAGAATCGCAGTGACGCCCACATTCGGCGCATCAACCAGCTGCGCAATTCGCAGGTCAACGGCGACGCTGGCGATGATATAGGCCTGCTGCCGGTTATAGCCATAAGTATTAACGATATAGTCAACGATTCCGGACACTGCATTGCGTGCAGCAAGATTGATGTCATTAGAAAGATTCGCGAGCCCGGCTGTCACATCCGACTGAAGATACTGCATGTCGGGTGGAACCTCGCCTTCATTCTTGACGGGGATTCCGGTGACGGCATAAAAGCGACGCGAAGGAATGTCCAGCAGTGTGGAGGGACCCTCATAGTGCGGACCCAGAGACAAATCGGGACCGTCCTTGAGAAGCTCTGTGCTCACCCAGACATCAGCAGACATTTCGATTGCGGTACCGGACACTTCCCCATCACCTTGCGCATAGTGCAGGTCACCAATCGCCAGACCGCAGCCATCCACGAAACAGGGAAGATAGACCGAAACACCCGCCTGCAAATAGCGTATATCCATGTTGCCGCCATGCTCTCTGGGCGGAATCGTTCGCAGGCAGGCTTCCGCCGCAGCGCCCCCGGGTCCGCACAGTGCCTCAGGGTCTGCGTAGTCAGTCAGTGGCAGTGATACCTTGCCGCCGACTTCGGCCAGAGCCTGCTCCCGCTCCAGCATGCGGCGGTGCTCGCTGCGACCCGGCAGGGTGGTGACGATGCCCGGAAAACTGGCGTTGGGGATTCGCACCCCGGGGATGTCGTCTGTTTCAGCATAGTCCCCATTCAGTCGCCAGATTACCTGGCTCTGCCCATCAATGAGGTCAGGAACAAACCCTGAGCTGCCGCCTGTCGACCAGGCGTAGGGTCCCGGCTCGATCCGCAAAATGGTCACCTTGAGGACATCTCCGGCACTCGCCCCGCTGATATCCACCGGCCCGGTGATCGGGTGTACCCGGCCAAAATCGCTGCTGAAACGTTCAGGCTCACGGGTTTGTTGCACAGAGGCTCCGAGCGCATCCCGGGCATCCCGGGTGTGGAATAAAATCGTCTGACCCGGCTCGGCGCTCACCACCATTGGAATATCCGGATGCAATCTGTTGACGCAGCCGGGGTCCTCGATGCAGTCGTCGCCGGTTCCCCCCACCACGACAACGCTGTCGTCTGCCGCATGCACCGCTGACGCTGCCAGCCATAATGAGACAACAAGCAGTTCCAGATTACGGTAGGCTGGCGTCAATAACTTGATCATGGCGTTTCCCCTGCTGTCTACGCTTCGAAGGTCTCTGCTGAAGACAGTGCTTTCAGCAGGTGACGCGTAAGCGCTTGAATTACAACCCGTAGTCGGCTGAGAGAGTAGAGTAGCGGCTCCCCCCTGACAGGGCAAATCCGTAAGTCCAGCCCCTGCCCGGTGCCGTACTAGGAGACATGGCAAAAACGAGCACAGCGCAGGCTGAATCTGCGGCGACCCGAGTCGCCGCAGAGCCGAACGCATTGGCGTTATTCCACCCCTGCACACAGGCATGGTTTACCGAAGCTTTTGCCAACCCCACCCGGGTGCAGTCAGAAAGCTGGCCGTTTTTGCGCAGGGGCGAAAGCTCCCTCATGCTTGCACCGACGGGTTCAGGCAAAACGCTCGCGGCTTTTCTCGCTGCCCTTGATGGACTGCTCTTCGGAGAGAAAAAATCTGAGCCGGGCGTCAAGGTCATCTATATCTCTCCACTGAAAGCGCTGGGAGTTGATGTCGATCGAAATTTAAGAGCCCCGCTGGCAGGAATCTCTGCCGTTGCTGCCAGAGAAGGTACAGCCCACCACACTGTCACTGTCGCGATCCGCTCAGGGGACACGGAGTCACGCGAGCGCGCTCGCATGCTGAAAGAGCCTCCTGACGTGCTGATCACAACACCGGAGTCGCTCTATCTGATGCTCACCTCACGTGCACGTGACATTCTGCAGGGCGTAGAGACAATCATCCTCGATGAAATCCACACCATGGTGCCCACCAAGCGTGGCACACACCTGTTCCTCTCTCTGGAGCGCCTCGAACAACTGCGCCGCCAGCAACTACCCGGCATCAGGCCGATGCAGAGAATTGGTCTGTCAGCGACGCAGCGACCGCTTGAGGAAGTTGCGCGGCTCATGGGTGGGTTTGAACACAAGAAAAACAGCCCGTCGCAACCGCGGACGGTGCAGATCATTGACGCCTCAGAAAAGCGCCCTTTTGAACTGACGATTTGTATGCCCCTGGGCGATCAGGTCGATCAGCCCGCCGATGAGTTCAATGTCGTCGGCAACGCCGCCACGTCTCCGGTTCCTGCATCAATCTGGCCTGCCATTTATCCGCGCCTTGTGGCCCTGATCGGTGACCACCGGTCCACCATGATTTTTGTTAACAGCCGTCGTCTCGCTGAACGGCTCGCCGCCAGTATCAATGAAACGGCGGAGCAGGATCTGGCGCGGGCACACCACGGTTCGATGTCCAAAGATACCCGCTCAGAAGTGGAAGACAGACTGAAGCGAGGGGATCTGCGCGCGATTGTTGCAACGTCTTCCATGGAGCTTGGCATCGACATGGGCGCGGTAGATCTGGTCATTCAGGTGGAAGCGCCACCCTCAATTTCCTCAGGGCTCCAACGCATCGGCCGCGCCGGACATAGCGTGGGGGCGGTTTCGAAAGGCATCGTTTTCCCCAAATATCGAGGCGATCTGCTTTCGGCGGCAGCCGCTGCGCGGCAGATGCTGAACGGACAGGTTGAAAGCTCGGCCTATCTGCGAAATCCGCTGGATGTTCTGGCACAGCAAATTGTCGCCATGGTGGCCATGGATGAGTGGGATGTTGAGGCGCTGTATCAGACACTGCGCTGCGCTGCGCCGTTTGCCGAACTGCCGAGAGCGTCTTTTGAAGAAGTGCTGAATTTACTTTCCGGGCGCTACCCCAGCGATGATTTTTCCGGTCTTAAAGCCCGCATTACCTGGGACCGGATAAACAATCGCCTGACTCCCAGACGCGGCGCACAGCGAACTGCCATCCTCAATGCAGGCACGATTCCGGACCGCGGGCTCTACGGGGTATTTCTGCTTGGCGGCGGCGACACCAAAAGCCGCGTCGGGGAACTGGACGAAGAAATGGTCTTCGAGCTGCAGATTGGTGAAGTATTCCGGCTCGGCGCCTCAATGTGGCGCACACTGGAAATTACCAAAGACCAGGTCCTGGTCGAGCCGGCACCGGGAGAACAGGGCAAGATGCCATTTTGGCGCGGCGACGGAGTCGGTCGACCGCTTGAATTTGGCAGGGCAATCGGCGCGCTGACCCGGATACTCTCGCGAGCCTCGAGAGCGGATGCACAAAAGCTGCTGACCCGTGATCATGCTCTCGAAGCCGAGGCAGCCGACATCCTCTATGATTACGTCGCTGGTCAGTTCGAAGCAGCCGGTGACGTCCCCTCTGATGAATGTATCATTGTTGAGAATTTTATCGATGAAGTGGGCGATTGGCGCGTTGTCCTGCAGTCGCCGTTCGGCGCTCGGGTTCATGCTCCGTGGGCGATGACGGTCGCCGCACAACTTCGCCAGCGTTTTTCCGAAATTGACGTGGTCTGGTGTGATGACGGCATCGTCTTTCGGGTACCCGAATCCGACTCTCCTCCGGAGGCCGAGTGGTTTATTCCTGATCCAGAGTCACTCGAGGAAGACGTGGTCCGCGCGCTCTGCGACACGTCTCTGTTCGCGGCTCGCTTTCGGGAAAACGCAGCCCGAGCCCTGTTGCTACCCCGACGCTTTCCCGGTCAGCGCACGCCTTTGTGGTTGCAGCGCAGAAAGTCAGCAGATTTGATGCAGGCGGCCAGCCAGTACCCCAGATTCCCGATGATTCTGGAAACCTACCGGGAATGCCTGCGGGACGTTTTTGATATCGACGGACTGAATCAGCTGCTCGAGGACATACGCAGTCGCCGGATCAGAGTACACCCCGTGAACAGCGATTCTGCATCGCCTTTTGCGCAAACCGTGCTGTTCGATTTCACCGCCAGTTTTATCTACGACGCTGATGCTCCGCTTGCCGAGCGTCGCGCACAGGTCCTCTCTCTGGACCACGCCCAACTCAAGGAACTGCTGGGCAGCGCCGACTATCGCGAACTCCTCGATCCGGAAGCCATCGCCGCCATCACACTCAAGCGTCAGCTACTGGAGCATCCGTATGTGAAAGATCCGGATGATATCCATGACCTGCTGCTTGCGCTCGGGGATCTGAGCGTCGCCGACATCTTGGACCGTACCGAGTCAAGCCGGCAGGCCACCCTTCAGTCAATGCTCAGCGACCTGACCAGAGCGCGGCGGATCATCGAAATCAGGGTGGCCGGAAATCCCCGTTTTATTGCTGCGGAGGATGCAGCCCGCTATCGGGATGCCCTCGGTACAGTCCTGCCCATGGGGCTGCCCGCAGCTCTGCTCGAACCTTGCCAGTCTCCTCTGCAAGACCTGATTTCCCGCTATATCCGGACCCACGGACCTTTTGAACCGGCTGAGATTGCCAAGCATTTCGGTCTCGGCATCGATGTCCTGCGCAAGGCCCTGAACGAACTCTCTGCCACAGGGCGAGTCCTGGAGGGAGGATTTACACCGGGCAGCACGCGCCGCGAATGGATTGATCACGATGTACTCAAGCAAATCAAGCGGCGCTCGCTGGCAGGATGGCGACAGCAAATTGAAGCAGTAGATCACAATAAGTTCGCTTCATTTATCGCGGACTGGCAATTTATTACCAAACCGAGGCGTGGACTGGACGCGCTCTATGACACCATCGAGCAACTGCAGGGGGCGCCACTGCCAGCTTCAGTTCTGGAGACCGAAATCCTGCCGGCGCGCATCACCGGATATCGGGTGGGACAGATTGATGAGCTGTTCGTCTCAGGAGAACTGCTGTGGCGGGGGATCGAACCCGTTGGCAGCAGCGATGGGCGGATTGCCATCTACCTCGCCGAAAATTATCCCCTGCTGGCCCCTGAGCCAAACCCCATTGACAGCGAACTGGCCCAGCGTATTCATGAGTTTATAGGCTCGCGGGGTGCGCCATTCTTTGACGATATCGTCGAAGCTGTCGGGGGCTTTCAGAACGACGTGCTTGAGGCGCTGTGGGAACTGGTGTGGAGCGGCAATGCGGGGAACGACAGCTTCGCGCCGCTGCGTGCACGTCTGGGGGTGAAAGACAGAAAACCCAGAACCCGACGGGCGCAACAGCGAATGAGACCGCGAAGAGGCTCGCGCCTTCCTGGCAGCGAAGGGCGATGGACCCTGTTTGACCGGGTCGGCTGGGAGCAACCTTCAGCGACAGAAGCAAGAACCGCTCAGGTCCAGCAACTGCTCGAACGCTATGGTGTCATGGTGAAGGAAGCACTGACAAAGGAAGGGGTCACCGGTGGATTCTCCGGCATCTATCCGGTGCTCAAAGCGATGGAAGAAGCCGGCCGGATTCGACGGGGTTACTTTGTGGAAGGTCTCGGTGCCAGTCAGTTTGCAGTCCCCGGCGCTGAAGATCGCCTGCGCAATACTGCCGAATCGACTGACCCTGTCTTATTGTCTGCAACAGACCCCGCCAATCCCTATGGCGCACTTTTACCCTGGCCGCCCGCAGCTGACGGCAGCAAGCGCTGCGCCAGAGTCGCCGGGTCTCGCGTCCTGTTGCTGAACGGCGATCTGATTGCCTACATTGCCAAAACGGGCGACCAGATCACCACATTTCTGCCGCCGGACGAGCCAACGCGAAGCAGCGGCATCAAGGCGTTGATTGCGGGTCTTAAGCTGGCGGCTCGAGGACGCAAACTGGTCTACCTCGCCTCGATTGACGGCAAGCCGCGCGCTGAAGAGTCCATTCATGCTGCTCTGCTGAGCGAAGGATTCCAGCACGGGCATCGCGGCTATTCCTGCCGGAGCATTGAGGCTACCCAGAACCATGCCTGAAGGAGATACGCTTCATCGGGTGGCGCAGCAGATCACCGAACAGCTTTGCGGGAAACGCATAGAAGCGTCCAGAGGCAGACCCGAATTAACCAAGGCTCAGGAGCTGGCAGGCTGCATTCTGCAGACCGCTGAAGCCAGAGGAAAGCATCTGCTGCTGGGTCTGGATAACGGCCTCACTGTTCATTCGCACCTGGGCATGACCGGCTCCTGGCACATATACCCCCGCGGAGAGCGCTGGCGAAAACCCGCTTACCGTGCCGCGCTCGCCATGCGCTTTCTCAGCCATGATCTGATTTGCTTCAGCCCGAAACTCATTGAGGTAGAAAGCAGCATCCGGATTCGGGGCCGTGCACTGCTGACCCGGCTGGGCCCTGACTTACTGGCAGACGCATTTGACGAGGACGCGGCCATCGCCAGATTGCGCATGCATGACCATCTGCCACTCGGAGAGGCGCTGATGAATCAGCAGCTCGTGGCCGGTATCGGTAATGTCTATAAATCGGAAATCCTGTTCATGAATCGGCTCAACCCCTTTGAACCGCTGTCGACGCTGGATGACGAAACACTGCGAGTGTGCCTGCGCAGTGCCAGACACTACATGAGACGAAACCTTGAAGGCCTGCGTCGCAAGTTTCGGGGGTCGACTCTTGGGGACAGGCTCTGGGTTTATCGGCGTCGGGGAATGCCCTGCCTTGAATGCTCAGGCCCTATTGTGATGCAGCGACAGGGAGAAACGGCGCGCTCGACCTATTATTGCCCTGTCTGTCAGGGAACCGACCGATGACAGCTGAATTAGTCTGGTTCAAGCGCGATCTGCGCGTCACCGATCACTCACCGCTTCTCGCCGCTGCAAAACGCGGAAAAGTCATCTGCCTCTATATCTATGAGCCAGACCTTATCAGCGCTGACGACTTCTCAAAGCGACATCTGCTCTTCATTAACGACTCCCTGACTGAGCTCGATCGCGATTTGCGCAGGCTTGGCAGTCGATTACTGATCCGGCGCGGAGACGCCGTCGACGTTATCAGCGGCCTCCAGGCCGAAACAGGCTTTCACTGCATTCGTGCGCATCAGGAAACCACCAACGCCCTCAGCTACCAGCGCGACCGGGCTGTCAAAAAATGGGCCCGGTCAGCGGGGATAGATTTCATTGAGTACCGCCAGCAGGGTGTCGTCCGGGCAATGACCAGCAGAGACGGCTGGGCCAGACAATGGCAGGGATTCGTGACTTCGCCTCTGGTCAGCCGTCCCGGGCACATCGTCGACGGCGCAACCGGACTCACCGGGCTTGGCATGCAGTCTCCGCAAAGCTTTGCGCTGAAGGACGATGGACTGCTCAGCAGACAAACCGGTGGGGAGAGTGAGGCGAGCAAGCTACTCAACAGTTTTTTGTCAGACCGGTCACGGGACTATCTGCAGGGCCTTTCCTCACCCTTGACCGCCTGGGACAGCTGCAGCCGGCTGAGTCCTTACCTGACTTACGGCAATATTTCACTTCGCACAGTGTATCAGCGTGTCTCCCAGCGCAAACGTGAGCTCCAGCGTCAGCGCGGCCAGCGGGACCCCTGGAGCCAATCACTGTCGAATTACGTTGAGCGCCTCGCCTGGCACTGCCATTTTATGCAGAAACTGGAAGACGAACCGGCGATCGAATTCGACAACATGAACCCTGCGTTTAACGGCCTGAGAGAAGACGAGTTCAACCCCGCCTACTTCGAGGCATGGGCGGCGGGTCGGACAGGCTATCCACTGATCGATGCCTGTATGCGCGCGCTTCAGCAGACGGGCTGGATCAACTTCCGCATGCGGGCGATGTTGATTTCGTTTGCCTCCTATCATTTGTGGTTACACTGGCGGCAGCCGGCCCTGCATCTGGCGCGGCTGTTCACGGACTATGAGCCCGGCATCCATTATTCACAAATTCAAATGCAGGCTGGCACAACAGGCATCTCTGCACTGCGGATTTATTCCCCCATCAAGCAGGTGCTCGATCAGGACCCGAAGGGACTGTTCATCCGTCAGTGGGTGCCCGAACTGACGAATGTCCCGGATGGCTTTATCGCCGAGCCGCATCGTATGCCGGCACTGGTCCAGCAGCAGTCAGGCTGCATCATTGACCGCGATTATCCCGCCCCGATTGTCGATCATTTGTCAGCCTATCGTGCCGCACAAAAACGCATGCGAACGGCGAATCTGGCGGCAAAGACCAGCGGCGCGAGCAACCGCGTATTCCAGCGCCATGGATCGCGCAGAAATCAGAGCCGAAGGCTGATCTGACATCTCCTTCCGCTTGCCGATCGGGCAGTTGCTCCGACTTTTGTGATAGATTCCCGTCTGACTATCCTCGCCAGACTCAGGGGGCGAAAGAAAAATCATGACTGCTGCTTACCAATCGATGACCGTGCTGCTCGTAAGCGCGGCGCTGCTGTTCCACAACATGCCGACTTTCGGCCAGGACTTCGCCAGCCCCGAGGACGAGTTTGACTCCATATTTACACCCCTGCCGCAGGTGGAGGGCTCGCTGTGCGCCCGCTATCACAACTGGAACCGGGAAACCGTTTCCCCTCTGTCTCAGGATCAGCTGCTTCTGTTTCGGAACGCCTACGCGGCCGTCTCCCTGGCAGATGATGACTGGCTGAGAACCCTCGTTACAGACAGCAATAATTATCTGGATATGTACGCGTTCGTCTCTAATATCCGTCAGCTCGCGCAGAATGACATGGGGGTGAAATACCTGTTTCAGGAACCGTTCGATGACGAACAAGAGCAACACCGAAGACTGGCCAGCAACTTATCGAGCGAGCCAGATGCGATTGTCGGCATTTTCTGGTGCCAGCCCATGGGAGAGAATTCGGCACCCCGGTTCACCGGCGGCTACGCATACCTCAAAGGGCACGACGGAGACTGGAAGTTCCAGACCCGATAACGCAGCAACATCCTGTTACTAGAAAGGCCTGATAATCATCCTTTTTGTCGGAGGTGAAGTGGTCGGGAGCACAGGTTGCCCCCGTTCAGCCTGAATGTGATGCAGTGCTGCAACGCATCAAAACGGAGCGAATCAGGTAAGAACTCCCGCGGCAACCAGACCCTGCGCTATGGCGACGATAACCGGCAGCGCGATGATCGTGCGCAGCACAAACAACGTCACCAGATTGATAAAATTCAGCGGAATTCGGGTCTTCAGAATCAGTACGCCAACCTCTGACATATAAATCAGTTGCGTGATAGCCACTGAGATGATCACGAAACGGGTCAGTTCGCTTTCAATACCCTGAGCAATGACTCCCGGCAGAAACATCTCGACAAACCCCACCAGCAGGGCTGGTGCCGCTGCTCCGGCATCAGGGATCTGCAACCAGGACAATAGCGCCGCGAGAGGATAGGAAAGCACTTCGAACACCGGGGTGTATTCAGCTACGATCAGTCCGAAGGTCGCGATCGCGATCAGCGGCGGCATCAGCCCGAACCAGATGTCGAACAGGTTATACATGCCGCTCTGTAGGTAGGCGCGCGGACGGGGCGCGTTATCTGCCCGCTCCAGTGCTGCCAGAAACCCTCTCGTCAGGGATCCGGCAGACTCTTCGCCGGATAACCTATCACGCTCAGAGCGCTGCTTGCCTGCTTCCGAATATTGATCCGGAATTTTTGAGAGTGGTGGAATTCGAGGCATCACGATCGCCGTGATCAAACCTGCACAGCAAACCGTGAGATAGAACGGCACGAACACATGACCAAGCTGGACGAACTCAGCAATGACAACGCAGAACGGCAGAGACACCACAGAAAAATTGGTCGCAATAGTCGCCGCCTCTCGCTGACTGTAAAAGCCCTTTTCGTACTGCTGGGAAGTAATCAGGACGCCTACTGTGGCTGCCGTCATCCAGGAGGCGATCGCATCGACGCAAGACCTGCCCGGCAAGCGGAACAGCCGGCGGAATAGAGGAGAAAGCGCGATTCCAACCAGCTCCATCAAGCCGAAATCAGTTAGCAGCGGCAGCAAAAAGGCCGCAAACAAAAAAATCGTCACGATCGCGGTCAGCAAGTCGTAAACCACGATATGCCCTGTCGTCTCCGACCAGACTGATTCAGGACCCACCTGCCAGATGATCA
Organism: Gammaproteobacteria bacterium; assembly: GCA_008081045.1. Taxonomy (GTDB): domain Bacteria; phylum Pseudomonadota; class Gammaproteobacteria; order Pseudomonadales; family Pseudohongiellaceae; genus UBA9145. Next base: position 19,208 of record VMDC01000002.1, on the reverse strand, counting down.
TGCCGCCGAAAATCGCACCGATCACTCTAAGGGCCAGCCACAGCGGAGTTACGGTAAACAATTGTTCAAGCCGCGAGTGACGGGAATTCTCTTGCCTGACCAACGAGTAATAGACCGAGAGCAATGCGGAGATAAACACCAGCGCAAAGCCGATATAAGGCAGACTGTCGCCAAGCCTGCTCTCCAGCACATCGGAAAGCACCGACATCGGAATCGTCCAGCTTCCCTGATAGCGAACCGGAAACAGAAAAAAGAAAACCCCCAGAATCGAAGGCAGGGCAAAGCGCAGTAGTCTGAGCGCTCCCATCAGACACGTTTGGCTGGGGTTGACCCCTTACGCTGACTGAAAGATTCGGCGAGCAGACACAGTATCTCGAACATCATGGAAGCCCCCACCAGCGCGGTATTACCGGTTTGATCAAACGGCGGCGCCACTTCAACCACATCACCACCTATCAGATTTAATCCGCGTAGTCCGCGCAGCAAACGCAGAGCCTCGACGGTGGTGAGGCCTCCAACCTCCGGTGTTCCGGTGCCTGGCGTGAACACTGGATCAATACCGTCCACATCGAAGGTAATGTAGGTCGGAGCATCACCAACGACCTTGCGCGCCTCGGCAATTACGGCTTCAACGCCGAGGTCGGTAAATTCATCCATCTCTACAACCCGCATGCCCGAGTCATAGGAGTAATTCAGCCCGTCGAGGTTGTTCTGGCCGCCGCGAATACCTATCTGAATGGTTTTGGTCGGATCTATAATCCCTTCATCGGTTGCGAGCCGAAAAGGTGCGCCATGGTGAAATTTCGATCCATAGAATTCTGCCCAGGTATCGGTATGCGCATCGACATGGATTAAAGCGAAGGGCTCGTCTTTTTTCAGTCCCTTCAGAATCGGGTAGGTAATGGAATGATCGCCACCGGCAGAAAGCGGAATCACGCCCTGAGCACCCACCGACGTGTAAAAAGCTTCAATTTCCTTGATCGCTTCATCCAGATTAAACAGGTTATCGATAGGCACGTCGCCAACGTCGGCAATCTTCGCCAGATCATAGGGGTTGATTCGCGTCGACATGTTAAATGAACGCATCAGTGAGGACTGATTACGTATCTCGCGCGGACCGTGCCGCGCGCCTGCGCGGTTCGTCACACCGAGATCACAGGGAACACCGATAAGCGCGATATCAGTCTCTGCCAGGTTCGCAATGGGGGCCCGCATAAAAGTCGGGATTTCGGTGAAGCGTGGTCTCAGTCTCGGGGCATCAGGGTCTGCCTCGGACTCGGGGGCGTAGTTATTTGATTCAGACATAGGACAGGCGTCTTCACTTAAGGTTTCTGTCGGAACCCGGGTCAGGGACCTCGGCTCTGACGGAAGAAGCTACACTATTTTGCCGCCAATCCCAAAATTGAATTCTGCCGCTAGGAACCCTGGCATCCGGGGCACCAGTAAAGCCTTCTGCCGGACAGCAGGTCTTTTCTGATGATGTCGCCACACTCATAGCAGCTCAGGCGCTGTCGGCCGAATACCGCGTGACGAAACGCGCCACGCTTCAGTCCCTGTTTTTTCAGACGAGCCACCCGGCGGGGAGGATTCGTGATGCCCGCTGTCTGATAGGCCCTCTGACTGATCTTCAGGGTACTGCGACCCAGATCATTGAGCTGTTTCACACTCAGATCAAGGGGCCTAGCATCCGGGAGAACCTTCGCATCGAACAGAATTTCGCTGCGCAGGTAGTTGCCAATGCCCGCGAGGAAGTCCTGAGCCAGGTAGAGAGAGGCCAGAGTCCGTCGATGAAAGCGTTCACTGCGCAGTCGCTGAGAGATTTCTTTCCAGGTCAGCTTGGGACTCAGAATGTCCGGGCCTATCTTTGCCAGAAAGGGATGGAGTTCAAGCTCAAACTGATCCCAGATACTGATGTCACTGGCACTGTATAGCAGCGCGCTGTGTGTGCGCGTATGCAGCGCAAGGCGCAAACTCCGATTTGTTTTAGGAAAAGCATCCCGCTTGACGACGTACCAGCGTCCATACAGCTGATTGTGCGAATAGATCGTGAGTTCGTTATCGAAGTGGGTCAGCAGGGCCTTGCCGCGGGTTTCAATTTCACGCACCTCGGCGCCCTGAAAATCACGCTCCCTGCCCTTCAGGCGGTCCAGACCAAAATGGATATCGACAATTTGCCGGCCTTCAAGAACTCGGGCAATTTTGTCGGCAGCGCGCCTAATTTCAGGTCCTTCAGGCATGGGAGGATGGTCACATGAGCAGATGGATTACTTGGGTCGTGTAGGAGTTACGCAACAGCGCCCAAACAGATCAATCCGATCAGGCAATTTTCCCAGCTTCGGCGGCAACCACATCCGCCAGTTCCCGCGCTAACTGCGCAACGAGATCAGCGTCTTCGCCCTCGACCATCACCCGCAGCACCGGCTCGGTGCCTGAGGGGCGCAACAGAACACGCCCTCTGCCCTGTAGTTTGTCTTCAACGCCAGACACGGCGTCACGAACGCTCTGGCTGGCAGACACATCGGGATCCTGACCCAGCCTGACGTTAATCATGGTTTGTGGAAACTTCTGCATTGCACCGCGTAATTCCCTCAGTGGCTTACCGGTCAGGACAACAGCGGTGAGCACCTGCAGAGCTGACACGATACCATCCCCGGTCGTCGTAATATCGTGACAAATGATATGTCCGGATGATTCACCGCCCAGCTGCCATCCGCGCTGCTGCATTTCCTGCAGAACAAACCGGTCACCAACTGCCGTGCGCGCGAAAGGAACTGCTCGTTCTGCAAGCGCCAGTTCCATACCGAGGTTGCTCATTTTGGTTCCTACAACACCACCGAATTCAATGTTCCGGCGTCGGCGCTCGCAGGCAATTACGAACAGCATCTCATCGCCATCAACGACATTGCCCTGATGATCCACCATAATGCTCCGGTCACCGTCGCCGTCCAGTGCAACACCGAGGTCAGCGCCCACCTCTAGAACTTTTTCTTTGAGCGCAGCTGGCGAGGTGGAGCCGATCTTATCGTTGATGTTCAATCCGTTCGGATCCGTTCCGATACTGACGACATCGGCCCCCAGCTCAGAGAGCACGGCGGGTGCGATATCGTAAGTCGCGCCGTTGGCGCAATCCACAACCACCTTCAGACCCGAAAGTGTCAACCGTGAGCCAACGGTGCTTTTACAGAACTCGATATAGCGGCCTCTGGCATCGTCAATTCTGCTGGCCTTACCCAGAGATTTCGGTGCAACCGTCGTCAGCGCCTTGCTGAGTTCGGCTTCAATAGCCAGTTCGACCTCATCGGGCAGCTTCGTGCCATTGCCAGAAAAAAATTTGATTCCGTTGTCTTCAAAGGAATTGTGCGACGCGCTGATCACGATCCCTGCCTGAGCACGCAGAGTGCGGGTCAGATAAGCAATCGCGGGTGTTGGCATCGGGCCAGTAAGATTGATATCCACCCCTGCTGCCGTCAGGCCTGCTTCCAGCGCTGCCTCAAACATGTAACCGGAGATACGCGTGTCTTTGCCAATCAATATTTTGCTGCGGTGACCGCCTTGCATGAACACCTTACCGGCTGCCCATCCCAGTTTAAGCATAAAATCAGGGGTAATGGGCGCCTGGCCAACCTTACCGCGGATACCGTCCGTGCCGAAGTAGCGTTTCTGTGCTGCCATAGTTGCTGTTGTCATTTTTTGATGCAGGAGCGAATAGTAAGGAATCTGGACTCAGAGTGCGAGCACTAGCCTGCACCTGTTGCTGCGCTGATTGTGGGCGCGCGGAATCTGGGAGATAATTCTACTCCTCACTTACTGCGAGCAGGTCAGGCCCGTGTGCGGAATTGTCGGCGCAATTGCTGAACGGAATGTCACCGAGATCCTCCTGGAAGGACTGAAAAGACTGGAATATCGCGGCTACGATTCAGCGGGCATCGCGCTGCTTGCCCCCGATCGAAAAACCCTCAAAGTCCACAAGACCGCCGGAAAGGTAAATAAACTGGCAGAGCGGGTCCAGGGGAAAGCGCTTAGGGGTCACGTCGGCATCGCCCACACGCGCTGGGCAACTCACGGCAAACCCACGAATGCCAATGCGCACCCTCACAGCTCAGGCGGGCAAATTGCCATTGTTCACAACGGCATCATCGAGAATTTCGAAAAGCTTCGGGAGAAGTTGAGCAAATCCGGCTATCAGTTCGCCACGCAGACTGACAGCGAAGTCATCGCGCATCTGATCCATCTTGAACGCAAGGGAAACAAGGTCTCTCTGTTTGCTGCGACCCAAAAAGCCATCAGGCGCCTCGAAGGCGCTTACGGCATTTGTGTTGCCGATGCGGCCACACCGAATGAATTAATCGTCGCGAGATCAGGCAGTCCGCTGGTGATCGGTGTCGGAATTGGGGAAAACTTTGTTGCCTCCGACCCACACGCGCTGGGCCAGGTGACCGATCAGTTCGTCTACCTGGAAGAAGGGGACATAGCCCGAATTACCCGTGAAAGTTACGAAATCTGGCACGACGGTAAGCAGATCAAGCGCAAAATCAGCACAGTGGCGGGCCGCAGCAGTGATGGCGATAAGGGTCTCTACAAGCACTTCATGCTGAAAGAAATATATGAGCAACCGGCTGTCATCCGCGACACGCTGGACGGCAGGATCTCGAAAAACAAAGTCCTCGAGAATGCATTCGGCGTCAAGGCCCCGGCGATTTTTGACAAGGTCAAACACGTTCAGTTTGTCGCCTGCGGCACTTCCTATCATGCCTGCCATGTCGCCAAATACTGGCTTGAGTCCATTGCCCGCATGGAGTGCTCAGTGGATATTGCCAGCGACTATCGCTATCGGGACATCATCGTGCCGGACGGCTCCTTGCTGGTCACCGTTTCTCAATCCGGAGAAACCGCAGACTCCCTGGCCGCGCTTCGCTACGCCAAAACACTCCCCTACACTGCCTATCTGGCTATTTGCAACGTTGCCACCAGTTCACTGGTGCGTGAATCAGATTTTTCTCTACTGACGATGGCCGGGCAAGAAGTCGGCGTCGCCTCAACCAAAGCGTTTACAGCACAGCTCGCCGTATTGCTGATCCTGACCATTGCTCTGGGACGCCGGAATGGCCTGACACCGCGCAAAGAGGCAGCTCTGGTCAGAGAGCTCAACCGTTTACCGGATCTGATCGAAAGCACGCTGAGCCTCAACAAAGACATTCGCAAGATGTCTCGACAATTCGCCGACAAGCATCACAGCCTGTTTCTTGGCAGAGGAATCCAGTACCCTATTGCCAAAGAGGGCGCGCTGAAACTGAAGGAAATCTCCTACATCCACGCTGAGGCCTATCCGTCAGGTGAGCTTAAGCATGGACCGCTGGCGCTGGTCGACGAAAACATGCCGGTCATCGCAGTAGCGCCCAATGATGACCTGCTTGAAAAACTGCGCGCCAACCTCGCAGAAGTCAGCGCCCGAGGCGGAAAGCTGTACGTCTTTTCTGACGAGAGCGTGAACTATCAGGGTGACAAGAACTGTAAGGTCATCCACGTCCCGGCCTCGCCTGATGTTCTTGATCCGATTGTATTCACCATTCCGCTGCAGCTCCTTTCTTATCACGTTGCCATCGTCAAAGGCACTGATGTGGACCAGCCTCGCAATTTAGCCAAATCGGTTACTGTTGAATAAAAAATTTTTCCTGGTTGGTCAGAAAAAACTCAAAACGTTTAAAAATAAAACCTACACAAAAGTTTTAAAAACTTTTAGAATCATGTGATGAAAAATTTATTATCAAAATATGGTAAACATTTTTGGTATTTGCCACTAGTTGTAAGTTTGTTGTCATGGTGGGCATTCTTCTCTTTGCCCATGAAATTAGGGGAGATTGGGGGTCCACTCTTTCTTTCTGCATTTGCTTATTATTTCTTTCTAAAGTGCACTGGAAGACTCACTGACAAAGATGACCCCTTTGTTGAATGATTAGCAAAATAAAAAAATCAATACAGCAAGATTTAGCAACAAATAAGACAAGCATTTTTATTGCCTTAGTAATAAACACACTGTTATTAACTTCAGATTACCTTAACGAATTTATTTTTTGGATTTGTTTAATTTTGGAGGCGTTAATCATTTTTTACTTTTTAACAATGATCTATTACAAAGTTAAAAAATAATGGAAGAGAAATACATTAAGTTTTACAAAACCTTTCACAAAAAGTTCAAAAATGATGAAAATCTAATTCACTGTTTGCATCTACTCAGTGACCGTCGAATGAAACTCATACCTCAAAGGACCATAGATTCGCAGGAGTTATGAATTTTTGTCTGTTAAGGTTGAATGATCTGGAATGCAGAATCAGATGAACCTAACAAGGAATAAGTTACTCGTATTCATCAAGAACCGAGAATTTGAAGTCATTACAGGTATCGGAGGTGTAGCTGCCCTTTGGTCTTTTGTTTTTGATAACGAAGCTAGTTTTTATACCGGAATTGCTTTTGCATCTCTTGGTTTAATCTCTATTGGAATGCGTCATCATTTACAAAAGAAAGGTAATGAACAAAAACTTTAAGTTTTGTCGAAAATTTCGCAGAGGGTTCAGAAACACCGCGCTCTCAACCCTGCACCCAAAATAAATTCGTTACAGTGGAGCAATCGTGAATAAGGCACTCCTGTATCTCGCCTATTTTTTGATCTGGACAACTCCGGTTCAACTTGTTTTTTTCGTCTGGATTTATTCTTACGTACTCTCTGCTGACTACAGCTTTTTGTCGTTTTCGACCTCAGATTTTATGGACCTTACCTTTCTCCGGATTGTAAAAGCATGGATGTATTCATGGTTCTGGAACGGCTTTCTTGATTTTGTATGGGGCCTTCCGGCCGCCATTATGATTACGCTCAAGCTGTTGGTAAACGCCGCGCTGGGGGCGTGGCTGTTGCCTGTCGCAAAGAAACTGAATAGCCTGTAGGCCACTCTACCCTGCGCAGACTTCGGCAGCGACCAGCCGGACAGTTCTCCGGCCAAACTTGCAGGCAAACAGTTTCGACACTTTCCTCAGCCATGTCACTGATGAACCGGGCTGACTAACACACGAAAATGCCTATTTCGGCTCAGGTAAAGGCTTATGGAAAGAACCACCATCACTGTAGGAAGAATCCTGCTGGGGCTGTATTTTCTTATTCCGGGACTGACAAAAATCCCGGGTTACGAGGCCATGGTTGAATACATGACTCTGCACAATGTTCCCTTGGTTAACCTGCTGCTTCCCATCACAATCGTCTTGCAGGTGGGCTTGGGGTCCATGTTGATTGCAGGCTATCGCATCAAGGAAGCCGCTCTGCTGCTGGCCTTGCTTACCCTGCTCATCAACTTCGGCATGCACGATTTCTGGAATGAATATCCCAACACAGACAGTGCCCATGAGACGCAGAACTTCGTTAAAAATCTGGGCATATTCGCCGGCCTGCTGGTATTAAGCGCTGCATCCAGAGTCGCGCAGTGGCGCTTGATCAAGTAAGCTGACGGTCATGTCAAACAATTCGGATCCGGACGCTATGAGTAATAAAGTCGTGCTTTCGCAGTCGATCATGTGGGCGGCCGCTGTGCTGGTGGTCGCAATCAGCCGGGAAAAGCAATTCGCGGTTCTCATGCTGATTGTCCTTGCAACGACCGCTCTGCTTTATCTGAAAAAGCAGGTGCAGCCAGACAACCAGGGGTCGTAAGCGGCGCCCAAGAGCCCGACAAATCACCTACGCCCATTGGAGACGGAAGCGCCGGGACCGCTTTAGTCCGGCATTGCTCAGGAGAGCTGACTCGTGATGCGCTTTACCGAAAAAACTCAGGAAGCAATCCTGCAGATTGTCGAACCCATCATGGACAACTGTCTGGACGGCTCCAATACCGGAAATCATGCAAAACACGTCAGGGATTTCACCGACAGATTGAAGGCTATCGTGACCCCTGAAAACCTCGCCTCGCAGTTGGAATACAGGCCCCACGGCGTTTTTACCCGGCGAGAATTTGTCTGTTTGTTCAGACGCCGGGAGTCGATTGGCGTGGTCTGGCGTCAATTCGTTTCATCCACAGACGATGAACTGGTCAATCACGCCATTTTCGTGGAGAGAGACGGGAAAATCTGTATCGAACACTGCCTGATTTGTTGAGCACAAAAGCTAAACCGATTCTCTTCTGGTCTCGGCGCTTTCTGTTTCAGGCGCCCGCATGGCTGCCCAGAGTCTCCGCATCCTTCTCAGTTCCAGCTTGACTTACCGAGCGCCTTGCAACCCTTTTGACACCTTCCTGTACCGCGATCTCTCTTTTTCTCTGTCATCTCTTTTTCCTTTTCTCGCTGTTCATGTTTACGCCCTCTGCGACGGGCCACAGCGCTGAGATGACAGCTGCCGGAGCAATTGAGGCCGGGTTTTTCAATCCTCGCTGGCGCTTGCTTCGGCGATTGACAGACCCGCTCTAAACGCGTTATCACCTCAATCTGGTCTCTCACTGCACAAAATGGCAGCTTATACCGATGTCATTTCTCCGATTTCAAGACTTCTTATCTGGACTGGTAAAGCGGCAGCGGAGCCTGTTTGCGAAATCAGAATCGGAATCGATCGACGATCTGGTAGAGAAGCTCATGGGATCCGTCGGCGAGGTGTCGGGGATCGTAACGGCCCGGCAGGTGCTTGATCGCTATGCCGCCCTGAATTCGGATGAGCAGCTCGCTTTTTTCCACCATCTGGAACGAAATTTCAACGCTGATGAGAACCGCATCAAAGCAGCGTTCGCCAAGTATGTTGACGAACCTTCGAGCTCAAGCCTCAGTGACTTGTCAAAAGCGGCTGAGCCACATCGTCAGGAACTCCTGCGCAGGCTGAACCAGACGCCGGGCGCTACCCATGATCTGGTCGCCATGCGCAGCAACTTACTGGGTTTTTTAAAAGAGCATCCCGCCTTGTCAGCGGTCGATGAGGATTTTCAGCGCTTGTTTACTTCCTGGTTTGGTCGCGGGTTTTTACAGCTGCAAACTATCGACTGGTCAACCTCTGCCGCCATTCTGGAGCGCATCATCCGTTATGAAGCGGTCCATGCCATCAAAGACTGGGATGACCTGCGCAATCGCATCGACCCCCCGAACCGCCGGTGTTTTGCCTTTTTTCATCCGGCCCTGATTGATGAGCCTCTGATTTTTGTTGAGGTAGCCCTAACCCACGGCATTCCCAACAGCATTGATGCTATTCTGAATGAACCGGAAACGGATACAGAGTCTCACGGCAACCATGATACCGCCGTGTTTTACAGCATCAGTAACTGTCAGCCCGGCCTGAACAACATCTCTTTCGGAAATTTACTGATCAAACAGGTGGTGCAGGAGTTACAGGCTGAATTTCCCTCTATCAAGACATTTGTCACCCTCTCTCCGGTTCCGGGTTTCAATCGCTGGCTTGAATCGGACGACTCAGCAAATACCGCTGAGCTGCAGACACTGAAACAAGAGATTGCGGGACTGAGCCTGACCGATGCGGCAGATCAAGCCCATCAGGAAAACATTCGAAAACTGGTTTTCAATTATCTGGTTCTCTCCAAAGCAAGGGACAAGCCCCGTGATCCGGTCGCGCGTTTTCACCTGGGCAATGGAGCCACCTTACATGAAGTGAATGCGGGCGCGGACCACAGCGACAACGGCATGCAACAGTCGCGCGGCACGATGGTCAATTATCTTTATGACCTGTCAAGCATCGAATCCAACCATGAGCAGTTTGCGCTTGAGGGCACCGTAAACTTTCACCCTAAGTTGAAACCCCTGCTTCTCACGTCATGAAAACACTCAGCACATTGGCCTTTGCCCTGATCTGGGTCTTCGGATTTTTCAGTCTGCTCGCATTCGATCTGTTCGTCGAAGCCTTTGTGTTCGAATGGCTAGCCTGGAACGGTACCAATAAAAACGACTGGTTTTTTGCCCTGTGGTGGGGTGCAGTCGCTGTGTGGTTTCTGTATGGTTCAGTCACGATCATGCAAAGAGTCAGACGCGTGACCGACCAGGAAAACCCATAGTTCACAAAAAGTGGCATGGTGCGAAGCAGGATAACGCCTTCAGTCACTCTTAAATTCACCGCAGATTCCATTCAGCAAGCAGGAAACCGGCCTCAGATGCCCATCAATACCGAATCGCTTCACAGCGACCGCCCCGAGGATATTGTCCGTGCAGCAGCGCTGCTGACACAGGGCAAACTGGTCGCGATCCCCACGGAGACCGTCTATGGTCTTGCCGCCAACGGCCTCTCGGCAGACGCGGTCAAAGGGATTTTTTCCGCAAAAGGTCGCCCTGCTGATAATCCCTTGATCCTGCACGTTGCCTCCATCGAAGCCGCAATTCCGCTGTGGGCCGCAACAACGAAACAGCTGGAAATCGCGGCAGCACTGTCAGCGGCATTCTGGCCGGGCCCACTGAGCATCGTGCTGAAGGCAGCTTCCGCGATACCGGATATTGTCACCGCCGGTCTCGATTCAGTGGCAATCAGAGCCCCTGCCGGCGAGGCAGTTCAGTCCGTTATCCAACTCTGCCAGTTCCCGCTTGCGGCACCTTCAGCCAATGTGTCAGGCCGACCAAGTCCCACCCGTGCCGATCATGTAGAGCGCACCTTGGGAGGGCGAATTGCCGCTATTCTGGATGGCGGCCAGACCACGATCGGCATCGAGTCAACGGTTGTCGATCTCAGATCGGAGCGCCCACAACTGCTCCGGCCGGGCGCCATCAGTATTGATGATCTTCGGTCAGTAATCGGCGAAATCTCTGATTCACGGCCATCAGGTAACGCAGCGTCACCTGGCCTGCGTCACAGGCACTATCAGCCCGTCAACATCAGCCTGAGGCTCGCAAACAGGGAAATGATTGAATCGCAGTGGGCGTCGGCAGCAGGGATTGCATGCAGTCAGGATCTGGCAGTGGAGCTGGGCCAGCGACGGGCGCCGATCTGGATCATGCCAGACACTCCGGAGCCCTACGCAGCCGTTTTATATGATCGGCTTTACACCATGGAGCGCAGCGGCGTTACAGAAGTTTACCTGCAACGCCCCCCGCAAACAGACGCATGGCGCGCAGTCAATGACCGACTGACCCGCGCCGCTGAAGCCGCCCCTCAGTGATCGTCTGAAGCCATTGCCTCTGCTTTGCGCAACACTGTTGCGGTCTGCTCATCACGAAACGCTGACAGTCGCTCTGCCAGGCGCGGATCGCTAACGGACAGTATCTGAGCTGCCAACAGCGCCGCATTTGCCGCATTGTCAATCGCCACAGTGGCGACCGGAACCCCTTTGGGCATCTGCACAATCGATAAAAGTGAGTCCTGCCCCTGCAAGGCCGTGACGGCAACCGGCACTCCGATGACAGGTAAGGTAGTCATTGAGGCAACCATGCCGGGCAAATGCGCAGCGCCTCCCGCCCCGGCAATGATCGTTTTCAGACCGCGCTCACGTGCGGATTCCGCATATTTCATCATCCGCTCCGGGGTGCGGTGAGCAGAAACAATCGTCATTTCGAACGGCACGTCTAGTTGTCCGAGCATGTCGGCGGCGGCCTGCATGACTCGAAGATCAGAATCACTGCCCATAATGATCCCGACTTGGGCAGTCTCAAGTTCTGTCGTGTGGTCAGTCAATTGGCTGCGCTCCTCTGACATTAAGCTGAGGTCTTATAGTGTCTACTTTCTCCAGGGCTTCGTCTACCGTGGCCGCCACCACCGTCACATGCCCCATTTTGCGACCGGGGAAACAGCGGGTTTTTCCGTACAGATGCACCCACACAGACGGGTCATTCTTCGCCAGATCAGCGCCTTCGACTACGGTGTCGCCATCAAATCCCTCAGCACCGAGCAGATTAAACATGACGGCAGGTTGTATCTGGTCGGTGCTGCCAAGCGGTTTGCCGGAGAGAATATTGAACTGCTGGACAAATTGCGACGTCTGACAGGCTTCAGTGGTGTAGTGCCCACTGTTATGGGTTCTGGGAGAAATTTCATTAATCAGGAGTTCGCCTTTGGGTGTCAGAAACATCTCCACACCAAAAATGCCCTTGCCCTGCATTTTCTCGATTGCGCTGACCGCCAGACGGCGGGCTTCAGCAAGCCGCTCCGCCTCCAACCTGGCCGGCGCGACGAGATAATCGAGCACGTTACCTGCTTCGTGGAATACCATCTCAACAGGCTCATAGGCGGCCGCTGCGCCTTGCCCATCGGCAGCCACCATCACGGAGATCTCCATGCTGCGCTCGATGTAGCGCTCGAGAAATCCGTCAACCTGAAGACGATCGACATTGTCTTGTGCGGAATGCAGGACAAAAACGCCGCGCCCGTCATAGCCTCCTCGCGCTGCTTTCTGGACAACAGGGAAACCAAAAGCGTCACTGCTGATGTCCTCGTTCGCAGGATGCGCCTGAAAGTCTGCAGTCGGCAGGCCCAGTTCGGCATACCAGCGTTTCTGCTGCAGCTTGTCGGTGACACGCGCCAACAGACCAGGATCAGGGACAACAGCATGTCCGTCCGACTGCAGTCTGCTCAACTTTTCGACACTGACGTTCTCCAGATCAATCGTCAGCACATCAGCCAAAGCGGCAAGTTGATCGTATCCTTCGCCACTCGAGGGGCTGCCCGGAACATGGACCCCACCCACCAGCGCTGCGGGGCAATTCGGGTCTGAATCCAGCACGAAGATCTGAGTCTCTGTATCAGCGCTCGCATCAGTCTGCCTGACCGCCTTTACCAACATGGCCGCCAGCTGCCCGCCGCCGATGATTCCTATTCTCGTCATAGTTGCGCTTAGGAGGAAAAAACCGCGTATCTTACAGGAAAATGCGGTCATCAGCAGCAAAAGCAGACGCATTTACCACTTTGCTTAGTCCCTGGAAATTGCAACAAATCGTCGCTTTGCCCTTCATAATGGGCGCGATTCGCGTATAGTGCGCAGCGTATCAGGAGGCAATCAGCCTCAAACAGGCGGCTTTCTTTCGCTCACACCGCGAGCTTAGCAGAACAAGCCGCGTTTTCTGCCGGCCCGAAGGACGGCTGAGCCCAAAACAGGCACACGGCACAATGCTCAAACTCGTATCCCCGACAAAGCTCAGTGCCTGCCTTTCCTGCTGCGTGCTTGCGTTTCTGACGGTCGCTTGGCCGGCAGTGCTTGCTCAGGATATTCTGCCCCAGGTCACCCGAATCAGCGAAGCGGACAACGATTTTCGGCTCGATGGTGATCTCGATGAGGAAGTCTGGAAAGATTTACCCGTGATTGAGGGCATGAAAGTCATCGTGCCGGATACGCTGGCAGAGACGCCTTACGACACACACGTTCGCATGTTCTATACCGAGCGCGGCATTTATATCGGTGCTATGAACTTCCAGCCCGCGGGAACTCTGATTGCCAGAATGACCTCGCGGGATACCCGACTGGACCGGGACGCCTTTACCGTCAGCCTCGACCCTTCCGGTCAGGGGCTGTATGGGTATTTCATCAGGCTCAACCTCGGAGAGTCCATGACCGACGGCACCATTCTGCCGGAGCGACAGTTCAATCTGCAGTGGGATGGAACCTGGAACGGACGCACGAGCGAGTTGGAAAACGGCTGGAGCGCGGAGATCTATATCCCCTGGTCAATGCTGGCGCTACCCCAGGCAGAAGATGTCAGGCGCATTGGTTTTTATTTCGAGCGCCAGGTCGGCCACCTCAATGGCGATTCTTGGGCAGTGCCGCCCATCCCGAGAACGGTGAATGAATATCTGTCGGCCTTCACCAAATATGAACTCAGGGGCATCGAGCCGCGCAGGCAACTGACGTATTACCCGTTCATCGGCGGTGTCCATGACGCAGTGGGCCATGAGAATACCTTTAAAGTAGGCACTGACATCTTCTGGCGTCCGACCACCAACACTCAGTTGACCGCCACGCTGAACCCGGACTTCGGCAGCATTCAAGCAGACGATGTGGTTGTCAATCTGACGGCCTTCGAACAGTTTTTCCCTGAGCAGCGCGACTTCTTTCTCGAAGGGCAGGACATCTTTATCACGCATCCACGCCACAGCAATCCTGGCGGACCCGGCGGACCGATACAGCTGGTAAACACCCGCCGCATCGGTGGTGCGCCAGAGCTGACAGTCCCCGCAGGGGTGAATGTGCAACCCACTGACCGCAGTCAGCCCACCGACTTGCTAGGCGCGCTCAAGTTCACCGGGCAGCAGGGCAAAGTCCGCTACGGCACACTGCTGGCCTATGAAGACGACCTCGCAATCGGGGGCACCCTCGATGATGGCTCACCGATTACGCTGACCACGACCGGCCGAGATTTTATCGTGGGTCGTGCGCTGTACGAAGACACCAACTCGGGAGGCCGCCGAAGCATTGGCTGGATGGGGACAAGCGTCATGCATCCCGACATCAATGAATCAGTCAATGCGATCGATGCACATTATTTTTCTGCCGACAATCGCTGGGTCATCGACTCGAGTTTCATGCGGTCGGATAACGACAGAGAAGTCGGCTACGGCGGTATGGCGGATTTCCGCTTCCGGCCGGAAAGAGGCAAACAGCATACGCTTCGGGCAACCTACTTCGACGAATCTCTGGATATCAATGGACTGGGATTCCTTACCCGAAATGATCAGATGAATCTGGACTACAACTACAACATCTTTGAATCAGATGTAGAGGGGTTGCGTTCGCGGACGACCACCTATGTGGTTGCCAACCAATGGAATGTCGAAGGCCGGCCCGTCCGACTCGGTATCTTTCTGAATCAGGACTACAACTTTCTCAACAACGACACGTTTTCCTACTCTCTGGGGCTGTTCCCCGCCCGCACAGATGACCGGCTGGGCCGCGGAACCGGCGATTTCGCCGTACCTCAACGAGAGCGGCTGAACCTGAGCTACTCCAGCAACCCGGCAGAGAAATTGGCGTATGAGTTCGCGCTGAACTGGGACGCCGACGACCTGGGCCCGCAAAGCGTCACCGGCCGCACAGGCCTGACCTGGCGGCCCACTGACCGTTTTTCCTCAGCGATAAACCTGCAGTACACAGATCAGGAAGCGCTGCTGATTCACAAAGGCGGTGGCGCCTATACCAGCTTTGAAGCGCATCAGTGGGCACCCAATCTGGAGGTCAATTATTTCATCGGGCCGCGCCAGCAGATCCGATTTACCATGCAGTACAACGGACTGAAGGCCTTTGAAGACCGCTTCTGGCAAAGCTCACCCGTTGGGGCTGAGCCACTGCGTCCGGTCGAAAAGCCATCTGCGACTTCTGACAACTTCAGTATTTCACGGATGACGTTTCAGGCCCGCTACCGCTGGGAAATTGCGCCTCTGTCGGATCTATTCCTGGTCTATACCCGAGGTTCCAATCTGCCGAGAGACACCTTCGACAGCTATTCCAATCTGTTTGCCCGGACCTGGAATCAGCCCATCGTAGATACCTTCGCATTTCGGCTGCGCTACCGCTTTGGCGCCTAGTCGATTGCGGGCATCTCCGACGTCCGAATGCAATGCAGGCGCCTTCAGCCAGGGTCGCTCCTACCGCGTTAAGCTGTAGTAGGCTCTGTTCACCAGTCGGGTCGGATCGCCTTTCTTGGCATCCCAGTTCGCTGTTACATTTGCCGCGATAACTTCCTCCAGCGACGCGCCCTGTCCGATCAGCACCATCATTTTGCCCCGAATCTCGGTGAGCATAGTGACGTACTCCGCGAGGTCCGCATAGCCTGCCACCGGCCCGTGACCGGGCACGACTACCGTGTCGGTATTGATCTCCTGCAGGATGGCCTCGCAGAAAGCAATCACGCCTTCGATGCCGCCGCCGTTTTCCGCGTCAATAAACGGATATCCGGCATTGTTATAGACATCGCCCATATGGATGACGTTGCTGTCGCGAAAATACACCGCGGCATCGCCCCGGGTGTGCGCCGGCCCCGCGTGAATTAAATCGACCTGTTCACCGTTGAAGTACATTTCCATGCGGGTGTCAAAAGTCGTAACGGGTAATCCGGCGGTAGCATACGGCGCCTGCTCGACGATGGGGTTGGTGACCGTATTGATCGTGTTGTGCTGCATCATCATCTCTCGCGAGTGCCTATGCGCCACAATCCAGGAGCCGGCCTCGCCGAGCAGTTCATTGCCGTCAGCATGGTCATAGTGCCAGTGGGTGTTGATGGTAAAGTCCACCTCACCACCTCCCAGAGCGCGAATGGTCGACTGATACTTTGGCACCATGTCGGGGAACTGGGAATCCACAATCATCACGCCCTGATCGCCAAGGGACGCCAGAATGTTGCCGCCGCGACCGAACAGCACATAGCGGCCATCAGCCACCTCTTCTGTGCGTATCTCAGCGGACTGCTGACTCTGGACCACGAAGGGAAAGCCAAACAGCAGGAGTATGGCCGCAACAATGCCCGGCAGATAGTCCGGGACGCGAAGTCGGCCCAGTTGGTAATAAGCTATTTTTCTGGATTGAGTTTGCATGGCAAGACCCTCTCAGCGTGGAGACAAGCGGAAACTGACCCGCTCACAGGCCCTACGAATCACTGAGCGGGTTATTTCGCCGATGGACTCACACTATACCTCAGCCAGGCAGGGGACGAAATCGGATTCGCCGGAGCCAGACGGCGCTCTTCAGCGGGCACACAGCCCGGCATCCGTTAAGGCATTTCTACAGACTTTTTCGACAAGTGACTTTTCATCCAGCGCGCTATCTGGGAACATTGGCCCCCTCACGCAGGGTAGTCCCTGATAAATACACACTGACACCAGCTTATGCTGGCTCAGCTCAAGCCAAACAAGGTATCCAAAGCATGTCGAAATTTGTCCCACTGGCGAAAGACCAGCACGCTAACCTTAGAGTCAGACAATCGGGCGACTACACGCGCTTCAAGCAACAAAACCTGATTCCGATCGTGGTGCGCGATTTCTTTACCCTGTCTGCTGAGTTTCCACTGGTATTTGTGACCAATCAGAGCACCGATGATTTCATGCCGGTGGCGATCATGGGGCTGCAGGAAGGTCAGAATCTCTACTGCCAGGAAGAGCCCTTCCCTGCCCAGGTGATTCCGGTGGGCTTTGGCAACGCGCCTTTCGCCATTACGGCAACGGATGAGAATCGTGAGCAGTTTGCGGTTCTGGTCGATGAAGAAAGTCCCCTGTTGAGTGACAATGAGGGCGAGCGGGTATTCACCGATGACGGCAAAAACACCGAATATATGGAAGCCCGCATCGAAGGCCTGGTACAGGCTGCCCAGCAGAATCAACAGACGCAGGAAATCACCAAGTATCTGACAGAGAAAGGCCTGCTCACGACTCAGCAGGTCCGTCTGCAGCATCGACCGGACGGCCGGCTCTACAACATCGATGGCATTTACGTGGTAGACGAACAGAAATTTAACGAACTGTCCGATGAAGATTTTCTGGATATGCGTAGCCGGGGGCTCGTGGCGCTGGTGTACGCCCACTTGAATTCCCTGCAGCAGCTGCGACGCGTCTCCGAGCGTCAATACGCTGCTGATAAGGCCGCGGAAACGACTCCCAAGAGCGAAGAATCGAGCTGAGCAAATAGGCCCTGAATCCTGCTGTACGAGCATGCCGCAGCAGGATTAAGCGAATTCGACTCTCAGCAACCCCTTCTCCGGCAGCTACGGCAGACAGGGGCTGCGCCGGCATTTTCCGCCTGTAGACTCACGCCTGCCAACCAACCCCTCAGCCCGCACCCACTGACACGGACAATAGAAGATGTTTGACCGTCGCCGCGGGGCACCAGCCCCTATCCGGTTCAGACCGGCTGACCTCGAGCCCGGAACCGTGATGGGCCTCGCCGAAACCTTTCCAGAAGGGTAATATTAAAAGACTGATCTTGCGGAGCACACCCCGATGAGAAAACTGCTGGCTTGCTTGCTATGCGCTTGCCCCCTCCTTTTCAGTCTGGCACAGGATGATGAAGGCGAGGTCATTGTCATTTCTGAACTGAATCGCGCCGATGTCGAGCAATTTATCGAAGAGGCTGAGGATCAGTTCTACGAGATCTTCAATTCCCATATCGAAGACGATGACTTCAAGATCAGCTGTCGCCGAGAGACACCAACCGGCTCGAACATCCCTGTCCGGGTTTGTGAGCCTAAGTTTATGGTAGACGCTCGGGCACGTAACGCAAACACCTTCGGATTTAATGCCGGGGTCGTAGAAGCCGATCGGTCGATACGGACTGCGGTGGAACCCCAGTATCAGCAGTTGCAGCAGATGATGGAGCAGATGACTCAGGAGGTCCCGGCATTTGCCCAGATAGCCAGCATCCTGGCGCAGCTCCGGGCGCGACGCGATCAACTGCTTAAATAAGCACCCCCCAAACCTCCTGACGACCAGTCAACTGAACAACTCAAGCCTGAATCATCGATATGATCAATACTCTGAACATCGAGGCGCTGAAGCAGCAATACCGGGAATCCGGTTACGTTGTCATTAAAGATCTCTTGCGAGATGAAGTGGCGCAGGCCGCTTATGAAGCCCTCAAGAACAGAGTGCCGTGGGAATTCCACTATCGTGAGATGAACACCGGCAGGGTTGGTGTCATTGAACCAGCTGATCTTGAACGCTTAACGCCGCGGGAAGTTAAACGACTAGTCCCCCCCATGGCGACGCTGAAGGACAATGATTTCTCGTTTGCGTACTGTCGCTTTACGATCTCGTCACGCGCAGAAGATTGCCCTGAACCTGTGCGGATCCTGAGCGATATCTTTCGCTACTTTAACAGTGAGGAGTACCTTGGCCTGCTCGCGGAAATTACAGGCGATGCATCAGGCCAGGAGGTGAGCACCTGGTGCTCAAGATATGACCGCAATCACCACCTGTCGGTGCACATGGACGAGAGTCAGAGTCAGACCCGCATCGCAGCCCATGTCCTTGCACTAAGTAAAGATTGGAAGCAGGAGTGGGGCGGAAATTTTGCCTTCTGTGATTCCGAGGGCGAGCCAGAGATTATTGTCCCACCCTCGTTTAACAGTTTGATGCTGTTCAAAGTGCCTCGCCTTCACCTTGTGACCCAAGTCGAATCGTTTGTGAGTGAGTCTCGCTACAGCCTGTTTGGCTGGTACAAGGTTGAAAAAGAATACTTCCATGCTTGAATAAAGCTCCGCCCATACGGAAACACTGCAATTCAAGATATAAAAAAGGGGGCCTGAGGCCCCCTTCTTGTTACTGCGACTAAAGCCTAAGCTT
>VMDC01000015.1 GCA_008081045.1 Gammaproteobacteria bacterium | reverse complement strand
GATCATCTTGGTGGTCGTATTGATATGCGCGTGGATGATGGTCGCTTCCTGCGCGACTCCGATAGTGGGGGTGCATTAAGGTTGGTCAGCTTTATCAACTTGTCTGCGATTTTTCAGCGCTTGCGCTTTAGTGGTGATTTGGTGCGTAACGGCCTGGCATTCGACGAAATTACCGGGGAATTCGATATCAACGATGGCCTGCTGCAAATAAAGGATCGGCTGGTTATCTCCGGTCCAAGCAGTCTCTATCAGATTAACGGAGAAGTGGACCTTGCAGAGGAGACAGTGGAAGGCGAAATGTCCATTACACTGCCGGTCAGCAACAATCTTCCGTGGATAGGGCTGTTAAGCGCCAATATCCCTTTGGCTGTTGGGGCTTACTTATTCGACCAGATCTTCGGCAGCCAGGTCGACAGTCTGTCCAGCGCGATCTATACCCTGTCCGGCCCGCTTGAGGGTCTGGAACCTCAGTTTAAGCAAGCCTTCGGTGCTCCGTCAGCGAGCCAGACACAACCTTAGACCTCTCCGGTTTCTGCTGCCGCCTCCGGGGCAAATATTGCCTGTGTCAGATTGATTCTATTATCATTTCAGCCCGTTCAACGCAGCGACACAAGAGGATCAGATGATCAACAAGAGCTTGCTGAGTAACGCGGTTGCTCTGATGTTAGTGATCGTTGGGTATCTGATGGCAGGCCCGTATCAGCGTTACATTCTGAACACAGGCTTATTCGCGCTCTCTGGTGGGATCACCAACTGGCTCGCGGTACACATGCTATTCGAGCGAGTGCCGGGTCTCTATGGCTCTGGGGTCGTGCAGTTGCGTTTCGAAGAATTCAAACACGGCATCCGCGGTTTGATCATGGAGCAGTTCTTCAATCATGGCGATCTGTCGGCGTTTTTTCAGCAAACCGGCAACACAGCTGATCGGCTGGGTGAGCAGCTGAAGGGCGCGATCGAAGATCTGGATCTCGATTCGGCCTTCGATTCCCTGCTTGACGTCATCATGAATTCCTCATTTTCGGGCATGTTGGGCATGCTCGGCGGGAAGGACGCGCTCAGTCCCCTGAAGACGCCCTTTGTTGAGCGCATGCGGGATTATTTCAGGGCTCAGTTTGCCAACCGGACATTTCAGTCCAGAATTGAAAATGCACTGCGAGGCGCGCTGGATGAGGAATCAATCCGTCAGACAGTGGCCGACTTGATTGATCGTCGCCTGGATGAAATGACACCGAAGATGGTAAAGGACATTGTTCAGCAGATGATCCACAAACATCTGGGTTGGCTGGTGGTCTGGGGCTGTGCTTTCGGCGGGATGATTGGGCTGGTGGTGACTCTTGCCAATGGTTAGGGGTAGTTCGGATGGTCGCCTCTGATTCGCTGAAAATTGTAAAGAGACGATTGGTGACTGACGCTTGAGCACCCAGCGATGGGCTGTGCTGAGAGTAGTTTTGGAACGGCATCGCCGATAATCAGACCAATCACAGTCTTTCTCAGAAGAACAGGCCATTTCCGGCCATTTAACGCATCGAACATTCAAAAACCTTAGATTAGAGACTGTTTTTGTGACAAGTTTTTGGCTTTGGTTGGTGAAAAGATGTCGGTGCTGTAATACAATCATGTCCCGCTTAGGATGACGCTTGAAAATCGTGCAACGCTTGCGCAGTTTCTCGCATCGAACCTGAAGTTCCCCTTCAGGCAACTCAGATTGCCGGACTTCGCGGTATTTTCGATACATTTTTGATACCTAATTCAGTAGTAAGGTGAGCAAGTAGTATGGCTAGACCAGTTGAATTTGATGAGGCGAAGGTCCTCACCAGCGCGATGGAGCAATTTTGGAAAGAAGGGTACGAAGCCAGTTCGGTTCAGAAGCTTCTTGACTGCACCGGCATTAATCGAGGCACCCTTTACAATTCGTTCGGCGACAAGGACACTTTTTTCAAGTCCTGTGTCGATCAGTACAGCAACATTATCGAGCAACACCTTGATGCCTCGCTGAAAAATGAAAAGCTTGGTCCGTGGGAATCGATAAGCGCCTATTTCACCGAATCAGTGGCCGGCGTCAGCAACAGGCATCGGGCCATGGGGTGTCTGCTGGTGAACTCGCTCTGTGAAAGCATCAATTACGACCGGGACATGAAGCGCACGGTGCGCAGCGTGTTGGCGGGTATTCGTAAGGCAATGCTGGTTCGCCTAAAAGAGGCGCAGAAAAAAGGCAAGCTCAAGAAAGGGGTTTCAGCCGAAACTGCGGCCGATGTCCTGATGAATATGATGCACGGGTTGCGTGTGAATTCGCGCGACGGCAAGAATGCCCGCCAGCTGCAGGATTTGGCGAGGTTCACCATCAATTCTCTGAAGAAGTAGCCCGAACCCAACCGGGTACGGGCAGGTGAGGCCATCGGTAACACTCGGCCGTGTCCATAGTCGTGGGGAAAGCAGAGCTTTTGCATCTGGATTCAGCACTGATATACTCGGGCAATCCCTTGAACAGTGCTAGGAAATTACAATGAAAAAAATATCCGGTAAGCGTTCCGAAGACGATGCCAAAATCGATCTTACGCCCATGCTGGACGTGGTCTTTATTCTTCTGATCTTTTTTGTGGTAACGGCAACTTTCCTGTCGGAGACCTCCATCAGCGCGGCCAGTAGTGACAACAACAACAATGAAACGCCTCCGGAAGATACTGACAAGAAGAATATCCTGTTTGAGATCGGTCCGAATAACGAGATCATCCTGAACGGCAATCCGCGGCCGATTATTGCGACGCAGGTTCGCTCTAACATCGACCAGCTGAAAGCGGAAAACCCGGCAGCCTCAGTGATTATTCAGCCTGACAATTCCTCTGAAGTGTCGACTCTGGTGATGATCATGGATGCAGCCCGTCAGGCAGGAATGGCCAATATCTCTATTGTCGAGCCGAACTGATTCGTCTCCAGACGGACTTACGGTAAAAACGCACCCTCGCAAGATGGTGCGTTTTTTATTGGGCGTCAGTCTGGTGGTGGTGCGAGCCGGAAGGATAGCCGGCTCATGCTCAGGGCTGTGATCAGCTAAGCAAGCGCTTGCATGAAATGAAGAACCTTTGGAATCAGTCAGACGCCGCAGCCTGCAACAGCGAGCTGGATCTGCGCGTATACAGTTCGAGGCTTCTGGGTGCAGCGCCGTCTCTGGTGCTGCACGGCGGCGGTAACACATCCGTCAAAGCCGAATTCATCAATGTTTTCAGCGAGTCTGTGCCGGCGCTCTATGTTAAGGGCTCAGGTTGGGATTTGCGGACCATTGAGGCTGCCGGATTTCCGCCCGTGGATCTGGCCTACTTGCAGCGGCTGGGCGCGTTAGCCGAGTTGTCCGACACTGACATGATGCGACAGCTGCGATTGGCTCTGCTGGACCCCGCCGGGCCCACGCCGTCCGTCGAGGCCATCCTGCACGCAATTATTCCTTGCAAATATGTTGATCACACCCACGCTGATGCAGTGGTCACACTGAGTAATACCCCCGGCGGGACTGAGCTTTTGCAGGACCTCCTCGGCGACGAGGTCTTGATCTTGCCGTATACCATGCCCGGGTTCGTTCTGGCACGACAGGTGGCAGAAGCCACCCTGCACGTCGACTGGGAGCGTCTCAAGGGCATCGTGCTGCTGCATCACGGTATTTTCACTTTCCATGAAGAGGCTGAACAAAGCTACAGTAATATGATTGAACTGGTCAGCATGGCAGAGAAACGACTGGCCACCCGCTCTGTACCGTGCGGGCCGACACAGCATCTGGTCACCTCGGGGCAAGAAGAGCTGGCACTGGCAAAACTCAGGAAAGCGGCTTCACAGCTTTTTGGTGCAGCCGTTCTGGTTCAGTGGGACAAGTCCGAACCGGCCTGCGGCTTTGCTGCGCTCGAGAATGCTGCTGATCTCGTCCAGCGCGGTCCTCTGACGCCTGATCACAGTATCCACACCAAGCCATTTGGCGCAGTGTTTGAGGACAATTTGCCTTCTGACCTTGCTCAATTTGCAGCGCTGTACCGCGCCTATTTCGACTCGCATCGTCTCCCCGAGCACCGGATTCTCGACCTGATGCCGCGTTTTGGAGTCTGGCTCGGCAAAGGCATGATTTATCTTGCTGCGAATGCCAAGCGTTTACAGATCGTCAGGGATATCTCGACTCACACGCTCAGCGCAATCCAGCAGGCTGAGGCTTTCGGTGGTTGGGAGGCATTGTCCAGGGAGGATTTGTTTGCCGTTGAATACTGGGAACTGGAACAGGCGAAATTAAAAACCCATCACCTCAAACCTGAGATGGAGGGGATGGTGGCGCTGGTCACAGGCGCAGCCTCTGGTATTGGTCTGGCGACGGTTGAAGCTCTCGCCGCCAGAGGGGCTGCAGTGGTTGCGCTTGATGTGGCGTTTAACCGCTCAGCAGGCAATTCGGACTTGCCCCAGGCTGCGATGTGCCTGCAGGTCGATGTGACCGATGAGACTGCGCTGCAGGAGGCGATTCATT
Source organism: Gammaproteobacteria bacterium (assembly GCA_008081045.1). Classification (GTDB taxonomy): domain Bacteria; phylum Pseudomonadota; class Gammaproteobacteria; order Pseudomonadales; family Pseudohongiellaceae; genus UBA9145. The sequence goes on along the minus strand of VMDC01000015.1, from coordinate 237,963 downwards.
CAGCGGTTCGACAGTTTGGAGGAATCGATCTGCTGGTCAGTAACGCGGGGAGCTTCCCGTCCGGCAGTTTGCTGGCAGATATCGATGAAGCCACGTGGCAACAATCGCTTGATCTGAATCTCAGCGCTCACCTGCGCCTGCTGCGCTGCTGTGAACCGTATCTGTCCGAGGGCCATGAGCCGGCCGTGGTGTTCGTCGGTTCCAAGAATGTACCCGCTCCGGGACCCGGAGCAGGGGCCTATTCAGTTGCCAAGTCGGGGATGACACAACTGATGCGGATTGCGGCTCTGGAGCTGGGCAAAAAGGGTATCCGGTGTAACGCGGTTCACCCTAATGCGGTCTACGACACGGCCATCTGGACAGAAGAAGTGCTTGCCAGTCGCGCGGCTCACTATGGTGTTTCAGTGGAAGACTATAAATCCGCTAATGTACTCGGGACTGAATTAGGCTCCCAAGACGTTGCTGAGGTGATTTGCGCGCTCCTCAGTCAGCGATTTGCGAAAACTACCGGAGCCCAGGTGCCGATTGACGGAGGAAACGAGCGGGTAATCTGACTCGAGTCTCAGGGAACAGAAGACGTGATTGTAAACGGCAAAAATCGGCAGAGTATCTGGTATGACGCGTCAGGCGATGAGGTGCTGATCATTGATCAGACCCGCTTGCCACATGAGTTCAAGGTATTGTCACTGGTGAATCTTGAGTCGGCCTGTGCCGCTATCCAGTCAATGCAGGTGCGAGGAGCGCCTCTGATCGGGGTGACCGCAGCGTACGGGGTCTACCTGGGCCTGCGGGAAGATCCTGATTCGCTGGATCGGATCTGCCGCGCTCTTGCCGCCACCCGGCCTACGGCGGTGAATCTGCAGTGGGCACTCCAAAGATGCCGAGACCGGTTGGCCAGTGTGCCTCTCGACCGGAGAGTTGAGCAGGCTCTGGCACTCGCCCAGGACATCGAGCAGGAAGATGTCGCCATTTGCGAAGCAATGGGAGAACATGGAGCCGACCTGTTGGAGCAGCTCTGGCAGAGAAAATCTCAGGATCAGGATCACCTGAACATACTCACGCACTGTAACGCCGGTTCGCTGGCCACCGTCGACTGGGGCACCGCACTGTCTGTGGTCTACAAAACGGTGCAGAGAGGCGTGCCTGTACATGTCTGGGTTGACGAGACCCGGCCCCGTAATCAGGGCGCCGCGCTGACCTGTTGGGAACTCGGGCAGGCTGCCGTCCCACATACTCTTATCGTTGACAATGCAGGCGGTCATCTTATGCAGCAAGGGCAGGTTGACGTGTGTGTGGTGGGCAGCGACCGGACCGCCCGTAACGGGGATGTCTGCAACAAGATTGGCACCTACCTGAAGGCCCTGGCTGCTTATGACAACGGCATTCCTTTTTACGTGGCGCTCCCGCTTTCCTCAATTGATTTCTCCCTTGAATCGGGTCTGAATCGGATCCCTATCGAAGAGCGTGACAGTGATGAAGTCACTGAGGTGGCCGGAATCATGCCTGACGGGCTGCCCGGACGGGTTCGTACCGCGCCGCCGGGCGTCAGGGCTGGCAATCCGGGCTTCGATGTGACTCCTGCCCGCCTGGTTACTGCGCTGATTACGGAACGCGGAGCGGTAAAGGCTGAGACAGAGGCAATCTCCGCCCTGCAGGGCGCGGCTGACCGCTGATTCAGCCCGGAGGCCAAGTCAAGGGACGGCCTCCAAGAATGTGAAGATGAAGGTGAAAAACGGTTTGGCCACCATGGCTCCCGGTGTTGATGACATAGCGGAAGCCGGATTCTTCCAGGCCTAACTGGACCACAATTCTGTTGGCCGCGGCCATGAGCGCACCCAGCAGCGGCTCATGCTCTTCTGAGCGATCATTGACCGCTGAGAGATGCTTTCTGGGTATGACGAGCACGTGTGTCGGTGCGGCCGGATTGATGTCGTGAAAAGCGTAGACATGATCATCCGAATAGACCTTGTTCGAGGGTATATCGCCTGAGATAATTTTGCAGAACAAACAATCGTTGGACATCAGTCACTCCAGCTGGTGGAAATTTTGGTCAGCAGATCGATGCAGACGCCGCATCGACCGCTCTTCCTGAATATCGATATGCTATAACTAACGCTCTGCAATTCGAAGTTGAATTTCATGCGCCCATTTTTGCTCGTCTCCTGCTTTGCCTTCTTGCTCTGCGTCGCAAATGCGCAGACCGAACCCTCCCGTTATGGGTTTCGCGTGGTGAATGTCTATCCTCATGATATGTCCTCCTTCACGCAGGGGTTGCTATTTCATGAGGGTTTTCTTTACGAAGGAACCGGGAAACGCGGGGTTTCCAAGCTCAGTAAAGTTTCTCTCGAAGATGCTCGTGAGATCATGAGTAAACCACTCGGACGCCGCTACTTCGGTGAAGGTATTCAGATTGTCGGAGAGAAAATCTACCAGCTCACCTGGCAATCCCACATGGTCTTCGTCTACGACAAAAATGACTTTGCTCAGTTGGGGACGCACTACAATCCGACCGAAGGCTGGGGGCTTGCTTTTGATGGAGAGCACTTAATTCTGAGCGACGGTTCCGCCCGACTTCAGTTTCTTAACCCTGATGATTTTTCTCCCGTTCGCTCGGTTGAAGTCACGCTGCAGGGATCGCCGGTAAATAACCTGAACGAACTGGAATATATCAATGGTGAAGTTTGGGCGAATGTGTGGCAAACGGACTTCATCGTAAGGATTGATCCGGCGACGGGCACCATCAATTCCCTGGTAGATCTTACCGGTTTATCCGACCGGACCGAACTGGGAAGCAACGAAGCCGTACTGAACGGTATTGCCTGGGACGCCGAGTCCGAAAGGCTGTTCGTTACCGGTAAACACTGGGCACACCTGTTTGAAATCGAGCTGGTAGCTCTTTGATGTGGATTCAACGGCGTGTCGGGCTGAAAGCCAGGTCGCGAGGATTCCATCTGGTTACTGAAGAGATTTGCCGGCAGCTGCCGGAATTGACTCGTTTGTCCGTTGGCCTGGCGCATTTTTTTCTGCAGCATACGTCAGCTTCTTTGAGTTTGAATGAAAATGCTGATCCTGCCGTCCGCCGCGATATGGAATCCTATTTCAATCGGCTGGCACCGGAAAACGCGCCGTATTTCGAGCATGTTGAAGAAGGTCCGGACGATATGCCTGCTCATCTGAAATCTGCGCTTCTGGGGAGCGAGCTCACCGTTCCCGTGCGGGAGGGGCAACTGCAGTTGGGGGCATGGCAGGGTATTTATCTGGGTGAACACAGAAACCGGGCTGCCGAGCGGACTGTTATTGTCACCCTGCACGGGGAACCGGCGTAAGTGGCTGCGGCTGAGAGCAGGCCGACTGCGCTCCCTGCATTGACGCATAGCGTGCGCACCGGTGCCAGATTTCTGGGTCTTGTGCTGCTCTCTGTCTTGCTCATCTCTTGCGAAGCGATCTCCTATTATTCTCAGGCGGCACGAGGACAGGTGAAGATTCTGACAGGGCGTCAGAATATTCAGACCCTGCTTGACAGGCGCGATCTGCCACAGAATTTGCGGGATAAATTTGAACTGATACTCCAGATCAGAGAATTCGCCCTTGCTGAACTCGAGCTTCCCGTTGGTGACAACTACTTAACCTACGTGGATATCGGGCGCGAGCATGTGGTCTGGAATGTATTCGCTGCGCCCGAATTGTCCACTGAGGCTGTCAGTTGGTGCTACCCCGTTGCCGGATGTCTGGCCTACCGGGGCTATTTTTCGGAATCTGAAGCGCTGGCGTATGCTCAGCAGCTCAAATCAGAGGGGCTGGATGTCTATACCGGTGGTGTTGATGCCTATTCAACGCTGGGTTGGTTTGATGATTCGCTGCTGAGTACCGTGGTGGATCGCTCGGACTATCAGCTGGCAGGCTTGGTTTTTCACGAGTTGGCGCATCAGGTGGCCTTTGCCGCAGGAGATACCAGCTTCAACGAGAGTTTTGCCACTGCAGTGGAAAGAGAAGGCATCAGAAGGTGGTCTGAATCTCTCAATGATAAGCGTCTGCTTGACGGTGCTGAGCTCAGTCTTTCACGCCAGTCCGACTTTGTTGCGCTTGTGACGCATTGGCGCAGTCAATTGCACGAGCTCTACGAAAGTGAGCTGCCAGATGCAGAAAAGAGAAGTCGCAAGCAGGCGCTGCAGTCGGAATTGCGTGCAGCCTACCGATTGCTTAAGGAAAGCTGGCAGGGGTACGGGGGCTATGATGCCTGGTTTGCCAGAGATCTGAACAATGCCCAGCTGTCTACGGTGGCTTCATACAATGACTGGGTACCGGCATTCGAGATGTTGCTGGATCAGGAAGAAGGTAAGCTGAGTGCATTCTACCGACGTGTCGCCGAACTGGCCGACCAGGAAGCGCCGGTGAGGGAAGAGGCGTTGAGACGGCTCGATTCACTGTCTGGCGAGGCGACGCTCTAGGCTTTCGACCAGATCTGCATAGAAATCGGAGTCAGTATCCTTGGCCGAGGCCGATCGATAGGCTGCCAATGCCTCTTCCAACCGACCCGACTGCTCCAGCAGACGACCGAGGCTCCGGTCAAAAAACGCATTCCCGGGCATCGCCCTGATGCCGGCCTGATAGACGCGTATTGCAAGTTCCGGATAGCCGTTGTTGTTGTAGGTATTCGCCATTATATGTACTTGTGAATCGTCATCTGGGTTCAGCTCGATTGCGCGTTCGTCGTATTCAATGGCGCTTTCATAGTTCCTGCTGTTCCGCTCCAGCTCTCCCAGGGTTTGTACGGCAGCAATCAGAGACGCGGTAGTTTGTGTTTCGAGCTCAATGAATCGCGCCAGAAGCGGCTTGGCTTCTTCGTAGTTTTCGAGAAAGTAATAGGTGTTGGCAAGGTTACGAATTGCGTCAGAAAAACTGGGATCTGCACTGATGGCTTTCCTGTATTCCTCGATGGCTTCCTCATGACGACCGAGGCTGCTGAACGTATTGCCGCGACGGAACAATCTCTGTGCCAGACTGGCGTCTATCGTCGGCCCCTGTCGAGGCAGCGCCAGTCCGTTGTAGCGGTCCAGCACGGCGCTTGCACCACCATCCTGCGCATGGCCTGGCGGCGACAGCAGAAGGATGCCCAGTGTGGTGAAACAGGCAATTTGGTGCGCAGTCATGGACAATCCTTTCTTTACGTCAGTTAGGCAGCCGAAAATATACCTGAGCTTCAGGCCTGCTGCCAGCAGCGCCTGACGACGGCTTTCAGGACAGGGTAACCATGCCGGCTTGTTCTGTTTCCGTGATTTCGCCGACCATTGCCGCCTGGTCGTGACCGGTTGCAAGCAGCATTTTCAGGCAGTCCTCGGCCCGGGAACGGGGAATGCTGATCAACAGTCCGCCGGCGGTTTGCGGGTCAAACAGTACGGGAAAAAGGTCGTGATTCTGAAATTCTGTCTGGTTGCTGATTCGGGCCGCATTCAGTTGGTTGTCGGTGTGAAGTGAACTGACTATGCCTCGGCCGAGGGTTGTCAGTGTTCCTGCAAAAGTCGGAATCTGTTCAAGAAACAGAGTTGCGCCCATGTCGTTGTCTGCCAGCATTTCCAGCAGATGACCCAGTAATCCAAAGCCGGTGATATCTGTGCAGGCATGGGCAGCATGTGTCACAGAAATTTCGGATGCTTTCCGGTTCGAGTTGAGCATGCTCTGCATAAGAGCGTCTATCCATTCGTGGCGTGCCTGATGGCGCATGTCAGCAGCAAGCAGGGTTCCGGAACCCAGTGGTCTGGTGAGTATCAGTGCATCTCCAATTTTGAGGTTGCTTTTTGTGAGGATAGTTTCCGGAGCCGCAAAGCCATTGACGGCAAGGCCGAATTGCAATTGTTCGGCTTCCGCCGAATGCCCGCCGATCAGGCTACAGTCATTTTCTTCCAGTGCCTCAGTGCAGCCAAGCATGAGTTCCCGTAACTGCTGCCTGCCGTACTTTTTCTCCGCGAACGGCAGCCCGGCCAGAGCCAGAGCAGAGTGAGCCTGCACTCCCATGGCATAGATATCGCTCAAACTGTGATTGGTTGCGATTTTGCCGAACAGAAACGGGTCGCGGGTAAATGCTTTGATAAAGTCGAGGCTTTGCAGGAGTATTCGTCCGTCCGGCAATTGAATACGTGACGCATCTTCAGCGCCACCTGATTCGCTCACTACATCGTCTCTTTTGAATTCGGGTAACTCGCTGAGCACTTCTTCCAGTACGCTGCTGGCGACTTTTGCCCCGCACCCGGCGCAGCGCATGGCATGATTGCGCAGCTTGGTCTGGGCCTGTTGGTCCAGTAGCCCCGGCGCGATGTTCAGCTCCACGGGCATTTGAGGCAGTTCTGAGTATTTTTTCAGGAAGCGCCGGTCGATAGTGTCTTTAAGTCGCCACATGCTGGCACCCTGGTAAAACCATTCACCACGGGTGGCGATGGCCGACTTGCTGCCCATGCTGATGAGGGCCAGCGTCTTTTTCTGCGGGAAGTAGCGCTTGAGTGATCGACCGGTGACAAAGCGGCGCAAGTTTTCTGCCAGGATTTTCCCCTGACGCACCGCATAGACGCCGGATTTCGGTCTGGGTTCGTTGCGTATGGTGGCGGCATCACCAGCCGCAAAGACAAAGTCGTGGCTTGTGGTCTGCAGCGTCGGGCCAACCTCAATGAACCCATCTTCACTCTTTGCGAGTCCGCACTGAAACGGCCATTCCGGCAGGCTTGCTCCGGTTGCATAAATTGCCGAATCGCACTTCAGTTCCGTGCCATCCGTCAGCGCGAGCCTGTTTTTGTCAAAGCGGTCGACGCGACTGCCAAAGCGGATTTCAATGCCCCTGCGCTCGAGTTCCTGCCGGGCAAACTCCCGGCTTCTGGCGTTATGTCCTGACAGCAATTGATCAGCTGCGGTGAAGAGGCAGATCTGCAGTCGTCCGGGGGCTTGTTTGTTTCCACTTTCGACCGGATTAATCGCAATTTGCGAGGCGAAAGCCAGCTCCACACTGGCGGGACCACCGCCAACGATAGCCAGCCTGTAGTCCCGGCCTGCTGCCATCGCGGTGCTGGCCTGCTGTTTGATGGATTCCCACTTCCCAAGAAACCTGTCAATCGGTTTCACTGCCAGTGCGTGATCAGTCGCTCCGGTAATCAATGCGCTGTCAGGGCGTGAGCCGATGTTCAGTGACAGACAATCGAAGGGAATATCTGGCCGATTACCGAGCTTGATGCTTCGGTCGTTGAGATTGATCTCTGTGACTTCTGACTGAATCAAACGCGCGCCGGCGAACTGTGCCAGTGGGCGCAAATCAATGTGCATCAGGTCTCGGTTGTAGTGACCGACAAGATGCGCAGGCAATGATCCGGAGTACGGGGTCACGACCTCCCGGGTGATCAGCGTCACCGCCAGGCCGGGCACAGGATGCATGCCGAGCTGGCGAAGTACCGCCAGATGACTGTGGCCGCCACCGATCAGTACCAAGTGTTTGACGATCGGGCTGATATTCATTTTTGAGAGAACGGGGACACGGTGTGGTTGATCTGAATGTTGTCTCTGCGCGGTTCGAGTTTAACGAGAATTGCAGCCATTGTACCTGCAGCGGACCCATCAGGCATACCGATAGGCGGCCCGGGGTACAGACCGGCCAGAGCGGGTTACCTCAGGACAGGCTCGACTGGTTGGCGGCGGCATCGAGTCGATCAGCGATCCGGGTTTCCTGTCCAAATTCCGGCAAATCCGGGATCAGCTGCGACAGCAGAAGAGAACCCAGCGCAATGCCGGCTCCAATGAGAAAAACGGCACTGTGATTGATGACCCAGACCAGACCCAGCAAGGCCGGCAAGACTACTGCAGCAATGTGATTGATGGTAAAGCTGATTGAGGACGTTGCTGCAATGTCCTCAGGCCTGGCAATTTTCTGGAAGTAGGTCTTGATCGCGATCGCCATGGCAAAAAACAGGTGATCCAACAAATAGAGCGCCACCGCGACCGCGAGACTGTCAACGAATGCGTAACTGACAAAAACGACAACAAGTCCAATATATTCCACTGTCAGCGCGCGCCTCTCGCCGATTACGCTGATTAACCTGCCAATTTTGGGCGCGAGCCAGAAAGTGAGTACTGCGTTGACTAAAGTCAGCAGCACGACATTTTCCACAGGGAAATTAAATTTCTCTACCAGCAGAAACCCGGCGAATACCACAAAAATCTGACGACGGGCACCAGCCAGAAATGTCAGAGCATAGTAAAGCCAGTAGTTTTTTCGTAAAAAAAGTTGCTTCCGTTGCGTAACCGGATCATCAAATTTCGGGATACCAGCCCAGCAAAACAGACCGATTGCTATGGCTATGCCCCCCGCGATCAGGTACACCAGCGCGTAGTTGACGCTGTAAATCAACAGGTAGAGATACAGGCTTCCCAGTACTAAAAAGTTGCATATGGCTCTTGCACTCATAAGCTTACCCAGCACCTCTGGCGCTTCATCTGTCGAGAGCCATTGCAAGCTCAGCGAATTGTGGAGCGTTTCGAGATAGTGAAAGCCAATCGACATGATGACGGTGCTGAAATATAGCCACATGGCGGTGGGGTAGAACGCGGTAATCGCAGTGCCGAAACCGAGGAGCAGCAAGGACAGAACGGCAAAGCTCTGCTGACGGATTATCAGCATCACCCATATGGCAGTGAACGCCAGAAAGCCGGGGACTTCCCGCAGGCTCTGCAATATGCCGATTTCCTCGCCGCTGAAAGATGCCCGTTCAACAACAAAATTATTCAGCATGACTTGCCAGGTTGCGAATGCGATGGTGTTGCCTATGGCCAAGAGGTAGAGAAAAGTCTTCCGGTCTTGCAGTGCTGCGCTCAGGGCTGTTGCTTTCATAGTTGCTCTACCGAATTGGAACGTGGGTGTCCGGCTGGACAACCCGACTGAGACGCAAGGCGCGCTAGCGCCGTGGTCAACCGGATTATATCATCTCGCCTTATGTCTGCGCTTGAGATCTATGCTGGCCCGAAAGCCAAAAGCCGAATCAAAGAGAACGGGCTCGATCCTGCTCAGTTTTCCCTGTTGGTGGGCGCTTCGGGAGGCCCAAAATGGTTCGTGCTGTATGGCCTGGACCGCTTCCTGTTCGGTGACTATTTCGCCGCCAGGGAAAAGCCTCTGATGACGCTCGGCTCATCCGCAGGGGCCTGGCGTTTAAGCTGTCTTGGTACCGCGACCCCACTGCGGGCAATAGACGAACTGGCTGCCCGTTATAGCCGGGAGACTTACTCTGCCAAGCCGACCGTTGCGGAAATTACGGAAAAAATGCATTCGATGTTAGCGGCGGCGCTGGGATCTTCCGGTGCGGCCGAGATTGCAGCGAATCAGCTGATTCAGACTCATATCGTGGCAGACCGCTGCAAAGGTTTGGCAGGTTCTGAATCCGCCAGCCTGCAGAAACTGTCGCTGGCGGGAAGTGCGATTGCGAACGTGTTCAGCAGGCGCTCGCTCTCGTGGTTCTTTCAGCGAACGATTTTTACCACCATGCGAGCAAGTGGGCAGAGTCCGTTTGCATCCTTGACGGATCTGGATACCGCCATAGTCCCTTTAACCGAGGACAATGTCCCTGAAGCCATGTTAGCCAGTGGGTCTATCCCTTTTTTGCTGGAGGGGGTAAGGAATGTCAAGGGAGCGCCCGAGGGTCTCTACTGGGACGGCGGCATCACTGACTATCATTTTGATCTGCCATTTCACGCAATTGACGGCCTTGTTCTCTATCCACATTTCAGCCCTGTTATCACGCCCGGGTGGTTTGACAAAAAGCTGTTCTGGCGACAGCCTTCATCAAAGCATTTCGACAATGTCGTGTTACTGACTCCCAGTGCTGAATTCACTGCCCGTCTGCCGGGTGGCAAGATCCCCGACCGGAATGACTTCCAGCGGTACAGTGAAAGCGAAAGGCTGGCAAACTGGCGCCGGGTGCTGGATTACAGCCACGAACTGGCACTGGAATTTGCTCAAGGGGTTGAAGATCCGGATCGTTTGATGATCAGGGATTTTTCCGACCGGCCTGTCTAGTCGGGCAGAGCGACCCAACGCGGCAGGCGATGGCTCAGCCATCTGTGTCGAATAGGGTTCGGCTAACCGTGCCCGGCCTTGAAGAAGTCGGGCAAAAGATCGATAACATGCCTGTTAACCTCGCAATCATCGGAACGCTATGGCCAAAGTTAAAAAATTGCGAACAGTTTGTTGTATTCTGCTCCTTTCTGTTCTGCTCACGGCATGTGTCAGCACTGCTGCAGGCGCTGTTGTTTCGGTCGTGGCGGAAGTGGCGACCCTGCCTTTCAAGATTCTTGGGCTTGCGGTGGACGCCCTCATCCCCTGATGGGCAGACCGAACAGGCAAAAGGTTCAGATATCATGAGTTTTAACCCTGAAGATTACGACATTCCCGAGAGCTACCGTCATTGGGAGGGAGACGCGGCAGAGGACTATATCGGGCCGTTCTTTTTCTACATGGACGGAGAGCACCCGCGAACGGCGTTCAGAGTTCAGGCCCGCCACTGCAATGCGCATCAGACGGTGCACGGTGGTGTGCTGATGTCTTTCGCGGACTACACGCTGTGTCTCGGTGCGAACGGAGGCTCTGAGTCGGAGAGTGTTGTGACCGTGAGCTGCAACAATGAGTTCATCGCGCCTGCCAGTGAGGGAGCACTGATCACGGGAGAGGCGGAGACCATTCGGCGCGGTCGCAATATGGTATTCATGCGCTGTCTGCTTCGGGCCGGTGACCAAATCGTGCTGACCAGCAGCGCGGTCATAAAACGCCTGGGCAAGAAGTAGCTATTCTGCCCGTTCAGCGCTGAGTCAGTGCGTGAAACAGCTCTGAAAAAGAGTCAAACAGGAAGGCCGGTTGCTCAGATTCCAGTTCTTCGCGGCCACCGTAGCCCCAGAGTACGCCGGCGCTCTGAAGTCGATTTTCATGAGCGGCCTGCAGGTCAATTGCGCGATCCCCTATCATCAGCGCGTCCGAATCAATGGTGCCGCTTTGCAGCAGATCCCTGAGTTGTTCCGATTTTGTTTCCGTTGCAAGGGGGCCGCTGATGAAGTCAAAGAAGCGGACTATTTCGAATAGCTCCAGAATTTTAAGGGCGTTAGGTCTGAGTTTGGAGGTGCATACCCCAAGCCGAAAGCCGAAATTTTTCAGGGCAGCAAGCGTTGCCTTTGCCTCAGGATAGAGGGCGTTTTCCCGGTACCCCAGCTCTGCATAGCGCTCGCGATAACGCGCTGCAAGCGCAGAAACATAGGCCGGATCATCATTGTCACTCAGCAGGGCGAGGATTTGTTCAAGGGGAGGCCCGATGTGCCGTTTTATCTCATGATCGGCCCGGGGTGGCTGATCAAAGGATGTGAGTGCAAAGTTCATGCAGCGAACTACCCCCAGTGCCGGGTCGCTCAGCGTGCCGTCAAGATCAAAGATCAATGTGGTGTAGCGCATGTCTTTTGTTAATCTGCCAGTGAATAGACTTTTTCCGCTGTGCCGAAGAACAAGGCATGCTTTTCGTCTTCAGAAAAACGTAAAGTCATCTTTTTGAAGGCGTTATAAAGTACGTGATAGCTGACGGAAAGCCGGTCGACCGGGAAGTTGCTTTCAAACATGCAGCGTTCAGGGCCGAAACTGTCAATCATATGCAGGTAGTACTGCTCCTGCTCCGCAATAATTTCATCTGAGCTGGGTGGTATCTGAGCCTGATGCCACCGGAAGCCGTTATCCGGCATCGCCAGCCCGCCAAGTTTTACATAGACATTGGGGAGTCTGGCAAGTCTTCGCATATCCTCCTTCCAGCTTTGATAGATGTCTTCTCTGTGGTTGCGGTAGATACCCTCTCCAAGTGGTGTTCCGAAGTGGTCCAGTACGACAACACACTCGGGAACTGCCTGTGCGAGCTCAATGAAGTCTGAGTTTTGGTGATGATAGTGCCAGGTGTCATAGGTGTAACCGAGGCTTCCCAGAAGCCTGAGTCCCTCTCTGAAGGCTGGATCGCGATAGAGTTCTTTGGGCGCCGGGCCCGGGATAAACAAATCTTCCGGCCTGTCATCGCACGCTCCGGCATGCCTAATGCCGCGAAATTTCCCTTTACAAGCCGCTTGGTGCAGCCCGAGTAGTTCGGCAAGTTTCGACTCTTCGAGCCTTAGGTCAGCATGCCCGATGATGCCGGCAACAGTTGCGCGGTCGGCAGTGGCGGCGCTTGTTGAGGCCAGTTCGGAGATGTAACGGGTTTCGCCCAGAGGTCTGAGATACTCCGGTCCCTCGCGCAGATAAAATGCTCCGCATTCCATGAATACTGTCTGGACCACATTGTGTCCGCTGCCGGTGTCAGACCAGAGTTCGTCCAGCAAATAATCACTGCCAAAACGCCTTTTCCACAGATGATGATGGGGGTCAATGATAGGTCGATCAGGGTCGATGATTTCTTCTTTGACCTGATTTAACCAGTAATTGCTGCCCGGTGTCGGATGCGCCATATCAAGGCTCCTCACGAATGTGTCGCACGCGTCTTTGACCCACTGTCTGCGCTGTGGATACCGGATGCTTTGCTAGTGTAGTATGCAGTCTGCATTGACTTCGATAGTGTTTCAACTTGTCAACTCTGCTCACAGAGCATCAAGAACGCTCAATCGTGATCATGCCAGCGGCGCGGGCAGCGCGGGGCCAGACAGCTGGCAGGCGGGCCGCATGCACCCCAAGGACGGGTGCGGCGCCGACAACACAATAACAACAAGTCTCATTTCTGCAGCAGGAGCCGCGCATGAGTATCACCGCCACCGTTATCATTCTCTATCTGGGGTTCTTTGCTGCATTCGGCATCTATCTAAATCGCAATAACAGTACTGCAAGTGACTGGGCGATCGGGGGTGGCAGCCTCGGTATTTTCATGCTGGCCGCGGGTGTGGCAGGCACTCGCATTGGCGGTGCCGGGACCTATGGGGTCGCAGGCGATGTGATCAGCGAGGGCCTGGGTCATCTCTGGTACGGAGTAAACTCGTTCGCAGCACTTTTTTTGGTGGGCCTGTTTTTTGCGATTCCCTATCGCCGTCTTCAGGTTGTCAGTGTGGGTCAGGTCTTCGACTACCGGTTTGGTTCCTATCGGTGCCAATGGCTGACCAGCCTTTGCGTGCAGGCTGAGTATCTGGTCGTGAACATTATCGAGCCCTATGTCATTGGCTCAATTATCAGCGGTGTGACCGGCCTGCCGTTCGTTGTAGGGGTTGCCATCGGAGGCTTCCTGATTGTGACGTTCACAGTGACAGGGGGGCTTAAAGGCACCGCTATTGCCAACGTCGTCCATTGTTCTGTGATCATTCTCGGCTTACTGCTGGTTGGCACAATAGCCATGAATAACCTTGGAGGCTGGGAAGCCGTGACGACACTGGCTGACGGCATGCTGGCTGACGCGGGTAAAGAGCAGTCGAGTTGGTGGAGCTTCACCGGCATTGGTTGGGCGACCATTATTGCCCTTTTTATCTCTGCGACGATTCACACTCCGGCTGCGTCGGTGTACGCCAATTACGCGAGTTCGGCCGCCAAGCAGGACTACCTGATTCCCGGGTTCTTTCTGGCCGGAATCATTGCTGCCTTGATGCCTCTGGTGGCTGGTTTTATCGGTATTCTGACTATGGCGACATACGGGTCTGAAAGCGGCCTGACCAGCTATCTGAATATCGCGCAGCTGGCCATGGACACCGGGCCGATTCTCGGTGGCATTGCTCTGGCGGCGGTGTTGGCGGCGGTCATTTCGTCCGGCGCGCCGATTCTGCTGGCCAGCGCTACCATGTTTGTGAATGACTGGATTCCTGCAGCCAAAGAATATGACTCCGACCGCAAGCTGCGCGCCTACAAAATAGTGACGGTGCTTTACGGTACTGCAGCGGCAGTGATCGCCTGGCTGGGAAATATCAGCTCGGTTCTGCAACTGCTGCTGTTGGGCTTTGCGATGGTTGTGCCCCCGGCTATCGCGGTCGGGTATGTGTTTTACTGGCGGCGGACAACTGAGCAGGGCGTGTTCTGGGGTATGGCGACCGGGTTTGCAGGTGGATTGGTGATGTGGTTGTTCAACACGCTGTTCGGCGGGGCGGAAAATGCCACAGCCGGCGGGTTTGCGCAGGCATGGTATGAACTGATCACCTTTCTTGGTGAATGGCGGGATCCCTCATTTCTGACCCTGATGCTGCCTTTGATAGTGATCCCGGTCGTAAGCCTGATGGGATCCAGACCAGACGGTGATGAAGAGAGAGCTGAGTCTTTCTATGTCAGGCTGGGAAGCATCAAGCGAAACTTCGACTGGGCCTGAGTTTTTTCCGTCAGCTGCCTGCCTGAATCAGAAACGGTCCCGGGGTCGCATAGCTTTTCTCCAGCAGTGTGCAGAAGTCTTCAGCCGACTGCGCTTTGGCCCCGGGTACGCCGAACCCCTTGGCAAGATCTACCCAGTCGATTTCCGGATTGCCGATGTCGAACAGGCTGTTGGCAATGTCGCCCGGATTCTCTACGCCCAGTCTCGCGTACTCTACGTTAAGAATGTTGTAGGAATTGTTGGCGAATATTACGGTGGTGACATTCTGCTGTTCTCTGGCCTGAGTCCAGAGGCACTGAATGGTGTAAGCGGCCCCGCCATCTCCCAGCAAGGCCAGCACCGGTCGGTCGGGGCAGGCCAGCGCCGCGCCCGTTGCACAGGGCCCTCCCTGACCAATGGCGCCCCCCGTAAGACTGAGCCAGCTGTTGGGAGCCGTGTTCTGACAAAAAGGATAGGCAGCGTTTCCGCCACCGGAATCAGTGCAGACGATGACGTCTTCCGGCATGGTGGCGGCAATAGCCTGAACCGTCGATTTGTTGTTCAGTTCTCCCGTGGGTTTACCGATGTCTGCTTTCTGAAAACGCGTAACTTCTGATTGCATCGCGCCGAGGCGTTCGGCCACCCGCTGAAGCGCCTCAAAGGAATCTTCTTCAATGAAGGACAGCCGGGACACTTTGCAACCCTCCGGCACCATCTGTCCGGGAATTCCACGGTAGGCGAAAAATGAAGCCGGAATTTCGCCGCCCACCAGAATGAGGTGCTCGGTGCCTTTCAGAGCGGCCAGTATTTGTTCCGGAAAATAAGGCAGTCTTTCAACGGAAACCCGGCCCGGCCCGCCATCAACGCGGGCGGGGAAGGTGCCATTCAGCAAGCGGCATCCGGTCTTGCTCGCGATCCGGCTGGCAACCTCCATAGCCGCCTGCTCGGCGCCCTGATTTTCCAGAAGCAGCGCCGTTTTTCCTCCCTTGGACAGGATATTGGCAACCTCTATGACGGCGGTTTCATTCACCGTGGCGCGGACGGGTTCCGGGTTGGGACTGACGGGGCCGTGACTGTCTCCCCAGGCGGCGTCTGCTCCCATGATCAATGTTGCGATCTGTCCGGTGGTACCCGCGCTTTGTCGAAGCGAGGCGGTGTAAGCATCTGCGCCATCCTGTGCAAGGGTTTCCGACGTTGAGCAAGATTTTATCCAGCAGGAGAAATTCCGCGCCAGAGTGTCAATGTCAGAGGTGAGCGGCGCATCAAAGCCCACGTGATAATTAGGATGATTGCCAATAATGTTGATCATTGGTGCATTGCCCCGGCGCGCATTGTGCAAGTTGGCAATACCATTGGCCATGCCGGGACCGAGATGGAGCAGCGTTGCCGCCGGTTTTCCGGTCATTCGGCCGACGCCGTCGGCAGCACCAGTGCAGACACCTTCGAACAGGGCCAGTACCGATTTCATTCTCGGTACCGCATCCAGGGCCTGAACCAGATGCATTTCCGAGGTGCCGGGGTTAGCTATACAAAATTCTACGCCGCAGTCGGCGAGCGTATTGATCAGTGCGGTGGCGCCGTTCATTCTGACATCCTGATTGCTAGTGTTGTTGCGATGTGGACCTCAATCATAGCATCAAGTTCGCCTTAGCGTAGGGCCACCGGCACGGATATGACACTATGGACAAATCTGTTGGTGTGGTGGATGGTCAGTGAAACCGCTCCGGAACTCCCGCTTAATCCGGTTTGGCACTGCCTCCGTAGAGAATTTCAGGTACACTCCCCCGATCGTCACAGTGAAAATTTTGGAGATTCATATGAAGGCTCATGCATTCGCTGCTGTTCTCACCGGGCTGCTTTCCACAGGCCAGGTGCTGGCACAGGGCACGTATTCACCGGAGCGTACTCAATGGGGCCAACCCGATCTTCAGGGAGTCTGGAATTTCAGCTCAGTGATTCCTCTTGAGCGCCCGGCATTTTTTGGTGACAAGACTGAGTTAACGCCGCAGGAAATTGAGGCCTTCAAAGCGCAGACTGAATTGGGTCTCGAGGCGCTGAATAATCAGGGTGTCGGGGGATATAACACCTTCTGGACTGAGATGGGCAACGGGGATGATAACCGGACCGCCAGGCTGGTCTATCCTGCGAACGGTAAGCTTCCGGCAACTGTTGAAGGTGTGCCTGTGCAGGTTGGCGGTTTGGGGCCTGATGAACCCGGCGAGCGCCCGGTTCGCATGGTGGTCGGCGGTATCGCCAAAAATGGGCCGGAGGACAGAGGTCTCTCCGAGCGATGCATCGTCGGCTTCAATTCGGGGCCTCCATTTGAACCAAACCTCTATAACAACAATGTTCAGCTTATCCAGAGCAAGGACACCGCCGTGATCATGACCGAAATGATTCACGACGCGCGGATTGTTCCGCTGGATAACCGCCCCGGTCTTGATGACGATATCAGGCTCTGGACAGGCGATTCGCGCGGCTACTGGGAAGGGGATACGCTGGTGATTGAGACCAAAAATTTCAATAGCCTGACCCAGAGTTTCAGCGTCTACGGATCTGCCGAAAACAAAGTGCTGACCGAGCGATTCACGCGAACAGGGCCGTTTACCATGGAATACGAGTACACGCTGGAAGACCCTTCGACCTTTACCGATAAAATTCAGGTGATGACTGTGATGTCTAAAGTGGATGGGCAGCTGTATGAATATGCCTGTCATGAAGGCAATTACGGTATGGTCAATATTCTTCGTGGCGAGCGCATGGCGGAAGCGCGCGGAAGCTAAGCAGGCCAAAGTGGTTTCGATGGCCCGGGCAAGCGTCATCATCCAGCCACAAAAAGGCCGGCGACAGTCGGCTTTTTTGTGCGTCTGTCCGGGCTGACCGGAGCACAACCGGGTGCTGTCTTGATCTAATTGCCTCCTCTGATACGATGACGTCTTCCCTGTTCTCCGACGTATCTAGTGGGTACTTCAGAAGTAATGAAACCAGTGGGTTTTCTGACTCTAATCAGCATCCGCCGATGGCTTACCCTGACCACGTTCCTGTTGCTCACATTCAGCGGTACTGTTCTCGCCCAGCTGCCGCCTCCTGATCAGTCTGAAACGGCAATACCCGCTGATCTGAATGGCCTGCACTTCTACCTGATCACGGTGGATGTGGGGAACAACGTCTGGGACAATTTCGGGCACACTGCGCTTCGTCTTTATGACGAAAATACAAACACCGATCTGGTATTCAACTGGGGGGTGTTTGACATCAGTGGCGGCGTGGTCGACTTCTCCTACAATTTTTTTAAAGGCGTGATGAACTATCGTCTTGCGACCAGCTTGCCAAGCCGTGAATTCGATGTCTATCGCGCCCAGGGCAGAACGGTTTGGCAGGATCGCATCAATCTGACCAATCCGCAGAAAGAAAAACTTTACCGCCGGTTGATGTGGAATCTGCAGGCAGAAAATCTCACCTATGAATACCATTATTTCTTTGATAACTGCACAACTCGCGTCCGTGACTATCTGGATGAGGCTCTTGGCGGGGCTATCTCTGCTCAATACAGCGGCGTCACGGGAAAGACGTTCCGCCATCACATACGGGAGCACTACGCTTCACTTTCATTGATCGGCTTTTCGCTGGACGTGCTGATGAACAGCAATATCGACCGGCAGGTGAGCGAATGGGAGGACATGTTTCTACCCCTGAGTTTTCGCCAACGTCTGCAGGCGATGAGTTCTGATGTGGGCGGCGCTGAGCAAGTCCTGCCGCTGCTGTCAGACCATCAGCAGATTATGGAATTTTCGCCACCTACCGTTCAGCAGAGTGGATATCGGATCGCGTCGGTGGGATTGCTGGTGCCTGTGTTGGTTCTGCTGGTTATGCTGAAGCGGATACCCATGTCCTACTTTGCGACGCATGCGCGCATCAGTCTCAGAGCTGCCGGACTGAACTTCCGCTTGCTGGGGGTAGTGGGTGTGGTTACGGCTTTATTCAGCGGTGTCCTGGGTTTGCTGATGTTGGGCAGCTGGTTTGTCTCGGACCACATTGATACGCACCACAACTTCAATCTGCTCCTGTTCTGGCCTACCGATTTGCTGGGCATAGTAATCGCACTTCGATGGCTGCTATTCCGTCGTCCCTGGCCAATGAGTCATAACAGTGCGCCTTTTATCAACAATTATCTGCTGGCTCATGTACTTGCCATGCTTGCCTATGGCGCTGCCGCCTTTTTCGAATTGACTGATCAGGTTATTGTCGACCTGGCGGTAAATGTAGTGCCCGGGTTATTGCTCTTTACCCTACTGATCTGGCTGGTGGGTTTCGAACCTGCCAGATCCAAGAACATGTTCTTGTAATTACGGAGGCCGGTCTTGATGGATGAAGCAGACAAGTTATGTATTAGCCCAAGGGCGGAGAAGGCCGCGAGTCTTGAAGAGTTCGCTCAGAAAATTGCTGACTCGGCGGCACGTTTGCCCCAGATCGAAGATGGAACCCCTGAGCAAATTCGTGCCTGGCGCAAAGAGCGGGGCAATCCCTTTGCGCCTTCGCCGAGGTTGATGCACAAGACTCAAGATCTCATGATTCCCTTGAGCCGTGGACAAGTGAAGGTTCGGCATTACATTCCCGAAAATGCGGCGCTGGCCAGTGCTGCGTGCTGTATTTATTTCCACGGTGGGGGCTTTGTGCTCGGCGATGTCGATGAATACGACACGCTCACCCAGCATCTGGCTGCGAACAGTGGTTGTCATGTCCTGTCGGTGGACTACGAGCTGGCTCCTGCCAGCAAGGTAAAACAAATCCATCAGGACGGTCTTGAGGTCTATCGCTGGGTTCGCGAACACGGGACTGATCTCGGAATTGACCCGGACCGGATTGCGCTGGCCGGAGACAGCGCCGGTGGCAATCTTACCGCAGCCGTGACGCTGGCGTGTAAAAGGGAGGGTGTCCCGCAACCCCGGTTCCAGGTGCTGATTTATCCGTCCGTCGATCCAGCAATGGAGTTCCAGTCAGTGGAAGAATTTGCTGAAGGGTATTTTTTGACTAAAGCAGGAATGAGCTGGTTCCGGGGGCATTATCTGGAATCGCCGGATCAGGCTCTGGATCCTGAATTGAGGTTTCTGAGCCAGGATCTGGTTGGTCTGGCACCTGCGATGGTGATCACTGCCGGCTTCGATCCTCTCAGAGACGAAGGGCAGGCCTATGCGGACAAACTCAAAGAGAGTCATGTTCGGGTAGAGCACATTTGCTACACCGATCAGATTCATGCATTTCTGTCATTCGCTGGAGGTATCCGGGCAGGGGATGATGCCCTGCGTCGAATCGGAGCTGCCTTGCAGACCGAATTGGCCTGATTCGGAGCCGAAAAAAAGGCCGAGCCTTTCGACTCGACCGATCTTCCGTAACGGCTGGACTGAAGCTTTTGTGCTGTCAGTCTATGTCTTTGACAATCAGAGGTCGACGATTTCAACCCGACGGTTGCGCTGGTAGGCGGCATCGCCGGTAGAGCGATCTGCCGGACGCTCTTCGCCATAACTGACAACCTCGATCTGATTGCGTGCAGCGCCGTTTACAATCAGATAGTTCAGAATGCCGTTGGCCCGTCGCTCGCCAAGAGCCAGGTTATATTCGCGGGTTCCCCGCTCGTCAGCATGACCTTCCAGGCGGACTCGCTTGCTAGGATTGGCGGCAAGGTCGCGTGCATGGTAGGTCAGCACATCGCGGTCTGATCCGCGGAATTCGGAAACGTCAAAATCGAAATAGAAGATCCGGGTTGCCAGCGCAGACCGGCGTGCTCTCTCCTCTGCCGCGGCCGCAGCGGCCTCGGCGGCGCTCTGGCCGCTTTCGCTTGAACTGTTGGTGGTCTGCTCAGTCTGGCTGCTGTCTGCAGCGGCGTCTTCGCTGGTCGAGCTACAGGCTGCAAGCCCGCCGAGCGCAAAGATAACTAAGGCCAATTTTGTCAGTTGAGTTATTTTCATGGCGACTCCAGAGATCAGAAGACCCGATTTAAAAAACCGAGCTATTACAGTGCGTTAACGAGTGGACGAAGAATACTGCATTTAATCGCGCAAATCTATTGGCCGCAAGCATTTTTCATCGTTCTCAGCAGGAATCTTTGTGCTGACGCTCTGTCGTTTCCGTACCGCAGATATTCGTCGAACGATCGTTCGGTTTTTGTTTCACTCCGCGGTCGGTGGTGGTACCCTTCCGACCCTGTGTTGGCGTGGTTTCAGTGTTGCCAATTTACACCGCAACAAGCACTGTAGTTCCCCCGCGCTGCCAATGACTCAAAAATTCCTGGTTTTAGGAGAAACGACGTGAATGCTGACTTTACAGCTGAAGAACTGGCTTTTCAGGAAGAAGTTCGGGAGTTCCTGCAAAACGAATTCCCTGCTGATCTCAAGGCGAAGGTAGACGCCAGTGTCCGCTTGGACAAGGATGACATGGTCCGCTGGCAAAAGATTCTGTTCAAAAAAGGCTGGGCAGCACCAACCTGGCCGGTTGAATACGGTGGCACGGGCTGGAGTCACACCAAAACCCACATCTTTGCGACCGAAATGGGGCTTTACGGGGCACCGGAACCGATTCCATTCGGGATGAAAATGGTAGCGCCCGTCATCATGGCCTACGGCAGTGAAGAGCAGAAGCAGCGATTCCTACCCGACATTCTGGAAAGTAACGTCTGGTGGTGCCAGGGATACTCCGAGCCTAACGCTGGATCCGATCTTGCGTCACTGAAGACTGCAGCGGTCCGCGAGGGAGATGAATATGTCGTCAACGGCAGCAAAACCTGGAATACGCTCGGCCAGTACGCGGACTGGATCTTTTGTCTGGTCCGGACGGACAACACCGTCAAAAAACAGGAAGGGATCAGTTTTCTGCTTATTGACATGAAAACGCCCGGCATCACGATCAAGCCAATCGTGCTTCTTGACGGTTTTCCGGAGGTCAATGAAGTTTTCTTCGATAACGTACGGGTTCCGGCAGAAAATCTGATCGGCGAGGAAAACAAAGGATGGACCTATGCCAAGGTGCTGCTTACCCACGAGCGTACCAACATAGCAGGGGTTCCCCGAGGCAAGCGCCGGCTGAAAGCGCTCAAGCGCATTGCAGGAGAGACAGAAGATGGCTTTGGCGCGAGCATGCTGGAAAATGCCTCGTTCAAGCAGCGGCTTGCCGAAATTGAAATTGAGTTGCAGGCTCTTGAGTACTCTGAACTTCGAACGCTGGCCGCGTTGAGTGTGGGCAAAGCCCCGGGACCTGAATCTTCGATTCTGAAGATAGTCGGCACTGAACTGGCACAGAAGATGGATGAAATGTTCGTCGAGCTGGCAGGTTATAACTGTCTCCCGTTCGTGCCCGAGCAGTTCGAACCCGGGTTTGATGGCGATGCGATTGGTCCGGGCGATTCCGCGTCAGCAGCACTGACCTATTTCAATAATCGCAAGCTCTCGATCTTTGGTGGTTCGAATGAAATTCAGCGCAATATCATCACCAAAGCGGTACTGGGCCTGTAAATAACTGATTAAGCGGAAGGGGCGGTCACAGGATCGCCAATAGCAGAGGTTTTAAACGTGGATTTTTCTTATACAGAAGTACAACAGATGCTGCAGGACTCAGTGCAGAAATTTGTTCAGAAGAGCTATGACTTCGACACGCGCAATAAAATAATCGGCTCTGAAACAGGTTATAGCGCGGACAACTGGCAGTTGTTTGCGGAGCTGGGGTGGCTTGCGGTGCCATTCTCCGAGGAAGATGGCGGGCTCGGAGGGTCTGCCGTCGACCTGATGGTGATCATGGAGGAGTTTGGTAAAGCCAATCTTGTCGAACCCTATACGGCCACCGCAGTACTGGGTGGATCGCTCGTTGCGAACCTGGCCACCGGTGAGCAGAAAGAAACACTGCTCGGAGGCATTATTGGCGGCGAGCTGCAGATCGCACCGGCACTGGCCGAGCCGAATGGTCGTTACAATCCAGCCAGTGTGGCGACTACGGCCACTGCTGACGGAGATCAGATCATACTCAACGGCACGAAAATCGCTGTTGAAAACGGCCCGAATGCGAACACTCTGCTGGTGAGCGCCCGCGAGTCGGGGGAAATTCGGGACGTCGAAGGCATCTCTGTGTTCGCAGTTGAAGCAGGATCGCCCGGCGTGAAGATCAGGAAATATCGCACAGTAGACGGTAAGCAGGCGGCTGAAGTCACCCTTGATCATGTTTCAGTCGCGGCGAGCAATCGGTTGGGCGACGCAGGTGCTGCATTGCCGGGAATTGAATCCGCGCTGAACCGCTCAATCGTTGCAGTCAGTGCTGAAGCGGTAGGGGCCCTTGAAGTGCTGCTGCAGAAAACAGTTGAATACAGCAAAACCCGTAAGCAGTTCGGCACCGCTATCGGTACTTTTCAGGCCCTGCAGCATCGGATGGCTGACATGTTTATTCAGTGCCAGCTGGCCCGTTCAATCGTGATCATGGCGGCGATGTCTCTGGACAGTGATGATTCTTCCGTTGAGAAGGCCAAGGCCGTGGCTGCTGCTAAAAGCCGTGTCGGGAAAGCCATAAAAAGCGTTGGTCAGGAAGCGATACAGATTCACGGCGGTATTGCCATGACTGAGGAGCTTGATGTGGGTCATCTGTTCAAGCGCGTAACCGCCCTGGATCTCGCCTACGGCGACGGTGATTATCATACTCAGCGCTTTGCCGCGCTCTAAACCCCCCACGTCCGATGAGTGAGCTCGTCTTTGTCCGCCATGGGCAAGCCTCGTTCGGCGCAGCCTCCTACGATGCGCTGAGCGAGCGCGGCTTCGAGCAGGTACGTGAGCTCGCCAGGCACTGGCTGGAAATGGGAGAGTCTTTTCAGGCTATCTACTCAGGGACTCTGCAGCGACAAAGAGAAACGGCCGCCGAACTGGCTCCAGTGGTCAAGGATCAGGCCGCGCCGCAGCGCCTGAAGTCTCTTAATGAATACCATGGCGACCCGCTGATCCACATCTATCTGCGCGACCACGCCGAGCGGGAGGGTGTCGCGCCTCCTGACGGGTGGCCGATCAAGGACAACAGAACTTTTCAATCGGTCCTGGAAGCCGCCTCCGCCTGCTGGATCCGGGATGAACTTGAGCCTCAGGACTGCGATCAGGGATTCGAATACTGGCGAGACTTCAAGCAGCGGGTCTATGGGGCAGTAGATCAGATTATGGCAGCACACAGCGGTGGCAGCAGGGTTCTGGTGTCAACCTCCGGTGGCGTGATCGCCACAGCGCTGCAGCGGGTGCTCGGATTTTCCGATCAGCAGGTGATTGCAACCAACTGGATGGTGCACAACAGTTCCGTTACCAAGGTGCGCTACGGGGGTGGCAGAATCTCCCTGAGCCAATTCAACAGCCTGCCTCATTTAGAGCGCCAGGATAAGCAACATCTGATAACCTACCGCTAAACATCCGCCAACAATAAGGAAAATAAAAATTGTCTAGTGTGGACCTGATTGACCGAGCCGGTGACATTCGTGCCGGCGAAGAACTTGATACTGACCGGCTGCGCGATTATCTGGAACCGATACTCGGACCCGTGGCAAAGACTCTGGAAGTCACTCAGTTCCCTGGCGGGCACTCAAATCTGACGTATCTGTTATCTGCCGGCAGTCAGCGGTGGGTACTGCGACGTCCGCCGTTTGGCAGCAAGGTGAAATCCGCCCATGACATGTCCAGAGAGTATCGGATTCTTTCGGCTCTGAAAGATGTGTTTGCCTTCGGTCCTGTGCCGGAACATTTCTGCGATGATCATGAGATTATTGGCTGTGATTTTTATCTGATGAACTGCATTGAGGGCCTGGTGATTCGTCGCGAGTATCCTGCCGGCCTTCAGTTAAGTCCGACTCAGATACGACAGCAGTTGTTGAATTTTTTTGACGTGCTTGCGGATCTCCATTCGGTGGATCTGGTAGCCGCCGGCCTGGACAGCTTCGGGCGGCCAGAGGGTTATGTGCGTCGTCAGGTTGAAGGCTGGTGTCGCCGCTGGGCCGACTCTGCAACGCCGGATACGGTTGACGTTGACGCCACCATGCAGTGGCTGCACGACAACATGCCTGCCGAAAGTGGCAAGGCCAGCGTGATTCACAATGATTACAAGCTGGATAATGTGATCTTCAGCGCCGACAACCCGCTTGAGGTTATCGGCGTGCTGGATTGGGAAATGGCTACCGTCGGAGATCCTCTGATGGATTTGGGCTGTACCCTGGGCTACTGGGTGCAGGTTTCTGATCCGGATTTCTTCCGGGAGTCGCGTACCATGCCATCAGACATCGAAGGCGCGCCTACGCGGCGGGAAATTATCCAGAGATTTCAGGAAAAAACCGGCCTCTCTGTCGACAATTTTCCGTTCTATTTCTGCTTCGGCCTGTTCCGTTTGTGTGTGATCGGCCAGCAGATTTACTATCGCTACTATCACGGGCACACCAAAGATGAGCGTTTTGCGGGGTTTCTTAAGAAAGCATTCGTGCTCCAGCAGATGTGTGAACTGATTATCAAAGGTGAGGTGACAGACTGATGGGTGTCTCAATTAACGAGTTATTTAACGTGACCGGTAAGGTGGCGGTCGTTACCGGAGGGTCGCGGGGCATCGGTCGGATGATCGCCGAGGCGTATGTTGAAAACGGCGTGAAGACCTACATCACTGCTCGAAAAGAGGCGGCCTGTCAGCAAACGGCGGATGAACTGAACCAAAAAGGAGAGTGTGTTGCGCTGCCTGTGGATCTCTCCACGTCGGAGGGCAGAGCACAGTTTGTCTCCGAAATGAAAGCCCGGGAAAAGAAACTCGATATTCTGGTTAACAACGCCGGCGCTGCCTGGGGTGCTCCTTTTGAGGAATACCCAGACGAAGGTTATGACAAAGTCATGGATATCAACGTAAAAGCCATTTTTATGCTGACCCGTGACCTGCTGCCTTTGCTGGAAGAGGGCGCCAGTCCGGAGAACCCCAGTCGAGTGATCAATATCGGTTCCATAGACGGTCTGCGCGTTTCCACTACGGACAACTTCGCTTACGGGGCCAGTAAGGCGGCGGTGCACTTCCTGACAAAGAATCTGGCAGTGCGCCTGGCGAGTAAGGGGCTGACCGTGAACGCCATTGCGCCCGGCCCGTTTGAGAGCAAAATGATGGACCATATGCTTTCGCAGTTCAGAGATAAAATCGAAGCGGAAAATCCTCTGGGACGGATTGGCAACCCCTCAGATATGGGGGGATTGGCCGTCTATCTGGCCTCGCCGGCGACCAGCTACATGACAGGTCAGGTGATCGCGCTGGACGGTGGACGGCATCTGGGTGCCAGACAAGACTAATTCCGCTGAAACCTTCCCAATGATCTCGGCTTGGTGCTACTGTAATCCCTGGACTTAGCGGAAACCTCCCACTGTTGGTTGGCAGACTATCGTGAGCGACAATTCTTTACCTACCGTTCCCCGTACCATTGTTGCCGCTATGGCGTTCGCCAGCGGCTTCTGCATCATGACAGTGGAAATGCTGGGTGCGCGTATCCTCTCGCCATATTTTGGCGGGAGCCTCTCTGTATGGGGCAGCATCATCACAATCTTTATGTTAGCGCTGGCGCTGGGGTATTTGTGGGGTGGCAAACTGTCCGCGCGCAAACCCAGCGCAATAACCTTTGCCGGATTTTTCATCGGGGCGGCGGTCTTCTCCATTCCTATTATTGTTTTCTCAGATGCGATTATGGAACCAATTTTTATGGCGCTGGAGGACCCTCGTTATGGTTCTTTGTTTGCTGCCATATTCCTGTTCTTTATTCCGACGAGTATCCTCGGCATGATTTCGCCTTACGCGGTTCGGCTCATGGTGCAGAATGAAGCGCACAGCGGGCAGATGGCGGGTTTACTCTACTTTATTTCTACGCTGGGAAGCGCAGCCGGAACTCTCGGGACCAGTTTTTATTTCGTGCTCTGGTTCGAGGTCAATCAAATTTTATGGGGTGCTATCTTTACTCTTCTGCTTGCTGGTCTGGTGATACTTGCGGCGCATTATTTCGGGAAGGATAAGAGTGCAACGCATGCCGAGGCAGTCAATCGTGCGTAAATCAGTGCTGTTTGTGTCTGCGATAAGCGCGCTGTTAAGCAGTGTGCTGGCCGGCGTTGTCGCCGCAGAAACTATTCATGAGGAGCGCTCCAAATATCGGGATATCACTGTCACTGAGGTTGGAAACAGGCGCTGCCTGCTATTTAACGTGCATCGGGGTGATCGTAATCAGACCTGTGTTCTGGTCAATGACAAGCAGCGGCTCGTGTTTGACTACACCCGCATGAGTTTTGCGGGTCTGTTGCTCAATGATCGCCCTGAGAGCATTCTGGTGATCGGCCTGGGAGGCGGCTCTATCCCTCTGACCTTCGCTGATCTGTTTCCCGACGCCCGGATTGATGTCGTTGAAATCGATGAGGCCGTAGTCAGTGTTGCGGAGGAATTTTTCTTCTTCGAAGAAACCGAGAATATGACGGTTTACGTCGATGACGGCCGGCCATTTATCAAGCGAGCAGGAATCAGGCGGGAGAAATATGACTACATCGTGCTGGATGCTTTCAGCGGCGATTATATTCCCGAGCACATGCTGACCCGCGAATTTCTGGATGAAGTGCGAAACATCATGCGACCGGAGTCGGTGCTGGTCGCCAATACCTTTTCAACCAGCAGGCTTTACGATCATGAGTCGGTGACCTATCAGCGGGCCTTCGGTGAGTTCTTTAATTTCAAGTTACCCACCACAGGAAACCGGATAATCATTACCCAGCTGGAGCCTTTGCCTCCCAGAAGCCAGCTGGTGGAAAAAGCCCAGTCGTTTGCAGGTCGATTGGAGAAATACGGCGTCCCCATCGTCGAGTACCCCTCGAGGCTGTCCACCCGGGTCGATTGGGACATGAGCCGCAGGCAGCTCACCGATCAATACGCTCCGGCTAACCTGCTGCGAGGCAACTGAGGGTCTGCCGCCGCCTTTGATGGCTTTTTGGGGTGCGGGGCCGCTTGATGAGTCGGGGTCACTGAATTCAACAATGGTGCCCGGCACCTGGCGGCACGGTCGTCGTGACGCTAAGAAAAATCCCGCATCATGTTTCGAGCGATAATGACCTGCTGAATCTGGCTGGTTCCCTCGTAAAGTCTGAACAAACGCACGTCCCGGTAGAAGCGCTCCACCGCATATTCAGACATATAGCCAGCTCCTCCATGGATCTGAACTGCGCGATCCGCGACGCGGCCGACCATTTCAGTGGCAAACAGCTTGCAGGCAGAAGACTCGGTGCTCACGTTCTCTCCGCTGTCGCGTTTTCTGGCGGTTTCAAGGGTCATGCATTTCGCGGCGTAGGTCTCAGTCTGGGAGTCTGCCAGCATGCCCTGTATCAGCTGTTGTTCAGCAATTGGCTTGCCAAATTGTTTGCGCTGCAGGGCGTATTCAAGTGAGTCGTGAATCAGTCGCTCAGCGACGCCTACGCTTACGCCGGAAATGTGCAGGCGGCCCCGGTCCAGAACTTTCATCGCTGTCACGAAGCCTTCACCTTCTTCTCCGATCAGATTTTCGGCGGGCACCCTGCAGTCCTCAAAAATTACATCACAGGTCATGGAGCCGGCTTGCCCCATTTTTTTGTCTACTGAGCCAAGGGTAATTCCCGGAGTGTCCCGCTCAACGATGAAAGAAGAGATACCCCTCGCTCCCTTATTGTCCGGATCGGTCCGCGCCATCACGTTGAACGTGTGGGCAACCTTGGCATTGGTGATATAGCGCTTGGTTCCATTGAGAACATAATGATCGCCATCCCTGACCGCGGTGGTTTTCAGTGAGGCGGCATCAGAACCGGCTTCCGGTTCCGTGAGACAAAAGCAGGAGATCCATTCGCCGGAGGCGTATTTCGGCAGGTACTTCTGCTTTTGTTCCTCTGTGCCATTAAACACTACTGCTGCAGAGCCGATGCCGTTGTTCGTGCCCATGATGGAGCGAAAAGCGGGGGAGGTTCTTCCCAGGGCGATGGAAACCAGGATTTCCTCTTCCATGGTCAGGCCGAGACCGCCGTACTCTTCCGGAATGGTGAGCCCGAAGAGTCCCAGAGCTTTCATCTCTTCGAGAATGTCGTCAGGTAGCCTGCCTTCGGTAGCCAGACGCTCTTCATTAGGTACAAGTCTCTCCCTGACAAAGCGTTCAATCAGATCGACAAGCTGCTTAATTGTTTCCTGATCCCTGATCATGTAGACCCCCTTTTTTCGGTGCGGCTAAGCTACCACAGCCGCAGGTTTTATGCGACTCTGGCCCCGATTTGCGGGCCTGTGCGCCTATGCTAGAATGCCCGAATATCTGCGCTGCAGCGCACATTCAGGTTACCGCACGGGCGCCCAAGCCTGTGAGGCCCGCTGTACGCAAACGGTACTCAGGTACTTCGTCCTGGGTTATCAATCCCGCCACGCTCATTCGACAAATAAAAAGGGTATGAGATGTCTGAAACTGCCTTAACCGATGCGTTTATCTACGACGGCATCAGAACGCCCTTCGGGCGCCATGCAGGTGCCCTTGCGCCGGTCCGACCAGACGATCTTTTGGCTCATGTCATCAGAACGGTAGTCGAGAAAAACGATTTCCCGAAGGAAGCCTTTGAGGATGTTATTGCCGGTAACACAAACCAGGCCGGTGAAGATTGCCGGAATGTTGGACGCTTCGCCTCGCTTCTTGCAGGGATGCCCGTTGAGGTTGGTGGACTGACGGTCAACCGACTGTGTGCCTCCGGCCTGGCGGCGACCCTGCACGCTGCGAATTCGGTGAAAATACGCGAAGGAGAACTGTTCGTGGCAGGCGGCGTGGAATCTATGAGCCGCGCTCCCCTGGTGTTGTCCAAGGCGCACGGGCCTTATGACCGTGGTCAATCACTGGCAGACAGTACTCTGGGCGCCCGATTTACCAACCCCGCCTTCGCTGCCGGGTTTGGTAATGACACGATGCCGGAAACCGCAGACAACATCGCGTCGGACGTCGAGATTTCCCGGGAAGACAGCGACCGCTTTGCTGCGGCTTCTCAGGCTAAATATGAAGCCGCGCGCGCGGACGGTTTTTTTGAAAATGAAATAGTTGCCATTGATGTACCGCAGGGAAGAAAAAAACCGCCAGTTACCGTCGCGGCGGACGAGCACCCCCGGCCCCAGACCACGCTTGAATCATTGTCCGGACTGCGAACGCTGTTCGATAACGGTGTCGTTACCGCTGGAAATGCTTCGGGGATCAATGACGGAGCTGCCGCACTGATAGTGGGGAGCCGTGAAGCAGGTGAACGCTACGGAGTCAAACCCAGGGCTCGCATCGTGGCGGGCGCGGTCGCCGGTGTCGAGCCGCGGGTGATGGGTTTTGGTCCGGTCTTTGCGATTCAGAAAGCCCTCGGGCGAGCGGGCCTGCAGCTGTCGGATATGGACATTATTGAAATCAATGAAGCCTTCGCCTCTCAGGTGCTTGGCTGTCTTAAGTTGCTTGATGTTGATTTTTCGGATTCACGCGTAAATCCCAATGGCGGTGCCATTGCCGTCGGACATCCTCTTGGTGCTTCTGGTGCGCGGATTGCCCTGACGGCCATGCGGCAGCTGGAACGGAGCGGTGGGCGCTATGCGGCCATCAGTCTGTGTATCGGTATCGGTCAGGGGCTGGCGGCAATTCTGGAACGAGTTGACTGAAATACTTTCATTTAAAAAAGTAAGGAATAAATATGTCGGAAGTTGTGAGTTATCAGCTGAAGGAAAATATTGGTGTCATTGTGGTAAACAGCCCACCGGTAAATGCGCTGTCGCAATCTGTGCGTGAAGGAATTCTAGACGCTGTCAATCAGGCGCAGGAGGACAGCTCAGAGGCAATCGTGCTGCGCTGTGATGGTCGTACCTTCATTGCTGGCGCCGACATCACTGAGTTTGGCAAGCCGCCAAAGGCGCCCGGGCTGCCCGAGGTCCTTTCGGCGATAGAAAACTCAAGTAAGCCCGTGATCGCGGCAATTCATGGCACTGCCCTCGGAGGTGGATTTGAAGTTTCTCTGGCCTGTCACTATCGCTGCGCGATTGCTTCAGCGAAAGTGGGTTTGCCGGAGGTCAAGTTGGGTCTTCTTCCTGGTGCTGGCGGAACGCAGCGAGTACCGCGGCTTGCGGGTGTCAAGGCAGCCCTGGATATGATAACCGGAGGCAATCCAATTTCTGCCGCCAAGGCCAAAGACATGGGGCTGATTGACGAAGTGCTGACCGGCGAGGATGTAGAGAGCAGTGCGATCGCCTACGCGCAGGAATTGCAGCGAACAGCTGCGCCTCTGAAACGTGTACGCGACATTACAATCGACCCGGCCACAGTGGAGGCTGGATTCTTCGATGAAGCCCGAGCCCGGTTGGCAAAACGGGCACGCGGGCAGATCGCGCAAGACCGCATCGTTTCCTGCCTTGAAGCCGCGGTGAGTCTGCCGATGGATGAAGGTCTGGCAAGAGAGCGTGAATTATTCGGCGAACTGGTGACATCTCCTGAGTCAGCGGCGATGCGCCACATATTCTTCGCGGAGCGTATGGCTGCCAAGATCAAGGACCTGCCGAAGGATACGGTCACCAGAGACATCAAGAAAGTGGCCATTATCGGTGGTGGCACAATGGGTGGAGGCATCGCCATGTGCTTTGCCGGAGTGGGCATACCGGTGGTGCTGGTTGAGGTTGATGACGAGGCGCTGGAGCGTGGTCTTGGCATTATCCGCAAGAATTACTCCATAACCGTACAGAAGGGCAAACTCAGCGAAGACAAGATGGAGCAGCTGATCAGCACGATCAGCGGTACGACCAGCTATGACGATATTGCCGATGTGGATCTGGTCATTGAGGCAGTGTTTGAAAACCTTGACCTCAAAAAAGAAATCTTCGCGAAACTCGATTCGGTCTGCAAGGCCGGAGCCATTCTTGCAACTAACACGTCCTATCAGGATGTCGATGCGATTGCTGCGGCGACAGGTCGGCCTGAGGATGTTGTTGGGATGCATTTCTTTTCCCCTGCCAATGTCATGAAGCTGTTGGAAGTGGTTCGGGGAGACCGAACCGCAGACGATGCTCTGGCAACGGCCATGGCGATTGGCAAGAAAATCGGCAAAGTGTGTGCGCTGTCGGGCGTATGCTACGGGTTTATCGGTAATCGGATGCTGGGCGGCTATGGCAGGGAGGCGCAGATGTTGCTGCTCGACGGCTGCACGCCGGCGCAGGTCGATTCCGCCCTGGAGAAATTTGGTATGGCGATGGGTCCACTGGCTATGGGCGATCTTGCCGGTCTCGACGTGGGTTATAAAGCAAGACAGGCCCGTACGGATCTGCCTGATGACCCGAAGCTTTATCGCATGGGCACATTACTGGTCGAAATGGGGCGCTTTGGCCAGAAGACCGGTTCAGGATTCTATACCTATGATCCCGAGACCCGCCGCCGTCAGTCGGACCCTGAAATAGAGTCACTGATCAAGACGGAAGCTGCCAAGCTGGACGTTGAGCAACGCGACGTGACAGAGGATGAAATTCTGGCCCGCTGTTTCTATCCCCTCATCAATGAAGGAGCGAAAATTCTTCAAGAAGGCATTGCGCAACGGCCCAGTGACATCGATGTGGTGTATGTATTTGGATATGCCTTTCCGGTCGCCAAAGGTGGGCCGATGTTCTACGCAGACCAGGTTGGTCTAAAAAATGTGTATGACAAAATTTGCGAGTTTCGTGACCGCTACGGCGAGCAGTACTGGCAACCCGCACCGCTGCTTGAACAGCTGGCAAAAGAAGGTAAGACATTTGCTGAATGGGACAGAGAAAGGAGTCTGGCGTAATGCTGTCGTATCAAACCGGAGCGCCGGGTGCCCCGTTACTTGAGGTTGAATCAGAAACCCCTGTGCCCACCGGGACAGAGGTGCTGATAAAGACTGTTGCTTGTGGAGTCTGCCATTCAGATATACACCTCCATGACGGCGGATTCGAACTTGGCGGAGGCAAGGTGCTGAATGTTGGCCGTGAAGGACATGTGCTTGGCCATGAAGTTTTCGGGGAAGTGGTCGCAGTCGGGCCGGATGCGCAGGACGTTGCCGTGGGAGACCGTCGGGTCGTCTATCCATGGATAGGCTGCGGTGAATGCGCGGTGTGTCAGCGTGGTGAAGAGCATCTGTGTACCCCGGGTCGGGCTCTGGGCATTGTGGCAGCAGGAGGTTTCGCCACACATGTGCTGATACCCCACAGTCGCTACTTGTTCGACAAAGGCGCTGTGCCTGACGCGCTGGCAGCCACCTATGCCTGTTCGGGGCTGACAGCCTATGGCGCGATCAAAAAGCTGGGCAAGCTGAACCCGGCAGATGAGGTGGTCATCATTGGTGCCGGGGGCGTCGGGATGATGGCGATTCAGATAGCCAGGGCGTTGGGAATTGATCCGATTGTCGTTGACATTGACCCGGCGAAACTTGAAGCAGCCCAACAGCTGGGTGTGACGCGCACCTACGACTCATCAGATATGGATTCTGCGAAAACAATTCGTAAGGCGAACGGCGGGGTTTATGCTGCGCTTGATTTTGTCGGTGCAGAATCCAGTGTCAATTACGGGCTCGCGACGCTGCGCAAAGGAGGTATGCTGCTTGTCGTCGGTCTGTTTGGCGGTGCACTGAGCTTGCCCATCCCTTTCCTGCCCATGAATGCACGGGTGATTCAGGGCAGCTACGTGGGCAGTCCTGAGGACATGGCGGAGCTGATGATGATGGTGCGTGAGGGCAAGATAGCGCCCATCGACATCCAGGAGCGTCCGCTCTCCGAGGCCAGTGTTGCCCTGGCAGATTTAAAACAGGGCAAAGTGAAAGGTCGGCAGGTTCTGATAGTAGACTGAAAGTTCCAAAAAGGAGAAAAGCGTTGCTAGCATTAGAGCAATTCCGGGATTCAACCCGTGCCTGGTTGGAGGAGAACTGCCCTCCCAGTATGCGTACCCCCATGGTGCCGGAAGAAATTGTGTGGGGCGGTCGTAATGCGGTCTTTACCAATCCCGAAAGCAAGCTCTGGCTGGACAGGATGGCCGAGAAAGGCTGGACCTGCCCAACCTGGCCTGCCGAGTACGGTGGCGGAGGTCTGAGTAGCGAAGAGGCGAAAATACTCGCTGAAGAGCTGGCGCGCATCAATGCGCGCATCGCCTTGACCAGTTTTGGCATCAGTATGCTCGGACCAGTACTGTTGGAATATGGCACTCACGAGCAGAAAATGGAGCATATTCCCAAAATAATCCGCGGTGAAATCCGCTGGTGCCAGGGATACTCGGAACCCGGTTCCGGTTCAGATCTGGCCAGTCTGGGTACCAAAGCGATTCTTGAGGGCGATGAGTACGTCGTTAACGGCTCAAAAGTCTGGACTTCCTATGCGGATAAAGCCGACTGGATATTTTGTCTGGTTCGAACAGATTTCGAGGTCCCCAAGCACTCCGGCATCAGTTTTCTGCTGTTCGACATGAAGAGTGAAGGGGTCAGCACGAAACCGATTCAGCTCATCAGCGGCTCCTCTCCTTTCTGTGAAACGTTCTTTGATAACGTGCGGGTGCCGGCCGCGAATCTGATGGGCAGGCTGAATGAAGGCTGGTCCATTGCCAAGCGTCTGCTACAGCACGAGAGAACCATGATTTCCGGATTCGGGCTGGCCAGCGGGCAGGGCGACCGCGGCGGAACCACTTCCACGACTGCGAGTCTGGAGGGGGCTGCCATGCACTACAGAGGCGATAAGGATCGCCTCACTGATCCTGCTCTGCGAGATCAGATTGCTCAGTTCAAGATTGACAGTGAAGCCTTTGCGCTGACTTCGCAGCGTTCCAGCGAAGAGAGTAGGCAGGGTGGGCCGAATGCGACTTCCTCTATGCTCAAATATTACGGCTGTGAGCTCAATAAGCGACGGTACGAGCTTTTCCTTAAGGCAATGGGGAGCCAGGGGCTTGGCTGGGAAGGAGACGAGTTTGAGGCAGAAGAGCTGCAGGTTACCCGTGAGTGGTTGCGCTCCAAAGCCAATTCTATCGAGGGCGGGACGGCTGAAGTCCAGCTGAATATTGTGGCTAAACGTGTTCTCGGGTTGCCGGACATGTTGAGTCTCGCCAGTAAGAAATAGGGATAAAGCGGTTATGGCGATGGTATTAAGTGAAGACCAACAGCTGCTCAGAGATTCAGCCAGGAGTTTCTGTCAGGACAACGCACCGATATCAGTGATGCGTCGCCTCAGAGACGAGAAATCAGAGCTCGGCTACGACGAAGCCATCTGGCAGCAAATGATCGAGCTCGGGTGGCCGGGAATGGCAATTGCTGAAAAGTATGGGGGCTTCGAATTTGGCTACACCGGACTCGGTCTGGTTCTGGAAGAAACCGGCCGTACCCTTGCCAGTTCACCTCTCATAGCGTCGGTTCTTCTGGGTGCCAGTCTCTTGTCTGAAGCGGGTAGTGAAGAGCAAAAGTCCGGGCTACTCCCTCAAGTTGCTAGCGGTAAACTACGTCTGGCTGTCGGTGTTGATGAGGGACCCCATCACAATCCGTCGCGAGTCGCATGCACAGCCATGAAGCAAGGCGCTGAATATGTGCTCACCGGAGCGAAAAGCTTTGTCCTTGACGGCCACATTGCAGACAAGCTGATTGTTGCTGCGCGCACATCCGGTGAACCGGGCTCAGAGAACGGAATCAGCCTGTTTTTGCTGGAAGCAGGCTGTCAGGGCCTGCAGATTCAGAGAACCCAAATGGTAGACAGTCGTAATGCGGCCAACCTGGTGCTGGATCAGGTCCGCATCTCTGAAGATTCTCTGCTCGGTTCAGAAGGAGCGGGATTTGCGGCTTTGGATGCTGCGCTGGATATTGCGCGTATCGGGGTTGCCTCAGAGATGCTTGGCAGTGTGCAGGAGGTTTTCCAGCGTATTGTTGAGTATCTGAAACAGCGGGAGCAGTTTGGCGTTCAGATCGGTGCATTTCAGGCGCTACAGCATCGGGCGGCTGAGATGTACAGTGAGATTGAACTCTGTAAATCGGCAGTTCTTGGCGCTTTGCGGTGTCTGGATGATCCTTCGGCAACCGCGAAAGACCGTGCCCGCATGGCCAGTCTCGCGAAAGCGAAACTGAGTGAAGTGTCAGAAAGAGTCAGCAACGAAGGGATTCAGATGCATGGCGGCATCGGAATGACCGATGAATTTGATATCGGTTTTTTCCTGAAGCGGGCAAGAGTGGCACAGCAGTTTCTGGGTGACGCCTCCTTCCATCGCGACCGTTACGCAACGCTGCATAATTTCTGATCTCAGAATCCGGAGACGGTCTGCGTCAATGCCTGAGTCTTGTGACGCACTGCAGTTCTTATCGCGCAATGGTCTGCAGACGCACAGCGCCGGTGCTGAAGTGGTGTGGGAGCAGCTCACTGCTGCCGTACTAACGCTTCTGTGGATTCCGTTTAAGACTTACTGTGCAGTAAAGCCCGCTCAGTCCGGAAATTCAGGTAAGCTGCGCGAGTTTAAGATGACTTGTCTCACGTCGCGCCCGGGGTCTGCCCGGTATGCCTTGTGGCCGTCGTGAATACTTCTCTGTGGCAGGTCTGACTGATTTCAGGCCCTGAAAGGTTGCTCAATGTTACTTGCCGGTTTTGCGGCCATTATTGCGGTGCTCATTTACCTGCCTTCTTTCTGGGTTCGCCGCGTCATGGGCTTATACGGGGGCGACAGTGTCGCTATCCGGGGTACGGGCGCAGAGCTGGCGCGGCACTTGATTGATCGATTTCAGCTCAACGGCATCGCTGTGGAGGAGTGTCCTCCGTTTAAAGATCACTTTGATCCTGAAGGGCCGGTGGTCAGACTGAGCCCGCAAAATTATCAGGGGAAATCTCTGACAGCTGTGGCAGTAGCGGCACATGAAGTGGGCCATGCGATTCAGTTTTATCGGCAGGAGCAGATCTTTCAGCTGCGTAGAAAATATCTGCCAGTGGCTTCGGCTCTGAATCGCTGCGGAATTCTGATCATGTGGCTCATCCCTATTGCCGGGATATTGCTGCGCGCCCCCGGGGCTCTGGCAATCATGGTTGGCCTGTCGCTATGCCTGCAGTTAGGGGGTGCCATGGCCTACCTGATCATCTTGCCAGAAGAATGGGACGCCAGTTTCAATAAAGCTCTGCCGATTCTGATTGAAGGGGATTACATCGAACAAACGGATATCCCGGCGGTCAGGCGGATACTGAAAGCGGCGGCTTTGACCTACTTTTCAGCCGCTCTGGCCAATATTCTGAATATCAGTCGGTGGTTATTGCTGTTTCGCAGATAGTCTGCCGGCGTCAGCGCTGCGGGAAGGGTTTATGGAAGTGATAGAAAAAGTCTGTGTGTATTGCGGTTCCGGCTCCGGGGCAGGGGAGGCGTATCTGAAGGGTGCGCGCGAGCTGGGTGAGGAGCTGTTGAAACGGGAAATTGAACTCGTGTACGGCGGTGCCAGTATCGGGCTGATGGGAGAGTTGGCGAATACAGTTTTACACGGCGGCGGAAAGGTGACGGGGGTCATGCCAGTCGGTCTGTTTCGTCGTGAGGTGCCACATCATGATTTAACGGAGATGATTGAGGTGAGCACTATGCATGAGCGCAAAGCCATTATGGCAGATCTGGCCGATGCTTTTATTGCGCTGCCCGGTGGTCTCGGAACTGCTGAAGAGTTATTTGAAATCCTGACCTGGTCACAGTTGAAAATTCACAGCAAGCCCTGTGGCATTCTCAACACTGCCGGATATTACGATAAATTGTCGGAATTTCTGACTCATGCGGTTGATCAGCAATTCATCCGGACGCAGCACGAATCGATGATAGTCTGGTCTGATTCGCCGGCCGGATTGCTGGATAAATTTGCGCACTACAGTCCCCCGACGGAAACCAAGTGGTTGAATCTGGACCGTGGATAGTCAAAGTCACAGAAGGCGCGGGCCTTTGAGTCTGCGAAATGAAATGATCTGCTGGAGAACACATGGATGACTCTTTGAATGTGTATGACGAGCCGCTGATTCCCTGCGGGACAGATCCGGTCACGGGCTACTACCGCGATGGGTGCTGCAATACAGGCGCCGGAGATCACGGCTCCCATACGGTTTGTGTCGAAGTGACACAGGAATTCCTTGAATTTTCCCGCTCGCGGGGCAATGACCTGATGACGCCGGCCCCGCAATTCGGTTTTCCCGGTTTGTCTCCCGGTGACAACTGGTGCCTGTGTGCCGCGCGCTGGCTCGAGGCCTGTCACAACGGCAAGGCGCCGAAAGTGTATCTGATGAGGACGCACAAACGGGCACTCGAGATCGTCCCTCTGGAAAAACTGAAGCAGCATGCTGCCGATATCAATTGAGTTAAGCGCCCGATTGTCTCAACGCGGCGCGGTCCGCTGTGGGTATCTGGCCGGGGCAGGCTCAGTCTGATAAGAGGACAAACTGACTGATGAATGTTGCTGATTTATTCAGAGCGTTTCTTAGCCTTGGTCTGCCTGTGGCCGCACTGAGCTGGGTGCTTTTCTCCTGGATTTTCAGCAGCGGCGAAATTGGCCGTAGCGAGAAAAGGGCAGCAATCAAGAAGCAGGTAAAAAAACTCAGATCTCTGGATGGTCTGCGGGGGAAAACGGGACGCAAACTCGTTTTTGATAAGTGGGTTAAATCTGGCACCGGCTTTTATGGTCTGGCTGGTCTCTGGACATTAGTCGTCATTGAGGCCGGTGAATTACTGGAGTTTCTGACTGACCCGGATCGGTTCGCGAGTATGGATGAGGCCGGGATAGCGGCCTTCATTCTGGGGATTGTCGTCAACCAGCTGACGAATGTCATTCAGGCAATGATCTGGTGGAGTTACTGGCCTGCAGATTCTTTGCTGGTCTGGGTGTCGGTGGCTTATGTCAGCTTCTGGTCAGGTGTTGAGTTGGCCAGGCGCTCGAAGGCACAATCGGTCAGCGAGGTTCTGACCCGTATCCGGGATAAAAACACCCCAAAGAGCGAATAACCGAACAGCCTGACTGCGGCTCAGTGTGCGTCCAGCCCTTCAGTCAGTTCGATTCGCACGCCACCGGGATCGGTAAAAAAAGCGATCGCCAATCCTAGTGCTTCAATTTCACGATAAGGCACCTCGAACTGGATGCCCTTGGCTTCAAGTTGCTGGCAAAATTCCCGGAGGTTCTCAATTTCGAAGCCGATGTGATCGATAGCGGTTCCGAGAGTGGGTTGTCTTGGTGCGCTGGCATTACCAAAACTCAGATTGGTGCCCGGCACGTTTGTTGTCGTGGCGATTGTGCCCCGCGGTCGGATTTCCAGATCAAAAATTTCCACATACCAGTCCAGCAGACTTTCGTAGTCCTGCGTGAAGTAGTGGATGTGATAGCCGGTGAATTCTTCATGCAGGCCCTGGTCTTCCTGAAGTTCGACATAGACACCGTCCGGGAGTGTGACGTAGGCGTTGGTCTGACCTTCGGCACCGGTGAATACCCGGCCCATTTCCAGCCCTGCTGATTCCCATTTATCGATGAACTGCTGGATATTGCGTACTTTGAAACCAAAATGGTCCATCACCGTTTCACGCGAGCCCATGGTGGGCGTCTGCTCGGCAAACATCACAATAAGATTCGGAAATTTTACGGCGCGCAGGGGTCCGATACTGATTTCTTCTCCGCCAAAATGCTCTGTCCAAATTTCAATATGCTGTGCAATATCCGATACATTGAGATGCATGTGGCCATAGGTAATGCCGGAGCCATTGGGAGTTGCCAGTTGCGCATGAGCGATCTGGCTGCACAGAGTAAACAGTAAAGCTGAAAGCAGTGTTCTCAAGGTTCTGTTCTCCTTAACGGGTCGACGAGAGTTTTAATCGATGATTGCCTGATAAATTCCACTTCGGAGTTTGCTGTAATCGTCTATGCCCTGTGCCGGGATCAGTTGAGTCAGATAAACCACAACCAGTTCTTCAGCCGGGTCTACCCAGTAGGTTGTATGGTAGGCGCCTCCCCAGCCATACTCTCCCTCAGAACCGAGTATGCCTCTCTCACCCAGATCAGTGACAACAAAAAAACCCAGACCAAACCCCTGGCCATCGCGGAACGGTATGCCTCCAAGATGATCGGTTGTCATCAGTTCGATCGTCTTGCGTGACAGGATG
Organism: Gammaproteobacteria bacterium; assembly: GCA_008081045.1. Classification (GTDB taxonomy): domain Bacteria; phylum Pseudomonadota; class Gammaproteobacteria; order Pseudomonadales; family Pseudohongiellaceae; genus UBA9145. Next base: position 198,537 of record VMDC01000015.1, on the reverse strand, counting down.
CGCTGCCCGTCCAGCTCGCCACCGTTCAGAGTCATTTGCAGAAATCGGGCGTAGTCGTTTGCGGTGGAAACCAGGCCGGCGCCGCCGGAGAATGAGATATTAGGACCGCTGCCCTGCACATAGAGACCCTGGCTCTGCATGCCGTCGCTGCTGTCGATCGCACGTACTCCGCCTCCTGGTGCGGGCTCATAAACAACAGCGAGGCGCGCTGCTTTGTCTTCTGGCAGAAAAAAATGGGTGTCGGTCATTGCCAGGCGCTCAAACAGCTCTTCGGTCATAAAGGTGTTCAGATCTTTGCCGCTGGCGACCTCTATCACAGCGCCCAGGATGTCTGTGTTGTATCCGTAAATGTATTCCTCTCCCGGATGCTGGTCGAGGGGCAGGGCGGCCATCCGCTTGATGGACTCCAGAACAGGCTCAGTTCTGTCAGCAAAGTACCATCCCTGAAAACCCGCCTGCTGCCACTGATCCCGCGCCGGACCGCTGCCATAGCTGACTCCGCCAGTGTGGGTGAGCAGGTGGCGAATGGTGATGGGTCGCCTGGCGTCTTCCAGACGATAGCTGCCGTCCGCTTCGCTGACGGCAACTTTCATGTTTTCCCATTCTGGGATATAGCGACTCAGAGGGTGGCTGATATCAAGTTGGCCGCGCTCATGGAGTATCATGATGCCGGTGCTTATCAGTGCTTTTGTCTGAGAGGCGATCCGGAAAATGGAATCTTCACTCATGGGGATCCCTGCTGCCTTATCCTGCCAGCCGTTAGCAGCCGAAAAAACTACCCGCCCCTTACGCAGTACCATGGCAACCTGACCGGCAAGCTGTTCATTCTCAACATATGATTTCAAGACCGTATCCAGACGATCGAGCCGTTCTGATGACATGCCGGCCCGCTCCGGTCTGACGCGGGAAAAGTCGGCGGCAAAACCGAGTTGCACGGTGGCGAGCAGTACAACTGTGATAGTGGTGAACAGGCGTAAAAAGGGGAGAAGTGCTCTCATAGCCTCAGTGTCCTCTGTAATGATGATTCATCCATGCCCGGATGATTTGAGGGATTCTTATTCTGGTCTTCTGACTATCTCTGAATAGAGCAAAAAAAACAATGTTGAATTCAGGCCGCAGGATCGCGCTGAGGCAGAAAGCGGGCTGGCAAGTCCGCTCCCGGAGCGCAGTCAGGGCAGCTCATTCTCGAAAAAAATGGCAAGACGGAGGCCGGCCAGCCCTAGCCTCTGGCGGGAAATATTCTGCATCTGGACGACATAGACGTCGTCCAGTGTTTGGCCGGGAAGACCGGTGTTACTGCTTTCAGCGTCAAGAATCGCTTCGCGCAGATCTGCGTCATAAACAGATGTCAGCAGGATGCTCCGGCTTTCGTTCATCCAGGCCGTCCAGTCGCTTTCAACGCCCTGAATCGTCGGCCTTGAAAATCCGGTGACCCGTGAAACAAGAATTGGCAGCTCCTGGCTGACCCCGCTCGCAGTCAGCGCCCTGTCCCAGCGGGCATGCAGGTTGCTGTCGCCGATCCGGATTGCGTTTCCCCCTCTGTCTCCGGTCTCGAACAGAGAAGCGGTATAAAGCGAACCGGTATGCAAGGGCTGGTGAATGTCACCGATAAGATGCAGCACCCAGCACAAGGCGATTGCGCGCGCCGGCGCCGGTGCGGAAGCATTACTCAGCACCGACGCGTTGTAGTCAATGCCGGTAACGACATTGGATACCTTCTCTTCGCTGTCTACCTCGCCCCGTTCGATGCCATCAACATTGGCAAATGCGTCGATGCCCAGATAGACATTACCCTGGAAGGGTGCCGAGTCTCTGATCCAGGCGCCGTCGGTGTAGTGCCATGAAGAACGGTTGTATCGTGCGCGTTCCTCGTCAGGCAGGCCACGGGCAATGTCTGGCCAGAATGCGGCCTGACCAAGCAGCCACTGCGTCATCTGCTCTTCGTTATCGCGATCAATGTAGGCCGGAATCTGATCAATGAAATCCTGCTGATAGCGAGGGTGCGCCCTCAAGATGCCCATTAATTCAGCAGCAGTGTCCGGTCCCATGAATTCCAGCGCCACTGCAGCGCTGAGCCGGTGGCCCACCGAATCCCAGGCAAGCGCAGGAACGGCCCAACTGAGGAATAGCAAAAGCAGCGGTGGAAGCAATCGGATACGAGTTGAACGGTTCAGTTGCTGAGTCATTCTGGGTTCCCGGGAGCTGTGGGTGCAAAAGCACCCACGGCAGGCCGCTTTAGTAAACTTCAAAAAGTCCGGCAGCACCCATGCCCCCGCCAACGCACATGGTGCAAACGACGTATTTCGCGCCCCGGCGCTTACCCTCGATCAGTGCGTGACCGACCATGCGAGCGCCACTCATACCGTAAGGGTGGCCAATTGAAATCGCGCCACCATTAACATTCAGCAGTTCATTGGGTATCCCCAGTTCGTCCCGGCAATAGATTACCTGCACGGCAAACGCTTCATTAAGCTCCCACAGGCCAATGTCATCCATGGACAGATTGAAGCGCTCCAGCAGTTTCGGAACGGCTTTAACCGGACCAATGCCCATTTCATCAGGTTCGACTCCGGCAACTGCCATGCCCCGATAGGCGCCCAGCGGATTGAGGCCTTTCTGCTCGGCCAGTTTGCTGTCCATCACTACGGAAGCAGAGGCACCATCAGACAGCTGGCTGGCATTTCCCGCGGTAATAACCCCGCCCTCGAATACCGGCTTCAATCCGTTCAGTCCTTCTAGGGTCGTTGTGGGTCGGTTGCCTTCGTCTTTTTCGAGATGAACATCGTGGACGCTCTGCTCTTTGGTTTCTTTGTCAACGAAGACCATTTTCGAAGGCAGAGGTGCGAGTTCTGCATCGAAGGCACCTGCCTGCTGAGCGGCGGCGGTCCGCTGCTGGCTTTGCAGCGCGTATTCGTCCTGCTGCTCGCGGCTGATGTTGTAGCGCTTGGCGACAACCTCGGCAGTCTCCAGCATCGACATATAAGCGTGCTCGGACTTGTCAGTGACGCTGGGGCTTTGTGCGCGGAAGCCGTTGCGATGTTCGTTCTGCACCAGACTGATAGAGTCCAGGCCTGCTCCGATCACAATGGGCATGTTGTCATTGACGACCTGCTTGGCGGCAGTACAGATCGCCATCATGCCCGATGCGCACTGCCGATCTATGCTCATGCCCGAGACTGAGCTCGGCAGCCCTGCTGCAACAGCTGCCGTTCTGCCGATGTTGTAGCCTGATGTGCCTTGCTGCATGGCGCAGCCCATGATCACGTCATCGACCTCGGCCGGCTCGATCCCTGCCCGGCGGACTGCTTCAGCAATCACGTGGCCGCCAAGTGTGGGGGCGTCGGTATCATTGAAAGCCCCTCGGTAGGCTCTGCCGATAGGTGTTCTTGCGGTTGCTACGATTACTGCTTCTTTTGTCATGTTTTGCTCCGGTTACTAATTTTCGACCACGAGTTGCAAGACCTGCTCTATCGCATTTCTGGCCAATTCTTTCATCTCGTCATCCGTCCTGTCCTGAATAGGATGCGGAACGAATACGCTTTTAGGGTGGATGCCCAGGGAATTTCCCTGCGCTTCTGCTGCCTGTATAAATTCAGAAGAGGCAACGAATCCGGCGGGAATGCCGCGACTTTCAAGGTCCATGATGTCATGCAAACTGCACGAGGTACATGAGCCTCAGTCGGCCAGCCCTTCAATGACGGCATCGCATTCACTGCTGATCCGCTGGTAAAGCTCTTTGGGTGCCACACGAGCGAATGTCGGCTTGGCGTACCTGAGTACTGTCGCCCCTAACGCTTCAAGTTCGGTCTGGACTTCATCGAGAAATTCTTTGCCGCGTGGTTTGGAAATATCCAACAGACCAACGGTCGTTTCACTCAGTGTTTTCAGGCGAGGCAGAAGCTGCCGTTCCGCCGGACTGTGTTCGCTGGTCGGGTCCAGCATTGTCATAGTGCTCATTTGAGTCTCCGTTATTAAATGCGTTGAGAGACAAGTTGACTGCCTCTTTCTCCGGAAGCCACCCAGCCGCTGATGATGGCCGAAAACATGCCGGCCGTGCCGCCAGCAGTAACAATATGCAGGCCATCGTCCCGGAATTTGCTCAGTAATTTGTCTTTCAGTCTGTCTGGCATGCCTTCCGCGATGCCGCCGGTCCCGCTGACGAGTTCAGCGCCCGGTGTAACCAGTTCGTCGTGAATGGCCTGCAGTAAATCCTGCTTGTGCCATCCGTTCGTTCGCAGCACCCGTCTGTGTTCGGGGCAGACCACGAGCACGGCATCGGCCAGACCGAACTTCTTGACATGTACGACGGATCGCAGGCTGGAAGCCATGCTTTTCGCCAGCGATTCAGGAGTCCGCGACAGCTGATCCAGAATGGGCTGCACGCCGTCACCCGCGAACAGACTGACCACGGATTCCTCGCGCGAGTACCCCTGATCCATGGCGAGTGTAGACCACGCGTCATCTGACTCATCTTCCGCAAAGCAAAAGGTGTATTTGCCGGGATTTCCGAGGGTCGCCCGGTCGATGCCGCCGGGTTTGCCGCCACCGACATTTCTGATCAGTAGCTGCAGAGCTCTGCCGATGGTTGCATTGGCGCGGTTGCCCTGACCCAGCGCATTGCCCCCTGAATTCATGCCGATATGTCTGCTTTCAGGACCGTTAACGATGACAACAGGTGATGAGAAATAGGTGGTACACAGCAGGCCATGCATGCAGAAGCGATCCTGCAGTGCAGCTCTCACAACGGCAATGACGGTCGGGAAATATTCGGGCTTACAACCGGCCATGACGGCATTGATCGCCACTTTCTCGACGCTGCAGGGGATGTTGTCCGGTGGCACGATGCCGATCAGCTCATCGGCTTCCAGTTCGGTTCCGGCCAGCATTCGCATGACCCGCACAGGCGTCGGTGGAACGACAGGCAGGCCGTCTGACCAACCGCGGTCGAAGCAGGCTTCCATTTCGTCTTCAGCGTCGGCAAGCTGGATACGTCGTGCTTTGAGTTTTTGACTGTCAAACTTGGTGGCCAGCTTTTCGGCCATTCCGGGGTCTTGGGTCAGAGAGCCGCAGCCCGGTTTGAAATCGATGAGCTCGGCTCCCAGCTCGGGAATGCCGGTAAACTCCTGCCACTGCTGCTTGTCCCAACCGACGATGCGCTGTTCGTCTTCATCATGGCGGATCAGGGTTGGCACGATCTCTATGTTCTGCCGGTAGGATTGTTCTAACTCGCCGTCGTCAATCCGCTGGGCAATCCCTTCGAGGAAAGACATGTCATCCTGAATATAGACAGACAGTCGACTGCCGAGGTGTTCGGACAGCAGTTTGGCGACAGGCCCGATCAGTTCGCAGGTCGGGCAGGATTTTTTCAAGAAAAGCGAGTAGCTGGCGGCAGTTGATGAAGGCATGATGTCAGTAGCAGGGCGATAGCGGTCAGTAAATAAAACCCAGTGTAGAGATGCCGACCAGCACGTTGATAATCATGAAGATCGAAGAGGTACGCGACATCACTTTCCAGAGCTGTGGCCCTTTATAGGCCGCCTTTATTCCCAGAATCAGCAGAAAGGTGTAGGCCAGTGCTGTGACGACGATGCCCAGGTACAGCAGCCACCGCTCCCGGTCTACAGCCTGACTGCCAAAGATGAAGAAGCTGCCGGCGCCCAGAAAAAACAGGAGCCAGTAGGTGACAGCCAGACCCAATTCGCCGCCTAGGAGTTTGCTCATGAATGAGCGTCCCCCGGACTCAGAAGCGGACGGTTCAGTGGATTGTATCTCTGACTCTGTGATCATGGGATAAGTGTACCCTACTGACAGGGTCGGGTGAATCGCCGCCATGATGCTCAATCCGGCAGTTAAGGCCGCCCCGGACAGCCGGTGGCAGTGGTGTGAAGAGCCAGTCAGATTTGCCAATGGGCTCGGGTCAGCCGACCGGAAGTTCACATCAGCTCCGCGCACGGTATACTGCCGGTGCAAAGGGCTGTTACTGCCCGGAGGGCACTTACCCGGCTTGTTAGCAAGGAGTTTTATGAGCGCTGAGACTGTTTTTTCTGTTTGCAGCACCCTGGTGTTGCCCGGCTGGCTTCTGCTGCTCTTTCTGCCGCGGTGGCGGTGGACCCTCGCGGTGATCAGCGCGGGTGTCATTCCCTTCTGTCTGGGACTGGTTTATCTGAGCCTGGTGGTGTCCCAGGCTTCGGTCTGGCCAGAGGGCGGGGGCTTCGGTTCGGTTCAGGAAGTGGCCGTGCTGTTCGAAAATCCCTACATGCTGACAGCGGGGTGGGTGCACTATCTGGCCTTTGACCTGTTTGTCGGATGCTGGGAAATGCAGGATTCACACAAGCATCAGATTCCTCACGCAGTGGTCGTACCCTGCCTGTTATTCACCTTCTTACTGGGGCCGGTGGGTCTTGTAGGTTATCTGCTGGTCCGGTGGTTTATTGCCGGGCAGTGGATCGTGTTTAAAGGGCCCTGACTGCAGTGAGGCTGATCAGTGAACCCGGTTCTGTCCCCTGTCTTGAGCTTGGGGGAGAGGGTGAATGTCTGTTTTTCGCGCATGCCAATGGCTATCCGCCGCTGTCCTACCGTTCATTACTGGAGCCTCTGACGCAGTCGCATCAGGTGATCGCCGGGCTGCACCGTCCGCTCTGGCCGGAGCCTGATTCTCCTGATTCGTTACGATCCTGGCGGGTATTCGGTACAGACGTGGAGTCGCTGCTGGCTTCGCGGGAACAGGCGGTCTTTGGTATGGGGCACTCGATGGGCACGGCTGCGCTGATTTCCGCCGCGGCACGCCGGCCTGAGTTGTTCAAGGGCCTGATACTGATTGAGCCGGTTCTGGTGCCGGCGTCCTACTGCTGGTCGCTGCGAATGTTCAAGCCGCTTGTCCGCAGGACGTTGCCGCTGGTGCGACGCACACTCGTCCGACAGCAGGAGTGGTCCGGTCGGCAGCAGGCCTTCGACCATTTTCGGCCGAAAGCCGTGTTCAAACGCATAGGCGACGATGCGCTCTGGGATTATGTAAATTACGGTCTCACGGAGCGACAAAATGGCCGCGTCGGGCTGGCGTTTTCCCGGGAGTGGGAAGCCGCGTGTTATCTGAATGTGCAGAACGTCTGGCCCCTACTGGATAAACTGAAGATGCCGATCCTGGCCATCAGGGGTGAGCGTTCCAATGTCCTTACCCGGCGCTCTTGGCAGCGGTGGCGTGACAGGTCGCCACAGCATCGTTATGAGGAAATCGCCGGGACCGGTCATCTGGTGCCGCTTGAGCGGCCTCACGACATCCTCCAGCGGGTGTCCTCCTGGTTAGCTGATCACAGCCAAAACGCCTGATCCGACTGGTCAGGTCTTCTGCGTGCTCTGGCCGTCCGCCAGATCCGCCGCCAATGTTCCTGTGAACTGATTTATCGAGATCACGGCTCGATTTGTCTGATTCGCCTCTCTTTCGCCTAGCTTTCGCTCTGGCCCGGTCTCTTGTGTGTGGTTGACAGGAAGTTAATCAAAATGATATCAAATTGATATTAATTAATCGGCAGGCATCGGCCGGGGTTCAGATCTCCGGCTTTTGCGGGATGCGGGAGATAATTCATGATAGAAGAACGACAGGCCTCAACCTATAACGGTTACACAGCGATTATTGTTCTGCTGTTGCTCACGCTGGCAACACCGGTTGCCATTGGAATTCTGCCGATGATGCTGAAGATCCCGATGGCTCTGTTCGGATTGCTGGTGCTTGCCTGCTGGCTCGGCTTTTTTATGGTGGCACCGAATCAGGGCCGGGTACTCCAGCTGTTCGGCAGCTACGTAGGCAGTGAGCGCAGTGAAGGTTTGCGTTGGGCAAATCCACTCTACATGAAGGCTAAGGTGTCGTTGAGGGTTCGAAACTTTGAGTCCGGTACGCTCAAGGTCAATGACAGCAAGGGCAACCCGATTGATATCGCGGCCGTTGTCGTCTGGAAAGTTGTTGATACCGCCGAGGCGCTGTTTGAAGTCGATGACTACGAGAACTACGTTCAGATTCAGAGCGAAGCCGCGCTGCGTAACCTGGCAACAACCCATCCCTATGACAGCTTCGGCGAGGAAGGACAGGATTTTTGCCTGCGCGGTAGCCCGGAGGAGGTGGCTGCGCTTCTTAAGACTGAAGTTCAGAACCGCCTCAGCAAAGCTGGGGTCGAGGTCATCGAGGCGCGTCTCAGTCATCTGGCGTATGCGCCTGAAATTGCGAACGCCATGCTGCAGCGGCAGCAGGCGTCTGCAATAGTTGCTGCCCGGGAGAAAATTGTCGAAGGGGCAGTCGGAATGGTAGACCTGGCCCTGAATAAACTTGCAGATCAGAATGTCGTTGATCTGGATGAGGAGCGGAAAGCAGCCATGGTCAGCAATCTGCTGGTCGTTCTTTGTGGAGAGCACGCGGCCTCTCCGGTGGTCAATGCCGGCAGCCTGTATACCTAGGCTGACCTGTGGGGCGAGTGAGTAAGCTTTAGCCTGGTCGATGACCTGCAGGTCTGATTCTGATGAAAAAAAAATCTTTCCCCTTGCGAATTCATCCGGATATTCTCGAGGCGATGCAAAAGTGGGCAAACGATGATCTGCGCAGTATCAATGCCCAGATCGAATTCGTCCTGAGAGAGTCGCTGGCCAGTTCAGGTCGACTGGACCGGTCGCTTTACAGCACGTCGGCGCACGTGAAAAAACGCGAAGACTGAAGCCGATACTCCGGATTCTTACATGAATACTTCCCCTCTTGCGTATCGTCGGGTCATCGGGCTTGCCTGGCCGTTCATACTCGCCAACGCGGCCGTGCCGCTGCTGGGTTTGGTGGATACGGCGGTGATCGGCAATTTGGGTTCAGCCCAGGATCTCGGTGCGATCGCCTTTGGCGCGCTGATCTTTTCGTTTGTGTACTGGGGTTTTGGCTTTCTCCGGATGGGCACGACCGGATTTGTGGCGCAGGCTGCCGGCGCCTCGGATTTTCTCGAGGTGCGTGCCGTGCTGGGCCGCTCTTTGCTTCTCGCTGTTGGTCTGGGGTGTCTCCTGATAGTGCTGCAGCTGCCGGTTCAGTGGCTGGCATTCACGTTTTTGAGCGGCAGTGACGACGTGGAGCAGATGGCAGCGCTGTATTTCTCGATTCGTATCTGGGGCGCGCCTGCAACTCTGATGGGGTTTGTTGGCACGGGATTTCTCGTCGGGATCGGGCGCAGTAAAACCCTGCTGGGGCTGCAGCTCTTTCTGAACGGATTGAACATTCTGCTTGATATTCTGCTTGCTGGTGTCTTGGGTCTGGGCGCGGCCGGTATAGCCCTTGGAACGGTTATTTCAGAATGGTGTGCTGTGCTTCTCGGTGCGGTTCTTCTGCACAGGGTGCTACTCGAGATGAGTCCGGCAGGCGAGTCTTTCTGGCGTCTGGAGAAAATACTGGACCAGAAGAAACTTGCACAGTCGCTGGCCGCGAATCTGGATATCATGATCAGAACGCTGCTGCTGGTTTTCTCATTCGCGTTCTTTACCAATCAGGGGGCCCGGTTCGGAGATATTGCCCTGGCGGCCAATCATATTCTGCTTCAGATCATCTCATTCAGCGCATTCTTCCTGGACGGGTTTGCCTTCGCTGCTGAGGGTCTCGTGGGTCGGGCTTTCGGCGCTGGCGATTCACTGCAGTTTATGACTGCAGTCAGGCGCACCAGTGTGCTGGCGGCAATCTCGGCGGTTGTTCTGGCTTCAATCGTTCTGCTATCCGGTGCGGATCTGATTGCTGCTCTGACAGATTTACCAGCCGTACGGCTGGCTGCTTCCAATCTGACCTATCTGGCAGCGATTTATATCCTGCTGTCGGTTGCAGCGTTTCAGCTGGATGGTATTTTTATCGGCGCGTCCTGTACGCGGCAGATGTGCTACGGCGCCATCCAGTCTGTGGTGTTCTTTCTGCTGGTCTGCTGGTTGCTTGTGCCGCGCTTTGGAATTGCGGGGCTCTGGTGGGCCATGATTCTCTACGTCGTCGTCAGGGCGTTAGTGCTGTTCCGTTATTTCCCGCAAATGCTAAGCAAGCTGGGGTGACTGAACGGCTTGGGGGTGGTGGATCTGACTGTCAGTGGAATTCACCCGGCTCGTCCGGCAGCAGATACGGGTCAAGATGCAGGTTGACGGCCCGGAGTCCATGCATGGTGATGAAACCTTGATGCCTGGCTTCGCCGGTGCTGGTGAATTCGAATTGATAGTGCCGTTTCAGGACCAGATTACCCGCCTCGTTACGCACCGGAGCCAGACCTCTGAGCACCAGAGTCTGATCCAGTAACTGCAGCCGTTCCGCTGCGCAGCGATGCTGGACAAAGTCGATCGCCAGGCGCTTGATTTTGTCGCTCTGCCACCAGAAGCTGGTCACCGCGGCCAGAAGAGTCAGAATAAAAATTGCTTCCAGAGACATCAGCTTGTCGACAGCGCAGGGCGGATGCCGCAGGGGCTAACAGGTGTCAAGCAAGGTGAGTGTCCCCTGCAGGTTGTCCGTAGCCGGTTAAAATCCATCAGCCGGCTTGCGCGTGCTCAATATAGCGCTTGATGTGCGGCTCCAGTATTTCCAACGCGGTTTTGTCGCAGGGAGGCAGTTCGGCATCAGAGTTGGCAAGCGGCTGAACCCGCTCTCCCCAGCGAATCAGCCCGGCGCCCCAGGTCAGTCCCGCGCCGAAAGTCGCGGACAGGATATAGTCACCCGGCGCCACACGCCCCTCTTCAAGCGCCTCAGTCAGCCCTACCGGGATGGTGCCGGCAGAAGTATTGCCGTACTTATGCACGTTTACGAAAACTTTACTCTCATCAACCCCGACGCGTTTCGCCAGTGCGTCCAGAATCCGCTTGTTCGCCTGATGCGGAACCACCAGATTGACATCCTCAACGCTCACACCGGACTCTTCAAGGACATCAGCGCACGCCTGTGCCATGCTTTTCACGGCCCGTTTGAACACCTCCTGACCTTCAAAGTTCCAGCCTGTGTAGAGGAAATCAGTCGACAGTCGCGAGTAGGCAGAGCCCAGATTGGTGATCTGAATGGCATATTTTGCGTCTGCCTCACAGCCGATTTTGGCGGAGATGAGGCCCACGGGCTGATCGGACGCTTCCAGTATCACTGCGCCGCAGGCATCGCCGAACAGCACGGCTACGTCCCGCCGTGCCCAGTTCATGTAGTGGGAAATAAACTCGCCCCCAATGACGAGCACTTTTTGATGGGCACCTGTGCGGATCAGATTTGTGCCGATATGCAGGCCATACAGGAAGCCGGTGCAGGCGGAGTTGATATCCAGTGCCGCGGCGTTTCTTGCACCGAGTGCATCCGCAACCAGAGAGGCAGTGTTGGGACACATGGAATCGTTGGTCAGGCTGCCCAGCAGGATCAGATCAAGTTCGCTGGCATCGAGGTCGGCCGCTGCCAGTGCACGACGGGCGGCGACCAGAGCCATGTCTGAAAAATTGCAGTGACAGATGCGCCGTTCTTTGATGCCGGTCCTGGACGTGATCCACTCGTCCGATGTCTCCATAAATGTAGCCAGATCATCGTTGCTCAGGACCGCAGGTGGAACACATTTACCCCAACCTGTAATTTCAGCGTGTTGCATCCGTTCTCCTTCTTTGCAGTGCTCCGTGTTGCGATTATGGGTCCGGGAAAGGCGTTTTCACCGGAGACTCAGGGCCCGGTGGCACTGCGTGTTTTGTTATCCGGGCGGGCTTCGGGCCGAGTAAATTGACAGCGGCAGAGAATACTTCATTTTAGTATCACTGGATAGGTATTGAACCGGGGAGCTGAGACGGACGTTGATTCGGTTGACGTGCGTTTTTCCCTATCCAAAGCTATGAAAAATATTCAACGTGTATTGTTGCTAAGCCTGCTTTTGTCGGTTGTGATAACCGGGGCAGCAGAGGCTGACGCCGGTTTTTCTCATGAAATCTGGGACGGGCTGTTGACCCGGTTTGTGCACTTGTCGGCTGACGACACTGCAAGCCGGGTGGATTATGAGGGTTTCGCGGAAGCCCGGCAGAAGCTGGCAGCCTATCTTGGTCAATTGGCTTCAGTGACCAGAGTCGATTTTGATCGCTGGCCCGTGGCTGAGCAGCTGGCCTTTCTGATTAATGCCTACAATGCCTGGACGATTGACCTGATTCTTGAACACTATCCCGGGATTGAGTCAATTCGGGACATTGGATTTCTGCCGGGTGCGGCGTGGCGTCTCAGGAGGGTGGAGCTGTTCGGGCGGAAGATGTCCCTTGATACGCTGGAGCACGACATGATTCGCGGTTGGGACCGCTTTCGTGAGCCCCGCATACACTTCGCTGTGAACTGTGCGGCAGTCGGTTGCCCGGCGCTTGCAGACCGCGCCTACATCGGAGCAACACTGGATGAACAGCTGGACAGAAACACCCGTCTGTTTTTAACAGACCGGTCAAGAAATTATGCGATTCAGGATGATCTCTATGTGTCCCCCATTTTCCGCTGGTACCGGGAGGACTTTCAGGATGGCTGGGGTGGATATGCGTCTCTCCCGACATTTCTGGCCGAATATGGCGAGGCCCTGGGACTTTCGGAGGCGCAGAAGGCAGCGCTGATGTCGGGCCAGACGCGCATCCGTTTCAGCCGCTATGACTGGAGCTTGAATTCGCTGGACCGCTGACCCCTGTCGCGCCATGTGACTCCACAGCGTGGTCAGGCCTGTGATACACTTCGTGCCGGAAGAGTATCATCCCCGGTGGGGTGCCCGGACTTCAAACCCGGTGAAGTCTGTTTATAGCAGGCTTGGTGGGTTCGACTCCTGCCTCTTCCGCCACTACCCCTTCCGCTGACGTCCGTCAGCGTCTTCTCAAACAGAAAAATCCTACAAACAAAGTGCTTTAGCGACCTTGTGCGTCTTCAGTGCACTGTTGGAAAAAGCTAGGCAGGCTGCCCATAACATATTGCTTTGATGGGAATTCCAAAGCAGGCCCGCTGATTTGTTATTATCGATCACTCAAGCCAAAGAGGGTGTATTCCATGCGTCACTATTCTGTCGTTCCACTCGTTGTCAAACGATTCCTTACCGGGTTCTGCTTCTCTGCGCTGGCAGCCTCATCGTCGCTTTCAGCGCAGCCGGAGAACTATCTGCCTCAGGGGTTGCAAACGGCTGATCGCGTGCCGGAGGACATACTTCCGGAAACCATGGCAAGGTTGCCCCAGGTGAATCGGGACGCGCTTGATGCCGTTGGCCAGCAGGCCTATGACACCTATGTGCGTCCGGGAACCGGCTATGAAAATGGGCCGAGAGGACCTGTCGCGATGTGGTTGCACAGCCCGGTGCTGGCAGAAGCGATATTCGACGTTCGCCAGCGTGTGAGATATGGAACGACGAAGGATCAGCGATTGACCGAGCTGATTATTCTATCTACAGCACGCGAAATTGATCATCAGTATGAGTGGTCTGCTCATGAGCCGCTTGCTCAGGCCGCCGGTCTTGAGCAGGAAATCATCGAGCTGATCAAATACCGCCGGGATCTTTCGGGGCTGCCTGCAATCGCAGGGCTGGGACCGACGGAAAGACTGCTCATTCAATTCACCCGGGAACTGGTGAGTGAGGAAAAGGTCAGTGCAGACACGTACGCGCAGGCCATTGAGCAGTTCGGAAGCGAGGGTCTGATGGATATCGTCGGTTTGATTGGCTACTACAACTTCGTGGCTATGACGCTGAAAGCCTTCGATGTTCAGCGGCCGATTGGCACGGAATTGCTGTTGCCCATGCCTGTCGAGTAAAGCCATCAGCCACAGACCGGTTCTTGTTCAGGCGCTGCCGGCCTGCAGGTCATCAAGCTCTGTCGGTCTGTATCTTTCCAGCAACGCCCAGATGATAGCCATGGATTCGACATCCACTGTTCCGGAGAAATCGCCCGGACGAAAGTGCAATTGCATGGCGCGCATGGCGTACTGCGTTGCACGGTCATAATTGCCAGACGATTCGACCTGGTAGCCGAGACGATTGAGCGCGTTCTGAACGGTTTGCAGAGACGGCGGCTCGCTGGAAAAGCGCTGTTCATATTTGGCTTTGGTGTCTGGCTCGTACCAGGCGCCGATGCCCGCTTCATGGAGTTGCTGCCAGGGGAACCGGGGTCCCGGGTCAGATTTCCTCAGTATTGCAATGTCTGAGTGACCCACCACGTCGATAGGGTCGATGGACGGGAATCTGTCCAGGATTTCCGAGAGGAGTTCAATGAGCAGCGCAATCTGATCGTCATCATAGCTCGGAAACTCGCACTCAAAGTCCTCCGGTGCGGTTTCTTCAATCGGGTTGCTTGTCCCGGTGCATTTGAATTCATTGACCACCTCAACACCGATGGATCTGTCGTTCAGTGCACTCTCACCTGCCCAGTAGCTGACGCCTGCATGCCAGGCTCTGTCGAGCTCAGGAACCAGCTGATACACCCTCAGGTCGTTTCGGGGGTAAGTGGGATCGAACGGAGCAGGCACGAGATAATGTGAACTCACCGGATTCGCGGTAGGTTGAGTTAACAGCCTCAGGGACTCGGCAAAGTCCTCAGAAGTAGCGTGGATAACCAGATAGTCGACCCGGCTGTTGTAATTGGCTGAAGGACTGACAACGACGTTGCTGCAGGCAGCCAGAATGGCGCAGGTACAGGCTATGACCGCCCGACTCATTCGACCGGACATCGGCCGACTCCGCCGCGAGAGACTCACGTTTCTGACAATTCGTAGTGTCATCGTTAAACTCTTAAGCCGTTCGGGCAGTGCCGAGCAGGCTCTCTGAATAATCCTTCTCCTCGATGGGCCAGTGCAGCAGAGCTGCGACGATACCGAGGAAGATACCGGCATACCAGATTCCATTATAAGTCCCGTACTGTTCATACAGCCAGGCGCCAAGCCAGACCCCGCTGAAGCTTCCGAGCTGATGGCTCAGGAACACAATGCCGTAGAGAAAGGACATATAGCGGGTGCCAAAAAACAGTGCGACCAGCCCGGAGGTGGGTGGAACCGTCGCCAGCCACAAAAATCCCATGCCGGCGCTGAACACCATGATGCTTAAAATTGAAACTGGCATAGCCAAAAATACCGTGATTGCCACCACCCGCCCGAGATAAATCACGGTAAGCAGGCCCCGCATGGAGTGCGTGCCGCTCAACACGCCGGCGTAGTAGGCTCCGATCACATTACAAAGGCCAATGAGACTGATGCTCCAGGCACCAATTTGCGGATCAAAGCCCAGATCGACAACATAGCCGGGCATGTGCACTGTGATGAAAGCAACGTGGAATCCGCAGACAAAAAAGCCGAACACCAACAGGCGGTAGGATTTAATCGAACAAGCTTGCAGAGCGACGTTTTTCAGGCTCATTGACGCGTCGGACTCTGCTCCCGAAGTGTCATTCGCCCCGCCGAATTTAGACAGGGGAATGCAGAGGAGCGCCATCAAAAAAGCGCTAAGTCCGAGATACTGCAAGGCGTGCATCCAACCGACCACATCCACCACCGATGCAATGACAGGCACCACCAGAAACTGCCCGAAACTGCCGGCGGCAGTGCCAATACCGAGGGCGCGGGCACGTTTTTCCTCGGGCACGGCCCGGGCAATCGATGGCAGGACGATGCCGAAAGAAGTGCCTGCGATACCGGCTCCGACGAGCAGTCCGGCGGTGCTGACAATCTGCGTTTCTGTGCTTGACAGGGACATGCCAAGCATACCGATTGCATAGAGCGCCACACCGCCGAGAAGCACGCGCAGGTTACCGTATTTATCAGCCAGTGCCCCGGCCAGAATTGCACACACGCCCCAGGACAGGTTCTGAACAGCGAGCGCGAGGCCAAAGACATCCCGTCCCCATTCTCTGGCCTCTGATATCGGCACCATAAACAGACCAAAGCCCGCCCGATAGCCAAAGGACAGCACCAACAGCAGGCACGCGCTGATGAGCACTGCTTGGTAGGAAGGGGTCTGTGACTTGACGATTGGCATTTTCTGAGAGGATAGAGGCAGGTTTGCCTAGCAGTTCGTCAGTGGTTCTGATTGCTGAGCTTAGCCGAGAATAGCCCTGAATAAAAAGAAGAAGACGATCGACAGTAGCGCGCCCACGGGCAGGGTCACGATCCAGGAGAGGAAGATCTTTCCGACTACCTTCAAGTTAAGGGCGCCGACGCCCCGAGCCAGGCCGACGCCCAACACGGCACCGACGAGCGTGTGAGTGGTGGAGACGGGAATCCCGGTGCCTGAGGCGATCACCACTGTTGTTGCAGCCGCCAGTTCTGCAGCAAACCCGCGACTGGGAGTCAGTTCTGTGATGTTCCGACCGATCGTCGCGATGACCCGGTACCCCAGAGTCGCAAGCCCCACTACAATGCCGCCTCCGCCGAGCAGAAGAATCCATACCGGCAGTTCGGATTGGGCGGCGAAGGCGCCACCGTTCTGCACAACCCCGTTCACCGCCGCCAGAGGGCCAATGGCATTGGCGACATCGTTCGAGCCATGGGCGAACGCCATCGAGCAGGCGGTGAATATCATGAGCACGCCAAACAGGCGCTCGAGGCCCGCCGTGCGGTCTTCGGCGCTTCCGGCTTCTTCAGGTCTGATGTTGCGAATCGCAAGAAAGCCAATGGCCATCGTGAGCAGTCCGACGCCCATGGCGTAAAGTGCGGCTTCTTCATAGCTGACTTCCAGGCCCACATGACGCAAGCCCTTGATCAGCGTCACCATGGCAATCACGAAACCCACCAGAAAAATGTAGCCCGGGATATACCGTTTGGCGTTGCCAAAAGGATCATCGGTATCAAGCACCAGATGCTGGACGCTGAGAAACAAGCCGAAGGCAATCGTTCCGGAGAATACCGGAGAGATTACCCAGCTTGCGACGATCGACAGCACCTGCCCCCACATCACGGAGTCGACAGACACGCCAGCTACGGCAAAGCCGATAATTGCTCCAATGATTGAGTGGGTAGTAGATACCGGCCAACCTTTCCAGGAGGCGATCAGCAGCCATACACCGGCTGCCAACAGGGAGGACAGCATGCCGTAAACGAGCAGTTCCGGATTCGTGTCAAAACCTGCGGTATCTGCGTCAATGATGCCGCTTCGGATCGTTGAGGTGACTTCACCTCCTGCCAGGTAGGCGCCTGCGAACTCGAACACCATCGCAATGATGATGGCCTGCTTGATGGTGATCGCCCGAGCGCCCACCGACGTGCCCATCGCGTTTGCTACATCGTTGGCGCCGACGCCATACGCCATGAAAAAGCCGAACACACAGGCAAGTATGAGCAGTAAGGTGCCATGCTGGGCAAGAATTTCCGACATAGGCTAGGCGTGTGTGGCTGTACGGCTATTGGCTAAGCGGTCTGCGGGCGCGTCAGCGCACAAAAAACCGAGCGATGTGCTGATGGATTTCGTCATGGAGAAACCGATCCAGTCTTGTTATGGCGCGTATTAAATCACTCCACTTCCTGTAGCGCCAGCACTGGTTCGTTTGTTTGTGTGGTTATTTTACTCTGTTGTTACAGAGCTGAAATAGTTGACAATTTTGATCAGGTGACTTGAGCAGTTGCGGGCGTTCAGGGCAGAAAATTCATGGTGCTGAGCACGGCTTCCTGAGTGCACTGTTTCAGAGTGGCGAAAAATGACTGGTCTGTATGCGGCAGAGTGGTCTTCACTTTTGTTGCGTCGCACATCTTGGTATCGTAGCGCGCTCGAGATTAAGGGAACCCCGTCTTATGGTGAAAATTAAATTCATTGAGCATTCCGGTCAGGAACACGATGTTGAAACCAACCCCGGCGCCTCCGTCATGGTTGCAGCAGTCAGCAATGGCGTGCCGGGTATAGATGCTGACTGCGGCGGCGCCTGCTCCTGCGCAACCTGCCATGTTTATGTTGATCAGGAATGGCTTGAGAGAACTGGCGAAATCAACCCGACAGAAGAGGCGATGCTCAGTCTCAGTACTGACCGAAAAGACAATTCCCGGCTCTCCTGTCAGATTCAGGTGACCGAAGACTTAGACGGGTTGGTTGTGACGATGCCCGAGTTTCAATTCTGAGCCAAAAATTGCATCACACAGGAAATTGAGGGTAAACACGATGACTGACGCTTCTGCCGATCAGAGTAAATGGAGCATGGTGGGGAAAGACCCCTGGACCATGCCGATTGAAAAAATCGATCTGTCGCATCCCGGAATCTGGCAGGCCAATGAGTTTCTGCCTTTTATGGAACGCCTGCGTCTTGAAGATCCTGTGCACTACTGTGCCGAGTCGGCGGTCGGACCTTACTGGTCCATCACCAAGTACAAAGACATCATGCAGGTTGATACCTCCCCTGAAATTTTCTCTTCAGAACCGACTATCGGCATTGTGGATACGTATGATGAATATACGCTGCCAAGCTTTATTTCTATGGATCCGCCGAAACATGATGAGCAGCGGCGAATCGCGCAGCCGGTAGTCGCGCCTGCCAATCTCAAGCGTCTTGAGCATCTTATCCGTCAGAGGGTCTGCAACATCCTCGATGAATTGCCTCTTGAAACAGAGTTTGATTGGGTTAAGGAGGTTTCCATTGAGCTCACAACACAGATGCTGGCGACGCTGTTCGACTTCCCGTTCGAGAGCCGGCACAAATTGACGTTCTGGTCCGATGCCGCCACGGCGATTCCGGGGGCAGGCGTCGTGTCTTCTAACGAGGAACGCTGGGCTGCGATGGAAGAGTGTTTGCAGGTATTCACCGGTTTATGGAACGAGCGCGTAAACGCCGAGCCGGGGAATGACCTCGTTTCCATGCTGGCGCATGGTGAGGCCACTCAGAACATGCCGCCTATGGAGTACCTGGGCAATATCATCCTGCTGATTGTAGGGGGTAACGATACCACCAGAAATTCAATCTCCGGTGGCGTACTGGCGCTCAATGAAAATCCGGCAGAGTATGACAAGCTGCGCGCCGATCGCAGCATCATTCCCAATATGGTTTCTGAAATCATCCGCTGGCAGACTCCGCTTGCCTACATGCGGCGCACCGCTCTGGTCGATACAGAACTGGGCGGCAAGCAGATCAAGGCCGGCGATAAAGTGGTGATGTGGTACGCGTCAGGCAACCGGGACAGCGAGGTAATAGACAGAGCGGATGAATTTCTCATTGACCGGGACAAGGCGCGTCAGCACTTATCCTTTGGCTTTGGTCTTCATCGCTGTATGGGCAACCGTCTGGCTGAGATGCAGCTGCGCATACTGTGGGAAGAGATCATGCAGCGCTTCGACATGGTTGAGGTTGTCGGGCAGCCAGAAAGGGTGTACTCCAGCTTTGTGAAAGGCTACACCCACCTGCCAGTCAGGCTTCATGGCTTGAGTTAAGCGGGGCGCCGGGCAGCAGAGGGCGCGGCGGCTAGCGCATCCGCTGCGCAATCATGGCCTGCGAATAAAAGCCCGCGGGGAACACTGTCTCTCAGCCAAAAATGTTCTCTTTTTGGGTGCGAATCAGACGGCTATTGCCTTCTCTTCGGGTAAAGCCCTTGGCGTCAAAGTATTCCAGAATTTCAATGCAGAGGTTTCTTCCAATGCCGGAAGCATCTCTGAACGCGATCACTGTGAAAGCACCCTCTTCATCCTGATTTGCCAGCGCCTCAGTAAAAGAGGCGAGTTCTGAGATCGTCTCGGGCAAGTAATGGCGATTGTCCGCAACCTGTATGACGCTCCCTGACCTGCCGGCCTCTTTTAAAATTCTTTGCATTGCTTTCAACGGGATGCCCGTCATCTCCACCAATTCTCGGGTTCTGGGCGGCACCTTACCAGCTTCTTTCAGCAGCGGCTGAATCTTTTCCTGAAATTCGCGCTGCTCCCGATTGAGCTGTGCCTGATGACCGGGTAGATGAAACAGGGTTCCGTTACGGCTAATAAGACCGCTCGAGCACATTAACTCAAGCATCTGACTGAGTATCTTGTGAGCGCCCGGAAAGTTGAGCTGATTTGACAGAGCAGATTCTGCAATGCCCCCCTCACTCGGGCTTTCTCTGTGGAAGTCGGTCAGCAAGAGGCGTGTACGGTCACACCAGTGTTGATAATGCTCCTGAGACAGGCAATAACCTCCGTGGTTGTCGTTCGCCTTTAAACTGATCGGTGGTGGATTAATGACGGCGCAGAGCTTTTCCAATGAATCCTGCCTCAGCGCATGATTGAGACGAAACTGCTCAAGATTGACACCGAGCGGGGATATGTCGAGTGATTTTTTCATCGCGATTTGAGCTGAATGGTCTGCCGCAGCGAGCGCATCGAGCCGTGCTTCAGTTGCTCTGCCACGTCTGGGCACGAACAGATCTATCACATGTCCTCCGGCAAGCGTTGTCGCCGCTGCCGGATCCCGGATAATGAAACGGTCACCATACGCCAGAGACAGCGGTGTTGAGCTCAGAATCTGACAAAAACCCTGATCAGGGTCCAGAACTCGGATGTTGACGAGATGGTGGCCGCAACCGTGATAGAGGTGATATTGGGCGCTCGGTTTGAATCGATGCGGAAGCTCTGCTGCCTGAATGCGGCAATCAAAACGCCTGACGGTGTGATGGATTGGACTGGCCAGCAACCAATCGCCTCGTTTGACGCTGGTCTGGTCAAGATTGATGTTGAGTGCGGCTCTCTGGCCTGCGTGCAGCGTTTGTATGGTGTCCCGATCCAGACGAATGCTGCGCACCCGCGCGACATCACCACTGAGACCCTGTACAAGCTGATCTCCGGTGCTCATCTGGCCTGAACGCAGGCAACCTGTCACCACTGTGCCAATACCCTTGACGCTGAAACTCCGATCGATGAGAAAGCGGGCTTCCTGATCAGATGGCTCCATTTCGAGGCTCAGCTTTTCCGCTGCCAGCGCCATTAGATGGGTTTTAAGCTCAGGGACACCTTCACCGCTGACATTGCTGAGCGGGAAAAAATCAGGGGCAGAAAATCCGGATGTGGCCAGCAGTTCACTGAGCTGCTGCTCAACTTCCACTGCTCTGGATTCGTCAACCTTGTCGATTTTGGAAATTGCAACGATCAGCTGCTTGATGCCTAAGAGGCTCAGGATTGCGAGGTGCTCGCGGGTTTGCGGCATGATGCCGTCATCTGCAGCAACCACCAGTAGTGCTGAGTCGACGCTGCTGACGCCGGCCAGCATATTGTGGATGAAATCGGTGTGTCCGGGAACATCGACGAATCCCAGCGTGATTGGCACTCCGGCAGGCTCGCCCTCAGTCCTGAAGTGATGATAGGCGTAGCCGAGATTGATGGTCAGCCCCCGCTCTTTTTCTGCCTGCAGCGTGTCTGTCTCTGTCCCGGTGAGCTGCCTGACCAGCGCGGACTTGCCGTGGTCGACATGACCGGCGGTAGCAACGATCAGCTGTCTGGAATCACTGGGATAAGTTTGAGGAGGCGCGTCGCTCATGCACTGGACATTGATTGTGGTTCAGCAGATCTGATCTGATGCCTGTTCAATCGGGACGGGCGCGGTTGTATTTGACGATGTAATAGATAAAGACAAACACAATCATCGTTGCAATCGCAAATCCGGGATTTAACAGGCCCTGATTGAGATTGACAATCCCGTAGCCGATTGAACCTGTCATCAGTGCATAGTAAAAGAACGGCAGAAGAGTTTTTCTGATCACTGCACCTTCTTTACCGATCAGTCCGGCAACAGCAGAGGCGGCGACTACGTTGTGGACACATATGATGTTGCCTGAAGCGCCACCAACTGCCTGCAGTGCCACGATCCAGGTTGGATCAACCAGGATACGCTCGCCGACCCCGAACTGGAAAAGAGAGAACATCATATTGCTGACGGTATTGCTGCCGGCTACGAAAGCGCCTAGCCCGCCGATAAAGGTTGCAAAGAACGGCCAGGCTGAACCGGCCAGATTCGCGACTCCCTCAGCTAGAGCGAGCGGCATTTGTTCATAGCCCGCCGCTCCACCACTGCTGTTTAAAAAAACTTGGACCATCGGCACGGTAAAAACGAGCGCCGTCGAGGCCGGCAGCAGCGTCTTCAGGGAGTTAGAAAGCGCCCGTTGATACTCGGCGGCGCTGAGCCTGTGCAGACCGATTGTGATCAGGCTGACCAGGATGAAAATGGTACCGGGAGACCACAGCGGCTGGAACGAGGCAGAAATGTCACTGCCGAAAATCTCTGGCCAGCTCCAAGTGATTAAGGGATGGTCAGCACGCAGAAAGGTTTCCAGATTCAGGGCCCTGAGTCTCGTCAGTACGAGCAGTCCCGCCACAAAAACATAGGGCGACCACGCCGTAATTAAGCCCATGCTTTTTGATTGCGGCTCAACTTTGCTCTGATGCTCGCCGCTCCATTCTTTCTCCCATTGCTCTGGTGATTCGAAATCCCATGCTTCGGATTTGTCAGGCATGAGGAATCCCGCTTTAGCGGCGCTGACTACAATGGCGAGCCCGATCATGCCGCCAAACATGGAGGGAAACTCCGGGCCGAGATAGGTGGCTACCAGCAGATAGGGAATTGTCATCGCAAAAGCGGCGAACAGGGCAAACTGCCAGACCTGAAAGCCTTCAGCGAATGATCTGCTGGCGCCAAAAAATCGTGTCATCACGGAAGTAACCAGTAGAGGAATGAATGTCCCCGCCAGCGCGTGCATCAAGGCGACCTTGGCTGCGATGAATTCAAGAAATGGCTCGAACTCACTGAACCCGCGCGTTGCTGCATAGGCAGACATGTCAGGATCTGCCGACAGCCCGGTGCTTACCCCCACCAAGATAGGGGTGCCCATCGCTCCGAATGACACCGGCGTGCTTTGAATGATCATGCCCGCCACAACCGCTGCCATGGCCGGAAAACCGAGGCCGACCATGAGCGGCACCGCGACCGCTGCGGGTGTGCCAAATCCTGCGGATCCCTCAATAAAAGAGCCGAAAAGCCAGGCAATGATGATGACCTGAATGCGGCGGTCCGGGGTGATGTCAGAAAACCCCTGGCGGATAGTGGCAATCGCGCCGCTTTGCTGCAGTGTATTAAGCAGCAAAATGGCGCCGAAGATAATGTAGATCAGGGTTCCGGCCACAATGAGGCCGTTAACGCTTGCTGCCATTATCTTTGTGCCCGAAACCTCCCAGATAAAGAAGGCCAGGCC
Source organism: Gammaproteobacteria bacterium (assembly GCA_008081045.1). Lineage (GTDB taxonomy): Bacteria > Pseudomonadota > Gammaproteobacteria > Pseudomonadales > Pseudohongiellaceae > UBA9145. The sequence goes on along the minus strand of VMDC01000015.1, from coordinate 175,427 downwards.
AGCGGCGACGACGTAAGCAATCGGCATTGCCCTGCTGGCAGGCCATCTGAGTATGACCAGGAAAATGGCAACTGAAATGATCGGTAGCAGTGAAAGAAGGGCTAGGACACTGGTGCTCATGGCAAATTTCCGCCGCTGTAATTTTTTTTGTTGAAGCACTGAAACTGACTTGAGCTTAGCAGATTATCGCCCAGCAGATAAACCGCGGTTCAGACAGCGCTGGCGTAATTCCGCTGTTTTTGCTTCAGAGTGCAGCAAATTACGCGAGCGAGAGGGCTGGCATAGAGGGGTTCGTTTCTGCTTGGTCAGACTGGAAGCGGAAAGGTTCGCTCATAGGGTGGCATTCACGTCAAAGGCCCGTTGCCATCGGTCTGGATAGAGCAGGAAGAAAGCGTTCCGCCGTGTTGAAGGTTGACGCAGCGCCAGCAAGGGGCCTTGCTCGAAATAACTGAAAGAGCTGACTCCTCGGGTGCATGCAAAGCTTGCTCAGGATGGGCCTGGTCCCGGTGGTTGCTGATAATCCCCTACAGTGAGCGACCCCGGTAGCTAGCTCGAATGAACTGCCCAATACAACTTAAGTCCAGACTCCGGAGGATAGTTTGCTGCCTCAGCTGTTTTTTAACTGGGCTTGCGCCGCTGCAAGTCGGGCGACCGGTACCCTTGGGGGCGAGCAACTGACATAGTTCAATCCCAATCTATGGCAAAAATCAATTGATGACGGATCTCCTGCATGTTCGCCGCAAATGCCAAGCTTGAGATCTGCCCGCGTTGTCCTGCCGCTGGCGACAGCCTGTTGCATGAGTTTTCCTACACCGGATTGATCAAGACTGGCAAAAGGGTTTTGATTGTAAATCTCTTTTCGTTGGTATTCGTCGTAAAACAGCCCCATGTCGTCTCGGGATAGCCCAAGCGTCGTCTGCGTTAAGTCATTGGTGCCGAAACTGAAAAAGTCAGCTTCTTCAGCTATTTGATCGGCAGTGATTGCCGCACGTGGCACTTCGATCATCGTTCCCACCAGATAGTTGATTTTTACCTTTCGTGCTTTCATGACCTCTTTAGCAACCCGGTGCACGGTTCGAAGCTGGTCAGCAAGTTCTTCTCTGAATCCTACGAGTGGGATCATTATTTCAGGGTTCACTTTGACCTTGGTTTTGCTTTTAAGAACCTGTGCGGCCGCTTCAAAAATCGCGCGGGTCTGCATTTCCGTTATCTCGGGATGAAGAATACCAAGCCGGCATCCGCGACAACCGAGCATCGGGTTTTCCTCGTGAAGCGCTTTGATCCGTTCGATTACAAAATCAAAGGGTACGCCCAGTTTTTCAGCGAGCTGGCGCCGCACCACGTCGTCATGTGGCAGGAACTCATGAAGTGGCGGATCGAGCAGTCGGATTGTAACTGGCCGTCCGTTCATTGCTTTGAACAGCCCTACGAAGTCTTTCCGTTGAAAGGGTAGCAATTTTTTGAGCGCTGCCCTCCGCTGAACTTCGTCCACCGCCAGTATCATCTGGCGCATATAGTCAATGCGATCGCCATCAAAAAACATGTGTTCCGTGCGGCATAGCCCGATACCTTCCGCGCCGAAGGCGACAGCATTTTTGGCCATGCTCGGGGTATCTGCATTAGTCCTGATCTTAAGCGTCCGGAATTTGTCTGACCACTGCATCACCGTCTGGAATAATTCGTAAGTGTAGCTTTTGTGAGCGCGCATCGTTCCATCCAGAACCCGTTTTACCTCAGAGTCGGCGCTTTCAATCATGCCCTTGTAGATGGCTCCGGTGCTGCCGTCAATGGAGATATAGTCACCTTCGCTGAGGACTACTTTACCGGCAGTGAGGGTGCGCTTTTCGTAGTTAATTGAGATTTCGGCCGCGCCACAAACACATACCTTCCCCAACTGCCGGGCAACCAGAGCGGCGTGAGAGGATACGCCGCCTCTTGACGTTAGGATGCCCTGTGAGTGCAACATGCCTTTTAAATCGTCCGGTGACGTTTCTGTTCGGCACAGCACCACTTTATTGCCTTTGCGGGTCTCAATTTCAGCGGTTGCAGCGGTAAATGCGATTCGGCCAGTGGCGGCGCCTGGCCCGGCGGGCAAGCCCCGAGCGATGACAGTCGCGGCTTTTAGTGCCTTGGGGTCGAAGACCGGAACCAGAAGGGAATCGATCGATTCTGCTGGAATTTTGAGCAAAGCGTCTTTTTGATTCATTAGGCGCTCGCGCTGCATTTCTACCGCGATTCTAACCGCTGCCAGGCCTGTTCGCTTGCCGTTTCGGGTTTGCAGGATGAATAAGCGTCCGTTCTCAATAGTGAATTCAAAGTCCTGCATGTCCTTGAAGTGGCGCTCTAATTTGGTTCTGACCTGCTCAAGATTCCGAAAGCTTTTTGGCATCGAAATCGCCATGTGCGAGATTGGCTGTGGCGTCCTCACGCCGGCCACCACATCTTCTCCCTGAGCATTGATCAGGTATTCCCCGTAGAAAACTTTTTCTCCATTTGCCGGATCCCGGGTGAAAGCCACACCAGTCGCACTGGTTTCGCCTGCGTTTCCGAAGACCATGGCTTGCACATTGACTGCAGTTCCCCATTCTGCGGGAATCCCGTACTGCTGACGGTATAGGATTGCCCGCTCATTCTTCCAGGATCCGAATACTGCACCAATCGCTCCCCAAAGTTGTTCGTTGACATCCTGAGGAAATGCAGAGCGCGTTCGCTTGAGAATCAGCGCTTTGTAGCGTTTAACCAGTTCCTTGAGATCCCTGGTCGTCAAATCTGAGTCTACGGAAACGCCAGCTCGCTCCTTGAGCTTTTCAAGCACATGATGGAATGGATCTTCTTCTTCCTCGTTTCGCGCCTGCACTCCCATGACCACATCGCCATACATCTGTATGAAGCGCCGATAGCAGTCCCAGGCGAAACGGGAATTTCCGGAAACTTCCGTGAGGCCCTCGACTGTCTCGTCATTGAGTCCCAGGTTAAGAATGGTATCCATCATGCCCGGCATGGAATCTCTGGCGCCAGATCGGACCGAAACCAGCAGAGGATTTTTCCTTGCTCCGAAGTTTTTGTTTAACTGAGATTCCACCGATGCGATTGCCTTTCTCACATCGGTAGCAAGTGTTTTTGGATATTTTCGGTCGTGCTCGTAGAAATAGGTGCAGACTTCAGTGCTGATAGTGAATCCCGGTGGCACCGGAAGTCCTATGGAAGCCATTTCTGCCAGATTTGCTCCCTTGCCTCCCAGCAATTCTCGCATCGTCGCATTTCCGTCGGTCTTGGTGCCGAATTCAAAAACGAATTTGCTTTGTTCCACTTGAGCGTTTTTCTTGCCCATTCTCTTGCTTGTCACCGGTGCCATAGTATTCTTCTTGCGTGTAATAAATACGGGTACGCGTCGAGCCCACCCAATCAAGTTCGCATTCTACCATCATACCTTTATCTTGATGCGATTTATGTTCGTGAAATGTATCAGAATACGTTGTGATAAATGGCTTAAATTTTTGCTCGCTGCCAACTTCCTGCGAGGGCATCATCGCGAATATGCTCACACAAAGGTGGAGTATGCCTAAATACCTAAGCTCTGGAAATTTTGACTAGCTGCTGCTTTTCATGAAGCGCAGAACGTCTCTTTCGTTGATAAAATTCCTGTATGTATTTCGGGGTATTCAGAATAATGCTCCATCTCGTCGAGTGACTGATCTCAATCATTTGATGCGTTTTTTGTCCTGACATTTGGTTTGGTTCGCCCTCATATAAGATTTCGGGATTGACCATATTCAGGAATCTTTCCATACTCTTTGTTTTGCTGTTTCTCATTAAAAGGGCATGTTTATTGAAATTGATCTCAGAGACAGCAGTCTAGTAGGGGACTTTCGGGTGATGTACGACAATGATGCGAGATACATCTATTTTCACTTGCTCGACTAGCTAGTCGTCTTCCCTGCGGACCGACACGAGCGCCTCATCAGAAAACCCTTGTGTTACGGTGCAACTTACCACCATCGGCCTGCAGCATACCTCGCAATCTTCGACATATTCCTGTTCGGTAATAGACGTATCGATAAGCAATTCTATCGGTTCGCCGCAGTAGGGACAGAAAGATTTTTCTAGGCTCTGTGGAATCATTAGTTAATTACATCACTTCAGAGACGAGCGTGTCGTGTTCCAAAAAGGCCCGGATGTTGTCAAAAACGAGATTTCCCATCGCTCGCCGGGTCTCTACTGTAGCGCTGCCAATATGCGGCAGCAAAATTACATTTTCCAAGGTTTGATAAGCGTCTGGAATTTGAGGCTCATTTTTATAAACATCAAGCCCAGCTGCCCGGACTGCGCCAGACCTCAGAGCTTCAATAAGTGCCTCATCGTCAACTGAATTTCCTCGTCCGACATTGATAAAAACCCCTGACGGTCCGAGTTTTTTCAGGACGTTTGCATTGATCAGATTATCGGTTTCGGCCCCGCCTGGTAAGACGGACACAAGGATGTCGGAGATTTCGGCAAGGTCTTCCAGACTCTGACAAAATGTATAGGGGACCTGCTTAGGCTTGCGATTGTGGTAAGCAATATTGACCTTGAAAGGCTCGGCCCGCGAAGCGATGGCAGAGCCGATTCTTCCCAGCCCTGCAATGCCGAGGGTTTTGCCCGTCATAGAAGTACCAAAAGGGAAAGGTCCATCTTTCCATAGATTGTCTCTGCTGAAACTGTCGGCTCTGATAAGGTCGCGCATCGTGGCGAGAATGAGCGCCATTGCCAAATCTGCTACCCCGTCGTCGAGCACACCGGGTGTGTTGGTTACGCGAATTTTCAAATTGCGGGTCGTTTCAAAATCAATCCCGTCCACCCCGACCCCGAAGGCGGCGATGAGCTTGAGTGACTTTAGCCGGTATACAACCGGATCGCAGTTCCAGGAGGCACTGGCAGCAACCCGGCATTGGCCCTCCAGAGATTTGAGCAGTTTTTCCTGCTCAGGGCGCTCGAGTTTCCAGAGATGATGAGTCTGATAGGCTGAATCTAATCGCTCCAGCGTCTCCGGATGGAATGGGTTAACAATGATTACGTGGTCCTGCGCTGCCATGCGTGGCATTAATCCTGTATTGACTGAGAAATCGCAGAGGCAGTGTAGTACCATCGTCATTTTCACTGCAAGCCAGACCTGACTCCGAGTAACCGAAACTCGCGGTAAACTTGCCCATCACGAGGCAAAGGAAACGATCAATGTCGCGGCAATCTGACGCATACAGAGCGCTACCTGCTATCGAAAAGCTGCTCAATCGCGAAGAGCTTTCCGGTTTCACATCAGTCGCAGAGCTTGCAGTTGTAAAGCAAGAGGCGCGGAATCAGGTAGAACAGTTGCGCTCTCGAATCGCACTGAATGACCCTGAGACCATCGCCTGGGTGATGGAGTCTGATGTACAAAAGGAAATCTGTCAGAAAATTATCGTCTCTCTTGCGGATCGATCTCCAGGTACATTAAAAGCAGTTTTCAATCTCACGGGCACGGTGATCCATACCAATCTGGGGAGAGCCCGGTTGCCCGTCGAAGCGGTTGCGGCCATGGAAGTCGCTGCCTTGGGTGATGTCAATATCGAATATGATCTGGAGTCTGGCCGCCGAGGTGACCGAGATGCACATCTCGAAATGCTGCTTGCTGACTTGACCGGAGCTGAGGCAGCGACGGTGGTCAACAATAATGCAGCAGCGGTGATGCTGGTTCTTAATTCTCTTGCGAAAGGTCAGAACGTCGTCATTTCGCGAGGAGAGCTGGTTGAAATTGGAGGGGCGTTCCGAATCCCAGATGTCATGGAAAGCGCCAGTTGCTGCTTGCGCGAAGTGGGGACAACAAACCGAACACACCTTGCGGACTACGAGAAGGCAATTGATGAAAAGGCCGCAATGATCATGCGAGTGCATGCAAGCAACTATCAGATTCAGGGATTTACCGCAGATGTGGCGGACGCGGCATTGTCGAAACTGGCGGTGGCATCAGGTATTCCCTTTGTCTCTGATCTGGGTAGTGGAACCCTGATCGAGCTTACGCAGTATGGGTTACCGAAAGAGCCTACCGTGGCCGGCACGCTCGCAGCAGGAGCCGACCTGGTCACCTTCAGTGGTGATAAATTGCTTGGTGGTCCTCAGTCGGGAATTGTTGCCGGCCGCAAGGATCTTATCGAAAAATTAAAGAGTAACCCGCTCAAGAGGGCGCTGCGCATTGATAAGATCACCATGGCGGCACTGGTCGCTGTCCTTGAACTTTACCGGCAGCCAGACCTGCTGAAGAGCCGCTTACCTTTGCTACGCGACCTCACCCGCCCGGCCAATGAGATAGAAACTGTCTGCCGACGATTGCTGCCGCTGTTGTCGGACCGGGTGGCTGGAAGAGCAACGGTCGACGTGGTGCCCTGCAAAAGCCAGATTGGCTCCGGCTCGCTGCCAATGGATCTTCTTGACAGCTTTGCACTTTGCGTTGATCCGATAGCGGAAAGAGGGCAGAGAGATGCTGCTCTGCTGAATCTTGCGCGTCAGTTCAGAATGCTTCCCCGTCCCGTCGTTGGCCGGATAAGCGATGGGAGGTATCTTCTTGACATGCGCTGTTTGCGTGATGAGCATGAATTCGTCGACCAGCTTTCAGCGCTGAATGTACACTGATCAGACCGGTCTGAGCTGGCTTTTAATGCCGAAATGGAACAACCCCAAAGACAATGCCGACGCGCAGAGCATCATCAACAACAGGGGAAATGCGGTTCCATTGTAGATCCAGGCCACCGCCTGGGCAGCAACAGCTGAAAGCGCCATTTGCATGAAGCCGGTCAGGCCTGACGCGCTACCGGCGTATTGAGGAAATTCATTGATTGCCGCTGCCTGAGCGTTGGGGAGGGTAATCCCGTTGCCGAAGACAGCGATGGCGACAGGCACGAAAAGAGCCAGAGGGTGGCCGCTCCCCAGCATCTGAAAAGCAAGCGCAGCACTGATGCCGAGTAATGCAATGCTGCCCCCAAGGCTGATCAGCTGATTGATGCTGAATCGCTGGTTCAGCACTCTGGTGGCATAGTTTCCTCCCATAAACCCCAGCGGGATCATTATGAAATAGTAGCCATAGTCGGTGGGAGGGCGATTAAATGCACTCACCATTATCTCTGGCGCTGCAGCAATAAAGCTGAAAAAAACGACAGAGACGAAAGCAACACAAAGGGCGTAGCTCCTGAAAGTAACGGACTGCAGCAGCAGTCCGTATGTTGACAGCATCGCAGAGAGCCCTTCAAAAGGAACCGACTCTTTTAAAGTTTCGGGCAGCAGATAAAGCATGACGACAAACAGGACCACGCTGAAGCACGCCACAACCGAGAAGACCGATTGCCAGCCAAATCTTGCCATCAGCTCTCCCCCTATGGCGGGTGAGAGCATTGGAATGACGACCATCACCATAACGAGAGTGGCTATGACTCTGGCGGCATCATTCGCTTCATAGACGTCGCGAACCATGGCGCGAGCCAGTACCAGTCCCACGGCGCCACCAAACGCCTGAACAAACCTTCCCAAGATTAGAAATTCGATACTGTCTGCGAACAAACAGGCCAGAGACCCTGCAAAGGTAATGCACAGGCCGATCAACATCACCGGCTTGCGGCCGTACTTATCAGAAAGTGGCCCGTAGTAAAGCGTTCCCAGCGCGATGGCCAGCATGGAGAGACTGAGAGTCAGCTGGGCAATCTCGGTGCTGACGGTAAAGGTATCCTGAATAACCGGCAGGGCCGGCAGCAGAATTTGCATGGCGGTGGGTCCTAAAGCGGAGGCCACAGCAAGCAGAACAATCAGTTTCTTGGTCAATACAGTAGGGCTGGACAAAGTAATTAATCGGTTCCGGTTAATTGGGTGATATCTGCTCAGGAGAGTTGGTATTCTGGGCCTAACGCCTAACGCCTAACACCTAACGCTTGAGGAAAACCTCTCCGTTATTCTGCCTGTTCGAACTTCTTTGCGCGCTCAGTATAACGTTCGAGCCCATCAGTATGGTTCGCTCGGCTTGACTGAGTTCAATTCCGATACCAAATGTTTGTTTATGGAAGTTCCGGGCAATCTCAGCGGAGAATGATCGAAGATCTTGCTGTGAGTCGACTGACTGACTGGCACATGAAATCGCTTCACCCAGGCGGGTTCTCAGGCAAATCAGGGGCTCCGGGCTTGAAGAGATACTGAGTGTCAGACCGGACTGTCCAGCTCTGAAACGTGGTGATTCAGCCATCATTTTTCTGACTGATTCAGCCAGTGGCGAATTATCAGACACAATGTCCACGGGCAGGCTGGTTTGAAGTCTTCGCATGACGCTCGGGTCCGTTCGGAGGGCGGAGGCGAAGTAATGGTTTGCTTCTGAAAAATCTCCCATCTGCCAGAGTGATTCCCCAAGGCGCGCTGAAAGGCGCGCCTTAAGAAGTACTTCCTGTTGAGGAAGTCCGGCGAGGGCTGTCGCGGCAGCCGTCGCAGCAGCCTCGAAGTTTTTGTTCAGATACATAATTTCGGCTTTATAGCTCTGATAGTAACTGTCATTGAGCTGAAACGCTCCGTTCTCCAACGCCTGATCCAGCACTTCGGTCATAATGCCGGTACCAATTACCGCGACGAGTTCCGGCTCCAGCCACTCCGGAATATGAACGTCCAACGGTGCGTAGGGCCTTACCCTGCTTTGCAATACCTCGAAGTCTGCAAACAGAGAGGCAGCGCGTCGCTCAGCACGCCAGGCCTGCAGGCGTAGACCAAGTCTCTTTGCGCCCTGCGCCGCCATTTCTGCCCAGCTCAGACCAATACTGTTTTCCTTTTCAATCTCAAGCTGGACCCGACTGGCATGCATATTAACGAGAGCGGCATAGGCATCCTTCTGCGCTTCATCAGCGCTGTATGAACCGTTCCGATCGGGTTGATTCATTGCGGTTTGAGACAGCTTGATCGCGTCATCTGCGTAGCCTGCCACCATGAGAAAGTTGGCGCTGACCAAAAAATGTTCAGCTCTGTTCATTACGCTGACGATGGGTTCTTGCTGCTCGCGCCAGATCAGCATTCGTTCGAGGGCGCTGTGCGCTTCTTCAAACCGGCCCTGATTAAGGGTGAGATACAGGGTGTAGATCCAGGGGTCTGCAACGCTGTCGGGATTGAGATACCGTGCTGCCCTGCTGAGGTAGTCTTCAGCCTGTTCGATTTCCAGAAGACTGAGAGCGACCTCAGAGGCATTCGTCAGATACACCGTATCGGTATCGCTGGAGGACAGCTCGAGAGGGTTTTCCTCATTAATGGCGCGCTCACAAGCGCTCGGTGAACTCACGGGTGTCAGGCTAGCCAGGTCTGCTGCGCAAATGGTATTCCAGGCTCTCGCGCGTGCTCTGGGGTCTGCGTCGTTCTCAAGCACTTTCCTGGCACTGTTGCGGGCTGCCTCATACTGCTTGAGCTTGATCAGCGGCCAGCCCCTGAAGGATTCGACATCCTGGCCGTAGACAGCCTCCAACTGCTCCAGATACTCAAGCGAGATGACCTGCTCCCCCATCAATTGGTGCACATAGCTTAATTGGGTGAGTGTCAGGTAGTGCCATTGTAGATTGCCCGATTCCAGTGATTGCTCGAGTGTTTGATAGGGCATCAGTTGCTCGGCTCGATGCAGATGATACAGCGCCCTCGGCATATTGCCCTCAATGGTTAAGAGCACCTCGGAAAGTGCAAATTGGGCAGCGGGAGAGTCCGGTTCTGCGCGAACCCATTGCTCGCTGAGCTCTCTTGCTTTTACGTTTTCCCGGAGATTGAGCGCATCGCAGATTTCCAGTGCCCGGGAATCGCCGACATCGGTAAAGCCAAAGCAGGGGGGTTGCTGCAGGGCTGCGGAAAGTGCTTCAAATTCTGAGTCATCCTGTGCGGAGACCGATAGAGCGGCGCACCAGAAACACAGTGCCAGGCAGGTTTGGAGGGACTGCTTTGTAGGCATCAGAGTAAAGTGCTGCGCGCAAGTTGTTCCATCGGGGCCTGCATACAATCACTGAAGACTTTGGCTTTGTCTGTTACTCCCGGAGCCAGTTCGACTCGGTGCCCTAACACCTTCGGCAGGAGCAATTCAATGTCGTCTGCGCTGACAAAATTTCTGCTTTGCAGAGCAGCAGCAACCTGTAGCGCCGGTAACATGAGCACCAGACTGCGCGTAGAGTTACCTTGCAGAACTCTGTCATCACCTCTCAGATTTCTTGAGATGTCCACCAGGCAAGCCTTGATCGCAGAGTGAATGTGGACCTGATTTTCAATGGCCTGTCGGGCACAAAGCACTTGCTGCCGGGTAACAAATTCGCTGGTCAGTTTGTGATCCCTGCGATCAATATAGGTTTCAAGCACATTCAATTCGGAGTCACGGTCGATGTGCTCCATGGTGATTTTAAACAGGAAGCGATCAAGCTGGGGTGTTGGCAGCGGATAGGTGCCCACCATGTCAAAGGGATTTTGTGTCGCTATGACAAAGAACAACTCATCCAGCTGGTAAGTTGTGTTGTCAACGGTAATCTGCTTTTCGCCCATGGCTTCCAACATCGCCGACTGGACTTTTGGCGAAGTCCGGTTTATCTCGTCTGCCAAGACGATATGGGCGAAGAGCGGGCCAGGGCGAAAGTGAAAAGCGTTGGAATTCGAGTCAAACACAGGCGCACCGGTAACGTCTGAGGGCAGCAGGTCAGGTGTAAATTGTATTCTTCTGAATGCGGCAAATGCTTGCCCTTCCGCGCTCTCCTCCGATTTGATGGCTTCGCCCAAGGCTTTGGCCAAGGTGGTTTTCCCAGATCCCGGAAAATCTTCCAGCAGAACATGGCCACCGGCAATCAGAGCGATGACCGCCAGATCAATCACATCATCTCTGCCGAGTACCTGCTTTTTGACTGAGCCTGCCAGCGTGTGCAGTACCGAGATAGCCTGTTGCAGATTCTGATCGTCTGCTGGCTGGCTGGCACTGTCGTCTGCGTGTGAATCAGTTTTGGAGTCTGCAGGCAATTCTTGGGACATAGTTAAATCCAAAATATTTGAAGATCGTCAGAGAGTCTGCACTCAGCGGGTGAATGCCCAGGAATACGGGTTGATGAAGGCCAGGACCCGCCGCCAGGTAGGCACGTTTTCGCTAACTTCCTGTGCCAGAGCGCGCCGGAATCGGTTCCAGTCAACACTGCTGATCTGCCGAGCTGCGCCCAAAGAGCATGACAGATGGGACGCAGTAGCAGATTGAATGGTAGGGAAGGTGTTTGCCGCCCGGGCGGCAAAGTGCTCTCGACTTTCGCCATAGCGGCGAGTCATACCGACTGCTGCCAGTTGATCTAATATTGCCCGATAGGCTAGCTGGTCCTGTTGTTCGGCACTGCAAAACCTTGGCACTAAAGAACGATACGCGCGGACTACGTATCCCAGGCACAGAAGCGCCGCTGCGATGGCAGCGATCCCATTCACGAGCGTCCTGATATCAATCAGCTCTGCTTGTTGAGACTCCATAAACTCCGCGTAAGAGGTGTCGTCCCTGAGCATGTCCCCCAGCAGCTGCTGCAATTCATTTTGTGGGTCGGTCGACATATCGACAAGCGTTTGCTGTGGGGCAGGATCAACAATCACCCAACCGATATCCTTAAAATAGATTTCTGGCCAGGCATGTCCGTGCACAGCCTGGATTAGCAGGGCAGATCCTCCAGCACGATTTGAAGCAGGCACGGAGTATCCAATGCCGACTCTGGCGGGAATCCCAAGACTCCGATACAGATAAGTCGCTGCGAACGAAAAGTGCATGCAGTAGCCAGTCAGATCACCGAACAGAAATGATGCAGCGGGGTCTTTCTCATAAGCGTGATCGTTCTTCAGGCTGTAGATGCCATTTTGGTCCAGATAAGCCTTAATTGCCCAGGCTTTGGCAAATGGATCACTGGCATATTCCGGTTTAAGCTCGGCAACGATTGATTCCGCCAGCTCTTGATAACGTGAATCATCGGGTAGCTGCAGATATTCTGACCGAACCGCATCTGACCAGTTTTCATTTCCGGTTTCCCGTCCAAGCAGGAACTCAAAATTGTAAGTTGGCGCCCAGGAAACCGTGTCATAGGTCCTTTTGAAGCGTGAAGCATTCGGATTGGTTGTGCTGGAGTAAGTCACAGGGCTTTCAAGGCCAAAAGGATTACGATGCGGAATCAACATGCCGACGGTGGTTTTTACTTCCTTGTGATGTTCTTCTGCTTCAGGCAACAATGTCGCGGACACCTCGGTATTTGTGAATGTGGAAATCAAGTCCAGATCCATATCATCCCTGGAGCTGTAATCAAGCATGACTCCGTTAAATTGCGAGTAGGCTGATTCTCTGAAGTAGTAAGAGCCATTTAGTGGTTCATAATCATCCCGAAAAACAACAACTGCGACCGGAGCTTGCTTATCTTCTGCAGTATTTTCACCGTCCCTGAAAGGATTTTCGCGCTGCCTGCTGTTGCCTGACAGCTCCTGACCGGTCAGGCCCATGTCATCAGTGATGCCCGGGGTCGGCAGCCCGAACAATTGGACATAGCCAGCCAGAGAAGAGCAGAGCAGGGCGATGATTACGAAATGATAAGGCAGTCTCCTCTGGTCGTTCTCGGCCATCAGCAGAGCCGACATCGCTATCACTGCAAAGCAGCCGATTCCCATGAGAATAGTCGCCGGATCGATGCCCCGTATCAGGGCGTAATCGCCGATGAAAAAGGGCCGATGAATCATGCCGTTGCGGTGGGCGGACAGCGTGATGATAAATGCCGCGGCGACAAAAATAATCTCCAGAACACCACCAATCCGGGTCCTGAGAGCTAGGCTACGAAGCAGGATCGACATCATGCAGCTAAACCCGAACCACAACAGCGCTTCAGCGGTATTAAATGCGCCGATGGGCGTCAGCAGAGAAGACATCAATTCAGACTTTACAATCAGACCCGCCAGCCAATAAGTTAACGCGATAAAACACAGGGCCGTCAGCACAACCGACGAGAGCCGAATCTGATCCAGAGGCCCGGCGTTGATCCACCGATCAGTTAACAAACAGGCGATGAGACAGCCGACAACAGCGCTGACAGAGCCACTTTCGATAGTCAGGCTAAGACTCAGCGCCCAGAACGCACTGGCAATGATGACAGCGCGCAGCACGCCCGGTATGCGCTGAGTAGTATAGCTTGATGCTGGAATATGCATTGACATCAGACCTTGCGAAGAAACCTGTCGAAGCCCAACCCGGTTTCACGATCAATAACCACAGTGGATTCTACTTGCTGACCAATTTCGGTCAATAAATCGAGGAGTTCCGCTCGGTAGCCAGGTTTCTGAGAGGTGGGTTCGGATAAGATTTTCCTGCGTAGCATAAGCGCCTGCCACCACGGTGGCTCCTGCCTTTCCTGCAGGCTGTCAGTGGCCAGAATCAGGGAACACTGTCCGGGATGGGTCGCAAACGTTTTACGGAGATTCTGCAGATTGACATGAGGTGCCGCCGCTGCAAATACAATGCAGTGGGCAGGTTGGTTACTGCCCGTCTGGTCGAGAAACCGATCCAACCCATAGGCATGAGGCTGTTTCAGCCCTCTCGACCCGGCAATAGCTGACAGTGCCTCGGCATAGTCTGAAATTGGTTTTTCGTAGCCATCTGCACCAAAAGCCCAGTCTTCGCCCAAAGCGCCGCTTTGTAGCGCAACTCTTGCAACAGCAGCTGCGGCTTCGTCGTTTTCACTGGTAAGGAGAAAGGCAAGTGTTCTCTTGCTCTGAAAGACGCTGTGCTCGGGCAGTCTTACGTTGAGCTGTCGGCTTCTTGCATAAACCTTCCACATGATGTTCTTAACTGAATCTCCCGGCGCATAAGGCCTAATTTCCATCCGGTCACCCTCTGGCTGGCCGCTTGGGTTTGGTATGCCATCTTCTGCGGTTAAAGAGCGCAACAGAGGTAGCTGTTTGATGGCATCGAGTTGCGGCAGGGCCTGACATCGTACTTTTTGGCCTGTTTGCCAGGAAAACTGACACAGTCCCAGGACATCCCGCACCGAGAATTCCCTGATCAACTCGTCAGTCAGGCAGCGTTTCCTCGGAAGGGCTTCTTCATAGAGCCGCTTGTGCTCTCCTAAGCGGTTACGGGTTTCGATGGCATCAGGAAAGATGATTTTCCAGCTTAGTGTGACCAGAGGGGGAAATGTTGTTGCCGGTATGCTGAAACCGGTTTCATTGGGATAGCCTACTTCGATCTCCACCTTGTCAGGAGCGCCGGATCTGGCTATTTCCCGGCGGATCTGTCGCTGCATTAACAATCCGAAGCCAATGGTACAAAACAAACAGCTGATAAGGATGGCGAGGGCGGATATGGTCAGTGCAAAGACCACAAGATCCATCGAGCCGTAACCAAAAGTGCGCAGTGCCCAAGCGGATACCATCAGAGTCAACAGGCCTTGTGCGGTCAGGGGAAACAGGCCTGCGAGGCTGCGTAAAATTTTTTTGGCCGGCAGCATCGCGGCAGAAGATGTGCGCTCTGACAAAGCGTTATGATCTCAGGCGTGTAACGAAGGTGGAATTCTGGCATGAGCCAGTTGGCAGCTCAACAACATTACCCGGTCATGAGTCTGGCCCATTCAGGCAGACGTAGCATGCGCCGTTTTCAATTGAATGCTTGAGCCGCCAGTTGTGGCAACGGCCCAAACGGAGTAGCCAGGGCTCTATCTATTTGCTCGATTGTCTATCAGCTGCTGGACTACCGCCGGATCAGCCAGAGTCGAAGTGTCTCCCAGATTATCAAGTTCGTTCGCAGCGATCTTTCTCAGGATGCGTCGCATGATCTTTCCGGAGCGGGTCTTTGGGAGTCCCGGCGCGAACTGAATGATTTCTGGTTTGGCGAAAGATCCGATTTCACCGGCAACGAATTGGGTCAACTCCTGACTGAGCGTGCCGCTCGGTTCGGTACCTGTCATCAGTGTGACGTAGGCATAGATACCCTGACCCTTAATGTCATGGGGATAGCCGACAACGGCAGCCTCCGCAACTGCATCATGGAGCACCAGCGCACTTTCTATTTCCGCCGTACCCAGTCGGTGGCCGGATACGTTAATGACATCGTCCACCCGGCCTGTTACCCAATAGTATCCGTCTCCATCTCGTCTGGCGCTGTCTCCTGTCAGATAAAAGCCCGGATAGGCCGAGAAGTAGGTATTGATGCAGCGTTCATGGTCGCCAAATACGGAGCGAATCTGGCTCGGCCAGCTTTGCGAAATCACCAGATTGCCCTCAGCCGGGCCATCAAGCTCGTTTCCGTCGGCATCCAGCAGGGCGAGCTTAACGCCAAAAAAAGGTTTTGTTGCGGAGCCGGGCTTGAGGTCTGTTACTCCCGGTAAGGGGGTAATCATGATCGCGCCGGTTTCAGTTTGCCACCAGGTGTCTACAATCGGGCAACGCGAGTCCCCAACGACTGAGTAATACCATTCCCAGGCTTCTGGGTTTATTGGCTCTCCAACGGATCCCAGAATGCGTAACGAAGTGCGGGAAGTGCTGCTGACCGGTTGGTTGCCCGCAGCCATTAATGCTCTGATGGCTGTCGGTGCGGTGTAGAAAATATTGACCTGATGTTTGTCCACGACTTGCCAGAACCGTGAATTGTCCGGATAGGTCGGCACTCCTTCGAACATCAGAGTCGTGGCGCCATTTGCCAGCGGTCCGTAGACAATGTAGGAATGGCCCGTGACCCAGCCGACGTCTGCAGTACACCAGTAAATGTCGTTTTCGTGATAATCGAAAACATACTTATGTGTCATCGCGGCGCCGAGCAGGTAGCCTGCCGTGGTGTGCATCACGCCTTTTGGCTTACCTGTGGATCCTGACGTGTAAAGAATAAACAGAGGATCTTCAGCATCCATGATTTCTGGTGCGCATTCGGCACTCGCGAGAGAAACGGCTTGCCGGTAATCCACGTCACGACCTTCAGTCCAGGAGATTTCCGCGCCGGTTCGCCTGACCACAAACACCGAGTGGACGTTGGGGCATTCATCCAGGGCCGTATCAACGTTTGCTTTGAGCGGAATAATTCTGCCTCCGCGCACACCTTCATCAGCGGTGATGACGGTCTGGCAATCCGAATCCAGAATACGATCTTTGATGGATTCGGGCGAGAAACCTCCGAATACCACTGAATGAACCGCTCCGATTCTGGCGCAGGCGAGCATCGCATAGGCCGCTTCCGGAATCATGGGCATGTAAATACAAACCCTGTCGCCTTTCCTTACGCCTCGAGCCTTAAGAGCGTTTGACAGGCGGCATACAGCCTCATGCAGATCCCGGTAGTTTATTTTGAGATCCTGATCTGGCTCATCGCCTTCCCAGATTATTGCGGTTTGGTCGCCACGTTTTTCCAGGTGTCTGTCAATACAGTTATAGCTGGCATTAAGTTTCGCGCCGCGGAACCAGGTCGCAGTGGCGGTGGTGAAATCGCTGGAGCTGACCTGATCCCAGGTTTCAAACACAGTGAGAAACTCGCTGGCCTGCTCTGCCCAGAAAGTTTCGGCATCATCGATGGATTTCTGATACATCTCATTATACTGAGAGGCAGAGAGATGACTCTGAGACGCCGCGGTTTCTGATACCGGATAGGTTTTTTCTTCTGACATGCTGTTCTCTCGGAAGGTCCGTATTTAAACCAAGTCGCAACCACCCGATAAAGTCTCGTGCTTACAGAACCCGGGGCACGTGGCGGTTTTAGGAGTGAGTTTTCAGTATGCCCTAAAGGTCGTAGTGCCTCAACAAACAGCCGACCGGTTGACTTCAGTCCTGTGCTCGCCGGATAAACCTGATTAAATCGTCAGGGACACGTTGTCGATAAGGCGGACATCACCTGCGAATACCGCAGCGAGAATCACGAGATCTTTGTCATGCTGACAGGCCATCTTGAGACTTCTGGCATGGCAAATGTTGAAATAATCCGGTTTGAGCCCGCAGGCAGCGAGGGACTGGCTGGCCTCGCTCTCAAGCCGGCGGAGATCTTGATTGCCTCGCCGGATCAATTCGGCGGTTTGTTGTAACTGTTGATACAGCGCTGGAGCTAACCGGCGCTGCCCTGACGTAAGTCTGCTGTTCCTGGAGCTAAGCGCCAGGCCGGAATTTTCGCGAGCGGTTGGCAGGCCATTGAGCTTAATGTCAAAGTCAAGGTCAACGATCAATTGTTCGATCACCCGGTATTGTTGGTAGTCTTTGAGACCAAAATAGGCCTGGTCAGGCGAAATCAGATTAAATAACTTCGTTACTACGGTTGCGACACCCTCAAAATGCCCCGGCCTTGTTTTGCCGCAGTGGTTCTGTGTGAGGCCTGAGACGACGATGTGAGTTTTCATCGAGGCAGGGGTGCCATACATCTCCGCGTTATCGGGCGCGAACAGCAAATCACAGCCTGCTTCGGCCAGCAAACCCTTGTCGGACTCCAGACTTCGGGGATAGTTGTTAAGATCTTCGTTTTTGTCGAACTGAAGCGGATTGACGAAAATGCTTGCTACGGTGTACTGACAGTCAGCCGCCGCAGCCCTGACAAGCTGCAGGTGACCGTCGTGAAGATTGCCCATGGTAGGGACTAACCCAATTGAGTGGCCGGCAAGTCGTGCCTCATGCAGCGCCTGGCGTAAAGCCGATTTTGTCTTGACGGTTAACATAGTGTGTGGCGCAGAATTAATCGAAACAATGTTCTGCGGCCGGAAAGGCCTTTTCCTTTACCGCACTGACATAGCTCTCTATCGCGCCCGGTATTCCATTGATATTACCCGCGAGAAAATTTTTCACGAATTTTGGTGTGATCGGAGAGACGCCGAGTACGTCATGAAGCACCATGATCTGCGCAGTGGTATCAGGACCTGCTCCGATTCCGATCACCGGAATCTCCAGAGAATCAGTGATGGTCTTTGCCAGTGTTCGGGGGACGCACTCCAGCAACAGAATATTGGCACCTGATTCCTGCAGTAATAAAGCTTCTTCGAGGATGACCTGGGCCTGTTCCGTATCTCTGCCCTGAACGTGAAAACCGCCAATCCGATTGACAGACTGGGGGGTTAGCCCCATGTGTGCGCAAACGGGAATGCCGCGTTCGGCCAGAAGCCTTGTCGTATTCGCAATCCAGGCGCCTCCCTCAAGCTTCACAATCTGGGCGCCGGCCCTCATCAGAGACGCTGCATTTTCAAGAGTCTGACTCTCAGAGGCATAACTCATAAAGGGCAGATCAGCCATGATTAGCGCGCCTTTATTGCCCCGTTTCACGCAGGCCACGTGATACACCATATCCGCCATGGTGACTGGTAAAGTGCTGTCGTGGCCCTGAAGTACCATCCCCAGCGAATCGCCAACGAGAAGAACCTCCACGCCCGCGCTACTGGCAATATCGGCAAAGCAGGCATCGTATGCCGTCAGGCACGCGAATTTCTGGCCGGCTTCTTTGATTTTTTGCAGTGTTGTCAAGGTGACATGCTTGTTTTGAGTTTGCGTACTCATAGGATCCTAAAGCCCTTGAAAGTGAAGCGAGATGCAATAAATGGGAAGGGTGGCGGTCTAAGGTGCCAGGTTCCGGGAATCCGTGTGGCAAACTTTTCTACAACAAAGTCGGTTTCGGATTGAAATAGTGTGTGCCGTTTGGCAAAGACAGGATGTATGTTACCAGTTGCTCGTAGTCCTCGTCATTAGCGACGAGGTCAATCTCCGCGCTATTAACTATCAGCAATTTGGAATCCGAATAGTAGTGAAAAAACTCCGTGTAGGCCCGGTTCAACTGGTTCAGATACTCGGACTCTATCATCTGCTCTGAGGGGATTCCCCGTTTCTGAATTCTCTGCAGCAGGACTTCTGTCGGTGCCTGAAGATAGATCACAAGATCTGGTTTGGGTGCGTCAATGACAAGATGTTGATAAACCTTGTGGTACAACTCGTATTCGTCTTTTTCCAGATTCAATTCTGCAAACAGCCTGTCCTTGTCAATCAGGAAGTCTGAGACACGGACAGGTTCAAATAAATCACTTTGTCGCGAATCCGCGATTTGTTGAGCTCGCTGGAACAGGAAAAACAATTGCGTGGCCAAGGCATGCTGTCTTGGATTCTGATAGAAGCGGTCGAGAAACGGATTTTCTTCAGCATTTTCGAGCAGAAGTTCATAGTTGAAGGTTTCAGCCAGGCGCTTGGTCAAACTGGTCTTGCCAACACCGATGGGCCCTTCGACTGCGATGAATCGGGGTGCCTGTTTCAGGTCCTGCAGGCCGCTGCTCATGGATTGCTTCCTGCGGGGCGTCGCTTGCGTCGGCGCCTTCTTCTGGTTTTAGGTAAGCCTTCAATCAATTCCTGCTTTTGTATGTCATCTCCGAATTGGTAAACCGTCCACCACTCTCCACTGTCTCCCAGTGCTTCCCCCGCTGCTTCGCGAAGCAGCAGAAAGTCATAGGCTGCTCGAAAACGAGGATGGTTGAGTGTCGTGTCAACTGTTTGCCGGGTCCGCGTTGTAAGTCGGCCTTGCAATTCCCAGATTTCCCGACAGGCATAGCTGATCCGCTTGGGTATCGAGGTGAACTGATTTTGTTCGGCGAGGGTCTGGCTGGCCAGTCGCAGAAACTGGGGGCTGGAGTCGAGCGATCCGCAGTCGGCCTGCCGCATGCTCAATCGCAGGGGCGGCCAGAGAAGCGCCGCAAAGAGGAAATAGGGTGTCACTGACTTCTCCAGCGCAATTCTTGCATCGGTGTTGCTGAAAGCCAATTCGAGTAATCTTGCTTCCTCGGGCTGGCAGTGTTCAAGCGCTTCGAAAGTGGGGGCGAGCAGTGCGTGTTTCAGGCCGCTATTGCGCAACAATTGATATGCGCTTTGACTGTAGCCGGTGGAAAATAGCTTTATTAACTCATCGAACAGGCGTGCAGGGGAGATACCGCCCAGCAGCTCAGAGAGCGATTCGACAGGAGCTGCGGTTTCATCGGAAATTTCAAAACCCAGCTTTGCCGAAAATCTGAGGGCTCTGAGCATTCGGACCGGATCTTCCCGGTATCGCTCCTGAGGATCTCCGATCATTCTGATCTGATGTGTCTTTAAGTCAGACAGGGCGTTGCAGAAATCGAGCAGCTTGAAACCGTCCGTCGTGTAATACAGTGCGTTGATGGTAAAGTCTCGGCGCCTGGCATCTTCGTCGATTTGACCATAGACGTTGTCCCTGACCATTAAACCGTCTTCATTCTGAGCGGCATCCACATGCTTCAGACTTCGTCGTGTCGATTTCTCATCTACAGTGAGTTGCTTCTCTGGCGCTCCTCTGAAAGTCGTGACTTCGATGATTTCCCGGCCAAAACGTACATGCACAATTCGGAAGCGACGGCCGATAATTCGTGAATTACGAAATAATTGACGGACTTCTTCGGGGGTTGCGTCGGTGGCTACATCAAAATCCTTCGGCTTTTCGCCAAGGAGCAAATCGCGAACGCCTCCTCCGACAAGAAATCCATAGAAGCCTGAGGCGGCAAGACGGGATAACACTTTCAGGGCATGCGGCGAAATATCCTTGCGAGATATGGAGTGCTCCTCGCGGGGAATAATCCGTGCGCTTTCGATGCCCGGCAGTTCTGCTAACTCAGGCATGGGGATTCGCTGGCACGGTGGTACTGGGTGGGGATTGATAAAACTGCAATGCTCGAGCCTGCTTGGCATCAGAAACCGAAGATGTCAGTCATGATACCGCGGATTCACTGTGGATGCTCGGTGTAGTGGTGCAAGGGATGAGTGGCAGAGGAATGCTGGAACGTTCAGGGGAGGCGACTCGCGCCTCCCCGTTGGAAGGAATCTGTTATTGTTATTATTGCTGTTAGCAATCTGATTGTTATTGTTATTCCACAGCTGAGCAAAGTGCTCTGCCAATTTTCTTCAGGCGGTTATGATGCAGCCCGGCGACAATCCGCCGCGTGTAGACTTGCAAACCCTACCTTATTCTTATTTAAGCACTAACCTTAGTTCGAAACTTAGTAATGCGATTTTTGTTATTTTTAGGGCTTATTATTGTTATTTATTGTTATTGTCAGCTATCAATCTGCACGTTACATGCCAAGAAGGAAATAGTAAATAAAATCAGCAAGCTAACTCTGCGATGACCTGGATAAAACTCGGTTATGGCGGAATTCGTTACGAAATCACCCAAAATTGGTGGGTAAATGGGTATCGGTAACATTTCCCAGTCGGGTAATGTCTTCCAGCCCGGACTAGAGCGACGGCTTTACCCCGCGCTTTACCCCGCCGTTTTCTTCTTCCTGGGAATGCCGAATCGCTGGCGGCGTTCCCACAGACACTTTCGGCTAATTCCTAATTTTCCGGCAAGTTGTGTTTCATTCATGGTGTCTTGATGTTCCAGCACGAATCGCTGGAAGTAATCTTCGAGTGACAATTCTTCGATCGGTTCTACGGACTGCGATTGAGCTGGTGCTGAGTGGTCCATACGTTGGAGCTCTGGCTGCGAATCCATGTCGATTGCCAGCAATTCCTCGCCGATCTCAGCGCTCTCAGCGAGAACCACTGCTCGCTCGATCGCATTCTCCAGTTCCCGCACATTGCCTGGCCAGGTGTAGGTCGCGATGGACTGACTTGCGCCTTCACTGAACACCATAGTCGGCGCCTTCAGCCGGCGGCAGGTTCGTTGCAGGATCGCATCGGCGAGTTGTAGAACGTCACTTCCGCGTTCTCTCAGGGGAGGAATCAGTAAGGTCATGACGTTGATTCTGTAGAAGAGATCTTCTCTGAACAGCCCGTCTTCTACCAGCTGTTTCAGATCTCTGTGGGTTGCTGCGACGAGACGTACATCAACCTTTCTTGACTGTACCGAACCGACTTTGCGAATTTCGTTTTCCTGCAAAACCCGAAGCAGTCGAGCCTGAGCTTCAAGAGGAAGTTCGCCGATTTCATCGAGGAATAGGGTGCCTCCGTTCGCGGCTTCTACTAGTCCTGTTCTCGTGGCTGTGGCGCCGGTGAATGCGCCTTTTTCGTGACCGAAAAGCTCCGATTCAATCAGGTTCTCAGGGATGGCAGCACAGTTTACCGAGATCATTTCCTGGCCCTCCCGATTACTCAAATCATGAATTCCCCGGGCGACCAGTTCTTTGCCAGTGCCTGATTCGCCATTGATAAGCACCGTAGAGTTCGTTTGAGCGACTTTTCGGATGCGTCGAAACAGCTCTTGCATCTGCGAACAGCTTCCGATCATGCCGGTTATTGGCGCGCACTCATCTTCGCTGTCTGCGGCGTTTACTTGTCGCTGGCTCGGATTTTCGCGAATTATTTTGGCGACAGCTTCAATGATCTCATTATGCTCGAACGGCTTGGCAATATAATCGACCGCACCCATCTTCATCGAGTCGATTGCTGACTTAATGCTCGAGTAGCTGGTCATGATCAAAACCGGCGTTGAGGTCGCTTTGATCAAATCGGTGCCGGGGGCGCCCGGCAGTCGTAAATCGCTGATGATGACGTCGAATGCGTCTATGTCGTATTTTTCCAGCGACTCTTTAACCGATCCGGCTTCGCTCACCCTGTATTCATGCCTCTCCAGAAGACGTCTCAAGGCAGCCCGAATGACTGCTTCATCCTCTACGACAAGAATTTGATTCATCGACATCATCTTTATTAGTGTTCAATTAACCCAAAACCTGAGCGCGGCGCCTATTTCATGCTACAGAGGCTTCATGCTTCAGAGGCGCCAAAATATCCGGAAAAGGTCAGTATGACCTGAGTGCCGGTGCCATGATTTTTATTACACGGGCTCAGTATATCAATATCTCCGCCCAAATCCTCAACTATGCTGAATACCATGGAAAGTCCGAGTCCAGTGCCTTCGCCGGCTTCTTTGGTAGTGAAGAATGGATCGAAAACCCGGTCCCTGATTGCTTCGGGGATGCCTATACCATTGTCGGTAACGGTGATCTTAATCTGATCGTCAGCTTGATGGGCTGCCATCAGCACTTCGCTGCCTGCCGCGCTGGCATCGCGTGCGTTGTTCACAAGGTTCACCATAACCTGCAGCAGTTTTTGCGCGTCACCGAGAATATTCAGGCTTTCATCGCATTGCGTGCTGATCCGGATTTCCTTGCTCTTTTTGTCAAGAGAGATCAAGGTCAAGGTTTCCTGCATGCACTGGCGTACATTGACGACTTGCTTCTCATAGCTTCCCAAACTCGCGCCCGCATGCGCAAAGTTTACCAGTGACTGAAGAATCTTTGACGTCCGGTCGGTTTGTTCAATGATCTGGGTTGCAAGCTGTCCCAGTTCCTTGCCTTGATATTCATCCCGGATGGTTTGAGCGAGGCAGGCAATGCCAGTGATCGGGTTTCCTATTTCATGGGCTACCCCAGCAGCAAGCCTGCCAATTGAAGCCAGACGCTCGCTATGGGTCAGGCCTGCCTCGAGTATCTCAGTTTCGGAAATGTCTTCGATGAGCAGGATAACCCCTTCATGATTCAGTTCTCTGGGATCTGACTGATCGATGTAAGCTTTATGCAGATTGACAGATTTTTTCTGGCCATTGAGCTGAAAATTATTCTTATAGGTATGGTGCTCATCCTCTCTGAGGAACTGATGGAGAAGCTCGTACCAGGGATTTGGCAGATCCTGTAGCTGCGATCCGACGGCTTCACCGGCATCAATTCCGGTTATCTCCGTCAACGCCTGATTCCACATGACAATCTCGTCTTCGGTGCTCAGTGAGCAAACTCCGAGGGGAAGTTCCAGTAAAACCTGCCTGTGATATCGCCGAAGATTGTCCAGATCAGCAGCCATGCCCGATAAATTACTGCGGTAAGACTCGATTCTGCTCTCAATGACATTAAGGTCTGTGCTGCCGTGTCTGGCGACGATGCTAAAGGGCAGGTAGCTGTCGATGATGTCCCCAGCTATAGAGGGACCTAGCAGCCCGGAAAGATTTGCTTCGAGGCGCCCACGCAGCAAGCGAAGCGACGAGGGACGATTGTCGTCGTAACGAATTTTGAGATCTTTCAGTGCTTGATTGACTTCCCGGTTAGCGGCTTCCTGACCAAGCGGTTTGCTCAGGGATCGCACGAACTCCTCGGGAGATTTTGCGACCAGTCCGCTGCGGATTCGGCGACGGATGGTGTCGAGGGCGCAGATATCAGCAGAATTCCTTTCTTTATCTGTCGTGGTAGTGGTCAGGGAAATTCCGATGAAGAGTGCTGCGTTGACCATCAGGGACAGTGCAGCGATGCTGCTCCAGTTAATGGACGTCAGAGTAATCGTCGGATCATCGCCGAAAAGGGGAATCAGTAGAAATCCGAGCCAGATGGCAACGCCGCTCAGCAGGCCAGCCAGAAACCCCTTTTTGTTGCCCTGAGGCCAATACAAAATGGCGACTATGCCGGGCAGGAATTGCAGGCCGGCTGAGAAGGCTACGGTACCTATCGCCTGGACACTGGTGGTGTTTTCAGACAGGTAGTGCACCAGGAAGCCAGCCCATATGAGTGCTGTCGTGAGTACCCGCCGGTGCCAAGCCAGCCATCTGTAAATATCCTGTTTCGCCGATGGTTGGGTGACGGGCAGAATCAGGTGGTTCAGGCACATATTCGACAATGCCAGAGTGATGACGATAATCAGGCCGCTGGCGGCAGAGAGCCCGCCCAGATAGCCAACGAGCGTCAGCATCGGATAGTCATAGGCAGCGCCGATGATCACCGGGAAATATTCTACCTGCACGTCGCTTCCGGACTGAATGCCGGCCCACAGAATTGGCAGAACGGGGAGGCTGATTAAAAGAAAGTAGAGAGGTAATGCCCAGCTGGCAAAGGTCAGAGAGGCCTGTCCGTTACTTTCGTTGAAAGTCATGTAGAACATGTGGGGCATGGCAACGGCGGCAGTAAAAAACAACAGCGCTGAAACATGGAATGAGCTGAAATAATCTGTTTCCTTCAGTCCCGAAACCAGATCCGGTCGGGACTGAAGCCACAGGTCGATTCCGTCGAGTCCTCCAAAAGCCCCGTAGACTGCGAACACCCCCACCGCGAGGTAGGCCGCAAGTTTGGCCAAAGATTCGAAGGCGATAGCCATAACCAGACCATCGTGGCGGGTGCGACCGGCGCGGCGGGACGTGCCGAACAGAATCGCGAATAAGGTGATCAGGACGCAGAAGCCTGCGGCCACGAGGACTTCGCTGGATTCTTCCGTCAGAAGATTTGCCGTATCGGCCACAGCACGGATCTGCAAGGCAAGCAGGGGCGTGACCCCGACCAAAATCACGATGGTGGCCACGGTTCCTGCCCAGGGTGACTGGTACCTGAAAGCCACCAGGTCGGCAAGGGAACTCAATTGGTAGGTTCGCGACAGCTCCAGGAGAGGTTTTAAGAGCAGGGGCGAAAACAAAAAAGCAAGGGAAATGCCGATGGAGTTGGCCAGATATCCATAACCGCTTTCAAGTGCATTACCAATTGACGTGTAATACGCCCAGATGCTTGCGAACACACCCAGAGCCAGCACATATACAACCGGCGACTGTACGATAGAAGTGGGAATCCAGCCACGATCTGTGATGTAGGCAACACCAAAAAGCAGCAGCAGGTAGCTGCTTCCCAGAATGAACAGGGTGCTCAGATCAAGGCTCATCGCTGTCCCTGCCTCTGTGAGCCCAGCTTGCTACGAGAATAATGAGCAGGCCGAGGAAAAACGGCCGGTACCAGGCCCCGGAGGGCTGGTTGATCCAGTCAACGCTAACGAGAAATAGCAGGTAAATGACTACGATAAGAATCAGTATAGTGCGTGGTATGTACACGGGTTCTTCTCGGCGACCGACTATTGGGTCATCTTAGCCAACTTGGGCACGCGCTGTATATCCCAGTGCTCGGCGCCCCATGTCACCAGAGAGACAGGAACGGCTCCAGTCAGGGAGGGCGGAGGTGTCATGCCAAGAAACTGCAACGCAGAGAACAGTAATGAAGAGGCGTTTTTGAGGTCGATTGGCTCGGCAAAATGCTGCTTGCTGAGTTTTTGTCCGAGTGCATTAACAATGATTGGGATGTGCGCGTAGCTGGGTGTTGGCAAGCCGAGTAGCTGCTGCAAATAAATCTGTCTCGGGGTTGAGCTCAGTAAGTCGTAACCTCTCACAATGTGGGTGATTCCCTGCTCGGCGTCATCAGCAACCACCGCCAGTTGATAGGCGAATAGACCGTCCTTTCTCCGAAGAATGAAATCGCCAACTTCGTGCTCCAGATTCTGGGCGTAGTCACCCTGAATCGTGTCGGTGAAACGGACAGTTTCCGGTCTGATTTTTAGCCTGATGGCTAGCCCCTGGGCGGAGGTGAGCCCCCTGCTACGACAGCGGCCGTCGTAGATGCCTTCCAAGCCGCTGACACGCTGCCGGCTGCAATCGCAGCGAAAGCAAATTTTCTGGTCTTCAAGCTGTTCTAGAATGCTTTCATAGGCGCTTAAGCGTGTGCTCTGATACAGGACGTCCCCGTCCCAGTCCATCCCAAGGGCTCGCAATTGCTCTAGAATGAGCGTCGATGATCCTGTGATTTCCCTTGGCGGGTCAAGATCTTCAACGCGAACCAGCCACTTACCACCATGTGCCCTGGCATCGAGATAACTGGCCAGCGCGGTTACCAGAGAGCCAAAGTGCAGTGGGCCTGTCGGTGAGGGGGCGAAACGCCCGACGTATCGGTGATTGATCACTGATCTCTGATCCATCGAGGCGCCGCGGCCCGCTTGGTGCAAGGAGCCGCGTCAGTGTACGGAGAGAGAGCCGAATTGGGGAGGTTATGTCCAGATGGTCGACGCTCCGGGCGTTAACTACCCAACTGTTTCTCTTTGATTTCGTCCAGTGTTTTACAGTCAATGCATTTATCGGCTGTAGGACGGGCCTCAAGCCGACGAATGCCAATTTCGATGCCGCAAGATTCGCAGAACCCATAGTCGTCCTGAACGATGGCTTCTATGGTGTTGTCGATTTTCTTGATCAGCTTTCTCTCCCGATCCCGGGTTCGCAACTCAAGGCTAAATTCTTCTTCCTGGGTCGCGCGGTCTGCCGGATCAGGGTAATTTGCGGCATCATCCTGCATGTGGTGCACGGTTCTGTCGACCTCTTGCATGAGCTGCTCGCGCCAATCAAGTAATATCTGCTTGAAATGCTCACGCTGCTTCTCGTTCATGTACTCCTCGCCTTTTTTTGGCTTGTACGGAACGAAATTTTTCAACACGGGTTGTGAGTTGGAGCTTCGAGTACCGGTCATAATCTCCGTCGCTTCGCGGATTCTTCCGCTTGAGGTAACTGATTGGAAGTCTTGTAAAACGGGGCCTGTTTGCCCATGTCTGATCTGCATCAGATCAAGCCGGGAGGGGAAGACTTGTCGCGATTTTCCGTCTCAGCCGGCTCGAGTTGCATCCTCGAGTCACCAGTGTCCTTTGCAGGAAAGTGTGCCGCAGGGATGCCCCAAATTTCAGAAAGCTGCGTAAACTACCAGATTATTTAGGGTGATGCTATAAAAAAATCCCCCTTCAACTGGTCGCAGAAACCTGCAGGGACTAAACGGGATAAGTCGCCATTCTGCGGGCTTTTTCAGCGTGCCACCTACTTGATATGAATGCTTTACTCTATAATCCACGCCACACCAATTGCATTCACCCTGCCTCGCAGTGACAACGCAGTTTAACTGGTTATTTCGGCAAAGAAACATTGTGAACCTAACACCGGATATGTATCAGCCCGCCAAGTTCAAGGAACTGGAGAAAATCAATCCATTTCGGGTCATGACTGTCATGCATCGCGCGGCAGCGCTGGAGGCCGAGGGCAGGAAAATAGTTCACATGGAGGTTGGGGAGCCAGATTTTAATACGGCAACCCCGATTATCGAGGCGGCGAAAAACGCACTCGACGACGGCTTTACGCACTACACGGCAGCGGTGGGTATCGATGAGCTCAGGCACGCTCTGGCGGGTCATTATTTGGAGCGTTATGGCGTCACGGTGGACAAAGAAAGGATTCTTGTCACGCCCGGTGCCAGTGGCGGCCTGAGCCTCTTGGCCAATCTTCTTGTCGGGGACGGTGACGGGGTGCTGATTACTGACCCTGCTTATCCCTGTGTGCGAAATTTTATCCAGTTGATGAATGCCAGTCCTCAGTTGGTTCCTGTTGACAGGTCGCAAAATTTTCAGCCAACGGTGCAGCAGCTCGAAGGCGCTGCGGATTCGAACACCTGTGGAGTCTGGTTGGCATCTCCGAGCAACCCCACAGGATCGGTCCTCGATCGCAAGGCTCTGACCGATATCAGCAGCTGGTGCACGGATAAATCGTTTCATCTTCTGGTTGATGAGATCTATCACGGCCTTCACTACGTTGATGACCTGCCCAGCGTGCTGGAGATCGACGACTCGGCTTTTGTGGTAAACAGCTTTTCCAAATATTTTGGCATGACCGGCTGGCGGCTGGGTTGGATTGTTGTACCAGACTATGCCGTCGACAAGGCCAGCATACTTGCTCAGAATTTTTATATTTCTCCTTCCTCCATCGCACAGCACGCAGCACTTGCCGGATTTACGGAGGCAACCCGCCTGATCCTGGAGCAAAGACGACAGAACTTTCGCGAGCGCCGCGATTTTCTCTGTGCCTCGCTTCGGGAGATCGGATTCGTCCTCGCGGAAGAAGTGCAGGGTGCCTTTTACGTTTATGCTGACATTTCCGCTTTTTCCGAGAATTCAGAGCAGTTTTGCCATGACATGCTGGAAAACCATGGCGTTGCAATAACGCCGGGTACCGATTTCGGCGACTTCAAGGCGCGGCAATTCGTTCGATTTGCTTTTACGACCAGCATGGATGATCTGGCGCTGGGCGTTGAGCGCCTGCGTCGGGCCTTGCAGGGGTGATTATCGAGCCGCCTCTACAGCCTGCCCGGCTGATCAAGCGCTATAAAAGGTTTCTCGCTGACGTTGAATTGCCTGATACGTCTTCGATCACGCTGCATTGCCCGAACACGGGTTCAATGAAAAACTGCCTGTATCCGGGTAATCGGGTCTGGTACTCGGACTCCGGGAATCCAAAAAGAAAATACCCGTGTACCTGGTATTTCACCGAGGATACTCAACAAAACATCATTGGCATCCACACGGGGCTATCCAACCAGTTGGCCCGCGAAGCGATTCTGTCTGGCCGGATTGCAGGTTTGTCCGGATACGGAAAACTGATAAGCGAGATGCGCTACGGTGATCAGAACAGTCGAATCGATTTTTATTTGTCTGAGCATGAAAACGAGTTACCGGATTGTTATGTCGAGGTGAAAAACGTCAGCTTGCTGTCACAGGATGGGGTAGGTCTGTTTCCGGATGCGGTGACGGTCCGGGGTCAGAAGCACCTTGAAGAGCTCATGCTGGTACGTCAACTCGGATATCGCGCCGTGTTGTTGTTCTGTGTCCAGCATTCAGGCATCGAGAGACTCATGCCGGCAGATCAGATAGATCCGGTTTATGGCGCGCTACTGCGAAAGGGGGCGGCAGAGGGTGTCGAGATCCTGGCTTATGCGGCCCGCTTTGAACTGGAGTTATCGCAGGTCGAGCTTGATAGGGCTCTGCCGGTCATTTTAGAGAATTGAGCTTGCCGGGCTAGAAGGCCATTGGCTGCTTCAGGCTCGATTCTTCAATCATTACAGTGCCTTCCTGGATCTGGAATTCAATGGCATGCAGGGCCTTGCCCTTGCAGGGGCCAACCAGACATTGTCCATTGCCGATCTCAAACAGTGCGCCGTGGGTAGCACAGCGGATGAGGGCGCCATCGTCATCCAGAAATCGATCCTCTTCCCACTCCAGCGGGGTTCCAAGGTGTGGGCAGCGGTTGTAGTAGAGATGCAGCTGTTCGTCCTTCTTTACAGCAAACAGAAACGTGCCATTGACCTCGAATCCTTTCGAGGTGCCTTCCCCGATCTCCTCTGTTCTGCACAAGGTGATCATCAGGCGAGGGCCTCTTCAAAATCGTGCATCAAGTCTTCAAGCTCTTCGAGACCTACTGAAAACCTGACCATCGAATCAGGAATACCCATCGTCGCCCTGCGTTCAGCTCCCATTTCGTGAAATATGGTGTGTGCAACGGGAATGCCCAGGCTGCGGTTGTCTCCCAAATTGCTGGAAGATACAACGGTATTCATGCGGTTGAGAAATTCGAAACAATCCAGTTCGTCGGCCAGTTCTACTGAGAAAATTGCCCCGTATTTCCTGAACAGATTCGCCGCTCTCTGGTGTTGAGGGTGGGAATTGAGTCCGGGGTAGAAGGTTTTTTTAATTCCCGGGTGCGATTCACAAAATTCTGCAAGCGCCAGTGCATTGTCGCACGCCCGGTCCAGCCGTAGCGGGAGCGTTTCAGATCCCACGGCCAGGTGATGAGCTGCTTCTGGACCGAGCGTACCGCCCATATCTCGCAGCCCTTTTTTCTTGATCTGCGTGATACCCCACATCGAGTAATCATCGGATTTATAGGTGTCGAGGATGTTGGGGTAGCTTTCCCAGTTGAAGCAGCCCGTGTCCGTAACGATGCCCCCGAGCGCATTGCCATGCCCCCCGATGTATTTGGTCAGCGCATTAACGGATAAACCCGCGTTCACCGAGCGCGGGAGAAAGAGATGCGGCGAGGTCATTGTGTTATCTACCACATACAGGATGGAGTGACTGCTGCAGAGCTTTCCGATGGCTTCAAGGTCTGCAACCTGAGTTGCCGGGTTCGCGATAGTTTCGACAAACACGATTCGGGTATTGTCTTTTACAGCGGCGGCCACATTTGACGCATCAGTGGCATCGACAAAACTGATCTCAATGCCAAATCGTTCCAGGGTATTGAGGAAGCTGTTCGTATTGCCGAACAAAAAGGCGCTTGCGATAAGGTGGTCCCCCGATTTCAAAAGGGTAAGCATCGTCGAGGCAATCGCTGCCATTCCGGTAGCGAACGCAACGCTGGCTCTGCCGTGCTCCATTTTTGTGATGCGCTTCTGAAGCGCCGTCACAGTGGGATTCAACTGCCGACCGTAGTTGTATCCATCACGTTTGCCCTGAAACACCTCGGCCAGATGGCGCGCATCCTCATAACCGTAGGCAACCGATGGATGGATGGCTTTATGAAGGACACCATGCTCCGGAGAGTCTTCGCGATCAGAATGTAGGTTCGTGGTGAAAAAGCCTTTTTTTGGCATAGCGGCTTTGGCTCTGATTAAAAAAGTACTGTGTGGTTAAATTGCCCGCGGTTTATACAACAGCATTGCCGGTATTGGAAGTTCCCATTCACTGGTTGTCCAGCGAAGATTGGCAGCTCAGGCAAAGGGCCGATTCAGGCTGCGCCCTAAGTCTTCCGTATCCGATGGGTTCCTCGCATTTGCGGCAATAGCCAAACTCTTGCGTCTCAAAGCGTTTGAGCGCGCTCGCCACTTTTTGCAGGGTGGTCGATGTGTGTTTATGGGCTGAAGCGGCGACTCCTTGTTGCTGCATTGCATCCATTCTTGAGACTCTGCCCTGCAGGGTTTGATCGAGTGCGACGGGTTTCAGGGCGTCGCGAGATTCGCTGAGCTGTGATTCAAGCATTTCCCGTTTGCTCGACAATAAGTCGAACAGTTCTTTGACTTGTGCTGATGTGAGTTCTGCTTCGGCCGGCATTTAATAGTCTACTTATTGCTGATTGGCAAAAAACGGGCGCTCGGCAATCATCGTCTGAATTTCACGTAAGCGTTGTGCAAATTCAGTGCTGCTGCGGTCTCGGTACTGATCTGAAAAAGCGGCTTCGGTCATGCCATCCCGGTTATTTCCCACGACAGGCATGTATTCGGTGTCGTCTGAAAGGGCAATAACCCGGCGCTGAAATTCCAATGCGGATTCGTCACTCTTCGTCGCGAATTCTGCCAGAGCGACCCCGACAGAATTCGCGGTCAAATCAGAAAAACTGAAGCCCGTGCGGTACCGGGCATCGTAGGCTTCCTTGGTGGTTGAGAGCAGTTGTGCCAATTCCGCGCCGGCCGCAGAAGAAATGGCGGCGATGCTTGCAACGTGCTGGGCCAGGTCTTCACGTTGCTGCAGGCGCACCTCTACCGGTCTTGGGTTTGCCAGTTCCTGGGCGTGGCTAATGCCCGTTGTGGAAGCGATGTCCTCTCCGTTTAAGTAAATGGAGAGCGCCTGAAAAGCGGCTCGATTTTCTGCGACAGGGTTGCTGGACACGGCGCTTTCTTCCCTGACCGCGGAGAACAGCGGAATCAGCAGGGTGTGCAGCGGCACTGCGCGAATGCCAGTCGGAACGGCTGCGACAGTGTTGCTAATCTGGGTGTGGTAGTAAGCAATGCGTCTGCGGTCGTCGTCAGACACGAACAGTTGCTGAATCTGGTTGCTTAGCTCGGCAATCAGCTCCGGCTGCCACTGAATGTCAAAGCTCACTGCCGCGGGTGAAATTTGCAAGTTACTGACCTGATCGGTGAGTTCTGCCAGTCCTGTTATGGCCGGATTGGCAACCATAAGATTTGTAACCACGAGATGCAGGAACGGATCGAGCAGGCCCGCTGGCACCGACAGTTTGCCCAGCGTAAGTTGCTGGAGCTTCAAGCGCCCTTGGTCGAGTCCCAGAGTGCTCTCGATATTGAGGAAAAAACGGGTTGGCAAGTCAATCAGACCGATGTTCGCATTTACGTGGAGTTGTTCATTGGACAACTCCATCCGGGCAGCCCATGGATGCGAAGCTGTCAGCAACTGTGCGCTGTAGCGCAGCAGTAGGTTAAGTTCTTCGGTATCCAAGGTGATTAATTTTTGGCTGGCGCGGGAGGTCGACGCAGGTGCGTTCTCCAGCAAAATTTCCTCGAGCTGACTGAATTCAGAAGGAGACAGCGCTGGCATGGGTGTCAAGGAGGGCTCAGAGTCAATTGCAAGGAGTAGCAGTACGACCGGCAGACTGATCAACAAGACCAGGGGGGGCATCAGAGCCATGCGAAGGGCGGTGAGTTTTGCCATTTTTGACTACATCCCGGAATACACTGTGGGATTAATCCTGAGAACCTTGGGCAGCTGGGTTTCTGCCGATGTCGGGGTGTGACGTTCAGAGCGGTCAGTTTACTGTCTCTGGGGGCATTTTTCGAAAGAAAACTGGCAAAAATCTCTGGAATCTAAAAATTTTATTCAGTAAAAAATTCATAAATCCGCAGCATGGCGTTAGTATCTGGTCTCATACATCAAGCGGTTCCCTCGAATAACTCAGATCAGCAAAGATTCAGAGCAAGGAGTGGTGAATGGACAGAAGTCAAAAGAGCGGTTCAGGTCTAAGTCGCCAGGCTCCCGGGCGCCCCTTAGTTTTCGGAGTCTTACTGTCAGTGCTTGCTGCCTGCAGCTCGCAGTCGGCACGCGAAGCAGCGGTCGCTGAGGCCGAAGTGGCAAATATGGCGGCTGAGCAGGCAGCAGCAAGGGAGGCTGCCGAGATCGAGAGGCAACGGGCAGAGGCTGAGGAGCGTCGGCGACTGGCAGAAGCCGAGGAAAGGGAGCGTCGTCGTCTGGCGCAGGAAAGACAGGCAGCGGAAGCAGAAGCCCGTGCCGAGGTCCAACGGTTGGCCCGTGAGCAGGCGGAACGCGCCGAGCGCGAGCGCCGGGCTGCAGTAGCAGCGGCCCGCGCTGAGCGGCAAGAAAAAATGGACCGGATTGCAGCACTCGAGCAGCAGATTGCTGATATTCAGGCCGAGCTTGATTCAGATTCTGAGCAAGCGCTGATCATGCAGCAAGCGATAGCAGCGGCCGAAGAACTGCTGGCGGCATTGACTGCTGAGGTCGCAAAATACGAGCTGACCGATGAGTCCGGTAGCACGATTGAACCGCTGTCCAAAGACCTGATCGCGGAGTTGGAAGCGCGGAAGGATGAGCTTGTCGAGCGGGCGCGGGGACTCTGAGTCTTTTAGCTGATGGAAGATAACGTCCTGGACTTCCAAACCCGCAAATCGTCTCATGTTGAAAAGCGAAAAGAAGCTCGTATCGATGCCCTGAGGCAGGCCTTCCGGGAGGCCAGGGGCGAATCCAAACCCAAAGTGTCCAAAAACAAGCAAAAGCGAAGCCGCAAAAAGTCTCGATAGATGATCGTCAAATCTGCGCCCGACCGGTGTGCAGACGACCCATTACTGAAGCCCGAATTACCAGCCCTGGCGCGACTTGCAGCCTTTGTTTGTCACCAGCGTTGTGGTACAGTTCGCGCCTTTGATTTTTCTACTAAAACGGGGAGAGACACGTAGATGTCGGGGATCACGATAACAGTCACCACGGTGCTGTCGCTACTGGGCTTGGGAATCGCATTCTATTACATGCGAAAGGTCACATCTGTGCCAGTGGATGCGGGCCTGGATGAGAAGGATGGCGAGCGCCTCAGATTCATCCATGGTGCAATCGCTGATGGTGCCATGGCCTTTCTAAAGCAGGAATATAAGTTCCTTGCGATCTTTATGGTGGTGTTTGCCGCAATTATTGCCATCTTGATTGACGACTCCCACACGCCAGATTACCGCGAGGGTATCTATACCGCGATCGCGTTTCTGTTCGGGGCAGCAATCTCAATTGCGTCCGGCTATATCGGCATGATGGTCGCCACACAAGGCAATGCACGAACAACCGTTGCTGCCAAAAAGAATATCTCCGAAGCGTTCGACATGGCGATCAACGCGGGCGCCGTAATGGGTTTCGCGCTGGTGGGCCTCGCCGCGCTCGGACTGGTGATTATCTACGTGGTGATGAGCTCCCTGCTGTCGGGATTGGGGCCTGAAAATAACCACATTCTGATGGAAGTTATTGCGGGCTTTGGCCTTGGCGGCTCGACCATTGCGCTGTTCGCGCGGGTTGGTGGAGGTATCTTCACCAAAGCCGCTGACGTCGGTGCTGATCTGGTCGGTAAGGTTGAGAAGGGCATTCCCGAAGACGATCCCCGCAACCCTGCCGTGATTGCCGACAATGTGGGTGATAACGTCGGAGACGTTGCCGGCATGGGTGCTGACCTGTTTGGTTCCTGCGCTGAGTCTACCTGCGCAGCGATGGTAATCAGTGCCGTGGTCTTTGCCGCCGATCCCAATGCGCTGCTGTATCCGATTCTGATCACGGCTGTTGGAATTCCGGTGAGTTTGGTGACAAAACTGCTCATTGGCGTCAAGACTGAAGAAGATGTTGCCCCCGCACTGCGGAAGCTGTTGATTATCTCCAGTGTCCTGATGGCGATAGTGATGTTCTTCTTCACCATGGCCTTGGTGCCTGAATTTTTTGAGCTCAACGGTGAGCAGTACACCAATATGGGTGTTTACTGGTGTTTTCTGTCTGGACTCATTGCCGGGCTGGCGGTCGGTCTGCTGACGGATTACTACACCTCGGACAATTACAAGCCGGTACAGGAGCTGGCCGGATCCTGTGAGACAGGTGTGGCCACCAACATCATTTTCGGCTTGTCGCTGGGTTATAAGAGTACGGTCTATCCGTACCTCTGCATCGCGGCCAGTATCTTCATTTCCTGGGGGCTTGCCGGCATGTATGGTGTGGCGATTGCCTCTCTGGGGATGTTGGGTACGCTGGTGATTGCCTTGATGATCGATGCTTATGGCCCGGTCGCTGACAATGCCGGTGGGATCGCCGAGATGGTTGGCCTTGAGAGCGCGGTCAGAGAGCGCACCGATATTCTGGACTCAGCAGGCAACACTACAGCGGCGATAGGGAAGGGATTTGCCATCGGCGCGGCCATACTCACTTCACTGGCCTTGTTTGCCGCTTTTATTACAGCGGCATCAAACCTCCAGGGCGAGCCGATTACCATGAGTCTCCTTGATCCGCTGGTCTATACAAGCGTATTCGTCGGTGCGGTTTTGCCTTTCCTGTTCATGGCGATGACCATGCGTTCAGTGGGTGACGCTGCGTTTGAGATGATTGAAGAAGTGCGCCGCCAATTCCGCGAAATCCCGGGCATTATGGAAGGTACGGGTACGCCCGACTATGCGCAGTGTGTGGCGATCTCGACCAACGCCGCCCTGAAGGAGATGATTGCGCCCGGCGTGCTGATCATGGGTTCTCCTCTTGTTGCAGGCTTCCTGTTTGGCGTTGAGGCTGTGGCCGGAATTCTGGCCGGTTCTCTGGTTGTGGGTGGCGTTCTGGCGATCTCAGCTTCGAATAGCGGCGGTGCGTGGGACAACGCCAAAAAGTATATCGAAGCGGGCAACCACGGTGGTAAGGGTTCGGAAGAGCACAAAGCTGCTGTGGTCGGAGACACTGTGGGTGATCCTCTCAAAGACACATCCGGACCATCGCTCAACATCCTGATTAAGCTGTCAGCGATTCTGAGTCTGGTCTTCGCGCCTTTCTTTGTGCAATACGGCGGTATACTGCTCGGCTAATCACAGCCAGGGCCCAAGCGATCAGTTGTAGCGTGTAGGGCAACAGTTCTTGAAAAAACAAGGGGGCGCAAGCCCCCTTGTTTTTTCCTCCAAACTCAGTCTTGCCTCGTCTCGAAGTGGTACAGTATCCAGCCCTCTTCGGTTCTGCTCACGCCACGAGAGTCTCCCGACGTCTCCCGCCAACGCGTTCGGATTGTTTCAACACACTGGTAGATTCTGAAAGAATCGGTGTTCTCTATGATCAGGTTTCTGACCGACGGATTGAGCGTGTAGTTGGACACCTCTACCAGTCTCCAGTTGCTGTCCATCGTGCGCTGGATGCACTCATTGTCCGAAAGCAGATCTGTATAGCGGAACTCGGCCTCAGCGAAGCGTCCTGCAGGGACAGCAAGCCCGACCTTGAGGCGGATATCGTCATCTGCAGTTTCTGGTGTTTTGAGGAATTTGACCTCCTCCAGCACCACACCTTTGCTGCTCTTATTACTCACCACCAGACGTAATCCGTCATCCGTATTTTCGCCCCATGCAGCAGAATAGAACGCAAATTTCAGCTCGCCCTCATTTCCAAATTCCGCTGAAAACGCGGGTGCTGCGAAAAGAATCAGCAGAAAGCTCAGTGATCTCATTCGGTTGATTCTATCGAGCCTGATCACTTCCTGTCATGACTATTTTATTTTTCGCGGTTAATCACTGATAATTCTCGCGAGGCTGATTTGCAGTCTCCGTTTTATTGACAAAAGGACCATTGGTGAAAAAGCTTCCGCAAATCAAGCACATTGTCTGTGTCGCATCAGGTAAGGGCGGTGTTGGAAAATCGACTACCGCGGTCAATCTTGCGGTTGCTCTGCGGCAACTGGGCTGCAGCGTTGGGTTGCTTGACGCTGATATTTATGGACCCAGTATCCCCTTGATGATGGGTATCGCCCCCGGGACCCGCCCTGAAGTCCGGGATCAACGGCTGCTGGTGCCTATCGAAGCACATGGAGTTGAATGTATCTCGATAGGAGTGCTGGTGGATGCCAAGGCTGCAATGGTATGGCGCGCCCCTATGGTGATTTCGGCGTTCAATCAGATTCTCACAGATACGGCCTGGTCTGAGCTGGATTTTCTGATTGTTGATATGCCGCCCGGCACAGGCGATATACAACTGAGTCTGGCTCAGTCTGTAGAGGTAACTGGCGCGGTCATCGTCACGACACCGCAGGATGTGGCCCTGGCCGACGCCCGAAAAGGCATCGAGATGTTTCAGAAGGTTGGCGTCCCCATTCTAGGCATTGTTGAGAATATGGCGATGCATGTCTGCTCGCAGTGCGGGCACAGCGAGGCGATCTTCGGTTCTGAAGGAGGCAGTCGACTGGCAGCGGAATACGGTGGAGAAGTCATCGGAAGACTCCCGCTTGACATTCAAATCAGAGAACAAACCGACAGCGGTGATCCTGTGGTAGCATCGGTTACAGGCTCGGCAGTTGCCAGGGCCTATGCAGAGCTTGCTGAAAACGTGGGTTCTGCCGCAGCGCACGTCGCCGCGCTTCGGGCAGAAGCGCCAAAAATTTCGATCAGCGATGACTGACAGGACACAGAAGACTGAGCCGGGAGTGGCTGCAGCGTAATCACAAGCGCCAAAGCAGCCTGTTATCAGCAGCTTTGATTCAACAATAAAAACGACAGGGGACTTTCGTGGACGCAGTGAATGACTTTTTAATCTATATCGATGGTTTCCTGGGCAGCGCGATCTGGTTCCCGACGTTTTTGCTGGCAACCGGTATCTTTTTCACGTTATACCTCGGGTTCCCGCAGATTCGTTACTTCAGGCATGCGATCGGTGTCACCTCGGGAAAATTCGACAAGGAAGGGGCGAAGGGCGACACCTCCCACTTCCAAGCCCTCGCAACCGCGCTCTCGGGCACCGTGGGTACCGGCAACATCGGCGGCGTAGCTCTTGCTTTGCACCTTGGCGGTCCCGCCGCCTTGTTCTGGATGTGGATGACCGCTTTCTTTGGGATGACCAGCAAATTCGTCGAGGTCACACTGTCGCACAAGTACAGGAATGAAACTGCAGACGGCACAATGGCTGGCGGCCCCATGTATTACATGGAGAAGGGTCTCAATGCGAAGTGGTTAGCGGTTGTGTTCGCTGTTGCCACGGTATTGAGTTCATTCGGAACAGGCAATCTTCCGCAGATCAACAGTATTGCTTCAGGGCTGGAGAGCACGTTTGATCTCGATCCCCTCATTACGGCCAGCGTACTTTCAGTTCTTCTCGCTCTGGTAATCATTGGCGGGATAACCCGTATCGCGAAGGTGGCTGCAGCGATCGTGCCCACAATGGCAATGATTTATCTGATCGGAGCATTTGCCGTCATCATCCCGAACATCGGCAACATCATTCCTTCATTCTTATCAATTTTCAGTAATGCCTTTTCCGGCTCAGCCGCTGCAGGCGGGTTCCTCGGTGCGTCATTTGCGTATGCATTCGACCGGGGTGTAAATCGCGGGCTGTATTCCAATGAGGCGGGTCAAGGGTCAGCCCCGATTGCACATGCCGCAGCGCGCACTGATGAGCCTGCGGATGAGGGCATGGTGTCCATTCTTGAGCCGTTTATTGACACGATCGTGATTTGCACGATTACCGGATTGGTGATTCTCTCTTCCGGTGTCTGGATGGAGAAGTTCGAGAACGAATTTCAGCGGGCAGACATGAGCTTTGTTGCCGGCACCTATACTGAGGCTGACGCCGATGATGTCGCCAGCTTATTCTCCTACCTGAGTGGCGAAGAATCCGATACCCGAAGTTATAGCGGTCAAATTGAACTGAGCAATGGTGTGCCTCAGAACAACGAGGCGTTCACGCTGATTGCTGCCCGTTCACTGGCAGAGAATACACGTTACTCCCGTGAAGGTGAGCTTATCACCGGCACCCTGAATGTGGTTGATGGGCAGCTGGAGGATTTGACTGTCGTTGTCACCGGAAATTCGCTTCTGCATTCAGTGCCGCTCACCACTCAGGCATTCACCAAGGGTCTGTTTGGACAATATGGCCAATACATCGTCTCCATTGGATTGATGTTGTTTGCGTTTTCCACAGCGATTGCCTGGTCCTACTATGGGGATCGCGCCATGACCTATCTGTTCGGAACGAGATCCGTTCTGCCTTATCGGATTGTCTATGTGCTCGGATTTTTCACCGCTGCGCTTGCAGACACAACGATTGTCTGGAACATCTCCCTAATCACCATTGTGCTGATGACCGTGCCGAATCTGGTCGGTATTTTGCTGATGCACAAGGAAATGAAATCCACGGTGGCAGAGTACTGGGAGCGAACGAACAGAAGCTGAAGCTGCTTGCTGAGCGATTAGCGCTTGATGGCTTCTCCGGGAAGTCTGATTTCTTCAACGATGGCCTGCACGTCTTCGGGCGGCTCCGGTGTGAAGGAGGCCACCAGCCCGGCGACTGCGAGATTGATCAGAGTTCCGAACGTGCCGATACCCTCCGGTGAGATTCCCAGCAGCCAGCCCTGTGCATTATCCATTGCGGGGTTCAGGCTCTTAAAGTAAATGATATATCCGGCAGTGAACAGAAAACCGGCTATCATGCCGGCAATGGCCCCCTGTTTGTTCATACTTTTCTGGAAAATACCCAGGACAATCGCTGGAAAAAATGACGCGGCAGCCAGCCCGAATGCGTAGGCCACCACCTGGGCGACATAGGCGGGCGGATTGATCCCCACATAGCCGGCGACCAGCACCGCAATAAATATTGCCATACGGGCATAGAGCAGCTCCTGCTTTTCCGAGATGTCTGGCATGAAGCTGCGCTTCATCAAGTCATGAGCCACAGATGTTGAGATCACCAAGAGCAATCCGGCTGCGGTGGACAGCGCAGCAGCTAGCGCTCCTGCCGCTACCAACGCCACGACCCAGTTCGGCAAGTTCGCGATTTCAGGGTTGGCCAGCACCATGATATCCCGATTTACTTCGAGTTCATTTGTCTCGGGATCTCCGACGTACTGAATGCGGCCGTCACCATTCTTGTCGTTGAATGAGATCAGGTTGGTGGTCTCCCATTTGCTGAACCACTCCGGCATAGCTGTGTATTCTGCATTGTTAACGGTGTTGATTAAGTTGGTACGAGCAAATGCAGCAACAGCGGGCGCAGTCGTGTAGAGAATCGCGATGAAAATAAGCGCAAAACCTGCTGACCTTCGCGCGTCTCGGACATTAGGCACGGTAAAGAAGCGGATGATTACATGCGGTAAGCCGGCGGTGCCGAACATCAGCGCGGCAGTGATAAAGAACACATCCTGCGTACTGCGTTGACCCTCCGTGTAGACGGCGAAGCCCAGTTCCTGACTCAGGCCGTCCAGTCTGTCCAGCAAGTAGCCACCACCAAAAGCCTCTGTCAATTCGGCACCGAATCCTATTTGTGGAATGGGAATGCCCGTCATAAGGATGGAAATAAAAATTGCCGGCACCATGAACGCGAAGATCAGTACGCAGTATTGCGCTACCTGAGTGTAAGTAATCCCCTTCATTCCTCCGAGAACAGCGTAGAAGAAAACGATTGCCATGCCGATGATGACGCCTGTGGTGATGTCGACCTCAAGAAACCTTGAGAAGACGATTCCGGCCCCCTGCATCTGGCCGCACACGTAGACAAATGACACCGAAATGGCGCAGAAAACCGCGATCAGTCTAGCCGTTCTTGAATAGTAACGATCCCCTATGAAGTCAGGGACAGTGAATTTGCCAAATTTCCTGAGATAGGGTGCGAGCAGCAGGGCGAGCAAGACATACCCACCTGTCCAGCCCATCAGGTAAAACGTGCCGTCTCTGCCAAGAAAGGAAATCAGCCCGGCCATGGAAATAAAAGAGGCTGCGGACATCCAGTCTGCAGCGGTTGCCATGCCATTAGCCAATGGGGGTACACCGCCGCCTGCGACGTAGAAATCACTGGTCGAACCGGCTCGGGACCAGACTGCTATGCCGATATACAGCCCGAATGTCAGAAAGACAAAAATAAACGTCCAGATCTGTACGCTCATTGCGCTTCCTCCCCGGGTTCGGCGGTTTTGTCCTCATCTTGATTCAGATTATAAGCGTCGTCGAGTTTATCCATCAGGTAGATGTACACATAGACAAGAATGACAAAGACAAAGATCGCGCCCTGCTGCGCAATCCAGAATCCCAATTTGAAGCCGCCAATCCGGATCTCATCTAAAGTGTCCACCAGCAGGATGCCGCACCCGAAAGAGATAAAGAACCAGACTACCAGCAGAGACAAGACGATTCTGATGTTAGATTTCCAGTACTCGAGAGCATTCTTGTCGGACATTGAGACCACCTTGTTGTTATTGTTTGTGCTCAGGGTGCGCAGATCGTTCCGCGTCGGGAACAGAGCCTGGTGACACAGCTGGCTAAAATAGGTCTCCAGAGTGTCAATCGGCTAGAGCGAAGCGTCTGCTTCTTCGCCGGATGGTACCACCTTCCTCACAGAACGGGCCAGCAAGACCGATGTTTAACGGACTCACAGATACTCTGAGATATAAGCATGCAGTTGCTGCCGTATTTTGTTCAGTTCGCCAGTTTCCTTGGCTTTGCTGGCCTTGCGCTGCAGTTGCCTGAGTTTCTGTCGGTCAAGGGCAGGGGCCAGATGCAGGAGGGATTCAACGACGGATGCGCCTTCTCTTAACACGTTTTCTGTCCAGATTTCCGCCTGGGTAAGTTCTGGCTGAGATGGGGCGGGCGCCTCCAGAGCCTGAAGTTGCTTCTCAATAGCCGGTTGATCAATGTCTCGCATCAGTCTTCCGATAAATTGCAATTGCCGGCGGCGGGCAAGGTGACTCTTCGGCAGACGATGGAATTCCTCAATCGCCTCAAGTAGTGCTTCCGGAAGTTCGAGTGCCCTGAGTTGTCTCGTGGCCAGTCGGGCCAGTCTTTCCCCCAGTGCCTGTTGAGCGTGCGCGGTCCGTTTGAGCTCTGATTTGCTCGGCCCGGCTTTCTGGTGTGTGTCGTTATCGATCATGATTCACAGATAGAAGCTCTGGGCGAGGCCCAGGAATGCGAAGAATCCGATAGTGTCAGTGACTGTAGTTAATGCCACCGAACCCGCCAGGGCTGGGTCAATATCCAGTCGTTTCAGTATAAGAGGCAAATAAGCGCCAGCCAGTGCCGCAGTGACCAGATTGATCATCATGGCTGCGGCAATGATGTAGCTCAGCTGTAAGTCCTGATACCAGAGGAAAGCGACCACTGAGATAACCAGCGCCCACAACGCGCCGTTTATCCCTGCAACGCCCAGTTCTCTCGCCAGAAGCCAGCGAGAATTTGCGGAGCTGATGTGTCCAAGTGCCAACCCGCGGATCACCAGAGTTAATGTCTGTGTTCCGGCGACTCCGCCCATATTTGCGACGATGGGCATGAGTACCGCCAGGTAGACGACCTGATCAAGCGTGTCCTGAAAAAGGAAAATAACCAGCGAGGCAAGAACCGCGGTGAACAGATTTACACCGAGCCATAAGGCGCGCCTTCTGGCTGTTTTCACCACAGGTGCGAAGGTGTCATCCTCTTCGTCCAGGCCGGCCATACTCATCAGGGAATGCTCACTGCTGTCCCGGATTACATCTACCACATCGTCAATTGTGATCCTTCCCAGCAACTTACCGTCATGGCCAACGACGGGTGCTGAAACCCAATCATGCTGTTCGAACAATTGCGCAACCTGAGTGGCCTCCATGTCGACCGGTATCGCCTCGACCTCAGAATGCATGACATCCCTGACCGAGGTATTCGGATCTGATACCAAAATTTCACGCAGGGGGAGAATTCCCAGAAATTCATCTTCCCGATTGACCACCAAGATATTGTCAGTCATTTCTGGAATCGAGTCGTGTCGCCGTAGATAGCGTAGAACCAGTTCAACAGTGTGATTTCGCCTCACCGTTATGGTGTCCAGGCTCATCAGGCCGCCTGCGGTGTCCTCGTCGTATGAAAGAATAGTCTCAACGCGCTGTCGATCTTGCTGGTCCATTGCCTGCAGGACTTCAGTTGCGAGCTGCTGGGGAAGCTGCTGCAGGATGTCGGCTAGGTCGTCATCTTCCAGCCCCTCGGTGAGCTGGGCGACCTCTTCTGCGTTTAGTTCGCTCAGTATGTCATTCTGCAGATCTTCATGAAGGTACTGGATGACCTCACCTTCCGAATCCTTGTCGATGAGTTGCCAGAGTACTCGTCGGGTTTTTGGCGGTGACGATTCAAGAAGGTGCGCAATTCCCGCCGTAGGCAGGGTTTTGATCATCTGCCGAACCTGGTAGAGCGATCCGCTGTCGATCGCTTGATTCAGCTCATGCACATGAT
This sequence comes from Gammaproteobacteria bacterium, assembly GCA_008081045.1. Lineage (GTDB taxonomy): Bacteria > Pseudomonadota > Gammaproteobacteria > Pseudomonadales > Pseudohongiellaceae > UBA9145. The sequence goes on along the minus strand of VMDC01000015.1, from coordinate 131,727 downwards.
CTTTTTGGAATTGCGATTCTTTGAGCTGGGGCATGTCTCACTCCACGGACCATCAGGTGGCCCTGCCCAGATTCTGATCTAGATTTTGCGGGTTCATCACCTGATCAGGTGATGACTGAACCACGATGGATCGGTTCCAGTGCGGGTAATACTACCGCTATTTCACAGTTTTTAGAATTGGTGCGAGAAAAAAGGCACCTTTCCCAGAGCCGAATTACTCAGTCTCACCGAATCGCTCGTTGACCAGGTCGGCAACCGCTTTCAGAGCTTCCTGCTGGTCTGGACCGTCTGCCTGAACGGTCAGTGTGGTGCCCTTCACCGCGGCCAACATCATCAGCGACAGGATACTCTTTCCGTCAACCTTTTTTTCATGACCGATCTGAATGTCGCTTGCGAACCCAGAGCAAACATTGGCCAGTTTGGCAGCGGCCCTGGCGTGCAGTCCTGCTTTGTTAATGATGGTCACTTTCGTTTCGGGCATAGAGGGCTCACTTTCCCAGTTCGCGGTGTCTTACCTGTACATTGGTGAGTTTTTCAGCGAATGCCTGTGAAAGGCGCTCGCATAAATACACTGATCTGTGCTGACCGCCGGTGCAGCCCACGGCTATGGTGATGTAGCTACGGTTGTTCGCTTCAAAGTTGGGTAACCATTTAACGAGGAAACTAGAAATATCCGCAAGCATCTCCGTGACTTCGGTATCAGCGCCAAGAAAATCGGCAACTGGCTTATCGAGGCCCGTTAACGATCTCAGCGAGGCATCCCAGTACGGGTTAGGCAAGCAGCGGACGTCGTAAACAATGTCCGCATCCACAGGGACGCCATGTTTAAAGCCAAAGGATTGGAACAGCAGAGCTGTGGCGCTGCTCTGGTTTCCTAAAAACTGCTCTTTCACAGTCTGTCGAAGGGTTTGTAATGACATATTGCTGGTGTCGATGGTCAGGCTTGCCAGCAGAGAAATGTGCTCAAGCAGATCTGATTCGATGTTGATTGCTTCCCTGAGACCAATCGTTTCGGTAGACAGAGGATGCTTGCGGCGGCTTTCATTGAACCTGCGCAACAATGTCTGGCTGTTGGCATCCAGAAATAAAATTTGCGTTGATATCTGGGTATTTTTCAGCTTTTGGAGTATTTCAGGGACCTTCTCCAGATCTTCAGAGACATTTCGGGCGTCGATAGAAACGGCCACCAGAGGCAGATCATTGTCATCTGCGCTGATGCGGTTCGCTAATGCTGGCAGCAAACTCGCCGGAAGGTTATCGATGCAATAGTACCCGTGATCTTCGAGCACGTGGAGAACGGTGCTTTTGCCTGAGCCGGATCTACCGCTGATTATCGTGAGCTGCATCGGGGTAATTTCAGTTGATCAATATTGTTTGGCTAGTAAGTTATGGCAATGTTGTACAGATCTTCGTCGCTAAGTGTTTGTCGTAAGGTAAAACACAGATCCTGATCACTCAGCAGCTCTGCGAGCTTTGCGAGTGCGGTTACGTGTTCGTCTGACTTCTGCTCCGGAACGATAAGGACAAAAAGTATGTCTACCGGTTTTCCGTCAATGGCATCGTATTCTGTCGGCTCTTCCAGCGTTATCAGTGATCCTATAATTTCGGTGCAATTTGCTACACGGCAATGCGGAATCGCAATGCCGTTGCCAAGACCGGTGCTACCCAGTTGTTCTCTGGCCATAAGCGAGTCGTACATTGGCTCAGGCTCGAGTCCTTCGAATTGATCGCTGATCAACTCACTGATGTTCGTGAGGATTCGCCGCTTGCTGCGCCAGGGAACTTTGCAGAAGCAACGCTCGGATATAAGTATGTCTTCAAGTTGCATGTTCTTAGTGTTTGAATTGACCGGGTGTTGACTTGTGGAAACAGGCGTTTTCAGCTTGAAAGTCTTTTTCTCTCGTTGGACGGAGGAATAGACAGTGATTCACGATATTTGGCAATCGTGCGCCGTGCCACGTTGATACCTTTTTCTTCCAGCAGTTCCGTGATTTTGCTGTCACTCAGTGGTTTTCGCGCATTTTCGGCAGCAATGAGCTTTTTGATGATTGCTCGAATAGCGGTTGAGGAGCATTCGCCACCGCCTTTGGTAGAGACGTGGCTTGAGAAGAAATATTTTAGCTCGAAAATCCCTCTCGGCGTGTGCATATATTTTTGCGTCGTGACCCGAGATATTGTCGATTCATGCATGCTTACGGCCTCGGCAATGTCGTGCAATACCAACGGTTTCATGGCCTCATCACCATATTCTAGAAATCCTCTCTGATGCTCGACTATGCGAGTCGCCACTTTCATCAAGGTTTCATTCCGGCTCTGCAGGCTTTTCAAAAACCAGCGCGCTTCCTGTAAATTATCGCGCAGGAAGTTGTTGTCAGAACTCGTATCCGCGCGTTTAACCAGCGAGGCATAGCTGCTGTTTATGCGTATTCTTGGTGCTGTTTCAGGATTCAGTTCTACTTTCCACTTGCCTGACTCGGCATCTTTGGTGACGATGACATCGGGTACCACATAGTTGGTGGATGGCGGGGCGATGTTCGCGCCGGGTCTCGGATCAAGACTCTCGATCACGGTAATGGTCTCTGCGAGCTCCGCCTCTTTGAGCTTCGTCTTTCGCATCAACAGGGCATAGTCGCGATGTCCAAGCAGCTCGATATAGTCACGAACGATCAGTTTGGCGTTTTCGATGAGTTTGGGCGGATGGTTTTCCCCCAAGTGGTTGAGCTGAATCAGCAGACATTCAGAAAGGTTCCGGTATCCGACTCCGATGGGGTCAAATTGCTGAATGCGGTGCAGAACCGCCACCACTTCATCAAGCTCTATTTCCAGTGCGGGGTCGAATCCGGCCAGTATGGATTCGAGATCGACCGTAAGCCAGCCATTGGGATCTATGGCGTCTATAATCGCCATCGCGATGGCTTCGTCAGATTCTGACATTGGCGTCAGGTTCAGCTGCCAGAGCAGGTGATCCTGGAGCGTCTCCTCTACCGAGTTGCGGGATTCAAAATCAAAGTCGTCCGCCTCAAAATTCTGGCTCGGGGGCGGTGAATTGGTGTAGATATCATCCCAATTACTGTCTACCTCCAGGTCTTTCGGAATCTCGTTCTGCCAGTAATCTTCTTCCGGATTGTCCAGGGTATTGCTGTCTGGGCTGTCTGCTGTCTGAGAGGCGGGCTCGCTGTCTGTGTCAGTTTCTTTGGCAGAATTCTCGTCGTCCTCTATACCCTCAATCAGTTCCAGCATGGGATTGGACTCAAGCGCCTGATGAATCTCTTGTTGCAGATCGAGAGTCGACAGCTGAAGTAATTTAATCGCTTGCTGCAACTGTGGCGTCATCGCCAGTTGCTGGCCTAACTTGAGTTGAAGCGATAGTTTCATGAGCTACACTGCGTTCGTCGCTGCTCGGCAGGAGTGAGATTTGCGATCAACGATTGCAATTTTTTCTAGGCTGAAGAGTATAGCAAGAACCGTGCCTGTCTTGCATAGCTCGCCACGCAAATAAAGTATGCAGGGTCAGAGCAGGGGGTTACTCCGCCGAAGTCGGGAGCATGTCGGAAAGAGGGTCGGGATGAGCTAAATCTTGAATTGCGAACCCAGGTAGACACTTCTGACTTTTTCGTTGCTCAGAATTGCATCAGCGTCCCCGTCAGCTATGACATGACCTTCACTCACAATGTAGGCCTTTTCACAAATATCGAGTGTTTCCCGTACATTATGGTCAGTAAGCAGGATACCAATGCCCCGGTCTTTCAGCTGGTTGATGATGGTCTTGATGTCGCTCACTGAGATCGGATCAACACCGGCGAATGGCTCATCCAGCAGAATGAACTTCGGGTCTGTGGCAAGTGTTCTGGCAATCTCAGTGCGTCTGCGCTCGCCGCCTGACAAACTCATGCCTTTGCTGTGTCTGATATGTTCGATGCTGAATTCTTCAAGCAACTGTTCAAGTTTTTCCTCCGTTTGTTCCCGGCTGAGTTCCTGTCGAGCCTGTAAAATCGCCAGGACGTTTTCTTCGACGGTCAGATTACGAAAAATCGAGGATTCCTGTGGGAGATACGACAGCCCATGCCGGGCTCGATCGTGTATCGGAAGTTGGGTCATGTCCTTCTGGTCGAGCAGGACCCTGCCGCTGTCCGCTTGGATCAGACCAACGATCATGTAAAAACAAGTTGTTTTTCCGGCGCCATTCGGACCGAGCAAGCCAACGATCTGGCTCTGGCAGATCTCGATAGAGACATCCTTGACAACATCTCGACCTTTGAAGTTTTTTGCAAGGTTTTGCGCGCTTAACATGAGGGGTTACATGCCATTCTGAGAGGTCAGTGCTCCTTGGCAGGGACCCACCGCTTCTCTTATCAAGTCTTGCTCGGTGATGTAGATAATTGAGGCGCAGTTCATGGTAGAACTTGGCGATTTTATGAATGCATTACCGATCATTTCGATGATCGTGTCCTCAGTCAATTCGTCATCATAAAAGATAAGGGTGTCGCTGTTCCCTGTCACCGGCTCAGCGCCGCTTTCACTTGTCTGCGTATAGTTGACCGGTGTGCCAAGCACGGTAACTCGCAACAGTTCCTGGGTGTCGAGCGTGTATTCGAAAATGGCCGAATTACCGGAAATATCGATACCGTCCTGGGAGATTCTGACATTATCTTGCATCCTGAGAATACGGCGGTTGTTCTCAACAGTGACGAGCAACTCGCCATCGGCGCTCCAGTTGACCGGGCTCTGGCTTTGGGCTGCCATCAGTATTCCGGGGAGGAAAACCATGGCCGAGAAGAGTGAATACAACAGCTTGGGTGCGAGACTATTGTTCGGTGTCAGCATGATTTCCCTGTGACTCATAGTGACCGGAGTTATTGGAATGAAATTGAATTTCATCACGGTTTAAGTCAGCGAACATTCCCTGTCCTGCATGGGTTATGCTGGCTGTTACCATTTGTACTGGGTCTTGGGTTTCCAGAATCTCCCGGTTAGGGTCTATGTCAAGAAGTTGGGTTGACAGGACAGTAGAGTTGCCATAGTCATCTAGGCGGTGGACTTCGACGTCCCCGGAGAGCCGGATCGATTCCATCAGCCTTGCTGAGGCTTCAGTATTGCCGCCAACGAGGCCCGATTCGGCAACGATATTCCAGGTAGATACTCCGTTCTCAAAAAAGCGGACAAGCGGTTTCTCAAGAAGGGCGGACTGGTCTTTCAGGTGAAATTGCCTGGTAGCACGGAGCGTGTAATCCACGTCGCCATTTTCATTGTAAAAAACGGTATTGATTCCTTCACTGTAACCATCAAACGCGAGCTCTGTTGCAGCGCTGTCCTCCCCAGTTTCCTCCCCGGTCTGAGACAGATCGAGAAAGAAATAGCAGAGCACGCTGACTACGCCGATAGTCGTCAGGTAGGTTAAAGGTCTGTGCATAGCTCGCGTCATCGTCATTCGAGATGGCTAGGTTATCACGAAACGGACTTGAAACGCCTAGATGGAACTCGTGCCGCGGGGGAAGAATTTCAGGCGAGATAGTCTGCCTCGCTTCCTTGCGCCTCAAGCAGAAAGTCGCAGATCTCTCTGACGGCCCCTCCGCCTGCGGGAAAGTCAGCAACGGCAGCCACGCGCTTGGTCACAAACGGGTGTCCCGAGGGCACTGAGAAACTCAAACCCACCTGCTCCAGAACCGGCCAGTCCGGAAGATCGTCTCCGACATATGCCACCCGCTGAAGACTGACATTTTGTGCGGTGAGAATCGACTGTAAAGCCGCAGCTTTGTCTTCCTGCCCCTGAAGAACCAGTGTGATGCCCAGATCCCGGCAACGATTTTCCACGATAGTTGAAGTCCTTCCGGTGATGATGCCGACCTGCAAGCCAGCTCTCAACAGCATTTTGATGCCGTGCCCATCAAGCGAGCAGAAAGCTTTGAGCTCTTCTCCTGAGCTCGAGAACAGCAGCTTGCCGTCTGTGAGCACTCCATCAACGTCCAGTAATAAGACTGAAATCTGGGAGGCGAGAGCTCGGATTTTGTCTTCTTCTGTATTAAATCTCATGGGGGGCAGGTTTGGGAAAAAGTGGGGTCAGACAACGTTGGCTTGTAGCAAATCGTGCATTTTCAGAATGCCAGAGAGTCTGTGACCTGAATCAGTCACTATAAGAACATAGACCTGAGACTTTTGCATGATATTTGCAGCTTCTGCTGCGAGGGCGCTGGCGGTAATGTGTTTGAAGTTTGCCGACATGACATCGGCGACTTTGGTCGTGTGAAGATCCTTTCCTGCATCCAGGCAGCGCCGCAGATCTCCGTCGGTAAAGACGCCGATAATTTCCTCCGCCTCTACCACGGTAGTCATCCCGAAACCCTTGCGGCTCATTTCAACGAGTGCGTCAGCCAGGCTTGTATGGGCAGTGACTCTGGGTATTGAGTCTCCGCTGTGCATGATGTCCTCTACTTTAACGAGTAGTTTCCTGCCCAGCCTTCCGCCGGGGTGGGAAATGGCGAAATCTTCCTCCGTGAACCCCCGAGCTTCGAGAAGAGCCATTGCCAGCGCATCACCCATCACCAAAGCAGCTGTTGTGCTGGAAGTGGGTGCCAGCCCCAGCGGACAGGCTTCCTCTTTTACGCCAACGTCAAGGACATAACGACATTCGTGTGCCAGCAGTGATTCTGTTGCACCGGTGAGAGCAATCAAAGGAATACCTTTGCGCTTCAGGACGGGCAGAAGGGTCATGATCTCTTCGGTGGTACCGGAATTTGAGATTGCCACCACAACGTCTTGCTCGGTGATCATTCCCAAATCTCCGTGACCCGCCTCCGCTGGATGAACGAACACAGCGGGTGTGCCTGTGCTAGCCAGGGTCGCTGCGATCTTCCGGCCGACATGTCCGGATTTGCCGATACCCAGAACTGCTACCCGGCCCGGACTGGCCATGATGAGTTCACAAGCGCCCTCAAATGCAGAGTCAATCCGAGTTTTTAATTCCAGAATTGACTGGCTCTCAATGTCAATGGTCCGAAGGGCGCTGGAGCGCAGTTTGTTGTCTGTGGTCATAATGTGGGTTTACCGCCTATGGTATTTTAGATACCGGCGGTACGCTGAACCTGAAGGATCATCACGGTAAACCAGCCGCAGTAAATTAACAAGAACATTGCCCCGCTGAATCTGCTGATCCTGCTGTCGCCTTTGACACTACGATAGCAGAAATAAGCCAGCAGAAGCGTGAGGATCAGTACGCTGATAAAGTCCCGGTAAAAGAGTTCTTTTTCAATGCTCCCCGGGCTAAGCAGCCCAGGGAAAGGCAGCACAACAAGCAAGTTCAGAATATTGGAACCTACAATGTTTCCGATGGCAAGATCGTGGTGTCCTTTCAGTACGCAGGTGATAGATGCAGCCAATTCAGGCAGGCTTGTCCCAAGCGCGATGACGGTGAGCCCGATAACCGCAGTAGAGACATCGAGCCTCAGCGCAATCGAGCTGGCGGCCTGAACGAGTGCTTCGGCGCTAAGGATAAGAAGGGCCAGACCTAAAATCAGATAGGCCGCGGCTCGCCAGTTAGGCAATTCCTCAGCTTGCTGAACTGCGCTTTCTTCCCGGCGCATGCGATTGCGAAACAATCGGTAACCGAAGTAGGCGGTGATCAGCATCAGTACAATGGCATCGAAAAATCCCACATACAGATCGGACAGCATGGCACCCGTTGCCAGTGTTACCAGCAGGAGTGCTGGTATTTCCTTATTGATGAGTGACTTCGCGGGTTGCAGGGGGCTCACTATTGCTGCAACCCCCAAAGCAACGCCGATATTGAAAAGATTTGAACCGAGCGCGTTGCCGATGGCGAGTTCGGGCTTACCTTCCCACGCCGAGAATGCGGAAGAAAAAATCTCTGGGGCGGAGGTTCCAAAGGCAACTATTGTCAGCCCAATCATCAACTGAGAGACGCCCAGATTGCGGGCCAGACTCGATGCGCCAAGGACAAATTTGTCTGCACCCCAAATCAGGCCGATAAAGCCGAGAACAATAATAGCTGTTTCTACGAGCATAAGACGAGCAGGGGCGGGGGTTAGGCCGGAAAGTGATGGCCGCCAATTAGAAGGTGGTTTCCTGTGCTTTGCAAGTAATAATTTATTGGCCTGTCTAAATCGGTTAAGCTTGCGTTTCGAGCGAGCGGATCCGCTTTTCAACGCGGTCATTACCAGCGTCAGGGCTTGTTTCGGTCGGCAGATCCAGATTTATTGATAGTCAATCAAACTCAACAGACCAAGATTGATCCGAAAGCAGTGACGCATACTGAGGGTTAAGCGAATGAACTTACTGAAAAAAACGGCGGCTGTCGTATTCTTCTCGGGACTGGTGGGGTCGGCAGCGTACGGCCAGGAAATGACGGCTGTGGAGACGGCTGAACTCGGGGTTCAGACGCTCCTGCAAACTGTTGTTGAATCGAAAGATTTCTTCCTGAGTGACAGGGAGCGGTATTTCAGTGCTATCGAAACGGTGCTGTCATCTTTTGTCGATTTTGAAGCGGTAGCCGGCGTGGTCATGAGCCGATATGCGTCAGAGGCGACAGATCAGCAAACCGAGCGATTCGCCGGGATTCTCCGGACAACGCTGACTCGCTTTTATGGCGCCTCTCTGGTCTCGTATAACGGTGAAGAGCTGGTTTTTTTGCCGCCAAGTAACCCTGACGCCGATCCGCGAGCGGATACCGTTGTCGGAATGGAGTTGCAGGGTGATACGGCTTTGAGATTGCAGTATCAAATGTTCCTGAATGAAAACGATGAGTGGAAACTCAAGAATTTAAGCCTGGCCGGTATCAATCTTGGCCGTCAATACTATACGCAGTTCGCAGCGCTGATGGCGCAGCACAACAACAACATCGATGCAGTCTTGGATAACTGGAAGTAGTCGCGCTTGCAGGAATCTATGGGAGGAAGTATGGAGTCTTCACAGATCGTAGCCTTGCTCGAAGCAGCGTTTCCCGACTGCACAATCGCGGTAGAAGGCGGCGACGGAAAGTTCATGGTGTCAGCCGTTGGTGACGTATTCGATGGCCTCAATGCGGTTAAGCGTCAGCAGGCCGTCTATGGTGTTTTGAATGAGCACATCCGCAGTGGGGCGATTCACGCCGTAACGATGCGCTTGTCCACCCCTGCCGAGCAAGCCACCTCGGCCTCGCAGTAAGAATCAGCGGCGCGGAGTCAGTATGGATCGTCTTATCATTAACGGTGGCGTTCGCCTGTCGGGTGAAATCAGAATAGCAGGGGCCAAGAACTCTGCCTTGCCGATTCTCGCGGCTTCGCTTCTGACCGACGATCTGGTCAAAGTGTGTAACCTCCCTCACCTTTACGATATCACCACCATGCTTGAGTTGCTTGGCTGCATGGGCGTCCAGCCAGTGATTGACGAAAAGCTCAATGTTGAAGTCGACAGCAGCACGATTGCTCACTTCAGTGCGCCGTATGAATTGGTCAAGACTATGCGGGCTTCGATACTCGTCCTTGGCCCCTTGCTGACGCATTACGGTCGTGCGGAAGTGGCTTTACCGGGGGGATGCGCTATTGGCAGCCGGCCCGTCAATCTCCATATCAGCGCCCTGGAGGCCATGGGAGCTAAGATTATTGTCGAGGATGGCTATATAAAAGCCAGCGTGGAAGGGCGGCTGACGGGTAGCCAGATATTCATGGATATGGTCACGGTGACCGGCACCGAAAATGTCATGATGGCTGCCACGCTCGCGACAGGTAAAACTGTGATCGAGAATGCCGCCCGTGAGCCTGAGGTGGTTGATCTGGCTAATTGCCTGATTGAAATGGGTGCGAAAATCACCGGTCAGGGAACCGACACTATCACCATTGAGGGGGTCGAAAGCCTGCACGGCTGTACGTATTCTGTCATGCCTGACCGTATCGAAACAGGAACCTATCTGATTGCTGCTGCTGCGACCCGAGGCAATATCAAAGTCAAAGACACGCGCCCTGATATTCTGGATTCTGTGCTGAGTAAACTGGAACAGGCCGGAGCAGAAATCCAGGTTGGACCGGACTGGATCGCGCTTGACATGCATGGTGAGAGGCCGAAATCAGTCTCTTTAAGGACCGCACCTTATCCGGCCTTTCCTACCGACATGCAGGCCCAGTTCACGGCGCTGAACTGTATCGCGGAGGGCACCGGCGCTATCACTGAGACCGTATTCGAAAATCGGTTCATGCATGTGCATGAAATGAACAGGATGGGTGCTTCGATCAAAGTAGAGGGTAATACAGTCATTGTGGAAGGCGTCGAAGCGTTGAACGGAGCGCCCGTCATGGCCACCGATTTGAGGGCATCTGCCAGCTTAATCATCGCGGGCCTTGTGTCTGAACATGAAACGAGCGTGGATCGGATTTACCACATCGATCGGGGCTACGAATGCATCGAGGAAAAACTGCAGTTGCTCGGTGCGCGTATACGACGTGTGCCTGCCTAAGTAAGTAGACATGAACGATTCCCAATTGATCATTGCCCTGACCAAAGGGCGAATTCTTCAGGAGACGCTGCCATTGCTTTCGATGGCAGGCATTGAGCCTCTGGAAGATGTCGCAAAAAGCAGAAAGCTGCTATTCGAAACCGGTGAACCCGGCGTGCAGCTTCTGATTATGCGTGGATCCGACGTGCCGACCTATGTCAGGTTCGGTAGCGCAGATATGGGTATCGCGGGCAAGGACCTCATACTTGAGGACGGCAGTGAAGGCTTCTACGAGCCTCTGGATCTGAAGATTGCCCGGTGTAAGATGATGACTGCCGTACCGTCACAGTGTCGAGAGCACTCAGGCAGGCTTCGGGTTGCGACAAAATTTACCAATATTGCTAAGCGATTCTATGCTGAACGGGGTCAGCAGGTTGAACTGATTAAGCTGAGCGGGGCTCTGGAGCTTGCGCCCTCCTTGGGATTGGCAGACGCGATTGTCGATATTGTCGATACTGGCAAGACACTCAAAGCCAACGGACTGGTTCCTCAGGACACAATCGCAGATATTTCATCGCGGGTGATAGTCAACAAGGCCGCAATGAAGATTAAAACCGCACTGATTCAGAAAGTGCTGGCAAAGTTGAGTGAAGCGGTAGAGATGAGCGCTGCGAACACTGCAGGGCGATAGCGGCGAACAGGGTCAAACTGGAGCGAATAGGGTCTAATAGGGCCAAAGCGAGTACCATGTCTTCTTTTTCAGAGAGTATCAGTCACCTGTCAACTGCCAGTGCGGACTTCGAGAAACAGCTTGATGCTGCGCTTGATCGAAGGATGCTCGTTGCTGATGAGGTTAATAAGGCTGTCTCAGACATCATCAGACGAGTTCGCTCAGAGGGCGATAGGGCGGTTCTTGATTACACCAATCAATTCGACGGTCTTGGCGCAACTTCTCCGGCTGATCTGATCGTTACGACAGAACAGCTTCAGGCCGCACTGGCGCGCGTGAGTGAAAATCAGCGCTCGGCACTGTCGCATGCTGCCGAACGGATTCGGAACTACCATGAAAAGCAAAAACAGTCATCTTGGCGCTATGAGGAGGCGGACGGGTCGATCTATGGTCAGAAAGTCAGCCCGCTCTCCAGAGTTGGGGTGTATGTCCCCGGTGGCAAGGCCAATTATCCCTCTTCGATGCTGATGCTGGCGATTCCCGCGCAGGTCGCCGGTGTTCAGGAAATCGTGGCTACCGTCCCGACCCCCTATGGTGATGACGGCAACTTAGTTTTCGCCGCAGCGGCACTCGCCGGTGTGAATAAAGTTTTCACTGTGGGTGGAGCGCAGGCAATTGCGGCACTGACTTATGGGACTGAGACAATCCCGCGCGTGGATAAAATCACCGGGCCGGGCAACATATATGTCACCGTAGCCAAGAAACAGGTCTATGGAGAAGTTGGTATCGACATGATTGCCGGCCCTTCTGAATTAACCGTGATCTGCGATGGAAAAACCGATCCTGACTGGGTTGCCATGGATCTTTTTTCGCAGGCGGAGCATGATGAGCAGGCGCAGTCTATACTGATAACGACAGACGCTGAATTTCTGGAGCAGGTCAAGAGCAGCATCGATAAACTGCTTCCACAGATGGAGCGCCGCGAGATAATCGAGGCTTCGCTGCGCGACCGCGGGCTGCTGATTCTCGCGGATGACCTTGCCACAGCTGCCCGGGCCAGCAACCTCATTGCTCCTGAGCACCTTGAGGTTTCGGTGGAAGACCCCGAGCACGTTCTTGGGATGATCGAAAACGCCGGGGCCATATTTCTTGGCCGCTACACTGCAGAGGCACTGGGCGACTACTGCGCCGGACCCAGCCACGTATTACCTACTTCTGGGACCGCTCGGTTCTTTTCCGCGCTGGGGGTCTACGACTTTCAGAAACGTTCTTCAATCGTCAACTGTTCTGCGCAGGGCGCACACAGCCTGGCCGCAACCGCCAGTGAGCTGGCGCGTAACGAGCATTTGCAGGCCCACGCCCTGTCTGCAGAGTACCGTCTAAATCCTGAGCGCGATTAGGGTCATTCGAACGACTTCAGACCTCTTTGGGTTCGATGACTACTGCCTGCCCGAAACCCAGAGTTGTTGGGAGTTCAAACAGCTGGCCCTCTCGAAAGATTTCAATCATCAGTGTTTCGCCCGGTTTCGCGTTGCGTATCTCTAGCATGATATTTTGTCCGCTGCTGACTGGCGTGTTTCCGACCCGTGTGATGACGTCCCCGGGCATGATGCCGGCACGCTCCGCAGCACCGCCGGGGTCTACGCTTTCAACCAGCATTCCCCGTATGCTGTCAACGCCGAAAAACAGCTGGCTCGATTGCGCTGTCAGTGCCTCACCGGTGATGACTCCAAGATATCCCGAATTCTGCGCAATGGCCTCCGCTACCATTTCGTTCATCGCATTAATCGCGATGTGTGCAGGAGTGGCGAAACCGATTCCCTCGAAGCTTCCGGACTCTGAGAAGATCGACGTATTGATACCGACCAGCCTGCCTTCTCTGTCGATGAGAGCGCCCCCGGAATTTCCGGGATTGATCGCAGCATCAGTCTGGATGAATCCCTGACTGCCGTCTGGCTCGCTGCTTATGGCGCTGACAATTCCCTGGGATACAGATTGTCCGATGTTTCTTCTCGGATACCCTATTGCGAAAACAACGTTTCCTACCTTGAGGTTCGAGTTTTTTCCTACGGAAATAGGAGTCAGGTCATCCATATTGATATGTAGAACTGCCAAATCATTTTCAGAATCATAGGCAATGACGGTGGCCGGTGTGCGTCTCCCGTCGTGTAGAGTCACCTCAGTGTCAAATGCGTCGAAAAGGGTATCTACCACATGAAGATTCGTAAGGATAAAGCCTTGTTCACTGACAATGATGCCAGACCCAAGGCTGGCTCTCTCGCCCAGATAAAGATTGAGCTGATCATCTGCGGCCCGTTCAACGGACTCTATATTTACGCTGGTGGCGCTGATGCTCACAACGGAAGGGGCGGCGCGTGCTATGACCTCGGCGAATCCGGGAGGTGAAGAGTCTGTTCGCTCCAGACTGATAGCGGCGAGTTGATCGGCTGCTTGCTGTAACTGTTGATTCTGTAAAAACAGAAAGGCCGCTAACAAGCCGCAGATGACGGGCCAACCGAATAATTTCAGTGTCTCTAGGATTTTTTGCATGAACGGCTGGCGCTGTTGAACTTGCTGACTGTGCTAATATTGATGCGGTGTTCAATATACAGCCATGTAGAGGCAGATTCCAATGACTATGCAGCGTGAGCGGCTTGAGGCAGAGTTAAACAAGCTTATGCAGCCTCAGCGATTTCGAGACTATTGTCCCAATGGACTGCAGGTTGAGGGTAGCACTGAAATCAGTAGGTTGGTGACTGGCGTGACCGCAAGTGAAGCGCTGATTGACCGGGCTATTGAACTAAATGCCGATTGCCTGTTGGTGCACCACGGATACTTCTGGCGTGGTGAAAACCAGACAATCACAGGAATTAAGAAGAATCGTCTGCGCAAATTGCTGCTAAACCACATAAACCTGTTTGCTTACCATCTGCCTCTGGATGCCCATGAGGAGTTTGGTAATAACGCGCAGCTCGGTAATTTGCTCGGCCTGGTCACTGAAGAAGTTACAGGCCGTCCGGGTGATGTGGCTATCGTGGCAATTGGGCGGCCGGAACAGCCAGTGACTCTCAGAGAGCTCCAAACGAGAGTGGAGGGTACGCTGAACAGAAAGCCTATCGTCGTTGGTGATCCGCTTGCTCAGATTCGTCGGATTGCCTGGTGTACCGGAGCAGCGCAATCTTTCTTTGACTTGGCGGTTGAGGCCGGAGTGGACGCCTTTATTACCGGTGAAATTTCTGAGCCATCTGCACATCTGGCAAAAGAGTCGGGTGTTGCCTTTGTCTCTGCGGGCCACCATGCGACTGAGCGTTATGGTGTTCAGGCGGTAGGGGAATTTCTCGCCCGGGAGTTTGACCTACAGCACCAATTTGTCGACATTGAAAATCCCGCCTAAGCGGTGTCGGGCCACAGCAGGCTCAGACGGGCAGGCAGCGGGAGCGCAAAATACGGCTAGGCGTGTGAGGTGTTGGACGACTGCTACTTTGACTGGGACTGCGTGATGTCTTCGTCATTGACCGGAACACTTTTGTCCAGCCCGAAATCCTCTGCCAGGGCGCCTTTCTGGTCCGGGCTCTGTTTGGCAGCATAATCTCTGGGTGGGGCAAGCGGGCTTGCCTCTTCCGGGTTGTTAGCAGTTTCAAAAACGGCATCAGACTCGGCGGGCAGCAATTTGCTGGCAACTTCACCAGAGCAAAGATCCTGTGCGCCGCTTGCGAGATGCTGATAGACGTCGCGATAGCTTTCCGTCATATGCTGAACCAGTTCAGCGGTCATACTGAAATGATCGCTGACGCTATCACGGTATTCAGAATGGCTGTCCTTCAATTTTCGAATCTGCTCCTCGAGGTCTTTGATTTTCGACGGGCTGACATTCAGACGACTTGCAATCAGTAGCCCAACTATCGTGCCCAGCGCGAAAGCGCCAATACTAATCAACCAGATCAAGAGAAGCTCCTGTGTCCAATCCACTCTTCGCCAGATCAGTATACATGAGTTAATGGCCACTTTCCTGTTCAGTATCTGCCAAAAATCGATGATGCCTGCGTTGAGGCAATTGGAAAAGCGGTTCAGCTCGCCTAGAATGCGCCGGCGGGTCGGGGGTGTGCGGTAGACAACCGGGTTGACCCCCGTGAACGGTTATCCACTCGGAAAAGTCACATGACGCCGACAGAGCGCTACCAGGCTGACGTCGCCAGAGGAAAGATTACTACAGACCCAGAGCAAACCCGGGTAATCGGACTGCTGAGCGATTTGAGTCGCGGATTGCAGGATAGGGTACAGCCTGCCAAAGGGGCTTGGTTGCAACGTCTGATTGTCGCGGCGCGCACCCGAACGACTTCTCTTGAGCCTTTGCAGGGTATTTATCTCTGGGGCGGGGTCGGCCGGGGAAAGACCTATTTGATGGATCTGTTCTTCGCCAGCGTTGAAGGTTCGTCAAAACTCAGAACCCACTTTCACCGGTTTATGCAGGATGTTCACAGACGTCTGGTGGATCTTCAAGGTACTACCGACCCGTTAGAGACTATTGCAGACGAACTTGCCGAACGTGCAACCCTGATTTGTTTCGATGAATTTTATGTGTCGGACATCGGAGATGCCATGTTGCTGGGTGGGCTATTGAAGGCACTCCTTGACCGCGATGTCGTGCTTGTCGCGACGTCAAATGTGCCTCCTCACGAGTTATACGAGAATGGTTTGCAACGTGAGAAGTTTTTACCGGCAATTGCGTCCATTGAGCACCATTGCCAGGTGGTAGAAGTTGACTCAGCCAGAGATTATCGACTAGAGCGTTTGAGCGCGACAGAGCTCTACCTGTTTCCCCAGAATCCGGCTGTAGATGAGCAGCTGCGCGCGAGCTTTTTTGAACTGGCCAGCGATACGGCGGCAATCCGAGAAAGCGGAATGCTCAGCCTGCTTGGTCGTGAGTTAAAAACGATTCTCGTAGCAGAGGATCAGGTCTGGTTCTCGTTTGATGAGCTCTGCGGCGGTCCCAGAAGCGCTTTCGATTATGTGGAGCTGGCGAAACTGTATCGGACGGTGTTTCTGAGCGGTGTCCCTGTGCTTGATGAAGAGGCGAACGACTGTGCCCGCAGATTCATCAGTCTGGTGGATGAGCTCTATGACCGCCGTGTTCAGCTGATTATGGCGGCCGAGGTTGATGTGCATCAGCTTTATGCCGGTCAGAGTCTGGCTTTCGAATTTGAGCGGACCCAATCCAGGCTCATGGAAATGCGATCTCGCGAGTATCTCGGGCGGGAGCACCTCCTCTAGGGGCAAATAGGGGCAAAGCGCCGGATGGTGCGCCCCGGAGCCCTGCTGGGGGTGTGCAACATTTCCGGCATTTTGGCCGCAAATACCTTGAATCTTGATGGTCACTCCGGTAGTATTCGCGCTCCCTAAACCAAAGCCCCTGGGTCGTGACATGAAGACTTACAGTGCTAAACCCAATGAAGTAACCAAGAACTGGCTACTCATTGACGCCGAAGGCCAGACGCTTGGTCGAATGGCGACTGCCATTGCCACGCGATTACGCGGCAAGCATAAAGCGGAGTACACCCCGCATGTGGACACGGGTGACTACGTGGTTGTTATCAACGCTGACAAGGTTCAGGTAACCGGTAACAAGACCACAGATAAAATGTATCACGCTCACTCCGGCTTTCCGGGCGGTCTGAAATCCATATCATTTGATAAGCTACGGGATCGTGCCCCGGAGAGAGTCATTAAACTGGCCGTGAAGGGTATGCTGCCGCGCAGCCCGCTGGGCAGAGCGATGTTCAAGAAACTCAAGGTCTATGCAGGCTCAGAGCACCCGCACGGTGCTCAGCAGCCTCAAACCCTGCAACTCTAACAGGTTAACCAAAGCACCTATGGCAAGTACTCAATATTACGGCACAGGTCGTCGCAAGACCTCTACTGCCCGCGTCTTTCTGACAAGTGGTAGCGGTAACATCACGATTAATCGACGGCCACTGGATGGATATTTCGGTCGAGAAGTCGCCCGAATGATAGTGCGGCAGCCTCTCGAACTGTTGGAAATGACAGAGCGTTTCGACATCAACGTCACGGTGCGCGGCGGCGGTAGTTTTGGCCAGGCCGGTGCTATTCGCCATGGCATCACCCGGGCTCTGATGGAATACGACAACGACTTGCGGCCGACGCTTCGCAAAGCGGGATTCGTGACTCGCGATGCCCGTGAAGTAGAGCGTAAGAAGGTTGGTTTGCGGAAATCCCGGAAGAAACCTCAGTTTTCCAAACGATAAGGGAAACATGCTGTCAAAAAACGCCAAATCCTCTGCCGATTTGGCGTTTTTTTTTGGCGAGGAAAAATTAAAATATTCATAAAAAACAGATGCTTAAGCATAATTCTGAATTGCGGCTTGCTTGATAAAAAAGTCGAAATTGACTAATATCTGCCGAAAATTTCCGGAACCCAAAGCAGCCACTGATAAGCGACCCCGCCGCGGGAATCATTTGACTGGGGTGACCGGATCGTTCACTTGCATTTAGTAGGATCTCAAGGAGTAAATCGAAGTGACTGACGACAGTACTAATGCTGGCCGCAGACGTTTTCTGGCAGGCTCGACAGCTGCTGTGGGCGCTGCTGGCGTGGTTGGGGCGGCAGCGCCTTTCATCGGATCTTGGAATCCGAGCGCCAAAGCCCGTGCCGCCGGGGCGCCCGTGCGAATCGATATCAGCCGTCTCGCTGAGGGAGAGATGCTTGGCCCCATCCCGGCTTGGAGAGGGCGTCCGATTTTTGTGGTAAAGCGGGGCGAACAAGCGCTGTCGGCCTTGAACGAAGATCCTGCAAGATTAGCCGATCCTGAATCACTTGATCCTGAGCAGCCGGGATACGCGCAGAATGAATATCGATCGCGCACTCCGGAGGTGCTGGTGCTGGTCGGACTCTGTCCTCATCTGTTCTGTTCGCCGACGCCTCACGTCGAGCTCAGGCCGCAGCCCTTCGATACCGACTGGCGCGGCGGTTTTTTCTGTCCATGTCATGGCTCACGTTTTGATCTGGCAGGGCGTGTCTACAGCGGATCTCCTGCGTCCAGAAACATGCAGGTACCACCTTATTCGTTCGAATCAGAAAATATATTGGTAGTCGGTGTTGACGAGGAGACATCAGCATGAGCGATATGACTGGAACTGAAAGCCCTAGCGAGACTGGCCAAAGACCCGGTTGGTTGGTTGGGGTGCGAGACTGGGTTGACGCTCGCCTTCCCATCATGGATGCATGGAAGAAGCATCTTTCCGAGTATTACGCGCCGAAAAACTTTAATTTCTGGTACTACTTTGGGGTACTTTCGATGCTGGTTCTGGTGATGCAGTTGCTCACCGGGATCTGGCTGACGATGAACTACACGCCCTCGGCGGAAGCGGCATTCGCGTCAGTTGAATACATAATGCGGGACGTGGATTTTGGCTGGCTGTTACGCTATCTGCATTCAACGGGCGCCTCAGCATTCTTTTTCGTGGTGTATCTGCACATGTTCCGAGGGCTCATGTACGGCTCGTATAAGAAACCCCGGGAATTGATCTGGGTGCTGGGAATGGCGATCTATCTGGTGCTGATGGCCGAGGGATTCATGGGCTATGTACTGCCCTGGGGTCAGATGTCCTATTGGGGGGCGAACGTGATCGTTTCCCTGTTCGGCTCGATACCAGTCATCGGCGAAGACCTGCTCGTGTGGATTCGTGGTGATTACTTAATCTCGGGGGCGACACTTAATCGCTTCTTCGCACTGCATGTGGTTGCCCTGCCCATCGTGCTGCTTGCGCTGGTGGTGCTGCATATCCTGGCGCTGCATGAAGTGGGCTCGAATAACCCTGACGGCATCAACATCAAGGATAAGAAAGGCCCCGACGGGGTTCCCGTGGATGGCGTACCGTTCCACCCGTATTACACGCTCTATCACGACCTCCCTGGTGTGATTCTGTTTTTGTTCGTGTTCTGTGCAATTGTGTTCTTCGCTCCGGAAATGGGCGGGTATTTTCTAGAAATTGCGAACTTTCAGGAAGCGGATTCATTGAAGACGCCCGAACACGTGCCGCCAGTGTGGTATTACACGCCGTTCTATTCGATGCTGCGCGCAGTTACCGTTCCGCTGTTCGGTATCGATTCCAAATTCTGGGGCATGCTTGTCATGTTCGGTGCGATTGCGATTCTGTTTGTCCTGCCCTGGCTGGATAAAAGCCCGGTTCGCTCAATGCGTTACAAAGGCTGGTATAGCCGAATCGCTCTCTTGTCATTTGTTGTGGCATTTCTGATTCTAGGCGTGCTTGGTACGCAGGCAGTAAGCCCCGCTAAGACGGCCCTAGCGCAGTTGATGACGGTGGTTTACTTCGCCTATTTTCTGGCGATGCCGTGGTACACGAGAAAGGAACAAACCACCACGCCGCCGGAGCGCGTGACGGGCCGCTTTATTTCTGTACCTCAGCTGGTCGGGTCTATCGTCCTGTTGGCGCTATTGGTCGGCTTGCCCCTGATGTTGGTGTCAGGCAGCGCAGAAGCGGCGTCAGCCGGGAACCTGGATCTTGAGCATGTTGAAACAGACTTTGATGATAAGGAGTCTTTACAGCGTGGATTTCGAACTTACATGAATTACTGCGCGAGCTGCCACGAGTTGGGATATGCACGCTATGAGCGAACAGCCGACGATCTCGGGATTCCGCACGATCTGGTCCTTGCGAACCTGGTATTCGATGACTCGCTTATTGGCGATCTCATTGAAAATGCCATGTCTGAAGACGATGCAAAATCCTGGTTCGGCGCGGCTCCGCCGGACCTGACTCTGGCCGGAAGAGTTCACAGTCCAGATTGGCTGTACACCTACCTTAAATCTTTTTACAACGACCCAAGCCGGCCGCTGGGTGCCAACAACAAGATCTACGCGAATGTCGGTATGCCAAATGTGCTGCATGAGCTGCAGGGTGATGTTGAATGCGATGATCACGGAAGCGGGAATCCGCTTGATTGTGAACTGCATCGCGTTGAAGGCACCGGCTCTCTGAGCGAGCAGGAATTCGATAATCTTATCGCTGATCTTGTGAATTTTATGTATTACGTGGGCGAACCCGGTCGTGAAAATCGGCAGGCGATCGGTATATGGGTCTTGGCGTTTCTCGGATTGCTTTACATCCTGGCAGCGATGATGGGACGGGAATTTTCCAAGGACTATCACTAACACGCTGCTGTTCCGCAGGCAGAACAAGATAATATTGACCGAATTAGGGGACAAGACATGGGTGTAGTCGCGAAGCGATCGTCAATGACTTTCTATTCAGATGGAACAAGTCACTACAGTCACAGAGTGCGTATCGTGCTCGCTGAAAAAGGGGTCACGGTAGAAACCATCGATGTTGATCCAGACAATAAGCCTGAAGATCTTGCATCACTGAACCCATATAACAATCTTCCGACGCTGGTTGATAGAGATCTTGTGTTATATGAGGCCGACATCATGATGGAATATCTCGATGAACGGTTTCCCCATCCCCCTCTGTTTCCGGTTTATCCGGTCGCAAGGGCCCAGAGCCGACTTTGGATCTACCGGATCAGGCAGGACTGGTGTGAGCTTGTCGACAGCCTTATGGCCGGGGACGGTACGCCTTCGCAGCTTGAGAAAAAGCGAAAAGAATTACGTGAAAGTCTGATTTCCATTGCGCCGATTTTTGGCGAAAAACCCTATTTTATGAGCGATGAATTTACCATCGTGGATTGTGTAGTCACGCCAATTCTGTGGCGCCTGCCTGCGATGGGCATTGAGCTGCCAAAAAATAAAACAACCAAGCCGCTTCTGGCGTATCGAGATCGTCTGTTCGAGCGTGATTCGGTTGTGGCCAGCATGTCTGAACAAGAAAAAGAAATGGTTTAATCCTGAGATCATTCTTTGGATTAGCAAGGGCGATCTTCCATGGCAATGACATCAAGCCGTCCCTATGTGGTGAGAGCCCTGTATGAGTGGATAGTCGAGAACAGCTGCACGCCTTACATTCTGGTCAATGCCTTCGGGGAAGGAGTAGAGGTGCCGCAGGAGCACGTCCGAGATGGCCAGATTGTCCTAAATATTTCTCCGATCGCGGTGAGCGACCTGCATCTTGGCAATGAAAGCCTGAATTTTGAAGGCCGATTTGGAGGCATTCCCAAAATTGTCAGTGTGCCAATGAGCGCGGTGTGCGGGATTTACGCCAAAGAAAATGGTCAGGGTATGATTTTTGACCCGGAGTCGGCGCCGCCCGAACCGCCAGAGCCTACTACCCCCGAGGAGACAAGCACTGTCGGCCCTTCAGAGAAAAAGGGAAGTCCAAAACCCGCTCTGCGTATCGTTAAGTAAGCATCGCGCTAATTGATGTATTCAAAGACCTTGACCACCTTGGTCACGCCCGAAACATTTCTGGCGAGATTCGCAGCACTGTCGCCTTCTGTCTGGCTGACCAGGCCCATCAAATAGACTGCGCCATTTTCTGTTACGACTTTGACCTGGCCGGCGGGAACGTCGTTGTCCGTGAGCATCAGCGTTCTGATCTTGGTTGCAATCCACGCGTCATTGCTCCGGGATAAAAAACCGGTTTTCCCTGCCACTTCCAACTCATTGTGGATACGTTTGATTTTCAAGCTGGCCTGGCTGGCAATTTCTGTCGCCTGCGCCCTCAGAAAGTCACTTTCAACTTGCCCGATCAAAAGTACAACGCCGTTGTGGCTTACGACACTGAAATTCGACTGTTTAAAAGCGGGCTCCTGCGAGCGCATATTGACGGCAATCTTGGTTTCGATGACTTCATCTTCAATGATCGCTCCCGTTGTCCGTTCCGCTGGGTTTTCCTGAATTCCCTGATCTCCTGTTGTTTCTGTCAATATTGCAGTGCACGAGGACAATGCAATCGCAACTATCGCAACAAGCGCCGAGTGTAACTTCACGCGTTATCTCCTCCGAATAATTTGGTGTCAATGTAATCACACAGGCAGTGGATCACGACTAAATGCACCTCCTGGATGCGCGCGGTCCGATCCGACGGGACGCGGATTTCAATATCTTCAGCTGACAGTAAATCTGCCATCGCGCCGCCATCGCGTCCGGTGAGAGCGACTATCTTCATTTCTCTGTCGTGGGCTGCTCTGATGGCCTCGACGATATTGGGCGAATTCCCGCTCGTGGAAATGGCAAGCAGGACATCGTTGCTTTGCCCCAGGGCACTCACCTGCTTGGAAAAAATCTCGTTGTAATCGTAATCATTAGCAATCGCGGTCAAGGTAGAGCTGTCGGTTGTAATCGCAATTGCGGGCAGGCCCGGTCGCTCTTTTTCGAACCGATTCAGCAGCTCGGCTGAAAAATGCTGGGCGTCTCCGGCTGACCCACCATTGCCGCAGCTCAGAATTTTGCCATCGTTCAGAAGGCAATTAACCAGGGTTTCACCGGCTATCTGTATCACTGCCGTCAGGTCGCCGGCGGCTTTCTGTTTTGTTTCAATGCTTTCCAGAAAGTGGCCAAGTATTCTGTCTTGTAAATCCATGCCTTTGCTCTGTGTGAATGTCAGTCAAAACCGGTTATCTGGCGGAATTCTCACACGTGTTATCGGCCGCAATTGGTGGTCTGTTATAGAAAATGCACGACAAAATGAGCGCCATGCTGTGTAGGCGCTAATAAAAAGCAGCTTGAATCCACTGGAATTGATGTCCTTGCGGATTTTCAATCAGTCCGATGACGTCAAAACGACAGGTAAAAGTCTGATACTCACTGTGAGAAAGTAAAAAATGCGCGGCGGTGCGACGTATCCTTGCCTGCTTCAGTTGGGTGATGGTCTCAACAGGCGAGCCATAACGATCCTTGCTCCGATATCTGACCTCAATGAAGATCAGTTGTGAGGCGCCTTCCTCCATGATGAGATCAATTTCGCCGAATTTGCAGGAATAATTCTCAGCGGTGAGTTTTAAACCCCGGCTCAGAAGATGCTTGGCGGCCAGGCGTTCCGCTCTGCGTCCAATCAGTGTCGTTCGCACTGTCAGCAGGTCAATCTGAAACAGAAGCAGGGAGCCGGACTTCGGAACGCGTTGCGGTGCCGCCTCGGAACTGAGCGAATTGCAGGCTACGATGAATCCTTCCGCTCTCTGGGAGTGTGAGTGACCCGGTCGCGCCAGCGATCGCAATATCCGGTCTGCGGGTCATCTGATTAAGGCGGGGGTACAACCTGAAGCTGTCGACACCGAGTGCCCTGAGTCGTTGAGAGGAGCCTTGGGCGGCTCTCAACTGGCCGTCGATTTGCTGTTTAAGACTGCCATTTTCGAGTAGCCAGGGTGCGTCAGCGAACCAGATGCCTTCCAGATCCCGATTATCGGTCGACCCATTCAGACCATCAAACACGGACGGTAAGGCGAATACAGGCACATCGGCTGCGAAATAAAAAGCCAGCGTCGGTTTTATCAAGCGGGCTTGACGGGGATTGGCGATGAGAAAAATGAAGTCGATGTCCTGCCGGCGCCTCGGTATGAATTCGATGTTATTCCGCGGCAAGAGGCTCCGAAGATTTTCCAGGCGCTCTTCGCTCGCATCGATTGCCATGAGATTTTTAATTACGGTACTGTAATCATTGGTCTCGCCATACGTGGCGAGCGAAACAATCTTCCCGCCCCGATCCTGCCAATTTGCTGCGAAAGCCGACCGCAAACGATCATAATCAGCCGCTTCTGGTGCGATCAGCGCCGCACGACGATAATTACGTGCCCACGCCAGGTTCAGGATTTGAGAAATTTCGTCAGCGGGTGCCAGTCCGAACTGATACAGATTCCGGGGTGATTCTTCGACCGAGTCTGCATAATTCAGAGCCAGTGTTGGAACCGGTAAGTCTTCCTTTTTCGCCAGTTGATTTACCAGTGATTTATTCAGAGGGCCTATGATCAGATCTGCGCCTGATTCTACTGCTTGCTGATACACAGCCTCCGGATTTACCACCGAGCTGGTGTCGTAAGTAGAGACAGTAGGGACGTCCCTGCTGATTTGCAGTGACTCGTAATAGGCACTGAAAAACCCTTCCTGAATTGCGATGCCGGCGGGTTGCTGTAGCGGAAGCAAGAGTGCGATTTTTCGCGGGCGGTCGTCCCACAGAGACTGCAGGGCTGCGAGATCTGACGGCAGGGTCTGTGAGGCAGTATGACTGGTCCATACTGAGCGCCAGCGTTCAATGGCGTTGAGTTGGCTGCGGATGTTGCTTTCCCCCGCCAGAAAAACGCGTGCAAGCTCTATCCATCCTCGCAACTCATAGCTGTTGGCGTCTTCAGCAAGCCGCTCCAGTTCGGTCTTTTCCAGAGCAGTCAGCAAATGCCAGAGTGTTTCGATGTTCTGAGTCGATCTGGGGTGATTCAGCGTCCTTGCGGCCAGGGCGTAAGCGGCAACCGCTGCAGCTGTGGAGTTGTTTTCAAGATGAAGATCCCCGAGCGTTGAATAAAGTTCTGGTGCCGCTGCGTCATCTGCGTCCAGATCTCTCACGAGATTTCCCGTTAACCAGCGCAAAGCGGCCGCTCGGTCGTTTTGTGAGATGGCTAAATCGGCTTGCAGCAGCGCATAGGAAACCTTTAATGAGGATGGCAGAGCGGCCGGGCGATCAATGCGTTCCACCAGCTCGCCCGCGCGTTCAAATTCGGACTCTGTAAGCAACAGTTTTGCGGCTTGGATAAGATAATTGGCCGCTGTGCTCCCCGTTGTTCCCTCAGCCTCCCTGATAAGGGATATGGCTTGTCGCAGTGTATCACTGTCTTCGTCAGGTGGTTGCGGGCCTGAAATTTCGCTGGTGCTACACGCGACCAGCATCGTGAGGCTCAGAATTTTCAATGGAGCTGTGAGGCTTCTGCGCGGTAACATGCGGAGCTCTGACGTCAGGGAATAAAAAAGAGTAATACAAGTGGGCGAACCGGGCAATTTTCCTCGAAATTCCGTCACGCCGGGAGGCACGCTCTTTGTGGTAGCGACCCCCATCGGCAATCTAGCGGACATGTCCTTACGAGCGATTGAAGTGCTCAAACAGGTGGAGGTAATTGCGGCAGAGGATACACGGACAACTCAGAAATTGCTCAATCACTACGGCATAACAACCCGGTTGACGGCGTATCATGATTTCTCAGATCAAAGCGCGACCCAGAGGATACTTCAGAAGCTGACTCAGGGCGAGTCGGTCGCGCTCGTTTCTGACGCCGGTACGCCGCTTATCTCGGATCCGGGCTATGGGCTCGTCGCGGCAGCAAGGAGTCATGGGATGAACGTGATCCCGATACCTGGGCCCAGCGCGCTCATCGCGGCGTTGAGTGTCGCAGGGCTGCCTACTGACCGCTTTATTTTTGAGGGTTTTCTTCCGGCCAAAGCCGGTGCGCGCGACAAACGCCTGATGGCATTAATCACTGAGCAGCGGACGATGATCTTCTACGAGGCGCCCCACCGAATCAATGCCATGCTCGAATCCTGCGCGTCGCATTTTGAAAGCTCTCGTCAGGTCTTTTTGGGGAGAGAACTTACTAAGAAATTTGAGCAGCATTTTTGTGGCACACTGGCCATGGCCAAGGCCTGGTTGACTGAACATGAGAACCACATGAAGGGCGAGTTTGTGGTCGTCATTGCCGGCGGAGACGAGGCCGCCTGGCAAGAGGCGAGGCTCGAAAAAGCCGAGGGGCTGGTTGCGGAGCTTCGTAAGGAGATGTCGATGAAAAAGGCGGTCGCCTTCATCAGTACCGTTCTCGGGCTGTCAAAAAATGAGCTGTATCGACGCGTGCTGGAGCGAGATCATTAGAAGCGGGCCGATCTTAGGGATTGCGCCGCTGCCTGTCAGGTTCTAAGATTGGCGCGAGTCAGCTGGGCAATTGCTGCAACCTGCCTCTTCTGAGGCACAACTTGCAGAGGAAAGTCCGGGCTCCACAGAGCAGGGTGCCAGGTAACACCTGGGGGGCGTGAGCCTACGGCAAGTGCAGCAGAAAATATACCGCCGAATTGCGTTTGTGATTAGGTAAGGGTGAAATGGTGCGGTAAGAGCGCACCGCACGACTGGTAACAGTTCGTGGCAAGGTAAACCCCACTCGGAGCAAGGCCAAATAGGAATCCTGAGATGTTGCTCGCATTGGATTCGGGTAGGCCGCTACAAGTTTGCGGTGACGCAAGCTGCAGATGAATAATTGTCCTCGACAGAACCCGGCTTACAGGCTGACTCGCTTTTTCCTTCCCCTTCTTCTTGTGCTTTCTTCGCGACAGCCGGTCGGTGCCGTCAGATGAGAAAACACTTTAATTTCGTTCGCTATTAATTTGTATTTACGACAGTTGCTAATGTTCTGAATCGGCGGTTCTTGGGAGTAACACCCCAGATAGCGGCAGGATCGCGTAATTTCTTGAAAAAAAACATAAATTGTCTTGCGCAGCGGCCGATCACTGCCTATAGTGTAATTTAGTGGAGAAAAGTGGTATTTATTGGTATAAAAGTGGGGCATAGTGGCTCACACTGGCCACCAGAGACAACAATCAGTATCAGGGGCAGGGCGTGTTTCGGGGCATCAATACAATCAATCTGGATGCAAAGGGACGGATGGCGATGCCGGCTCGTTATCGTGAGCAGTTGGTTGCTGCCTGCGCCGGCCGGATGGTTGTGACGATCGATACGAACCACTGTTGCCTGCTGTTGTATCCCTTGCCGGAGTGGGAGCAGATCGAGAGGCAAATTGAGTCTCTGTCCAGTTTTGACCCGATGTCTCAGCGGGTGAAACATTTGTTGATCGGTCATGCGAACGATCTGGAGCTTGATAACAGCGGGCGCGTTTTATTACCACAAGAGCTCAGGCAGTACGCGAAACTGGAAAAACACGTCTGTCTGATCGGGCAAGGTAAAAAATTGGAAATTTGGGATCAGCAAAGCTGGTCTGAGCAGCGAGATACCTGGCTTACAGAGAGCACAACAGAAGGTGAACTCCCAGAAAAGCTGAGAACGCTCGCGCTTTAATTGCACGCGAAGGCGGTCAGTACTGATGAGGCATCACGAAACGGTTCTGAAACAAGAAGCGGTCTCAGCTCTGAATGTTCGCCCGGAAGGGAGATATGTCGACGCCACCTTCGGGCGGGGAGGGCATGCAAGAGCAATATTGGACACCTTAGGTGTGGGGGGGAGTCTCCTGGTGCTGGACCGCGATCCTGAAGCGATCGCGGCCGCCCAGGGGCTCATGGCACAAGACCCGCGGGTCAAAGCCATGAAGACACCATTTGGCGCATTGGAGAGCGCTTTGTCCGAAGCTCGGTTGCAAGGCAAGGTGGACGGCATTTTGTTCGATCTTGGTGTGTCTTCGCCACAGCTGGACGAGCCCGAGCGAGGATTCAGTTTCATGAGAGATGGTCCGCTCGATATGAGGATGGACAGTGAAGCTCAACCCTCAGCAGCAGAGTGGCTTGCTGATGCCCCGGAGCAACAGATCGCTGATGTGATCTATCAGCTTGGCGAAGAGCGATATTCAAGAAGGATAGCTCGGGCAATTGTGAAAGTCAGGACTGAAATGGCCATTACGCGAACCGGTCAGCTTGCAGATATTGTCAAACAGGCCCATCCCGCCTGGGAAAAGCACAAGCATCCCGCCACGCGTACATTTCAGGCAATACGCATGCATATCAACAACGAATTGTCTGAACTGGACTCTGCGCTGGAAGCTGCTTCAAACAGTCTGGCCACCGGAGGCCGGCTTGTGGTGATAAGTTTTCATTCGCTTGAAGACCGAATGGTCAAAAAATTTATGGCCAGGTGCGCGAAAGGAGACAGCTTTCCCCGCGGTGTGCCGGTTACGGCAGCACAGCTGAAGCCCTCCCTCAGGTTGATCGGCCGGCCAATTCGCCCGACTGCGGACGAAGTGCAGGTAAACAGCAGGGCCCGCAGTGCGGTGATGCGAACAGCGGAAAAACTTGAAGTTGCAGCGGCGGTGGCGTTGTGAGGGGGAGGTCGGACAAAAAATTCAGGCGGTCAGGCGGTGAAAAGCCGGTGGTGCCGCATCCGGTTCTCGTTTGGCTTGGTCTTGCCTCAGGATCTTCCGCGCTGCTGTATTTTCTTCTCATTACGCTGCTTGTCTCTGGTTTGATGGTTGTTAAAACAACCCATGAGAACCGCTTTGCTTTCAATGGGCTTCAAGTGTTACGCGAAGAAGCCAATCAGTTGGACGTGGAGTGGGGGCAACTACTGCTTGAGCAAAGCACTTTCGGTCTGGACGGCAGGATAGAGCAGAAAGCAACGCATGAACTGCAGATGCAGGTGCCACGGATCAGCGACATTGTTATGGTGAAACTGAATGATCGACAGCCTTAAATCCATGGCAAAGCAGTGGCGGGTATTGCTGGTTCTGTTCGGTCTGTTCCTGTGTGTCTTGGTTATCGCTTGGAAATTAAGTGCTCTTCATGTGCTGGAAAAAGACTTTCTGCAGGTAGAGGGTGATAAGCGGACAATTCGAAATATTCCCCTGGTTGCGCACCGGGGATTGATTAGTGACCGTAACGGCGAGCCGCTTGCAGTTAGCACTCCGGTTCAGTCGATCTGGGTTGATCCGAGCGAATTGGTTCATGCTCCGGAAGTCATTGGCGCACTCGCGACTGCGCTCGAGCTGAATCCAGATGTACTGACCAATTCAATTGCGAACCATGCTTCCAGCAAGTTCCTTTACGTGAAAAGGAGACTGGCGCCGGCTGATGCGAAAAGAGTGCTTGATCTGAATCTGAATCATGTCGGTGCACAGCAGGAATATCAAAGATTTTACCCGCAGGGCGAGGTGACATCGCATGTAATCGGCTTCAGTAACATAGACGATGTGGGTCAAGAAGGTCTGGAATTGACGTACAACGACTGGCTAAGTGGCACGCCGGGTAAACGTCAGATTATTCAAGACCGCCGCGGTCACATCATTGAAGAGCGGCAGACAATCCAGCCTGCCGAGCCGGGGCATAATCTGTCGCTGTCAATTGACTTTCAATTACAGAATCTTGCGTATCGGTCGCTGAAGGCGGAGTTCATTACCCGTCGCGCCAAGGCGGCTTCTGCGGTCGTTCTTGATGTGGATACCGGAGAGGTTCTGGCGATGGTCAATCAGCCATCCTACAACCCTCATAACAAAGCGGACATGACAGATTTTAGTGTTCTGCGTAACCGGGCTGTCACAGATGTTTTTGAGCCTGGCTCGACTGTTAAGCCTTTTACGATTGTGGCCGCGTTGGAGTCTGCGTTGTTTGAGCCGGATACCGTCATTGAGACAAGCCCGGGCTGGATGATGGTTGGTCCAAATGAAGTCAGAGATATTTTCAACTATGGCACACTGAATTTGTCTTCCGTGATCACCAAATCCAGCAACATCGGCACCAGTAAAATCGCCTTTGAAATTGGTGCGGAGCCGATTAGAGACGTGTTGCAAAGAGTAGGGTTCGGCGAAGTGCCGGGGACAAGCTTTCCAGGAGAGCGCGGAGGGGTATTGCCCAACCCTCGTCGCTGGAGCCGTATTGAAACGGCGACCCTGTCTTACGGTTATGGTTTGTCTGCCTCGGCACTGCAGTTGGCCAGTGCATACTCCGTAATTGCGGATGGTGGTATCCGCAAGCCTGTTTCCTTGCTGCGGCTCTCAGAAGACGAGTTGGCGCAACTCCCCCGGTCGCAAGTCATCAGCCCGACGATCGCAGCTGAGGTCAAAGCGATGCTTGAGACTGTGGTTGATTCGAGTCGAGGGGGGTCTGCGATTGAGGCCAACATTCCATTTTACGAAGTGGCCGGCAAGACCGGTACAGCTCATGTGGTCGGTGATTACGGATACGAAGACAACCTGCACAATTCGTTTTTTGTGGGTCTGGTCCCAGCTTCAGACCCCAAGATCGTTGTTGTCGTGGTGATCAATGAACCGAGAGGTGATGAGCATTACGGTGGACAGGTTGCTGCGCCGGTATTTTCGCAAATTGCCGCCGGTGCCATGCGAATCTTAAATATTTCACCAGACGAGATACCCACGCAAAATCTTTTGAGCAGCAGTGTCCAATGACTTCTAGTACAGCTCAGACAATCAGCATGTCTGCTTCATTACAGGATCTTATTTCTGGGCTTGTTGACGTGGAAGTTGATGCGCTGCCTGAATTGGCGGTGCCGGTAACGGGTATTCAGATCGACAGCAGGAAATTGGTTTCGGGCGATTTATTCATTGCCTACTTCGGTCGCAATCACGACGCCCGGGACTACATCAGTACCGCCCTTGATCACGACGTTTCCGCCGTTCTGGCTGAGTCCGGAGGGGAATGGCAGGGCATCCGGATTCTCCGGGGTAAACCGGTTATTGCGGTAGACAATCTGACCGCAAAAATCAGTGAAATCGCAGCTCGATTCTATGGCAGGCCCAGTGAGGCGCTCAGTATTTTTGGCATCACAGGCACCAACGGCAAAACCAGTTGCTCACAATTTATAGCGCAAGTTTTGCGTGCTGTCGGTCAGAATTGCGGTGTTATGGGTACACTGGGTTACGGTCCATTCGACAACCTGTTAGCAACCGAGTTGACGACGCCTGATGCGGTATTCACGCAAATGGCTCTGGCGGAAATGAGTCAGAGAGGCCTTGATCCTGTGGCCATGGAGGTGTCCTCAGTCGGGTTGCATCAAAAACGGGTGGCAGCGGTCAATTTCAAGACAGCAATTTTTACCAATCTTTCCCGTGACCATCTTGATTATCATGAGTCTATGGAGAGCTATGCGGAAAATAAAAGGCGGCTCTTCACGATGCCCGGTTTGTGCAACGCAGTTATCAATCTGGATGATCAGTACGCACTTTCATTCATCGATGTGGTTTCGGATAGCGTTCAGGTTTGGACCTACAGTGCAGGTAACGCATCTGCTTCTGTTTACGCCAAGCAGGTCACTCTGGATAGGAATGGCTTCTCTGCCGACCTGGTGACTCCGGTTGGGGAAGCGAGGTTAGAGGCTGAACTTCTTGGTCACTTCAATTTCAGTAATGTTCTGGCGGTTGTAACTGCCTTGATTGCCTATCTGGGGATCGACAGTCGGGCGTCATTACAGACATTGTGTGATCAAGTGGCTCGCTTGAAGCCGGTTTCGGGGCGTATGGAAATCGTGGGTAACTCTGATATCACCACCGTTGTCGATTACGCCCACACCCCGGATGGTCTCTGTAGTGCGTTAAGCGCCTTGCGAGATCATTTTGACGGCGCAATCTGGTGTGTTTTCGGATGTGGAGGCAACCGGGATAAAGGCAAGCGCCCGATGATGGGTGAAATCGCGGAACAATATGCAGATCACATCATTCTGACAGACGATAACCCCCGCAATGAAGCGGGCGAAGAAATCACGCAGCACATTCTCAGCGGAATGTCAGAGCCGGCTGAATGCCTGGTCATCCGTGATCGCGCGTCAGCCATCGAAGCAGCGGTCAGTCAGGCGGCCCCCGGCGATGTGGTATTGGTTGCAGGTAAAGGGCATGAGACCTACCAGGAAAGTCATGGAGTCCGCTCTCTCTTCAGCGACAAAAATCAGCTGCGCATCGCTCTGCAGGCGCGAATCGGGACTGCCGGAGGCGAAACGCTTTGATTGGAGAGCTGTCGTTCAGCGTGCTGGCAGAGACTCTGCCGGCCCGCCATTTGGGTGGCGAAAATTTTTTCTCGGAGTTGTCTACGGACTCGAGAAACCTGTCTAGTGGTTCAGCTTTTCTTGCATTGAAAGGAGAAAGATTCGACGGTCACGACCATGTCGAGTCGGCTATCAGGGCAGGGGCTAGTGGTGCGATTGTCGCGCATCCTTCGAATGCTGATGTGCCCCAGTTAATTGTGGATAACACGCATCACGCATTGAGAGATATAGCCAGGCTGAATCGCGACAGAAGCACTGCCAAAGTAGTCGCCCTGACGGGGAGTCAGGCCAAAACAACCATCAAAGAACTGATTGCTGGCATTCTTTCTGAAGCGGCGCCGACGCTATGGACTGAAGCCAATTTGAACAACACCATCGGCGTGCCGTTGACGCTGTTGAGGCTGCAGGAAGAGCATCGCTACGCCGTTATTGAAATGGGTGCCGATCGCCAGGGAGAAATTGATTTTAGCGCGCAGGCGGCCTGTCCTGATATCGCTTTGATCACCATGGCGAGCGCAGCGCATGTTGAGGGCTTTGGCAGTTTGGCCGGCATCGTTAAGGGAAAGGGTGAAATTCTGGATCATCTCAAGCCCGGGGGTATTGCCGTACTGAATCAGGATGATCCTCACGTACAGGCCTGGATCGATCGGGTGAGAGGGTGCCGGACAGTCCAGTTCTCAGTGCAGCAAGACGCCCCCGCCGAATACCGCGCAGGTGAGATTGAAAGTCTTGCTGACGGCCGTGTCAGCTTTAGCCTTGTAACCCCGGCCGGAGCGCTTGACATATCGATGAAGCTATTGGGGCGACACAACGTTATGAATGCAGTCGCCTCAGCGGCGGTGGCCCTTGAAGCGGGCGCGGGCCTTGATCATGTTAAGCGAGGGCTGGAGTCGGCGCAGCCGGTTCAGGGCCGACTCTGTGCTCTGGGCGGCCTCGGAGGCGCTTTGGTTCTGGATGATTCTTATAACGCCAGTCCGAATTCATTTCGTGCCGCTATTGAGGTGCTGGCAAGCTTTTCGGGCAGGCAGATTCTGATTGCCGGTGATATGAAAGAGCTCGGCAGCGAATCGAGGCGGGCTCATCAATCAGTCGGAGCAATGGCGAAGCGGGCAGGGGTTGGTTCGCTATGGGCGGTTGGTGACTACGCAAACCTGGTTGTGGAGACCTTTGGTGAAGGCGGAGTCGTGTTCGAAGACCAGCAGTCGCTGGTTGAATACGCCTCAATGCAACTGGACGCCGATTCGGTAGTGTTGGTCAAAGGATCACGCGGATCCAGAATGGAATGCGTGGTAAACGACTTGCGCAGAGGAGAGGAAGCCTAATGCTGGTTTGGTTGTCAGATTTTCTGATGCAGTTCGACAGTAACTTTGCGGTACTTCAGTATATCACCGTGCGCGGAATCTTCAGCGTTTTGACAGCACTCGGGGTGTCCCTGCTGATTGGTCCGACGATGATTCGGCGGCTGAATTATCATCAGATTGGTCAGGTGGTCAGAGATGACGGCCCTGAGACGCATTTTAGCAAAGCGGGAACCCCAACCATGGGGGGTGCTCTGATACTGGTGAGTATCGCGATGAGCACGCTTTTGTGGTCTGACCTCAGCAATCACTATGTCTGGGTGGTCTTGCTCGTGACTCTCTCGGTCGGGGCGGTTGGTTGGGTTGACGACTATCGGAAGGTTTTCGAGAAAAATACCGCGGGTTTGGCTCCGAGGTGGAAGCTGTTCTGGCAATTCTTGGTGGCAATCACGGCTTCGCTGATTCTTTACTACACGGCCTTCAGTTCCGTTGAGACTGCCTACATCGTGCCATTCTTCAAGGAAGTCGCTGTCGATACCGGCTTCTTCTATGTCGTGATCAGTTCACTGATGATTGTGTTTTTCAGTAATGCAGTCAACCTGACTGATGGTTTAGACGGGCTCGCTATTTTGCCAACCGTGATGGTTGGAGGTGCGCTGGGGGTTATTGCCTATCTGGCAGGTCACAGTGAATTCTCTGCTTATCTGAATATCCCCAACGTCCTGGGTTCCGGAGAGATAGTTATTTTCGCAGGGGCCCTCGTTGGTGCGGGCATGGGTTTTCTCTGGTTCAACACCTATCCGGCCCAGATTTTTATGGGTGATGTTGGCGCCCTGGCGCTCGGTGCCGCGCTCGGTGTGATGGCGGTGATCGCGAGGCATGAAATTATTTTATTCATCATGGGTGGCGTTTTTGTGGTCGAAGCCTTTTCGGTCATCATTCAGGTCGCTTCTTTCAAATTGACCGGTCGGCGCGTATTCCGGATGGCGCCTTTGCATCATCATTTTGAATTAAAAGGCTGGCCCGAGCCGAGAGTCATTGTGCGCTTCTGGATTATTACCGTGATGCTGGTGCTGTTTGGCCTTGCGACTCTCAAACTTCGATAAGAATGACAGGTTTATCATGAGCGCTGACGCTGCTAAGACACTAATTATCGGGCTTGGGACAACCGGATTGTCCTGTGCCCGTTATCTTGCGGCGCGGAATGAGGCTTTCTTTGTCGCAGACAGTAGATTAAAGCCTCCGAATCTTGATGATTTTCAATCCCAGTTTCCGCATGTCGACATTCAGCTGGGAGGGTTTCAGGAAAGCGCATTTCTTTCTGCCTCTCGCATAATTGTCAGCCCCGGTGTCAGTTTAAAAACGCCGGAATTGATCAAGGCCAGAGCGGCGGGCATTCCAATCTCTGGTGATATTGATCTCTTTTCCAGGGAAGTGACATCCCCAGTCGTGGCAGTAACCGGCTCCAATGGCAAAAGTACCGTAGTGGAAATGCTCGCTGCAATCCTGGACGCCGCCGGAAAGAAGTACGGACTGGGTGGCAATCTTGACAGCGCCAGCGCGAAACCTGCTTTGGAATTGCTGTTGGAGCAGCCGAAAGATCTCTATGTGCTTGAGCTGTCGAGTTTTCAGCTGGAGACCACTGAAGCGCTGAATGCTGAAGTGGCGGTGCTGCTTAATGTCAGCATGGATCATATGGATCGCTATGACGATATGGATGAATATCTTGTCGCAAAGCAGCGCATCTTTCGCGGCTGCAAAAAGGTGGTCATCAATCGGAGCGAGCCTTCCAGTGCTCCGCAGAATCTGGACGCGCTGCCAAGCATCGATTTCGGATTTGATCGTCCCGGTGTTAACGGTCTGGGTTTACTGCAGGAAGGGGAAGATCAGTATCTCGCTTATCAGTTTGAGAAAATAGTATCGGTATCAGAGCTTAAAATTTTTGGCCAGCATAATATTGCCAACTGTCTGGCAGCCATCGGCTTGGCTCTATCAGTCGGAATTGAAATCAAGGCCATTCGAAAGGCGTTGCTCGGCTTCTCCGGTCTGCCTCACCGCTGTGAATGGGTGGCGAACATTGCCGGCGTTGAGTTTTACAATGACTCTAAAGGGACCAACGTCGGAGCAACCGTTGCCGCGGTGGAGGGTCTCGGTAAGCATATTGGCGGGCACATCATTCTGATCGCCGGTGGCGTGAGCAAAGGCGCAGACTTCAGTGATCTGGTGCCGGTGGTCAACCGATGGAGCAAAAAAGTCATACTGATTGGCAAAGACGCCAAAGAACTTGCCCTGGCTTTGAACCCAGAAACGCAGGCAGTGTTTGCAAAGGATATGCATGATGCTGTCACCGTCGCGCTTTCTCATGCTGCGCCGGGCGACGCTGTTTTACTGTCACCAGCTTGTGCAAGTTTTGATATGTACGCGAATTATCGGGAGCGCGGCCAGAGCTTCATTCAGTCAGTGGGGCTGTTACAATGAAAATGGCTTCGGTAGCCCATCGCATCCCGGCATCTAAACAAGCATTACCGAGAATAAACGGCTTGCTGCTTACCGTGAGTGTCCTGCTGACGCTTGGTTTGCTTATGATGACGTCTGCATCAGTGGAAATAGCCAGCAGCCGCTACGGTGATCCATTCTTTCATCTCAAGCGGCAGAGTGTGTTTGCGGTGCTGGGTTGTATTGCGATGCTGACAACCCTTCATCTGCCCATGAGATTCTGGCGCAGTATCAGTGCCTATCTGCTGTTGCTTTCTTTCGCTCTGCTGACGTTGGTCTTGATTCCTGGCGTTGGCAGAGTTGTCAATGGCAGTGCTCGATGGATTGATCTGGGTTTCTTCAATCTTCAGCCTTCCGAACTGGCTAAGGTATTCATTGTTATCTATGTGGCGGCCTATCTGGAGCGTCATGCGGATGAAGTGCGCGGGGCATTCGCTGGGTTTTTGAAACCCCTTCTGGTGGTGGCCGGCGCCGTGGTCCTGCTGCATTTCGAACCGGATCATGGGGCGATGGTCATTTTGCTGGCAACTGTCTTTTGTCTGATCTTTCTGGCCGGTGCCAAGATCTCGCGATTTATTCCCTTGCTGCTGCTCTGCGTGGGTGGTGTGACCTACATCGCAGTAATGAAACCCTATGTGCTCGAAAGATTTACTTCTTACTGGAATCCATGGGCAGCGGAAAATGTGTTCAACGGAGGCTATCAGCTGACTCAGGCGCTGATTGCATTTGGGAGAGGCGAGTGGTTCGGCGTCGGGCTCGGTAATAGCATCCAAAAACTGTATTTTCTGCCTGAAGCACACAATGATTTTGTGCTGGCAATCATTGGAGAGGAGCTGGGCCTGTTAGGTGTGGGTTTTGTGATTTTCTTGTTTGTGTGTCTCGTCTATACGGGCTTCAGCATTGGCAGGCAGGCGCTCAGTCGAAGGGAATTGTTTTCGGCTTATGTTGCGTTCGGAGTGTCGCTGTTATTCGCCGGCCAGGCCCTGATCAACATAGGAGTGAATATTGGGTTGCTGCCGACGAAAGGCTTAACACTGCCTTTTCTGAGTTATGGGGGCGCGAGTCTCATTGTTTGCTGTTATATGGCAGCCATTTTGCTCCGAATACAATATGAAAATGACAATCCAGCGTCTCCTGAGCAGCCGGGTTCCGGCGAATGGTAAATTCCCCAATTACAGTGCTGATAATGGCGGCAGGTACCGGCGGGCATATCTTTCCTGCACTGTCTGTTGCCAGAGAATTGCAAATGCTGGGCGCCAAAGTTGAATGGCTGGGCACGCCTTCAGGGCTTGAGCATGAGTTGCTCGCGAATACAGAAATACCGCTTCATACAGTTCCGGTGCAGGGTCTGCGAGGTAAAGGGTTTATGCGTCTGCTGTTCGCGCCGTTCATGCTGGTACGTGCATTCTGGGAGTCCTTGAAGGTGTTGCAAAGAGTCCGGCCAGACAGCGTCCTGGGCATGGGGGGGTTTGTGGCAGGACCAGCAGGTTTGGCGGCAAAGACAATGGGGCTGCCGCTTCTGATTCATGAGCAGAACGCTGTCGTGGGTTTGACCAACAAACTGCTGTTTCCGTTTTCAATTCGAGCCATGGAGGCGTTTCCCTCGACTTTTCCTGCCGCTTCAAAAGTGAGCTATACCGGCAATCCAGTGCGCAGAGAAATCCGCGAATTGCGCGATGCGGCGCCCTTGGCGTTCGCCACTGACCATTCACTGAAGCTGCTGGTGTTAGGTGGGAGTCTTGGTGCTGAGGCGCTGAACAGTATTCTGCCGGAATTGATTGCGTCTGCGCCTGCAGGAAGCATACAAACTCTCCACCAAACTGGACGCCGGCAATTTGCCCGGACTCTGCAGCGCTATGAAGAACTGGGGCACGATACGGAGGAGGCGCACCGGGTGGTGGCATTTATCGATCGGATGGACGAGGCCTATCAATGGGCCGACATTGTCCTGTGCCGTTCCGGAGCCAGCACGGTCTGTGAACTTGCGGTTGCTGCCAAGCCGGCTATTTTCGTGCCTTACCCTTTTCATAAAGACCGTCAGCAACTTCGGAATGCCAACTGGTTGCGCGCCGCCGGTGCGGCCGAGGTGATTGAACAGCATGAGCTTGATGTCGACCGGCTGATAAAAGTGCTTGCCGCGCTTATGAGCGATCTGGACCGATTAAAGGAGATGGGGCTGAGCGCGGGCAAAGTGGCGATATGCGACGCTCACACCCGTATTGCCGGCCTCTGTCTGGAGGCAGCTCATGGTTAGGCCTTACCTGAGCGATATCCCTGAGATGAGGCGTATCCACACTATTCATTTTGTCGGAATTGGCGGAGCCGGCATGTGCGGAATTGCCGAGGTGCTCCTCAATCAGGGCTATCGCATTACGGGATCAGATCTTAAACGCTCTGCCGCTACAGATCGCCTGAAAAATATGGGCGCTCGGATTTATCTCAGGCATGAGGCTGCTAACGTAGCAAAGGCGGATGTAGTGGTGTATTCGAGCGCGATCAACAAGCGTAATCCGGAAATCAGGGCAGCAATCACGCAACATAAGCCGCTGATACCGCGGGCCGAGATGCTGGCTGAGCTTATGCGTTATCGTCATGCGATTGCGATAGCAGGAACGCATGGTAAGACCACAACGACCAGTATTGTTGCCTCGGTATTAGCTGCCGGAGGTCTGGATCCTACTTATGTCATTGGCGGGCTGCTCAACAGCTCAGGGAGTAACGCCGGCTTGGGTGAAAGCAGGTATCTGGTGGCAGAGGCGGATGAAAGTGATGCCTCATTCATGCACTTGCAACCCATGGTGGCTGCGGTCACGAATATCGAAGCTGACCACATGGTCACCTACGGTGGTGACTTTGAGAACCTCAAAAACTATTTCGTAGAGTTTCTGCATAATTTGCCTTTTTACGGGCTCGCCGTCCTTTGTATTGATGACCCCGGTGTAAAAAGCATTATTGCTCAGCTGTCTCGTCCAGTTCTCACCTATGGCTTCTCGAAAGAAGCCGATTATCGTATTACGGAATTTCAGCAGAAAGCCGGCCAGATAGAGTTTCAGGTGACACGCCCTGAACGCAAGCGGCCTCTCAAAATCAGACTTGCCATGCCGGGTCGCCATAATGCGCTCAACGCAACAGCAGCCGTGGCCATTGCTGCCGATGAAGGTGTCAGCGATAAGGCCATTATTAAGGGAATCAGGGATTTTGCGGGTGTTGGACGGCGATTTGATGTGCAGGGCGATTTCCCGATACCGGGAGGAGAGGTCACCCTCATAGATGACTACGGCCACCATCCTTCTGAAGTCGCGGCGACTGTTGAAGCGCTCAGGTCTGGCTGGCCGGATCGCCGGTTGGTGATGGTGTTTCAGCCCCATCGCTACAGCCGGACGGCAGATCTGTATGAAGACTTCGTCGAAGTGTTGTCAGCTGTGGATGTGCTGCTACTGCTGGATGTCTATTCGGCTGGTGAAAGCAAAATTCCCGGCGCTGACTCCCGCAGCCTGACCAGAAGTATCCGTCTGCGCGGCAAGGTAGAGCCGCTTTACGTCAAAAAGGAAAAAGATGTGCGTCATATTCTCAGTGAAATACTGCTTCCCGGGGATATGGTTTTGACCCAGGGAGCCGGGAGTGTGGGCGGATTATCGAGGCTTCTGGCATCCAAGGGTTTTATGGACCGGTAATTTGTTGATTTTCATAGAAGAAACTGGCCTTTTGGGTTAAGAAAAATGCCAATGAGAACGATAAATAGAGAACAGGTGCTGGCGAAAGCCGGGCATGTCGTCTTGTTGATGGGCGGGACCTCTTCAGAGCGAGAAATTTCCCTGTTGAGCGGCCAGGCGGTTGCTAGCAGTCTGGTCAGCCTGGGGGTGCACACAACGGTGATTGATGTTGGTGAAAACATCGTCGACGAGCTCAGGTCGGCAGCGCCGGATCTGGTCGTCAACATGCTGCATGGTCAGGGTGGAGAAGACGGGGTCATTCAGGGGTGTTTGGACCTGCTGCAGATTCCTTACACCGGGTCCGGTGTTCTGGCTTCTGCCTTGGCAATGGACAAGGTTAAGAGTAAGCAGATCTGGTGTCAGATGGGCCTGGCAACTGCCCCGTTCACGGTGCTCAGTGAGGACAGTGACTGGGAAGAGGTCATAGAAGGTTTTGAGCGGGCTGTTGTTAAGCCCATCTATGGTGGTTCAAGTTTGGGCATCGCTATTGCTGATTCTCCGGGATCATTGGAAAGGGCCTATAGAGAGGCCTGCGAATTTCGGCAAGGCGTGATGGCTGAGAAGTATATCGGAGGCCCTGAGTATTCGACCGGAGTCCTGGACGACGAGTTGATGCCAACGATTCTACTTGAGACCGACCGGGAGTTTTTTGATTTTACTGCCAAATACGTTGACGAGGGCACACGAATTGTCTGTCCCGCTCCGCTCAGCAGCGAGCGCATGGAGGCAGCTGAAGCCCTGGTTAAAAGCGCTTACAGTGCGCTGGGCTGCAGCGGGCTTGCCCGAGTGGATTTTATGGAAGACGCGGCCGGTGATTTTTTCCTGCTGGAGGTGAATACAGTGCCGGGTATGACCTCTCACAGTTTCGTCCCAAAATCGGCTGCCCGGGTTGGTATTGATTTTGATGAATTGGTCCTGCGCATACTTGACCGGAAACTGAACGGGTAAGCTCTTGCCATGTTGAAAGCCACTAAAAGGTCGTCAGCACAGACTTCGATTAAGATGTCACCTGGTCGCGTCCATCGGGGTGGTCAGCCGCTTAATACCAAAACTGCTGCGAGAAAACGCTATGTGCTCGCCGGTCTCGTAACCACAATGATAATGCTCGTCATCCAGCAGAATGGAGAAAATCTGGCGCATGCGGTCAGTCGCCCCGTGTACAAGGTGCGAGTTGAAAGTGCACAACAGTTTGTGACCGAAGCAGAGCTCACAAACTTGATTTCGCGTTATTTAGGCACCAGTTTTTTCGCCTTTGACGTCTTGGGAGCAAAACAGAGCCTTGAACAACATCCTTGGGTCCGGCGAGCCTCCGCAAAGAAAGTGTGGCCCGACACGCTGGTCTTGGAGATTCAGGAAGAGATTGCGATTGCCCGATGGGGTGACGGGCAATTACTCAATCAGTTCGGTGAAATCTTTGAGCCTCCCGGGCGCCGGCGCGCCGCTGAACTGCCATTACTGGTTGGTTCGGAGGGTGAACAGTACCGGGTTATGGAACAGTACCGTGCCGTGAGTCAGCAACTTTTCCCGGTGGGGTTGAGAGTAACCTCTCTGAGTCTGAGTCCCCGCGGGAACTGGAGCCTGATTCTTAACGATTCGATACAGGTCACGCTGGGGCGAGAGAAAATTATCGAGCGTCTGACGAGATTTGCTGAGCTTTATCAAAGTCCTGAATTGATGGCCTCTGAGAAGCTTGAGTCAGTAGACCTGAGGTATGACAACGGGATCGCGGTCAGACTGGCCGCGGAAGACACGGTGGAGTTGGCTGTCAGATGAAGCAAGCTGGTGTTTCAGTCTCAGGTCTTTTCAATGTAGCCAGCAGCCGTGCGGACGGTTTAACTCATGAATGAAGCGGTCGGTGAGAACATGATTGTAGGCCTCGATATAGGCACCTCCAAGGTGGTGGCGATCGTGGGCGATATCAATCCCGATGGCAGTCTGGACATTGTCGGAATAGGAAGTCATAAATCCCGTGGTCTCAAGAAAGGCACTGTAGTTAACATTGAGTCGACGGTTGAGTCTATTCAACGCGCGATTGAAGAGGCTGAACTCATGGCCGGCTGTCAGATTCATTCGGTGTATGCCGGAATTGCCGGCAGCCACATCCGCAGTATGAATTCTCACGGCATTGTCGCAATCCGGGACGGAGAGGTGATGAAAGCCGATATTGAACGGGTGATTGATGCAGCTCAGGCAGTCGCTATCCCCGCCGATCAGAAAGTGCTTCATATACTCCCCCAAGAATACATCATTGATTCTCAGGAAGGTGTGAAAGAGCCATTGGGGATGTCAGGGGTTCGCCTGGAAGCAAAGGTGCATCTTGTTACCTGCGCGATAAATGCGGTGCAAAATATAGACAAATGCATCCGCCGCTGCGGTCTTGAAACAGATGAAATCATCCTTGAACAGCTCGCCTCCAGCTATGCCGTATTGACCGAAGATGAAAAAGAGCTCGGTGTCTGTCTCGTTGACATTGGCGGAGGAACGTCGGATATCGCCATTTTCACCGAGGGTGCGATTCGGCACACCGGCGTGATACCAATCGCTGGAGATCAGGTTACTAATGATATTGCCATGGCGCTGCGGACTCCGACTGAGAATGCCGATGAGATAAAAATTAAGTACGCCTGCGCGCTGACTCAGCTGGCCAATCCGGATGACACGATAAAAGTACCCAGTGTGGGTGACCGCCCCCCCAGAGAGTTATCCAGGCAATCCTTGGCTGAAGTTGTCGAGCCTCGCTATGACGAGCTCTTCACTTTGGTTCAGGCAGAACTCCAGCGCAGCGGTTTTGAAAATATGCTGGCTGCCGGTGTGGTCTTGACCGGCGGGACCAGCAAGATGGAAGGGGTAGTCGAACTGGCGGAGGAAATTTTTCACGCGCCGGTCCGTATCGGTGCGCCACACAATGTTAATGGATTGGCCGATATCGTTCGAAACCCGATCTACTCTACAGGTGTCGGCCTTCTGCTGTACGGGCTAAAGCAACATCAGGAGCGGGAAGGCTTGGAGTCCAAGCGTGCTCCGCAGGTTCATCTGGTTGACAGAGTGAAAAGCTGGTTTCAAGGGAACTTCTGAAGACTGTCTTATTGCAGGATAGTGAGAATAATTCGAGAAAACGAGGGGATTTTATGTTCGAGCTAATAGACAACATTCCGCAAAGCGCGGTGATTAAAGTGCTGGGAGTCGGCGGTGGCGGGGGCAATGCCGTCCATCACATGATTACCAATCAGGTTGATGGTGTTGATTTTATCTGTGCCAACACGGACTCACAGGCCCTAAACAACCTGAAAGCCAAGACCATCTTGCAGATGGGCACCAGTATCACCAAAGGGTTGGGAGCAGGAGCTAACCCGGAGATCGGGCGTCAGGCTGCTCTGGAAGATCGAGACCAGATCGCAGACATTCTGAGCGGTGCGGATATGGTGTTCATTACTGCCGGCATGGGCGGCGGTACCGGTACCGGTGCTGCGCCAATTGTTGCTGAAGTGGCCCGAGAACTTGGCATTCTCACCGTTGCTGTAGTCACAAGACCGTTCCCTTTCGAGGGGAAAAAGCGGTCGGCGATTGCTGAGCAGGGTATTGAGCAACTTTCAGCCAATGTGGACTCTCTGATCACTATCCCCAATGAGAAGCTGCTGGATGTTCTGGGCAAGGAAGCTTCACTGCTGGATGCATTCAAGGCGGCAAATGATGTCTTGCTGGGTGCCGTAAAAGGCATCGCTGACCTGATTATGCATCCCGGCATGATCAATGTTGATTTTGCCGATGTAAAAACAGTCATGTCAGAAATGGGCATGGCCATGATGG
Organism: Gammaproteobacteria bacterium; assembly: GCA_008081045.1. Classification (GTDB taxonomy): domain Bacteria; phylum Pseudomonadota; class Gammaproteobacteria; order Pseudomonadales; family Pseudohongiellaceae; genus UBA9145. Next base: position 88,713 of record VMDC01000015.1, on the reverse strand, counting down.
GAACCGGATTTGCAACAGGTGAGGACAGAGCGCGTGAGGCGGCGGAGTCAGCTATTCGCTCGCCGCTTCTGGAAGATGTCAATCTTCAGGGGGCCCGCGGGATACTGGTGAACATTACGGCAGGAGAGAACCTGTCCCTGGGCGAATTTTCAGAAGTCGGCGATACCATCGAAGAGTTCGCTTCAGATGATGCCACAGTGGTTGTTGGCACAGTAATTGACCCGGAATTGGGTGATGAGATGCGAGTGACCGTGGTAGCAACCGGACTGGGCGGCGGACAAGCCAAACCCAAGAAAGTTGTCGACAACACGCAGCGAGAGCAAACGGATTACAGCCAGCTGGACAGGCCTGCTGTACTGCGGAATCGCCCGGTTGACCGTGGTGCGGTTGTGGCACAGGCGGTTGGTGCAGAAGCGGATATCGACTATCTAGATATCCCTGCGTTTCTGAGAAGGCAGGCGGACTAGCCCTACGGCGACAGATCGGTTGCCCCGGCATCGGGATTAAGGAAGAAGCGCTCCCCTCAGCTGCTTATTGATCCCGGTGCCAGCACCGGCTCTGCTCCAGAGATTGTTGGTCGAACCTTTGGGGTGAGCCGCTTCTCTGGTATGATCCCGATCTTTCTGGCGGGCCCGCAATACAGACTTATCGGGTCTTACCGGCTGGGGCTGATCCGTTGCCTCAGCGGTCAGCGTAAGACCCGTAATACCGGCCACTTCAGTTTCTGTAGCCCCTGACGAAAAAGTGATATGACATTCGGATCCCGCGAGGGAACTTAATCAGATTGGTGAGGTCTCACCATCAACGACCGTCACCGACGTAGCCATCAGGCGACTCTATGCTGAGACAGAGAACATTAAAAAACGTGATCCGGGCCACTGGCGTCGGCCTCCATACGGGGGAGAAAGTGTATCTGACGCTGCGTCCGGCGCCGGTGAATACCGGTATTGTTTTCAGTCGTGTTGACCTTGATCCGGTTGTACAGATTCCGGCCACAGCAACAAATGTTGGTGACACTACCCTGTCGACCTGTCTTGTTCAGGGGGACGTCAGAATCTCAACCATTGAGCACCTGATGTCAGCCATGTCTGGTCTGGGTATTGATAACGCGTTTGTCGACGTCAGCGCGCCGGAAGTGCCTATTATGGATGGCAGCGCTGGACCTTTCGTCTTTCTGATACAGTCAGCCGGCATTGAGGAGCAAAGCGAACTCAAGCAGTTTATCAAGATTAAGAAGCCAATCCGCCTGGAGCAGGGTGATAAATCGGTAAGCCTCGAGCCATTTGATGGCTTCAAGGTGAGCTACACGCTGCTTTACGATCATCCCGTGTACAAGAAATACACAAAAAGCGCCACGATCGACTTTTCAAGTACCTCCTTTGTGAAAGAGGTGAGTCGGGCCAGAACCTTTGGCTTCATGCATGAATTTGAAGAACTCAGAAATCGGAACCTTGCTCTGGGTGCGAGTATGGATAATGCGATCGCCGTCGGCGATTACAAAGTCCTGAACGAAGACGGTCTGCGGTATGAGGATGAATTCGTTAAGCACAAGATTCTGGATTCGATCGGCGATTTGTACCTGTTGGGTAACAGCCTGATTGGCGAATTTAAAGGGTACAAATCTGGACATGCCCTCAATAATGCATTATTAAGAATGCTGGAAGTAAACGAGGATGCCTGGGAAATCGTCAGCTTCGACGAGGAATCGAACGTGCCGATATCCTACGTGAAGCCTGTGCTCGCCGCGTAATCTCTTTTCCCTCCAACTTACTGAAATAGCGAGATATTCTCCGAACGATCCCCGATCGACGGAGGAGCTGGGTGCTCCTTGGCGGTCGGCTATTGAATTTTTGCCCATCTAACCCCATGACTTGCTTCGATTAGCCAGAAATTAAGCCACGCGATGAAGCTGATACTAGTCAATCAACGACACGGTCACACCAGAACCATCATTCTCAAGGGATGGATGAAGGGGTTGCTGTCGGTATGCCTGCTGGGCGCCCCCGTCGCGCTCGGTTATTTTGGCTATCAGCTGGCCATTTCTGGCAATGCCTCTTTACTGACCGAGGACGCTGCCCGCAACTGGCAGCAACAGCTCAGTTTGCAGGAAATCGAGCTGGAAGAACTGAAGCAGGAGTCCCAGCGTGAACTCGAAGCGCTCAGCCTCAGACTGGCGATGATGCAGGCTCGATTGGTGAGGCTAGATGCGATGGGAGAGCGCATTACCCGTATGTCAGATTTTGACAACGGAGAGTTCGATTTTAGCCAACCCGTTGTTGCAGTCGGCGGACCTGCTCGCGGCGGCAGTGAGTTCAGTGAGTCGGGGTTCCTCAACGCCCTCGACAGGCTGGAAAGACAACTGCAAGATCGGCAGAGTCAGCTCCAGATTCTGGAAGATCTGCTCGATGACCGAAAAATTCAGTCAGAGATATTTATCGCAGGCCGCCCGATTGAGCAAGGCTGGATAGCCTCCCGTTTCGGTCAGCGACCGGATCCTTTCACCGGTCGGATGTCCTTCCATGCGGGTCTGGATTTCACCACGGGTCGCGCAGGTGCAGAGATCAGCACTGTTGCTTCGGGCGTTGTGACCTGGTCCGGACCCCGCTCCGGCTACGGATTGATGGTCGAGGTTAACCACGGCAGCGGCTATACGACCCGCTATGCTCACGCGGAAAAGCTCTTGGTTGATGTCGGTGATATCGTTGATAAAGGTCAGAACATTGCCCTGGTCGGCTCGACAGGTCGCTCGACCGGCCCGCACGTACACTTCGAAGTCTATAAGAACGGCCGTGTCGTCGACCCCGCCGCCTACATTCATCGTACGATCAGATAAATTCCTTGTGAGGCCCTCTTGCTTGCGCTGTGGGTACATTGCCACAGGGTGAGATGTTGTGCTTGAAGCACTCAAATCTATCTACTGATACCGGTTTTCAGCTTATGAATATCCTCAACAAAATCTTTGGCAGCAGCAATTCTCGCAAGCTGAAGAAAATGCACAAAATCGTTACCGCAATCAATGCGTTCGAGCAGGAGCTGGAACAGCTATCTGACGAACAGTTGTCCGGCAAGACGGGTGAATTCGCCCAAAAGCTGGAGGGCGGGGCTGCTCTCGGCAGCATCCTGCCCGAAGCATTTGCGGTGGTCAGAGAAGCCAGTAAGCGGACCTTAGGTTTGCGCCACTTTGATGTGCAGATGATTGGCGGCATGGTTCTGAACGAAGGTGATATTGCTGAAATGCGTACCGGGGAAGGCAAAACTCTGGTTGCGACGCTGCCCGCGTATCTCAATGCAATTTCCGGAAAAGGAGTGCACATCGTCACCGTCAACGAGTATCTGGCGGAGCGGGACGCGAACTGGATGCGCCCGATTTATGAATTCTTGGGGCTCACGGTGGGAGTCGTGAAGTCGGGCCAGTCCCCGGAAGAAAAGCGTCAGGCCTACGGGGCTTCCATCACCTACGGCACCAACAATGAATTCGGGTTTGATTACCTTCGGGACAATATGGCTTTTCGTCTCGAAGATAAAATGCAGAAGCAGCTCAATTTTGCGATTGTTGACGAGGTTGACTCAATCCTCATTGATGAGGCGAGGACGCCGTTGATTATTTCCGGAGCAGCCGAAGACAGCTCTCAACTGTACCTTGCAGTGAATAAACTCATTCCCAAACTTGAAAAGGGCGAAAAGCAGGAAGTCTCCAAAATGGAGATGATGGACAAGAATTTTGTTCCGGAGGAGTCCGGGCACTTTACTGTCGATGAGAAGAGCCGCCAGGTGGAGCTCACAGAAGCGGGCCACGAATTCATTGAAGATCTGCTTATCAAACAAAAGCTTCTGGCAGAGGGTGAGTCTTTGTACGCGGCGACAAACCTTTCTCTGCTGCACCATGTTCATGCGGCTTTAAAGGCCCACCACCTGTTCAATCGGGATATCGAATACATAATTCAGAATAAAAAAATAGTCCTCATTGATGAGCACACCGGCAGAACGATGGAGGGGCGCAGGCTTTCAGAAGGGCTGCATCAGGCCCTTGAGGCCAAGGAAAAGCTCGAAATTCAGAGTGAGAGCCAGACCCTGGCTTCCACAACATTTCAGAATTACTTTCGGCTCTACGGCAAGCTGTCCGGCATGACCGGCACCGCGGACACGGAGGCTTTCGAATTCAGTCAGATCTACGGCCTGGATGTTGTGGTCATTCCTACCAATGTGCCGATGGTGCGTGAGGATGCAAATGACCTGATCTTCCTGTCAATGGAAGAAAAATTTGAAGCGATTCTTAACGATATCATCGAAATTCGTGATAAGGGCGCTCCGGTGCTCGTGGGCACGGCCTCTATTGACACTTCAGAGATACTTTCCAACTACCTGAGCAAAAAGAAAATCAGCCATGAAGTGCTGAATGCCAAATTCCATGCCAAGGAGGCAGAAATTATTGCTCAGGCAGGCAGGCCCGGCGCAGTGACTATCGCCACCAATATGGCAGGACGGGGAACTGATATTGTCCTGGGGGGCAAATGGGAGGCTGAAGTTGAAGCCCTGGGCAATCCGAGCCAGGAAAAAATTGATGAAATCAAGTCGCAGTGGCAGCAGCGCCATGACCAGGTCCTGGCTGCAGGGGGGCTTCATATCATCGGAACAGAACGCCATGAATCACGGCGGATAGACAATCAACTGCGCGGCCGTGCGGGTCGGCAGGGCGATCCCGGTTACTCCAGATTTTATCTCTCTATGGAAGATAACCTGCTTCGGATCTTTGCCAGTGAAGGAGTAAAGAACTTCATGCGGAAACTGGGTATGGAGCACGGCGAGGCTATCGAGCATGGCATGGTGACCCGCTCTATTGAGAAGGCCCAGCGTAAGGTGGAAGGGAGAAATTTTGACATCCGAAAACAGTTACTTGAATACGACAACGTTGCCAACGATCAGCGCACTATTATCTACCGCCAGAGAAACGAGCTCATGGCCAGCAACGACATATCAGATCTGCTTAAGGATATGAGGGAAGAAGTCGTCTCCGGACTGGTCGATGAATATATTCCGCCTCAGAGCGTGCCAGAGCAGTGGGACATTCCGGCCCTGGAAACTGCGGTTAAGACTGAATTCAACACCAGTCAGCCAATCCAGCAATGGCTGGATGAGGACGATCAGCTGTATGAAGACCAGTTGAAGCGTAAGCTGATCGACATTCTGGAACAAGAGTACGAACTCAAATCCACAGCGGTCGGCGAGAATATGCGGCTATTCGAAAAACAGATCAGTCTGCAGATTCTCGATGGCCTCTGGAAAGAGCATCTGGCCACGATGGATCATCTCAGGCAGGGTATTTTTCTGCGAAGTTATGGCGGAAAAAATCCGCGGCAGGAATATAAGAGAGAAGCCTTTGCCTTGTTCACTGAGTTGCTGGATAACCTGCAGCGTGAAGCCGTAAAAGTCCTGAGTCATGTCCAGATAAGGCAGGAGGACGCGGCGGATGCGATTGAGCGTAAGCGCAGGGAAGAGGCAGCGAAAGAAAGAGTGAACTATCAGCATCAGGAAGTCTCAGCGCTGTCTGGCTCTGCCGCTGCGGAACAGAACCAGCCGACTGATGATGCCCAGCAAACAGACAGACAATCTCCCTTTGTGCGTGATGTGCCAAAAGTTGGCAGGAATGACCCTTGTCCATGCGGGTCCGGTAAGAAATATAAGCTTTGTCATGGAAAGATTTCCTAGTGCGTCAGGGTATCCGAAGCCAACGGAAGTGCTTTACCGGCCTATCCGGCAGATAATTTTTGCGCACTTCCGGCTTTCGTAGAAGCGACACACTACAGCGACGCCTATGACAAAAACACAATTGAACGCCGGGGATAAGACACACATATCAGGGGTAAAGCTGTCTGCGCTTGCCAGCGGCATTCGCTATGAGGACCGCCTCGATCTTGTGTTGATTGAAATTCCGGAACAGGCCACCCTCGCCGGCGTATTTACCCGAAATGCGTTCTGTGCCGCTCCGGTTAAGATCGCGCGCGAGCACCTTGCCGCTGCCAATACCCGCTATTTTCTTATCAATACGGGGAATGCCAATGCCGGCACCGGTGCGGAGGGTGAAAAAGTGGCTCTGCAGTGTTGTCAATGGCTAGCAGATGCGGCCGGAGTCCAGGCCGAACAGGTCCTACCATTTTCCACAGGCGTAATCGGTGAGGCTCTGCCTGCTGATAAGATTTACGCTGCGATTCCTGAGCTTTATGCGGCTCTTGCTCCAGACAGCTGGCTCCCTGCCGCCACCGGCATCATGACGACGGACACCCACCCCAAATTCAGGACGCGGTTACTCCAACTTGCCGGACAAGACTGTCGGATCAGCGGTATCGCCAAAGGAGCCGGCATGATAAAGCCGAATATGGCTACTATGCTTGCGTTTGTCTTCAGCGATATTCGCGTTAAGCCGGCAACGCTGCAAGGACAACTCGAAGATGTGGTATCTCAAAGTTTCAATCGAATTACTGTCGACGGCGACACCTCGACCAATGATGCCTGCATGCTTGTTGCCAGTGGCAGAGGCGTCGTCTTTGATGAACTGCAGGCAGCCGATCAGGAATCGTACCTGGCAGCAGTTCGTGACATTTTTCAGGAACTTGCTACTGACCTGATCAGGGATGCCGAAGGTGGAACGAAGTTTATTACTGTTAAGGTGACCGGGGGTGGAAATGAGCAGGAATGTCTCGCCGTCGCCTATGCGCTGGCTGAATCTCCGCTGGTTAAAACCGCCTTGTTTGCTTCTGACCCCAACTGGGGAAGAATATTGGCCGCTGTTGGCCGTGCGGAGGTCGAGCATCTTGATCTTTCAGGTGTCAGCATTCGCTTGGGAAAGCTCAGTCTGATCGAAAACGGTGAATTGTCGGCAAGCTATTCAGAGAGTCTGGGAAAACAGCAGGTCGACCAGACCGACATTGAAATTTCGGTCGAGCTTGGCAGGGGAAGCTATACTGAGACCGTATGGACTTCAGACCTCTCGCACGATTACGTCCGGATCAATGCGGAGTATCGAACCTAGCTTTTAAGCGTCTCTCTCAGGTGTCTCTCTCAGGTGTTTCTCCATGCTGCACGTTGCAGTCGCAATCATCAAAAACTCCAATCAGGAAGTGCTTGTCGCGCTGCGCTCGCCGGACAGTCATCAGGGAAATCTCTGGGAATTTCCGGGCGGTAAGCTTGAGTTGGCTGAGACAGTATTCGCTGCTTTGCAGCGCGAGATTCGTGAAGAGGTCGGGCTGCGGATTCGTGCCGCGTATCCCTTCATCAAGATTCAGCATGATTATGGTGACAAACAGGTTCTGCTGGATGTGTGGCAAGTCACCGAGTTTGACGGTGTAGCCGCTGGCCGAGAAGGGCAGAAAATTCAGTGGCTGGCGCCAAAGGACATGGAGTCCCGTCAGTTTCCTGAAGCGAACCATCGGATCATTAATCTGCTCCAGCTACCGACGCAAATGGCGATTACACCGCAATTCGAAAACTTCCCGCAGCTGTCCGCATATCTCGGCACTTTTGCACACTCCGGCGCGCATGCACTTCAGATTCGACAAAAGCATTTGACCGCCGATCAACTTCTGGACTGGACCCGCAGGAGTCTCGACAGGCTGCGTGACTGTGGGCCACGGTTGATTGTGAACGGTTCATTTTCCCTTGAGAAAGATTTGCCTCATGAGGTCGGTCTTCATCTCACCTCCACTGAATTGGGAAGGCTGCAGACGAGCGTGGGCGAGCGTTCACGCCTCGTGGGCTGCTCGTGTCATTCCGGGGAAGAACTCACCAAAGCTGAAGCGCTTGGTTTTGATTATGCGCTGCTGTCGCCCGTGGCTTCGACGGTCAAATATCCGAATAAATCGCCGCTGGGCTGGAGCGGATTTGAGGAGCTGGCCGCTTCTGTCTCTCTGCCGGTATATGCGCTTGGGGGTATGAAACGCAGTGATGTTCGTATAGCTCTGAAGCGGGGGGCAGCAGGCGTTGCGGGGATTGGTGCATTCGACAAGCTAGCAGGGTAATTTGGGTTGGCGACGCTTGTGCCGATTGCGCTGAGCATCGCTATCAGCGCAATGGACCTTTCAGGCAGAGCGCACGTTTCAATTACTGTTGGCTACTGGACGTTATCCGAGCTCTCGCCATCTTCGGGATAGATCGGTTCGCCGGCAATGGTGTGTTTCTCTGTGGCCCATTCGCCCAGATCAATCAGCTTGCAACGTTCACTGCAAAACGGTCGGTATTTATTATAGCTCGTCCATACTACCGCGGCTTGGCAGGTTGGACAGTCTACTTGGCGCGTCTTACTTGATTTCACTGGTTCTTCTTGGCTCTCGCCATCGCAAGATACCCTCGATGTAGTTTCTCAACCCTTTGCCTGAGGAATTTTAGAGGCTGGTCATTGCCGATGATGTCATCTGCGCGTTCGAGTCTCTGACTTCGATCTATTTGCGATGCAATTATTGCGCGGACCGTGCGCTCTTCTCCACCATCTCGGGCAAGTGTGCGCGCGATTTGGATATCCACCGAGACGTCGACGACTAAGATACGGTCAACCAGTTCCGCCTGCCCGGTTTCCAGAAGAAGCGGGGAAACAAGGAGACAATAAGCGGTTCGGCTGCTGGAGATTTTCTTTGTCAGCCACATTCTGATTAGCGGATGTAACAGCTCTTCGAGCCAGTGCTTCTCCTGTTCGTGATGGAAAATTACCTGTCGCAGCGCTCCACGGTCTAGACCACCATCTGCCATAAGTATCTCGGAGCCAAAATGCTTGGCTATTTCTGCCAGCGCAGGGGTGCCTGGCGCCACGACTTCTCGAGCAGCGATATCGGCGTCAACCAACTCTACCCCTAGGGCGGTAAACATCTCAGCAACCGTACTCTTGCCGCTACCGATGCCACCGGTAAGTCCGACTACGAACATCGTCCGCCTCTGCAAGGTTGAATTATACTGAAATGTAGACGCGTCATAGTAAAAACCGAGTAAAAGAAAAGGTATAAATCTGGTGTCCCCAGATCATCATTATAAGGCCGGCGCCGGCTAGAAACGGGCCAAATGGCATGGGCGCCGATTTTTCTCTGCTCTTGAGGAACGTGCTGCCAATACCAAAAGTTATCCCAGCCAGTGACGAAAGTAAGACTATGGGGAGCAAGGCTTGCCACCCCATCCATGCACCCAGTGCGGCAAGCAATTTAAAGTCGCCATAACCCATTCCGTCCTTGCCGGTTGCCACTTTGAAAACCCAGTAGAACGACCAGAGTGACAGGTAACCAATAGCTGCTCCGAGAACTGATTCCTGCGTTGTGACACCGGTTCCGAAGTCCTGAGTGTTGACTGCCAAGCCAAGCCAGAGCAGCGGGAGCGTGATATTGTCTGGCAGCAGTTGATGACCAAAATCAATCATAGTGAGTACGATCAGCGCCCAGACAAACAGCAGAAGCGCCAGCGTAAGCCATGTGGTGCCAAAATTCACCACAACAAGTGCTGACAAAAGCCCAGTAGCCAGCTCAACGGCCGGATACCGAACTGAGATTCTTACCTTGCAATTGGCACATTTGCCACCAAGCAGCGCAAAGCTGACCAGTGGAATGTTTTCCCAGGCTCGGATTTTGTGCTTGCATTCAGGGCAATGAGAGCCGGGTTCTGCCAATGACAGGTTTTCCCAGGAAGGTGGAACCTTTTCGTCTGCTGACTGCAGATCCTGTATCTCAAGAAATTCGAAGCATTGCTGTCTCCAGTTTCTCTGGAGCATGAGTGGCAAGCGGTAGATTACGACGTTGAGAAAGCTTCCTACCAAGAGCCCAAGCACAAAGCTAACCGTGATGAGATTTGCTGAGTTCTGCTGTAACAGTTGGAATGGGCCCATTTAGCGTCGAACCTAGCTACATAACTGATTTAAAAACATGTTTAGCTGATGGATTGTGATGTCTGGTTTCACGCTGTGTGGATTGAGCACTAAAGTTCTCCATTGGCTATCGATCAACTGTCCCTTTACTATAATTATGACTGAACCGCCTAACACCAGCATAAAGCGACTCATTCAGCTACTCAGTAATTGAAAATCACGCAAAGTTTTGCGCTGGAATCAGCCCTATTAACACAGGTGTTTGCCTACGCAGGAACCTCCTCTTGACCATTGTATAGGGGGTTCAGCGTCATCTAAAGTCAACGTGTAGGTCATCCCATGCAGAATGGTGGAATCATGCTGCCATGTCATTGTGATTACTCCGTCAGCAACCACTACACCGTGGACGGTTTCACCGACCGTAACATTAGCAGGTATGCCTAGCGATCCCCCATCGAGATCACTTAGGGCCGACGGATTTCGAGTCCGGATTACACGCTCTACAGCTTCTTTGTAAGGAATCGCCGCAATGACAAGCTCCGAGAACTCCGCGCGGATGGAGTGGTTCTGAAACGCTGCGAGGACTATTGTTATTATTAGGGTGAAGATGGCTAAGAAAGTCATCAACTTCAGCAATGTAAAGCCAAGCGGTTTTTTCATATATTTTGACCCGATTGGGGCTATTCTGTATTAGCCCTTATTGTACACGCCGTCACTCGATGCATGGCGCCCGAGGTTTAGTAGCTCTTTCAAGGCGTCGGTGGAGATGCTTCGCTTACTTTCTCGCGTAAGTAATTTAGCCGGCGTGAGATGTTAGTTCTAATGATACCTAGAAAAAAACCTTTTTAAAAAGCCAAGTCGGCGTTTGTATCTTGTATCGTTTTGTCTGGGCACGAATATTTTCACCGATCCAAACAAGTTGGTTTTCATGGTTTGATAATGTGTCTAGATTGTCTTGAGCAATGAAAACATGCATTTGATTGTTGAACCACTAAGCAGACACTCATCATCATAAAGGTTTGCGGAGTTCCGGACTGCTAGTCTTTTCCATGGAATAGCCAAACAGAAGCAGTGTTATTCAGGCAGTGTTCATGAAGACTAGAATAACTTAAAACAGTTAATTATCTGAATTGATTATCAAAAATGTACAGGTCTCATTGTGACTAAATGTCTCTTAGCTTGAACTGTTATCGCTGCTGGTTTATCGTTGTATTTGCGTGAAACATCGTTTTTTAGGTCTATATTATTTTAATCAATGCAGTTATCGGGGCTGATTACTCTCGGTATTGGAGGAAGGTAATGAAAAAATCGGTACACTTTACGACTGTCCTGATGACGCTGATTGGTCTAGTCATTGCACAGCCCGGCCTGAGTCAGGATAAGACAGTCAATGACGGTGTTTTCACTGCGGCACAGGTCGCTTCGGGCCAGACGGTGTATGACGCACAGTGTAAAACCTGTCACAACATGCGTTTTTACCGCGATACCTTGCGCTCCTGGAGTAATCAGCCGCTGCTGTATCTGTGGGAAAACATCATGGGAACGATGCCGGCAGACAATCCGGGGTCGCTGATGTTTGAGGAGTATACGGACGTGATTGCCTATATTCTGTCGGAGAACGGATTCCCCGCGGGTGACGCGACCCTTGACCCCGATAACGGAATGGATGCCATCAAGATACTTGCGCCGTGAGGACTGCATAGCCGCTGCCGGCGTCAGTCTTCAGCTCTTCTCATGAAAAAAAGGCCGGTCACTACCGGCCTTTTTTGTGCCTGAAGATCTTGAGCCCGCTGATCTTGTGATTGCTGGGAGACCGGTATCGGTTTATTGTGTTACAAGGCTGGGATCGAGAGCGTCTACGGGGCAGGCCTCAAGAACCCGCCGGATTTCATTGCGGTCGCTGGATTCCAGCTGAATATCATACTTCTCGGCAATCACTTCCCACAGCTGGGCATATTCGCATTGGAAGTCGTCCCGGGGCATGTAGCGGCTCGGGCCTCTGTCTCGCTTGCGGCGAATTTCTTGCTTGTCGACCAGCATGAGATTCAGTGGGTCGTTGGAAAACTGAATTTTTTTCTCGGGCATCCATCGGTCGCCGCCATGGGTGTGTGCGTACATGCGAGGTATGACGTGGTCGATATCGATCTGGACGGCCACGGTGAAGGTTTTTCCGGTGTATTCATCCAGCCACTCACCGGTGCGAACGACGCAATTTCTGGGGTTGGTGTATCTGACTTCGGTCTTGCTGGTGAGAATGAGCATCTCCTGGCGCGTTGACTGACAGTCTTGATCGAAGTCTTCCTCGAATGGCCAGTCATCTTCATTGAAGAATCTCTCGCGGTCCCGATAATTTGTCATGACGCCATCTCTTCTTCGGCGCATGGGATCGAAGGTGTCCGGAATTGAACAACCGGTCATGTGGCAATGGTAGGAGGGGCCGAAGTAATGTCCCCCATTGAGGTCAAGGCTGCCCGGATGCGCTTGTGCGTCCGGTTCGATGACGATACAAGCCAAGAACGCCATGACCTGCATAAGCCGAGTCTTTTTCATGGTTACTCCCAAAGCGTTGAAGCAGAAACCAGGGTCGCCCGATGCTGACTGAAGCTTCTGAAAGTGCGTGTTCAGAAATCGACCAGTAGGGAAAGATCTAGTGCCCGACAGTGCTTAGTCAGCGCTCCTACGGATATATAGTCTACGCCAGTTTCTGCGATTCTGACCAGTTGGCCGTCTTCGATTCCGCCTGATGCTTCAAGTTTAGAGCGGTTCTGATTCTGCGCTACCGCTTGCTTCAACTGGTCAATCGAGAAATTATCCAGCATGACAATGTCTGCGTGAGCGGCCAGGGCGACTTCCATTTCGTCGAGATTTTGGACTTCGATCTGCACGGTTTTGCCGGGACTGACTGCTCGTGCCTTCGCGATCGAAGCAGCAATACCCCCGCAACTGACGATATGATTTTCCTTGATCAGATAGGCGTCGAACAGGCCCATCCTGTGGTTCCTGCCACCGCCCACCGTCACCGCGTATTTCTGTGCTGTTCGCAGTCCGGGGAGGGTTTTCCGAGTATCCAGCAGAGTAGCCGCAGTGTGCTGAATGAGCTTTGTGAAATTGGCGGTCTGCGTGGCGGTTGCTGAGAGGGTCTGCAGAAAGTTCAAGGCTGTTCGCTCACCGCTCATTAACGCTCTCGCGGGGCCTCGAAGGTCGCAGAGCTTTTGGCCTGGTTCGATAGGGTCGCCTTCATGCACATGCCAGTCAAGGCAGACAGCATCATTTAGCTGGCGGAAGGCTTCTTGTGCCCACGGTATACCGCAAATGTACCCGTTGTCTTTGCTGATAATACGGCCCTCGGCGTGTTTGTGCTCGGGAATCAAAGCCGCTGTGATGTCGCCGCTCCCGAGGTCTTCAGTCAAAGCGCGACGCACTGTTTCAGTTATGTCTTCGGGAAGTTGATTCGGGGACGATGGGCTATTCATTGTTTCTGATTTCCGAGTGTCTAGCTTCTGAGTTTCGAACGTCTGAACTGTCTCAGGGTCAGGGTATTCCCGCGTTGGGTGAACTCGATCTGTTTCAGTGCGCTCATACCCAAGAGGATTGTCTCGCCCCCCATGCTCGGCGTGATGCTTGCGGATACCTCGCTAAGCTCAATTTGTCCGAGGGTCAACTGATTGATCGTGGTGGAAAAAACAGGCACCACACCGGCGGCAGTGTTCACTCGGGTTTGGGCGCCATAATTCAGGCCAAGATTTTCGGCGAGGCCTGCTGGCACTGCGACATCAGTAGCGCCGGTGTCCAACAGGAAGGTGACGGGTCTGCCGTTAACAGTGCCTGCTGATACGTAATGCCCCTGTCTGTTGCGGAGCAGGACGACTTGCAATGAGCCGTCTTTCAGCGTTTCGCTGCTCGGGTCGGTATTCGGGTTGTTCTGCCTTTCTATCCAGCCGTCAAAAAAGACGGTCAACGCAGCCAGTGCCAGCGCAAAACAGATGGCAAGCATTCCCTGTCCGAGCTTTCTCTCAGGCGGCTGTGTGGGCGGGCTCATCATCAAATTATCTCCCAAGGAAAAATGATTGCAAAGCCAGCGATCGCCCGACGACGCTGGCAATATCATCCGGCCCGCCGTTCTGACGATCCACTGCATTGGCAGTTGACCTCAATGGAAGCGCGTTCAGTGTCGGGTGCGCTGCTAAGTCGATAGCCACTGCGAGATAGGCCGCTGTGCCGATGTTGGGAACCAGTCGTCGCCCAGCGGTTGCCTGGCTGGTCGAAATCAGTGGGGCGGGCCTTGAACACCCGTGTTGACTGTAAGGCAGGTCGGTGGCCGGGACGGGCTGTGATAAACTGACATCGCGATGCGGCTACAAGACTATAGCCTGCAGACTATACCCATAAGACTACACACAGTGCCCAGATGTCTATCGAATCACACAGGCTAATCAGCGCGAGCTTCGTCGAGTCACCGAACCAGAGCGCCAGGCCAGCAGAGGCTCTGATCAGCTTGCTGGTCATTCATAATATCAGCTTGCCACCGGGTGAATTCGGTGGGGACTCGATCACGCAGCTTTTCTGCAACACGCTGGATTGTTCTGCTCACCCTTATTTTCGGACTCTGGAGGGTCTGCGTGTGTCGGCACATGTACTTATTCGCCGAAACGGAGACATCATGCAGTTTGTGCCGTTTGATCGCAAAGCCTGGCATGCCGGAGAATCTTCGTTCCAGGGTGTTGGAAATTGTAATGACTTCTCCATAGGCGTGGAGCTGGAGGGGACCGATCATGATCCTTTCACCGACAGCCAGTATGCGGCTTTAACCCAAGTAACTCGCGATCTGTTGGCTGCTTATCCGGGTTTGACTGAGGCGCGTATCGTGGGCCATAGTGATGTAGCGCCGGGTCGAAAAAGCGATCCCGGTCCATGTTTTGATTGGGATAGATATCGACATTCTCTTCGTTCCTGATAACACATACTGACATCTCTGAATGAAATTTCTGGTTATCTTGATTAGTCTGACAATCAACTATCTCTGGTTGAAGGATTTCGATCGCTTTGATGATTCCTGGTTTTTTCGATTGCGTCGCCTGATTGAGGCAGGTTTTTCCCGTCTTGAAATCAAGGCAGAGATTTCCTGGCTGGTGCCAGTTGTCTCGGTTTATGCATTGTTGCTGTTAGCGCTCTTACTGCTGCTGCAGCTCGCCAACGGGATTTTGTATGGGTTTATCACCATGCTGATTCACATCTGGGTGTTGCTCGTTGCTCTTGACAGAACGCAGCCGGGCAAACTGGCGAATGAATTTCTAACTCGCTGGCGCCGCGGAGACTCGCAGGGCACGCTTCTGTTTTTGCAGGAGCAGGGTCTGTGTGCAAAAGACCGAGCCTTCGGGTCAGACTCCGAGATTTATGTCTGCTTTAAAGAGCAGCTCGTTTATCGCTGCTTTGAGAAGATGTTTATCATGATGTTCAGTTATCTGTTGGCCGGCCCGTTCGGCGTGCTGTTTGCTTACGTCAGCTATCAACTTCGCGACAGCCACGATGAACTTCAAAACCAGAAACAGGTTAGTTTAATTGCCGGGATGATTTTCATGTTGGAATGGATTCCGGTTCGGCTGTTGGCTCTGACTTTTTCTCTGGTCGGCAATTTTGTGCTGTGCTTTGATCAGCTCAAGCCCCGGTTTCTGGACTTTACCCAACGCCCGCATTCTGCCGACCTCTATGAATACGCTTCTTGTGCGTTGTCCGACAGGTCCGGTACAGGGGCGTTTGCAGGTGGGCCGTTGACTTCTCAGTTTGATCTGACTGATGAGGCGGGTGAACGGCTTGCGCAGACGGAGGAAGTCGAGGCGCTGCAAGCGCTGCTAGAACGCAGTCAGGCGATCTGGCTGGTGGGTTTGGCGCTTTTTACCCTGCTGGGCTTACAATTATCCTGACGTGTCACTGCTTAGGCGGTAACAACGGAGTCTATGTTAGTGGCTATCCTGAGTTTTTGTAGTTTTTCGGCAAATTATCGGTGGTTTTTTGATCTATTGTGTCCGATTTTGCTGGTCATTAGCTCTAAGCCTCTGAGTTAACGGGAAAAATAAAAATTTTAAATTCGCGACGGCGGAAGCAGAAATGTAGTAATACTACATATTGAAGCAGTTTTACGTGGAATTATTCAAACTCTTGCGGTAAGATATCGTCAGTTTGTAATTTATTTACATACTCTAGGGACATCGCCAGAAGCCGAAGAAGCACACAGGATGTAGGACATGACACAACAAAACGACGCGAATCCAGAAGAAACCAGAGAGTGGTTGGACGCGCTTCAGTCGGTAGTGGATGAGGAAGGCATCGACAGGGCGCATTTTCTTATCGACAAACTGAACGACACTGCCATACGCATGGGGCGGTATGTCCCAATCACCTCGGTAGTTACGCCCTACAGCAATACGATTGCGCCTATCGATGAAGAGCGCATGCCCGGCGACATGTTCATGGAGCGGCAGATCAGAGGCATCGTGCGCTGGAATGCGCTGGCCATGGTGATGCGGGCCAACCAGCGGGACGGCAGCATAGGGGGTCACATTTCCACGTTCGCCTCCGCAGCCACCCTTTACGACGTGGGGTTCAATTACTTCTTCAAAGGCCCCAACGAAAAGAACGAGGGTGATCTGATTTACTATCAGGGACACTCGTCTCCCGGCATATACGCCAGGTCTTTCGTCGAGGGCAGGCTGGAGGAGTTGCAGCTCGACAACTTTCGCAACGAAGTTGAAGGCAATGGTCTGTCGTCTTATCCACATCCCTGGCTGATGCCAGACTACTGGCAATTTCCCACGGTTTCCATGGGGCTTGGGCCGATACAGGCGATTTACCAGGCTCACCTGATGAAGTACCTGACCAATCGGGGTTTGCTGGACAACAGTGATCGCAAGATCTGGGCATTTCTCGGCGATGGCGAGATGGATGAACCTGAATCGTTGGGTGCTATCGGTAAGGCAGGAAGAGAACGCCTCGATAATCTGATTTTTGTCATTAACTGCAACTTGCAGCGCCTTGATGGGCCGGTGCGTGGGAATGGCAAAATTATCCAGGAGCTCGAGGGTATTTTCCGAGGCGCAGGTTGGAACGTGATCAAAGTGGTCTGGGGCAGGCACTGGGATCCTCTGCTGCAGGCAGACAAGGACGGCATTCTCCAGGCGCGGATGGATGAGGTGGTTGATGGCGAATATCAGAACTATGCCAGTCGGGGAGGGGCCTACACCCGAGAACACTTCTTCGGAACTGACCCTGAGCTTCTCAAGATGGTAGAGCATCTCTCTGACGAAGATATCATGGCGCTTAATCGGGGAGGTCACGATCCCTATAAAGTCTACGCTGCCTACGCGGAGGCAGTGAGAGCGAATGGCAAGCCCACGGTTATTCTCGCCAAAACTGTCAAGGGTTATGCATTTGGTGGAGGGGCGGAAGCCCAGAACGCAACGCACTCAGTGAAGAAGCTGGATATCGAGGCTCTGAAGAAATTCCGGGATCGTTTCGGCATCCCAATCGATGACGCCAAGTTGAGTGAAGTGCCCTACTACCGGCCGGCTGAGGACAGTTTAGAGCTGCGCTACATGCGGAAAATGCGGGAGAAACTTGGCGGGTCTCTGCCGCAGCGCAGGGCAGTGGGTCAATCACTGAAAGTCCCGTCGCTCGAGATCTTTGATGCTCAGTTGAAAGGCAGCGGGGAGCGCGAGCAGTCTACGACAATGGCCTTTGTCAGGATGCTGAATGCGCTTTGTAAAGATCAGGAAATCGGGGAAAAGGTTGTGCCCATCGTGCCAGACGAGGCGCGTACTTTCGGTATGGAAGGGATGTTCCGGCAAATGGGCATCTATTCTGCAATGGGGCAGCTCTACGATCCGGCAGACTCCAACCAGGTCATGTATTACCGCGAAGACAAAAAAGGTCAGATGCTGGAAGAAGGGATTTCGGAATCGGGTGCTTTTTCTACGTGGCTTGCAGCGGCAACTTCCTACAGTACCAATAATTGCCCGCTTATCCCGTTTTATATTTACTACTCGATGTTCGGATTTCAGCGCGTTGGGGACCTCAGCTGGGCGGCTGGCGATTCGCAGGCCCGTGGCTTCCTGATTGGAGCAACCGCTGGCAGAACAACGCTTAATGGAGAAGGGCTGCAGCATCAGGACGGGCACAGCCACCTGTTGGCATCAACCATTCCGAATTGTGTGACTTACGATCCAACTTACGCCTATGAGCTGGCGGTTATCATTCAAGACGGGCTCCGCCGGATGTACCACGAACAGGAGTCGGTGTATTACTACATTACCACCATGAATGAGAATTATGTCCAACCTGAAATGCCGGCTGGCTGTGAGCAGGGCATCATCAAAGGGATGTACCTGCTTGAAGATGGGTCCTCGAAAGCCTACAAAGTGACTAAACCTGTCAGTAAAGATTTGCGCCTGCGTCTGCTAGGTAGCGGCACGATTTTGCGGGAAGTTCGTAAGGCGGCAGAAATACTGAGAAAAGACTATTCAGTGCTGGTGGATGTCTGGAGTGTTACCAGCTACAACGAACTCCGCCGGGAAGCACTGGCGGTGAGCCGTGAAAACATGCTCAGCCCGTCTAAAAAAGCAAAAATGCCTTTTGTTACGGAGCAATTGGGGAAGCAGTCCGGCCCCGTAATATCCACGACCGACTATATGAAACTGTACTCGGATCAGATTCGGGAATTCGTCCCGGATTCTTTCCGGGTGCTTGGTACAGATGGGTTTGGTCGCAGCGACAGCCGTGAGCAGTTGCGTCATTATTTCGAGGTGGATGCCAAATTTATCGTGCTGGCAGCGCTGAGCGAACTGAAGGCGCTGGACCTGATCACCGCGAAGCAAATCACCGATTACATGAAAGCCAACGGGATTGACCAGGACAAGGCCGATCCCGTTTCACACTAGCTGAAGCCCACAAGGTATGAATTAGCAGCGAGGAAGTAAGGTTTGGCGATAGAAAAAATAACAGTACCTGACCTCGGGGAAGCGAGTGACGTAGAAGTCATCGAATTATTGGTCACCGTCGGACAGCAGGTTGCCGAAAATGATTCTCTGCTGGTGCTGGAGAGCGACAAGGCGGCTATGGAAATTCCTGCGCCGATGGCCGGCATTGTGAAAAGCATCGCCATCAATCTCGGCGATACGGTGAGCACCGGGGTTGAGATCCTGAGTCTGGAGGTCGAGAGCAATAACGCTTCAGCAGAGCCGGTCGCGGACGTCGCTGCAGAAGAAATGCAGCAAGCTCCTCAGGCTGATGAACCCTCTGCGGAGGCAGCACCGGAGTCAGGTAAAGCGGAACAGCCTGCTTCAGTCGAATCTGTCGTTACCGTTCCCGATCTCGGGACTGATGATGAAGTCGATGTGATTGAGATCCATGTCAGCGCAGGAGACAGGCTTGAAGCGGATCAACCGCTGCTTACGCTGGAATCAGATAAAGCCGCCATGGAGGTTCCTTCACCGCAGGCGGGTGAGGTGCTCGAAATACTGGTCAAGGTGGGTGACAAGGTTAAAACAGGAGCAGAGGTGCTTAAGCTTTCTGCTGCCGCCGGCGGCGACGTGGCGCCGGCTCAGGAAGCGCCCGCCACGAGTTCTGAGGCTTCCGGCAAAGCCGCTGGCGATTCGCGGCCGATGCCGGCGTCAGAGCCTTCCCGGTCCGATCAGCCTGCCGCGCAAAATATCCCTGTCTCTGTTGAGTCGACTAAGGTCTATGCCGGTCCGGCAGTTCGAAAGCTGGCGCGAGAGTTGGGTGTTGATCTGGCGCTGGTGCAGGGTTCTGGCGCTCGGTCCCGCGTGGTTAAAGAAGATATCCATGCCTTTGTCAAAGCTCGGATCAATGGCGCACCAACAGGGTCGGTTGCGGTAGCGCCTGCGGTACCTGATGTTGATTTCTCGCAATTCGGGCCGATTGAAGAATTGCCTCGCACCAAATTGCAGAAAGTGACTGCGATCAACATGCAGAGGAACTGGAGCACTGTACCTCATGTTGCACAATTTAATGAAGCGGATGTAACCGCGCTTGAAGACTTTCGAAACGAGCTGCGCCCTGAAGCAGAAAAAAAAGGCGTCAAGTTAACCTTTTTGCCGTTTTTGCTTAAAGCTTGTGCGAAAGCGCTGGCAGAGTATCCGCAATTTAATGTTTCTCTGCATTCCTCCGGTGAATTTGTTATTCAGAAGAAATATTGTCATATCGGCGTAGCTGTGGCGACGGAAGCTGGTTTGGTGGTGCCGGTCATTCGCGATGTGGATACGAAGACCATCTATGAGCTGGCACGTGAAGTGTCCGAGCTGACCGCCAAAGCCAAGTCGAGAAAACTGACCCTGGAAGAGATGCAGGGAGCGTGTTTTACCATCAGCAGTCTGGGTGCCATTGGAGGAACCGGGTTTATTCCCATCATCAATGCGCCGGAGGTTGCGATCCTTGGGGTTGCCAGAACCGAGATAAAGCCGGTGTACGCCAATGGTGAGTTCGTGCCCCGTAAGATGCTCCCGCTTACTCTATGCTATGACCACAAGGCCCTCAACGGGGTTGATGGAGGCTTGTTTGCGGATTATCTGGTCAAGCTTCTCGGCGATATCCGCAGACTCGCCCTTTGAGGACAGCCATTACGTCAGGCTGAGTGGAAAAAGAACACTGCTTCACCTTTGCCGCTTTCAATGCGCCTGATTCTGCACCCGAAGGCTTCCGACAGATGGTCTTCCTGAAGAATTTCGGACACGGGGCCGGCCAGATATTTCCCGCCGCCCATCAGCAAGAGAACATGGTCACACATTTGACTGACCAGATTTATGTCGTGACTGGCCATCACGAGGGCGGAGCGGTGACCGGTCACTTTTGCCTTAAGCCTCTGTAATCCCTTCAGCTGATGAGCCAGGTCAAGATGGTTGCTGGGCTCGTCCAGTAAATACAGGGCGGGTGCCTGCGCCATCAGTTGGGCAAGCGCAAGGCGCTGAGCTTCACCGCCGGAAAGGGTATCGGTGCTGCGAGCAGACAGGTGCATCAGGTCGAATTCCCGCAGGGCGTTTTCGACTACTTCAATATCTTCCCGGTTATCCTTCCACAGTGATTGATGGTGGGGGTAGCGGCCCAGCATCGCGGTTTCAAAAACTGTTTTGGGCATGGCAGGCAGGCCCTGCTGGAAAAGCAGGCCGATTCGTCTGGCCAGCGGCTTTCCGCTGAGCGTGGCCAAATTCTCGCCTTCAAGGTAAATTTCCCCGGCCGCCGCGGGCAAAAGCTTTGCCAGTGTGTGCAGCAGCGAAGTTTTGCCCGTGCCATTTCGACCGAGGAGGGCCCAGCTGGTGCCGGGCTCGATTTTCAGTTCAAGCCGGTGGATGAGCCTGCGCCGTGCCACCAAGATATCCAGATTGCGGGTTTGAAGAAGCGTCACGGCGATTGGGTTGCTGAATTTCTCAAAATCAGGATGAAACACGGTACGCCAATCAGTGCGGTCACCACGCCAACCGGAAGCTGCTGCGGAGCGAGTACCGTGCGAGCGAGGCTGTCGGCGAACACCAGAAAGCTGCCGCCGAGCAATATCGCGCCGGGAATGAGATAACGATGATCTCTCCCGCCAAGCATTCTGATAGCGTGGGGGACGATCAATCCGACAAAGCCGACCGAGCCTGCGATAACAACAGCACTTGCGGTGAGTACCGATGCAGCGAGGTAGAGTGTGATTCTCAGTGCCTCAACATTCACCCCGAGAGTTTGCGCGTTCTGATCTCCCTGGGTCAGCACGTTGAGAGCGCGGCTTAAAGCAAGCCCCCCTCCCAGACCGGCGAGCAGCAGGGCATACGAATGCCAGCTGGCGCGGCTCTGGCTGAGATCACCCATCAGCCAGAACAGCATGCTCTGGACGGTGTTTTCGCTGCTGGTGGTAAGCAGAAGGTTGATCAATGCCCCCCATCCTGCTGATATGACAACCCCGGTGAGCAGCAATCGGGTCACCGACCAGCGCTTACCGGCATTGGCGAGCGTGAAGACCAGCAGGATTGACAGGAGGGCGCCACCGAAGGCGCTTTGATAAAGCCAGAATACGCTGCTGCCTAGAAAGATTGCAGTCAGCGCGCCGACGGCTGCGCCTCCGGAGACGCCAAGAATAAAAGGGTCAGCTAATGGGTTACGCAGCAGGATTTGCATGATGACACCCGACAGCGAGAGCAGGCCGCCCACCAGAAATGCAGCCACGGTGCGTGGCAGGCGAATCTCTCGAATAATTTGCAGCTGAAGGCTCTTCTCGCCGGCAAAGGGCGCATTCAGCAAATCATGCAAGGACAGGGTAACGCTTCCACTGAGAAGCGAAAACAGCACCGATGCAATCGCCAAGAGCGTCAACAGCAGCAACAGCAAAAGAGGTCTTTTTGAAATCAACAGTTAAGCCCGGAGAACGGCATAGCCTTGAAATAGAATGTCTCAGTCTGCGGGAGAGCGTCATGTTCTGACCCCGCAGTGTAGCACTTTCTGGCTTGCTGTCCGCCATCAGAGCGTCCGCCGGACACAGTTTGGCAGCAATGCGGACGCGTGCATAAAGCTCGTTCAGATCAACCGACCCAAGCTCGGCGCTGACGAGCTGCGTGGCTGATCTGCGGCAGGTTCTGTAAATCATTGAGCTTGCTGTCCCTTGTGACAGATCTGAGAGTGATTAAATCCGGGCGCGGATGATAAACTTTAAGCGCGTCATGCGAAATCCGGGGGTGCAGCGATAAGTTCGTGTCCATCAGTCAATCGCATAACAGTGAGTATGGTCTCAGGGATTTCAGCCTTAGGAGAGAAGAATGCCTTCATTTGATATCGTGTCCGAAGTGGATATGCATGAAGTGAGGAATGCGGTGGACCAGTCGAATCGAGAGATTGGCACCCGTTTTGATTTCAAGGGAGTCGATGCCCGCTATGAGCTGCCAGCGAGCTCCGAAATTGTGGTGAGCGCCGAAGTTGATTTTCAGATCCGACAGATGCTGGATATTCTGAAAGCCAAACTGGTCAAGCGCGGGATTGACATCAAAGCGCTGAAAGAGGGCGATGTGGAATTGTCTGGTCAGAAAGCGGTCATGAAGGTGGTGGTTCAGCAGGGCATCGAATCAGACCTGGCGCGGAAACTGGTGAAAATGATCAAGGAAACCAAGATCAAGGTGCAAGCGGCTATCCAGGGCGAAAAACTCAGAGTCAGCGGCAAAAAACGAGACGACTTGCAGGGCATTATTGCCATGCTCAAGGAAGCCAGTCTGGACATTCCGCTTCAGTACAACAACTTCCGGGATTAAGTGCCGACGGGCGGGAATAGTGTGACACCATCAGATAGCGAATCCGTTGACATCTGGGCAAGCATTTTCAGTCCGAAAATGCTGACCTGTGTTTTTACGGGCTTGGCCTCGGGCTTCCCACTGTATGTTTTGTTTCAGTTGGTGCCTGCCTGGTTGCGGACAGAGGGTGTTGATCTCGCGACTATCGGGCTGTTCTCTCTGATTCTGTTGCCTTACAACTGGAAGTTTGTCTGGGCGCCGCTGATGGATCGGTATCTGCCTCCGCTATTCGGTCGGCGGACAGGTTGGATGCTGATTACGCAAATTGCGCTGTTGTTCAGTATATCTGGATTGGGCTGGTTGCAGCCTCAGAATTCAGTGGGCCTGATTGCCTGGGTTTGCGTCATTGTGGCGTTTTTTTCAGCGAGTCAGGATATTGTGCTTGACGCTTATCGCCGTGAAATATTGTCCGACGCTGAGCTTGGTCTGGGAAACTCGATCCACGTGCAGGCCTATCGCATCTCCGGACTGGTGCCGGGGGCCCTCGGTCTGATTCTCGCAGATCGCTTTGATTGGGATTTTGTGTTCCTGGTGATCGGGAGCTTCATGCTGGTAGGAATTACAGCCACTTTTTTCTTCAAGGAGGAGCAGTTCGCCAGTGAGCCCCGCAGCCTGCGACAAGCAGTGGTGGAGCCATTTACAGAGTTTGTCGCCCGTAACCAGTGGGGCGGTTCAGCCCTGATCATATTGTTCATGTTCTTTTACAAATTGGGCGACAACATGGCGGTCGCGCTGCAAACGCCTTTTTTTATCGATCTCGGATACAGCCTCACCACGATTGGCCTGGTCGCAAAGAATGCCGGACTGTGGGGATCTGTGGTCGGCGGTTTACTCGGTGGCGTGTGGATGATCAAACTTGGCATCAACCGGGCTTTGTGGATTTTTGGTCTGGTTCAGGTCGCGACGATTTTTGGCTTTGCGCTGCTCTCTGAAATTGGCGTCAATAACTGGGCCTTGGCGGCCGTGATGTCTGCCGAATATGTCGGGGTAGGGTTGGGTAGCGCGGCACTGGTTGCTTTTATTGCCAGATCTACCTCGCCCGAATTTGCCGCGACGCAACTGGCGCTGCTCACCGCGATCAGTGTTTTGCCGCGAACGTTTGCCAGTGCCGGTTCTGGCGTGATTGTCGAGGCCATTGGTTACACTTCGTTCTTTTATGTGTGTATGGCTCTGGCGGTTCCCGGACTGTTGCTCCTGATCAAGGTGGCACCCTGGGGCAAGGCGACCGGTTCGGACGTTGCTGCCTGATTGTTCGGGCAGTAAAGTGAGTGAGAGGTCGCCGGGCGGCCTGATACGGGTATCTTCAGTCAATCATCCATTGGTAAGTGCGAAGGCAAAACCTTCCCTCGCTGAAAACAACCCCCTCTGCTTCCAATTTTTTCTGCTGCGTCTGATATTGCGCACTGTGCTTGGGGAAGGACAGCTCGCCTTTTGCGTTCACTACCCGAAACCAGGGCAGTTTGCTGCCCCTCGGTAGCATTTTCATCGTGTATCCCACGTAGCGAGCGTAGCCGGGCAAATCGGCCAGACTCGCTACCTGCCCGTATGTCGCGACCTTACCGCGCGGAATACGGCTCACTACCTGCCAGATTTTTTCTCTGTTTTTCAACTGGCGGATTCCTTTGTGGTTGAAGGTCTGCAGTAGAGCCATCATGATAGGGATTCGGATTATTGTAAATCAGGATGTCAGATGCCTGTCGCTTTTACTGTCTTTATCATCATTCCGTTATTGGAAATGCTGTTGTTGTTTGAGGTTGCTGATCGGATCGGGGGTATTCAGACGCTGCTGATGGTTGTTCTGACCGCCGTGATCGGGGTGCAGGTTCTGAAACAACAGGGTTTTTCCACCTTACTCCGGGCTAATGACCGGATACGTCAGGGCCAGCTTCCCGCTCAGGAAATCATTGAAGGCATGCTGCTAGCCGCGGCCGGTGCCATGCTGCTTACGCCGGGATTTTTGACCGATACCCTGGGTTTTCTGTGCCTTACCGGGCCGGTCCGGCGGCCGTTGGCCGGCCGTCTGGTTGCCGCCGGGGTTGTTCGGGCCGGTGGTTTCGGGCCATTTTCCAGACGCAGCGGCTCAGCCTGGGGCGATGATGTATTCGGCAACAGGGCGGGCTCCCGGGGTCAGGTGTTCGAAGGGGAATACAGTAAGGCAGGATCAGAGCCACCGCTGAAGGCGGAAAATCCGCCAGGCGTTGGCGAAGAAAATAAAAATAAAAACCAATAAAAACAGTGGTTTAAAAATCTTTCCATCATATATTCAAAAAAAAAGCAGGCAGAGACTGCATTTGCCGTTGAATTTTGTCTAAGTAACCCCATCTTGCCTCTCAGCAATTAATCCGCTCGCGCTGCGTCATTTGCGGTTCGGGCAAGCAATTGGAGAGCGATCTGGGCTGTCGGTAGCGGCCGACGATTCACCAGATGTTCAATTCTGTTCTAGATTCAGGAGTGACTGAGAATGAAAATCCGCCCCTTACAAGATCGTGTCGTAGTGCGACGCATGGAAGAAGAAACAACGTCTGCCGGTGGCATTGTGCTGCCCGGATCAGCGACAGAAAAACCGGCCCAGGGTGAAGTTCTGGCGGTTGGGCCGGGCAAGCGTCTGGACAGTGGAGATACGCAGCCAGTCGACGTCAACGTAGGAGATACTGTCGTCTTCGGTAAGTACTCAAGCAACACCGTAAAGGTGGGTGACGAAGAACTGCTTATTCTCAACGAAAGCGAAATCTTCGGCGTAATCGAATCATAGGGCACTCGGAAGTTACCGAGCCAACACTGAATAATCTTTACAGACAGGAATAGTTAACAATGGCGAAAGATGTGAAATTCGGCGACTCAGCTCGCCAAAAGCTTCTGGGTGGCGTGAACGTACTCGCAGATGCTGTGAAAGTAACCCTGGGACCAAAAGGACGCAATGTCGTTCTCGACAAGTCCTTCGGTGCGCCCACCGTAACAAAAGACGGCGTCTCGGTCGCAAAGGAAATCGAACTGGAAGACAAGTTCGAGAACATGGGCGCGCAAATGGTGAAGGAAGTTGCTTCCCAGACCTCTGACGTTGCCGGCGATGGCACCACCACTGCGACTGTGCTTGCCCAGTCAATTCTCAACGAAGGGCTTAAGTCAGTTGCCGCTGGCATGAACCCGATGGACCTGAAGCGCGGTATTGATAAGGCCGTTGCGGCGATGGTTGAGGAAGTTAAAAAGTTATCCACCCCTTGCAAAGACTCTAAGTCAATCGCGCAGGTTGGCACCATCTCTGCCAATTCAGACAGCGAAGTCGGGCAGATCATTGCGGATGCCATGGACAAAGTCGGCAAAGAAGGAGTGATCACCGTAGAAGACGGGTCCGGGCTGGAAAATGAGCTTGACGTTGTGGAAGGTATGCAGTTTGACCGCGGTTACTTGTCCGCCTACTTTATCAACAACCAAGACAACATGATGGCCGACCTCGAAAACCCGCTGATCCTGTTGTTTGACAAGAAAATTTCAAACATCCGTGACATGCTGCCGCTACTCGAGAGCGTCGCGAAAGCCGGTCGTCCCCTGCTGGTCATCGCCGAGGACGTTGAGGGCGAAGCACTGGCAACGCTGGTAGTCAACAACATGCGCGGCATCGTCAAGGTTGCTGCTGTGAAAGCACCAGGTTTTGGCGATCGTCGCAAGGCAATGCTGGAAGATATCGCAATCCTTACAGGCGGCACCGTGATTTCTGAAGAAGTCGGTCTGAGCCTTGAAGGTGCAACCGTTGAAGATCTGGGCAGTGCCAAGCGCGTGCAGATCAGCAAGGAAAATACCACAATCATTGATGGTGCCGGTGAGGCTGCCAACATTGAAGGCCGGGTAAACCAGATCCGCGCTCAGATCGAAGAAACTTCTTCAGATTACGATCGTGAGAAACTTCAGGAGCGAGTTGCGAAGCTTGCGGGCGGCGTGGCCGTCATCAAGGTTGGTGCTGGCACCGAGATTGAGATGAAAGAGAAGAAAGCACGCGTAGAGGACGCGCTGCATTCGACTCGTGCTGCAAACGAGGAAGGCGTCGTGCCTGGTGGTGGTGTTGCGCTGGTGCGTGCACTGCAGGCGGTCGACAGTCTTGAAGGCGACAATGAAGACCAGAATGTCGGCATTGCGCTGCTGCTGAAAGCAGTGACTGCCCCTCTGCGTCAGATCGTCGAGAATGCGGGCGAAGAAGGATCCGTTGTGCTCGATAAGGTCAAGGCTGGCGAAGGAAACTTCGGCTTCAACGCGGCCACTGGCGAGTATGGCGACATGCTGGAGATGGGAATTCTGGATCCGGCCAAGGTGACTCGTACGGCGCTCCAGGCTGCCGGTTCCGTGGCCGGGTTGATGATCACCACGGAAGCGATGGTGTCTGAGCTGCCGGAAGACAAGGCAGCAGCGCCTGCCATGCCTGACATGGGCGGTATGGGCGGAATGGGCGGAATGATGTAAATCAGTCCCCGCAGATGCCGGGAGGCGCCTTTTGGTTCCTCCCAAACGTAGAAAGCCGCTGTTTTAAACTGCTCTGGCAGTCTGGAAACAGCGGCTTTTTTGTGCAGCCAGTGCCGTCATTGAGACGTGTGTCTTATCGCTCAATGCCGGCTGGCTCTGACACTGCAGTTACGCGTCAGGCAAGGTTCTGGTTGGCAAATTCCCAGTTGACCAGATTATCAAGGAAAGATGACAGGAAATCCGGACGACGATTCTGGAAATCCAGATAGTAGGCGTGTTCCCAGACATCACAAACCAGTATCGGCTTCAGGCCTTCGGTCAGGGGGGTATCGGCATTGGCGGTTTGGACGATTTTCAGCGTTTCGCCTTCGGCTGCCAGCCAGACCCAACCGCTACCAAACTGACCGACGCCGCCAGCAACGAACTCGGCCTTAAAATTCTCATAGCTGCCGAAGCTTGCGTTGATCGCGTCGGCGACGGCACCTGCGGGTTGCCCGCCACCGTTCGGACTGATGCTGTTCCAGAAGAAACTGTGGTTGTAGTGCTGGCCGACGTTGTTAAAAAGGCCGCCGCCCGCTTTGGCCGCTTCCATGACAAGCTGCTCCAGGCTGTCTGCCTCGAGGCCGGCGCCCTCAAGCAGTTCATTGCCCTTAACGACATAAGCGTTATGGTGCTTCCCATGATGGAAGTCCAGCGTGTCAGCAGACATGTGGGGTGCCAGTGCGTCTTTCGCAAACGGCAGTTCGGGTAACTCTAGTTTCATAAAATCCTCTACATTTTCGATGTTGTCACGACACTGTGTGACAGATAGTACGACGCTTGAGCCGGCTTCAGACTAGCTGTGATGCCGGTTCGCTTTTTTCGAACGCCAGGCCCTGTCAGTGGCTTGAAAAGCGAGGGGCCGTGGGAGACCTGATTCTATCAAAAATGGACGCTTGATGCGGTCAGACATCGCCTCCGCCCGGTCACTGGCGGCGGAGGGCATGTCGGGCCAGACTTAGAGGACCTGCATGATCACCAGGAGCGCGATCATCAGCGCGATACCAAGATGAATGACACCCACAACACTGGCCATGGGCCCCATCTTACCTTTGATTGCATTCGCCTCCAGCGCCAGAATCAGAATCAGGCAAATTGCCATTGCTGTGCCGCTGACGCCGCCCTCGGAGGAGAGGGGAACCCGCCCTAAGCCTCCGAGATGCGCTGATGCGCCCATGAAGAACAGCATTGGCATCGAGAACAGGGTATTGGTACGTGAGGCAAGTCCCGCTTTGGCCTGCGCGGCTGCCGCTTCAGGCATGGGTTCACCTCCGGCCATCACCTGGGCATTGGATGCAATAACTGTTTTCTGGTTCGGCCAGATGATCAACCAGACGTTCAGAAACATTAAAGTGCCCAGCACCATGCCAACGGTAATATAGAAATTTACAGCGCCGCCCAGATATCCGGCGAGTGCCAGTCCGGAGAGAAAAGTAAACAGCGCGCCGAACCGGAACCACCAGAGGGCACGGGGCACCAGTTTGTCGATTGCTGACGCCTTGGCGGGGGCTTCGGCCTCCTTAAAATATTCAGTTTGAACAAAATTGAAATAGTAGAGCAGGCCTATCCAAGCCACTCCGGCAAAGAAATGAATCCAGCGAAACAGATAGGCAAGCAGTTGATCAAATTCCATGATGATTGTCCCGGTTTGATTATTTGTTATTTCGGCGATTTGGCAAATCACGCATTGCTTGCTTCCGCCTACGATTGGAAAGCTTATCACTCGAATTGGGTTGAGGCCATGAGGGGGATAGCGTCAGTTCGAGAATTTGAGGATAATACGGGCATGGACAATTCTGACGAATTAAAAGACATTCCTCCGATGATTCCCGATCGGGATGACGTTGACTCGCATTTGAGTAACCGTCGCTCTCAAAAGGATGAAATTGTACGTCCCAGTTACTATGCCGAGCGCGTTACCGTCAGCACCTGGCCGGTGAGGATAGTGCTTACGATGCTGTGCCTGATCGCCGGAGGCGGTGCCTACGGAGCGTACTACTTCTATGAGCTCTATCAGTCGAATTTGCGGCAGGCGGACCTGCGAATAGGGGATCTGGAGCTCCGTCTGGCGCTGGTTGATGAGAGTGCTGCAGAATCTGACAGCAACCTCATGGAAAATATCGAAAAGACCATTGAGCAATATGACCTGCTATGGGCTAACTGGCGGGCCAACAACCGGGATTTTGAAGAATTCAAGGGAGAAATAGCCCGTCTCAAGTTGGTCAACGAAGGTCAGGATGAAACTGCAGCAAACAACAGTGCGCAGCTAGCCCGCACCAGCGAATCTCTGGTGTCAGCCGAGGCGCGTCTGAATGCCATGCTGAGCGATCTGGCACAGATCAGCGATTCTCTGGACAGTCTCAGTGGTTCGGTGGCCAGCCTTGGTACGATGCGCGGCGACCTGGAATCCATACGTCAGGCACTCAACAGTGGTGACAGCACCGTGCTGGGATTAGTGGGCAGAGTCGAATACATGGAGCAGTCCATGGAGTCAGTCAACGCCCACAGGCTGCAAATTAACGAGACGTTGTTTCGGCTGCAGGAAAGCGTGGAATCGCTGCAGCGTTCGATGTCCGGCCCTGCCGCCGGGCTCTAGGATCCGGTAAATTTCGCTTCGCGTTTTTCAATAAATGCCGTAACGCCTTCCTCGAAATCAGGCCGTGAAGCGCAATCCGCGAAGTACTCAGCTTCCGCCTGCAGCTGTGATTCGAATTCACTCTCCAGTGATCGATAAAATAGCGCTTTGGTATTCCCGTACACATGAGTCGGGCCGGTGGCCAGTCTCGATGCCAGAGCTGCAGTTTGCTCGCTCAATTGGTCGTCGGGTACAACGAAATTAATCATGCCGATGTCCTTGGCTTCCTGCGCGCTGAAACGATCGCCCAACAGCGCGATTTCCATGGCTTTCTTGATTCCGACCGCTCTGGGCAAATGGAAGCTGGAAGAGCCGTCCGGGCTGGTTCCGATCTTGCAGTAGGCCAGCGTGAAGAACGCGTCTTCGGAGGCGATGACGAGATCGCATGCCAGGGCCATACTGACACCAGCCCCGGCGGCGGCGCCCCGGCAACTTGCGATGATGGGTTTTGGCATGCGTCGCATCGCGAACATGATGGGATGCAGATCATGGATCCGGAGGATGAATTCCTTGCGGATTTCTTCCGGCGTTTTCTTGACGGATTCACCCATGCCTTTGACGTCCCCGCCGGCCATGAAATGCTGCCCGGCGCCCTGCAAGACGACACACCGCACAGAACTGTCTTGTTCAATATCGTGCAGGACATCTGCCAGGGCAGAACGCATCTCCATACTGAGCGCATTTCTGGCCTCCGGCCTGTTCATCGTCAGGGTGGCGATGCCATTTTCGTAACTTACTTCCAGATCAGCCATCATTCTTCTCCATTCTTACGGGAACCGTAGCAGTATAGCGGCGAAGACCGCCAAGAGACAGCGCCGGCGATTCTTGGCAAAAACACCCGGTGAGGTATAATGCGCGCCCTCAAACGGCTTTTCCAGACGCCGGACCCACACTGCGGACGTGGCGGAATTGGTAGACGCGCTAGATTTAGGTTCTAGTATCGAAAGGTGTGAGAGTTCAAGTCTCTCCGTCCGCACCAGCATCCCATTATCTGAGTCAATTTTTTTGCACAGTATGTCCAGATTGCTGGAGAGGCCGAATTTGCTTTGACTTGGCAGTCGCTTCGCTGTTGTGCCGTCTTAGTCTGGCGCTGGCCTGTCTCAGGCGAATGCCCTGTGAAAGGGGGCTGCGAGGAGCGTAGGGAACTTCTAGCCCCATCTGGTCATCAGGCTATACTCACTGCCCGGCTAAGCAACGCAATTACTATAAACGCCGATAACGGAAAAAGTGCTTGCTGGGTCGGTTGTAGAATCGGATAAATCGGGCGACTCTTCCAGTGAGCAGGGAAGGAAACATATGAAAAAATCTACAAATAAGTCAGCAAGATGGTTTCGCTTCTCGCAAGTTCTTCAGAGCATACTGGCGTCCTGTTCTCTGCTACTACCGATCGGCGCGGCTGCGCAGGATCCCTTTTCTAATCCGAGTTTTGGCGAGGTATCCTTGATATCGGGCTTTGAGCCTGATCCGCACACGGTCTCTATATATGCCGGGGGTAGCGTCGATCTGTCTGCCTCCAGGCTGGTGGACTGTGTTGGTTTCGTCAGCGACGCACCCGATTACCGGGTGGTCTATGATTCGGATAACCAGCAGCGGTCTCTCAGTTTCTATGCGGAATCCGAATCGGACACCGTGCTGCTGATCAACGATCCTGACGGGGAGTGGTACTGTAATGATGATTACAGTGATGAACTCGGTCTTGCGTCGGGTCTGGATTTTTCATCGCCCCAATCCGGTGTCTACGATATTTGGGTGGGTTCCTATGAAAATGAATTCTCCTCGGCCACGCTCTACGTCACCGAACTGGGTTATCTCATCGACCCGGAAGCTGAGGGATCGGATCCTGATGATGGCGTTCGGGGATCTGCCAGCTCTGGCACCGCGTTTTTCGTCAGTGAGAGCGGACATCTGATTACCAATTTTCATGTCGTATCAGAATGCAGTTCGATACAGTTTCAATTGCCCGGAGAACCGCCCGTTGCGGCGACCGTGATTGCCACCAACGCGGTGTATGACCTCGCTTTACTCAAAGCGGAACTGGAAAAGCCACCTGCAAATTTTCCTTTTGCCCGCAGGCCGGGTTTGGGTCAGGAGATTGTCGTTTACGGCTTTCCGTTGCGAGGTGATCTCTCGTCTCAGGGGAACTTGACCAGTGGCGTCATCAGTGCGCTTACAGGCCTGAATGATGATCTCAGCATGTTCCAGGTGTCGGCTCAGATTCAGCCGGGGAACAGCGGCGGGCCCGTATTAGATCGCTATGGGTCTGTCACTGGTGTGATCGTGGCCATGGCCGATGCCGGGTATTTTGCAGAGCAGTCCGGTTCGATACCACAAAACATCAACTTTGCGATCAGACCCGGGATCGTGCAATCGTTTCTGGATATTAACAATATCGACTATCAGTACAATGCCGGGGAGACTGAGCTCAGAATTGCCGAAATTGCAGAGATTGCACAGACCTTCACCGGTGCGCTTGTCTGCGAATCATTCTAGAGATTCAAGAATCAAAGGACTTCCGGGAAGACCCACAGGTCAACGATTGTGAGACGACTCTATTTCTGCAGGCTGCTCGGTGCTTCCCAATAGTTGCGGCGCTGCATTCGCCGTCGAGCCGCGAAGCAGTCGCTGAGTATCCCTGACAGCTTTGAATTATTAGAAGCCCAACCTATCCGAAACCCGAGTGCGCTTGATGCGAACTGTGCATTTTGCTTAGCGGCTGGCTCCTATGCTTCAATGAGACCTCGCAGATAAAGTCTGGCTAGCATTCTGATGACCAAGAAAGACTCTCCTGATTCTGAACCCAGGAGCCCCGTGGGCGTCGACCGGGGCCAGCTTTCTGTCTCCAGCCGGAATGAAATCGCTGCGTTTCTCAAGTCCGCGTCGAATTTGCCTGTCCGCCCTCATGACGCCAGGCTTATCTTTGCACTCGATGCAACGGCCAGCAGACAGCCGACCTGGGACATCGCGACCGAGCTTCAGGCAGAGATGTTCGGAACAGCGAATGCCTTGGGCGGATTGAGCCTGCAACTCTGCTATTTTCGTGGTCTCGGTGAGTTTTTCGCAAGCGACTGGCATGAAAAAAGTGATTCGTTGCTGCAACTGATGGCTGGTATCCAGTGTCAGGCAGGCGCGACTCAGCTTGAGAAGCTATTTCGTCATGCGCTGCGGGAAAATGGCGCGCAAAGACTCAAAGGGATCGTGTTTATTGGTGACTCCGCCGAAGAGAGCGTTGATGTGCTGGCGCAGGCCGCGGGAAAGCTGGGCATGTTGAATGTCCCGCTTTTCCTTTTTCAGGAGCGGGGAGACCCTCAGACCAGAGCGGTATTTAAGGAGCTGTGTCGACTGTCTGGGGGGGCGTATTCACAGTTCGATGCTGCCAGTGCAGCGCAATTGAAAGAACTGCTGCAGGCGGTGGCTGCCTATGCCGCTGGCGGACTAAAGGCCCTCAGGCAATTCAGTGCGGGCGCGTCCGGTGAAGTCCGCCTGCTCGAACAGCAGCTCAGGGCTTGAGTGTCTCCGGAGCCATGCCGCATGATGTTTAGATTATTAGCGCTGCTTCTATTGCCTGTCATGGCATTTTTTGCAGCGAAATCGATCAGTCAAAAATTCAGCCTGACAGCGCGTCAGAATCAGGTTTTGTTTCTTATTATGGCAGCGTTGTTAATTGTTGCCGTGCTCGTCGCTATGGGGCGTCTGCCCGTTCAATTCATCCTCGCACCTTTGGGTGGGTTGGGAGCTTTTCTGGTTCGCTTTTGGCCCACATTGATGAGGCTTCTTCCTTTCTGGCAGATGCTGATGAGCCGCCGGGCCGCGTCGCAATCTAAGCGCAGTGGCCAAACTTCAACTATCCGTACCGAATTTCTTGAGATGGTACTCGATCATGATTCCGGTGAAATGTCCGGTACGGTGTTAACAGGTCAGCACAAAGGGCAGCATCTGAACGATATGACGCTGGAGGCCCTCCTTGGTTTACTGCTTGAGTGTCAGGCTGATTCAGATTCGCAACAGGTTCTTGAGGCCTATCTGGATCGTCACCAGGAGAACTGGCGTGAGCAGACGTCAGCCTCGTCAAGGGTGCCACCATCCGATACTGAAGCGCCGATGAGCAGGCAGCTCGCTCTGGAAATTCTCGGACTCACCGATGCCGCAAGTGAAGCCGATATCATTCATGCGCATCGGCAAATGATGCGCCGCCTCCATCCTGATCGGGGCGGATCGGACTACCTGGCTAAAAAAATTAATGCAGCCAAGGACCATCTTATTGACTGATCGACTGATCGACGAGAGCCGGCGATCCGGTAAGTGCTATAATAGGGGCTCAGATGCAGTGTGCTTGAGCAGGTGACTTTATGACTTTAATTCGTACTCAGGATGTGATTCAAAGCGTTGCAGAGGCCCTGCAGTATATCAGCTATTACCATCCTACTGACTTTGTTCGGGCGGTGAGCGAAGCCTACGAAATGGAGGAATCTGCAGCGGCAAAAGACGCTATGGCGCAGATTCTCATCAACTCTCGACTGTGCGCTGAGGGGAAAAGGCCGATTTGCCAGGACACCGGTATCGTCACAGTGTTCCTGAAAGTGGGTATGCAGCTGCAGTGGGAGGGCGATCTGTCACTTACCGAGATGATCAACGAAGGCGTCAGGCAGGCCTACAGGAATCCGGACAATGTCCTGCGCGCTTCAATTCTTTCAGACCCGGCGGGTGCCCGGAAAAATACCGGTGACAACACGCCAGCGGTCATTCACACTGAAGTGGTTCCCGGTGACAAATTGGAGATCAAGCTTGCCGCCAAAGGCGGAGGTTCGGAAAACAAAGCCAAAATGGTGATGCTGAATCCGAGTGATAGCATCGTGGATTGGGTGGAGGCGACTTTACCGACCATGGGCGCAGGCTGGTGTCCGCCCGGTATGTTGGGTATTGGTATCGGGGGCACTGCAGAGAAAGCGGCGGTGCTGGCTAAAGAATCCCTGATGGACCCTATCGATATTCACGAGTTAAGGCGGCGCGGCCCGGCCAGTCGCATCGAGGAGTTGAGACTTGAGATCATGGACCGGGCGAATGCGCTGGGTATCGGTGCTCAGGGTCTGGGAGGGCTGACTACCGTACTGGACGTGAAAATACTGGATTACCCGACCCATGCGGCGTCTTTACCGGTGGCCATGATCCCAAATTGCGCGGCCACACGACATGTGCACTTTACTCTGGACGGTTCCGGTCCTGCCGCTTTAGTGCCGCCGAAACTGGATGAATGGCCGGAGATACACTGGGATGCCGGCGCCAAGGCGCGCAGGGTAAACCTCGATACCGTTACGAAGGCAGATATCGCTGAATGGCGACCGGGCGAGACTTTGTTGCTGTCAGGCACGATACTGACCGGCAGAGATGCAGCGCACAAGCGACTGCTGAGCATGTTAGAAAACGGGGAGACGCTGCCGGAAGGGGTGAATTTTGATAACAAATTTATTTACTACGTCGGCCCGGTTGATCCGGTACGCGAGGAAGTGATTGGTCCGGCCGGTCCGACAACAGCGACACGGATGGACAAATTTACCGGCTCGCTGCTCGAACACACCGGGCTGATCGGCATGATTGGTAAGGCTGAAAGAGGACAGATCGCCATTGATGCGATTAAAGCGCATGGGGCGGTGTATCTGATGGCTGTTGGTGGGGCAGCTTACCTCGTATCCAAAGCCATCCGTGAAGCCCGGGTGGTGGCCTTTGAAGACCTCGGTATGGAAGCGATTCATGAGTTTGTGGTCGATGAAATGCCGGTCACCGTGGCGGTGGATGTCAACGGCGAATCGGTGCACCGAACCGGGCCAGCTGTGTGGAGAGAGAAAATAGCAGAGACCCGATCTTTAGAGGTCACCTAGTCAATCGCACATGTCGGAAAAGTGATGCGGAACACTGAGGCTGATCTCCGGTGAACCGTTGCCTAACCGGGCGCCCGATGTATCGATTGCCAGATCTTCGCCCGTCATGACTCCGTGATCAAACTTATAGATGGTTTGATTCTTGCCCTCGCTGCAGGCGGTGTTGTAACGCTCTTGCTCTTCCATAACCGATTCGTTGCGAGTTGTATATTCGACGAGGGCTTTTTTACCATGTCGTTTGCTGAGCATCCTGCGGGTGACATGCGGGCTCAGAATGGAGGCGGTGGCGTTGTTTCCGCCGAACCCTTTGGCGTTGATGAGGGCGGCATCCATGCTTTCGGGTGCCAGTTCGCGGTGTGTAAGGAGGAAATCGAGATGCTCCGTCGCGACATCATCAGCGAGCTGATCCACGCCAGCGATTTCAGGCAGGATATTTTCAGACCACACGCCAAGACTGGCGATAATCTGATCCCCCGACGCTGACGCTACCGAGTGTCCCAACTGGGATTTGATCGCGGCAACCGGCCACTTCTCGATACCAAAGGTTGCCGAGAGCCTGTTCAAAATCTCTGACTCAGATACCCGGTTCTGCGGTGTGCCGGTCCCGTGCGCCTGAACAAAGCTGTTGCGCTGAGTTCGTTGTTCGCCGATGACATTGCGAGTGGCAGCCAGCGCTTTTGCGACAGTCAGATAGTTACCAAGTCCCGGTCCGGTGATTGATTTTTTAAAGCCGTCAGCGTGAATAAAGATGTCGTTCACCGCCCCATAAACAGTGGCTCCTGTTTCCATCGCCAACTCATCATCGAAGAGCACGACAAACTGAGCTGATTCTGCGAGGGTAAAGCCGGAATTCTCACAGAATGGCCGGCATGCCCGGCGATAATCTGGCAGTACATCGGGACTCAAACCGTCCAGCTGCCGTAAGGAATTGTCACTGGCCAGAGCACCCATGGTAATGAATGCTTCAAACACCTCGGGCACCATGCAGGACTCGCTTGTTCCGACGAGAGCAATCCGGTGCGAGCCAGACTGAATGTCGCGCATACCTTGCCGCAGGTTGTACAGAAAAGTGGCACAGGCACCATTGTTGTGCCCTGTGGTGCCGAGGCTTCCCAGCAGATAGGCATTGATAAAATCAGCCGGCATTTCATTCAGCCCGAGAGGCAATTGCTTGGAAGTGACTTTTTTGCCCAGCAGGCGCGCCTTCAACATGCCCCCATTGCCGTTGTAATCCAGCTGTCCCAGGCAGCTCCCTGCGTACACGCTTATCTGATCAGCCGGGACCCGTTTGCGTATGGTTTCCCAATCCAGCCCTAACGCGTTGACAGCATCCGAAGCGCCGAAGACAGTCATCTGTAATGCTCTGGGATGGTTGCGGGACGGGTAACTGCCGCCAGGATCAAACCCTCGGGGAAGTTGGGCCGCAGAGTTGACCTCCGAGGCCCGGAAACTCGGCAACATCACGGGGAGTCCGCTGTCGGTTCGTACGGTGAGCTGTTCAGGGTCACTGCTTTCGCTGGTAATTTGCCAGGCTGCCGGGACTGGATTGGGCAGGTCCCTGCGTTTCAGGTTGAAGCATATTGGTTCGCTGCCTGCGCCTTCTAGCTGGGCGCGTTGATGTATCGGTATGGCGTCAGGGTCGAACGTTCCGTCACTGAATTTTCTGATCAGGGTGCCGTCCAGCAAGTCCTGTTTGTGCTTGGCAAGAAAGTCATCAACATCGATGGTGCTGCCTTCTGCGTCGCGCCAGATGCCGTCTGTGCGTTGGATTTGTCCAGTCAGTGCCGCGAGTTGCTGGAGCGTGGCTTTTTGCGTTTGCGCATTCGTTTGATCAAAAATCAATCGGCGAAACCCGTTGTGGCCAGAGCTGCGGCCTGCCGCATTAATGCCGCCAAAACTGACGATCACCGGAAGTTTTGTCATCACATGCCCTCTCGCGGATGTAACGGGAATGCTTATTACATCGGACAGACTGCCGTTTATATTATGGCTAAATAGGCACTTTTTGCGTCTTTCTGGACATTGGCGTGCGAGCCTTGCAAATTGTCAGGTCCAGAAATAGCATGCTCGGATCATTGCCTTAACGCTTCTGGCCTTTCGACAGCTCAACTTGTTACCACATTGTCTATCTCCCCCGACATTACTGAACACATCGCGCAATTGAACGCCGCACTCGGTGTTCCCTCTAACTATGCTGCTTCCAGAGGGCTTACGCTGTGCCTCACTCCGGAGGCGCTGGTTGACACCGAAGCGGATTATTATGGCAGGCCACAGCGATTGACTGCACAAGCGCTGCGAGCGTGGTCTCAAATGAAATCTTGTGCCGCTGAGTCAGAGATCACGCTCCACCTGATTTCAGCTTATCGAAGTCCGGACTATCAGTATGAATTACTGAAAAGAAAACTTGATGCAGGGCAGAGTCTTGAGCAGATACTCCAAGTCAATGCCGCGCCGGGCTACAGTGAGCACCACACGGGCAGGGCAGTAGATGTTGGAACCCCGGGCTGCGCTGCGCTTGTTGAAGAATTTGAGCAGACTCCGGCCTTCGCCTGGCTGCGCGAGCATGCACGTGAATTTGGCTTTGCGCTCAGTTATCCAAGGGATAATCCGGCCGGAATGGCCTATGAGCCATGGCACTGGTGCTTCCAGGAACAGTCTTCCGGAGCGTTTGCAAAGAATTTAGACAAACCCGCGAGAAAGGAGTAGCCTGTAATCATTACTCTACGGGAGGACTAATGCTGTCGATTATCGAGTCGTGCTTTGATATCTCGAAATCCTCACCACTTGCGGTCTCCGGGCCAGTCCGCTGTTCGTCCGCACTCACCACGCACTGTTTCTCACGACCTGACTTCAGGTCATCTCACTCTTTTTCTGACTGTCTGCGCCGGTCGATGAGCATCCTGTTTCACGACGGGGTGGATAACCGTTTTTTGAGCCAACCCATCCGCAGGCTGTTCTGCCCGGATGCGGGTTTTTGTTTATAAGGAGGAAAGACTGAACAGGGCACCTGATATTTTGAACAGTTACACGAAGGAGAAACGCCATGACAAATGATTTTCAGATTGTATTTCACAATATTGATCAATCCACTTCGATCTCTGATGCTGTAAATAAACGGATAAGCAAACTCCAGCGTTTTTGTGACAGGATCCTTGCCGGCCGAGTGGTTCTGGACTCTCCCCACAATAATCATCACAAAGGCAAGGTTTACTCGGTGGGTCTAGAAATTCATACTCCCAGCAAAGAGGTCCGCGTCAACCAGGAGCAGCATGACAATCATGCTCATGAGAATCTCTATGTCGCGATTCGTGACGCCTTCAATGCGGCGGAACGGCAATTAAAGGCGATCGACAAGAAACACCGGGTCGAGAGAAACCATGAGTTCTCGGAACTGGAAGTCTCAGGTCTTTAGCAGGTGCAGCGAGGTAAATCATGGAAGATCAAAAACGCTTGGAAATAGAAGCCGCCACATTTCGTCGGTTGGTCAGCCATCTTGACGCACATAAAGACGTTCAGAATATCGATTTGATGAATCTGGCCAGTTTTTGCCGGAACTGTCTGTCCAAATGGTACCGGGCTGAAGCGGAAGAAAGAGGCATTGAGCTTGATTATGAGAGCGCTCGGGAAGTGGTGTACGGCATGCCCTACGCGTTGTGGAAGGAAAAATATCAGACTGAAGCGACCCAGTCGCAACTGGATAAGTTCGAAGGCAGTACTGCTGATTGAATTGCCAGTGAGACTCCGAACGAGGCTCAGAGCGATGTGAGCCAATTTCAGAGGTCTTGATTAACGCGAAACTGCTTGTTTCTGACTAGTCTGCGGTATTCTTTTGGGTTCAGACCATAGGCCTTTGTGAACAATTCGGTGAAGTAACTGCTGTCGTAATAACCCACTTGATGGGCAATTTCCGCGATATTCAAGTTGCTCTCTTTTAGCAGTCCTTTGGCCTCTCCGAGTCTGATGCTTTGGAGATACTCGGTCGGCGATTTGTTGGTAGCAGCTTTGAACCTGCGATTCAGTGTGCGAACGCTCATGCCAAAATGCTGGGCCATGTCCGCCATATTGGTTGGTTCCGAGAAACGGCTCCGTAGCCGTTCCTGTATCTGAATGACACGCTCATCATGATGACTCCCTTCCTGACTCTGCTGCAGCAACTCTGTGGCATAGGATTTTTTAAGCTCATGCATGAAATGCCGCGATACTTCATTGGCGATTTGATCACCATACATGTCATTGATGAGATGGACGATGATGTCGCGAATAGCATTGACGCTTCCCGAGCAATAGATACCATTTGAGTAGGTGATAAAGCGCTTTCGCTGTAAATCAACATCGGGAAAGAGTGCTTCAAATTCGTCGAAAAAACGCCAGTGCGTAGTAGCCTGAGCCCGCCTGAGGATTCCCGTCGCTGCACAGAAATAGGCACCAGTGGTGGCTGCGCAGAGAATTGCGCCGGCTTGTGCCTGACGGTCGAGCCACTGCACCAGCTCCGGATGCGCATTAAGGGCTGCCTTCGGATTTCTCCAGACAGCCGGAATGAAGATTAAGTCAGTTTTTGAGACCTCAGAGATTAATTTGTCACAGGTAATGCTGAAATTGCCGGTCAGCCGGCATTCGAGTTGCTCAACAGCGACGATGTCGAGCGCGCAAATTTTATCTCGCTGCTTGTAAACGCTGGCGATGTCGTTAGCGGCGGTCAGCATCTCCAGTGGAATCGTCAGCGCTGACCCAAGCGCGCGCGGAATAGCAAGCACTGAGACATGCCTCATGTTGGCTTATCCGAGTACGAAATGCTCTTGATGAAGTAGCCAGCCTCTCCGGTAGGCGCTGTGATTGTGATGTCACTCTCGGAGGGCTTGCCCAAAAGGGCTTTCCCCAGCGGGGAATCAATGCTGATATAGCCGCGTTGAGGATCGATTTCATCCGGGCCAACAAGGCGATAGCGAACGAGTTCGCCGCGGTCATCTTCCAGAGTAACCCAGGCGCCAAAATAGACTTTGTTGAGATTGTCAGGGGAGGTGCTGACTACTGAAATTTCTTCGAGTCGCTTGCTGAGATAGCGGACTCTGCTGTCGATTTCCCTGAGGCGTTTTTTCCCATAGATGTATTCTGCATTTTCCGACCGATCTCCGAGTGCAGCAGCTTCGGCGACGGATTGAGTGACCCTAGGTCTTTCAATTTTCCAGAGTTGATGAAGCTCGGCCTTCAGCTGCTGTTCCCCCTCTGCCGTAATGTACCTTGATCTGGGCGCCGGTGGTGGTCGATATCTGCTCATGTTGTTTCTGAATCAATGGTCCCGGTTAGGCTTAATTGTAGCTGATCCGCATCGGTCTCTGCTGAAACGGGGTTGCTTTGCGGCTGAATTCGCACGCCCACGCCCAGCAGCCGGACCGGCTTGTTGCCGCGACCGAAACCTTCTTCACAGAGCGCGCAGTAGTTTTCAGCGTCATCGGAATTGGACACCATTTCCACGGTTGTTTGGGTGAAGTCCCTGAATTTGATTTTGATGAATTGCTTGTGTATCCGATAGTCGTTATGGATCCTTTCGAGACGCCTACTGAGCTTGCTTATCAGATCCGGGATTTCCGCGAGACAGGCAGCCAGAGAGGGAAGGTCTTGCGGGAATGTATTTTCAACACTGACTGATTTTCGGATTCTTTCAGTCTGAACGCGCCGGTGATCGATTCCGGCGCTAAGCTGCTTGAGCCGTTCCCCGAAGCTGCCGAAGTGCTTCCTCAGTTCTGAGAGTTCCATCAGTCGCAGGTCGCCGCAGGACCCGATGCCAAGTTTGGCCATTTTTTCTGCAGTCACTTTTCCGACTCCGTGCAGCTTCCTGACCGGCAGGTCAGTCAGGAAATCCTCAACCTCGTCTCGGCTTACCGTGAACTGGCCATCAGGTTTGTTCCAGTCGCTGGCAATCTTGGCCAGAAATTTGTTTGGGGCGATTCCCGCCGAAATGGTGATGCCGACTTCTGAGCGCACTGCGTCGCGTATCGCCCGGGCGATCGCGGATGCATCTCCGCCAAACTTGCTGCACTCGGTCACGTCCAGATAGGCTTCGTCCAGAGACAAGGGCTCGATGAGAGAGGTATAGCGTTCAAAAATGCGATGGATTTTTGAGGATGCGCTCCGGTATTTCTCCATATCCGGGCGAACAATGATCAGGTCCGCACAGCGCTTTCGCGCAATTGCCGATGACATGGCGGAGTGGATACCGAATTTCCGGGCCGCATAATTGCAGGTTGCTACAACGCCTCTGCGCTCCGGCGAGCCGCCAACGGCAATAGGTTTGTCGGCCAGCTCAGGATTGTCCCGCATTTCGATTGATGCATAAAAACAATCGCAATCGCAGTGTATGATTTTTCTTTCTTCAGACATGCGACAAGTTTGGCCGGGCGGAGACCGGGAGGACATAACCGGCCTGCCGGTCCCTGATAATCGTCTAACCCATACGGCGCTCAAAATCAGACATAAATTCGACCAGAGCCTCGCAGCCAGCGCGTGGCATGGCGTTGTAGATGGAGGCTCGTGCGCCGCCTACCGCGCGATGACCTTTTAGTGCGTACAAGTCGGCGGCCTCTGCCTGCTTTACGAACTCACCCAGTAAATCTTCCTTGTGAAGATTGAATGTGACATTCATGACCGACCGATGCGCTGCATCCGCTGTCCCGTAATAGAAGTCGCTACCATCAATGGCATCATAGATCAGTTTCGCTTTGGCTTCGTTTTGCGCCTCCATCAGTGCTACACCGCCCTGATCTTTGAGCCATTGCAGAACCAGTGACATCAGATAGATAGCAAAAGTATTGGTAGTGTTCGCCAGTGAGTGCTGCTCGGCATAAACCTGATAGTTAAGCAAACCGGGAGTGGCGGGAAGCGCACAGTCCAGCAGGTCTTCACGTATGATGACCAGGGCGAGGCCGGCCGGCCCGAGGTTCTTCTGCAGCCCGGCAAAGATCAGACCGAATTGGTTGATGTCCAATTTTCTCGAGAGAAATTCCGACGTCATGTCGGCGACCAGGGGTACATCGCCTGTTTCTGGAAAGCTGTGCCAGCGTGTCCCGAATAAGGTGTTGTTGCTCGTGATGTGCAGATAGGAGCTGTCTTGATCCAGTAATCCTATGTCGTAGTCCGGGATGTAACTGAAGTTTCTGTCTTCGCTACTGGCCAGGTTAATAGAGGT
Organism: Gammaproteobacteria bacterium; assembly: GCA_008081045.1. Classification (GTDB taxonomy): domain Bacteria; phylum Pseudomonadota; class Gammaproteobacteria; order Pseudomonadales; family Pseudohongiellaceae; genus UBA9145. Next base: position 45,377 of record VMDC01000015.1, on the reverse strand, counting down.
GCCGTAGCGCGCAGCTTCCTTGCTCGCCTTCACGGCCCAGTTGCCGGTCAGTACGAAAGAGGCCTTGTTGGCGGCTTTGCGATTGATCAGATTCAGAGGGACTGCAGAGAACTGCATCTGAGCGCCACCGTGGACATACAGAATTTTATAGTTATCGGGAATGCCCGCGAGTTCGGTGAGCAATGCGTCGCATCGATTGATGATGTCGTCAAACTCCCCCGAACGATGGCTGATTTCTATCACGGATGCGCCGAGATTCTGATAATTGAGAAATTCAGCCTGAGCTTGCTGCATGACTTCAAGGGGCAGCATCGCTGGGCCTGCTCCGAAATTGAAAACGCGTTTCATAGTGATGATCCTGAGTCTCAGATTGTTAGAGGGCAGTCACCTTGATGACATCATCAATTGCTGCGATCGCTGCGAGCGCCGATTCTGAGGCGGGGCTTTCGAGGTCAATCAAATTGTAGGCGACCTCTCCTCGGCTCTTGTTCAGCATATCGACTACGTTGATATCCTGGTCTGCAAGAATAGAAAGAATTTGGCCAAGCATTTTCGGGACGTTCTTGTTTGAGATCGCCAAACGTGTGCCCGGTTCTGAAGTGACTGCGCGATCAAGAGTAAGATTCGGGAAATTTACCGAGTTCCTGATATTGCCGTGCTCCATAAAATCCATGAGCTGATCTGCCGCCATCATGGCGCAGTTTTCTTCAGCCTCGGCCGTGCTGGCTCCTATATGCGGCATGGCGATCACCTCAGCCCGACCCATGAACTCCCTTCGCGGGAAATCACAGACATAGGCCCGCAGTTTTTTTGTATCCAGTGCGTTCATCAGCGCCGCTGAATCGACAATCTCATCCCGGGCGAAATTCAAGAGGCAGGTTCCCTGGTTCATCGCGGCGAACATGCTCGCATCAATTAGCTTACGAGTGGAATCGAGCACGGGAAGATGCAGAGAGATGTAGTCTGAACCCGCAACAAGGGCGCTCAGGTTTTCAATGCGCTTCACCTGGCTGGGAAGTCGCCAGGCAGCATCCACCGACAAAGCGGGATCGAAGCCTACTACTTCCATGCCGAGCCCAATTGCCATCTCGGCGACCAGTGATCCGATTGCGCCGAGGCCTACGACGCCGAGTGTCTTGCCTGCTATTTCGTTTCCTTTGAAGCGTTTCTTTTCCTGCTCCATGAGTTTGGACAGTTCGGCGTAATCACTGACCTGCGTCTGTGAGTCAGCGAAACTGATCCCCGGAACAATGCCTCTGGACGCCAGCAACAGGCCGCAAAGCACCAGTTCCTTGACGGCGTTGGCATTGGCGCCCGGTGTGTTGAACACGACAACGCCTCGTTCTGTGCACTCGGCGACAGGGACATTATTGACGCCCGCGCCGGCGCGGGCCACTGCTCTGAGGTTCGGAGTCAGTGCAGTGGGCGCCAGTTTGTGACTACGGAGCAGGATTGCATCTGCATTTTCGGTGTCTGGGCTTACGGTGTAACGTTCAGCAGTGAAACGGGTAAGTCCCTTGTCAGAAATTGAGTTGAAGGTTTGGACGCGGTACATGCTTGGTGTTCCTGAATGTGTCTGGGCACTTGAAGGCTTTTGATCAGTCCATAAAACTCACAAATGCCGACTCGCTCGTGTCACTACAGTCCTCGAGTCGAGACTACTGTCAGGAAGTGGTGGCTTTTTTGTGGCTGGCTAACTCCGGGCGGCAATTATCTCGCGATTTCAGAGGAAACTCCAGTTTGCAACTGGCCTGGAAACGACCCTGTTCTATGAGGCGGTGGGCGCGGTATCATGAGCACGCTGGGCCGTGACCGATTGCCCTTCACTGGAGGCTGTATGCCGTTACCTGAGCTGATTCTCGTTTCACCAAGCATGTCGTCCTGTTTGAGTGCAAAGACCGGAGATCTGGCAGATGCTTGAGCCAGGGCGCCCGCTGCGCATTGGTGATACAGCGATACCTGTTCACCAAATCCTGGGGAACAATCCGGGGCCGATGACAGGTCCGGGCACCAACAGCTATCTGCTGGGAGAGAGGCAACTTGTGCTGATTGACCCGGGCCCCGCGAACGACGAGCAGTTCAGCGCGCTGATGCGCTGCTGTGAGCGGGGCCGGTTGCGCTACGTGTGTGTCACTCATACCCACCGAGACCACTCACCGGGAGCGAAGGCGCTGGCTGAGGCGACTGGCGCCGAACTGGTTGGCCTCGCCGCTCCGAACGCGGCCGGACAGGACCAGAGTTTCCGGCCAGATCGGTCGTGGCAGGGCGGTGATGTTCTCGACTGCGGTGATTTTTGTCTCGAATTGATCGCCACGCCCGGTCATGTGTCCAACCACATCTGCTATTTGCTGACCGAAGAGAAACTGCTGTTCACGGGAGATCATATCCTTCAGGGCACGACTCCGGTTATTCTTCCTCCCGATGGCGATATGGCTGACTATCTGAGCTCTCTCAGATCACTGCAGGATCGTGACTTGCGCTATCTTGCTCCCGGCCACGGTCGGCTTATGGAGCAACCGCAGGAAGAGATTCGTCAGTTAATTGCGCATCGCCTGAAGCGTGAAGCAAAAATTCTTGATTGTCTGAAGTCGCTTGGTGCGGTGACAGTCGATGAGTTGGTGGTAGCGGCGTACGATGACGTTGCTCAACATCTGATCCCGTGGGCGAAAAAGACATTGACGGCTCATCTCATCAAGCTGGTCAAAGATCAGAGCGTGCGTGAACAAGACGGCATCTGGAGTCTGATCGCTTGAGTGGAGAGCTCGAGCACGACCTTCCTGCGGCAAGTTGGTGGGTCTATATGATCCGCGCGGATGATCACAGCCTATACACCGGCGTGACGACAGACGTAGAGCGGCGTCTGGCAGAGCACAAGGCAGAGGACTCAGGGCCTTATCGGGGAGCCAAAGCCCTGAAGGGTAAACGGAACCTGAAGCTGGTGTATTCTTTTGCCGCAGCAGATCAATCTCAGGCGCTGAAACTGGAATACGCGATCAAACAGTTACCCAAAGCTCGCAAAGAAGCACTGGTGGCTGGGCAGCTACCAATCTCGGAGTTACTGGCTGGCGACGCAAAACACGGAGAGCATTAATGGATGCCGAACACGTTAAGATTCCGGTAGGGATAAGCAGCTGTCTGCTGGGCGAGCGGGTGCGCTATGATGGTGGCCACAAAAAGCACTCCTACATCATGCACACTCTCGGTGCCTATTTCGAGTTCAAGGCGTTCTGTCCTGAACTGTCGATAGGGCTGGGCGTTCCCCGTAAAACTATCCGGCTGATCCGTTCAGACAGCGAAGTGCGCTGTGTGGAAAGCAATGACATCAGTAAAGACTACACCGATCGTATGAAGGGGTGTGCAGATGAGCAGCTTCCGTGGCAACGCCGCCTGTGTGGTTACATTCTGAAAAAAGATTCGCCAAGCTGCGGCATGGAACGCGTCAAAATCTGGGATGAAAAAATGCCAACGCGGGACGGTGTCGGAATCTATGCTGCCCGACTGATGGAGAGCCTGCCGTTTTTACCGGTTGAAGAGGAGGGCAGGCTGGGTGACCCGATTCTCAGAGAAAACTTCATTCAGCGGGTATTCGTCCTCTGGCGCTGGTACCATCTGATCGATAGTGGGCTGACGCTTGCGGGGCTAATCGATTTTCATGCCCGGCATAAGCTCATTATTATGAGTCATGATCAGTTGTGCTATCAGAAGCTCGGCAGGATGGTTGCGGCCATGACCAAACGCGATGTCAAAGAGCAGGCGCCGTCTTACTTGTCAGAGCTCATGAATGCCCTGAAGATTCGTGCAACGCGGAAAAATCACGTCAATGTATTGCAGCATCTCTCGGGTTATCTCAAAACCAATCTGGATAAAGATGACAAGCAAGAGTTGATCCGGGTGATCGAAGATTATCGGACCGGCATGGTGCCTCTGATTGTTCCGATAACGCTGCTCAATCATTTTTTTCGAAAGTTTCCCGACGAGTACATCGAAAATTCGTGGTATATGCGACCTTATCCGGCGCAGCTGAGTCTGCAAAATATGATTTGAGCAAGCCAGTAGAGCGCCCGCATTCGAGACAATTATGCTGTTGTTATCTGCGATAGATCACATTGTGCTGAGGGTGACTTCGCTTGACAGCATGGCACGTTTTTATTGCGACGTGCTTGGCTGCATCAGGGAAAGGGAAGTTGAGGAACTGGATCTTGTGCAATTGCGGGCCGGTGGCAGTCTGATTGATCTGGTCGCTGTTCATGGTGAACTTGGAAAATCGGGAGGTATTGCACCGGGTCATGAGGGTCGCAATATGGATCATTTCTGCCTGAGCGTTTCGGGGGTGTCGGAGCGGGAATTGTGTGCCTATCTGGCCAGCCGGTCCATTCAGCACTCAGAGGTAGCGACGCGGTATGGCGCGCAGGGCTTCGGACGATCGCTGTATCTGAGTGACCCTGAAGGCAATACTGTCGAGTTAAAACTGGCGGCCTGAGCCATGTACTCAAGACGCTGTGACAGCACCGGGTTCCCGGTGGCTGGCAGGAACTATCTTGAAATTAAGAAAGCCGTAGACTGCGGCAATTACCGGATTAACCAGGTTGAAAAAACAGTAGGGCAGATAGGCGAAGGTGGCAACACCTAGCGTACCGGCCATATAGGCTCCGCAGGTGTTCCAGGGAATGAGTGGCGAGGTAATTGTGCCTGCGTCTTCCAGTGTCCTGCTGAGATTTTTCATATCCAGATTATGGTTTTGAAACTCCAGCTTATACATCCGTCCCGGCAGAACCACGGAAATGTACTGGTCTGAAGTGATCAGATTCGCGCCGATACAGGTGAGCAGGGTCGTGGCTATCAGACTGCCGGTACTGCTCACGAAAGACAGGGCATAATTGACCAGGCACTTCAGCAGTCCGGTATGTTCCATTACGGCGCCGAAGACCATCGCGCACAGAATCAGCCACACCGTATTGAGCATCGAACTCATGCCGCCCCGGGTCATGAGGTCATCCAGAGTTGTGTTACCGCTGCTGAGCGAGAAACCATCGAACAGGGTTTGCCAGACTCCACGGAAATAAGCCAGAAAGACATTTTGCGTCTCGCCAGCAAGCCCCAGCACCGCAGGTCTCTGAAAAATGAGTGCGAGTAACACCGCCAGTGAAGCGCCGGTCAGAATGGTCGGGACGGGCGGGTATTTCTTGTTTGCCATGACCAGTAAAGTCAAAACAGGCAGCAGCATGATTGGATGAATGGTGAAATTGTCGCTGATCAGGCGCATGGTGAGCTCGAGATCGGTATTGGCGGCTTCCGAATCAATGTTCAGGCCCATTAGGGTAAACAAGACCAAGGCGATTACGATGCTCGGGATGGTGGTCCACAACATGTGACCAATGTGTGAGAAAAGGTCTGTGCCGGCGACCGCCGGCGCTAAATTCGTGGTCTCGGAAAGTGGGGACAGTTTGTCACCAAAGTAGGCTCCCGAAATAATTGCACCGGCTGTGACTTCGAGAGAGACACCAAGACCTCCTGCTGCGCCGATCAACGCGATGCCGACGGTGCCCGCTACCGTCCAGGAGGAGCCTATGCTCAGGGAGATCAGTGCGCAAATGACACAGCTCGCTGCATAGAATATGGAGGGATCGAGAATCAGCAGGCTGTAGTAGATCATGGTCGGAACCGTTCCTGACAGAATCCAGCTGCCGATCAGCAGCCCGACGCAGAACAGAATCATCACCGGCTTCAGGGCTACACTGATACCCGCTATCATGCTGGCCTCAAGTTCCGGCCAGGTTTGCCCATTTCTCCATCCCAGCAGACACGCGACGGCGGCACCCGCGCACAGTGCGATCTGGTTCGGGCCGTAGCTTGAGTCCTCACCAAACAGATAAACAGAAAAAGACAGCAGGCTGATCAGAACGCCAACCGGAATCAGTGCCTCGGTGACTGTGGGCGGAACTGTATCCTGTGTCGTATTCTCTGCGGTGCTGTCTGGGGCTGCCATGGGGTAACCTCTCTGAATTCACCGGCAAGCATATCGAGATTCCTCACTGCCTGTCTAATCGTGGATAGGGTATACTTGTTCGTCTTTTTTCAACCATTCAGTCTCCACTCAGGAGGGCGGTATTTCATCGGCCCCGCGGGGCTCTACAGGCAGAATTTTGCTCATGAACAATGCTGAAAATCACATCGCCGATGTCACGGAATACATGCAGGCCGTGGGAGAGCGGGCCAGAGCGGCATCCCGACTGATCAATCGGGCCAGCACGGCGCAGAAAAATGCGGCTTTGCTGGCTATTGCTGACTCTCTGAATATCCGGCGTGACCAATTGATCGTGGCGAATCAGAAAGATCTGGACGCTGGCCGGGGGAAAAATCTGGACGCAGCCCTAATGGACCGGCTGGAACTTACGCCGCAGAGAATAGATGCGATGATCGAGGGTCTGCGTCAGGTTGCGGGCCTGGAAGACCCGGTGGGTGCCGTGACTGATCTGACGTATCGGCCTAGCGGGATTCAGGTTGGGAAAATGCGCGTTCCTCTGGGGGTGATCGGCATTATCTATGAATCAAGGCCTAATGTGACCTGTGAAGCGGCCAGCCTTTGTCTAAAGGCCGGCAACGCTGCCATCCTCAGAGGGGGCTCGGAGGCGCTGTTGTCCAATCAGGCGATCGCTGCGTGCGTCAGGGAAGGTCTGGCGGCCGCGGGGCTGGACGTAAATGTCATTCAGGTAATTGATCGCCCTGACCGGGATGCGGTGGGTCAGTTGATTACTATGCCGGAATTTGTTGATGTTATCGTGCCGCGTGGTGGCAAGGGGCTGATCGAAAGAGTCAGTGCCGACGCAAAGGTGCCTGTCATTAAGCATCTTGACGGCAACTGTCACGTATATGTTGATGACAGAGCAGATCTTGAGAAGGCAGTAACCGTCGTGGTCAATGCCAAAACCCAGCGTTATGGCACCTGCTGCACTATGGAGTCGCTGCTGATCGCGCGATCGGTAGCGGAGCAGGCTATCCCCAGGATTGCGGCAGAGTTTGCCAGGCACCAGGTTGAAATGCGGGGATGCGAAGCGGTGAGGGCGATTATTCCGGAAGCTTCGGCTGCCTGCGACGAAGATTGGAAAGAAGAATACCTGGCTCCTATTGTTTCAATTAAAGTGGTTGAAGGGCTAGAAGAAGCGATTGCTCATATTAACTCTCACGGTTCCCAGCATACAGATTCGATCATCACTGAGGACTTCAATAGGGCTCAGCGCTTCCTGCGGGAAGTGGATTCGAGCTCTGTGATGATCAATGCGTCAACCCGGTTTGCGGACGGCTTTGAATACGGTTTGGGGGCTGAAATCGGAATATCGACTGACAAGCTACATGCCCGAGGGCCGGTTGGTCTGGAGGGTCTGACATCACAAAAGTTCATCGTGATCGGTGATGGCCACATCAGGCAATGAAATCGCGTCTCGGTATCTTTGGAGGGGCGTTTGATCCTGTTCATCAGGGACACATTCAAGCCGCGCGCTTTGCACTGGAAACTCTGGATCTGGACGCGGTACGGATGATCCCCTGTAATGTGCCAAATCATAAAGAGTCTTTGACAGCCAGCGCAATGCACCGCATGGCGATGCTGGAACTCGCCCTGCGGGATGAGCCCTCAATCACGCCGGATGATTGCGAAATCCGCCGGGGCGGTATTTCTTATGCGTCAGATACGGTTAGCGCCTTCGCGGAGTCCGGATGCTGGCAGCACCGGATCTTTGTGATGGGTATGGATGCGTTTAATGGTCTGCCGGGTTGGCATAACTGGCAGGGCTTTCTGGATTCCTGTCACATTCTGGTGCTTGGCAGATCTGGGCAGGACATTGATGAACTGGTGGCTGCGGAATTGGATCTCGAACGCAGGCAGGTGACAGAGCCCCATGAATTATTTGAGCAAAGCGTTGGTCAAGTGCATTTGACCCGGCTGTTTGATGTGGAGCTTTCTTCCACTCAAGTGCGGAGCCTGCTCCGGGAAAATGGCAGTGTCAGCGGGCTGCTCAACCCCAGAGTATTCAATTACATCGAGGAACATTCGCTCTACGGATGTAAGCCTTTAAAGCAGTGACAAGACAGAATGAGTGGGCAGGTAAAAGAGTTGAAGAGTAAGAAAATTGCGCAGCTGGTGGTGGAGGCGCTGGAAGATCTCAAGGGCGAGTCGATTCGTTCTATTGATGTTCAGAAATTGACAGAAATAACCGACTACATGGTTATCGTAACCGGTCGTTCCAGTACACACATAAAAGCATTGGCTGATTCGGTTGCGAAGAAGGTTAAAGAGGCAGGGCTTGATATTCTGGGTATGGAGGGCAAGCTGCAGTCTGAGTGGATTCTTGTTGATGTCGGAGGGGTGGTTGTGCACATCATGCTGGGGTCAGTCAGGGCGCTATACAACCTGGAGGATCTGTGGAGCTTTGATGCGTCTAAAGGGGCGGCGCGGGCGGGCTCTGCTGTGGAGCCTTCTCCAGACTCATGAAAACGCGATTACTGTCAGTCGGCACCAAGATGGCGGATTGGGTGGTCGCGGGCACAGAGCATTACAGCAAGCGCATCGAGCGGGAGATGAATTTCTCTCTTGTTGAGATTCCCTTGGCCAAGCGGGTAAAAAGTCAATCGCCGGCAGTTGGCAAAGCCAGAGAGGCAGCCGGCCTTCTATCTCAGATTAAACCGGACGACTATGTCGTCGCGCTGGACGTGAAGGGCAGAGCAATCAGCACAGCGCAACTTGCCGACAAACTGCGTGCATTCAGGATGTCAGGAAAAGATCTGGTGCTTCTGATAGGGGGACCTGACGGCCTGGATAGTGAGTGTCTGGGGCGGGCAGATGAGTGTTGGTCTCTGTCTGCGTTAACGCTTCCGCATCCGCTGGTCAGGGTGCTGGTGACGGAGCAGCTGTATCGTGCGATGTCGATGATTAACGGTCATCCCTATCATCGCGAATGAGGCTCCCGGATACGGATGATGACAGCTCAAAGTGGAAAACTTTTGATCTTTTTTGGGGTCTACATTCTCAGCAGCCTGATTTTCAAGCAGGAGAACAAATTGCCGACAAAATTGATCAGGTCATGTTCATGATAATGGGCGTTTTCACGGTGCTGAATCTGCAATGACAGGTAAATGGCAGCTAAAAGACCACGAAGCTGAGAAGCAGCTTTTTACCCGGCGGCTGGCTGTTGCTGCAGTGATCGTCGCGCTTCTGTTCAGCGCGCTGATTGTCAAACTGTTTGACCTTCAGGTTGTACAGTATGAGTACTTCTCGGCCCGGTCTGATGGCAACAGGCTTCACTCTCAGTATGTGCCCCCGGCGCGAGGTCTGATTTTTGACAGCCAGGGAGAACTCCTGGCAGACAATCAGCCAATCTTCAATCTCACCATTGTCAAAGAGCAGGTGGAGGATCTTGATTCCACCCTGGCTTTTCTGGCGACACTGATTCGGCTGTCGGACGACGATATTGCCCAATTTCAAAACCGCCTGAACCGCAACCGGGTACCTTTTTCGTCCGTGACATTGCGCTATCTGCTCAGTGAAGAAGAAAAGGCCAGAGTGGCGGTCAACAGCCACCAGCTTGCGGGCGTGGCAATTGAATCGCAATTTGTACGCAGCTATCCGCTGGGCTCACTGACAGCGCATTCGGTGGGCTATGTCTCCGAGATAAATCGTGCGGAGATGAATGCGCTCACCGATGCGCAAAAAGAAAATTACGGCGGCACTTACCATATGGGAAAAAGTGGCGTGGAGAGAACGTACGAGGCATTGCTGCACGGCACTGTTGGCTATGAAATTGTTGAGAAAAATAACCGGGGCCAGATTATGCGGCGATTGGACCGTACTGACCCTGTCGCCGGGAAGAATCTGACGCTCCACCTGAATGCAAAGCTGCAAATGGCGGCAGAGCAGGCATTAGGCGATTTTCGCGGTGCTGTTGTGGCCATTGAACCGGCTACCGGTGGCATTCTGGCAATGGTCAGCAAACCCGGATTTGATCCGAATCTTTTCGTCACCGGCATCAGCAATAAGGATTACTCTGTGCTGGTAAACGATGTGGTGAATACCCCGCTTTTCGATCGCTCGACCAATCCCTATCCGCCCGGGTCAACAGTCAAGCCATTCATTGGTCTTGCGGGGCTGCAAAGCGGCACGATCGACTATGAGTTCACGATTCAGGATCCGGGGTATTTCAGGCTTCCGGGAGTGTCTTACCGCTGGGGTGACTACACGCTTCGCACCGCCATCGGAGGTGGTCATGGGGAGACAGATTTACAAAAAGCGATTTATCAGAGCTGTGACACCTTTTTCTATGATCTGGGTCACCGCCTTGGCATTGACAGCATCCATGGGTTTCTTTCTCAATTTGGGTTCGGCGACAATTTCGCGCTTGACGTTGGCTATGCCAGAACCGGCGTCCTCCCCTCCCGCGACTGGAAAAGGGAAAGTCGGGGAGAACCCTGGTATCCCGGTGATACCATCAACTCGTCGATCGGGCAGGGCTATATGTGGGCAACACCGCTCCAGCTGGCGACAGCGACCGCCATTCTGGCCAATCGGGGCGCGGTGGTTCAGCCGCGAATGCTCAAAGCAGTAGATGGCGTGCCTTTTGAGCCGCTGAACAATGACCCCAAGCCGGAAATCTTCGCCGACGACGCCGATTATTGGCGCTACATCCATGAAGCGATGACGATGGTAGTACACCGGCCGTTTTCCGATGAATTCCGGGACTACGGTACAGCGTATGAATCAATTGCGATGCAGGATCGCGCCATGCCTTACCTGATGGCCGGCAAATCAGGGACCGCGCAAGTTGTCGGCATCAGTCAGGAGATCCTGTCCAGCGAAGACATTATCGTTTCTGACCTGAACAAGGACCACGGACTGTTCGTTTCTTTTGCTCCGGCGATGCATCCCGAGATTGACCCGAAAATTTCCGTCGCAGTCTTTGTCGAAAATGGTGAACATGGCAGCAGCGTTGCCGGGCCCATTGCCAAGCAGGTCATTGACACCTACCTGCTTGAGATTCTCAGATTGGATTTTGGTGCAGCAGATCTGGAAGCTGCCGGGGCAATAGTGACGCAGTTAGATGAATAATCCTGATTTTGTTCGTCAGGCCAGCAGCTTTAATGCGTCCCGCAGAAGCGGCGCCAGCCTGTGGCAAGCCCTTCACATTGATCCCCCACTGCTGATCGGAGTCTGTTTGCTCGGTGCATTCGGGTTATTCGTGCTGAACAGTGCTACCGGCGGAGATCAGGCCGTGATTCGGCGTCAGGGGATTGTCATGGTCGTCGGTCTGATTGTGATGTGCGCTGTTGCGCAATTTAACGTGCATTTTTTTCGTCGCTGGGCGCCACCGATTTACGGAGCCGGGATCGCCTTGCTCATCCTGGTTCTGTTTATCGGTGCTGAGGTGAACGGTGCGAAAAGCTGGATAGATTTGCCTGGTTTGCCCAGATTTCAGCCCTCAGAAATTATGAAGTTTGTCGTGCCGGTGCTGCTCGCATGGTACCTCGCCAGCCGTCCTTTACCGCCCAAGTTCAAACATCTTTTCTGGTCTGCTGTCATGATCGTTATTCCTGCTGGACTGATTGTTCTGCAGAATGATACGGGCACGGCGATTATGGTGTTCATGTCTGGTGTGTTTGTGGTTTTGCTGGCGGGAATTCGCTGGCGTATCGTATTCGCTGGGCTGTTCGTGGGCTTACTGGGCTCGCCTGCCTGGTATCTGTTCCTGGCCCAAGCGCATCAGAAAAATCGTATTCTGACCTTCCTGGATCCCTATCGCGACCCGACAGGTGCCGGTTACAACATCATCCAGTCTCAGATTGCGATTGGTTCGGGTGGCATTTATGGCAAAGGGTACGGCAACGGTGCGCAGTCTCATCTCGATTTTATACCGGAAAGCCACACAGATTTTATTCTGGCAGTTCTGGCCGAAGAATTCGGTCTGCTCGGCGTGCTGTTTCTGATCGGGCTTTATCTGTTTGTCTTGCTCAGGGGTTTTGCGATAGCTTATGCCGCAAGAGATTTATTTGGCCGTCTGTTGGCAGGCAGTATCACCCTGACGTTTTTCCTTTACGTCTTCATCAACATGGCCATGGTGTCCGGACTGGTGCCCGTCATTGGCTTGCCATTGCCGCTGATCAGCCGAGGGGGCACGTCGATTGTGACTCTGTTCATTGGGTTTGGCCTGCTTATGTCAATTCAGACCCATGATCGCCAAAAATTTCCCTAAATAATTGAAAAATCAGAAAAAAATCTCAATTTCGCTCAGCAGGCCCCGCCTTTACCCTGATGGCTCGATTATTCGTTGTAGCTACAGGGGCCAGGGCATTAAAAATTTCATGCAATCGGACGTTAAGTAACTCAAACGATTGATGTTTTTCGGTGACTGATTGTGTGTAAACATTTCCAGAGCGTGTGTTGGCGGCGCTTTATTCCGGGGCTGACGGTGTTATTGACGCTGGCCGCCTGCAGCTCCGCGCCGAGTTCCTCTCCCACATCAAATTCAGGGGGTCGCTATTCGATTGCTCAAGACCGCGCTCCATCCGGGCAGGTAAATCTTGGCACTATCCCTGAAGTCATACCCGCGCCGGTCACCCGAACCCAGGCAGGGAATCGCAGTCCCTATACAGTTCTGGGGAAGACCTATACGGTTCTGCCGACGGAGGAGGGATATAGCGAAACCGGGATTGCCTCCTGGTATGGCGAAAAATTCCATGGCCATAAGACGTCAAACGGGGAAGTTTTTGACATGTATCAGGCCTCGGCGGCTCATAAATCTTTACCCATTCCCAGTTTTCTCCGTGTGACCAACCTTGATAACAATCGCAGTTTAATTGTGCGGGTAAATGATCGCGGTCCTTTTCACGGAGACCGGATCATAGATTTATCCTACGCGGCCGCGCTGAAACTCGGATATGCAGACCGCGGGACGGCACGGGTCCAGCTCGATGCGATTGTTGTCAATAAAGAAGGTCGGGCGGTGACGTATTCAAACAGTCAGCCGGCTTCGGCCGGGCAGGCTGCGAGAGAACAGGTGGGCGGTAGAAGGTATCTTCAGGTCGGCGCATTCTCAGAGATGCATTCCGCGCAACGTGTTTCCGATCAGCTACGCCAGCTCACCCGTCATCCGGTGTTCATTCGGTCCGTCAACAGTGGTTCGGGTAACGTACTGCATCGCGTGAGAGTAGGCCCGTTGCGGGACAACCGAGAAATACGGGAACTGAGCCAGCGCGTGGTTGCTGCTAACTTGGGAAGCCCGTACACTGTGGCCGAGTAGCCAGTTTGCAGCGTGCGCTGACGATTTTCACTGCCGGAAATGCCGGTCTTTCTCGCTCCATGAGTCCAGATATTTTCTATTGGTATTCTTTATGTCCTTGAAGCACTTTCAGTCTTTCATGATTCGCTTATTCTGCAGTGTTGTCCTGTTTGCGTCTCCGCCTGTCGCGATGGCGCAGGTCATCATTCCGCGTGCACCGGATATCGCCGCCACCAGCTATGTGTTGCTGGACGCGCAAACGGGTCAGATTCTGGTAGAAGAAAATGCTGATGAGCCCCTGCCGCCTGCCAGTCTGACCAAAATTATGACTGCCTACATAGCCATCGAAGAGATTATCAATGGCAATCTTGAACTGACTGACCAGGTCCACATCAGTGAAAAAGCCTGGCGTATGGAAGGCTCCAAAATGTTCGTCGACGTGAATTCCCAGGTCAGTGTTGAGGATCTGCTGCGCGGCATTATTATTCAGTCCGGTAATGACGCCAGCGTTGCCATTTCCGAACACATCGCCGGCAGTGAGGAAGCGTTTGCGGATATGATGAATCAGTACAGCGAAGTGCTGGGCATGAAGGACAGTTTTTTTATGAATGCCAGCGGGCTGGACACTGAACTCTACTACAATACGATGTCAGCCAGAGATCTGTCGATTCTTGCCACCGCGACCATTCAGCGGCACGGTCAGTTCTATCCCATGTATGCGGAAAGAGAATTTACCTACAACAACATTCGTCAGAGTAATCGAAATACGCTGCTTTTTCGCGACCGCAATGTGGATGGTATGAAAACAGGCTGGACCGACGCCGCAGGCTATTGTTTGGTAGCCTCTGCCGAACGTGACGGTATGCGGTTGATTTCTGTCGTTATGGGTACGAGCAGTGAAGAGGCCCGGGCGATAGAGACGCAAAAACTGCTTACCTATGGCTTTCGATATTATGAAACGCACAAGCTCTATGATGCCGGACAGGTTCTCGCCTCAGTGCCGGTGTACTCTGGTGCCAGTGATTCTGTTGATCTGGCCATTGAGGAGGAGGTTTACGTCACGATTCCCAGAGGTGCGGCTGAATCTATGACCGCCACAGTTGATGTTGATGAAGTCATTCAAGCACCTATTCAGCAGCGTCAGGCCATGGGAACAGTCAATGTGATGCTCGGTGACGAGCAGGTTTTCAGCGGCGAAGTAGTGGCTGCGCAGGCGGTAGAAGCGGGTGGAATGTTCAAGCAATTTGTAGACTGGGTCAGCTTGATGTTCAGTGACGCAATGGCGGAATAGACAGTGTCCATGGATGATGAGCCGGAGCGAGACTTCACTTCACCTGAAGAAGCGCCGCCGAAAATTGAATTTCCCTGCCTCTATCCGATCAAGGTTATCGGTCACGCCGTAGAGACTTTCCGGGCACAGGTACTGGAGGCCATCGAGCGACACACTGGCGCGATTGATCCCAAGCTGATTCAGCTCAAACCCAGCAAGCACAGTAATTATCTGTCAATTACAGTGACGATTGCTGCGACTGGTGAGCCTCAGCTACAAAGCATCTTCAGCGACCTCAAAGAGATCGAAAGCGTCAAATTGGTGCTGTAGCTTGCATTTGTCCGACTACAAATGGTTTGCCGCACAGCCTGCAGGAAGCAATTCGTCTGCTGCGCTGGTGGTGCGGCGGCTTGGTTTGCAGGATTACGAGCCGATCTTCAAATCGATGCGCTATCTCGCAGAGCATCCGAAGTCAGACCGGTCAGATGAAATATGGCTTCTGAGTCACAAGCCTGTTTACACTCAGGGTCAGGCAGGTAAGCCGGAGCACGTTCTGAACCCGGGCGGTATTCCTGTGGTGCAGGTTGATCGCGGGGGCCAGATTACCTATCACGGTCCCGGCCAGTTGGTCGCTTATCTGCTGATTAATGTCAGGCGCAGAAAAATGGGTGTTCGCAGTCTGGTTGATCTGATCGAGCAGGCGATCATCAAGACTCTATCTGATTATGAAATCGAGGCGGCCACCCGGCCGGGTGCTCCCGGCGTGTATGTAAATGATGCTAAAATTGCGGCTCTGGGTCTGCGGATAAAGAACGGATGGACCTATCATGGTCTTAGTCTTAACGTAAACATGGACTTATCTCCTTTTGGCAACATCAATCCCTGTGGCTTCGAAAAATTACCTATTACTCAGGTTGCCGACCTTGTCACGGGCGAAGAGGAGTTATTGCAGTCGGTGAGTCGTAAGCTTGCTGATGCCCTCTTACAGGGACTGGGATATCACCCGCATTACGGTCTGTCATCGTCAGAAGGCAGCCGGGCCACTCAAGTTGGATGAATCAGATCATGGCAGAGCGTAAAAGACGAAACGTATTGGTGGAAGGCGAGAAACTCAGGGGTGCGGAAAAAGTAAAGCGCATTCCCGTGAAGGTTATCCCTACTGTCGAATTGCCTACCAAGCCGGACTGGATACGGGTCAAGATTCCGGCTTCCCCTAAGATAAGCCACATTAAACAAAAGCTGAGAGAGCATCGTCTGGCTTCGGTGTGCGAAGAAGCGTCTTGCCCGAATCTCGGGGAATGCTTCAGCAATGGCACGGCAACTTTCATGATCATGGGAGATATCTGTACTCGGCGCTGCCCGTTCTGCGATGTGGCGCATGGAAAACCCAGGCCGCTAGACCCGAACGAGCCGACTGAGCTGGCCCGGGCCATTCAGGAAATGGATCTGAGTTATGTTGTGATTACATCAGTAGACAGAGACGACCTGAAAGACAGTGGTGCGCGGCACTTCGCAGACTGCATCACCCAGACCAAATTGCAGAATCCTCATATTAAGGTCGAGGTGCTGGTGCCGGATTTCAGAGGGCGAATGGACATTGCGCTCGATATCCTGCAGTCCACGCCTCCTGATGTGTTTAACCACAATCTTGAGACGGTACCGAGGCTGTACCGTAAGGCCAGGCCGGGTGCTGATTATCAATGGTCGCTGGAACTGCTAAAGGCCTACAAGGAGCGATGTCCGGAAGTGGTGACCAAGTCCGGACTGATGCTGGGCCTGGGTGAGAGCCTGGATGAGGTGAAGGAGGTCCTGCGAGATCTCAAGGCGCACCGGGTAGACATGATTACCCTGGGGCAATACCTGCAGCCCAGCAAGGACCACCTGAAGGTTGAGCGATTTGTGCATCCTTCCGAGTTTGAGGCGCTAAAGAAATTTGCCGAAACTCTCGGATTTGATCAGGTTGCCAGCGGCCCACTTGTGCGATCTTCCTATCATGCTGATAAGCAGGCTCACGGAGAAACGGTCGTGTGACATCGCTGGGCAGCATGAATATTCGTGACTACGAAGCAGACGACAAACCGGCACTTGAAGAGCTCACCCTGAGGGCTTGGGAACCTGTATTTGCCGATCTCGAGCGCAGTATCAAGCCGGAAATTTACGAAGTCTTCGTGCCCGACTGGCAGGCTGAACAGATGCGTTCTTTGAATACTGTCTGCGACAGTGGAGATATCCATACAATCGTTGCCGAGCGGGATGAAAAAATCCTTGGGTTTGCTGCCATGTCTTTCCATCCGGAAGATTTTCTCGGCCAGATATTTATGGTCGGCGTTGATCCAGACTATCAGCGCAGGGGCGTCGGTACTGCACTCATTAATGCCGGCATCGGAATAATCAAACAGCGCGGTTTCGCTCTCGTGATGATTGAAACTGGCGGTGACCCCGGCCACGCCGCTGCCAGAAAGACCTATGAAAAAATGGGCTTTGATCTTTATCCCGTTGCCAGGTATTTGAAGAGGGTCTAGCAAATGTTTGATGCAGGTGGCCAGTCTTACCTCCTTGCTGGGCTCGGGTAGCAAAGCCGCCATGCTCTCCGTCCGACAACTGATTTTCAGTCTGCTGGCAATGCTCACGGCCTCGTGCGTGCTGGCGGTGTTTCTCACAAACCCTGAGTTTATCGGTTCTCAAGCGCTGATTATCCGCGCTGCCATCCTGGACTTCGCCATCTTGCTGGTCCTGACAGCCATTTATCCGCTGGCTCCGGCGTTCGTTAAACGGCCCGTACCCTACGGCTTTGTAGTTTGCCTTCCTGCACTGCTCCCAGCGATTCTGTATTTTAGCTGGCTGTTACCGCAGCGCAGTCCGGGAGAAATTCAGGGAGATCAGCTGAACAGTGCGCTGATCACAGACGCATCCAGTAATGGCCTGGTAGAGGTCGGCTTTGCATATCCGATTTATACGCCTCTTATCACCCTCCGAAATACCGGGTTGTTTACCGAGTATGTCAATGTGTTTCTCAGAGTGACCGATGCAAATGACGGATCTGCTCTATTCCGAGCGGTACGGGCCGAAGTGCCGGGTTCCGGCCTGAGCGTAGAGTCATCGGTGCGCGGGATGCTCAGCAACAACGGGGATTACCGGTTCAATCCGCTGGCATTGCCGCCCGCGAAGACGGTTCAAGGGAGGATGGTGTTCATCATTTCAAGCCTGGATGATGGCACCAGCTTTACCGATGCGCTGTCGAGTGCCTTCAAGGCTGAATTCGAAATCAGAAATCCCGCGACAGGGGCTCTGATTACAAGCTTCCCTCTGGATCGGCTCTAGGGGTGCAGCGAGGTGAAATTGTCCGGATCAGAGTGTCCGGCGCTTCGCATTCCAGTCCAGAGCAGTGCTAACGAGATAATGAGGTAGGCGGAGTACAGTAGCTGGTATCCGGCGGTCGGCTGGAGTAACGACAGAAGCAGGGCAGCACCGCCAAGTCTCAGTAATTCATGCAGGGTACTGGAGGTTCTTCCTTCTAACCAGAAGCCGTGCGCGCACAGCGAATAGGTCAGAAATGCGACCATCCATACGGTTTTCTGATAGTCCCATTCCGGCGCATTGATCAGGGAATACAAAGCAAGGCCGGTGGTGACCAGGAATTGCGCGAAAATATAGATTCTTCCGAAGTGATTGATCTGCGGGTCGAATTTTTCAGTCTTGGCCGGGGGTATTCGTTTGCTCTGGCAGTTGCTGGTATGACCCGGTGCCCGCCATCCGGGGCGACGAAACGGCAGCGAGAGTTTGTTCAGCAGGCCGGGGGTATACCAGCAATCCAGCATGAGTCGCCAGTAAACATGGATATTCGCCCACAGTGGATTCCAGCTTTTGAGTGGCTTGCTTAGGCCAAAAATGACGGGTTCTTCCGGTAATTCGTCTTGAAAAGTGCCGAACAGGCGGTCCCAGACAATAAAGACGCCCCCATAGTTACGATCGATATACTGTTCGTTCCGACCATGGTGTACGCGGTGATTCGAAGGAGTGACCAGGAGCCATTCCAGTGGCCCTAACTTCTGGATATGTTCGGTATGCACCCAGAACTGATAAATCAGATTGAGACTGACAACGGAGAACAGGACTTCCCCGGGATAGCCAGCGGCGAAGAACGGGAGATAGAAAATGAAGCTGTAAAAGTCCGTGCTAGTTTGACGGAGGGCCGTGCCCAGGTTGAAATCTTCGCTTTGGTGATGCGCGACATGGGCGCCCCAGAACAGTGCGAGTTCATGCCCCCATCGGTGCTTCCAGTAGTACGCCAGATCATAAAGCACAAAACAGGATAGCCAGGTCCACAGGCTCTGTTCTGAAAGCTGCGACAGCCCGAAAGTGGTCGCGACAAACTCATACAGGCCAGCCGAAGTCCCAACGATTACCAGTGCTTGCAACCTGCTGAGAGTCCCCATTGACAGGCTGTTGATCGTGTCATTAAGACGATAGGTATTTCGAGCGCACCATAGGCCATAGCTAAATTCCACCAGAATCAGCAGCAGGAATACCGGGATAGCATACAGAATAAGATCCATGAGTCGCTAAAACCTGCTCACCGATTCCGGTCCGCTGTAAGCCTGAGCGCCGAGACCCCGATACTCTGCGATGGCCAAACCCGCAGCAACGCTGGTGAAAGGGTCATGTTCAATCACTTTGTCTGGAAATGACTTGTCCAGTAAACGCTTGACGGCAGGAATCAGTGAGGAACCCCCGGTACGAAGGACCAGCTGTATCTGCTCAGCTTTGATGTTGGCGCGCTGTAAGATCGTCACGATTGCTGCTTGTAACTCTGTCAGGACAGGTAGGATGATGTCTTCAAAATGCTCACGGGATACCGTAAGGTCTATATCAATCTCGGGGATGTCCAGCCTGGCCGTATCATGACTGGACAGTTCAGCCTTCAGATCTTTAAGCGCCTGAAAAACCAGGTAGCTGTAATTGTTTTTTATCAGATCGTAAAGACGCCTGAACTTAACGGACGCTTCGTCTTCTTCTTCGATACGCTGCATCAGCGGCGTGGTGAAGCGATTCTGATTGAGCATGTAGGACACCGCCCAATTCAGCAGCAGCTCCTCATAGTCTTCGAAAGGGAAGAGCGTTTCAATTTCCCGGTCTGAGCCTGCCCGCCGCCAGCGTTCGCCCTTGCCCAGGAGAGGAAAGAGCAGTTTTTTAAACATCAGCTGGTCAATATGGTCGCCGCCTAATCCAATCCCGTGGGTGCCAATGACTTTGAAGCCTTCTTCGAAACGCTTGAGCAAACAAAGATCCAGCGTGCCACCGCCGAAGTCGACGGCAAGAATGGTTTGCTGACTGGCAGCCGGGTATTGATGCAGATAGCTCAAGGCTGCTGCGACGGGTTCCGGATACAGGCTCTGACGACTGAAGCCGGCATATCCGTAAGCTTCTTTGAGCAGGGTAAGGGCCAGCTGATTCCGCCCTTGCTCGGTCCCTTCGAAATTGACCGGATGGCCGATACAGGCGTGGTCAGCTGCCTTCGGAACTGACTCGAATGTCAGGATCAGCCGTTCAACATGCTGCTGAACACGAACCAACAGCGGCGTGATCAGTGCAACGAGGCGGAATGGTCGGTCAAACACCATCAGGCGCGGCGCATTCCGGTTTCCCAAAAGTCGTTTTATACCGCGGAACAATCGACCCTGTAGCCCTCCGTCAACGAATGATTGGCCATAGATCAGTTCGGTCTGCGCCTCTTCCGGCAGCCCTTTGTCGCCGATTTGTCCGGTGGTGGAGCGGCCTTCACCAAGTACCTCGGCACTGAGTTCAACAGTTCTTCCCATGTTGCTGTCAACATAGCGATTAATGGCTGCCTGTCCTGTAGTGATTTTCAGCTCTCTGTCGATGTAAGTCGCGGAGGGCATCACCACAGCAGTCTCTTCGAGTGGGATCAGGTGTATCTGTTCGCCGTCATAGACAGCGGCGGCACTGTTACTGGTGCCGAAGTCGACACCAATGCCGATTCGCGGTGAAGATTCTGTTGAATCAGAGGAGTTCAATGTCTTGCTTAGAGTCTTGGTACCGCCCGGGCCCGGAGTGTCAGCAGACCGAAGCGCAGTGGCAGAAAGTCAATACAGAAAGTTAATGTCCAGTTAACCCGTCTGGACCGGCGTATGATAACTCAGAATAGAGCTGCAGAGAAAAGTAAGCTGAGCGTCAAACTCTTTGCATGGGTTATTGAATATGTTGATGTTTTTCGGCAGTTGACCTATCCTGCGAGCGCTCATTCAGGCGGAAATTACCGTGTTCAATTCATACTTTCATTTACATCGACTTCTACTGCTGCGCCGATTGGTGGGATTGCTCGGTTGGGTCGTTATTCTGGCTTTCAGTGCCTCTGCGCAGGCCGGCACGATTGTCAGGGTGAGTACCTCTGTGGGCGATTACTCGATAGAGCTTCTCGATGAGTCGGCACCGGCTACGGTTCAGAACTTTCTGAATTACGTCAGACGCGGAGACTACAATGCCACCTACCTGCATCGGGTGCCCGATGACTTTGTCGTACAGGGCGGGGCCTACAGATTTCAGCCTTATGTGGGACCTGTCGATGTTCCGACAGATCCTCCGGTGATTAACGAATTCGGTGCCTCTAATATCAGAGGCACCGTAGCCATGGCCAAGATAGATGGCGATCCCGACAGTGCAACCAATCAATGGTTTGTAAATCTCAGTGACAATACCTCACTTGATACATCAAACGGTGGTTTCACCGTGTTTGGCAGCGTTCTTGGTAACGGTATGGCGGTACTCGACACAATTAACGGTCTGCCCAAAATCAGCCTCGGCTTCAAGGCCCAGGATGCGCCCTTTATAACCGGGGTTTATAATGACCCTCGTGATCTGGTTTATATGAACGTATCGGTTGTCGAGCGTTACAGCGAGGCGGCCCACGTCTTTGAGTCAAATTCAGGCCTGTTGATTACATCCGTTAACGTCAATAATGACGAAGATATCGTAAGCCTGTACCTGCGCCAGATTCCGTCCAGCAGTGGGTTGCAGTTACAAGTCGACCCGGGCTCTGTCATCGCCCGCACCAGTTTCACTGGCATAGCCACATATTCCGCTTCAGACAATCGACTGCGGATACCCTCGCTTGAAGTCAATCAGAATGGCCAGGTTATGGTTCTGAGCAATGTGCTGTTCGAGCTAACCGACCCGGACGCACTGATATTCACGCTGGTCACCTACGATCAATAAGTCTTCATTTACGCGCTCCTGGCTTTGATTTACTCTTCATATCGGGATCCGCGTCGGGCTCAAAGACAATTGGGCGACTAGCGGGAAACACAAAATACAAATAAAAGAGAATTGGCGTCATGGCGGCTCCACGAGGTGAATTCACGTCCCGTTTCGGATTTTTGATGGCTGCATCCGGCTCGGCGGTTGGTCTGGGTAACATCTGGGGGTTCCCGACGAACGCAGCCTCTAATGGTGGAGCAGCTTTTTTATTTACGTATCTTATTCTGGCGTTTGCTCTGGCCTATCCGGCGCTCATGGCCGAGCTGATCATCGGGCGCTATGCCAGAGCCAATGCAGTCACGGCACTGCGCACGATATCCTCCGGCAATAAGACACGGCTTGCTGCCTTGCTGGTGGGATTCACCGGTATTGTCACGGTCAGTTTTATCCTGAGTTTTTACGGCATCGTCAGCGGCTGGATGATCGCGTTTTTCTTCGATCCGATTGCCCGTCTGTTGGGCGCTTCGCAACTGTCAGCCTGGCTGACCGCTGATGCGGTCATGCGGAACAGCCTGTTCGTGGTGTTATTCATGTTGCTGACCATTTACATCATCAGCGCGGGCGTCAAGGAAGGTATTGAGAAATGGGCTTCGCGTCTGATGCCGTCTCTGATCGTGATTCTTCTGTTGCTCATTGTGTATGTCCTGACGTTGCCGGGCGCTATGGATGGACTTCGTGCCTATCTCATCCCGGATTTTTCACTGATAGCAGATCCTTCGCTGCTTGTTGATGCGATGGGTCAGGCCTTTTTTTCCTTGTCCTTGGGGGTGGGTACGATGTTGATTTATGGTTCCTACATCAGCAGCAAGGAAAACCTGCCCACCATCGGCAGTCTGGTCGCGCTGCTTGATGTCGGCATCGCAGTGTTGGCAGGAATGCTGATTCTGCCGGCAATGTATGTCGCGCTTGCCAATGGTGTGGAAATATATGATGACGCGGGCGGCTTGATCGCCGGACCAGGACTGATTGTTTCAGTGTTGCCCTCGTTGTTCACTACGATGGGTGCCATCGGGGTATTTGTCGCCATTGCCTTTTTCGCGCTGATGACGATTGCCTCCTTGACGTCATCTATCTCTATGCTGGAGGTGCCGGTCGCCTACGCAGTTGAGCATCATGGGCTTGAACGTCGTCGGGCGGCCATCCTCATAGGATCCATCATTACCGTCATCTCGTTAATCATTGTCTTTAACTTCGATCCGCTTTTCGATCTAGTGGTGACAGTGACAACTGAGGTGAGTCAGCCGCTTCTGGGATTCGCCTTTTGTATTTTTGCTGCCTGGATCTGGCAGCGCAGCGAAGTTCTGGAGGAAATTAAACAGGGCTGCCCTGAAGTCGAATCAGGAATTTTCTGGAAGATCTGGCCTTTCTACGTCAAATTTATCTGCCCGGTCGCGATACTGGTAGTGTACTTTCAGTAATCAGATCAGGCGGCCTAAAATTGCTGGACATCGCTGATGCACCCGGCCTTGCGCGCTGTCCCCGATGTCGTAGTCAGAAGCGGTCAATGACCTGAATGAAGCGCTCTATCTCACTGCTGGTGTTGTAATAGTGCAAAGAGGCCCTGATAACGTCACCTTGCGTCTCTCGGTCAAGATCCAGTCTTGCATTGTTTTTTTTACTGGTCGATGTATTGATGCCCTGTTGATGCAGATGGCTCTGAAGCGCCGCAGCTGCCGTGCCGGTTTTGCTAAAAGTCACAATCCCTGATCGGGGCTCATTCAATTCATGCACCTGAACCCCCTGAAGACTCTGAAGCCCGGTCACCAGATTCTCAGCCAGACTCTGGATACGGGCCGCAATATGTGTCATGCCCAGTGCATTGGCATACTCAGCGGCCCGACCCAATCCAATCTGGCCGGCGAGATTGCGTTCAAAGCTTTCGAACCGGCTGGCGCTCTGCTTTACCGTAAAGCTTTCTGCAGCGTCCCAGGAGGCAGACTGTAAATCTAATACGGGTGGAGTGAAGCTTGCCGTGCTCTGATTGCGCGCGAATAAAAACCCGGTCCCTCTTGGACCTCTCAAGTATTTCCGTCCGGTGCCGCAGAGAAAATCACATTTGATCTCCTGCAAATCTAGAGGCAACTGGCCAACGGACTGACACGCGTCTACTAAGAGGCAAATGCCTTCTGACCGGGCGATTTCAGCGATTGCCTTGATGTCTTGGATATCTCCCCGCTGGCTGGCAATGTGGGTGACTACGATAGCCCGTGTTTTTGTGCTTAACTGGTTTTCGAGCTCTTCAGCCTTGATGAGACCGTCAGCGCCAAGGGCAAGCGTCTGGAGCCTGATGCCCCGATGGCGGGCCAGTGCAAGTAAGCTGAGGTAGTTTCCAACATACTCGTTGCCAGCGGTGATGATTTCGTCTCCCGCTTTGAGGTCCAGTGACAGCAGTGCGGATTGCCATGCCCGCGTTGCGCTCTCCATAAACGCAATTTCTGAACTTTCGCAATTAAGCAGTTGTGCCAGCTGGGTGTAGAAATTGGCGACTTCTTTTTCAGCCTGTGAGGCCGCTTCGTATCCGCCGATCCGCTGCTCAAGCTGAAGATGGCTGATCACCGAATCGATGACAGGATGCGGGCTCAGGGCGCATCCGGCATTGTTGAAATGGAGGATGTTGTCGCATCCGGGTGTCTCAGCCCGAACGGTTTCTAGGTCAATCATAGGAGCGACGATTCGGCATATCTGGATTGATTTAGGCTTTGAGTCAGCATACCAAATAGGTATGCTGATATTCTATTGATCCTGATATTGAGTAAACCAAGGCACCTTAGTTATGCGTCATTTCGATACCAAAGATGAGGTTTCTGCTCTCGACGCTGAGGCAACTGGCCGGTTTGACCAGAGGCGAAAAGCGATGCAGTTGATGGGCCTCTCTTCCCTCATGGCCGCGTTTCCTCTGCTGGGAGCGGAGACGGACAGCTCTTCTTCTCAGCGTACTGGCATCAGGGCGCTGCTTTTTGATGTCTTCGGTACCGTTGTCGACTGGCGCTCTTCCATCATCAGAGAGGGCAGACTGCTCGCACAGCAAAAAAACCTGCAGGTCGATTGGGGCGCATTTGTGGACAGCTGGCGGGCAGGCTACGGACCCGCCATGAACAAAGTTCGCTCGGGAGAGCTTCCCTGGACCGATATTGATGATCTTCACCGAATGATTTTGGATGATTTGGTCATTGAGTTCGGCCTCGATGGCCTTTCTGAAGCTGAAATTGATCACCTCAACCGTGCCTGGCACCGATTGTCTCCCTGGCCGGATACGGTAGGAGGTCTGAATCGACTGAAGAGTCAATTTATCATTGCGACTTTATCGAACGGCAACGTGTCCTTGTTGACTAACATGGCAAAGCACGCAGGTTTGCCCTGGGACGCGGTGTTTTCCGCCGAGCTGGCGCAGCATTACAAGCCGGACCAGAGAGCGTATCTGAAAGCTGTGGATCTGCTGAATTTACAGCCCGCTCAGGTCTTGATGGTCGCTGCACACCCCGGAGATTTGCGTGCGGCAGCACAAGCAGGCTTAAAAACGGCCTATGTCTACCGGCCTCTCGAATGGGGGGAAGAGCGGATCAGAGAGCGGAATGCAGCGGGCGAGTTTGATTTTGATGCGGACAGCTTTCTCGACCTTGCCCGTCAGCTGGGGGCATAGCGTTTGGTGCGGGGCCGGTCGCCTGAAGCGCTCAATCCCTCACTAATCCCGCCCGTAAGCCCGCTGACGAATTCACGGCAAGCATTGATCGGTTGGGCTGCGACTTGTCGAGAAAGCAGCTAGAATACCCGAAAAGCGCCTGTGGGGTACCGGTACTGAGTTCCGGCTTTGGTATTTACCGTTGGCAGCGCATTGCCAGCTAAACTCTGTTACCCCGGCGCCCTATAAGGCTGTTTTAAGGACTGAGGTCTTTTTATCCTATGAGAATCCAATTTTTATCTCTGACGGCACCGACCATACTCACGGTCGGTCTGGTCGCGTGCTCGGAGCCGCAAACACCCGACGTCAATAATCCTGTATCGGTTCAACCCAGCGAGTCTGCTATGTCCGAAAACACCGATGTTTCTGCCGTGCCGGCAAATCCCTTTTTCGAGGCGAGTCCGCTAATTCTGAATTATCCCCAATTTGACCTGATTCAGACCGATCATTACTTGCCGGCGTTCGAGCGCGGTATGGCTGAACAATTAGCCGAAGTTGAGGCTATCGCCAGTCAGGGTGAGGGCCCTGATTTTGAAAACACGATTATTGCGCTAGAACTGTCCGGTCAGTTGCTCGACCGGGTGTCCCGGGTATTTTTCAGCATGAGCAGCGCGCATACCAATGACGAGATCCGGTCGCTGCAGCAACAGCTCGCGCCCCAGTTGGCGTCTCACAGTGACGCCATTTTGTTGAATCGTGCCCTGTTCGCCAGAATACAAACCTTGTTTGATCAGCGACAGGAGCTGGCTCTCGAACCTGAGGCGCTGCGCCTGTTGGAGCAGTACCATCTTGACTTTGTCAGGGCCGGAGCTGCTCTGACTGAGTCGGAGCAGGACAGAATGCGGGAGATCAACGCCGAGATGGCGACCCTGCAGACGCAGTTCAGCCAGAATGTCCTGAGTGAAGTCAATGATCTGGCAATCGTTGTCGATTCTGAAGAAGAAATGACGGGGTTGGATGAAGCATTGAAGCAGGCAGCCAGTGAGGAAGCTGCTGAACGCGATCTTCCGGGAAAGTACGTGATCCCGCTGCTGAATACCAGTGGTCAGCCGGCCCTGGCCAGCCTGCAGAACAGGGCTATCCGGCAACGGATTTATGAAACGTCTTTGTCCCGTGGCAGCCGGGGAGGGGATTTTGACAACCGGGAGGTTCTCTCAAAAGTTCTGAGCCTCAGAGCAGAGCGCTCGGCATTGCTGGGGTTCGAAAATCACGCTGAGTTTATCCTGGCCAATCAAACCGCTCAGACCGTGGAGGCAGTTAACCAGAGGCTGGCTGAGCTTGCAGCGCCTGCTGTGGTCAATGTAAGACGCGAGGCGAATGATCTTCAGGCTTTAATTGAGTCGGAGGGGAATGACTTTCAGCTTGCCGCGTGGGACTGGGATTTCTACACGGAAAAATTGCGGGCGGAGCGATTTAATTTCGACGCCAATCAGCTGCGGCCGTATTTTGAGCTGGACAATGTCCTTACTCGTGGCGTCTTCTACGCGGCAGAACGGCTGTTCGGGATTCGCTTCGAAGAGCGTGACGAACTGCCTGTTTACCAGGAGGATGTCAGAGTCTTTGAGGTGATTGACGTCAACGGCTCAACGCTGGGGATGTTCATCGCAGATTTCTATGCAAGGCCCAGCAAACGTGGTGGGGCCTGGATGAATTCCTACGTTTCGCAAAGTACGCTGATGGGAACTTCACCGGTTGTGGCAAATCATCTTAACATTACGAAGCCACCCGCCGGTGAACCAACTCTGCTTACCTTCGATGAAGTAACCACCATGTTTCACGAATTTGGACATGCTCTGCATGGTCTGTTTTCACAAGTAGAGTATCCCTATTTCTCCGGAACAAGTGTTCCTCGTGACTTTGTCGAATATCCGAGCCAGGTCAATGAAATGTGGGCTACCTGGCCGGAGGTGCTTGAGAATTACGCTGTGCACTATGAAACAGGTGAAGCCATGCCGCGTGAGTTGCTGGACAAGGTGTTATCGACTCAAACCTTTAACCAGGGCTTTGCTACGACTGAGTATCTGGCAGCCTCTATCGTGGATCAGGCTCTGCATCAACTCACTGTCGATGACGTGCCGTCGGCCGAACGGATTATGGATTTTGAGGCGCAGGCTCTGGAGGCTGCCGGTATTCAGGTTGATGAAGTCCCTCCTCGCTATCGCGCGACCTATTTCTCACATATTATCGGGGGCTACTCGGCGGGCTATTATTCCTATATCTGGAGCGAGGTGCTGGACGCAGACACCGTGGAGTGGTTTCACGAAAATGGCGGACTACGACGCGAAAATGGTGACCATTTCAGACAGTCGTTGCTCTCGCAAGGGGGCAGCAGTGACGCCATGGGTCTGTATCGAGACTTCAGAGGACGGGATGCGCAGATCCTGCCGCTGCTCGAACGTCGAGGCCTCAATTAGATAAGGCTTGGTGTTCGGCCGCGGTACTAACCCGGCTGCCGCTGAGGCGGATCAGCAACATACTCAGTTCATCCCAGGGGTTGGCCGGGCTCATGCCCTTGCAGGCCTGATCCACCAGACGGGCCTGCTCCAGCAGTTCCCAGATGAGAGCGCTAGACAGTCTTGAGATCGCTGTTCTGACTGCCTGCTTGCGGTTGAAGAATATGCGGGCGGTTTGCATGATTGCTGTAAGAGGCTGACCGTTTTCCCGTTTCTCTACCATTGGTTGTAATGTTCTCAGCTCCCGCGTCACTGCCCCGAGGATAACAAGGGGATAAACATCTTCAGCCTGCAAACCATTCAGAATTTTTTGTGTGCGTGCCAGATCTCCCGTTAAGGCTGCGTCCACCAGCTGATAGGCATTGTAGCGAGAATGATCTGCTACGACCTGCATGACGGTTTGCGCGTCAAGTTTGATCGTGGTATCAGGTCCGGCCAGCAGTTTGAATTTTTCGATTTCCTGCACGGCTGCGAGCAGGTTTCCCTCGATACGATCAATCAATATCTGGAGGGCGTCCGGTTCCGGATGGATATTCGCCTGCAGCATTCTTGACTCCAGCCAGCGAGGCAGATTCTCACGATCTATTGGCCATATCTGAACCACTACTGACCTCGATTCGATTGATTTGAACCATTTCGTCTGCATGACACTGGACTCAAGTTTCGGGCTGCTGATTAAAATGACCAGATCACTATTGTCGGTCTCGAGAAAATCTGCCAGCGCAAGCTTGCCCTCATCTTCAAGTTTGGGTTGCTGCAGGCGGAGCTCGATGATTTTTCGTTCAGCAAAAAGAGAGAGGTTGCCGGTCGACTGTCTGAACCGCTCCCAGTTGAAATTCCGTTCGATGGTGTGGATTTCCCTGTCGACAAAACCGGCGTCGCGGTGATACCGTCGAACCTGGTCGGCGGCTTCCTGTAGCAGTAACGGTTCGTCGCCGCTCAACCAGTAAACTGGATGTGCGTTGGCCTTCAGTGTTCTGGCCAGTTGCTCAGTCTTGATCTTCATTCGGCGGCTGATTCTAATCGACGCATCAGTTGATTTACCAGTTCTTGCCGTAGCTCATTGGCAATTATCTGGGCCTCTTCCTGATTGCCGGCAATATTCTCAATATCCTGAAAGTAAGTTCTGATAACGGTGAGCGTCTCGTCGGGGATTGTCGGTGTTCCGCTCACTGTCAGTGCAATGTTGACGCTGATTCTCAGTTCAACCTGTGAGGCACGAGCTCTCGGATTGATCGATACCGGTCGGGTTGAAACCTGTTCATTGCTTACCTTCAGGGTCGGGGCAGTTTTAAGTTGCTCAGACGACAGGGAGACGCCTGCGGCTCGCAGGCTGCGCTGAAGAAGGGCAGACAATTCACTCTGCGGTTGTGCCAGCTCAAGGTTGAGATTGTCAAAGCCCGATACAATCGCGTCATTACCACGCAGGGTGAATCCGCAGGCCTGTAAGGAAAATGCGAGGACCAAGAGGAGTAATCTCAGAGCTGTATTGCGCATCGCTAGCCTATAACGATATTAACGAGTTTGCCTGGAACAACGATAACTTTTCGGACCGACCCTTCGCTGACAAAGCGCTGTATGATCTCATCCTCAAGAGCCAGCTTTTCGAGTTCGTCCCTGGTGATGTCCCGGGAGACTTCAATTTTGCTGCGCAGTTTGCCGTTTACCTGCAGCACGATCAGCATGCTGTCCTGAACAAGGGCGCTTTCCGCCACTTCGGGCCACCGGGCGTCCATAACCGCGCCTTCGTGGCCGAGCCGCTGCCAGGCGACGTGGCAAAAGTGGGGGACAATCGGAGCGAGCATCAGAACGCTGAATTCCAGAGCTTCCTGCACAACGATCTGATCTGTCTCATCCCGGTGATTTTCGGTAAATTTTGAAACCGCATTCAGTAATTCCATCGTGGCGGCAATCGCAGTGTTGAAGGTGTGCCGTCGTTGATAATCGTCAGTGACTTTGGCCAGTGTCTGATGGCTTTTCAGTCGTAACTTCTTCTGCTCGGCGGACAGCGTCAGGCCGTTCATCTCTGGCAGGGCCAGTGCCTCGTGCTCCGCAAGCTGCTTCCAGAAGCGTTTCAGGAAACGATAACTGCCTTCCACGCCGCTGTCAGACCAGTCGAGGGACTGATCCGGGGCTGATGCGAACATCGTGAACATCCTCACCGTGTCTGCGCCGTAGCGATCTATCAGGGACATCGGATCAACGGTGTTACCTTTCGATTTCGACATCTTGGCACCGTCTTTTAGGACCATGCCCTGCGTCAGCAAACGGGCAAAGGGTTCATCGCTGGTGACCAGGCCTTCGTCCCGCAGTAACTTATGGTAGAAGCGGGCGTACAGCAGATGAAGAATGGCGTGCTCGATACCTCCGATATACTGATCCACCGGAAGCCAGTAGTTGGCTCTGGCATCAAGCATGGACTTATTCTGATCTTTGCAGGCAAAACGCGCAAAATACCAGGATGATTCCATGAAGGTGTCAAAAGTGTCTGTCTCCCGTCTGGCTGCAGCGCCGCAGGAGGGGCACTCTGTCTCGTAGAACTCAGCCATTTTGCCGAGCGGTGAGCCGGATTCATCGATTTCAATGTCTTCGGGTAACAAAACGGGCAGCTCGGACTCGGGAACCGGCACTGCGCCGCAGGCGTCACAGTTGATCATTGGAATCGGTGCTCCCCAATACCGCTGGCGGGAAACCCCCCAGTCACGCAAACGGAAGTTGACGGTTTTCTCGCCGCGTCCTCGCTCTGCCAGATAGGCCGCGATCGCGTCGAATGCTTCGGTGAAGGTCAGGCCATTGAACTGATCGGAATTGATCAGCCTGCCTTTTTCAACAAAAGCTTCCCGGCTCAGGTCGCAGATCAGCTCATTGGATATCGGCTCTACGACCTGCTTGATCTCAAGGCCATATTTTGTGGCAAAGTCCCAGTCCCGCTGGTCATGTCCGGGCACAGCCATCACTGCGCCAGAGCCGTAACTCATGAGGACAAAATTGGCGGTATAGATAGGTACGCTGTCACCGCTGATCGGGTGGATGGCCTTCAGTCCGGTATCCATCCCGAGTTTTTCCATGGTTGCCATTTCCGCTTCTGCAACTTTGATCTGATTTTGTTCTGCGATGAATTGAGCCAGCTCGCTATTTGTCTCGGCAGCTTTTCTGGCGACAGGATGCTGGGGAGCCACTGCAACATAGGTGACGCCCATCAGAGTGTCAGGACGGGTGGTGTAGACTGAGAGACACCTGAGTGATTCGTCTGTTTCGTCAGCCACCTCGAAATCCAGGTTCACACCCTCAGATCTGCCGATCCAGTTGCTTTGCATGATCTTGACTTTTTCTGGCCAGCCATCCAGCTTGTCCAGATCGTCCAGTAGCTCCTGCGCCATGGCGGTGATTTTCACAAACCATTGAGGAATATTGCGTCGCTCGACCAGCGCACCCGAGCGCCAGCCTCTCCCGTCAACGACCTGTTCATTGGCAAGCACTGTCTGGTCGACCGGATCCCAGTTAACCTCGGCTTCCTTTTTATACACCAGCCCTTTAGCGAACAAGCGGGTAAAAAACCACTGCTCCCATTTGTAATAATCACGGTGGCAGGTGGCTAATTCTCTTCCCCAGTCATAGGCATAACCTAATTTCTGGAGTTGGTCTCGCATGTAATCTATGTTGCTGTAAGTCCAGCTGGCAGGGGGGACCTTGTTCTGCATGGCCGCATTCTCTGCCGGCAGTCCGAACGCGTCCCAGCCCATCGGTTGCAGGACGTTTTTGCCCAGCATACGCTGAAAGCGGGAGATGGCATCTCCGATCGTATAGTTGCGCACGTGCCCCATGTGCAGATGGCCGCTGGGATAGGGGAACATGGACAGGCAGTAGAATTTCTCTTTGTCAGGGTCTTCCGTGGCTTTGAAGGAGCTGTGGGCGTCCCAGTAGGCTTGAGCCTCAGTTTCCACCTGCTGTGGATTGTAGGCAAACATGTCGTCGTTGGTCATGGATCAAACTTCTGTGTTCATGGGCGGCTCTGGCGCCTTGTTTCGGTGTGCGCAAGCATACCGCAGGGCTCGGGCGGCAGGTAGTCTTGGCGCTAAATTTCTGGTTAAACTGGCGCTGCCCTTCAAGCCGGTGACTGGGAGCCTGAGTCCGAATCTAGCAGGGTGTTGGTGTTAACTTTGAGTAGTTTAATCTGACGACTGTCAGCATTGAGCACCGTTACCTGTAGAGTGCCCAATATCACGGATTCGCTGCGTTCAGGGATGCGACCGAACTGTTGCAAGATCAGGCCGCCAAGCGTTGTGAATTCCTGATCACTGAACTCAGTACCAAAGTAGTCATTGAATTCATCGAGCGGAGTCAGTGCCTTCACGATGTAATTGGTCTCGTCAAACTTTTTGATGTAGCTGTCGTCATCCACATCGAATTCATCCTCGATCTCACCGACGATCTGCTCAAGGACATCTTCAATCGTCACCGCGCCGCAAACACTGCCATATTCATCAATCACGATGGCCATGTGTTGTCGCGTTTCACGGAACTCTTTAAGCAGCACGTTCAGTCTCTTACTTTCCGGGACAAAAGTTGCGGGGCGGACGAGGTCCTTGATGTCGAAACGGTCCTGACTGTCAGTCAGTAACAGAGGAAGTAAATCCTTCGCGAGCAGAATGCCCATCACGTTGTCGACGTTTTCCCCGACTACTGGGAAGCGTGAATGCGAGGCTTTGGTGACCAGTTCGACAATATTACTCAGAGTAAGATCGGCCGGTACGGTCACAACCTGCGATCGGGGAATCATGATGTCACGCACCTGCATGCTGGAAACCTGCAGTGCGCCTTCGATGATGCCGAGTGCATCAGCGTCCAGAACCTGATCTTGCTCTGCGTTGCGCAGTAACTCGAGGAGACTCTTTTTGTCAGTGGGTTCGTCAGAAAAAACTTGCGCGATTTTATCGATCCAGGACCGGGGTCTCGGATCGATGCTAGATTGGTCGTCTGTCATGAAGGGTCGGCTACCAGCCTCCTTAGGATGGCGTCAGCAATTACACTAACAAATACGGATTACTAATTCCAAGCTTTTTCAAGCATTCAATTTCGAGCGCCTCCATGGTGGCGCTCTCGCTTTCGGTCATATGGTCGTAGCCAATGAGATGATAGAACCCGTGGACAAGCATATGGGTCCAGTGATCTTCCATGGTTTTCAATTGTTCTCGTGCCTCTGCTTCAATAACGACCGGGCAGATCACGATGTCTCCAAGGGGTTCCGAGGTGAGGTTTGCCCTGAGAGATTCAGGCAAGTCAGCACGGAAGGAAAGCACATTGGTCGAGGCGTTTTTCTCCCGATATCTGAGATTCAGAGTCCGGGACTCCTCAGCGTCGACAAAGCGCAGGCTGACGGTGACATCATGATCAAGGGCGGCCGCCTGACAGGCTGTCGCCAGAACACGAAGGCAGAAGTCAAAATCGGGAGTCCAATGATCCGGGCAGGCATTATCGAGCTCAATGGTCGCTGTCATGTTTGCCGCTGTTTTTCGGGTTTGAAATGGGTGTGACTGATTTGTCGTCGAAAGCGTCATAGGCTTCAACAATTCGCTGAACGAGTCGGTGTCTGACAACGTCCTGAGAGCTGAAGTGGGCGAATCCGATCCCGTCGACGTTTTTCAATACCTGGCTGACGTGGACCAGTCCGGAGCGTTCGCCTTTCGGTAAGTCAATTTGGGTGACATCCCCGGTGATGACTGCTGTTGAGCCAAACCCGATGCGGGTCAGGAACATCTTCATCTGAGCGGTTGTGGTGTTCTGGCTCTCGTCGAGAATGATAAAAGAATTATTCAGCGTTCTGCCTCGCATGTAGGCCAGAGGTGCGACTTCAATCACGTTTTTTTCAATAAGACGCCCGACCCGTTCAAATCCCAGCATCTCGTACAGGGCATCATAGAGCGGTCTCAGGTACGGATCTATTTTTTGCGACAGGTCACCGGGCAGAAAGCCTAATTTTTCTCCCGCTTCTACGGCTGGCCGGACCAGCAGAATGCGGTTGATTCTTTCTTTAGTGAGTGCCTCAACTGCGCAGGCAACCGCGAGATAGGTCTTGCCAGTGCCGGCGGGCCCGATACCAAAATTGATGTCGTGCCGCCAGATGTTCCTAACGTAATCCCGTTGATGTTTGCTGCGGGGTTTGATGCTGCCTTTGGGAGTGCTGATCAGTGCAGAGGGCTCTGCGGCGCGATCGCTTTCAGTTTCTGCGGATTCGTTATTCAGGAATTCTTGCATGGCTAAGTGAATCTGGTTCGGGCTCAGGAGTTTTTCATTTTCGGTCGCTCGATAGAGCATTTCAAGCAGTTCGCAGCCACTGGCAACTGCCTGTTCATCCCCATTAAGCTGAAATATATTGCCTCGCTGACGGATCTTTAACTGCAACCCCAGTTCAATCTGCTGGATATGCTCGTTAAGCCTTCCGCACAGGTTGGAAAGGCGTTGGGCGCTGTCAGGGAGCAGGGTGAGGTTAATGAAATGACTGGCCATGATAGTAAGACAAAGAGGAGGCAGATTCTGCCTTGCCGGCTTTATGGTTGCTGCGTTCGCGTGCTCAGACGGGGTTTCCTAACAAAGAGTTCGGGAGTGCATCAGTAATCTCTATCCTGGCAAATTGGCCAATCAAGGAATGGTCATCGCAACGGAAGTTAACTACCCGGTTATTTTCTGTTCGACCCTGCAGCGCGCCCGGGTCTTTCTTGGAGATGCCGGTAATCAGTACTGACTCTACCCCGCCTACCATCGCCTCACTGATCGCGCTGGCTTGGGAGACGATTTGCGACTGCAGAGTAGCCAGGCGATGTTTTTTCTCCTGCTCACTGGTGGGATCCGGAAGTTCAGCGGCGGGTGTGCCCGGACGGGCGCTGTAAATAAAGCTGAATGATGTGTCGTAGCCGACATCAATAATCAGCTTCATGGTGTCCTCGAAGTCGGCGTTTGTTTCTCCGGGAAAGCCGACAATAAAGTCAGATGACAGGCTTATCCCCGGCCGATTCGCTTTGATCTTGCGTATTAATGACCGGTATTCCAGTGCAGTATGGCCGCGCTTCATGGCTGCCAGTATACGGTCAGACCCGCTCTGCACCGGCAGGTGCAGATGAGAGACCAGTTCCGGTATCTGTCTGTAAGCCTCTACCAGGTTCTGGTTAAATTCAACCGGGTGCGAAGTCGTAAATCGAATTCGGTCTATGCCCTCGATCGAAGCGATGTAATTGATCAACAAGGCCAGATCAACGATCTTGCCCTCATGAGACAGTCCCCGGTAGGCGTTGACATTCTGCCCCAGCAGGTTGATTTCTCTGACACCTTGCTCTGCCAGGTGAACTGCTTCTGCCAGCACATCGTCGAGGGGCCTGCTGACTTCTTCTCCCCGGGTATACGGGACAACACAAAAACTGCAGTACTTGCTGCAGCCTTCCATAATGGTGAGAAAGGCATGACAGGCGCTTACTTCAGGTTCAGGTAACCGATCAAACTTTTCAATCTCCGGAAAACTGATGTCAACTACCGTTTCGCCTGACTGAGAGGCTTCGAGCATTTCCGGTAACTTGTGCAGTGTTTGCGGGCCGAACACCACATCGACGTAGGGCGCGCGTTTACCGATCGCTTCTCCCTCCTGGCTGGCGACGCAACCGCCAACCGCGATGCGCACATTCGGATTCTGCTCTTTCAGCGTCCGCCAGCGTCCCAGCTGATGGAACACCTTCTCCTGTGCTTTTTCGCGGATAGAGCAAGTATTCAGCAGCAGTACGTCAGCCTGTTCAGCCGTGTCCACCAGGACCGCGCCGTCGTTCTGCTTGAGCAAATCAAGCATTCTCGCGGAATCATATTCATTCATCTGGCAGCCGTGAGTTTTGATGAACACGCGCTGCTGGCCTGCCTGCTTCGACTTTGCTGATTGCAGATTTTTCTCTGAACTCTCCACTCTATCCTCGGCCAACTCGTT
This sequence comes from Gammaproteobacteria bacterium, assembly GCA_008081045.1. GTDB lineage: Bacteria > Pseudomonadota > Gammaproteobacteria > Pseudomonadales > Pseudohongiellaceae > UBA9145. Next base: position 9,475 of record VMDC01000015.1, on the reverse strand, counting down.
TCAAATGATGTGCTGATTGACTTCTATCCCAAAAGCACCGTTAATCGGATGCTCTTGCGCTCAGTTCGGTACCGCAGTCGCAAGGTTGCGCTGGTTAAGCTGCGCACGCGCAGTATAGCAGGTCTGAGGCGCCTTCTCAGTGGCTGCAGCCCTTGAATTCTGCTGCTCGAACGCAATATATAGCCCGCAAGTAGCCGGAAAACCTGGTTGTGCAGACCCCTGAGGTGGTTTGCATCCGGTCTCGTCTGCCGTCACCTTTGTTTCTCTAAGAGATTGATTTAAATGACTAATACGACAGAAATCTACAAGATAACGTTTCTCAACAAAGGCAAGGTGTACGAAATTTTTGTCAAACAGGTTTACCAGAGCGACCTGTACGGATTCATCGAAATAGAGGAATTTTTGTTCGATGAGCGCTCTCAGGTGGTGGTTGATCCCAGCGAAGAGAAACTGAAATCAGAATTTACCGGCGTCAGGCGTAGCTTCATCCCGATGCAGGCGATCATCAGAATAGACGAGGTTGAAAAAACCGGTGTCGCCAAAATCTCCAGCGGCGATAAAATCACGCCGTTTCCGGTTTCCCTGGTCGGCAGTACCAAAAGCGATAACAAGGATGCCTGAACCGGTAATGAAACGGCCCTGTTTCAACCTGAGTGACGGGTGGGGTGGTTGACACTGTCCGAGCATCCGTTCGCCGCACTGACACCGGATCGGGTTCTGGCCGCTGTCGAGTCCCTTGGTTTCGACACGGATGCCCGCTTTTTCGCTCTGAACAGTTATGAAAATCGGGTCTATCAGATCGGTCTGCTCGATGGAACCAGTCTGATTGCCAAATTTTACAGGCCCGGCCGGTGGGAGGCTCGGCAAATTCGCGAAGAGCATACCTTTACTCAGGAGTTGTTCGATCTGGAAATTCCTGTCGTTCCCCCCATGAAGCTGGCGAGCGGTGAAACACATGTGCAGGTTGATGGCTTTGAGCTCGCGCTGTTCCCACAACTCATCGGTAGGACCCCAGATCTCGATGATCTGGACAGTCTGTTCACGATGGGAAGATTTGTCGCCAGAATCCACGCCGTCGGCGCCCAGAGCAGCTTCAGCTATCGTCAACATTTGCGCCTTGAGACAGCGTTAGACAGCAGCCGTTATCTGCTTGAGAACGACTTCCTGCCGTCTGACCTGATTACCGCTTACGAAACCCTGATGCGGGATCTGTTTGACAGGATGTCTGAACAGCTTGAGTCAACAGGCGACTGGCGATCAATGCGGATTCATGGTGACTGTCATCTCGGGAACGTTCTGTGGCATGAGGGCACACCGCACTTTGTTGATTTTGATGACACGGTGATGGGGCCTGCCATACAGGATTTGTGGATGCTGCTTTCTGGCGACCGAGACCACAGGCAGGCGCAACTGCTCGAGCTGGTCGAAGGGTACAATGAATTTCATGATTTCCGGGTGAGCGAACTGGCGCTGATCGAAATCCTGCGAACCATGCGCCTGATAAACTACAGTGCGTGGCTGGCCAGACGCTGGACCGACCCTGCTTTTCCCCTGAACTTCCCCTGGTTCAACACTCAGAGATACTGGTCGGATCATATCCTGGAACTGCGTGAACAGATTGCAGCTCTTGACGAACCGCCCCTGCAGCTCATTCAATAACTCGAGTCAGTCAGCCCCGGCCCGCCGATCTGCCCGGCGCCGTCCATAAAAACAAACGGCAGACCGGAATCGGTCAGCCAGTCTATAGCATCCTGCTCAGGCTTGAGCATTGCAATTGTAGCGAAGGATCCTGCAACCGTGCAGAGATTCGCAGCAACGCTGACAGCTCTCAGCCCAGAGCAAGGCCAGCCGGTTTTGGGATTCAACAGGTGGCTGTAACGCTTCCCCTCCAGAATGAAAGAGCGCTCATAATCACCGGAAGAGGCAAGGCCACCTTCAGACAAGTGAAAGTGCGACATCATTTTCGTTGAGTCTTCCGGATGGGTGATGCCTATCGGCCAGGGTCGATCTTCTGGCTGTGTTCCAATCGCGGCGAAGTCGCCTCCGAGATTGATAAGACCACGCCTGACGCCGAGTTCCCTCGCCAGTGTGGCGAGGGTGTCTGCCGCGTATTCCTTTACGATGCCGCCGAAATCAATTTCCATGTTTGCGGGCATCAATAGCGTATCGTCCCGCCAGTTGAGTTTTTCGTACCCGATAAGTGGTAAAAGCCCTTCAAGCTCCGATTCGTCGGGTATCTTCCTGCGACTGAAATCCCAAACGCGGCGCAGGACGCCTGCCGTGATATCAAACAGTCCGTCGCTCTGTTCATAGCAGCTCCTGGCATGTTCAAACAGCTTCTGAGTTTCAATATCTATTTTGATACCTGCCTGATTGCCCGCACTGCGGTTGATTTCGCTCAGAAAACTGTCGTCTCGATAGCGTGTGTATTTGCTTTCAAGCCGGCTGACCTCGTCGATCAGTCGTCGAACCAGTCTTTTGGCGCTGATGCGAGACGCTTCATACAGCTGAATTTCGCAGTAAGTTCCCATTGCCCTGAAGCCGGCATGGCGCAGATTGGTGCTCATGGCAATTCCATGCGGTTAAAATGCGTAATTGACGCCGAGCGATAGCCGGGTGAACTGGACCAGACCGGGGCTGGGTTGAGCTACCGTGAACGCCGAGTATTTTTCATTGGCTACGTAGCGTTCGGCGGTGAGGGTGGCGCTCCAACCACCAAAATCCGTAACGAAACTAAGACCCCCGCTGACGGCACCGAATGCTGACAGCCGATAATCGCTGGACTGGCTTTCAGACAGCGGCTTCAGAAAATCATCAATATTGGTATAAAAGTCGGCGGCAGACTGACTGTAGTAGCGCAGCATTGGAACGATTTTGAATGATCGTGTTACGTTCTGGAACCAGGACAGATCTAGGGTGTGGGAACGAATGCCAAAATCGTCGCGGTAGTAGCGATAGTCGCTCTGTAGCGCACCATCTGCCTTAATAAAGAAATAGCGCAGCGAATTCGAGAAAGCAATCTGTGTCTTTCCATCAGGCCTGCTGTCCTGCAGTTTGTATGGATCAGACAAATAGCCCGACTGTCCGGTCAGACTCAGTGCTGTCTGGAAACTGGCAACCGGGTTCAGCACCTGGCTTAAACTCACGGCCACCGAACTTGCCTGTTTGTTCTCATGCCGCACGCGATTAAAGCGCTCAGCGTCACTCGGAAAGATGCTGTCATCAGAATGACTCAGGCTCACTGTCAGGGTCGTTAGGTCGTTATTGAAGTTACGTGAACCGCTCATGCTGACGTATTTAGCGCGGTAGTCATTTTCCTCTGAGTAGCCAATGGCGCCGCCGATGTTTCCGCGTGCGCCATAGTACCGCACACCGAGGCTGACCTCGCTCCGAGAATCGTAGATGCCGCTTGCTCCGCTCATGTTGATTACTGGCTGTCCGTTGGAACCTGCTGTCGAGAACCAGGGAGAAGCGCCACTCATATTTTCGTGATTAGCGTCAATGAACAGCGCATAGTCACGACCAAGCGGGGAGACAAACTGAAATTGATGGACATCGATGTCGTACCGCTCAAGTTCACCAAACGGAACCTGTTCACGACTTAAGTCATCTTCCTGATAGTTTGAGATCTTGTAAGAGAGCGATGAGGTCAGAGGCGGTGCATCCGCCTCGGCGATGCCGGGCAGTGCAAGTGCCGAAGTGGACAGAGCGATCAGGCTGCGTGACGCGGGCTTTTTCACAGGGTGACCTCAATGGTCTGAAGGCCGGCGAGCCTTGAAAGCTAGTTGCATCCGCAACCGCCGCCGGCCGCAGTGTTGCCGCCTGAGGAGGCTTCTTTGCTGAAGAAAATGTGGTCGTTGAGAGCGCGTTCCAGAGGATCGCTGTCCCAGGCCATTTCCTGTTTGGCCAGATAGCCACGCTCCCAAGGCTGAACCTGACTGCAGGCAGCAAGCAGTGCAAGCATGATGAAAGACAGTATCAGTCGCATTTTAGCGCGCACACCCAATCAGTCTGGCAGATTTGCGACGATCGCGGCTTCGATCATCTCCATGTCTGTCGGTCGGAATCCCATGTGCACCAGTTTGACTTTGCCGTCAGGTCCGATCAGGTAGGAGGACGGCATGCCGATGACATTGAACTGTGTTGCCATATCTCCCTCCGGGTCTGAAGGGATCAAAAAGTCTAAAGGGGTGTCCAGCAGGAAATCCAGACCATCTTCGATCGGATTGTCCACATTAATCGCGACCACTTCGAGACCCTGGTCCCGGTATTTGTTGTACAGATCGTTATACAGTGGAAGCGAGGTCAGGCACGGAGCGCACCAGGACGCCCAGAAGTCAACGTAAACGGTTTTACCCGGCATGTCAGCCAGCGCAATAGCCGGTTGGTCAGCGTAGATTGACGGGATGGAAAAGTCAGGAGCAGGGTCACCCTCTTCAACGGCATGGGCCAAACCGACCAGCGCGCTCGTCATAAGCCCCAGCCCCAGCGTCAGAAAACCTCTTTTCATCATGATGACTCCTTGATCTCTTCAATCTGCAAATGTTTGTCTGAGTTGTCAAACTCCTGGCGAACGCCTTTGAGACTGGCTGATGCCTGCGCTCTGCTACCCACAATCTCAGACGCTCCCTGACATTACTGGTATTCGTGCCGGCCGGTTCACCCCGACAGTCAGACTATAACGCACCCGCGAAAAATCCGTCTACTCAGCGCTGAGCTGCTAGGCAGCGGTCGCCACGGCGGAGCGAAGACTCCGCAACACTTCATGCCATCGCTTGCGCTGAATTTTCAGTGCGAATTTCAGTTCTTTGTAGCTGTCGCGCAGTTCCATCCGCTCCCACTGCGCAAGCGTTTCCTGAAGGCGCTTTTCCCGCGCTTCAAGCCACTGTTGCCGGGTCGCGTTCCAGTCTCTGAGTAATTGCTGAAACTGTTCATACTCCTGCTCCAGCTTTGCCCGGAGGTTGTCCGGGATGTCGCGAAACTCGAATTGTTCGCGCGCTAGCTGGTACTGCATTTTTAATCTTGCTGTTTCCACGCGGGCAGGATCGGTCCTTTTCAGGTCTGTGGTCAGACCCACCCAGGATAAACTGCGAATCAGCCATTTGGTGGGATCGAAATGCCACCATTTAACCCCGTTGCGATAATCCCATTGGAACGTATGGTGATAGTTGTGATAGCCCTCACCGTAGGTGATGAGTGCGAGCAGGGGGTTATCCCGCGCCGAACTCGCGTCGCTGTAAGTTTGCTTGCCCCACATGTGTGCAATCGAGTTGATCAGGTAGGTCACATGCTGGCTCATCACCAGTCTGAGTAAACCTCCCAGGAGCAGGCAGGCGATAATATCGCCGTGCAGAAAGCCTAAGAATGCCGGCAGTGCTATGTTGGTAAGCAGCACAAGCAGCAGATAATGCTGGTGCTGCCAGAGCGCTATCTTGTCCTGCTGTATGTCCTTGATGTTTGAGAAGTCCTCCTTGCCACTGTCATAGTTCCGCAGAATCCAACCGATGTGGGAAAACCAGAAGCCTCGTCCAGCGGAGTATGGGTCCCTGTCGTTCTGATCGACATGGCGGTGGTGGCGGCGATGATCTGAGGCCCAGTGCATCACATCATTCTGCAGGGCGCAGGCTCCTCCCAGGGCGAAGATCAATCTCAGGACGGGATGCCCCTTATAGGCTTTGTGAGACCACATTCGGTGGTATCCGGCCGTAATCGACAGGCCACAAAAAAACATCATGCCGAGAAAGACCAGCCACTCATAGAGATCGTAGCCGTCGAGGTAGCCGTACAGTGGAACCAGAATCACAGCCAGCAGCGGTGTCACGCTGAACAGCAGCATGTTTGTCCAGTTAATCGGTGCTTTTTCCATAATTGCAGACAGGATGTTGGGTGACTGAGCCTGCAGTGTAGCGGATTTTGCTTAAAGAGCCAGTAGTGTAATCTTCCGGGTCTACCTCAAGGCCGGGAGATTTGCAGATGCAGGACACGAACGATCGATTGGAGGGCATAGAGACCCAGCTGGCATTTCAGGAAGATGCCCTCGAGCAATTTAACGCGGTCGTTGTCAGCCAGCAAGGGCAGATAGATGAGCTGCGGGCCCAGCTGCGCATTTTGCAGGAGCAGCTCAGCGCGCTGCCTGACGGTTCGCCTGAGTCCGCGGTCGATCCTGCCCTGGAGAAGCCGCCACATTATTGACCACAGACCCTCCGCAGACCGATAAAACCTACAATCGCTTCAGTTTGGATTCAGCTTGGCGCTGCTAACTTTGACAACGCCTGAAAGGGTTAATCGTTACTCACTGCAAAAGGGCAGTTGAAGTTTTCAGTTCTGCACTGAAGTGAAAAGGAGAGTCAGCAATGAATCGACGGTCAGTTTACCTGTTAGCCGGAATCAGTTTTTGGGCGGCTTGCGCATCAGCGGAAACGAGCTATGAATATGCGCCAGTTCTCGAGTCTCGTCCAGTTTACCAGCTCATCGCGATCGAAGAGCCTGTGGAGCAGTGCTGGGAAGAAGAGGTGGCGGTTGAACGCTATGCGGCCTACGAGGGGTCCAATACGCCGGTGCTGCTCAGTACTGTCATTGGGGGCGCAATCGGCAACGCAGTCGGTAATGGCAAAAGCAACAAACGGGTCGGTGCGGTGGTCGGGGCGCTGTTGGGGCACTCGGTGGGACGTGATATAGTGCGGCGTAACCAGGGCGTGATTCGAGACGTTGAGCTTGTGCAGCGCTGTGAAACGGCTTATGAGCAGGTGGAAGAAGAGCGTCTGGTTGGCTATCAAGTAACTTATCTTTATAACGGTGATGAGTATTCTGTACGCACCGATACTGATCCGGGAGATCAGATACGCCTGCGGGTCAGCGTACAACCTGAAATTTAAGGCGCCTTGTCTTGTTGAAACTGGCGGCCTGTACTCCTGAGGTGAGAATTGAAAATTAGTGGAACGCCGAGTTTCCTCTTCTCTCTGCTGCTACTCTGGAGTCAGAGTGTTCAGGGACAGGTTCCGCCACCGCTTGAACAGAACCAGCTGGATCGAACGAATCCGCTGCGGGAAGTCCGGAATAGCCGCCAAGTGAGTGGCGTCATTACTGAGCGACAGGCAGTGAATCTGGCCAGACAACGATTCGCCGGAAACATCCTGCGGATTACCTTAGTCGGTGAATCGAGCAACCAGCGCTATCAGATTCGCATGGAAAATTCGGGCAAGGTATTCACGGTGTTCGTTCACGCCAGGAACGGAGAGGTCACGGGCGGGAACTGAATCGACTAGCCGATGGGATTGCGGAGGTAGCCGATAATGCGACTACTGGTTGTTGAAGATGAGAGTTTGCTCCGGCAACAGCTTGAACAGGGTCTGAGCAACCAGGGCTTCGTCGTTGACGTCGCTGAAGACGGCAAGGCCGGCCTGTATTTTTCCACTGAGTATGCCTATGACGCTGCCATTATCGACTTGGGATTGCCGGAGATAGACGGCATTTCCCTGATTGAGCAGATCCGCGGCGCCGACAAGCAGTTCCCTATCCTGATTCTGACCGCCCGAGGTGACTGGCAGGACAAGGTTGCCGGTCTCGACGCGGGCGCAGACGATTATGTGGTCAAGCCGTTTCGCCTTGAAGAAATTGTTGCCAGATTGAATGCGCTGCTGCGCAGAGCAGCCGGGTTTGCCAAACCCAGAGTAAACTTCGGTCCGCTCACGCTCGACCTGACGGCCAAACGGTTGTCGGTCAGCGGTGAAGATATAGACCTCACTGCCTACGAGTACAAACTGCTCGAATATCTGATGATGCATCCTGGGCAGGTCATTTCGAAAACAGAACTGACTGAGCATCTTTACGCACAAGATTATGATCGGGACAGCAATGTCCTTGAAGTTTTTGTACGCCGACTCAGGCTAAAGCTTGATCCACAGCAAACCCTGAAACCCATTGAAACGGTCAGAGGCCAGGGTTACAGATTCTGCTTGGCTGAGAGCGGATAGCATATTTCAGGTGTGCACTTGACGAGCACTTCGATCATGCGGGCGTATTCTCTGCGATCACGACTCATGTGGGTTTTCGGTATCCTGCTGTGTGTGTTTCTGGGTTTGACCGGAGTGGTGCTGGACCGGGCTTTTCGTTCCAGCGTTGAAGCCGGAGCGGCCGAGCAGCTTCAGGTCCAGATTTACCTGTTACTCTCTGCGGTCGATGAACGCGACGGCGAATTCTATTTTCTGGAGACGCTGCAGGAGCCCCGATTTAATCAACTTGATTCAGGGCTCTATGGCTACATCAGCAGTGCCAGCACAGGGGAGTTATGGCGAAGTGATTCTGCCAGAGCTTTTGATCCGCCTGAGCCTGGGTTTTTGCGCGAGCGCATAGGCGTGGGTCAATCGCGTTTTCAAGTCATGCCGGGTGAGGCTGCAGTGTATTTTCGCCTCAGCTACGGAATTCTCTGGGAAGATGGCATCAGTGAGTTCAATTTCACTGTGCTGGAAAATGCAGATCCCTATTATTCAGAGATCAGAAATTTCCGCAGGGATCTCTGGTCCTGGCTCGGGGGGGTCGCCGTTCTGCTGCTTATGATCCAGACTTTTCTGCTTCGATGGGGGCTGGCGCCCCTCAGTCGGATGGCCCTTGATCTTCGGGCGATCGAATTGGGTGAAAAGGACAAGCTTGAGGCGGAGTACCCGAAAGAATTGCGGGGCGTCGCGGCGAATCTCAATCAACTGATAGAGAGCGAGCGAAAGCAGCAGAGCCGATATCGGACAACGCTCGGCGATCTTGCCCATAGCCTAAAAACCCCGCTGGCGGTCATGTCGGGGATTATTCCCTGGCTGAAAAGTGCTGAGGCTAAAAACAGTTCGGAATTTCTCAGCCAGCTGCGCGCGGCAGATGAACAAATCGAGCGCATGAATCAGATCGTGACCTATCAGCTCCAGCGTGCCGTTCAGGCAGACAACAGCCTGTCGATTGCGCGACGCGTGAATGTGGCTGAGACGACCGATCAAGTCATTGAAGCACTACAGAAAGTTTATGCCGACAAACAGATGTTCGTGCACAGGGAAATCGACAAACACGCCCAGTTTATCGGTGACAAGCGCGATTTGATGGAGCTGCTGGGGAACGTGCTCGACAATGCCTACAAGTATGGCAGATCTGAATTGATCGTACGGATTAAAAGAGAGGCAACGCTCACGGATGGCGTCGTTATTCAGGTAGAGGATGATGGTCAGGGCATACCCAATGAACAGGTTGCCTATGTGCTGCAGAGAGGCGCCAGGGCTGACACTCTGAAGCAAGGCCAAGGCATCGGTTTAGCAGTGGTTGCTGATATTGTCGACAGCTACGGAGGCGAAGTCAGCGTTACCACCAGTACCCTAGGTGGAGCCTGTGTTATGTTGACGTTGCCCGCGTCTGCATCGCAATGACTCAATGTGTTCAGCAGGGGTTTTATTCGCCGAGTGTAAAGCCTGCGCCCACCGCGATGAGCGTCATGGTAAAG
>VMDC01000001.1 GCA_008081045.1 Gammaproteobacteria bacterium | reverse complement strand
GCCGAAAGCGATTTTGTGCGGGAACGTTTCGATGTGCTGGACGCCGGCGACGACAAAGACCTGTTTCTGAGAAGTCTGGGCAGGGACCGGGAACGCATCATCCGGACCAGCTATACCTTGGACCTTGTTCCGGAACAGGCCCTTGAACTCGGCGTTGAAGGCGCACAAACCATTCGCAACAACGGGCTGCTGGTCGGCTCGCGTTATGGCAGCAGCGCGCCGTCAGCGGCTACCGGCAACCTACCTGCCGCACAACTCGACAATGCCTTTTCCGAAATCGAGGAGATGCGCTATGAATACTTCGGTATTCACAACTGGCAGCTCAGCGAACGCATGGCGCTGGAGAGCCAGCTGATCTTCGAAGATTCAACCATAACGCAGTCAGGAGATGTCAATAATGCGCGCAGCTTCAGCTTTTTGAGACCGCGCGTGGACTACCGATTCGACATCACCCCAACCATGCAGCTTCGGGCCACCGTTGAAAAGGAAGTCTCGCAGCTCAGTTTTTCCGATTTCAGCCTGTCTCAGGACAACAGCGATGATGATCAGAATATTCAGGGTGGCAATCCAGACGTCGTTCAGGAGCAGACCTGGCGCTACGATGTGAACTTCGAATACCGTCTGCCGGAGGGGCTTGGGGTCATCAACACACAGCTGTACTACCGAGATATCGAGGATGTCATCGGCCGAATCGATGTCTCTGCTTCGGAGGAGAATCTGCTGTCCGCCCGCGGCAATATCGGAGATGGCAAAAGATACGGTATCAATGTTGAGGCCAGCTCAAAATTGACCTACCTCGGCCTGCCAAATGCGCTGGCAACTCTCCGAATGGGCGTGGGGGATTCGTCTGTCGTCGACCCATTTCTCCTGCGTGAACGTCGGTTACGTTATCCTGGGCGCTGGTCTACCCGCGTCAGCTTTCGACACGACTATCAGCCCTGGAACTTCAGCTACGGCTTGAATTACAGCTGGTCCGATCAACAGGGGCTGCAGCGCGTCAACTTTGATCTATTCGATACGGAGCGCGATTCAGAAGAGTACAGCCTGTCGTTTTTTCTGGAAAAAAGGGCCTTCAATGGCGTAACCTTTCGATTCGATATCCAAAATGCTAATGATAGAGAGAATTGTCGCGTACGTACCCGCTACGATGGTCGCATCACCTCCGGCATCATAGAGGAGATAGAGAATTACTGTCGCACTGAAGGGGTTCGACTTGCCTTTCGGATCAGACACACATTCTGAGCGACAGCACGCTACCTAAAGCTCCAGGCTCGGGCAGCACTTGCCAGCAAAGAGATGAGCCACAGACTTTACAGGGAGAGCCGCATTGCTGATAGCGCTTGAAACGACCTCTCTGGCGATCTGGGTCGGAGAATCTCTCTGGGCCTACCCTGCCCTGCTCGCCTGCCATATCGTCGGCCTCGCCATCGTAGTCGGGCTGCTGAGTATGCGGGATTTGAAACTGCTTGGCTTTTTCCAAGAGGTGGATTTCCAGATATTTTCTGATCTGATCCCGCTGGTTATAGCTGCATTTTGCCTGAATGCCCTCTCGGGCTTCTTGTTGTTCAGCTCTCAGGCCAGTTATATAGCAGGCAGCGTTCCTTTTCTGGCTAAGCTCATCTGTATAGCTGTCGGACTAAGCTGCGCGTTTGGCTTGCAGAAGCGCAGACTAAAATTATCCACTGACGGCGCAGAGGCACTGACCCCCGACTTTTTGACGCGGACACTTGCTTGCGTCTCCCTTTCAGCCTGGGCCGGCGCCATCATCGCCGGCCGCCTGATCGCTTATCTCTTTTAGTCTCATGTGGTCTTCTCTCGCGAATTTTGCCGACGGCAGTCCAGTGAATCTGTGGATTCAGGACACTTATTGGCTTTGGCCGGTGATGGAAATCATTCACTTTCTGGGACTGGCGCTACTGTTTGGCGGACTGCTGGTCGTTGATCTGCGCATGGCTGGCCATCTCAGGGGAGTGACACCGGTTTCCACTCATCAGCTACTGCCGCTGGTACTGCTTGGCTTTGCTCTGAATCTCATCACCGGAATCCTTTTCTTTTTTGGCGACCCGGGCCGCTATTCAATCAACATCGGCTTCCAGCTCAAGATGGTGCTGATTGGCCTGGCCGGCCTCAACGCGCTGTTCTACCACTGGCGCGTCAGTCCGATGCTGGTGACCTGGGACGAGACAAGCACACCTCCCCGACTGGCAAGATGCGTCGCCTATGTGTCACTCGCCTGCTGGTTTGGGGTGCTGCTCACTGGCCGCCTGATCCCCTACGTGGGGACCGGCTGACCACGATCGTTGAGATCAGTCGTATTTGGAAGGGTAAAAGCGGACGGAAGTCCGGGAGGCTTCAGGGTCGCAGTCATAGGGCTGCAATCGATAGTCCGGGCCCGAGGGTAACCATCTGGTTGTGTATGAAGTTGGCTCCTGCAGGAACATCGGATCTTCAACGGTCAGCGTGAGCTTGAGTTCCTCACCTTCTCGCCAGTAGCGTTCTGTCACGACCTTCTGTGCAGAGGAGGGAATGCCGTTGTAGTCATCGAACCCGGCAATGTCAAAGACAAAATGGGTCGTTGTGACATAAAGGGATCCATCTTCGTAGTGCCCGACGGAAAATCCCTGCAGGCTGAAATCAGTCGCCTTGGGTTCCCGCCCATCAAGCCACACGGTTCTCAGCTGATCATCTTTCTCGTAGCGGAACAGTACCCGATCCGGCCACTGGGTGACCTGCATGGCATAGGGGTCGTACTGAATGGCCGGCGAGGACGCCGGCTGGCAGTCATACTTCGGCGCCATGGTTTCTTCCCAGACTTCCTGATAGGCCAGCGCGCGCGCATTGAGTTTGGGAAAATTGTCTTCGCCCCAAGGCACATCCACACCGTTGACAGGACGCACACTGAACCCCCCGTCCCAGATGCCGCTCAGGTCTGGGATGGCCTCGTCATTCTGGGCGCTGATCCAAGAAGCATTAAAGATACAGGTGCTGAACAGCAGGACACCGCCCGCCAGTTTTTCGGAAACTTTCATGTGTGGACCTCTAGTTACTGTCGTCTTCACGAACGCGACCACCCTCGAGAACGGGTCGACCGTCTTCGCGTGTCATGCGCACGCAGCAAAGGCCGTTCGTGCCCTCTGCCCGAGAGCGATTTCCCGCGACATTCACAGTCATGCCCACCGCGAGCGTTTCCGGCGTCCATCCGACCCGACGCAAGCTGACCGGCGCACCAAGTTCAACCTGCCACTCTACCGCGTTTCCGCCCTCATCAGGGACATCCAGAAAGAGAAAAGCATGGGGGTTTCGAAAAACGAACCGGGTAATCGTGCCGCTGATCTCGACACGGTCTTCAGGGTCATAAAACGGTGCACTGGCGTGATGGGCGATAACTGGCGCACCGATCAGAACCATTAGAGCAAGACCGGAGGCAATCAGTACCTGGCGATTCATCAGTATTTTCTCCTGTTAGACATTCCGCAAAGCCAGCTTACGCCAGAGGCTTGATTCGGAATCTGAGCTTTGAGTGAGTCTGAGGACTCGTGTTTTTATTGGCATCGGCTACACACTCCGGCATGCCCTGTCGCTCTGCTGCCTTCGGCTCTACTCTGCGCAGGCCAGTGCAAATTTATGCAATCAGGATCAGTCTGTCAGATACCTCAGTACAGGGTATGGCGTATCTTACAGGCAGTCAATTCGCCTTCGAAGCGACGTTTACACCGACCTCTGGCCGCAAGCCAATTCCACCGGCTGTCCATGTGGTGTCGCCAGGTAAGCCTCTCTCCAGGCCTGCACTCTCTGCGCCAGTTCACCGGCCCCTGACAGGCCCTTGGCGATCGCAAGATGCTCAAGCGCAGCCAGCCAGTGCTGATAGTAGCTGTCAGGTCTGTCTTCTTTTTCTGCCATCCGCTCACTGGTCTTTTTACCCGCTTCCTCACCCACGTCCTCGCCCGCGTCTTCAGCTACCGCCTCACTCACCCGTTGAACGACCTCCTCCCCGCCGCCCGGATGCAGATCCCGGCGGATCGCTTGAGCCAGGGCGTCAGACCACTCGTCCCAGCTGAAAACGCCACTTTCATGCAAGGCAATCACGAGACTGAAAGCCTGTGCTTCCCAGGGCTCCTTGAAAACCGGCTCACCGTTTTCGGCGGGTTGGTCAGGAAATAGCGACATCAGCTAATCTCCTCGAGATAAGGTTCCCACAGATCGACATAAACCGATTGGGAAGAAGATTCTGAGCCCCACAATTCAGTTCCTTCGAAGCGGACGCAGTAGAGATGCTCGCCAGCCCGCTGCCCCGCAGCATTCTGATCTGGATAAATATGCGTCCCATAGTGGTCAACCACGGTTCCACCTGCACCCTGCACATAGGTCGGCGCGCGCGTGTGGCCAGCCCGCTGACATCTCGCGACCCGAACGCGGTCGCCGGACCGAAACCGCGGCTGTGTCAAATCAGGCAGCCGCGTCGGTCCCCCTGTGCGAAGAATTTGCCGCGCAGCCGCCGCATCAGGCACCCTGAAGCATTGCGCATCCTGTTCAATTCGCGCCACCAGATCTTTTTCCGCAAGTAACTTTTCCAGACCTACCAGCCAGTTTTCATAATAGCTGTGCTTCAGATAGTCCGCAGGGTGCTGACGCTCGCGGGCATGGCGTGATTCATCAATATTCCACTGACCCAGCATGCCTGTTGCCAGCGTGAGCGCAAAAATTCGACGCTCCCATTCCGCGTGGAAGAGCGGCTCTTCGCTTTCCGGCTCAGCATTCACCGAGCCAAAACCCTGACGGCCACCCAGATCATGGCCGCCGTTCATTTGACCTCCTCCCTGTGCCGGAGAAGTTCGACGCCAATCATGCTGTTGCGAGTCACCAGAGCCTGCAACTGCGACTCCCGCCAACCCCCGGTGCCGGCTGGCCGCTCGGGCAGCACCAGATAGCGCATCTCGGAGGTGGAGTCCCATACCCGGATATCCGTGTGCTCCGGCAACACCGTGCCAAATTCGGAAAGCACCGCGCGTGGCTCACTCACCGCTCTGGCCCTGTAAGGCGCTGATTTGTACCACACGGGGGGCAGCCCGAGCAGTGTCCAGGGATAACATGAGCACAGGGTGCAGACCACCAGATTGTGAATGTCCGAAGTGTTCTCAACCACAGTGAGATGCTCTCCCTGTCGGCCGACGTAACCCAGATCAGCAACCGTTGCGGTCGCGTCCGCCAGCAAGGCCTGTTTAAACGACAGATCTGACCAGGCCTTCGCCACCACGTGCGCTCCGTTTTTCGGGCCGACCTGATGCTCATAGGTCTCAATGATGGCGTTCAGAGCATCCTGCTTCACCAGCCCTTTTTCGAGCAGCAGGCTTTCCAGCGCTTTCACGCGTAGCTCGAGATCCGAAGGCGGATCGGTATGATCGTGATCGTGTGACATAGCTGACAGGCTCCATTCAGCATCAGGCTGTTTACCAGAAGGGCTGACAGGCATCCGGCCCGCTTCACCCGCAGATCAAGATTGTCACACCGCAACTCCTGACTCAAGCCGGGCGCGGGAGCTGTCAGTGGCTGACGCTGGCAGGCATAAACTGAAGCAAAACAAGCCTTGCAAGGCGGCTGTATTGCTCCCACCATACTGCGTTGATAACAAGCACTCTCGCGACCCGGTTGATTCGACTGTAACAACGAGCAAAACCATGACCCGCCCCGTTCTGATTACCGTAGCCCCCAACGGCGCCCGAAAACTCAAGCAGGATCACCCTGCGCTACCCATCTCAGCCCAGGAACTGGGCGCCACGGCAGCGTCATCATTGCATGCAGGGGCCGCCATGCTCCATCTTCATGTAAGGGACAAGGCGCTGCAGCACAGCCTCGACCCTGAGCTGTATCGTGCGGCCATAGCAGAAGTCAGGCGGCAGGCAGGCGCGGAACTCATCATCCAGATCACCACCGAAGCGGTCGGAAAGTTTCAACCCGAGGAGCAAATCGAGAGTGTGAAGCGGACCCGGCCGGAAGCGGTCTCGCTGGCCATTCGGGAGCTGATTCGCAAGCCCATCTATGAGTCAGCGGCGGCAAAATTTTTCCAGTGGCTGTACCGGGAACGTATCGCACCGCAGTGGATTCTTTATGACCAGAATGACATCGAACAATTTAAGTCATTTTGCGTCAGAGGGCTGATCCCCGATGAGCTGGTACACGTGCTGCTGGTGCTTGGTAGATATCATCAATCACAGCAGTCAGACCCTGCTGAACTGGAAAAGCTGATTCCGCATTTGGACCCGAACTGGCTCTGGTCAGTGTGCGCTTTCGGTTCTGCAGAAGGCCGGTGCATGGAGAGTGCAGTGGCGCTGGGCGGTCACTGCCGCGTGGGTTTTGAGAACAACCTTGAGGTGTCAGCCGGCAGACTGGCGGATTCAAACACCGAATTGGTCGAGGTCACTGCGCAGGCGATCATAGCCTCAGGCCATACTGTTGCCGATGCCGGAACAGCCAGAGAGCTTTTTCAGATCTCGCGGCGTTAGTAGAAAGATCTGGCGATCAGTGTGGGCGAACAGAAAACCGGTAGCCCGCACCACGAACGGTTTGCACGAGCTTAGCATAGTCAATCGCGGTGTTTTCGATTGAAGATAAAGCCTTACGCAAACGACGAATATGAACGTCAATCGTGCGCTCTTCAAGGTAGACGTTGCCGCCCCAGACAGCATCCTGAATATGATCCCGACTGAACACCTTTTCCTGATTCAACATAAAAAACTTCAGCAGCCGAAATTCCGTCGGCCCCATTTCAACAGGCTTATCTTCAATCGAGATACGATGGCTGGTAGGGTCAAGCTGCAGATCGAAAACCTGTAGCGCTTTGTCCTTTTGCCGGCCATTAGCCCGGCGCAGCACCGTTTTGATACGCGCTACCAGCTCACGCGGTGAGAAGGGCTTGGTGATGTAGTCATCAACGCCTTCACTCAGGCCCTGAACTTTATTGTCCTCAGTGGCTTTGGCAGTAAGCATGATTATCGGCAGATTTGCGGTGATCTCATCACGGCGCAACCGACGGGCCAATTCAATCCCACTGCCACCTGGCAGCATCCAATCAAGCAGCACCAGGTCCGGTTTGTTATCGATTATGGAGATATGGGCCTCGTGCGCATCAGCTGCACTGATCGAACCGAATCCCGCCAGGTCCAACGTGATTCCGACCATATCTCGGATCGCGGCCTCATCGTCTACGATTAGAATTGTTGATTCAGTCATAAAAAATATTCAGCGGTTAAACCCGCGCCAGTCATCAGCCCTAAGACAGTCTCGCTGACAAGGCTTTGCCCCGCCGCCTAGAACGTGTAATCCAGTTGAAAACTGACTTCCCGTCCTCTGTTGTAACCTATATTGACGAATCCATTCTGCGTAATTTCATTACGCTGATCCATAATGTTTTTTGCTTTTAGCGTCATCGCCAAATCATCCGTTAAGCTGCGGATGTACACAAAATTAAGTTCACCAAAAGGTTGCTCAATGAGGTCAGGTGCTCCCTCAATCCCTACTTCCGCAATTCGCTCACCGTAGTAGTGGTACAGCAAGGTCGCTGTCGTCCCCTGCATAGGCTCATAGCCCACTTGCAAATTGAACAGATAGTCTGACTGACCCTGTAACGGCCGAACAGATGAGGTTAAAACGCCTTGATCGTCAGGCGCGATACTGACCTCTGAGTCTATGAAAGACGCATTCGCCTGAACATAGAAGTCCTCACCGATACCGTTAAAGAAGCCGTCTCCCAGAAAATCAAGTCGCTTGTAAATTTCAGCTTCAATGCCCGCGTTTTCCGCGCCCAAGGCATTGATGTAGGTACCCTGACGGCTGATGCTGTCAAAAATAGAAGCTTCAATCGGGTTCGTGAACTCCTTGTAGAACACGCCCAGAGAGGCATAGTCGCTAAAGCCAAAATACCACTCCCATCGCAAGTCATAATTCGTAAGCTCGGCAATTTTCAGATCTGGGTTGCCAATAATATCGCGGCCTGTCAGAGGGTTTGTGAACGGCGCAGGAGACAACTCTCGAAAATCCGGTCTGGAGACTGTTTCACTGTAGCCAAAGCGGAACTGGTGGTCTCCCTGAATGTAAGTCAGGCTCAGCGCTGGCAGCAGTTGGCTGCTGTCCTGGCTGCTCTGCGAATTGGTGCCGGGCCTAAACAAATCGAACGTTTCGACCGTCTGTATAAAATCTTCCTGGCGCGCTCCTAACGTGAACCGCAGACGATCGTCAAAGTTGAACTCAACCTCTCCATAATATGCCTCGAGTTCATTATTGGCTTGATAGTTATCCGTCGGCCTGGTGATTTCCCGGATGACGAACCCGTTCGAATTAATCAACTCCGGGCGCAAAATTGTTTCGATAGGCTGCTGAAGCAATTCCAGGTCATTCGCCAGTCGGCCGGCAAAAGCGAAGCCGAATCGGCGAATTTCAGATTCCCGCTCTTTTTCCGACCACATGTAGCCGGCTCTTGTCGTGATCGTTGATGCCATCGGGCCATAGAACGTCATGGACAGATCAAGACCCGCGTCCTGGACTGTATCATCCAAGGTACTCCAGTTGCGAAGGTTGCCATCAACACGAGAGGAAAATTCACCGTTGTCTCGGCGATAGATGCGCTCATCCGGCGCGTCCCGCTCGGCTTTTATCCGACTGGCACGCCAGTTTATTGTCAGCTCATTGAACTCGGGGAAGTAATGATCTCCCTGCAGCTGATTGGAGAACAGCTCACGTTCAATCCAGCGGGACTCGTTGAGCTCGACGTCCCGTTCAGCTTCGATAAAGCCGACCTGCCGTCCGACCAGATTGTCGGTTTTCCGCAAGACAATAGAAGTTAAGCGAACATTGTGATTGAGATTGAAATCAAGTCCGGTGGTAAAGATACCACTGGTATCGACACTGTTTTCCGTACCGGTGTAGGTGAGTCCATCGAACTGCGTCAGACCATCGCTCCCGGGCACCCAGCTGTTACGCTCGATAATGTCAGTATCCCAGGAATTGGAATAATTCAGAGCGGCCAGATAATTCAGCTTCGCGCCGTTGTCGCCCAGCTCGAAAAAATTGCCCGTAGACAGGGTCAATGATGCATTCGGCGGCAGCTCCTCGATCTGGGGGGTGTACTGGTTGTTGAGGCTTTGCCCGACCGCATCGAGCTCTTCCTGTGGCACACCCACGCCGGAAAAAGGGCTGAACTTACGCAACTCCTGATCGCCTGCAGTCGCCTGCTGCAGAGGCATGGGCTGTTCTCGCCAACCATCGTCTATACCCAACCAGTCAGTCCCTCCACCATCCATGCGCAGCCCGTCATTGAACGCCACATTCTGCACCATGCCGACAGAGCTGGTGATATTGAAGAAAAACTCATCGGTTGATTTTTTGGTGCGCATCTGCAGCACACCACCGCCAAATTCGCTCGGAAATCTCGCTGAGTAAGTCTTTTGTACCAGAACACTGTCCAACACCGCCGTTGGAAATAAATCCATTGGCACGACACGATTGATGGGCTCAGGACTCGGCAGAATAGCGCCGTTCAGCAGAGTTGTTGAATACCGCTCACCCAGGCCTCTGACGTAGACAAATTTTCCCCCAACAGTAGAAAGGCCCGCGACTCGCTTAAGGCTCTCCGCGATGTTCGCGTCACCGGTCCGGGTGAATTCCTCTGAGTTGACCACATTCGACACCGCATCAGTCGCCCGCTTTTCGTCTGGAACAAACTGCCCGATCACGGAAATTTCTTCGATCTGAGCAGGTTGAGACATGGCTGTTGCGCTGGCGGCGGAAGCGATACAGGCGATGAGAATTTTTCTGTGGTTCATGAATGACGGCACCTTGCGAAATACCCGAGTGGTTATGGCGCGTAGTTTATTTCCACTCTGTGACAATCCGATGACTGCTCTATGACAAATATGTGACAAAGGCTGCAACCATTCGGCTTATCTTTCTACTAAAAAGACCCTGTGATTTTTAGGCATAAAAAAGGGTGCTTGCGCACCCTTTTCACTCAGTTGGACCATCTATGATCAGTCATAATCAAACGACCACCCTTTGGTCCAATCCGACGTATCATCCTTAACACCACCGATGTGGTCTACCTGATCAAAAAAGGCATCAGACGGCACATTGGGGGTTCGTGCATTTACCGCAGAACCGTTTGTCCATCCATTCGGGCCGCCCAGATCAACGGTCCCGGAGACAGAGCCTGTTTGAGCGGCGAACCACTCTGCAGCGGTAAAGGTTCCACTGCCAGACAGGGCTGCAGCACAAGCGGCGGTAATAAAGCTGTTCTCCATTCGGAGGGTCCCATTCAGGGTCGCAGCCGACGCGCCGGACTGAGTGAATGTCTCATTGCCCGCTATCAAGATACAGCCCTCGGACGAACTGAGCTCTCCGCCAATGACCGAGTTAAAGAGCTGCATGCCGGTGCCCGCCTTAAGCTCAAAGGCATGTCCGTTGCTTTTCTGCGTCAGACTTGTCACACAGGTAAGGTTGGAAATCGTCGGGTTGGAGCGAGGGCTGGCTGTCGGGTTCGAGCCCAGGTTATCAGCTTCGATGCAGTTATCCCCTGACGTGGTGTTTTTAACGACGACGTGTTGCAACCGTCCGGTCCAGCCATTTGTCCAGTCCAAGGCATCGTCTTCCTGACCCGTAATCAGGATGTGCTTAGCATCCACGGTGCCACCATAAAACTCGATACCATCATCTGCACCGTTGTGGCTGTGAATATAATCAAGAATGGTGCCCCGACCCACGCCCTGCAGAGAGATCGTATTGAGCTCATTTTCAGAAGTGATCGGAAAACCCGCATATTTTATTTGCAGGTAGGTAATCGCCCCGCTGCTGTCGTCATCATTGGGAGAGCTGCCACCACCGTACTCACCGGTCGAGCCCTCGCCCTGACCAAATCCGTTAGCAGTATTCTGGGTGGCTGATCCATTGAGAGTAAGCCCTCCCCATAACCCCCGGGCATTCAATACATCCAATGTTCCGTCGTCCTGACTGGATGTCATGATGATCGGTTTCGCTGCAGAGCCGTTGGCAAAGATTTTACCGCCACGGTTTATGACAAGCGCTGACTGGCCACCTTCCGAGATGATTTTAGTGCCAGGATCGATTGTCAGCTTGACCTTTTCTGCATCCGGGGTGTTCAGATCATTCTCACCGACGAATACGGTACCGTTCATAAAATAGCTGTTATTGGCAGTGAGATGCATGTCAGTTGTGATGGGAGATCCCACCGGCAGATTGCAGACCGGCTTTCCTTCAAAAGTCGCAGCATTAGTACTCGTTCCCGCCGGGCATCCGGTTGGCGCAGCCTGAATGGTTGCCGTAGCAGGCGTCGAACTGTAGGTGATGGTGCCGAAATCACCGTCGGTGTAATAACCCACAAATGCGCTCAAAGTCGCACCGGTTAAGTTGGTATCGGAACCAATGAGGTCGTCAATTATGGAGATATTCTCTTCGGCCTCAAGAGTTTTAGTTTTGAAGGCTTGCGGGTTAGCCGCATCGAACGGCACCCAGATTCCACCGGAAAGCAGGTTGAACATTCCAACGCCCGACACATCAAGTACAGCAATGAGCGAACCGGCTTTGCCGACATCAGAACTGTCTGGCTTAATTGTCGCGACAATATCAAAGGCATCCGCCGCAGGTAGCTCATTTTGATACGATGCCCCTCCATTCAGAGTGGCGCCTCCGAGGATCATCGCGCCTGATTTAGCGCCAGCGACCGGAAGAGCCGGTGGCTCAGCAGCTTGTGAGGTCAACGCAGCGACACTCAGCGCGACACCGCTGGCAATGGCATGAATTCTGAAATTGTTGAAATGCATATCGGCTCCTAATTTCACCAGTGGGAAAAGAATTTTCATGCCGCTAAGTTTAGGGGCCGCATGTTGCAATTTTGCGACCAAAATTTTGCATTTTTGTTACAGCACAGCAGAGACCATCGCCGTCAGAGCAAGCAGGTTTACCCGCGGTCTGTTTAAACATTGCTGGTGTCATCAAGATGTCAAATGGCTGCTATAGGTTTAGAAAATGTCCGAACGTATTTTGATCGACAAACTCCGACCACAGGCTGCGAAGGTGCAGCCTCTCGGCCTATTCGAGACGCCACTGGCGTATGGAAATTTAACCGATGGCGACGCCCTGATCTCTGAACTGGAGCGCCTGATCCGACAGCGCAAGGATCAGAGCCCCGGTCTGGCGCGCTCTAACATCGGCGGCTGGCACTCCGACACAGACATGCTTGAATGGGGCGGCCAGCCCGCGCAAAAACTTGCACAGACAGCCATTAATATCGCCAAGCGTATGAGCCATTTTCAGGATTCGTCAGTGGCAGACCGAGAGTGGCTGGTACGCATGTGGGCGAATGTGACACCCGCGGGAGGTCTGAATCATCTGCACAGCCATCCCGGCAACCTGTGGGCTGCCGTGCTCTACATTGATATGGGCTATGAGACTGAGCAGGAATCCAGTAACGCCGGAGGAAGCTTTTACCTGGAAGATCCGAGATTCCCCATGGCTGCGATGCGTGACACGGCATTTCGAATGCGGGGCGCTGATGGCGAACCTCAGCAGTACCAGACGGAAATTGAACTGCAGCGTGGAAATCTTATCGTGTTCCCGGCATGGCTGCGGCACGGAGTGCGGCCGTATACCGGAAAGAGGGAACGGATCTCCGTTGCAATGAATATCGACGCGGTGAGGAAAGACGTAGGCCGCTAAGCTGCGGGGATGACCTGAGCGGTGAGGTCACCTCCAAGCCGCCGGGGGCTGAAGGTGACCGTACCATCTGATGCCTAGTGAGCGGCTGCTGAAGTCGCGCGCCGGAAGCGGTAACGGATAAACGGATTGAGCAGGCGAGCCAGACCCTTGGTGAAGGTCAGCGGGCTGTCCAGAACGGCAAAGCAAAGGCATCCCTCTTCACTGGCAGGCTGATGCAGGTCCTTGGCTGTCCGTACAACAAAGTCAGCGGGCTTGTAGTGGCCCAGCTCGTCCTCAAAGCTGCCATCCAGCACCAGCGTGACCTCGTTACCCTGATGTTTGTGCACGGGCACCTGACTGCCGGGTTTCATGTACAGGAATTCACACTGTGTCTGATCATCCAGGGTCACCGTTGCCTGGTTGATGCCGCCGGCAAGCTGCTTCCAGACCAGACCGTCCGAGGCCACCTTCGCGAGCGCCCGGGGCAACGTAACGCTGTGATCCAGCATGTGGATTTCGGGCACATTGCCCGACGTAGCGTCGTCACCTTTGATTTGGGGGTGATCGACAATACTGTCAATCATCGCCGAAAAATTGATGCTGCTCGCCCTGGTATCCGGCGTGCTTCTCAACCACTCTTCCGAGGCGGCCTCTTCAAGCTCACTGATCGATTGCCGGCAGGTGGCGCACAGCTCGACGTGAGCGGAGATGACCACATTCATGCCGGGCGCCAGAGAGCCCTGGGCAAAGCCTTCAAGCTGTTCAGGTGTCGGGTGATATTTTGCGTCGATATTCATACTTCGGTACCAACCATTTGTCTCAATTTTCCCACTCCGAGTCGAAGCCGTGACTTGAGCGTTCCCAAAGGGATCTCCAGTACCGCGGCCGCCTCTTCGTGAGTACGATCATGAATGTAAATCTGTTCAACAACGGCCCGCTGAGCGGCAGGCAGTTGACCGTAAAAACTTTCTATCTTGCTGACTTCGACTTCCATAGTGCCCATTTCCTCGTGCACCAGCTGGGAGTCTATGTCGCCCTCCTGCGGCCAGATATCATCCGCGCTCACGGTAGCGGGCTGTCGCTTCATCTTACGCAAAATGTCGAAACACCGATTTCTCGTAAGCGTAAAAATCCAGCTCTGGGCTGTTCCCCGATCCAAATCGTACAGCGGCGCCTTCTGCCAGACCGTCAGCATGGCTTCCTGCACAAGATCGTGCGACAGCTGCTCATTCCGCGTCAGCTTCATGCCCATCGCGTAAATTTTGTTGGAAAATCGGGAAAACAGGGCATTGAAGGCCGCACGGTCCTGGTGGTTACCCACCGCAATCAACAACTGCTCGTCGCTGTCAGAGACGTCGTTGGAGACCCTCGGTGCAGACGCCGGTTCTTTGACCGACTTTGATTTGGCTAAAGAGCCCATAAGCATGCTTCCAGCGCCAGAAACCACGTCTTCCATAACCGACTAAAACGAAATGCAGGGGGCCACGGATCACTAGGATCCAGCTTTATAAAGGGAGGTGATCTAAACAGTAACAGACTCCGTTAAAGGAAGATACCCGTATTATCAGGCATTACGCCCAATGACACCGACTCCCGAACTCAAGTCTGCGCAGAATCTGACCAGCGCGGACTATCTGGCATCCCGCGTCAAAGAGGCCTATCAGAGCCTGGGCACAGAAAATCTCTCTGACGTGGAGTCGCTCTACGCTTCGGATATCTACTTCGAAGATCCGTCACATGCCGTGCAGGGCCGGCCGGCCCTGATGCAGTACTTTTCAAAGCAATTCGCGAATCTCGATAAGTGCGCGTTCAGGTTTCACTCTACCATCGTTAACGACACCGATGTCTTCATGACTTGGACCATGTTTCTGAACCACCCGAAGTTGAGTGGGGGTGAAACCGTCCGGGTGGAAGGTGCCAGCTATCTGCGCACGCGAAACGGCAAAGTGTACTATCACCGCGACTATTTCGATCTGGGAGCGATGCTGTACGAGAACGTCCCGCTGCTGGGTCGCGTTATCCGCAAGCTCAAATCACGCCTCGGACAATGAAAATACTCATCACCGGCACCACCTCCGGTATCGGTCTGAAACTGGCACAGGACTATCTGGCGGCAGGGAACACCGTTTACTGCTGCGGGCGGAACCAAACGGTACTTCAACAACTGGTCGACGCATACGGCGACAGGGCAATACCGGTCAGCTTTGACGTGCAGGACCGAGCGGACTGTCTGGCCGCTCTCGCCGCCCTGCCCGAGCTGGAACTGGTCATCCTGAATGCAGGTACCTGCGAGTACATCGATGCCAACAACTTCGATGCCGCCAGTTTTGAAAGAGTGATATGCATCAACCTGATCGGTCTTGCGAATTGCCTCCAAGCCCTGATTCCCAAATTGGCGGCGGGCTCCAGCCTGTCGCTGATGGGCAGCAGTTCAAGCTACCTGCCACTGCCGAGGGCAGAGGCCTATGGCGCTTCAAAGGCAGCAATCGAGTATCTTGCGAAGACGCTAGCCATCACGCTAGGCAAGGAAGGCATCCACGTCAGCTATATTGCTCCGGGATTTGTCGAGACACCCTTGACCGACCTCAACGATTTTCCGATGCCGATGCGGGTAGATGTCGAATTCGCATCAAGGCGGATACGACAGGGGCTCGAGAGAAAACAGAGCGAGATTCACTTTCCGAGGCTGTTTACCGGCCTCATGAAAACGCTTGCCTTACTGCCAAATGCCTGGCAACGGTTTTTGCTGTCGAAGGTCTTAATGTCTTAACCCTGCTAATATCCGTCTGACAGACTCTGCCGTTGTATCCGGGCTGGTCTGAAAAAGAGCAATAACAATGACAAAGCAACGCATCGCAATTATTGGCAGCGGCATCTCCGGACTGACCTGCGCCTATCTGCTCTCGCGTGAGCACGACATCACGGTATTCGAGGCGAATGACTATATCGGTGGCCACACCCACACGGTTCCGGTCGAGACACCCTCCGGCAGCTATGAAATCGACACCGGCTTCATCGTATGCAATGACCGCAACTATCCCAATTTTCTGAATTTTATGGCGCAGCTGGACGTCCCGCTGCAAGCAACGCAGATGAGCTTCAGCGTCCGCAATGACACTGAGAATCTCGAATACAACGGTCACAATCTGAATACATTGTTCGCTCAGAGGGTCAACCTGGTCAGACCTAAATTCATCCGCCTGGTGACCGACATTCTCAGGTTCAACAAGGCCAGCAAGCTGGCGATTGCGTCGGGTGATACAGCCGACATCACTCTGGATGAGTTTCTTCAGGCGCAGGGCCTGGGCCGCGGTCTGCGGGAAAACTATCTGCTGCCGATGGTTGCAGCCATCTGGTCCTGCAGTGTTGCTCAGGCGGGTCAGTTCCCTCTCAGCTTTTTTCTCAGGTTCTTTCTGAATCATGGTCTGCTCGACATCAACAACCGTCCTCAGTGGTATGTACTGAAAGGCGGATCGCACAGCTACATCAAACCGATGACAGCCGGCTTCGCAGATCGCATCAGGCTGAGCGCCCCGGTCCATTCGGTGACCCGTGACGAAGCCTCGATAAGCATCACGTCCGGTTCGGGCACTGAACGCTTTGACGAAGTGATACTGGCCTGCCACAGTGACGAAGCGCTGACGCTGCTGCAGGATGCGAGTAATCTGGAGCAGGAGATACTGGGCGCCATGGGCTACCAGGAAAACAGCGTCATTCTCCATACTGATGACAGCTTCATGCCAAGTCGCAAACTCGCCTGGGCCAGCTGGAACTTTCTCGCCGGAGAAGGCGGCGATCGAGACCTGCCCTTGGTCACCTACTGTATGAATATTCTTCAGGGGCTGAACAGCCCCGAGCCTTTCCTCGTTTCTCTCAACGCCGGACACAAGATCAATCCAGAAAAAACTTTGCGAGAGTTCACTTACGCCCACCCGATATACTCCGCTGAATCCAGCGCGGCACAGGGGCGAAGGACAGAAATCTGTGGTCACAACCGAACGCACTTCTGCGGCGCCTACTGGTATAACGGCTTTCATGAGGATGGTGTACGCAGCGCTCTGGATGTTGCCAAAAGATTCGGGCAAAGCCTGTGAGTCACGCGCCTGATGTCAGTCTGGCGGACTCTGACGCGCTGGAAAGTGCGCTCTTTTCAGGGATCGTCCGTCATCGCCGGTTTTCTCCGACCCTGCATGATTTTGAGTATCCGATCCGCATGTTTCTGCTTAAAACTGATGAGTTGCCAAAGTTATTGGACCGTCACTGGCAGCTGGGCACGGAATGGTACCGATGGGCCAGATTCAAGCGTGCTGACTACCTCGGGGAAGCAGAAGATTTAGGCCACAGTGTGAAAGCAAAAATCGCTGAGCTTGCCGGGCTGGCTGCAGAAGACACGGAGGGTGACGTATTCTGCCTGTTGCATCTGCGCTATCTGGGCTTTTATTTCAGCCCTCTGAACGTCTACTACCTCAGGCAGCAGGGCCGGTTCAGGTATTTACTCGCCGAGGTAAGCAATACACCCTGGCATGAAAGACATTATTACCTGGTGGATCTTGCCGACATCCAGCCCCATGCCAAAGCATTTCATGTGTCACCGTTTAACCCGATGCAGCAAAACTATCACTGGATAATCCAGCCGCCGGATGCCGACCGTTGCTCGGTGCACATCGGCGTGCACGACCAGAATGAGCCTGACAAAAAAGTGTTCGACGCTACGCTCAGCCTCAAAAGACGCGAAATAAACCAAAGCAATTTGAGCCGCGTACTTATCAGAACTCCCAGCCAAACGCTGTATCTTGTGCTGGGAATCTATTGGGAGGCTTTGCGCTTATTTGCCAAACGCACGCCGCTCTTTAAACATCCCAAGAAACAAACGATCAAGACACAAAAAGGTACAGCATGAGTAACAAAGACCTGAGCCTGGGTACCGGCCGGCGACTGTTGCAGACAGAACGGACCCCAAAGTCCGTTGAACTGCTTCGCAATCTCTTCATCAAAATTCTCGGCCATGCCAGCGAAGGACACTTTCTGCTGCGCGAAAAAGGCCGCATCATCGCGGAAGTCGGTGACAAAAACTCAGCGCTCAGGGCCGAAGCCGACGTGGTCGATACCCGCGTGTATGCCCGCGCGCTGCTCGGCGGCAACACCGCTGCCGGAGAAGCCTACGTAGACGGTTGGTGGACCTCACCCGACATCACTCAGGTGACACGTTTTTTCGCTCGCAATCTGAGCATGATGGATTACTGGGGCAGTCGCTTTGGATGGCTGTTCAAGCCGCTCGCCATGGTGCGGCTGCTCAGTCGCGCCAACTCCCGCAATCAGGCCAAGAAAAACATCCTGGCGCACTACGACCTTGGCAATGACATGTACCAGCGCTTCTTGGATCCGCGCATGCAATATTCATCGGCCGTATTCAACAGCCTCGAAGACTCTCTGGCAGATGCACAGACCAACAAATTAACGCGAATCTGTGAACAGCTCCGGCTTAGCGAGAGCGACCATCTGCTGGAAGTTGGCACCGGCTGGGGCGGACTTGCCCTATTCGCCGCCACGCATTATGGCTGCAGGGTTACGACAACCACGATTTCGGATGAACAGCTGAATTACGCCAAAGCTCAGGTGCGCGCTGCCGGTCTCGAATCTAAAATTACCCTGCTCGATCAGGACTACCGCTTACTCCAGGGGCAGTACGATAAAATTGTATCAGTGGAAATGATCGAGGCTGTCGGCAAACGCTATCTCGCCGGCTTCTTTGAAAAACTGAACAGCCTGTTAAAGCCCAACGGCCTGATGATGCTGCAGGCGATTACCATTGCCGACCAGCGATACGCCGAATACAGCCGAAGTGAAGACTTTATCCAAAAGCATGTATTCCCCGGTGGGTTTCTGCCGTCCATGAAACTGATGTCTCAGATCATGGCAGACAAGACCGACCTGATCGTCAGGGACGTCCTCGACATCGGGCAGGATTATGCATTAACACTCGCCCGCTGGCGCGAGCAGTTTCTGGACAGTAAATCTGATCTTCTGGCCAGCGGCTATGACGACAGGTTCTGCAATCTCTGGCTCTACTACCTGGGCTACTGCGAGGGCGGATTTCTGGAGCGCCGTATCAGCGCCGTTCAGCTGCTGGCCAGTAAAGCACCACACTTATAGGCGGTTCTGCGCCCGAACTGCTCAGAAGTCATCGCCGTGCCAAAGTTTCTGCTGTCGAAACCTGTCAACGTCGTGGCTTTCAACCTGACCTGGCTGGGCTGTGTAGTAGGACGTGAATCGTACTGGTGGGCCTTCGCCCCGGTGGTGGCGGGCTACCTTACCCTGCTGGTTCAGTACCGGATATTCCGCATACGCCAATTTCTGATGCTCTTCGGGCTGGGTGTCAGTATCGACAGTCTGCTCACGGTTCTGGGTGTTTTTCAGTTTGGCCCTACCCTCTTTTTTATCCCGCTCTGGCTCGTGCTGCTCTGGGCTGCCTTTACGACTACGCTTTTTCTCTCGCTAGAAATCGTTGGCCGCAGCAAATGGATTGCGGCAATTTGTGGTGCACTGGCTTTTCCATTCAACTATGCCGTAGGTGAACGTCTGGGTGCCGTTTCTTTTGGCTCATCAGACACATTTGCGCTGGCGGCGCTCTCTGCGATTTGGGCAATCGCGCTTCCCGCGATGTTTTGGCTTGCCGAGAATGGTATCAGGCGAACGGATGAACTGGTCTAAGCGCTCACTGTGCATTGCCATTACGATTGCACTGTGCTTCAGCGCAGTCCTCCCCGCGCATGCAAATGTGCCTGACAGTCTGACAGAAATCGGCGCGGCAAGGCTCAAAGTTTTTTTCTGGACAATCTACGACTGTTATCTGTACAGCGAAGACGGTATTTACCGGGGTGTCGAACCCAACCTTACGCTCAGGATCGATTATCGCAGGCGAATCGGAAGCAAAGACCTTGTGGACCGCACCCGTTCGGAATGGCAAAAACAGGGGCTTTATTCAGAGGCCGCTGAACCCTGGTTGGGCAAGCTCAGTGGTATGTGGCCCGACATCGAAAAAGGCGACCAGCTCCTGCTGCAGGTTACTGAGGAGCTCGCAAGCCGGTTTGTCTTCAATGGGCAGGTGGTCGGCAGTATTTCTGATCCGGCATTTACCGAGCGCTTTCTGGCTATCTGGTTAAGCGAGAAAAGTAGCTATCCTGCTCAGCGCAAGCAGCTCCTGGGAATTGATTAATCCGGATTCTGATTATCTTCCTCGCGAGCAACCCGTCCCGCATTGCTCCTTTCAGGGCCCGAACCGGGCCAGGCTATCTGTGACCAGCGCCGCGCAGGGCGTATGGCCCATCTCCTCGACACAATAGCTTTTTTACGTCACCGACTTTTTGGGTAGAATGCAGAAAAAAGATAAAAACGGAGCGCCAATCATGTCCCAGCCTCTCAGCCTGAAACTGCTCACCCTGCTCTGCGCAAACGCCCTGCTTCTGTCCTGCAGTGAGCCGCAAAGCCAACCCACAACTGGGGTGACAGCCGATCAATCGCAAGCACCCCAGCTCGTCTCGGACCAATCTGAGAACACGTTTCAACGCGCCGGTCAGGGGGCGCGTGACGGTGAATGGCAAGCCTATGGTGGTGATACGGGCAGCACCAAATATACAGCACTTGATGGTATCAATGTTGAGAACGTGGCAGATCTTGAAGTCGTGTGGCGCCGGCCCGGGCTGGATCAGCAGTATCTCGACATCAACCCCACTCAGCGCTACACCAGCAACTGGAATGCCGCGCCACTGATCATCAACGGGGTGGGCTATGTCACTAATGGTGTTGGCTTGGTAGAAGCCTTTCATCCCGGTACCGGTGAAACGCTCTGGGTGCAGGAGCCGCCCGGTGGAGCAGAGGGTCTGCCGGGAGCATCAACACGCGGTGTTGCTTACTGGAGCGAAGGCGATGAACAGCGTCTATTCGTACAGCGTGGTACCTTCCTGTATGCCTTGAATCCGGAAGATGGCAAGACATTTGACGATTTTGGCGTTGACGGTCGCGTCGACCTGCAGCTTTTCCCGGTTGAATTTGAGCGATTCCGCTGGGGCGGCGTTCCGATGGTGGTTCGCGATGTCGTGGTCATCGGGCAAGCGATGTCGGACACATTTCCGAACAAGGAAGCATTCAGGGGCGATGTCCATGCCTTTGATGTGAGAACCGGCACCCTCAGATGGACCTACCATACCATCCCGCAAGAAGGAGAATTCGGCACTGATACCTGGCAAGATCGCTCGTGGTCCTACACCGGGCACGCACCGGTATGGGCCCTGTTCAGCGCGGATGAAGAACTCGGGCTGGTCTATATGCCCATCTCTTCAGCGACAAATGATATGTACGGCGGACACCGGATTGGCGACAACCTGTTCAGTCAGAGCCTCGTTGCGGTAAACGCCGAAACGGGGGAACGCGTCTGGCACTACCAGACCGTGCATCACGGTCTGTGGGACTATGACCCGCCGGCGGCTCCGATTCTGATGGACATTAATGTCGAAGGACGGGAGATCAAGGCAGTGGCTCAATTGACGAAACAGGCTTTCGTCTTTGTCTTTGACCGTGAAACCGGAGAACCGGTCTGGGATATTGAGGAGCGCCCGGTACCCCAGTCCGACGTACCCGGAGAGGTCACTGCGGCAACCCAACCTTTCCCCACCAGACCCGCACCGTTCGACCTGCAGGGCTCTACCGAAGAAAATCTGATCGACTTTACACCGGAGCTTCGCGCACAGGCGCTGGAGATTGCGAGTCACTACGTCACCGGGCCGTTGTTTACCCCGCCGTCGATTGCAACCGAAAACGGGACTCAGGGAACGATACAGCTGCCGGGATCGCAGGGCGGTGCAGATGTTCAGGGAGCGGCTTTCGACCCAGAGACCGGTATGCTCTATGTACCTTCCATCACCTCCCCCTTCGTCGCCGATCTGCTGCCGGGTGACCCTGAAGTGACAAACCTGTCGTACACCAAGGGTTCCAGACGCTGGCTGGCCGGCCCACAAGGACTGCCTCTGTTCAAACCCCCTTATGGAAGAATAACTGCGATCAACATGAATACCGGTGAACACGAATGGATGGTACCCAACGGCTGGGGTCCGGTAGACAACCCCGCCATTGCGCATCTGGATTTAGGAAAGCTGGGTGTACCCGGGCGCCCTTCCCCGTTGCTGACAAAAAGTCTTCTTTTCATCGGTGAAGGGATGACCAATCAGCGCCGCGGTGGCCGTATCCCACCGGACATGCCCATTGAAATTGCCACTAACAGTGGTGGCCCCTGGTTCCGCGCCTATGACAAGACCAGCGGCGAAGTGGTATGGGAAATCGAGATGGAGGCGGGCACTACCAATCCACCGGTCAGCTATGTCTACAACGGCAGGCAATATCTGCTGGTCGCTATCGGGGATTCCCGCCATGCGCCGGAAATGGTGGCCTTTGCTTTACCTGAGTGAGCCAGCCTGTAGCGCTATTTTACGCAATCGTAGAGGAACGCGGGCGGCATATTGCGGAGGGTGAAGCGCAGCTTGACGTCACTGAACAAGGGCTTCATGTCTCCGTAATTGGCCAGCGAGTATTGATACTGAAGAAACCGGCCGCCGCTTCGCAGATTGTCTCCGACGCTGGCGAGAATGCGGCTGACCGTATCATCGTCAATCAGGGTCAGCGGTAAACTGGAGATGACATGATCGACTTCGCTGATCTGTAATTCATCCAGAATACAGCGAATTGAAGATGCACAGGCGTTATAAACGTGAAGTCGACTGTCTTCAATTCTGCGCAGCTGATCTGCAAATTCAGGATTCAGCTCCAGAGAAATCAGCTGACTCCCCGGATGCATCCGACGCAGCAGAGCATGAGTTACGCACCCGTTACCCGGCCCCAGTTCGACAATACAGCGCGAAGTTTCAAAATCAATAGGCTTCAGCAGGGCTCTGATCAAAGCCTGCGAGCTGGGCGCAATAGTGCCTGTTGTCCTTATATTTCGGATCAGTTTAATCGAGTCACCGAGCTGAAATTTCGCTGTCATATTCGTAACCAATCACCAAGCTCTGAGCCAAGATATACATAGATAGTAACGAGCGGGATCTCACCTACCATCAACGGTCCGACTACTTTCCGAAAAGGAAGCCTCACCATGCCAGCAACGTAGCAAATCAGGTCTGTGGGTACCAAAGGAAAAAACGACCAGCCCGCAATGATCCAAAACGAGCGGTTTCCATGCATATTCTTCTTTAGCAGAGCGATTTTTGCCGGATATTTCTCTTCCAGCAGTCGATCATAGCCGCCAAAAGCCGGAAAACTGTATATCAGGAAGGCGCCCACTACAATACCCGCCAGAGAGATACCAAAAACAAGCATTAACAAATCGGGAAAAGTAACGGCACCCGCCAGAACAAACGGGGTGACAGGAATCATCAGCAGCGAACGGGTCATGCACATCAGAAGGTAAACCAGTAGCGCACCAGAGCCCAGGCCAGCCAGATAGGCAGAAATTGAATCTCTGGTAAGCCAGTCCGGGAACAGCAGCAACAGGCCGAGAACCAAGGCAACCAGACAGAGCCAGACCGAATTGATATGTCTGTGTAAATAAGCGAGCAAAGAGATTTCCTAAGTAATTTTCACTGGCAGGCCGTCACGTCATGGGTTGCAGCAGTGATTCGGGACCGATCTGACTTTACCGGAACACTCACAGCGTTTTGTTCAGCGGGTAAGTTCTTGATAGATAATCGGGAGCAGGTCCACCGCGGTCCATGACGGTACCCCGCCCCAACGCGCATCCAGATCCTCAGTTGGCTTTGCTGCAAGCATCTGCTCTACCGACGCTCCGCGGTCGACAAATTCCTGCACCCGATCGCGCAGGGTGAAGAGCAAATTCTGATAATCAATCATGCCCTGACGATCGCTGGGCTCCTGCCCGTGGCCGGGGATTACCTTGGTATCAGGACCCGCCATGCCAATGGCCAAGCCCATCGCCTCAATCATGCCGAGGAAACTGCCGCCATTATAGTGGTCGATAATTGGATACATGTTGGTCCGAAACACGTCACCAAGATGGAGAACATCTGACCCCGTGAAGTAAACGAAACTGTCTCCTCCGGTGTGAGCAGGCGGGGCATGAAATACCTGAACCTCCTCTCCGTTGAGATGAAAGCTGATCGCGTCAGTGTAAGTCAGCACCGGCCGTGACCTGGGATCTGGCATCGGATAAAACGTCCCTCCGCGGCGAGGAACACGAAGTTCTTTGAGCATCTGCACACGCACCAGATCATGGGCGACGATAGTGACGCCGTAGTCCGCGAGCAGGCTGTTGCCACCAATATGGTCCGGATGAATATGGGTGTTGACGAGAAATTTGATGTCTTCGTCTGTCAGCGCCGCAACTTCTTCAAGCAATTGCGGCACCGCCGGTTGGAAATGGGAATCCACCAGCAGCACACCGTCTTCGCCCACCATGACTCCCACATTGCCATTGGTGTTAGCCGGCTCAAGCATATACAGCTGGCCTTGAACCGGGTGCGGCGTAAACGTCCATTGCTGTGCAAAAGACAAGTGGCAAGTCAGCGCGGCGCACAGCAGGGACACTCTCATTAAATTCCACCTTGTCTTCTTCATATTCTCTCCTGTTTACGGCCGGCGTTGAGAGCACAATGCGGTGGGTGGGCAAGGTACCGGATTGGCGGGAGCACAGCTCAGATAAAAGGCATCCGGCCAATTGGCAGGCCCTGCGCGGCAACAGCAGGGACTCTATCACCGCCGCGGCTCGGTTCCAAGCAGGGGGCAGTTGAGATAAACTTTGTGCATGCTTCAGCATGAATTTATCGCCAACGCCAAGGCGCATCCGGACAAGATTGCGATCGTCGACAAGACCACAGGCAATGATCTGAGCTATGGTCGTGCCTTACTCGCTTCACTGATACTTTCCCGCCGCTTCAGAAAGCTGGAACGAGGCCGGATCGGAATCATGCTGCCAACCGGCTCGGGAGCGGCCCTCGCTGTGGTGGGCTCGCTTATGGCCGGCCTCACACCCGTGATGATCAACTACTCCACGGGCGCGAAAAAAAACTGTCGTTATGCACAGGACAAGTGTGATTTCAAAACAATCATTACGGCCAGAGCGCTGCTGGAACGTGTGGGCTGCAATGAGTTGCCCGAGATGGTTTTCATTGAAGATATACTCGCGAGCCTCGGGAGCTTGGAGAAGGCGCTGGCGCTCGTTAAATCCAAACTGCCGACTGGCCTGATCAAAAAACTCTGCGGTAAAAACGACCTGAAATCACCTGCGGTAATTTTGTTCACCAGTGGCAGTGAGAAAGATCCGAAGGTTGTGCAACTTACACAACAAAACCTGCTGTCTAACATCAACTCCTTCTCCGACATGATGGATGTCCGCAGCATGGACAACCTGCTGGCGGTGCTGCCCTTTTTCCACGTCTTCGGCCTGACCATCAATCTCTGGACACCTCTGTGCCTGGGTATGACTTCGATTGCGTATGCCAATCCACTCGATTTCAAAACCATTGCTCAGATAATCAAAGAATATAAACCACAGCTTCTGGTAGGTACGCCCCTGTTTCTCGAGGGCTATGCAAGGCAGTCAGCACCGGGCGATTTTGCCAGCGTCGAACTGACAGTCACCGGAGCGGACAAATGCCCCGAAAGTCTCAGAAAGCTGTATCGCGAGAAGCACGACATCGAAATCTTCGAAGGATATGGCACGACAGAGACTTCACCGGTCATTTCTGTCAACCCGAGAGACAACAATCGCCCCGGTAGCATCGGTGTTCCCATCCCGGGCACCGTGGTGAAGATCGAGGCGATCGAAACGGGTGACGCCTGTGAGGTCGGCGAAATTGGCAAGATTCTCGTCAAGGGCGATGGGGTCATGTCGGGATATCTGAATGACATGGAGGAATCCCATTTGCGCCTCAAGTCAGGCTGGTATGACACCGGCGATTTAGGCTGTTTCGATGAAGAGGGTTATCTCTGGCATAAGGGCAGATTGAAGCGATTCGTTAAAATCGGCGGGGAGATGATTTCACTGGTCATGGTAGAGGAAGCCCTGGCCGGTCTGCTCTCTGACAACATCGAATGCTGCGCGGTGGAACTCCCGGATGCGAAACGCGGTTCGCGTATCGTTGGCGTGACGAACCGGGCAATCGACGAGAAGGAAATCAGCAAGCAGCTCTCCGAGGAGCTGCCAAATCTGGCGCTGCCAAAAAAATACGTTATCGTCGAGGAATTCCCCTATATGGGAAGCGGCAAAACCGATTTCCGTACCCTGACTACAATGGTGCGGGAGATGGAAGGCGGATCATAAGATCAGGCTTTCTGCTGATTGCCTGGAAGGCACTGCAGCCGTGAAGCTGACGGCCTCCAGCAAAGCTGATCAGGAAACCAGATGGCAGGCCACGAGTCTGTCTTCGTCCTTCACGGGAATCAGCTCAGGGGTCTTTTCCCGACACACATCCAGAACTTTCGGACACCGGTTCGCAAAGCGACAGCCAGATGGCACATTGACCGGCGACGGAATTTCACCCTGAATTGACGTCGACGCTCTGCCTTTTTCAAGATTCGGATCCGGCTCTGGGTTAGAGCCGATAAGCACCTCCGTGTAAGGATGCTTCGGATTGAAGTACACCTCGTCAGCCTTACCAAGCTCTACCAGTGAACCGAGATACATGACCGCCATCCGATCACTGACGTAGCGCACCATGGACAGATCATGGGCGATAAAAAGCAGAGTAAGCCCCATGGTTTCCTTGAGTTCACCCAGCAGATTAATCACCTGCGCCTGCACAGACACATCCAGCGCCGAAATAGGCTCGTCGCAGACCACAAATTCAGGCTCCAGAATCAGTGCCCGGGCAATGCCGATCCGCTGCCTCTGACCGCCAGAGAATTCATGCGGGTAACGAGACATGTGATCTGCCTGCAGGCCCACTTTCTCCAGCCAGTCAACGACCTGATCTTTCACATCAGACGGACTTAAGCTGAAATGCAAACGCAAGCCCTCACCAATAATCTCTCCGACCGTCATCCGCGGATTCAGAGATGAGTAGGGGTCTTGAAAAATCATCTGCATCTTGGTGGCCAGCTTTTGAAAGTCTGCCGGCCGGTATTTTTGTGGCAGGCTCTCACCCCGAAAGATCACCTCGCCGTCAGTCTTGTCATGCAGACCCAACAGCGTTTTGCCAAATGTTGATTTACCGGAGCCGCTCTCACCCACCAGCCCCACAATTTCCGTTTCGCCGATCGTGAGAGAGACCTTGTCGACAGCGTGAACACGCTGATTCCCGCCCATATCGAAAAAACGGGTCAGCTTTCTGGCTTCAATTAAATCACCCATCAGTGAGCATCCTTGAAGAAAAGCGTTTCTGGCCTGCTTTCTGACTGCGCGTGGTGCAGCCAGCAGCTGGCAGAATGATGCCCGTGTAGATCATGACCTTGTGGTTGGCGGTCACTGCAAATCTGCATGGCATGGGGGCATCGAGGACAGTAACCGCAGCCCGCAGGCGGCGCGAAAAGGTCTGGCGGGCTGCCGTCAATGGGTTTCAACTCGTGCTGCCTGGCCGGATCGTTCGTTGGCATCGCCTCTTTCAGACCCACGGTGTAGGGATGGGCTGAACGATAAAACACGTCATCCGCGCTGCCGTATTCCACCACTTTGCCGGCGTACATGACCGCCACCTCATCCGCCATTCGGGCCACCACGCCCAGATCATGTGTAATCAGAATGATTGCCATGCCGGTTTCTTTTTGCAGTTCCTGCATCAGGTCGAGGATTTGCGCCTGTATCGTCACATCCAGAGCAGTCGTTGGCTCATCGGCAATCAGAATCGAAGGCTTGCAGCTCAGCGCCATGGCAATCATGGCGCGTTGCAACATGCCACCCGAGAATTCAAACGGATATTGCCGCGCGCGTTTTTCGGCTTCAGGAATTTTGCTCAGTTCGAGTAAACGGATGGCTTCAGTGAATGCGTCTCGGGCGGAATAGCCGCGATGAATCTGTAGCGGTTCCGCGATCTGGTCACCGATTGTCATGGTTGGGTTCAATGACGTCATCGGATCCTGAAAAATCATACCGATCTCTGCGCCCCGAATCTCTTTACCCCCGACCGTGCTTCGACCCAGAATTTCATGACCTCGCAACCGTGCTGAACCGGCCGTAATCCGGCCCGGTGGCATGGGGATAAGACCCATGATGCTTTGCACCGTGACAGATTTGCCGCAGCCGGACTCGCCAACGATGGCCAGCGTTTGCCCTTGATCGACTGAGAAGCTCACTCCACGGACCGCCTGCACAGTTCCTCCATAGGTATCAAATTCAACCTGCAGATTCTCTACCGTTAACAAAGGAGTTCCGGAATCGACGTTGTCTTCAGCTGCCTTCACTCAACATTCCTCATGCGCGCATCAAGCGCATCACGCAAACCGTCACCCAGAAGGTTGAAAGCAAGCACCGTAAAGCTGATAAACAGAGCAGGAAAGATCAGCTCATGCGGCGTCGTCAGCATGGTTTTAATGCCTTCATTGGACATGGAACCCCAGGAAGGCGTCGGTGGCGCCACACCCATACCAATGAAGGAAAGGAATGCTTCTGTGAAAATAGCGCTGGGAATAGCAAAGGTTACCGTGACCAGCACCACACCGAGAGTGTTCGGAATCATGTGACGCATGATCAAATAAGGCGTACTGGCTCCAAGGAGCTGAGAGGCACTGATGTAGCCCTGCTCCCTGATTTGCAGAATCTGCCCTCGGACCAGCCGGGCGGTTGCGGGCCACAGCAGGACAACCAGCGCAACCAGCATGGGAAAGACGCCACTTTCACCCGGACCTATTCCGAAAGCAATTTTGAACAGAATCATGAATAGTAAAAAAGGCAGCGCCACAACAAAGTCCGCAAATCGCATCATCAACTGATCTACGCGTCCACCCATAAACCCTGCGGCAGATCCGTAGACCACACCAAACAGTACGAACAGAAAAGGCGCACCAATTCCGATGAAGAGGGATACCCGGGCACCGGCCATCAAGCGCGCCAGTAAATCCCTGCCAAGATAGTCCGTGCCGAGCGGATGCCAGGTCAATGTAATCTTATCTCCGATCTGCACAGCATCGGACTCAGTGATCAACCCGCGCTCCAGCGCTTCGGCACGGGTAGTGACACGTTCAACGTCCACCGAAATGGACTGATACCGATCCGTAATCAAACCCCGCTCATCCAGCGCCACTACAACGTAGTAAAAACGGCCGGGCTGAAGATCCAGGCGATCTTCAAAATACAGCGTGTCATTGTTCAGAAACTCGGCCATCGGAATGCCATAGGACAGCTCTGGCCCGACCGGGAACAGATTGCGATACACCCGGTGACCGCTGGCGCCGTCAAGCGCATCCCACTGCAGACGCACTGCCTGACTCGTGGCTTTTTCGGCCAACCGCAAACCTGTCCCGGGAAGGCCGGACGTACCAAACCAGGGTTCATACTCTGCAACAAGAACAGCCGTCCGGTCTGTCCCCGGAGGCTGGCTGATTTGATCGATGTCCTGCATTGCCGGATCAACCGGCCAGACTACCGGACCGAACACCGTAAACAGCAGAAGTCCGATAACAATATACAGTGACATCAGCGCTCTTCTATTGGCCCGCAAGCGGTTCCACGCATCCTGCCAGTAAGACAGTGAAGGTCGAGCGATGACCTGGCTCGGCTGTTGATCTGAAAGGGGAGCAAAACTGGCGGCGGTAAGATCGCTCATGAATCCAGCCTCACTCTGGGGTCGATAAAGCCATAAACCACATCGACCAGGATCACCATAAATACCAGAAAGGCGCCATAAAATACCGTCGTTCCCATGATCACGGTGTAATCCAGCTGCTGAACGGCTTCAACGAAGTAGCGGCCGAGGCCGGGAATGGCAAATACCAGCTCAACCACAAAACCCCCGGTGGTGATTGCAGCAATAGCTGGGCCCAGAACCGTCACAACCGGCAGAATGGCATTGCGCAGCTGATGCCGGGCGAAAATTCTGGTCGGGGGAACGCCTTTAGATTTCGCGGTGCGAACATAATCCGAGCTGGTCACCTCCAGCATGGAGGATCGCATCAGCCTGGTGAGATAGGCCATAGTGCTCAGGCCCAGGACCAGCGCGGGCACCAGCATGTGCATGACCGTGCCCCAGCCTGCAACCGGCAGCACGGTAAACCCCACCAGAGTGTTTAAGCTAACCAGACTGAGTTGACTCAGGGCAGCGACAACAAAACTCGGCACAGAGATTCCGAGTATTACCAGAAACATGATGAGGTAGTCTGGCAGCCGATTTCGGTACAGAGCCGTGAGCGCGCCAAACAGAACTCCACCAGTGGCGGCAAATACTACGGCGAGAACGCCCAGAATTGCTGAAACCGGAAAGTGTTCACGGATAATGTCGTTGACCTCCCGATTCTCCTGCACGAAGGAGATACCGAAATCTCCGCGGGCAAGATTACGCAGAAAAATCAGATATTGGGTCGTTATCGGCTGATCCAGTCCGTATTTCCCTTCAAGGTTGGCGCGGGTGGTTTCTGTCATCGCCCGGTCATTCGTGAGCGGGTCACCTGGCACATTATGCATGGCAAAAAATGTTGCCGTAGCGATAAACCAGACGGTAAGGAGTCCCTGGAGGACGCGTTTCAGAATATAAAGCCACATATCTCAGTGAGACCAGCTGTCAGGATTGAAAGGCCTACTCAGAACTCTGTTCGATATACGCATAGTTATAATCAACTTCCGGGCCCACCGAACGCCGCCTGAAATCCTTCAGGCGGGGATCAACCACAAAAGAAAAGCCCCGTTCATACATAGGAAGAATTACCACATCCTCATAGAGCAGATGTTGGATTTCTCCAAACGCGTCCATACGCTTTTGAGGGTCGAGCTCTGACTGGGCAATACGGATCAAGGCATCCATGTCCTGGCTGCTGTATCTTCCGCGATTCTGCAAATTCCATGAGGAAAACAGGTCTCCATAGGTCAAGACGTCGTTGTAATCGGGACCCCAACCCGACAGCACGACATCAAATTCCCCCTGTCTCATCTTCTCCAGCCTTTGCTTAAAAATCTGCACGTCAATCCGAAATTCCAATCCCAGGTGCTTGCGAAACAGCTGCTGATAATACTCGGCAGAAAGCAGCCCGATCGGGGTGTCGCCTGCCAGCATCATCAGCGGCGGAAATTCCTCAATGCCCAGCTCCTGCCGCGCCAGCTCCAGATGTTCGCGTGCCTTTTCGACATTCATCTGATGCTGTACCGGCGGATATTCCTTTTGGAATGACTCAGAAACACCTGACAGCCAAGCCGGAAACAGGCTGACCCCGGGCAGATAACTGGGCTCTTTCAAAACCTTGTAGACCAGCTCATTGGGGTCTTGCGCCAGCTGGAGAGCCCGGCGAAAGTTTTTATTCCGGGTGATGCGATCATCGCGATGATTGAATTCCAGGTAAAACACAGAGCCATCCATGGAACGGTCAATCTGCCAGCGCTGCTCCATCGCAGTTGGCAGCATCGGCGACAGCAGATGCGTATCGACGATCTGCCCATCCTTGAACAAATTCAACTTCGCATTGATGTCCTGCGTGATATAAGCGGTGCGGATTTCATCGAGAAACCCTTTGTTTTCACGATTCCAGTATTTGTCGTTTTTTACCCAGCGCATAGTTGAACCGTGCACCCAATCGGTCAGGACGTAGGCGCCGTTATACAACAGCATGTCTGCATCCGCCCCGTAACGACCATTGGTGCTGTTATAGAAATCTTCCCGCACCGGAAAATAAGTCAGATAGGCCACCAGCTTGTCGAAATAAGGAGTGGGACGCTCGAAATCTACCTCCAGTATCCGGTCACTGGCCGCGCGGACACCCAACGTGGCAACCGGCATTTCCCCCCGGTTTATCGCCTCAGCGTTCTTAATAGGATAAAGAATGAACGCATATTGTGAAGCGGTTTCCGGATCCAGAACACGCTTCCAGGAAAAGACAAAGTCCCGGGCCGTTACCGGCACACCGTCACTCCAGAGTGCATCTTCGCGTAGCCAGAACGTGGCGCCATCTTCACGAATTTCATAGCGCTCAGCGACCCCCGGCACCAACTGAGCGTCTATGTCATACCCCAGTAAGCCTTCCATGACATGAGCCAGAACCACATTGCTGGACGCGTCAGTGGCCCGATTGGCATCCAGCTGCGGTGGCTCCTCTCTGAGCGCTATGGTGATGGCATTGTTCTCGAAATCGATGGCGTTGCCGGAGGTCGTGCTGCCGGCCTCGCCGGCCAGAACAGACAACAGGTAGATCACCAGGGCCAAACCGGCCATGGCGTAAACGGCGAGTTTGGCGAGTTGTCCACCCGCTGAATGAACAAACTGATCGTCCCCGGGCACAGAATTGAAACTGGACTCTGACATGCGCTACCTCTGCGCCCGAGAATACCCCAGCGCCATGGCGCTCACAAGCATCCCGGTTTGCGCCAGAGACCGCTGCAACAGTGACCCTCAACTCTCCGGAAAAGGCGCTTGAGTAGCTATTAAGATAGGGAAAGCACCCTGCGTTTGGCAGCCGTTATTGCCACTTTCAGAGGCAGTGGCCTGACAAAAGACGCTGCGAGCTGACGCTTCAGAGGACGCTACCGATCACCCCGACCAGACCTCCACCGATCAGATAGGCGATCGCCAGAAAGCCCGGCAAAAATCCGCGCCCACGCTTGGCCGGGTCTGAAAGGTAAGCCTGTAGATAGATGACCCTGGAAACCGGAAACACAAGCCCGACCGCAGCAGCGATCACGGGATTTCCGTAGACGCCGTAAATCACAATGGCAGGCAGAAAGATCAGCAGTTGTTCGGAGGTGTTCATGTGCACGCGATAATAACGCTCGAACATGGGATCACCGGATACCGCTGGCGCAGGACAGTTGTATTTAGCTCGGGCACGTCCGACGAGAATACCGAAAACAATGTATTCAATCAGCGTGATAAGGATAACCAGCGCAACGTATTCCATAGACTTGTCTCTCAGTTTTTATTTGCAGTGAACAACGGCTCGAACGCAGCAGCCGTTGACCCGCCGGGTATGCAGAATCTGGCGTCCGGCCAGGTAGCAAGCCCTGAGGAGAGTATTTGGGCAGCCTTGAAGAGTCAACCACGAACCAATCTTCGGGGAAAGCGCTTCATCACGATCGCTCTGAGCACCGGCTCCGTCCTGCCGGCTCGGAGTGTCGCCGGCCCGAGCGGCAAATCGGGGCACGCGCTGCATACCAACTTGAAATCTGCTGCGGTAGACTTGCCGAAACGGCTGAAGTCGTCATCACCGCGTAATCATGGAAATCCTTATGGCTGCAAAGCAACAATCTGAATTCAATTTTGAAGAAGCGCTGCAAGAGTTAGAGCGACTGGTCAGCTCAATGGAAGAAGGTGAACTCAGCCTCGAGGATTCCATGAAGGCTTTTGAAAAAGGCATCAAACTGACCCGCGAATGCCAGACGGCGCTGCAAAAAGCGGAGCAAAAGGTCCAGATTCTGCTGAATGAGAGTGGCGAAACCCAAGCTTTTGACGTCGAAGACGAAGGCTGAGGTCAATTCTATGGACTCGCCGTCCCAACTGCCTGACTTTCTTGAGAGCTGCCAGCGCCGCATTGAAGCGGTGCTCTCTGCTGAAATCGAGCAGTGCGATGCCAGCCACTCGCTTCGGGAAGCCATGGCCTATGCCTGCCTCGGTGGCGGCAAACGGATACGTCCGGTTCTTGTGTATGGCGCCAACCGGGCGCTGGACGGAAACCTGGCTGATGCTGATCCTGCCGCCGCCGCTGTAGAACTCATCCACAGCTACTCGCTGGTGCACGACGATCTGCCCGCCATGGATGATGACGACCTGCGTCGGGGCAAAGCCAGTGTCCACAAAGCATTTGATGAAGCCGTTGCCATTCTTGCCGGTGACGCCTTACAGAGCCTGGCGTTTGCCGTACTGGCGGAGACTTCCCGTTCTCACGCGGCGGCCACTCAGCTCCGGCAGGTTCAGGTTCTTGCCGCGGCGGTTGGCGCTAATGGCATGGTCGGCGGACAATGCCTCGACTGTTGCGCCACCGGCAGCGAGTCGTCCTTGCAGGCTCTTGAGGCACTGCACCGACTGAAAACCGGAGCACTTATCCGCGCCAGCGTCCTGCTTGGTGCCCACTCTGCTGAGGGTGCCACTGACCAACAGCTGGCCGATTTCCAGCTGTATGCCGATTGTATAGGCCTGGCTTTCCAGATTCAGGATGACATCCTTGATGTGACCGCAGACACAGCATCATTGGGCAAACCCCAAGGATCAGATCAGCACAATGACAAAACTACCTATGT
Organism: Gammaproteobacteria bacterium; assembly: GCA_008081045.1. Taxonomy (GTDB): domain Bacteria; phylum Pseudomonadota; class Gammaproteobacteria; order Pseudomonadales; family Pseudohongiellaceae; genus UBA9145. Next base: position 267,651 of record VMDC01000001.1, on the reverse strand, counting down.
CTCGCTGCTGGGCCTGGAGCAGGCGCAAAGCAAGGCATCCGAAATGACCGGGCAGGCAATCTCCGCGCTTGACCGCTTCGGTTCTGAGGCTGATCTACTGAGAGAGCTCGCGATATTCATCACCAGCAGAGCCCGCTGATTGACCTTGCCAGCCAGCTACATTACGTTACGCGACCTCGGGACAATCGCATAACTGGTTGAAAACTGCCCTCGCTCACGATCAAATAGCCAGATGCTGACAGAAATACCGACAACCAGGCCAGAAACGCCACTGCTGGATACCGTTGACAGCCCGGCGGATCTGAAAAAACTGGCGCGCTCCCAACTGAAGGAACTCGCGCACGAACTGCGCCTGTTCCTGCTTTACTCGGTGGGCCAGACTGGGGGGCACTTCGGCGCAGGGCTGGGCGTTGTGGAACTCACCATCGCGCTGCACTACGTCTTCGATACGCCCGCAGACCGGCTGGTCTGGGATGTAGGGCATCAGGCCTACCCCCACAAGATTCTGACAGGACGTCGCGAACGTATGCTGACCATGCGCCAGGCCGGCGGCCTCGCCGCCTTTCCCAACCGGAGTGAGAGTGAATTCGACACCTTCGGAGTCGGTCACTCCAGCACCTCAATCAGCGCAGCCTTGGGCATGCTGGTGGCCAGTCGCCTGCAAAACAGGGAGCAACACAACATTGCGGTCATCGGTGACGGCGCGATGACGGCGGGAATGGCATTCGAGGCACTCAATCATGCCGGTCACATTGACGACAACGTGCTGGTTGTCCTTAACGATAACAACATGTCCATTTCGAAAAACGTCGGAGGTCTGTCCAGCTACTTTGCGCGCATGTGGGCGAGCAAGCCCTATAACTTCATTCGCAAGGGCAGCAAGCGGGTGCTGTCAAAAGTGCCTCCTGCCCTGAAAGCTGCGCATCGGGCTGAGGAATATCTGAAAGGCATGGTGTCGCCGGGGACGCTGTTTGAAGAAATTGGTTTCAACTACATTGGCTTAATAGACGGGCACGATGTCAATCGCCTGGTTGAAATCCTGGAAAACATGAAAACCCTGCGTGGACCGAAGTTACTGCATATCATCACTCAGAAGGGCAAAGGCTACAGTGAGTCGGAAAATGACCCTTTCGGCATGCACGCCCTGAGTAAAGTTGACGCCTCACCCGAAGCCAAGTTTGTCTCAGCGGATAAAGATAAGCCTGCCAAAAAGACACCCAGCTACTCACAGGTGTTCGGAGACTGGTTGTGTGCCGTTGCCAGCGAAGATCCGCAGCTGATTGGCATCACCCCGGCCATGGGCGAAGGATCAGGCATGCAGAAGTTTGCCGAAGATTACCCCGACCGCTTCCACGATGTGGCCATAGCGGAACAGCACGCGGTCACTTTTGCGGCGGGCCTGGCATGCGAAAAAACCAAGCCGGTAGTGGCCATTTATTCCACTTTCCTGCAGCGGGCTTATGATCAGTTGATTCATGACGTGGCCCTGCAAAATCTTGATGTGCTGTTCGCGATAGATCGGGCGGGACTGGTGGGAGAAGACGGCCCGACCCATGCCGGCAGTTTTGATCTCAGCTATTTGCGGTGCATTCCCAACATGGTCGTCATGACACCCAGCGACGAAGACGAGACTTATAAACTGCTCACCACAGGATATCTGCATACGGGGCCCGCTGCTGTGCGCTACCCGAGAGGCAAGGGCCCGGGCGCCACTATCCAGCCCGATCCTGACCCAGTTGAGATCGGCCGCGCCGTTGTGCGGCGGAAAGGACAGGCGGTCGCGATCCTGGCTTTTGGCAGCATGGTGACGCCGGCGGCGGAAGCGGCGGAATCACTCAATGCAACGCTGGTCGATATGCGCTTCGTTAAGCCTCTGGATGAAGACCTGATCGGCAATCTGGCGCGGAGCCACGACCTGATTGTTACTGTCGAAGAAAATACCATCATGGGGGGTGCCGGCTCCGCAGTTAACGAATTTCTGGCAGCACATAACCACTGTCTCCCCGTACTCAATCTGGGATTGCCTGACGAATTCCTGGAACATGGAAAAGCCCCCGAGATGCTCTCGGGCGCGGGCCTGGACAGCGCCGCTATCACGCTTGCCATCCAGCAAAAGTGCAAAGCCTGCAATTTACACGCTGAAGCGGTTTAAACTCGACCGGGCCGAATTGGCCGGTGCAGCTCGCATCGCCCGGCTGCGTAGCCTGTCGCTTGGCCGCAGGACTGGCGGCGAAAGACTCACCATGAAGCACAGAAGAGACCCGACCCTGTGGACAGCACCGGCAAGACGGGTTCCCTGATGCCGCAAATAACTGCACCAGAGTTTGCGCTGTCGGCACTGTCTCACGCGCCTGTACCATGGAATAGCCGGAGCAGCCAATCTGAAACCCGCTGACGCGCGTTTCAGGGTCTGACATCAAGTGATACTGAACAGCCTGTCTGAAGGGCATGCAGAACAACAAGTGGAGAGAATCATGTCGACTTCGGCCGAGCGCAATGCCCGTCACAAGCGCGCGATGCAGCGCAAGAAAGAACACATTGATGGCAACATAGCCAAGGCGACGATCGATAAAGGGCTGATGGTCGTCTTAACCGGAAATGGCAAAGGTAAAAGCTCCTCTGCCTTTGGCATGCTGGCCCGCAGTGTCGGTCACGGGCTGCGTTGCGGCGTTGTCCAGTTTATCAAAGGCACGTGGGATTGCGGCGAGCAGAAGTTGTTTCAGCACCATGAGCTGGTTGATTTCTTCGTCATGGCCACCGGCTTCACCTGGGAAACACAGGACCGGGAAGCGGATATTGCAGCGGCCGAGTCGACCTGGCAGCATGCCGCTGCCCTGTTATGCGACCCTGAGGTCAATGTCGTGATTCTGGACGAACTCACCTATATGCTCACCTACGGTTATCTCGATAAAGAAACGGTGTTAAAGGCAATCGAGTCTCGACCTCCCGCGCAACACGTGGTGGTAACGGGAAGAAACGCGTCGGCTGAATTGATTGAGATGGCCGATACCGTCAGCGAAATCGGCGAAACCAAACACGCGTTCTATGAGGGTGTTAAAGTGCAACGAGGCATAGATTATTGAAGTCATCCAATGCTTACTTTGCGTTCGCGGTAATTCTGAGTCTTGGCTTATCGGGTTACCAGCGAGCTGATGCCGCCGAGGCTTATGACGACGAAGGCACTCTGATCAGACTGACAGCGCCGGCCATGCGGATCATCAGCCTCGCACCCTCACTGACAGAAATCCTGTACGCTGCGGGAGCCGGGAGCAAGGTTGTTGGCGTCGTCGAATTCAGCGACTACCCGCCAGAAGCCAGAAGCCTGCCAGTCGTCGGTCGCCATGACGCCCTTGATCTGGAAACCCTGTTGGCGCTACAACCTGACCTGGTTATCGCCTGGCGGTCGGGCAATCCTCGCGCCGCGATCAACCGACTCAGGGAGCTGGGGCTCACAATCTATGTCGCCGAGCCACAGGACCTGGACACAGTGGCCTCCCATCTCGACCGACTCGGTACCCTCGCCGGCACCGGCACTGTGGCTTCCGCAGCCAGCGCAGGTTTTCGACGACAGCTTCAGGATCTCCGGACACGCTACGCCCGGCGTGAACCAGTCAGAACGTTTTACCAGGTCTGGGACCGGCCGCTCATCACGGCCGGTGGGAAAGAGCTGATCAATGACATCATCAGTCTCTGCGGCGGAACCAACATTTTCAGAGAGCTGTCCCGGGTCGCACCGAAAGTGTCTGTGGAATCCGTGCTGTCCCGGGACCCGCAAATCATCGTGGCCAGCGGTATGGATCAGGAGCGGCCCGAATGGTTGGATAGCTGGCGTGACTGGACAGATTTGTCAGCGGTCAGAAACGACAAACTCTTTTTTATTCCGCCGGATCTGATGCAGCGGCATACGCCAAGAGCGCTCGAAGGTGCGCAGCGGCTTTGCGTGCAGATCGAGTCTGTGCGCGAGAGCAATTAAGACAATTTGTTCGCCTGACGATAAGCGGCGCCATTATGAAAGATCAGGCTGGCGCTGACTTTGTCGTCAGCCCATGTCAGTTTTATCCTGCTGAGGCACGCAAAAGGGATGTCTAGCGGAAAACTCCGATTCAGTGGCATTCCAAGCACCCAGGGCAGAACGACTCGCATCACCCCACCATGGGTGACCACCAGGACATGGTTGGATCCTTGCCGCTCGCCGATAGCCTGCCAGGCAGCAAGAATCCGCGCTTTGAACGAGAGGAAATCTTCACCGTTGGGGGGTGCCAGCGCAGCCGGGTCCTGTCGGAAAGCACGAAACTGATCGGCCGCCTCCCGGCGCCACTGTTTCAGCGGCATACCATCCCAGTCTCCATAATCAATTTCCTGCCACTGCTCCTCTATGTGGCAGCTCGCCCGAGCAGCGCTCGAAGCTCGCTCAGCGAATTCGCGACATCGCAACAGGGGCGAACTGATCACTGTGTCCCAGTGCGGTGTGTTTGCTGTTGCCGAAAAAGACGCATCCAGAGACGCTGCCGCTCTCATCTGCTGCCATCCTAACTCGGTCAGAATCGGGTTTATCCTGCCTCGGAGGATATCTCCCCCCTCTGGTTCACCATGGCGCAAAAGATCGACAATGAGTGAGCGGGATTGGGACAAGGGAATTCCGGGTGGCGATTATTCGATGTGACCAAGTTTACTGACTTTGACCGCAAGATAGTCCTTGTTGTGCGGATTAACACCGGTATGCAGAGCGACCATCTCCTCAATCGTCATCCCCATCGATTGTAGCGCCTCTACCTTACGGGGGTTGTTGGTCATCACGCGCAGCGTGTCGACACCGAGATGCTCAAGCATTGGACGGCAAATGTCATATTCGCGACCATCGGCAGCAAACCCAAGTTGTTCGTTCGCTTCGACCGTATCGGCTCCGCTGTCCTGCAGGCCATAAGCTTTGATTTTATTGAGTAAGCCAATGCCCCTTCCTTCCTGACGCAGATAAAGAATCAGGCCTTGCCCTTCCTCGGCAATCCTCTGCATGGCTGCCTGCAGCTGAGGGCCGCAATCACAGCGCAGGCTGAACAGGCAATCACCGGTCAGACATTCAGAGTGCAATCGACACAGTATTGGTTGACCCGGACCGAGGTCGCCCATAGCCAGCGCCACGTGCTCCTTGCCCGTCACTGAGTCCTCGAAACCGTGAATAGTGAACTGCCCCCACTGCGTCGGCAGCGCTGCTGATGCGATGAAAGATACCGTCACACTGTCACTCTTTTTTAATTGATGAACGGGCTAAACCAGCCTTTTCAGAACGTAGCTAGGCGATGAGCAAAAAGCCTGCCTGCAAGCAGGCGGCCGCCAGTATACCTGCTATCGCATCATCGAGCATGATGCCAAAACCACCGTGAACCTTTTTATCAGCCCACTTGATTGGCCACGGTTTCACAATATCCAGCAGTCGAAACAGCAGAAAGCCAAATAGCACTCCACCCGGGGTCGGCGGGACGGCCGCCAGCGTGATCCACACGCCCACGAACTCATCCCAGACGATTCCGCCATGGTCATGAACCCCAAGCTGTCTCGAAGTTGCGCCGCATATCCAGACGCCTGCCACGAATGCCAGGACGACGATTACACAGTAGACCGCCAGCGGGAGCTCTGCCAGTAGCAGATACAGCAGTATCGCAGCGGCAGAGCCAACGGTCCCGGGCGCCTTGGGCGCAAACCCGCTGCCGAGACCGAATGCGAGCCAGTGTACCGGACTGGCCTTGTCGAATCCTGCCGGTATCACGGCGTCTCCATTCTGGAAAAATGATCGAAGCCACGCTGATGATCAGCCGTTGCTGCAACCCCCCGGTCAAACAGGCTAACCCCGTTCCCGTGCCGGACTTCACCGATCTCAGTCACCCGCAAACCTGCACTCGCCGCGATCTCACCAATCCTATCCCGGCAGGCAGTCTCCGCGGTGAAGCAAAGCTCGTAATCATCCCCTCCGTACAGCGCGGCATTCACCCGCTCCGCCTCTGAAGTCAAGCCAAGCACCGATCGAGAAAACGGCAGCTGATCCAGATTGATGCACAACTCGACAGCAGAAGCCCTGGCCAGATGACCCGCATCTGCGTGCAGTCCGTCAGACACATCAATTGCCGAGCTCATCAGATTGCGGGCCAGATCAGCGAAAGCCAGCCTGGGCTCAGGGCGAAAAAATCGTCGGTACAGGTAAACATGATCTTCCGGGGTCAGATCTTTACGGACTGACTGATGCCCTGCTTCAGCGAGTGCTGGCTTATGCGCCGTGGACTCTGCCGCTTCAAAATCCAACTGATGTAAAGCGACCTGCCCATCGCCCAGACAGCCGGTGACATACAGAACATCGCCCGGCTTTGCCCCGCTTCGGCTGACAGCTTGCCCCGACGGCACCTCCCCGATCGCAGTAATGCTGATGGACAAGGGGCCGCGGGTGGTATCACCACCCATCAGGGAACACCCGAACTGCTCGGCTGCGCCGAACAGGCCCGACGAAAAACCCGACAGCCATTGCTCATCGGCAGAGGGCAGGGTCAGACCCAGCGTAAAACACACAGGCCTGGCGCCCATAGCGGCCAGGTCACTCAGATTGACTCGCAGAGCACGCTGCCCGATTTCCGCAGGATCAGCCCCGGCAGGGAAATGAACATCATTGACGAGGACATCGGTACACACGCACAGCGATTGCCCGGGCCGGCCATGCATAATCGCAGCATCATCGCCTATGCCGAGGCTTACGGCCGGATGCAGATCTCCTGTCATTCGGGATTTGAAGAAACGGTCAATCAGTTCAAATTCTGAGAGTGACATGTTCAATCAGACCATGTGCGATAAGCAGGCGCCTGACCGCTGAGCCCAACGCTCAGGCCCGCCTGCCGTATTCGGCGGTGCGCAGTGCAGGGGCAAGTTTATCCAGAACGCCGTTGATGTACTTATGACTCTCTGTGGCCCCGAACACTTTGGCGAGTTCGACACATTCATTGATTACCACGCGATACGGCACATCAATGCGATTTGCCAGCTCATAGGCTCCCAGATAAAGCAGGGACTTTTCAATGGGATCCAGCGCCTCCGGTTTTCGGTCCAGCAGAGGATGCAGATGTCCATCGAGAGTGTCGACTGTTTTGGGAATGCCCTGGAAAACCTCATCAAAAAAAACCCAATCAATCTTCGCGTTATTCCGATCGTGGAACTCTTTGCTGATCTCCGAAGGGTCAGCACCGGTGAGAGACCATTGATAGAGGGCCTGCAGAATAAGCTGTCGCGCCTTTCTGCGTTGGGCTAGAGGGAGTTTGGAAGGCACCTGACCACCGAGTTGTGAAGCCTTAGGCTTTCAGTTGACGAGACAAGCTGACCATTTCGATGGCCGTCATAGCCGCTTCCGCGCCTTTGTTGCCGGCTTTGGTGCCCGCTCTTTCAATGGCCTGCTCAATGGTGTCGACCGTCAGCACACCGAAGCTCACCGGCAAAGACGCATCGAGGCCGACCTGGCTGAGCCCTTTTACACACTCGCCCGCGACATATTCAAAGTGCGGAGTTCCGCCGCGGATCACTGCGCCGAGTGCGATAATGCCATCGTAACTGTTCTGATCCAGCATCATCTTGACCGCCAATGGCAGTTCATAAGCGCCCGGGACTTTTACCACGGTGATGTCTCGTTCCATCACCCCATGCTTTTGCAGCGCGTCCAGAGCCCCTTCCAGCAACCGATCAACGATGAAGCTGTTGAAGCGCGCCACCGCAAGACCAAATCGTGCCGAAGCAAGCTGATAATCCCCTTCAATGATTTTGATGCTCATGATCATTCAATCCTTTAGTCACTGCCCGACCGGAGCCCGCCGGGCAGCGGACCGGTTGGTGTTATTTCTCAAAGCCGACGAAATCGACCACTTCAAGGTCAAATCCGGAAATCGCGTTGAAACGTGCCGGATGGCTCAACAATCGCATCTTGCCAACCCCGAGATCGCGCAGTATCTGCGAACCTGTGCCGATCGTCAGATCACTGCCGGCACGTGTTGCCTGTGAACCGTCAGTGCCCTCAGCCAGTGCCGAGGCCAGATTGCCGGCGAGATCCTGACCGTAATCCTCACCGGATAATAACACAGCGACTCCTTTGCCTTCCGCGCTGATTCTTCTCAGTGCGGCACTGAAAGACCAGCTGGTTCGCTCAGAATTATAGACCTCACAGGTATCACGCAGGGTGTTGGGTATGTGGACTCTTGTCAGCGTGGGCTCCTCTGGAGACGGCTCACCTTTGACAAAAGCGAGGTGCAGGCTCCCGCTGATGGAATCCACATACTTATGAACCGTGAACGGACCATGTGCAGTGGCCATCTCATAAGTTTCGGTCCGGGTTACCGTCTGCTCGTTCGCAATACGATAGTGAATCAGATCAACAATGGTACCGATCTTGAGGTCATGCTTGTGGGCAAATTTTTCGAGATCTGGCCGGCGCGCCATAGACCCGTCTTCGTTCATGATTTCTACGATGGCTGCCGCCGGCTGATAGCCCGCCAGCCGCGCGAGATCACAACCCGCTTCGGTATGCCCCGCCCGACGCAAAACGCCTCCCGGCTGGGCCATGATCGGAAAAATATGTCCGGGCTGGACGATGTCTTCCGGCTCGCTGTCTCTGGCCACGGCGACCTGAATGGTCCGGGCGCGATCAGCCGCAGAAATCCCTGTCGTTACGCCGCTTGCCGCTTCAATGGAAACCGTGAAATTCGTGTTGTAAGGCGTATTGTTGTCATCCACCATCAGAGGCAGTTTGAGGTGCTTACAGCGCTCGCCGGTGAGAGTCAGGCAAATCAGCCCGCGCGCATTGGTTGCCATGAAATTGACGTCCTCAGTACGCACCCGTTCCGCCGCAATGATCAGATCGCCTTCATTCTCACGATCCTCATCGTCCATGAGGATCACCATCTTGCCGAGGCGGATATCGTCTATTATTTCTTCTATCGAGTTAAGCTTCATAGTGCGACCATTCAGTCTCGCTTGAATCCATGTTGTTCAAGCAGCGATGCACTGACACCTCCGCCTTCATCTTGATGTTCATTCGAAAAGAGTTTCTCCAGATAGCGGGCAATAAGATCCACTTCCAGGTTGACCCGCTGTCCGGGCCGGTAAGTGCCGCTCACCGTCATTTCCTGCGTATGAGGAATGATATTAATGGAGAAGGTATTCGCTTGTACCTGATTCACCGTCAGACTGGTTCCGTCAATGCAAATCGACCCTTTGGCAGCGATGTATCTGCTCAGTGTGTCGGGAACCGAAAATACCAGCTTGTGGCTCTTGCCCTCAATTTCGGTGGACACCAGCTCGCCGACGCCGTCAACGTGACCGCTGACGATATGTCCACCAAAACGATCGGTTGCCTGCATGGCTTTCTCAAGATTCACCCGAGTACCGGGCTTGAAGTCTCCGAGGGTCGTGCAGCGGAGTGTCTCGTTGGACACATCGGCGACGAATCCATCTCCGGTTAACTGCACGACAGTAAGACAACAACCACTCACTGCAATACTGTCTCCGAGCTTCACATCATCAAGGCTCAAGCTGCCTGTTTGCAGGGTAAGGCGCCATTCCTCCTGAATTCTTTCCAGGCTTACCACCTTGCCGATGCTTTCAACTATTCCGGTAAACATATTGGATTCTCTGTTGGACCGTGAGGCCGCTTTTTTAATTAAGCTGTGGCAGCAGGCGCAACTTGACATCCCCTTCCAGCTGCTGGGTTTCTATGACTTCAAACGTCGGGGTATCTGCCATGGTTTGAATACCATGCAGATCCAGAAGGGCTTTCCCGTCGCTGCCCATCAGCTTTGGCGCCACATAAACAATCAGTTCATCCACCAGCCTGGCGCGCAGGAATGCACCGCACAAGGTAGGGCCTGCCTCCACCAGAATGTCGTTGCAGTGATATTCAGACGCCAGCGACTCCAGCACCGGAAGCAGTTCAACCCGCGCCTCACTTCCGGCCACTTTGAGATCGCAATTTTTCAGCCCTGCCAGTTCCGCGGATTGCGCAGAGGCAGTCGTATAAATGAGGACCCTGCCCTGCGCTGCCAGTAACTTGGATTGAGCAGGCGTGCGCAACGCGCTGTCCAGGACTACCCGCAGAGGCGGATTTTGCAGGTTTAAGGCATTACTTCGTTGCTGATCGGCGCTTAAGCCCATTTCATCTGGCCGCACCGTCAGGCTCGGATCGTCCGCCAGGACGGTACCCACTCCGGTGAGTACTGCGCTGCTGCTTGCCCGCAGCAGCTGCACGTCACTGCGAGAAGCCCCATCGGTGATCCACTTACTGTCCCCGTTGGACAGGGCAGTGCGACCGTCAAGGCTCATAGCAAGCTTCATTCGCACCCGCGGCCTGCCCCGCTCAACGCGAGAAAGAAACCCGAGATTGATTACCCGCGCGGCGTTCTCGAAATCGACCATCATAATCACTTCGACACCGGCTTCTTCGAGTTGTGCAATGCCCTTGCCAGAAACTGCCGGATGCGGATCCTGCATCGGGATCACCACCGTTGCAACGCCAGCGGCAATCAGCGCCTCGCTGCACGGTCCTGTCTTGCCATGATGGGCGCAAGGTTCAAGACTGACGAAGGCAACCCCCCCACGGGCTGCCGGGCCCGCCGCTTCCAGCGCCATGGCTTCGGCATGGGGTGCACCGGCAGCACTGTGCCAGCCCTCCGAGATCACCTGACCGTCCCGCACCAGTACACACCCAACCCGAGGATTGGGACAGGCTGTCAGGACGCTTTCTGCCAGGTCAAGAGCCCTCTGCATGTGCACCGGCCAGTCACACCACGAAGGCTTCAGGTCTGAGTTTCGGACGTATTCCATGATCTCGCCTCACCGACACTGGCCAAACAACGGCTGGGCATCGGTGACATAGGGAAAAGGAGCGGGAGTGTAGCAGATTCACGCCTGTTTTTGGACTCGGGCCACCCCGTTTCCGTAGTCTGGCGCTCAGGGCGTGTCTTTGGACAACTTGTCGATCTCAGCCCTGAACTCTGCCAGATCTTTGAAGCTCCGGTAAACCGAAGCAAAGCGGACATACGCCACCTCGTCCAGTTCCCGAAGCTCCCTGGTGACTTGCTCACCGACTGTGCGCGAGGGAATTTCACGCTCCCCGGTCGAGCGCAGATTCGCTTTGATCCGATTGACCGCCTCTTCAACGCTTTCAATGCTGACGGGTCGTTTCTCCAGCGCCTTGTTCAGGCCCGCAAACAGCTTGTCCTCATTGAAAGGTTCTCTGATGCCGTTCTGTTTGATTATCCGCGGCATTACCAGTTCCGCGGATTCATAGGTCGTGAAACGCTCCTCACAGGTTATGCACTCACGACGACGACGCACGTGATTGCCCTCGGAGACCAGCCTTGAATCAATCACTTTAGTATCTATAGCGCCGCAAAAAGGACAGTGCATGAATAAGCTCTCTTAATTAAGCCTGCTGGTAAACCGGATACTTGGCACACAGCGCCAGCACTTTTTCTTTCACAGAAGCACGCACCTCCCGGTTGTCGAGGTCGTCCAGCACATCGCACATCCAGCCAGTCAGCTCGGCACAGTCATCCTCGACAAAGCCTCTGGTCGTGATCGCAGGCGTGCCGATCCTCAATCCACTGGTTACAAAAGGCGGGTTCGGATCATTCGGCACTGCGTTCTTGTTGACCGTGATGTTGGCCTCATCAAGTGCGGCATCTGCGTCTTTGCCGGTAATGCCCTGTCGAATCAGGCTCAACAAAAACAGATGATCGTCCGTCCCTCCCGAGACAATGTCATAGCCCCGGGCGATGAACCCCTGAGCCATGACCTGAGCGTTTCTGATGACCTGCTCCTGATAGGCGCGGAACTCAGGACTCATGGCTTCCTTGAAACAGATAGCCTTTGCCGCAATTACATGCATCAGCGGCCCCCCCTGACTTTCCGGAAATACGGAGAAGTTGAGTTTCTTCTCAAGCTCGGGGTTAGACTTGGCAAGAATAATACCCCCGCGAGGACCGCGCAGCGTTTTGTGCGTCGTTGAAGTGGTCACGTCGGCAATCTGCACCGGACTGGGATACACGCCGGCGGCCACCAAGCCGGAGATATGCGCCATATCGACCACGAGATAGGCACCGACGCTGTCGGCTATGTCTCTGAACTTCTGCCAGTCCACCACGCGCGAGTAGGCGGAAAATCCTCCCATCAAGATCCGTGGCTTGTGCTCCTCGGCGAGTTGGGCAATCTGATCGTAATCGATTTCGCCCGTTTCGTTATTCAGACCGTACTGCACTGAGTTGTAGATCCGCCCTGAGAAACTCACCGACGCGCCATGGGTTAAATGTCCGCCATCAGCGAGACTCATGCCCAGGACCGTGTCTCCTGCTTTCGCCAGCGCCATGTAGACCGAAGCATTGGCCTGAGAGCCCGAATGGGGCTGCACGTTTGCATAATCGGCACCGAACAGCTCTTTTGCCCGGGCGATAGCCAGTTCCTCGACATTGTCTACGAACTCACAGCCCCCGTAGTAGCGTTTGTGCGGATAACCCTCTGCGTATTTATTGGTCAGGACTGAGCCCTGAGCTTCCATCACAAACGGGCTGGTATGATTTTCCGACGCGATGAGCTCGATATGCTGCTCCTGCCGGGTTCTCTCGGATTCAATGGCTGCGCTGATTTCAGGGTCAAATTCTGTAAGGCTGGTACCGGTCTTAAACATCTAATCTCCGTAGTAGCAGGACATATTATGACTGGGTTGCTGGGTCTGTATTTTACCCGAAGGGAACGGACAGAGCATTAAGATATTGGGAATGGACTGTCATTTAACGGACTCTTTCTGTTTGAGGCCGCGCAGCCGAGGCGACTGGCCGGCAGACCCTGCACGCTTGGAGCGCTTCCCCGCCAGAACGAGAGATTTCGCGGCAAAAACTTTCTGCGAACAGCTTTACCGGGACAGACGCGATTGTTAGCCTGTTTTGCGGTACCAAGAAAAAGGAGCAGAAAATGACGAAGATATTCATCGCCCACCGGGTCAAAGACTACGGCGCCTGGAAAATCAATTATGACGCTGACACCGACAGACGCGCCTCAGCAGGATTCAGCGAAGGGGGCCATTACCACAGCGCAGCAGATCCCAATACTTTTATGATCATCTGGAACTCGGAGCTGGCCGCGGGCGAAGCCCAAGCGAGAGTGTCTGCGATGTTCTCAGACCCGGACCTCCTTGCACTGATGAGCGAGAGCGGAGTGATCGTTGAAGACATCAAATTCTGGGTATCCGCGGACTGAGCGTAGACTGATCTGAACCCGAGTGCAGCAAGATAAAACCCAGATTACCTGAACGATCAAGACGGTTGGGAGCATCTTTTAACCAGCATCAGAGAATACATCAAAGGCGGGGGTGACGTTACGTCACCATCGTTACTCACAACCGCTCAAACATTCCGCTGCAGTGATTGAATTCGACCTGGCCAAACTGTTGAGTCTGCCCGATTAAACTGGCTGATAATCAGGTAAACTATCGCTTTTTACTCCACCTACAGACAATTGTACGGTCTCCCTGCGGACCGGCGACCGGTGCTGACACGTCTCGACATCTTTCGGGTATTACTATGGCTCAATTCGTTTACACCATGAACCGCGTTGGCAAAATCGTTCCGCCGAAACGCGAAATTCTCAAAGACATCTCTCTGTCGTTTTTCCCGGGGGCCAAGATCGGCGTACTGGGCCTGAACGGCGCAGGCAAGTCTACCTTGCTGCGCATCATGGCCGGCATGGATACCGAGATTAACGGCGAAGCGCGGCCGCAGCCCGGCATAAAAATTGGCTATCTGCCGCAGGAACCTGAACTGGAGGAAGCTCTGACGGTCAGGGAAAACGTTGAAAAAGGCATTCAGGAAATCATTGACCTGGTCAACGAGTTCAATGCCATCAGCGACAAATTTGCCGAACCGATGGGCGATGAGGAGATGAATGCCCTGCTGGAGCGCCAGGGCGAACTGCAGAATGAAATTGATGCGGTGGACGGCTGGCAAATCGAACGCACCCTGGATATTGCCGCTGATGCATTGCGCCTGCCCGAATGGGACGCTACCGTCAGCAACCTGTCAGGGGGCGAAAAACGCCGCGTAGCACTGTGCCGCCTGCTGCTCTCAAAACCTGACATGCTGCTGCTGGACGAGCCAACCAACCATCTTGATGCAGAAAGCGTGGCGTGGCTTGAACGCTTCCTGCAGGACTACCCCGGCACGGTCGTCGCGATTACCCACGATCGATATTTTCTGGATAACGCAGCGGGGTGGATTCTCGAACTGGACCGTGGTCATGGCATTCCCTATGAAGGCAATTACAGCGCCTGGCTGGAAGCCAAAGAAAAACGATTGGAAATCGAAGAGAAGCAGGAGGCTGCCCGCGAGCGCACGATCAAATCAGAGCTTGAATGGGTACGGGCCAACCCCAAAGGTCGTCAGTCCAAAAGCAAGGCCCGTATCGCCCGCTTCGAAGAACTCAATTCCAAGGATTTCCAGAAGCGCAACGAGACCCAGGAGTTGTATATTCCCCCCGGGGAACGTTTAGGCGACAAAGTAATTGAGGTCAGCAGCCTGTGTAAGGGCTTTGGCGACCGCGTCCTCATCGATAACCTCAGCTTTTCAGTTCCCAAGGGCAGCATCGTGGGCATCATCGGTGGCAATGGCGCGGGAAAGACGACCTTTCTCCGCATGCTGGTGGGTGCGGAGCAACCGGATAGCGGCGCGATTGAGCTCGGCGACACCGTCAGTCTTGCCTATGTGGATCAGAGCCGTGATGAACTCAATGGCGAGAAAACAGTCTGGCAGGAGTTATCGGATGAACAGGACATCATCCACATCGGCAACTACGAGATCGCTTCTCGTGCCTACGCGAGTCGCTTCAACTTCAAAGGGGGCGATCAGCAGAAATTCGTCAAGGATCTCTCCGGTGGAGAACGCAACCGGCTGCACATGGCCAAGCTGCTCAAAAAGGGTGGCAACGTGCTGCTGCTGGACGAGCCCACCAATGATCTCGACGTCGAAACCCTAAGGGCGCTGGAAGAGGGATTACTGGCCTTCCCTGGCTGTGCCATTGTGGTATCTCACGATCGCTGGTTTCTCGACCGGATCTGCACACACATTCTGGCTTTTGAGGGTGACAGTGAAGTTATCTGGCATGAGGGCAACTACACCGATTACGAAGCCGACCATAAGAAACGCGTTGGCGACACCCAACCGACCCGGGTCAAGTACAAGAAGCTGGATGCCTAGTCACAAACCCAGCTCTTTCCGAATCTGCGCGATATGAGCCTGACGCTCTTCGGCGGTCAGGGTTCGCTCGGTTTTTTCGGGGAGGGCTTCGGTAACCGGCAGGTGCAGATCTTCACCGGTCATAACGCGCTTACACAACTGACCGTAGTGGTATTCAAAGCGGGGAAATGCCACCGATTCTCGCTCGTTCGCCAGGGTAAACCAGCCCGTTGATGCTCCGGCCAGATACACGGCTGGATGACTCCATGAGAACTCTCGCTTCGGCGACGGCGCCGAACAGGCCTCGAGATACGCACTGTGCGGGGCTGGCAAACCAAACAGGTCAAACCCCTCTTCGCAGGCCCGAACCAGCGTGGCGATTGAGGGCAGGTAGTCCTGACTGCGAATCACTTTTTTGGCAGCTCTGACAATTTGCGTCGGCAGATAATTCTCAAGCGAGCTCAACCAGTATTTTTTGGCAATGGCCAGACTCTCGGCGTCAGCAAACGCTTTGTGAAACTGGTTGTGATAGGCAAATTCAAATTCGGCAAAGATCTGATTGATGGCATCCACCCGATCCGGCACGGCCTCTGAGTCGAAGCCAGCCTCTGACTCTTCGACCCCTGCGGTCGAGGGGGAACGCTGATGAGGATCAGTCTGCCCAACTTCGATCAGCGATGCGCTCGAATTTTTCCCGAATTTTTTGCTGCTGCGTTCCAGCAATGGTTTGATCTTCTCCATACAATTTCTCGTCATGGCCGCCCTGCTTCAGCCGGCGCGCCCAGTCCTGCTTGATAAACTGAAGGAACACGGTGTTCCATGAGGCCTTTACCTGTTCACTGTCTTTCCAGTACAGCACGAACTCTGGCACCTTGCTGCGCGCATAGGCCTCGTCGATCTCAGCCAGCTGCAGAATTTCAAAACAATCCGCGCTTGGCTGCCACCCATCTGCAATCGGCCTCGGGGTGTCATCAAGCCCGAAAGAGGCCGTGTATTTTGCCCACTGCCTGCGAATATGTTCAATGAATTTTGTATTCCAGGCGCCATGCACCACGCCGCGCTCCCTCCAGTAGAGAACGAACTCCGGAATGGCATCCTCGATGAAACTGTGGCTGATGCCAACGTTACCCAGAATCTCAAGCGCGTCCGCACTCGGCAACCATTGCGGAGACATGGTGCTCGCCAACTCGCGCGCGCCTTTGCGCGTCTGCTCATGGCGCCACTCTTTCAACACGTGCTTATAAAATGCATTGCCCCAGGAAAACCTCGCCTGGCGTCTGTCACGCCAATAGTTCACAAACTCAGGAATCAAGCTGTGAATGAAGTCCTCAGGGATGGCATGCTGCCTGGCCAGCCGAATCCAGTTTTCTTCCGGTTGCCAATCATCCGGGATCGGTTTGGCCGCATTCGAGCCGGTACCCTGACGCTCACTGACCGGCAAGGGGGATTTAACCTTTGGCAGGTCAGTAGTCTCTGGCGGCAATGGCTTTGCCTGCGCAATCGCTTCGCCACCGTCATCAATGGCAATCCAGACAGATTGCGCATCCACGATATGCTCCAGTTTCAACACGCCGAGGTTCTGCAGGCTTTGCCGATATTCCAGACTCTCCTTAATACCCCAGAACGGGAACAACCGGGGCAGTTCGCACTCCTCAAGGCAGAGCCAGCGTAAACCCGAATCGCTGTGGCGCTGCTGGCCGCGATGGCGAATGAGCTCAGCCAGCACCTGAAGCATTACCGCTTCGCCCAGACCTATGGTAGCCGCAAGGGTCGGAGAAATAACAAGGGGCTGCTCGGGAACTAGCTTTGACACGGAGACATCTGATCGCTGAAATTAGGGGCTGTTTGTATCGTTTTTGAAGACCGGCTTAACCGCTTTGACCTCATAATGGGGGATCGTATCACAGGCCTGCGGCCCTTCCCTACCGCATGATTGAACCCGTTCACCCCGGCAAGGTAGACTGACCGCTTATCCCGACTTTCCACGATTTACCCACCGTGACTCCACAGCTTATTCAGGAATTTCTGCGCAGCGAAGATCTGCCGGCGACCTATGGTGAGGATATGCTCACCTGGTTTCTTCCTGCTGCGCAGGAGTTGCTCCTGCGACTGACGCCAGACCGAAACAAGCCACTGTTCATCGGCATCAATGGCGCCCAGGGCACAGGGAAGTCAACTCTGGCCAGACTTTTCGAGCTTTGCAGCATAGAGGCAGGATTCAAAGTCGCCGTTCTCTCAATTGATGACTTTTATCTCTCAAAAGCTGCACGAGCGCAGCTTGCTGAGACAGTGCATCCACTGTTAGCGACCCGGGGAGTACCGGGTACTCATGACGTGGATCAACTGAAATCCTGCTTAAGTCAGTTGCTGGACAGTCAGGCTGGCACCGTAAAAATCCCACGCTTTGACAAAGCGGCAGACAACCCGGTGACCGCTGAACACTGGTCCCCGGCGACTCTTCCTGTTGATCTCATCCTGTTAGAAGGCTGGTTTATCGGGTTGGAACCGGAGCCGTGCGAGCATCTTCTCTCACCGGTAAATCAGCTGGAAGCGAACGAAGACGGCGACCGTTCATGGCGCAACTTCGTGAATCACGCTCTCAGTTCCGATTTTGCAGACATCTTCGGCCGCCTGGATTCACTTTTGATGCTGCAGGCGCCGTCATTTGAGCAGGTGTTTGCCTGGCGCAGCCTGCAGGAAGAAAAGCTCAAGCAGCATCGTGCAGCGCAGTTTGATACAGACACGAGTGGCGTGATGAGCCCTGAAGAAATTGCCCGTTTTATTCAGCACTTTGAACGATTGACTAGGCACGCCCTGAACACCCTGCCCAGAAAGGCTGACTGGGTGTTTCATCTTGATAGTCAGCACCGGGTTGCCGGCAAAACCTGCAAGTAGAGTCCGGAGATCAGGAGCCGGCCCTGTCAGGACTGCTTTAGCGGCTGAGGCTCAGCCGCTTCCTGAATACCTCCGCCTGCCCGGAAAAACGGCTGTATCCAGACACGGAGCACCAGACCAACCAGTACCACAGCCGCAAGCTGGCGCCAGACAGGATAGCTCTCACCGTGCGCAGCCATGGCCAGCTGTAACGGCCAGGAGAAAGACGCATAGGCGGCGTTAAGTGCCAGACCTGCCGCAATGGCAGTGCCAATAACCCCGATCAGATAAGCCACCAGAGATTTCAGACCCAGCTGTTCTTTGATGACCCCCATCGTGGCTAAATTAGTAGCCGGGCCGGTCAGCATAAATACCAGAGCAGCACCCGGTGAAATCCCTGCAAACAGAAGGCTGGCGGCCACCGGCGTCGACGCCGTGGCACAGATGTACATGGGCAAACCCACCAACACCATCACCAGCATTGCCAGCACACCGTCCCCCCATTGCAAAAAGAACGACTGAGGCACCAGGGCAGTAATCACTGTGGCCGCGACTAAGCCGATAGCCAGCCACTTGGCGGTATCAGAAATCATGCGCCCATAACCATATTTCACAGCCAATACCAGTCGCTCACCCAGTGGCAACTGCTGCTCATCAGCAGGGGTCTGCTTGCTGCAGCAGCTGCCGCAGCTGCTCTCGGCTTCATGCGTAGCTTGCTCGCCCTGATCCAGCGCATTCACCAGTATGCCCGCTACAATCGCACTGCTGAGCGCTCCGATAGGTCGGGCAACCGCAAATATCGGCCCCAGCACCGCATAAGAGAAGGAGATAGAATCGACCCCGGTTTCAGGGGTAGCGACTAAAAAAGATGAGGTGGCGCCTTTGGAAGCCCCGGCTTTGCGGATTGCTAAAGCAGTAGGAATTACGCCGCAGGAACACAGCGGAAGTGGCGCACCGATAAACGCGCCTTTAACTATGGAGACTATTCCCGGCTCTGCCAGCTGCTTCTCCACCCAACTGCTGGGGATTACCTGCCGGATTATGCCGGCCAGCAGATAACCCATCAGCAACCATGGGGCGCTTTCAATGACGAGATCCCAGAATATGCGTAAAAATTCCATCAGTTGACTCTCCCGGTAGTCGCGAGACCGCCGTTATCCAGCACCTCTAAAATGGAGCAGTGCGTCGCGTTTTCCAGGCCGCCATCACAGTTATCCAGTAAGCGGCTCAACACTTTCTGCATGGCTTCGAGCTCTGCCATTTTGCGATTGACCTCATGCAACTTATTCCGCGTAATGTCGGTGACTTCCTGACAGCTGTGACTCGACCGATCGAGTCTGATTGACAGCAGCTGAGCAATGTCCTCCAGCGAAAACCCGATGTTCCGGGCTGTTTTCACAAATTCTGCCCGATTGACATCGGCAGCGTTGTACAACCGATAGCCGGACTCACTGCGCTCACTGGCCTCAATGAGCCCGTGTTTTTCATAAAACCGGATGGTGTGCGCCGACAGACCAATTCGCCCTGCCAGCTCGCTGATTTTCAACATTTAGCGGAAACCTTTAATGACCCAGATGCAAGTATAAGCTTAGAGACAACTCTAAGGTCAACTGTCCCATTGGCCGCTGACCGGCAATTCTCAGTTGCACTCGGAGGACCCCTTGGCTGTCAGGGTTCGCTCTATCCAGCGGCCTATATCAACAATCTGCTGGGGACACACGGCATGTTCCATCGGGTAGACGACATATTCCGGCTTAAATCCGAATTTCTGCAGCGTCGCCACACTCTGTCGGCCGAGAGACTCTGGCACCACAGGATCTTCGCTTCCGTGGCAAATCAACAGAGGCAGCGCCTGCTGCACTGGGTTAACAGCAACTGTCGCAGCTGTCGCAAAGTAGGTTGAAAGTGCCATTATCCCTGCCAGCCGGTGCGGATAGGTCAGCGCTGCCTCGAAGCTCACCGCCCCGCCCTGAGAAAATCCAGCAACCACAATGCTTTCACTGGGCACGCCACGCTCTATCTCCCGGTCAATTAGATCATGGACCCAATCTGCCGACTGGCGAAGCTGTTCGGTATCCACATGCCGGTCCACGTCGAGTTGCTTGATGTCATACCAGGCAGGCATGACAAAGCCGTTGTTGATCGTCACCGGAATAGAGGGCGCGTGGGGAAAAATAAACCTTACGCCAAGGCCCGCTGGCAGCGGAAGTTGCGGCACAATAGGCGCGAAGTCGTTGCCGTCCGCACCCAGACCGTGCAGCCAGATAATTGCCGCCCCGACCGATTCCCCCTGTGGATACTCAATCTCAACTGCCGGTAAATAGGCCACGTTTTCTGTCCTCCTGTGATGGGCAGGCCAAGCGCGTAATTTCCGCAATTAGCCCTGATGATCCAACATTCTGATCTCGCGCTGTGGAAAAGGTATGGCAATGTTGTGAGCCAGAAGCATTTCCTGAAGCTTCTGATTACAAGTGAATTTCACCTCATGAAATTTTTCAGTCCTGGCCCAGCAGCGAACGCCCATGTTGATCGCACTGTCCCCGAAGCTCTCAATGCCAACCTGGACCGGACGCTGCTTGCTTAAGCCTTCGACGCCACTGAGGGCAGAGCGAATGAGCTCTGTTGCTCTCGCTGTGTCGCTGTCGTAGCTGATGCCTACGGACAGCTCAAGAATCGTATCGGCCTGAGAATTGTGAATGATTTCGCCGATAATGTGCTTGTTCGGGATGGTGATCATCTCGCCGTCTTCGTTGGTGAGCACCGTGTAGGCCAGAGTGACCTCTTTCACTACTCCCCAAACGCCCTGCACGCGGATGGTGTCGTCGACCACAAAAGGTCTCGTCAGGATAATACTCAGCCCTGCGCCGTAATTTGAGAGCAGGCCCTGCACGGCCAAACCGGCGCCAAGACCGAGAGCACCAACAGCGGCGAGAAACGGGGTCACCTGAATGCCCAATTTTGGCAGGGCAATCATGAAGGCCGCTGCCAGTATCGCTATCCTCGAACAATTTGCGAAAAACCGGCCCAGGGTGACGTCTATCCCCCGCTTTTCTGCCAGACTCGACACTACGTCTGACACTTTTCTGCCCAGCAGGGTGCCCAGCGCCACAACAATGGCAGCGCCCAGAATTTGAAAGCTGTAGGTCACCAGATACGTGGTTATCATGTTATAGATTTGGGTGAATTGTTCTATTTCCTGATCCATCTCGGTAATCCTCGCGCTTGCTTCACAATTTCTCTTTACTGCCCATTGTCCCACTCACAGACAGATTGACAAGACTGCCGTTACTCTGGCCCGGGGTGGCTGCCGGCCTCGGGATTTGCAGTGGCAGATACAGCTGAATTACCATTCTCATCATGAAAAGTATCCTATCTGCGCTGTTCGCCGCCTGTTTTCTGGCTTTCTTCTCCAGCATCCTCGCCGCAGAGGCTAACCGGGAAAATTTACTCGGGTCGTGGGAAGGCCCGCTGGTGATTGGCCGCGACAACATGAACCTCGCCTTCACCTTTTCCCTGCGGGGTGACGAGTTCACTGCCGCCCTGACCAGCAGCGGGCTGGGTATTTACGGGATGCCAGCGGATACGGTGCTGGTAGATGGCCGAAGAATCACCATTCGCATCCCGAGGCTTGACCTGGAATTTACCGGCGTTGCACGGACTAACGAGTCCGGAGATTCGGTTGTGCGAATCGATGGCGACTGGTTCCAGTACAGCGAGATGGTCCCTGTAGTGTTACTTCCAGTGGATGAACCGAGCTTCTGACAGCAAACTACAGAAACAATCTGATCAGCTCGCTACATATAGCGGCTCAGATTACGGGTCGCACGGCCCAGTCGCTCAGACAATACTCGCACTACGTAAGTGTTGAGCACCGCAACCGACGCGGGAAACTGTCCGGACATGACCTCCAGCTTTTCCTTGTCCAGTCTGTATAACGTGGCCTCTTCTTCGATCCGAACGCTGGCGGTCCGATTCTCACCGGTATACAAAGCCATCTCTCCGAGGACCGCACCAGCCTTGTATTTGCGGAGCACGTGCTCGTGCTGACCGGCCATCTCCAGAACAACCACAACACTTCCGGAGCCCACAAAATAAAGGCTCTCCCCGCGATCGCCCTCATGAAACAGATACTCCCCAGCGGCACGATTTTCCACGACGAAGTAATTGGCCAGCAGCTCAACGTCTGACTCATCATCAGCGATACGGCGCAGAATATCTGTCAGTGTCAGATTCAGATTTTCATCATCACGATTTAAATCTGCCAGTATACGGCGCTCACACCAGTCAACCGCAGTTTCAACTTGATCCTTGTAGTTTCGCTCAAATCGCTGATCACCCAGGGTGAAGAACCGGTGTTTGGCTAACTGCCTGATGGCATTTTCATGTGCTCCGCTGATGACGATATGGAAACCCAGACGATCACTCAATTGCGCCAGCTTGGCGAAATTGACGATCGCCGAGGTGTCCAGCTGACTGACATGATGAAAATCAAGAACCAGAAAATCGAACCGTGATCCCTCTTGATCCATGATGCGGGAGCGTATTGCGCTGATCAGCTTGTCTGCGGTGCCAAAGAAGATAAAACCCTGCAGGATAAGGATCAGAATACGATTCCCTTCCTGGTTCAGGAGCTCACGGGTCTCAAGATCACGATCAACATTGGAGGCATGATCACTGCCATTGGTTTCTGTCTTGATTACGCTGAGCTGTGAATAGTTCACCACAAAGAGGACAATCGCTACTAAGAAGCCAAAGCTGACGCCCTGCAGGATGTCGGAGAACATCACCACAATAAGTATCAGAATGACCACCAGATAATCTGACATCGGTAATTCTTCGCGCGCTTTCCAGAGCCAATCGATCAGGAACTCCAGCCCCACATAAATCAGCAAACCTCCAAGGATGAATGTGGGGACAATTTCCATGAAATCTGCGCCCGCCAGAATAGCGGCACCTACCAGCAGCGTGTAGACAAAACCGGTAAGTCGTCCCTTGCCGCCCAGTCTGTCGACCAGCGCAGTGTCAGACACATCGTGCACGCCGGGAAATCCGCCGAAGCAGCTGTTCACCATGTTCGTGAATCCCATGACCTGCAGCTCATGATCCGGATCAAGGTCATCGCGCGCGATGAGCTCTACGCCGGATACATCCAACAGCAACATCATGGAACTGAGCAAGGCCACGACGATGATGCCGTCCATCTGCCCGGAGAGAGCCAGCCAGTTAATCTGCTCGAAATACGCCACATGGAAGACCGGCACCAGCGCACCGGTAGATTCGATAGAAGGCAGCCAATCCCGCGCGGCAGCCTCCTGAAGCGAAATTCCCGAGTAATACAGCACCGCATAAAACAGCAGCATCGCCATCAGCAGTATGCCGGGAACGGCAAAGCGGTTATCACGAAGCAGTTTGCTGGAAGCCAGACAAACAGCAAGCACCACAGCTGGGATCATCAGCTGACGGTATTCGCCGGAGGCCAGGGCGCTGAGGCTTGGCTCCTAACTGGTGGCAACGGTAATACCACCCTCGACAAAAATATAGCCAATGCCAGCGAAAAACCCTCCGGATACCGGGTAAGGGATATAACGGACCAGATTGCCTAATTTGAGTCGCCCGAGAAGCAGCAGAAAAAGACCGGTAATCATGGTCGTAATCATGAAGGCGGCGATGATCGTTGCCTCCGCGGCAACAGAATACTCACCGTCAAAACTGGCAAAGATCCCGGCAACCATGACAGCAAAGACCGGTACCAATCCATTTCGGGGTGAACAGATGATTGCCGGAAAATGACTGAACAGCGTGCCGCCAAGACCGGTGACCAGAGTTCCGACCAGCAGAATGCCAATGCCCGGAACCATAAGCCTGGGATCGGCTTGGGCGAACAGTAAAGCCGCAACCGAGACGGCAACCGAAATGTTCACCAGCGCGATAAGACTGCCTGAAACAATATTGGCAAAGTGATTGGATTGCATCGAGGCGTGGCCTTATCCGGTTACAGCGAGCGCGCCAGATAGCGGAATCCGTCGCGGCAGTGACAGCTTACAGAATACCCTTAAGGCCCTGATCATTCTAGCCATAGGCTGGACAAGGCCTTGCTCACGCTCTGCTGTCAGCCCGGCACCTGAGTCCGGCGCTTCCCTTAGATCAGGTTGCGTCATCAGCTGTATGCCGCCGCGGGTGTGATCCGATGCTGGCTACATCAGTACTAGCGGAATCTCGCGCTTTGCCCGGCGGGCACAACATGCCTATACTTTGCGCTTTCCAGATAGCAGATATTCAGGGTGACTGATGCGATCCAGAGAACGCCACTGTGCTGCCGGTAAGACGCTTGTCAGTGTCCTGATGAGCTATCTCCTGCTGGTCAGTCCACTCGGGGCAACGACCATTCTCGGCATGAACATCGATGAAGTGGCGCAGGGCGCTGAACTCATCTTCGAAGGCAAAGTAGTCGAACACAACGTCCGCGAAAATGCCGCGGGCATGATTGTTACCTACGTCACGTTCAGAATCGAAGAATTGATCAAAGGCGAGTATGACGAACCTCTGCTGGAACTGAAATTCACCGGCGGCAGGCTCGGCGGGCAAATCATGGAGATCAGTGGTCTGCGCATCCCGAGTCCCAACGAAGAGGGCATTTACTTCGTGGAATCCGTTAATCGCAATCTGGTCAATCCGCTGCTGGGTTGGTCTCAGGGACATTACCTGATTTACGAAGAGAGCGGAGAGCGCAGAGTCAGCACCGTTAATGACAGGCCCGTCACGGACGTTTTATCCACGCAATCTGTACCGGTAGCCCTGCGTAAACCCGTCAGCGTCATCGATGGCGACACTGAGCCAGCTACTGGCGTGGTGGTATCCAGCGATTCACCGGATCCAGATCAGGCCTTAACGACTGAATCATTCAAAGCCAAGATTCGGGCTCTTATTGATCGCTGACAAAAGGGCCCCGACGCGCTGTCTGCCACGAGCGGATTAATTGGGCAGCGGCAGCACGCTTCCTGAAGGATCTAAACCCTCGGCAAATACTCGCAGCGCCAGTTCGTCTGCGTTGAGTGCTTCCCTGAAACGCGCCGTCAAATAAAACTCTCCGGACACATCGCTTCGCTGCGGTGGCAACAGATTGACCATCGCTGGCTGAACCTGACCCGCGCCCTGAGCAGGCGCTCTGACCAGAGTCACCGCGTAAATCGCCTTGCTATCCGGAGCCACGGCCAGAGAATAGCGCATTTCGTTTTTAAGCAGATCAATTTCCATGACGCCCTCAAACTGCACATTGCCCTCGTTAAACTCAATCACCCGACTGAGCACCTGTGGCAGAACACCCTGCACAATGGCGGGCGTGACCGCAGGTGGGCGTCGAATGGAATTCGCTTTCTCATAGCTGTCGGCGATAGCCAGTAATTCAGCGTCACTGAGCATCGAACCGAGTATTTCAATGCCCACTGGCAGTCCATCGTCAGTAAAGCCCGCAGGAAAGGAGATTGCCGGCAAGCCCGAGTTCGCCGACAGCGTGCAGTTGGCGCCGGTGGCGGGGTCACCCGTCTGTGGTTCTCCCAGTCTGACGGGTAGCTGGCCGATGGTTGGATACACCAGGCCGTCCAGGTCGTTTTCACTCAGGGCGCGTTCAATCGCAGCCCGCAGTTCGCTGCGCATTGACAAACGGGACTGATAATCGCTGTCGCTGACATTCAGTGACGCACTGTAGCGCAACACTCCCGATACCCCTTGATGAAACAATCCCCGCTCAATCACCTCCTCCAGAGAACTGATTTCTTCAGCGCCAAACGTTGCCAGATACCTCTCAAGGTCAGGCGGAAACTCGATGGACAATACATCTGAGTCGCGCAGCAGGGCGTCCATATTCGGCACCTCAAGTTCAACAATTTCTGCGCCCTGCTCCGCAAACCACTCAAGTGCTGCATCAATTTCTGCTGTCACCGGATCGGCAGCGGTGGAGAAATAACGGGTGAGTTTGCCCAGTCGGAGCGAGCCAGGAGCAACCGTACCGAGCGTTTCGCGAAACTGCAGCGCTGGGCGACCACCCATCAGTTCAGTAGCTGGGTCGGCCGGATCAAATCCCGAGACAATATCCAGAACAATGGCAAGATCCTCAGCACTTCTGGCCAGTGGACCGCCAACATCCTGGGTGTGCGCGAGAGGCAGAATACCGTGAATGCTGGAAAGGCCTTTTGTGGGTCGCAGCCCCACCAGGTTATTGAATGCGGCCGGAATCCTGATTGACCCGCAGGTATCAGACCCGAGGCCAACCGCACCAAAACTCGCTGCGACTGCAGCACCTGTACCGCCACTGGAGCCGCCCGGCACCCTGCGCGGGTCGTAAGGGTTTCGCGTGCGTCCGAAAATTGAGCCTACCGTTGTGATGCCGTAAGCAAACTCGTGCAGATTGGTTTTTGCCAGCACGATTGCTCCGGCGTCAATGAGCCTCTCAATCTGGCTCGCCGGCGCATTCGGCATAAAGTTCGCGAGCGCGACCGACCCTCCGGTCGTGGGCATACCGGGCACGTTGTAATTGTCTTTCACCAGTATCGGCACGCCATGAAGCGGACTGCGAGCTCCGCGGGTTTGCCGCTCTGTGTCAAGCGCCCGGGCAATCCTGACTGCATCAGGGTTAACCCTGATCACTGAGTTGAGCTCCGGCCCGGCCCGGTCAAATGCCTCGATGCGCTCAATATACTGATTCACCAGCTGCACTGAAGTCACGTGACCTCCGGACAGCGCTTGCTGCAGGTCAGCGATGCTCGCTTCAAACACATTGAAATCGGCCTGGGCGTAGGCCAGTTGTGCTGACAACAGTATAAGAACCAGAAGAATTCTCATGGTGTGTGGCTCCGAGTTTGGGAAGAATAGGCCAGGACTCTGCGCAGGCTCTCACGGATGCGGCCAGTACACCAGAGCAGATTCCGGGATAAACATGCCGCCCCGGCCGACACCTCGGCAAGCACTGATCTTAATTTCAGGACAAAAAAAATCGGCCCGCTTTGTCAGCAGAGCCGATTTCCATTGCGTCCCGATTGCTACTAAGGCATTCGGGCGGCACGTATTTCAATTTCTACCAACCAGCCTTCGACCACCAGATCCTTGATTTCAACAAAAGAGCGCACGGGCTTGTTCGGATTCTCATCTGTTCCGAAAAACTCAGAGTAGCCCTCGTTGAAACCCGCAAAATCGAGACCGTCCTCACCGGCTACAGCAAAGGCCCTGACCTGAACGATATCCGACATCGACCAGCCCTGCTCTTCGAGAGTCTGCTTGAAACGGGAGAAGGTATTGACCGTCTGCTGCTTCATGTCGCCCCAGCTGCCGTCATCCATCGGGCGAGCCCCGGAGCCCGACAGATACATCGTTTCCGCGCCGGGAGGAATAGTGATCGACGTGTAAAAATAGTTTCCCTCATTGTAGCGCGTAATCTCCTGAGCGCCGGCCAGAGCCGATCCCCCCATCAAGGCCACACTGAATATGCACGCCATTATGATTTTCAATTGCTTCATTTTTCTCTCCATTATTAAACCCAGCAAACCAAACCGATTGCTCGAATTAATTTTCCTGCAGACTCTGCGCCGCCATCATAGGTGCCGCATCTTCTGCTTGTGCGCCGATAAATCGGTTTGTGAGGATACCGGTAGTGATCGCACCATTGACGTTCAGCGCAGTCCGGGCCATATCAATCAGCGGCTCAATCGAGATCAACAGCGCTGCAACGGTGACCGGAAATCCAACTGCCGGCAGCACAACCAGAGCCGCATTGGTTGCGCCTCCACCCACGCCTGCAATCCCGAAAGAACCGATTGCGATCACGACCAACAGGCTGGATATAAATCCGAAATCGAGGTCGACACCCATGGTCGGCGCCACCATGACCGCCAGCATCGCAGGATAGATCCCTGCGCATCCGTTCTGACCGATGGTCGCGCCGAAAGAGGCTGAGATATTCGCAATGGGCGCAGGCACGTTAAGTTCTTCAATCTGTGCGCGAATCGTCAGCGGAATCGTGGCAGCGGAACTTCGGGTCGCAAACGCGAAAGTCAGCACCGGCCACACCTTCTGAAAGTATTCCCTGACGTTAACGCCCACCATCGCAATGATGAGGCCATGGACCACAAACATGATGGCAATAGCAATATAGGAAGCGACAACAAACCCGATTAGCGTGATGATTGCGCCCCCGTCCGTCGTTGCTATCACCCGCGTCATCAGGGCGAGTACGCCATAAGGCGTCAGTCCAATGACCAGCTTGACCAGACGCATAATGACCGCTTGTGTCGTATCGACGAAGGACTTAATCCGCGTACCGTGCTCCGCATCTTCCTGACTCACCAGCAAGGCCGCGATGCCGATGATCATGCCAAAGACAGCGACCGCGATGATAGAGGTTGCGCGGGACTCTGCCATATCAGCGAAAATATTGCTCGGCACTGAAGCGATTAACAGCTGTGAGATACTGCGGTCAGTCGCCAGACGTGACTCCAGCACCTCCGCGCGAGCCAGTTCCCTGGCGCCGCTGGCCAAATCACCGGCATTCAAGCCAAACAGTGAAGCCATGATGATGCCAATCACTGCCGCGATCATGGTGGTGACGACCAGGATACCCACCACCGAACCTCCGATTTTGCCCAGAGACTTGATCTCCTCCACTTTGAGCACCGAGGCCATCATGGTGATCAACACCAGAGGTATGATGATCATGCGCAGCAGGTTGACATAAATGTTGGCGACAACATTCGTCCACTCCAGGGTCTCGGAGGTGGCCTCGGCGGTGTAACCGACGACCAGCTGGAGATAGAAGCCAAAAATGCTCCCCAGCATGAGGCCAATCAGCACCCTGCGAGACAGGCCCAACTCTTTTTTAGCGAGCTGAAACAGGAAGCTCAGTAATGCTGCGAAAACAACAAGATTGAAAATACCGTACATGGACATGGTGGTTCGCTCCTTGGCGCAGACCTTGGACGTCTGGCCCAGTGATCAGTTGCCTGCCGCTTTATTGTTTTATTCCGGGTGATGCGTGATTCGGAATTCATCGGGTCAAAGACAGCCCACGTTGACCTTGGTGACCGGACTCTGTGCGACGATGATGACTCTGACATCGCGTGCTGTGCACGCCCGGTTGGTGAACACCTCACCCAGCAGTATATCTAGCGCTGTCTGGAAGACCAAGCCCCCGGGCTCATTCGGAACAAATCCGACAGGCTAGCGGGTTTCCAGAGAATTGATGTAAGCCACCACATCGCGGATAGCGGACTCATCGGTCAGTGTGCCGACCATGGCGGCCATCTGCTGGCCGTACCGATCGTCTTCATGCCGACCCCGGTATCCCGCAACGAAGTTGCTCAGTTGCGTGACCAGATACCAGTCGTTCTGTCCGGCCAGAGCCGGCGCACCCATTGCCGCATTGCCTTTGGCGTCCATACCGTGGCAGGTGGCACACACGCCGTACAGCAATTCACCCGACTGCACATCACCTTCAATCGTGATTTCTGCGGGCTGGTAGTCCCAGCTGCCGACCCAGGCTACTATGTCAGCGATGCTGTCATCCGTCAGCTTGGCCATGGGGCGCATCGCGATACCTGCGGTGTCCATCGGGTGATAACCGCGAATGCCGGCGCGGAAATTCTCCAGCTGCCGACGCAGATACCAGTCCTCCATGCCTGCCAGTCTCGGCGCTTCGATACCTTCATTGCCCCTACCGTCAGTGCCGTGACAGGTCGTACAGTAGCGATCGTCATAGGGCTCCCGTTCCGCCGCATCAGTGAAGGGGATCAGCTGACAGACAGCCAGGACGGGCAAGATTCTGGTGGCCAGACGCCATAGTTTATGGCGTGCGTCGAGCGGAAGGAAATTCAGCATTACAAACTCCTTAGGGCAACAGTCTTCAGGCCAGCTCGGCACGCACCTGTGCATCCATGTGGCTAAGTGCCCACTGGGCAGACATCACCGCGCTTTCCTGCCAGGCTGAATGCATACTGATCTGATCACCGATGAAGTAGTGTCGACCGTTAACCGGCGCCTGCAGTGTGTGATAGAGCGTTTCTTCTTCATGGGTCCAACCCCGACCGAAGTTGCGTGACCATCTGGCTGAGCAACCCAGCATGTGATTCATGCGGTGCCAGCCAATCGTGACCGGCTTCTCCACCAGCTCGCGGAAGTCCGGATGAATTTTTTCATGGTCTGCAAGGTGGGCTTCGATCCGCTCTTCCTGACTCATCATGGTGTGATACATCCCGCCGCCATAGTCATAAGCGCCAAGGACGATGCCTTTGGCTTTGTGAATCCCGTGCGTGGGATACCACAACTGGCGGCTCTTGGTGTTCGACCAGGAAATGCCGCCATAGATGTCCAGATCCTCCCAGAAACGGCGCTTGGCCTGAAAGGCGGCCTTGTAGGCTTCGCCGCGACGGACGTACTTCATCGCAGTGACGTAATCCGACGGAAAATTGTGATCTATGCCGACCATCAGATGAGTCGGAATGCAGTTAAAGCAATAATCCACTTCAAGGCTGTGCCGGACACCATCCTGATCATAGGCCACATTGACACCCTTGTCCGTGACCTGCACTGAGGTCACCATCGCCCGATACTTCACCTGTTCGCCGACATGGTTAAGAAATCCGCTGATAATCTTATCCATCCCTCCCACAGGCTGCATCAGGATAGGCCCGGTGTCGCCCTCATTTGCTCCCATCATCTGCCGGCCCAGACGGGATTTAAGTAAATCCCGAAAGGCAATCATGTCTTTCTGCACGCCGTGTTTTAAAAATCCCCCTTCGGCGTATCCGGCCCGAAAGCTGCCGGAATACAGGTCATTCTCATTCAGGTCACCGAAGGAGCGAATCATACTGAGTAGTGTTTCCGCTTCGGACTCGGTAAACGGCGCATCCAGTTCATCGCTGTTCATGGCTTTCGCCATCAACTCTGCCATGAACCCACGCATGTTGGTGGTGTAGTCGATGTTGCGGATTGGCCTGCCACCCAACATGTTGTCGTCCTGAACAAATGAGGTTTTGTTCTCATTGATGAACACCTCAAGTTCGACATTCAGCTCTTTGCAATAGGCTAAAAGATTGCGATGAGTGCTGGGAATCCGGGCGGCGCCGGCGTTGAAATACATGTGCGGCTCATCATCGAACTCGCAATATTGACGATTGCCGATTTCATCGATCAGATCCCCGTGACGGAGGGTCATAACGCGGCCGCCACAGCGGTGAGAGGCTTCCAGCACCGTGCAGTCATAGCCCTGCTTGCTCAGTTCATAGGCCGCAGTAAGCCCTGAAATACCGCCACCAAGTATGGCGATTTTGCGCTGGTTACTGCCGAGATTAAGCAGATCCAGGGAAGCTGCTGACGCCGAACCCGGCAACAGATTCAGTGCGGTGCCCGCACGCAGCGCGGCCGCGGTGCCGCCGGTTGCGGCAAGCAAGTTGAGAAATTCCCGCCTGCTGACTGGGTTGACCATCGAAATTACTCCTATGCGAGGTCTACGTAGGCCACAGTATACTTGGATTTGCGCCCTGTTGAGGAGTCTGAAACATAGCAGTTTGTCTCGCTGGCAGTCGTGACAATTTGTCGCATAGCCGCACCGGCCGACTCCATCTGTCCTTAATGGACGATCGAGGCGATAATGCCAGACAGTCACAGCCAAGTTGGCCACCAGAAAGGAGCTCTGCCATGAGCCTAGCCGAATACTTTCCCGAGCAGATTCGTGAATTGCCCGCGTACGAGGGCCAATTTGATGCCTTTAAACTGACCGCAGAGACCTGTGACGTGCTGTTTGGCATCTATCCGGGCGGCACGGTCATTGAACCCCACAGTCATGACACTGATAACGTGGGTGTAATCACCAAAGGCGTTCTGTTGTTAACAATGGATGGTGAAACACAGCGCATCGAAGCGGGCGAGTGGTATTTTGTGCCCGCTGGCAAACCACACGCAGCAGAATTCCCGGAAGATACTGCCGATATCGAGTTGTGGATTCGTCGGTAACGGACTATGGCGCCAGGCTGGATCTGGCCTGAGTCCCCCAGTGACCGTCTACATTGGTCACGATATAGAGTGACTGATAGGTGCCGATGACCTCGTTATCCGCATCAAAACGCTGGAAAACCGTGGCAATATGGACCTTCCCCGGGGCCGCCAGGGTCACTTCACGGCTTAGCCAGTGGGAATGATCCCAGCCTGTAGCGGGTAGTCTGTCAAAGGTCCCGCCAGCCGCAAATTCTTCGGCATTTTCCCAAACGGTCACGTTACCGCTGGCAAAGCGAACGTGGGGGTAATTCAGGGTTTCCGCCCAGGCAACAGGATCCCGTCGATTGAAGGTCACCATGAACTGATCCAATGCCTGCATGGCTGCTGCAATTGCCGCTTCCACCTCACGCGCCTCGGCGCCCAGTGTCACCCGGGGCAGAAAACTGACAAAGCAAAGTAAAGCAACAGCCACAAATTTTTTCATGATAGACACCTGGACGGGAACATTCAGCGAAACTGACTCGCAGACTACCAGCTAACAGCGGCTGAATGCCAATCACAAGCAGCCGTCCGCCTGGCGCGATCAAAACTCCTGCGCCTGACTTGCGGGGGCTGATCACCGGACAAACTCACTGGACCGTCAATCACAGTCGCATCACGCGTCGATGTCGAAACGCGCCCATTTTTGCCGTACTCTATTCTCAAATGATCTACCAATGGTTTGCAGCCCGATGAACAGAGAGCGTGTTTTTTCCCGCAGACCCCTGTACTGCCTGCCGGTTTGGGCGGCGATAGCCTGCTATTCAGCCATGGCCTGGACACAGGCTTTTGAAGCCGGCTGGCTCGGCGGCAGTTGCCTCAGTGGTCAGGGCGAATACCGGTGGGCTGACGGCAGTCGCTATACCGGCGGCTGCCGCAACAATCAGTTTGAAGGCACCGGGGTGCTTCGTACGGCAGATGGTGACCGCTACGAAGGCGAATTCAGCGCAGACGCCAAAAATGGTCGCGGCATCTACGTTTCGTCAGGCGGTGACCGGTACGAAGGCCAATTCGCGAACGACCGGCGCAACGGCCGCGGAACGCTGATCCGGGCGGACGGCGAGCGCTACGTCGGTGACTTCCGGAATGATCTCAAATCAGGTAGCGGCACCTATTATTTTCGCAATGGCGATGTGTATGAGGGGTCCTGGGATGCCGATGTGTTCTCCGGCCAGGGCACCTATCAGTTTATCAACGGCGACAGGTATCGGGGTCAGTGGTTCCGGGGCGTCATCGATGGCCAAGGCACTTTTGACTGGGCCAGTGGTGACCGCTACGAAGGCAATTGGAAAGCCGGTAAGCAACATGGAAAGGGAACCAAGAAGTGGAACAGCGGAGATCGCTTTACAGGCACCTGGCAGAATAATGTCATGCAGGGAGAAGGTATATTCTTCTATGCCAACGGCAATCGGTTCGAGGGCGCTTTCGCCAACGATAAGCTTCACGGTGAAGGCACTTACTACTACAGCAACGGAGATCGTTATGTCGGACCCTGGCGGGAGAACAAGCGTCAGGGGCCGGGGGTGTACTTCGATGCCGAGGGCAACGCTGAGCAAATGGAATTCCGGGACGGTATGCGGGTTTCCTAGCTTCGCAGTTTGTAGCCGGTTTTGAATATCCAGACCACAAGACCGAAGCAGATCAGCAGAAACAGCAGCACACTTCCCAGACTGACCCAGACATTGACGTCAGAGATTTCGTAAAAGCTCCAGCGTAATCCGCTGACCAGATAAAGCACCGGATTAAACAGAGACACCGTCTGCCAGAAAGGCGGCAGCATATCAGTAGAGTAAAAACTGC
Source organism: Gammaproteobacteria bacterium (assembly GCA_008081045.1). Classification (GTDB taxonomy): domain Bacteria; phylum Pseudomonadota; class Gammaproteobacteria; order Pseudomonadales; family Pseudohongiellaceae; genus UBA9145. The sequence goes on along the minus strand of VMDC01000001.1, from coordinate 233,722 downwards.
CACCCAGAAACACCAGCGGTGTGATCACCAGCGTTGGAACCACCGACAGCTTCTCAAAATTGTCGGCCCAGATTCCCAGAATAAAACCCAGCAGGCTGAAGGAAATCGCCGTGAGGATCAGAAATGCCAGCATGATGAGCGGATGGGCAATTCTCAGCTCGATGAACAGCGAGGCGGTAAGCAGGATGATGAATCCGAGCAGCAGGGCTTTACTGGCTGCCGCACCCACATAGCCGAGGACAATCTCGAGAGTTGACACCGGGGCAGACAGAATCTCGTAAACTGTACCCATAAACTTCGGGAAATAAATTCCGAAAGAGCCGTTGGAAATGCTGTTGGTTAGCAGATTCAGCATGATCAGGCCCGGCACAATGAACGCCCCGTAGCTGACGCCACCGACCTCCTGAATTCTCGAGCCGATCGCCGCTCCGAAAACAATGAAGTAGAGTGACGTAGTAATCACCGGCGCGACGATGCTCTGTATCAGCGTACGCCGGGTGCGCGACATCTCGAAACGGTAGATCGCCAGAACCCCGTAAATATTCATGGTTCTGCCTCCTGCTCGGCCGGCCCCTTGCTCGCTCCTTCAACCAGATTGACAAAGATGTCTTCCAGTGAGCTCTGGCTTGTCTGCAAATCCCTGAACGCGATCCCCGCCGATTTGAGACCATCCAGCAGCGCGGTGATGTCTGTGCGCTGCTCGTGGCTGTCGAAAGTGTAGATGAGCCTCGTGCCGTGCTCAGTCAAGTCCAGCGCAAAGTCAGCCAGGCTCGCAGGCAGTTGCCGAAGAGGCTCAACGAGATCCAGCATGAGCTGCTTTTGCCCCAGCTTACGCATCAGGATCTGTTTGTCCTCTATGAGCACCATCTCACCGTGGTTGATGACGCCCACCCGGTCAGCAATCTCTTCGGCCTCTTCAATATAGTGCGTCGTCAGGATGATAGTAACGCCCGATTCTCTGAGTTCGCGCACGATCTTCCACATGTCCTTGCGCAGCGAAACGTCGACGCCGGCAGTCGGTTCATCCAGAAACAGGACAGAGGGTTCATGAGACAGAGCCTTGGCAATCAACACCCTTCTTTTCATGCCTCCTGACAGAGTAATGATCTTGCTGTCTCTCTTGTCCCACAGCGAGAGTGCAGTCAATACCCGCTCGATGTGGGCGGGATCGGGCGGGCGGCCAAACAGACCACGGCTGAAAGAAACCGTATTGAATACTGTCTCGAAAGAATCGGTAGTCAGTTCTTGCGGTACCAGCCCAATCAGAGAACGGGTCTTCCGATAATCGTCGACGATATCATAGCCCGCCACTGTGATCTTTCCGGAGGTAGGACGGACAATGCCGCAGATCGCTGAAATCAGAGTAGTCTTGCCGGCACCGTTAGGCCCCAGTAAGGCTACGATCTCCCCTTTACCAATTTCCAGCGATACGTTCTTCAGGGCATTAAAGCCCCCGGAATAGGTTTTGCACAGATCGGAAATTTTCAGTATGGGTTCGGCAACATCGTTCATGGGCGCAGCATTATGGGACCTGCCCCGATGGAATACAACGGCTTCACCGTCCCGCCAATAAGCGATCCGCAGGCCATGGTTTTTGTCAATGAATCCCGTACACTCTGCGTGATAGCCATCATCGTTTACTCACAAGGGAGTGACTGCTTTGTCCAATTCGATCATAAAGTCCGCCTCTGTTTTTTCGGCCGGCAGGAGGCTTTTGATTTCCAGTCTTCTGCTGTCTCTGCCACTTTCTGCTGCGGAAAACCTGGAACCCAACATTGCGCCACTCGAGCAGGAATTGGTGTCCTGGCTGGCCGACCAGGAAACTGAAATGATCAATCTGCTCGAGCGACTGACCAACATCAACAGCGGCAGCCTGAATAAAGCCGGCATGGCGGAGCTTGCCGAACTCTTCAGCCAGGAACTGAGCGCGATGGGTTTTGATATTGATACCCTGCCCGGCGGGCGAATCGACATGCCCAGTTGCCCCGGCAGCGATTACAGTATTGATCTGGCTGACCATGTCCTCGCTGCCAAATCCGGCAGTGGCAAGCGGCTACTGCTTATGGGTCACCTTGACACCGTTTTCCCTCCCGACAGCCCGTTCCAGAGCTATCGCAGAGAAGGTGATCGGGTGTTCGGCCCCGGTGTGGCAGACATGAAGGGTGGCCTGGTGGTAATGCTGTACGCACTCAAGGCGCTGGACGCCAAGGGGCTGCTGAAGGACATGGCCGTCACCGTCCTGCTCAACAGTGATGAGGAAATGGGGTCGCTGTCGTCCCGCAAATATCTGGAGGAGCAGGCAGCCCTGCATGACTATGGATTGGTCTATGAATCCACCGGAACCAACAATCTGGTAAGAGCTCGCAAGGGTCTCGGCCAGGCGAGATTTGTCGTAAACGGCAAGGCTTCACACGCCGGTGGTGCCCATGAGCAGGGTCGCTCTGCCATCAAGGAGCTGGCCTACAAAATCGTTGCAATTGAAAACCTCACCGATTATGAAACTGGCGTTACCGTGAATGTTGGCATTGTCTCCGGCGGCGAAGCACGCAATACCGTTGCTCCCTGTGCTGAGGGTCTTATCGATTTACGCTACCCCACACCCGAACAGGGGCTGGAGGCAATTGCGCAGTTCGAAGCCATTTTTTCGGAGGTATACAGCTACTCAGGGAATACCGACGACATTACGACCGACAGCTGGGTCAACCTGCACCGCCCACCGAAGATCCCGACCGAGGAATCCGATTATTTGCTGGAAAAAACCAGAGCGCTCGGCAGGCTGCTGGGACAGGAGCTTGGAGTCACGGACTCAGGTGGAGGGACCGACGGTTCGCTTACTCAGGCAGCCGGCCTGCCCACGCTGGACTCGCTGGGCATCGCCGGTACCGGAGCGCACTCCAATCGGGAACAGGCCCGGCTGAGCTCTCTGCTGGAACGGGCCCAGCTCAGCGCCGTGCTGATCGGCAGACTTGCCCGCGAATGATTGACCTCTTTCATTCCAACGGTGAGTTAGGGACAATGAGGCCGACCTGAGAGACTCCACCACAAAAATAACAATCGGGGAGGGACGCAGATTGTCAACGACGACTGTTAAGGAAGACCCGCATTCAGACCCAGTATCAGATGAACATGCGGCCATCCTGAAGGCCTACCAGAAGCCTTCTTACCGCTATCTGGTTCTGGGCATCCTGACCACGGTATACGTCTCGAATTTTGTCGACCGGCAGGTGATCAATGTGCTTGCCCAGCCGATCATAGACGACCTGAACATCTCAGACGGGCAATTCGGAATGCTCTCGGGTCTGGCATTCGCCTTCATCTACACGACGCTGGGAGTGCCCATTGCTCGTTGGGCGGACATCAGCAACCGGCGCAATATTGTTGCCGCTTCGGTCGCGATCTGGAGCGTAATGACGGCCCTGTGTGGCGCCGCGCAAAGTTTTGCCCAATTGTTTCTGGCGCGCTTCGGGGTCGGAGTCGGGGAAGCCGGCGGCTCTCCACCCTCCCACTCCATCGTGTCCGATATTTTCCCTGCAGAACAGCGAGCCACTGCCCTTTCTATTTATTCGCTTGGCGTCTACGGCGGCATTCTGGTTGGCACGGTGGGCGGCGCCTATTTGGTTCAGTACTTCGACTGGCGCACGGCGTTCGTCGTGGTGGGGATGCCCGGCATTCTGCTGGCGCTGGTGGTGCGCTTCGTCGTCAAAGAGCCGCCTCGCGGCATGGCGGAAGCGCGCAAAGACGTCGCGCCGCCCGGCTTCTTCAGTGTGATGGGTTTTTTGTGGGAACGAAGATCATTTCGCCATCTGTCATTCGCCTGTGCCCTGCATGCCTTTGTCACCTATGGCATGGGGAACTTTATGCCACTCTTCCTCGGCAGGGTACACGGCATGCCGATTCTGGATGTAGGCTGGTACTACGGCATGATCGCCGGCGTGGGTGGCCTGGCCGGCACATTCTTCGGTGGATGGGTAACCGACCGGATGAAAAAGCGGACCGGCGACAGCACCTGGTACATCTGGGTGCCCTTCATCTCTACGGTCGTCGCCGTTCCACTTGCTCTGAATACCTTCCTCCTCATGCCGGATGGCTATATTGCAGTTTATTCCTATCTGCTGCCGGTCTTTGCCGGAGGCTGGTATCTTGCGCCCTGCATTGCTGCCACACATTTTCTGGTAGGTATTCGCATGCGCGCGATGGCATCGGCCATACTGCTGTTTATGCTGAACCTGATCGGGCTCGGGCTGGGCCCGATGATGACGGGATTCATGAGCGACTGGCTAACGCCCCAGTTTGGTGATGATGCGCTGCGCTATGCCATGTCCATCACAGTCATGGTGAACTGCTGGTGCGCATTTCATTACTTTATGGCGGCGAAGACTATCAGAGAGGATATCGCGAGAGCCCCGGACTGAGGTCACTCACTGTCACAGAGCAGCCAGCGCCTGTTCGATCTTGCTGACTCCGATCACCTCAAGGCCTTCGATCGGGGACTTGGGCACATTGGCCTTCGGCACAATAGCGCGCCTGAAGCCATGCTTGGCAGCCTCTTGCAGACGCTCCTGCCCGCCTTGCACGGGTCTGATTTCGCCAGCCAGCCCCACTTCACCGAAAGCAACCGTTTGGCGATCAACAGGCCGGTCTTTGAAACTGGAGACAATTGCCAGCAGAAGCGCCAGATCCGCACTGGTTTCACTCACTTTGACACCACCCACCACGTTTACAAAGACATCCTGATCTGCCATGTACAGCCCACCGTGCCGGTGCAGCACGGCCAGCAGCATGGCCATGCGATTCTGCTCCAGGCCTACCGCAACCCGACGGGGATTACCCAGCGGGCTGGCATCCACCAGCGCCTGTATCTCAACCAGCAGCGGGCGGGTGCCTTCCCAGAGAACCATCACCAGGGAGCCGGCACTGTCTTCCTCTGTTCGAGCCAGAAAAATAGCGGACGGATTTTTCACCTCTTTCATGCCCTGCTCGGTCATGGCGAAAACACCCAGTTCATTCACTGCACCAAACCGATTTTTCTGACTGCGCAAGATGCGATATTTGCTGTCGGTGCCGCCTTCCAGCATCACGAAACAGTCGATCATGTGTTCCAAGACTTTCGGACCGGCGAGATTTCCTTCCTTAGTGACGTGTCCGACCAGAAACAATACCGTGTTGGTTTGTTTGGCATATTGGATGAGGTAAGCGGCGCATTCACGAACCTGGCTGACACTGCCGGGCGCGGAGGGTACTTCGCTGCTGTGCATGACCTGAATCGAATCCACGACCAGCAGCGAAGGCTTGTGTTCCTGAGCGGCATGACAGATTTGCTCGACATTGGTTTCAGCCAGCATCTTCAGCGCTTGCTGTGGCAGGTTCAGGCGCTGCGCCCGCATCCCCACCTGCTGCAGGGATTCTTCACCGGTGACATAAAGGGCGACCTTATCCTGATCGGCCAGCGTGCACATGATTTGCAGCAACAGGGTGCTCTTACCTGCACCGGGATTACCTCCCACCAGAATGACCGACCCCGGGACAAGCCCCCCGCCGAGCACCCGATCGAGCTCGCCTATGCTTGAGCCGAATCTGGGCAGGGCTTCCAGATCGATATCCGCGAGGGTCTGGACGTCAGTTTTCTCTCCCGCATAACCCCGCTGCCGAAAATCAGCCTTCGCGGCGGGCGAGCCGGACCCGCCCAGGTTAATCTGAGAGAGTGTGTTCCAGGCTTTACAGGCAGAGCATTGTCCCTGCCATTGACCATGTTCTGCGCCGCAATCAGTGCAAACAAACGCGATTTTGGTTTTAGCCATTTCTGCTTTCAGTCCGCTAACTACACATGCAAGAGCCTGAGTCTCAATCTGTATACGACAGACTCACCCGGGAGGTCACTTTGCAGAACAGCTCATAAGAAATCGTGCCGGCTGCGCTGGCAACCTCATCGGCACACAAATCCTCTCCCCACAAAGTCACTTCGTCGTTGATCTGTGCATCATCAATTCCGGTCAGATCCAGTGTGATCATATCCATGGAAACGCGACCGATGAGGCGGGTTCTGACCTTGCCACTGGCAGTGTGCACAAGGACCGGAGTGCCGTTACCGGCGCCACGTGGATAGCCGTCTCCGTAACCAATTGATACTGTTGCCATGCGGGTATCCCGCTCGCACACGTAGGTTGCCCCATAACCAATCGCATCGCCCGGCTTCAACTCACGAATGGCAATAATTCTTGATCGCAGTGTCATCACTGGCTGCAGACCGAGTTCCTCCCCCGTCTGATCAGCCATTGGCGAGCTTCCGTAAAGCATCACACCGGGACGCACGTAATCAAGATGGGTTTCAGGCCACTGCAAGATGCCCGCTGAAGCCGCCATACTGGTTTCGACAGTCTGCTGACCTTTACTGAGCAACTCGCCCCTCGCCTGAGCCAACCGTGTTCGCTGGTCTTCGGTAAACTGTGCGAATTCTGGCGTATTCGGGGCATCAGCGCAGGCAAGATGAGACATCAACACCAGCTGCGTGCCCGGGTAGGCCCGTAATGTCAAATAGGCTTCAATCGCCTGTTCTTGGCTCAGGCCCAGCCGGTTCATGCCGGTGTTGTACTTAACCCACAGCTTGCGATTGCCTGAAAGCGCTTCTTCTGCCAGTACCTGATCAAGAATTGGAAGCTGATAGTCGGCATGGACAACCGTTTCAATGCGCCTGGCCAGACACTCACGCAGCTCTTCTCGGGTCATAAAGCCGTTCAGCAGCAGAATCGGTAAATCTGGCTCCAGCTCGCGCAGGCATACCGCTTCGGACATGGTCGCGACCGCAAGTCCGCTTAGCTTGATATGCGTACTGCTCAAGGCAGCAGCCGCTTCTGCCATGCCGTGACCGTAAGCGTTGGATTTGATGACCGGATAAATCCCTGAGTTGGGGCTGTAGCTTCGAACCAGCGCCAGATTTTTTTTCAGCGCGGCAAGATTGATCGTAGCCCAGGCGCGCCTGCTAATCAGGGTCATGAGGCGAATTTCCGGATCAGGGATCGACAGTCAGCCATGATGAATTACAGACCATGGGTGTAACTGTCGTCATAGCGCGCTTGCGTATGATTCTCAAACCGAGTGTATTGTCCGAGAAAACTCAGTCTTACCGTACCAATCGGACCGTTGCGCTGTTTGCCAATAATGACCTCAGCGATACCTTTATCTACGGTATCTTCGTTGTAAACCTCGTCGCGATAGATAAATGCAATCACATCAGCGTCCTGCTCAATCGCTCCAGATTCACGTAGGTCTGACATGACCGGGCGTTTGTTGGGCCTTTGCTCCAGACCGCGATTAAGCTGCGACAGCGCAACCACCGGGCACTGAAATTCTCTCGCGAGCAGTTTCAGAGAACGCGAGATTTCGGAGATTTCATTGACCCGGTTTTCCGAGGTTCCCTTGATCTGCATGAGCTGTAAGTAGTCCACGACAATCATGCCCAGCGGCGAGTTGTGTTCGCGTACTACACGACGCGCCCGGGAGCGCATCTCCATCGGGCTGACTCCAGCACTGTCATCAATGAACAGGGGGCGGTCCTTCAGTTTGGCGATGGCAGTATTCAGCTTGGGCCAGTCCTCATCGCTCAGCTTGCCGGTTCGGAGTTTTCCCTGGTCAATGCGACCAATAGAAGAGAGCATTCTGAAAATCAGGCTCTCGGCTGGCATCTCAAGGCTGAAAACCAACACCGGCTTGTCACCCGCCAGCACCGCGTGCTCGACGAGATTCATGGCGAAGGCAGTTTTCCCCATGGAGGGCCGACCCGCCACGATGACCAGATCAGACTTCTGCCATCCTGACGTCATTGCATCGAGATCTGTATAGCCGCTCGGCAGACCAGTCAGTTCGCCCTCGGCGCTGGACAGCTCATCAATGCGCTCAACAGCGGCGTTCAGCAGGGGATTGACAAATTCGGGGCCGGAATTGTTCGGACGCGCATCGGAGATATTGAATACCTGCTGCTCCGCAGCATCCACGACCTCACCCGCGGACCTTCCTCCGGTGTTGTATCCTGAATCAGCGATACCGTTGGCCACCGTGATAAGGCGCCTGAGAATGGCGCGCTCGCGAATAATGTCGGCATAAGCCAGAATATTGGCTGTGCCCCGCGCGTTGCCGGCAAGCTCACCGAGATAATCGAGGCCTCCGGCAGTTTCCAGTTCGCCCAGGCTGTTGAGCGCGTCTACCAGAGTCACGACATCAATGGGACGATTGGCCTCCGCCTGGCTGACCATCACCTGATAAATGAGTTGATGCTCCGTTCGGTAGAAATCCGCGGGCAACAGCACATCTGCCACATTGTCCCATTCAGCGCGGTCCAGCATCAGACCACCCAGGACCGCCTGCTCCGCCTCCACCGAATGCGGCGGGACTTTCAGAGTTGTCAGATTTGACTGCTGACTTGCAGGCGCAATGGAATTGCTGGATTCGAAGGATTCAGACATGTCACCCGGACTTCGTTGGCTAGGCTAAAAAAAAGCACCATTCTGTTACGCCAGAATGGTGCTTTATTTATTTTCCGAAAGCAAACCACTTCAGGTGGCCTGCTGCTGCATCAGGATTCCGCTTCGTCGGCCCCTTCGCTGCTGTCGTCCTCTGAGCCCTCAGGGGCCTCATCTGCGACCTCGGCTTCTGATTCATCCTCCTCTTCGATGATACTGCCATCGGCGGATACGTCAGCTGCCGACTGAAGGCCCACCACATTGACGGTGATCTGTGCAGCCACGTCGTGTCCCAGATCAATCGTGAGCTCTGTTGTACCAAGATCCCGGATTACGCCATGTGGCATCAGGACTTCGGCCTTGGATACATCACTGCCGGCCTGAGCATTCAGAGCATCGGCAATCTCGCGCGTACCCACAGACCCGAACAATTTGCCCTCGTCACTGGCATTCACTTCAATAGTCAGGCTTGCCCCTTCAACCTTCGCGGCACGTGCTTGCGATGCAGCAACCTTTTCGTTGTGCGCCGCCAGCAGATCGGCCTTGCGCTCTTCGAATTCCGCCAGGTTTGCCTTGGTCGCCGGAATTGCCTTGCCCTTCGGAAAGAGGAAGTTGCGAGCGTAGCCCGCTTTCACACTGGCAGTATCACCAATCTCTCCCAGTTTGCCGATTTTTTCCAGCAAGATAACGTTCATGTCATTTCCCTCATCTTCTTAATGGCTTCACGCGCCGCCTTGCAGCCGTGAGCGAAAATCAAACCAGCTATCGAGCAGCGCCAGCAGCACAACGAGCTGGACGGCGGCCGGCAGCATCAGCACGATGTAGAAAGTCACCAGCAGCATGACGGGCAACTTTCGTATCGCTACCACCGCGTGAATCACCGCAATACCGGCAAACACCAGTGGCATCAAAAAATATAGCGTCCAGGCCTCCGGAACAATCGCGCCCGAACCGGCGAGCAGCATGACCGCAATCAAACCGAGAGCGACATGTCGCTCGATCCTCAGGCCGTGAAACTCCAACCGGAAACCGCCCGGATTGAAGAGTAGCGCCTGCATCCATCGCGCCGTCATCAGCAGCAAGACGGCGAGAAACATATACACGGCGCCAATCACGCTCAGCATCACATTGCGAACCGCATCCAGCTGCAGATCCTGTGCATTGCCTGCCTGAATGTACTGTTCCAACTGGGCCATCAACGCATCGATAACCGCTGGCTGGACACGAAAATACACCTCAACGCTGATCCCGACTGCGATTGCAGCCAACAGCGTGAATTCCCAGGACTCTGTTTCCCTGAGCAACAGGGCGAGCCCGGTGATTCCAATCAGCATGATCAGCGGAACCACATCACCTGCAACCGCCCATGCTCCAACGGGCAGAACGGCCCAGGCAAAAACAATACCCGCTTCCTGCAGGCCTTTCCGCAGCGCTATCAGTCCAACCACAACCGGATTGAGCAAATTAACCAGCGGAATCAGACCCAATAGCATTACCGCTATCATGGCCTGTCTGCGACCGGTCATGACGTATTCAGCAAGACCGCGCATCATGTTTCTGACTCAGACCTGATGACTGTCCGTGTAGGGAATCAGCGCCAGGTATCTCGCTCTCTTGATTGCTGTTGCCAGCTGTCGCTGGTAGCGCGCTTTAGTACCCGTAATACGACTGGGAACGATTTTACCGGTCTCAGACACGTAGGCTTTAAGCGTTTCCAGATCTTTGTAATCGATTTCTTTCGTGCCTTCTGCTGTAAACTTGCAGAACTTACGACGACGGAAATAACGAGCCATAACTTGTTCCTATAAAAACGTTTGAGTGCTTACTCTTCGGTCGGCGTCTCTTCGTCAGCGCCGTCTGTCTCAGCGGGGGCCTCAGGGGCTGCTTCTTCAGCCGGAGCCTCCTCTTCAGCGGCAGCCGCTTCAGCTGCAGCAGCCGCCGCAGCAGCCGCTTCCTCTTCTTTGCGTTTGTGCTCAATACGCGCCTTGCGCTCTTTGGACTCGCGCTCCTGCTTGAGAATCAGAGATTCCTCAGTAACGGCTTCCTTGCGCTTGATCACTAGATTACGCAGGACCGCATCGTTGTAGCGGAACAGCGTCGACAGTTCTTCAAGCGCTTCACCGCCGCATTCGATGTTCATCATCACGTAATGCGCTTTGTGAATCTTGTTGATCGGATAGGCGAGTTGTCTGCGACCCCAGTCTTCGATGCGATGGACGTTACCGCCGCTGTCTGCCATCAATTGGGTGTAGCGCTCAATCATTCCGGGCACCTGCTCTGACTGATCAGGGTGCACCAGAAATACCACTTCATAGTGTCTCATAGAGACTCCTTCTGGTTCAGGTCTCCCAACTAACGCCGGCGCGCGTGGTGAGACAAGGAGTGATGTTTGGGCTGAGCCAACGGTCGGTTGCACTCATGCCAGTAAAAAGAGCCGGCATCCTACAGAAACAGGGCTCTGGATGCAAGAAATCCGGTCTAAAAACGAATTCAGGAGCTGGCTTGTAGCCACAGGTGTCGGAATCGGCTATCTGGTTGCCACTCAGAGCGCCGTTTCGGGCTGTGTCACTGCATCTGTACTGCTACAGCTGCGCATGCGCGTGGCGCGTCACGGTTGATTCCGCCGTTGGCGCACTGCTTCGAACAAGACCACTCCGGTTGCCACTGAAACATTCAGGCTGCTGATCGCACCGGCCATTGGAATACTGATCAGAAAATCGCACTTTTCCCTGGTGAGGCGCCGCAGTCCACGGCCTTCAGACCCCATAACCAGGGCAACAGCACCGCGTAAATCCTGTTCGTACAAGCCCGAGCCGGCGTTGTCGTCAGTACCAACCAGCCACACCCCCCGCTCTTTTAACTGCGTCAGCGCTCGCGAGAGATTCGAGACCACAAAAAGCTCGACCGTATCGGCTGCGCCGCTGGCCACTCTGCGAACAGTTGCATTGAGCCCGACCGCCTTGTCTTTGGGAATGACGACTGCGTTAACCCCTGCTGCATCCGCCGACCGCAGGCAGGCGCCCAGATTGTGAGGATCAGTGATTCCATCCAGCACCAGCAGTAAAGGCGGCGCATCAAGCCCCTCAAGCTGCGCCAGGAAACCTTCCCACCCCTGCTGGCCGTGACTTCGCTCCGCTCCAGCCAGTTCGACCGCAACACCCTGATGCACCTGCGAATACATGCGATGGAGCTTCCCCGCGTCCAGCTCGACAAGTTCGATCTCACTGGCTTTGGCGAGATTGCGCACTGTATTAAGACGACTGTCTTCGCGACTACGCTTAAGCAAAACGCGTCTGGCAGACTGTGGGTTTTGTTTCAGTAATTCCAAAACGGCATTGATACCGGTAACCCAATTACTCTCCGACATAGTCATGCAAGTGCGCCTCAGCGCGATTTCCTTGTGCGGGTTTTCTTGTTAGCTGCTTTTCTACCGACTGTTTTGCCACGCTGACTGTCACCGGCCTGCCGCTTTGCGGCTCCCCGAGTGGCTCCTTTCTTGCGCGCAGTCGCCGAAGCAGTCTGTTTTTTCGTTTTTCTCTTCTTGGCAGTCTTTGCCGGCTTTTCCGATGTTGTACGTGCTGATTTACCGGATTCGCTGCGCTTGTCAGCTGACTTCTTGCTGCGCGTTGTGCGCTGTTTACCCTGATTGTTCTTTGTTTTTGTCTTGGTCTTGGTTTTTGTCTTCGGCTTGGTCCCGACTTTGCCAGCCTTTAGCGACTGACGCAATTTTCCTTTAGAAGGCCTCGATTTTCTGCTGCCAACCATCTGCAGGTCGATCTTTTTTTCTTCCAAATCTACTCTGACAAGGCGAACCGTTACGCTGTCTCCGAGCTGATAGGTCAGGCCCGAGCGCTCACCCTGCAACAGGTGACGCACAGGATCAAAGTGATAGTAATCATTACTCAACTCGGTGATGTGAACCAAACCCTCCACGTAATAGTCATTGAGCTCGATAAACAAGCCAAAACTGGCCACCGAAGTTATCGTGCCGTTAAATTCGTCACCGACACGGTCTTGCATGTACTCGCATTTCAGCCAGTCAGCAACGCTGTAACTGGCAGCATCCGCCCGCCTCTCGGCTGATGAACACAGCTCTCCCAGCCGGTCTAGTTCGGCAAACTCATAGGGGTAGACGCCCGCCCTCGATAAGGTCTTCTGCTCAGGATGGGCCTTCAGCGACGCGGATTTCCTGTTGTGTATGAGAAACCGGATAGCGCGATGAACGAGCAGGTCAGGATAACGACGTATCGGGGAGGTAAAGTGTGTGTATTTGGCGAAATTCAAACCGAAGTGACCACAATTTTCCGGGCTGTAAACCGCCTGCATCATGGATCTGATCAACTGAGTCTGCAGTAAATGCCGATCAGGCCGCTCCGCGATTTGCTGGAGCACTTTTTGATAATCACCCGTGGTCGGCTTGTCTCCTCCGCTCAAATAGAGGCCCATTTCACTCAGGAAATCGCGCAAGCTGTCTAATTTGTCCTGGTTCGGGCCTTCATGTACCCGGTAAAGCGCCGGCAGCTTGGCATTTTCAAGAAGGTCCGCTGCCGCAACGTTCGCGCAAAGCATGCACTCTTCGATCAGGCGATGCGCATCATTTCTCACCACCGGCACAATCTCTCTGATCTTCCTGTCTTTTCCGAAAACCATCCGTGTTTCTGTGGAATCGAAATCCATCGCACCACTGCGATCCCGGCTTCGCCGCAGGCTGTGAAAAAGCGCATAGAGCGTGTCGAGCGGTTCTGTCAGGCCGCCGTGCCGCTGGCGAAGTTTTTCCTTGAGCCTTAATTCAGATTCGGTATCCGCGGGCTGAAGCATCGCTGCCACATCCGTATACGTCAGTCTGGCATGTGAGTAGATGATCGCCTCATAGAACCGGTAAGCTTCCAATTCCCCGTCTGCAGAGATACGCATTTCGCTGACCATAGCCAGTCGGTCTGTCTGCGGCTTCAGGGAACACAGCCCATTCGACAGCTTTTCGGGCAGCATCGGAACCACATGGCCGGGAAAATACACCGACGTGCCGCGATTGCTGGCTTCAGCATCCAGCGCAGACCCGGGCTTTACATAGTGGGACACATCGGCAATCGCGACATAGAGTGTCCAGCCTCCGTGGCCGGTCCTCTCTGCATACACGGCATCATCAAAATCCTTCGCATCCTCGCCATCAATGGTAACGAACTGACGGTTACGCAGATCAAACCGCCCGATGGCGTCTTCAGCAGACACCTCCTGGCCGAGGGCCCTGGTTTCCTTTTTTACTGCTGTTGTCCAAAGATGAGGGATTTCAAAACTTCGCAAAGCAATGTCGATCTCGACCCCCGGTGTCGCGACATCACCGAGTATTTCGATGACCTCGGCCAGTGCCTTGCGACGCTTGGAGGGATAGTCGGTGATCCGCGCGACCACGAACTGTCCGTCAGTAGCGCCGTGACGGTGTTTATCAGGAATGATGAGTTCATGGGGGATCCGTTTACTGTCAGGCACGACCATGCCGAAACCCGACTCCTCGTAATAGCGTCCCACAATCTCCGCATGGCGGCGTTCGAGTATGTCAACCACGGAGCCTTCCTTACGCCCGCGGCTATCAATGCCCGTCACCCTGACCATGACCCGGTCTCCGTCAAACAGCCTGGCCATTTCCTTCGCGCTTAAATAAACATCCTCAGACCCATCTTCGGGTTCAAAAAAGCCATAGCCATCCTTCTTGCCGATGACCTTGCCGGGTTTCAGGTCCATGTGAGACGGCAACCCAAACGCGCCTTTTCGATTGCTTATGAGCTGGCCGTCCCGAGACATCGCGATAAGGCGTCGTCTTAAGGCTTCATGCTGATCTGCATCACGCAGCTTAAGCAGCATAAACAGCTCATCGAGCTGCACGGGTGTTCCCGCTTCCTCGAGCTTCTCGAGTATGAATTCTCTGCTGGCTATGGGGTTGTCGTACTTTCCCGCCTCTCGCTCGGAGAAAGGGTCACGACCGGAACTGGCACCAACACGTTTGCGGGCGCTTTTTTTGACAGGTTTTGGCATAGGTTTTTATTCTCGGACCGCAGACTGCGACGAATCAGCAGAGCTCAGTCTCACAGGGATGAGGCAGGATATTGTCGTGAAACAACGGGCGGGCGGCCTGCCCTTGGTGTTTATCCTGCGACGATGGAAATTCAGTAATATGGTCTGGTAAATAGATCAGAGAGAGTGGTGCCCAGGGGGAGACTTGAACTCCCACGTCCCAAAGGACACTAGCACCTGAAGCTAGCGCGTCTACCAATTCCGCCACCTGGGCAAGGCTCAGTGTAAGGCACACTGTAAGTGCGGACTGCCGGGCCGATAGGCCATGCAAATAAGGGGCGCAACTCTAACCACCAGAGCCATCTCTGTCAACTTCCGCGGAATTTATTCAGAATGACACAGTTATCGGCTCGTTTGCCGGCAATCTGGAGACAGACATGAAATTAACCAAGGCACTGGTCACTTTACTCGCACTTCTCCGCTTTAACCTTGTGGCCCCCCAGGCACAAGCAGAATCTGAAGCGGAGCTCCCGGCGGTACAGCAGCTTCAGGCTGTCGACTTGGCTGTTTATCAGACGGGAGAAGCCAGACAGGGGGCCGCTGCTGACACGCAACATGTGTACGCGATCGATAATTTTACCCTTGCCAAATATGAGAAAGCCGGCGGCTCTTTAGTAGCCAGATGGCAAGGAATCCGAGGGGGTGCGATCAGCCACCTTAACAGCTGCTTCGCTGAAAAGACCCAACTTTTTTGTGCGAACTCCAACTTCCCGGAGCTTCCCATGGCCAGCTCTGTGGAAGTCTTTGCTACCGATTCTCTTCGCCACATCCACTCGCTGAGTCTTGGCATCATGGACGAGGGCTCTTTGACCTGGTTTGACCGTCTGGGCGAAGGCTAGTTAGCGGGCTTTGCCCATTACGATGGACAAGGCGGCACCGGGTTCAAAGACCACCGTTTCGCCACGATTTATCGCTATGATCAAAGTTGGCGCCGACTCGGCGGATGGATGATGCCGGATTCGGTCACCCGCCAGATGCAACCCTATGCGGCATCGGGCGGCGCCCTGGGTGCTGACGGGTTGCTCTATCTCAGCGGCCACGACAAGCCAGAGGTTTATGTCCTGGCAGCTCCCCGCATGGGACCCAAGCTGATTCATGTGGCTACCATTTCGGTGAACATCGAGGGGCAGGCTATTGCCTGGGATGACAGTGCCGAGCGTGTGCTGATAGGCATTAGCCGTTCTTCCAGAGAAATAAAAAGCTTCCGGATTCCGCCGGTGGTGCTGCCTGCCGGATTGTTCCGGTTGACCGAGGTCAATTTCACGTTGTAGACACCTGAGGATTTGTCTCCTCTCAGGCCGGTCAATCTAACATGACTCATCCATCGTTAACCCAAGCGTAACCGATAGGGAACTTAAGGGCTTTGGCGATGCGCATCGCAGTAATCGGAGCAGGTCTGTCGGGCTTGAGCTTTGCTCATGCCTCGCGACTCTTCGCTGATATTCAACTGTTTGAGAAATCCCGTGGCGTTGGCGGACGTCTCGCCACGCGACGTGCGGTGGATCACGAGTTTGACCATGGCGCGCAATTTTTCACCTGTCGTGCCAAGTCACTTGAGTCTTTGCTGAACGACGACGACTTTCAGTCAGCAGTCTCTGAATGGCAGCCCAAACTTGTGACACTCGCGCCAGACTCTGAGACTTTTAAACGCACGTGGTTCGAGCCGCATTATGTGGGCGTGCCAAGTATGACAGCGTTCCCGAAACGGCTTGCAGGCGATTTGGCTATTTCTTACTCCACTCAGGTTCAGGAAGTTAGGCGGTGTGGACAGGGTTGGCAGCTCAAAGACAAGAGTGGTGCTGAGCTGGGAATGTTTGATTGGGTAGTGTCTGCCATGCCGGCGCCGCAAGTTGGCGTGCTGTTTGGCGCCAGGTTTAGTGAACACCGCTCAGTAACCGAGGCGCAACTGTCACCTTGCTTCGCCTTGATGGTTGCCCTCAAAGATCGTCCCCGATTGAACTTTGAAGCGGCAGTGGTCAGACAATCACCGATCTCCTGGTTGGCGATCAACAACAGCAAGCCATCCCGCAGCGCACCCTCGAGTCTGGTGGTGCACAGTAGCAATGAGTGGGCAACTGCTCACATTGATGAAGAGCCCACTGTTATTGAAAACCAGCTTCTGGATGCGCTCAACCAACTTGTCGACTCTGATTCATTGTCGATACAGGAAATTCATCTACAGCGATGGCGTTACGCCAAAGTGGAGAAGGCCATCGGCAAAGCGTTCCTGGTCGACGAGGAAAACCGGCTGGCAGCAATTGGTGATTGGTGTCTAGGTAACCGAGCAGAAGATGCGTTTGTCAGCGGTCGCGCGCTATCGGAACATCTGGGGAGATCCTTAAATACGAATCAGGGTCGCTCTTGCACTGTAAAGTCGAACTTGCCTGTATAGACGGTCGGATCGTTCGCAATGACCGTTGTCCATTCGACGGTGTAATCGCCTGGCGTTAGCGGGTCGAGTATCTCGATCATAAGATCATCAGCGGCCATGGTATGCATTCCCCTTAATTGATGCTCACCGTTTGGGCCCACTAATCGCAGAGCGCTCCGATCAACGTCCGGAAGATCCTCAAAATAGAGTCGCAAGGTACGCGGTGCCCGAGTGAGTACCGCGCCTGCCCCAGGTTCAGAGTCAAGCATAGGTGAGTGAGGTATGGCTGAGCCACAGGCCACAAGGGTTGCAGTGGTTGCCAGGAAAGCGAAGAGCGAGATGAGCTTTGTCATGGGGTTTTCAGAAGGTTTGTCCATGTCGGCACTCAAGAGACCGAGCTGACAGGAATACACCCGGTCTGTGAACCAGAAACAGTGTCGGAGCACGCCAGATCAGTGTCGATCGCGCTCCGCCTGCACTTGAGCCAATTCGCGTGCGAACTCTTCAAGCTTTGCGCGAATTTCTTCTTCCTTCAGCTGGCGCAGAAAAAGCTTGTCGCCATCGACGCCTTCGTCCGGCAATAAATCGTGCGACTCGCTATTGATGATTTCTGCAGGTTTTGACATGCCTTTTTTTCCCAGTCTCTTTGTGCGCACCCGGTCAGGTGGGCAATGGAAGCGCTGCTTTTTTAATGGTTTCGTGCTCTTTATTCAAACCCGGCAGAGCATGTCGGCAAGGTCGAACTCAGGTCAGCGACAGGCGCAACATATAGCGTATGACAAACTAAGTCAAACAATATGTAGTAGATTTCGGCATCGCGCGCAGCGACACAATGACGAGTTAAAAAATAACCTAATTAATTCCGATACTTACAATAATTGAAGTTAAAAGGCGCGATCAAATACAAAGGACATCCATTTGTAAATTAAATGGGTGTCCTGTATTTAATAAAATCTGGATTTTCCCGGAATCGCGGTCCGGGGGCTCGGCTTGGTCGTAGTCGATACAACAAAAAGTACGGGTTTTTCTGGCAGGCTCGCCAAACACCGTTACAAAGCGCTGGTGATACGCAATCAATCACGCACGAGTAATCAGGAGAGGTGCAGGTTGGGATTAAGTCAGCGACTGCGTTGCGGGTTAGCGATTGGAATCAGCCCGCGCTGCCGAACAGGTGTCGGGCAGGTATTCGGCCGCGGATCCATTTATCCGGGTGCTTGAACTTCTCACCGGATTTCATGCGATGCTCATGGAAATTGATCAGTGACGCCTCACTGCCCGCTGCCTGCGCATAATAGCGATTGAAGTGCCGAACCGCATCCAGCCATGAATCCGGGACGATTCCAATTTCCGCCAGTACACCCGGTCTGTCCCGCAGACACGTCAGTGCTTTTTCCTTGTCAGACGGCGGCATGGACAACGCCTTGGCCGTACTCGTCAGCACTTCCACATAGCTCCGCTGGGAGATGGGGAGCCTGTCACCGGAGCAACCCGGCATTTCATTCATAGAGAGCAAGTCCGATTGCCGGCTCGCGGCCTGTCTGACCAACAAATGCTTCGCTGCTCGGCGCGTAAGCAATCTGTGTTGTCGATAGCTGCGATTTTTCACTTTCTTGGCCTGCACGATCAGGCGTTCCTGAATGGAAGTGAAGTCACTATTTTCCAAGGAATCCGAAATACCAGCTCTGATCGGATTCAGATCCACATAGGCCATGCACGTCACCAGCGCCTTTTCATCGAGCAGAGCCTGACTCTTGAAGCGACCCTCCCAGAATCTGCCGGTACAGTCATCCTCTCGGTTCGCGCGTCGGGCAAGTGATTCATTCAGGCATCTCATGAACCAGCTGATATCGCCCAGGCGTGACCGCCACTCATCAAGTCTGGCCTGAAGTTGTTTCTGAGCTGCTTTTGATTTTCGATTCAGATGGAGTGTTTCAAGCAGTTTGGCGTTGTTGGGAAAAACAGCAGTCCAGCGTTTGATCACTTCTTCGTCTGACCATCGCCCCAACTGATCCTGGTTAACATGCAGCACCAGATGATAATGATTGCTCATAACAGCATACGCACAGACGTCAATCGCGAAATTTGCTGCCAACTCCTTGATGCGAACCACCAGCCACTGTTTGCGATGGTCAAAATTCCTGCCACTCACCGGATCATCTCCGCACAAATATGCGCGCCTCACGCATCGCGAAATGCAGTGATAGTAAGGGGTTTCAGACAAGGAAATTTGCTGTGAACGAGCGCGGGTCACGTTTGCCTATTACACCGAATATTCCGATTGAATCTTTTCATGCGCTCAGCAATGACGCATCATTTCTGGCGGACGAGTGATTGTAGAGACTTTCGACTACTATGCAAGGCTCGAGGCTTGGGTGACACAGCGACACGGCCCTGCATGGAACGTTCAAGGACAAACAGCGAAAGGAAAGACTGATGAGAATCGGAATTGATCTCGGTGGAACCAAAATTGAAGGGATCATTCTTGATCACTCCGGCGTCGTCCTTGAAAAAATACGCATCGCGACACCCGGGCAGGAATACCAGCAGATTCTGAACGCCGTCACATCAGTGGTGACTGAGCTGCAAAGCAGGGCAGCATCCAGACTGTCGGTCGGCATCGGGACGCCGGGGAGTCTCAGCCTGGTTTCAAACACCATGAAGAATTGCAACTCCATCAGTCTGAATGGCCAGCCATTAAAAGCAGACATAGAAACCCAACTCGGCTACGAAATCCGTCTCGAAAATGACGCGAATTGTTTCGCGCTGTCGGAAGCCCACCATGGTGCAGGATCCGGCGCACACTCTGTCTTTGGCGCAATACTCGGCACCGGTACCGGCGGCGGTATCGTCATCAATCAGCAGCTTTTGACCGGACCAAACAGTATCGCCGGTGAGTGGGGGCATAATCCCGTGCCCGGCTCAGTTCTGCAGCTGATAGGGGACGAACGCAAGTGTTACTGCGGGCGGTTCAACTGCATCGAAACTGTTCTGTCAGGCAGCGGCATGAGTCAGACACACAAGGAAAGGTCCAAGCAGTCTTTAACCGCCATGGAAATCGCAAAGGCGGCAGCGTCGGACGCTTCGGCAAGAGAAACACTGGAGATCTATTGCGCTCATTTGGCACAGTGTCTGTCTACGGTGGTCAATCTGTTGGATCCCGACGTGATTGTGCTTGGTGGCGGCCTGTCCAATATCCCACTGCTGTATGAGACAGTCCCTGCGCAGATGTCAGATTATGTGTTTACTGACGCTATGACCACGCGCTTATCGCCTCCGAGTTTCGGCGACGCCAGCGGAGCGCGGGGCGCGGCCTGTCTGTGGCCGATCGGCGAGGGCTCAGACCTCGAAAGGATGTCTTAACGTGATGGTTTCTTCCCGGTCCGGACCTGTCGAGATGATATCCACCGGGACCTCGATGGTTTCTTCGATAAATCGAATATAAGCACGGGCATTGGCAGGCAAGTCCTCCAATTGCTTCGCACCGACGGTCGTCTCAGTCCATCCCGGCAAATCAACATAAATGGGTTTCAGATTTTCAAAGCTGGCGCAGTCCATCAGGCTGCCCGACATCGCATCCACCCCTTCATACCCGACACAGACCCGAACTGTTTCCAGACCATCCAGCACGTCCAGCTTGGTCAGGCAGATGCCAGACACGCTGTTAATACGCATCGCCAGCTTTACAGCTGCGGCATCAAACCAGCCGCAACGTCGGTCCCGGCCAGTCGTGGCGCCCTTCTCATGGCCTACAGTGGCCAGGTGTTGCCCGATTTCGTCAAACAGTTCAGTGGGAAACGGTCCGGACCCGACGCGGGTAGTGTAGGCCTTGGTAATCCCAAGAATGTAATCCAAATAGAGAGGGCCATAGCCACTTCCGGTTGCCGTGCCACCGGCTGTGGTATTAGACGAGGTGACAAATGGATAGGTGCCATGATCAATATCAAGTAATGACCCCTGTGCCCCTTCGAACAGTATATTGTTGCCGGCTTTTCGATGAGCATGAAGTATCTCAATCGTGTCGCCAATCATCGGACGGATACTGTCAACCGCGGCCAGGGTCGACTCGTAAGTTTCCTCTAGATCGACTCCCTCTATTTCGAAGTAATTTTCGAACCAGAAATTATGGTATTCAACCAAGCTCGACAGCTTCTCTCGGAAACGCTCCGGGTCAAGCGCCTCAGCCAGTCTGATGCCCCTTCTCGCCACTTTATCTTCATAGGCCGGACCGATACCACGCCCGGTTGTGCCAATTTTTTTATTGCCGCGTTGGGCTTCACGCGCCTGATCAAGCTTGATATGAAATGGCAAGATCAGTGGGCAAGCTCCGGAAATCCGTAGGCGAGAACGAACGGGAACCGAACGGGATTCAAGCTCAGCTATCTCTTTAAGCAGGGCCTCAAGGCTCAGGACGACACCATTGCAGATCAGGCATTCGACCCCTTCACGCAAAACGCCTGAAGGTAAGAGGTGAAGAACGGTTTTTTCCCCCTCAATGACCAGCGTATGGCCCGCATTGTGACCACCTTGAAAACGAGCAACTGCCTGCACCTGGTCGGTAAGCAGATCAACTATCTTGCCTTTGCCTTCATCGCCCCATTGGGTACCGAGCACTACGATTGATTTTGCCATGAGATGTCCGACTTGCTATTCCGAGCACTTAGGGTCGTTTTAAACTACCGCCGGATTTTCCGCCCCGACCGGTTTTTATTCTACTGTCCACGCTGCGTCGCGCTTAATCAGTCTGCGATCACAGTACATGGTACTGACATCAACGTTCGCTACATCTTCTGTTCCGAGCAGAGTCACGACTTTTTCACCCTGGCTGCGCAAATCAGAAACCTTCAGTGTCAGCGAGGGCTCATCAGAGTCTGGAGCCAGAATACCTCTGGGTCGGGCAAACGCTCTCTCGCTTAGCTGAGCAAGGACTTTGAGATCTGTATCAAACCCTGAAGCTGGCCTCGCACGCCCAAAAGCTTTGCCAAGCTGATCATACCGTCCGCCCTTGGCCACTGCTCGCCCGTATTCGTTAGTATATGCAGCAAACACAATTCCCGTGTGGTACTCATAGCCACGGAGCTCGCAAAGGTCAAAATGCAGATCAATCTCTCCCAGCCGCCGCTTGACGCCGTGCACGATGTCATTAAGCTCATTCAGCTCCGCTGTGACGGCCGCAGAAGCAGCAGCGAAAGCCTCTTGAGCACGCGCTAAAACCGACTCATCACCACTCAGGCGAATGAGTTCTTTAAACTGCTGTTTCAGCGCAGAGTCCTGGACCTTGTTGTCCAGCAGCAGATCAATCTCGTCATAGGCTTTGCGCTGCACCGCTTCAAACAGCTGGCTTTCAGCTTCCGCGTTCAACCGGGCCTCAGACACCAGAGCTTTGAATATACCCACATGGCCCAACACAATCTGCACGCCGGGGATCCCCGCGCTACGGAGCGTCTGCACCATCAAACAGATAAGCTCGACATCCGCTGCGGTTGAAGCATGTCCATAGAGCTCTGCCCCGAGTCTGATCGGGACGCGGGAAGTCATGATGCCCCGTGGCCGGGTATGCAACACATTGTCCGCATAACACAGGCGCACCTGGCCCTCGCGATTCAATGAATGGGCGTCAATCCGGGCAGCTTGCAGCGTGACATCAGCACGAATGCCCATCATTTTACCGCTGACCTGATCGGTGACTTTGAACGTGTGGAGGTCCAGATCTTCGGACGCGCCGACCAGCAGAGAATCCAGAAATTCGATCAGGGGCGGAATAACGAGCTCATAGCCCCAGGATTCGAAAAGATCCAGGAGCTCGCGCCGCAAAGATTCTAGTTTATGTGCCTCGGACGGGAGAATATCCTCTACGCCATCCGGCAGTAACCATCTTTTCACTGAAGTCATTGGTAGAAATCTTGTTTTACTGCCTTCCCGGGCAAAGAGAATACGCTATAGCCTGGCTAGTTGATAATCAACAGCGCGAAGGTGCCGACCAGCATGCTGGCGAGCCCGATAGCGCGTAACGTACCGTCATCAATTTGCTCAATTGTCCGCAACAGATGCCGCCACCTCTGCGGCGCGACAAAGGGGATTATTCCCTCGATGACCAGCATAAGACAGAAGGCTACCGCCAATTCGTGCCACATGTTTTGCCCTGTTGCTATCAGATGCGTCACCCGGCAACGTCATATCGGCGGAGCACCGGCCTCATCGGATACGGTCCCCGGCTTACCAATCAAAAATAAACCCGAACCGCCCAGACGATTCAGGTTTAGTTTGGCAAGCGCCGGCTGATGGTCACGCTGTAAACAATCCGACCGGGTTATTGCACCGGTAAGCCGTCTTTCAAGTATTTGAAATAGTCGCTGTCAGGATCTAATAGTAGCACGTCGCCCTTCGAACTGAAGGTTTCCTTGTAGGCGTTCAAGCTGCGGGTGAAGGCATAGAACTCCGGATCTTTATTATATGCTTCGGCGTAGATGCCAGTCGCCTCAGCATCACCCTCACCCCGAATACGTTCAGCATCGCGATAAGCTTCTGCCTCAAAAATAACAGCCTGGCGATCCGCATCAGCACGAATGCCGATAGCAAGCTCTTCCCCTCTGGATCGGAGCTCCTGGGCTTCCCGGTTCCGTTCCGTGATCATTCGATCATAGACGGAAGAACGAACGTCGTCCGGCAAATCAATACGCTTGACCCGAACATCAATGACCTCGATGCCGATATCTGAAGCCGTTGTGCGATTCAAGTCCTGCGTGAGATCAGTCATAAGCTCATCCCTTTCGCCCGAGACAACCTCGATTAAGGTACGCGCGCCGATCTCGTCACGCAATCCATCGTTGATCCGCTCAGCGAGTAAGCTGCCCGCTGTGCTGACGTTACCCCGCGTTGACACATAGAACTGGCCCACATCAAGAATCCGCCACTTGGCATAGGAATCCACTTCGAGCGCTTTTTGCTCAAGCGTCAGAAACCGCTGCGAAGGCGCATCTTCCGTCTGTATTCGAGCATCGAATTTGCGAACGGTGTTAACCCAAGGGATTTTCACATGCAGACCAGGCGCGATATCCGCATTAACCAGCTCGCCAAATTGCAGCATGACAGCCCGCTGTGTTTCTTTCACCACGAAAAGCGAATTTCCCGCGATCAGCACCAGCAAAGAAAATATTCCAACCACTATAAAGTTCTTCATGGTCTTCCTCCTCTGTCGCTACCAAGACGGGTACGGTCAACCGTATTGACAGTTGAAGGCCCGGGGAGAAACGGGGCCAACTGGTTTGCCAGATCACGAAGATCTTGTGTGGAACCGCCCAGGCGAACGGAAGCCGAATTTTGCTCCATAATTTTGTCCAGTGGCACGTACAGCATGTTATTTCCACCTTCCACATCAATCATAATCTTGCTGCTGGCCGTCATGACATCCTGCAGAGATTCAATGTACAGACGTTGACGAGTGACCTCTGGCGCCTTCTGATACTCAATAAGAAGCTGGTCGAAGCGCGAGGCTTCACCCTCTGCCTGAGCGATAGCCTGTTGCTTGTAGGCGTTAGCCTGTTCAATCTGGCGTTGAGCCTCACCCCGCGCCTCAGGGATTCGCTGATTCGCATACTGTTGAGCCTGATTTTGAGCGCGCTGCTCATCTTCCCGCGCGCGTATAACGTCGTCAAAGGCCGGGCGCACTGCATCAGGTGGCTGCGCTTGAACTACATTCACCCGAGCCACGCGAATACCGGTGTTGTAATTATCCATGTACTCCTGAAGTCGATCCTGCACGGCAGCTGCCATCTGCTCACGGCCCGTCGTCAGGATCTGATCCATAAAATTGCTGCCGACTTCATGCCGTATCGCTGATTCCGCAGCATTGTCCAGGCTCCGCTCAGGATCCTGAACGGCGATGACATAATCTACCGGATCTTGGATGACGTACTGGACCGTTACATCGATATCGATGATATTTTCATCAGTAGTCAGCATGGCGCGATTTTCATAGGTTTTGGCATTCAGCTCGGACACATTGACCAGATTAACCTCATCCACAATCGGCGGATTCCAGTGCAAACCCGGTGCCACTGTCGCATCCAGCACTTTACCAAAACGCAGCACGACGCCACGTTCGGCTTCATCGACCACGTAAAAACCCATGAAACCCCAGATGATCGCTGCGACCGCCACCAGCCCAACCAGCAGGCCCGCCGATATGTTACCGGGTGCCTGACTTCCGCCGCCGCCACTTGACCCACCACTGCCACTGCCAAACAGGCCATTCACCTTTTTGCTCAGGTTCTTGATGACTTCATCGATGTCCGGTGGTCCCTGGTCACCACCCCGACGGCCACCACCCCAAGGGTCGTTGCCATTGCCGTTATTACCAGGTTCATTCCAAGCCATTGGCTTCTCCACAGCTTTCTTAATCGCAGGAGCGCGATATTACCTAACATATGGGGATTAACACAGCATTTTACAACGCCGCGCTAGCTGCCGGACACTGAGCCGGCAATGACCGCCTGCACATGAGGCAAGCTGTCGCTCTGCCCGCTGGGCGTAGACTTCGGTTCCCCTAACTGAAGGTCTTCCTGAGCCAGAATCCTGTCCAATTCTGCTTTTGGCAGTCGTAGATCGAGAATACTGGCACCGGTTTCATCCGTTTGCTCAGCGGTGACAAATTTACTCTGATACAGGTGGCTTCGCAGTTTTGCCTGTTTCGCTTGCAAGATAACCGTTTGCGACACCAGTCCTCCGGACAGGAGTTCCGTCATTGCCGTCAGCAGAAGATCGAGGCCAACGCCTGATTTTGCGGAAACCCAGACTCTGACCGGCAGTCCGGCTTCGTTTCTGAGCAGTCGCGGCTCACCATCGGGAACACTGTCTATTTTGTTGATCACTTCAAGTCGCGGCACCTGATCAGCATCGATTTCCTTCAGGACCGATTCGACTTCCATCCGCAGTTCATCCTGTGCCTCATTCGCACCGTCAATAACATGCAGAAGCAATGTCGCTGACGCGGTCTCTTCGAGTGTGGCCCGGAATGCTTCAACCAAACCATGGGGAAGATGACTGATAAATCCGACGGTATCCGCGACTATAGCCGGCCCCAAATTCGGGAGTTCAAGCCGCCTGAGCGTCGAATCCAGCGTCGCAAACAGCTGATCTGCAGCGTAAGTCTGGGCGTCAGTCAATGCATTAAACAGCGTTGACTTGCCAGCGTTGGTGTATCCCACCAAAGACACGGTAGGCACTTCCGCCCGTTGACGCGAGCGTCGGCCCTGTTCGCGCTGACCACGAACCTTATCGAGCCCTTTATGAATCGCCTTGATGCGCTGGCGAATCATCCGCTGATCCAGTTCCAACTGGGTCTCACCGGCACCTTTCAGCCCGATCCCCCCTTTCTGCCTGTCCAGATGAGTCCACCCGCGCTTTAGCCGGGTGCTTAAATGCTTCAATTGGGCCAGCTCGACCTGAAGTTTCCCTTCGTGGCTCCTCGCCCTCTGAGCAAAGATGTCGAGAATCAGACCCGTCCTGTCAAGCACGCGGCACTTCAGGTGTTTTTCGAGGTTTCGTTCCTGACTCGGGCTCAGGGCGTGATTGAAGAGTACCAGTTCTGCCCCGGTTGCGCGTACGCATGCAGCAATCTCCTCGAGCTTTCCGCTACCGACAAAATGGTTTGGCGCCGGCTGCCGACGAGTACCGCCTATGTATGCGACAGGGGAGGCGCCGGCGGACCGCGCCAGCTCCTCAAACTCCGTCGGGTCATCGCGCTCTTCTTCAGAGTCAATGACGAGATGGACCAAAACGGTTTTTTCACCAGAGTCTGGCCGGTCGAAAAACAATCAGTACCTCAAGTTACGAATTGCCCGGCTCACCCATGGCGGCATCAGTGTCGCTTTGTCCCTGCATCGGAACCTTGACCATGCGCGCGGGCACGACGGTTGAGATGGCATGTTTATAAACCATCTGACTCACTGCATTTTTGAGCAAAATCACAAACTGATCGAAAGACTCGATCTGACCCTGCAGTTTGATCCCGCTTACCAGGTAGATCGACACTGGAATCCGTTCTTTACGGAGTACATTTAGAAAGGGGTCCTGTAGGGTATGTCCTTTGGACATTTTTTTCTCCTTAAGCTTTTGACAGAGGCAATCAAGCCGGCGTCTCTCGAGCACGAGATCGCAATTTAACGGCTTTATACACGGTTAAGGTGCGGCCGTTTCCAGAATCTTCAAGACTACATCGATTGAGTTTTTGTCAGGCTCGCCAAGCGGCCTGAGCGCCGGCCATCCGCGCAACCAGGTCAGCTGCCGCTTGGCCAGTTGCCGCGTTGCCACGATACTTTTTTCAATCATCTCACCGTGGGTGAACTCGCCGGCCAGATACTGCCAGACCTGCCTATAACCCACTGATTTCATTGAAGACATACTCAGATTGAGGTCGCCCCTCTCATACAGGACCCGCACTTCTTCAATCAGGCCTTCCGACAGCATTCGACGGAATCGCTCTGCAATCCTGTTGTGTAATACGGCACGGTCAGTGGGTTGGATTGCCACGAAGCAGAGGCGGCAGGGCAGTTCTGCCGGATCATGGTTCTCCTGGTGCAGCGCCGTCAGTGATTTTCCAGTAAGAAGAAATACCTCGAGCGCGCGCTGCAAACGCTGAGGGTCATTAGCATGAATCCTGGCAGCGGATTCCGGATCCACTTTTTTGAGTTCAGCATGCACAGTTTCCCATCCACGTTCTGCGGCCAGCGCTTCGATTTGCTTGCGAACCTTAGGACTCGCATTCGGCATCGCTGCCAGGCCATCCCGCAAGACCTTGAAATAGAGCATCGTGCCCCCGACCAGCACCGGCGTTTTGCCTCTCACCAGGACATCGGACATCTCTCGGATAGCATCAGCGCGAAATTGTGAGGCAGAGTAAGTCTCTGAAGGATCTCTGATATCCATCAAACGATGAGGATACTGGCGCCGGGTAGTGGCATCCGGTTTTCCGGTGCCAATATCCATGCCGCGGTATACCTGAGCTGAATCCACGTTTATCAGCGTGCTGGGGAAGCGATCTGACAAGTCCATGGCGAACTGGGTCTTGCCCGCCGCAGTCGGCCCCATCAGACAAATGGCTGGAGGTTTCTTTATGGATTCACTTGCCTGCATCGCCACGGATGAAGCTCCTGTAAAGTCGCCGGGTCTGTCATTACTGTCCGCGCAGGAACAGCTTGTCCAAGGCATCGAGACTCTGGTAAACCCAGGTTGGACGACCGTGGTTGCACTGACCAGAGCGTTCCGTCGCTTCCATATCACGCAGCAGAGCATTCATTTCCGGAATGGTGAGTTGCCTGTTAGCGCGCACCGAACCGTGGCAGGCCATGGTCGAGAGCAGATCGTCATGGTGAGCCTGGATACGTTCGCTGCTGCCGAATTCCAGCACATCAGACAGCACGTCACGAACCAGTTGCTCGACATTGGAATCTTTGAGCAGTGCCGGCACCTGACGCACCACAA
This sequence comes from Gammaproteobacteria bacterium, assembly GCA_008081045.1. GTDB lineage: Bacteria > Pseudomonadota > Gammaproteobacteria > Pseudomonadales > Pseudohongiellaceae > UBA9145. The sequence continues at coordinate 205,351 of VMDC01000001.1, read as the reverse complement.
TTGATTCTGCGGCCACCCGCTCCAGCTCAATGCCCAAACTCAGCAGAATTTGGTGCTGCTCCTCGGCACAATCGGCCTCGGCCTGGGATACCGCCAGTGAAACCGGGACCAGCAGAGGCTGCATCTTCAGCTGCTCAGCCGAGGCCGCAGTTTTCATTCTTTCATAGGTAATACGTTCATGGGCTGCATGCATATCAACCACAATAAGCCCGTCCCTGTTCTGGGCCAGGATGTAAATTCCGTGGAGCTGGGCAAGCGCAAATCCCAGCGGTGGAATCTCTGCGTCGGTCTGGTAAAGCTCTGTCAGAGCATTCTTGTGGGCAAGCCCGTCAGCATACTGGGGCAGTTGCCGGCCGTTATCACGCACCTGCTGGTATGAGTAATGATTCGAGGGTCCCGGCCCGCCGAGCGAAAGCGCATCCTGAGCCTGTATCTGACCCGCCGCTTCCGAATGAACGCCTGGCCCGCCGGGCACCGGCTCATGAGCAGGCTCCATGTCTTTGGGGATCTGATCTCCCGGCCTCACCTCTGCCAGCGCCTTATGAAGCGCGCTAAACAAAAAATCATGGACCAGGCGGCTGTCTCGAAAACGCACCTCATGTTTGGTGGGATGCACATTTACGTCAACCGCAGCGGGGGCCAGTTCAAGATAGAGCACATAGGCAGGATGTCTGCCATGGAACAGCACATCCCGATAGGCCTGCTTTATCGCATGCGCAACCAGCTTGTCCCGTATGATTCGCCCATTGACGTAAAAGTACTGCAGATCTGCCTGCGAGCGGGAAAAAGTCGGCAAACTGACCCAGCCCCAAAGTCGCAGGCCAGCGCGCTCAACGTCGACTGACACTGAACTCTCAACGAATGCGGGACCGCACACCAGAGAAACCCGTCGCTGCTTTTCGAATTCACTGCGGGCTGCCTGTAACTGGTGGATGGCTCTCTGATTATGATTCACAGTGAACTGCACATCGAATCGACTCAAAGCCAGGCGTTTAACCGTTTCTTCAATGCGGGCGAATTCAGTTTTTTCAGTGCGGAGGAATTTTCGGCGGGCGGGTGTGTTGAAAAACAGATCTCGGACTTCAACAGTGGTTCCGAGGGGATGAGATACCGGCGTAACCTCTGCCAGCATCTCCTGACCTTCAGCTTGCACTTGCCAGGCGAGCTCGTCTTCTGCCACCTGCGCCCGGGATTGCAGGGTCAAGCGGGAGACAGAACTGATACTGGCCAGAGCTTCGCCTCGAAACCCCAAACTGGCAATCGTCTCCAGATCCGTCAATTCACGAATCTTGCTGGTGGCGTGCCTGCTCAGCGCCAGCGGGAGATCTTCTTTCAGAATCCCTGCACCGTTGTCCCGGATCCGGATCAATTTGACGCCACCCTGCTCGATATCGATGTCAAGACGGGTCGCCTCAGAGTCAAGGCTGTTCTCCAACAGCTCCTTCACCACAGAGGCAGGACGCTCTACCACCTCTCCAGCAGCGATTTGGTTCGCCAGGCGCTGACTTAGCAGGTTAATCCGATTCATACGCGACAGTCCGACATGGAGTGCCCATTGTAGCACTAAGCTGCAGCAGGGAATGCGGTGCCTGTCGCCAGGACAAGACTGATGACTATCGGGCTGACGGAATGATCAGTGTCTGCCCGATCAAAATGCGATCGCCGCGCAAATTGTTGGCTGCCCTGAGGTCAGCAAGACTGACCCGGTAAAATTGCGCAATCTCGGAGAGGGTCTCACCGCGCTGAATTTTGTGTTCGGAAGTGAGCGAAGAGTCACTACCCGGAAGTTCAAGCACCTGGCCTATCTGAATCGTATTACCCTGCAAGCCGTTAATCGACTTGAGTTCAGTGACGCTGAGTGAAAATTGCTCTGCGATTTCAGACAGCGTATCGCCACGCTTAACCGTATAAGATGTCGGTATAACGCCGTTTGCCTTCTGCCAGGCAACCAGCGTGCCGTCCGGCGGCGCTTCGTAGAAATAGTTGGCCACGCCGTCCGCAATCGCGAGGGCCATTCTTTCCTGAAAATTCCTGTTGCTCAGCCGCTGGGCTTCCTCGGGATTGGTCAGATAACCCGTTTCGATCAGGATGGAGGGAATGTCTGGGGAGTTGAGCACCTGGAGTGAGGCCTGCTGCACTTTCGTTTTGCGGATGCGGGTCACCCCGGCCAGGCTGTCCAATATGCTGGTGCCGGCCATCAGACTCTGCTCCATACTCCAAGCCATTTGCAGCGAAACCAGTGTCAATGCGACGTCGTCATCAAGCTCGCGCAGAGCCAGATCTCCCCCAACGCCCCCCAGCAGATCAGCGCTGTTCTCTTTCTCAGCGACTCTGGCAGAATTTTCGCGATCAGCGCGGTCGCCGGACAGCGCGTACACGGTCACTCCGCGCGCGCGGCTGTTGCGATACCAGTCTGCATGAATGGCAACAAACAGATCAGCGCGGTTCCGGCGTGCTATTTCAGGCCGACGCTTCAATTCGACATAGTAGTCGCCTTCTCTGATCATCACCGGCTTGTAGCCTGGCAATTTTTCCAGACGCTCGTACAGTGCCTGCGAGATTGCCAGTGTGACGTTCTTTTCTTTAATCCTTCCGTCATAGCCGATAGAACCCGGGTCCTCACCCCCGTGACCCGCTGAGATTGCCACGACTATGTCGCGACGTGCCTCACTTCCTGTCCGGTTTTCGGGCAGATTAGCGCTCTGGCTCTGCTGACTACCCGTTTTATCGTAGAGGTCCAGCACCAAACGCTCGCCGAATTCGCTGTTGGGCGCCAGGCTGAAGGTTTCCGGCTCAACGGCGCTGGTCAGATCAAGCACAATCCGCAGTGAGTCACCATTTCGCACACCACTGCGGATCCCCGAAATAGGGCTGCCAGAAAAATCCAAACCGTTAAAGCTGAGATCTGTAAACGAAGACTTAATATCGACAACGAAGCGGTGTGGATCCTCCAGAAGAAAGCTGCTGTACTCAACCGCGTCGCTGAGATCAAGCACGAGACGAGTGTGATCTGGTGCCCGCCACATACGCAAATCGACGACCTCAGCCGCCTGCAGGCCGATGCCGGATGAACCGAGCAGCAGTACCAGGACCTGTCTAATGACTTTGCTTACTTTCATGGCTGATTAATTCTAAGCCGACTGTAAAACTGGATTCCAGCGCCCATCTCACCCGAATCCACGGCAATCAGGTCGCCATGGACCCACGGCGCGTTGTCTATAAGTTTCGGCGGAATTGCCACAATCTTTCGGCAGCTTTACTGCCTTTAGGAGTGTGCCCCTGCCAGCAGACCTCCCTGCCTGTCCCTGACCCGCTGAGGGTAATCGTAAGGTCAGGAAGCGGTAACCAGCCCCTGCCCCGTTCCGGCCATTCCACCAGACAAATTGTCTGGTCCGTGAAATACTCCTCTACGCCGAGATGAGCCACCTCCTCCGGAGAGCTCAGTCGGTATAGATCGAAATGGTATATGCTGCAGTGCTTGAATTCGTAGGGTTCAACCAGAGTGTAGGTAGGACTCTTCACTGCACCCTGAAAGCCGTAACCACGAAGGAACCCCCGGGCAAAGGTGGTTTTGCCTGCGCCCAGATCGCCCTGCAGGAAAATCACGGCGCCCGTGCTCTGACAGCCGGGCTCTGCCAGTTGCTCTGGTCTGAGGCCAGGATCGTGAAAAGTCGCCCTCGCAAGGCAGCTCGCCATCGCGAGCGTTTCCGACTCAGCACTTGCCTGATACCGGAAGCATTCAGACATACCCGGTCCCGCCTTCAAAACCGTCTACGTGATCAGTATTGAGCAGACGACGAATTTGCGGCAACAGATCTGTTGCCAGCAACCCTTTCTGACCGGACGCGCCAGCACATAAGTCCGCAGCTTCCCCGTGAACGCAGACGGCAGATGAGAGCGCCTGATCAAGGGAAAGCCCCTGTGCGAGGAGCGCCGCGATCACGCCCGTCAGGACATCCCCCATGCCTGCTGTAGCCATGCCGGCATTGCCCTCGGAGCAAAGCTTTATCAAATCAGGTTCCACAGCGTTTGAGATCAGAGAGCCACTGCCCTTCAGAAGGCAGTTACCTCCCCATGTATCCCGCAATGTGCGAATGGCAGCAAATCGATCCAGCTGGATATCTGAAACCGCTGTATCCAGCAATCTGGCAGCCTCGCCAGGATGCGGAGTGAGTATCCATGTGTCTTTTTTTATAGCCAGATAATCGGCAGAATTTCTGGCAAGAAGGGTCAAGGCATCGGCGTCAATGATCACCGGCAGTGACTTCTTCGATGCAGCCTTCAGAGACATTCGCAGTAGCTCCTCTCCCCAGGGCCCAAGACCCAAACCAGGGCCGACAACAAGCACTGAGGCTCGCTGCATCAGTTGACCGAAATCATAATCATGGTCTTCCGTACCATGCACCATGAGCTCGGGCCTGCGCGCCAGAAAGCCTGCCCTGTGTTCTGATCGCGTCACCACAGACACCAGACCCGCGCCGCTTCTTAAACTGGCCTCCGCCGCCATCAGTGGCGCTCCCCCAAAACCTCTGTCCCCACCGATAACCATGACATGCCCGAATTTTCCTTTATGGGAAGCGGGTGGTCGCGGGGAAAACGCGCCGAGGACAGAGTGGATATCAATCCTTCTGACTCGGGAGACCGGCGCCTGCTCATGCGAGTAGAGTGCCTGAGGCAGACCGAGATCGTCAAAGCAAAGATCCCCGGTGAAGTTCAACGCCGAGCCCGTCAGCAGCCCTTGCTTGATCGCAATAAAAGTCATCGTCTGGGCTGCGCTTATCGCCTCGTCAAAGGGCTCGCCGGTATCGGCGTTCAAGCCTGAGGGCACGTCAACTGCAAAGACAGGCATCTGACTGCTGTTGATCGCTCGTATGGCGTGCTCATAGTCCCCGCTGACCGGTCGGCGCAGCCCGGTACCCAGCATCGCATCGACCAGCAGCGTATTCGGCTGATGACTACGCAGGGCGAACGCTGTTTCAACATAGGGATGTATTTCCGCACCGGCGGCAGCCGCCATCTGATAGGCTCTGAACGCGTCTGCAGCAAGCTGCTCAGGTGGTGACAGATGAAGCACTTCACTGCTAAGGCCCAGGTCTTTGGCCAGAGCGGCAATCACATAGCCATCGCCGCCGTTATTTCCGGCGCCAGTAAAAACAATCAGGTGAGTGGTTAACGGCCAGCGCTTGCGCATCGCCTGCAAACAGGCCGCTCCCGCGCGCTGCATCAACTCAAAGCCAGTGGTATCAAAGTGATTAATGGCGAGACGGTCGAGTTGTTGAACCGCTTTTGATTCGTATAGCTGGCGTGGCAGTGGCGCAGTCGTTTCAGCCATAGCTCAGGGCATCACCCCTCAGTTAAATTTTTTGATGAGCCGTCTGACCAGGCGCAGTGTGGTCTCCAATTCTTCGATTGGAATGTCTTCAGTGTTTTCAATCGCCCAAGGGTCCTGAACTTCGCGCAGCAGACTGTAGGTATCCTGACCCTTCTCACTCAGAGTCACCAGTGCGGAGCGTTTGTGCTTGGGGTTATCGGTGTAAACAAGAATGCCATCAGCCACCATCACGTCAGTGATCCTTTGTACCGCCTGACGCGATTGACCCAAAACCCGCGCAATTCCGGGGACCGTGAGACCGGCACTGGACAGGGCAATGGCTCCAATGACTTTCCAGCGAGCGTGGGTGAGACCCAGTTCTTTGGTCATTGCATCGCCTTCTGCGATAAGCAGACCATTTAGCCTGAACAGCGTCAAAACCAGATCAAGAAACAGGACCCTTTTGGGTGAGTGCAAACTGTGCCCCCTTGGCTACGACCCGCCTCAGACCCCTGAACAGGGGACCGTGTTGACAGATCTAATTGTCAATATATTGTCATTTCTGGCCGTCCCAGTCAACGGCGTCAGTCTGTCCGGGCAAAACAAACTTTCTGAGGTCAGTGCGCGTCTGACCAGTGAGGGAAAACTTATCGCTCGGGCAGAGCGCGCCCCTGACTTCATAGCACGGGCCTGGAGGCAGAATGAATAAACCGGTTTGGGTTACGTTGTGGACTGTCGTGGTCACAATTGCTTGGCAGAACGCTTCACTTGCACAGGCACAGTTGTCTGGAACACCAGAGGAACTACGCGAGTTTCTCTATCCTAGACCACATACTGTCAATATCACAGGTGAAGGTGAATTACATGCCTATAAAGACGTTGCTACTGTCAGTCTACTCATCACAACCGAGGACAGAGAGCTGTCTGTCGCCATGAGTCAGAATCAGTCGCTTCGCGATACGCTGATCGATGGCTTCACTGCGGCCGGAATCCCGGGCGCGGCAATCAACAACGCGCGTTTCTCCAGTGCGCCGCAATTCGGCCTGCTTGGGCGCAATCCGAATGCCTATGAAGTTTCCGCCCGGCTTGAAGTGAAAGCTCGCAGTGAGGAACACCTGCAGTTGCTGGCGGCCGCGGCTGACGAGCACGAAGAGGTCATTTTTGACGGCACTGAATTTGAACACAGCGACGAAGAAGAGTTTGAGCGTCAGGTCCGCGAGCTGGCGATCGAAGACGTTATGGCACAAAAAGCGTACTACGAAACCAGTCTCGGAATTGAACTGCGCGCCATAAATTTCTTCTACGGCAATCTACAGCGCCAGCCCCGAGATATGCCCCTGCGCGCCATGGAATTCGCCGCCGATAGCGCTGGTATGGCAGGAACGGCCGCCGCGAACGCTGCTATTACCCCTTCATTTGATGAAGTAGACTATCGAATGTCCGTGACTGTGATATTCGAAATTGTTGAGAGTAACTAAACCCAGATTCAGGCTCTTCTGCGCCACAGCGGCGATCGCACTTTGCTTATCCTGCGCTGCAAAAGCTGACTCCCTGCAATCTGCCAGAGTGTTGCTGAGAGTCAGCAACACGGCTCAGCAGTTCGACAGGCAAACCCAACATCATGTCACCCAAGTGCTTCGGACCTATTCCAGCATCGTAGCCATGGAGACAGGGCTTGAGTTGCCTAACCTGATCCGCAACGCCATTGCGAACTGTTACGCGCGCGAGTATGCCTGGCATAAATTTGAACGCGGATTTGCTGTCATTCTTTCGCAGCATTTAAGTGCAGTACAGATCGACTTGTTGATAGGCTTTTACCGCAATCAGGGTATTCCGCCCAACGGGATTCAGCATTTCAAAGACGCAATTGCATCCGCCAGCGCGATTGCGGCAAACAGTGCCGAGCTGATCTATACGACGAGCCCGGGATGCGTCCAGCAAGATGCGCAGTTAATCAGCAGGTATCTTTCTGAAGCCGGCCTGTCAGCAGATCATCACAACCGGTTCGACTGATTGGGCCTGATGCATAAGATGCATAAAGAGTGGGAATGCGTGACGCGCTCCACCCCTGATTTTGCTTTTTCTCGCTTCTCTTCTTCTCGCTTCTCTTCCCATGCCCTCTCTGCCCTTCTGAGCCCTTCTCATCTGTGCGCTCCGCTGTTCTTGCTTCTTTAAGGCGTCAGCAGACAACCGCCGCGCATATACGCAAAGCAGTGACACACCACTGAAACGGTAACATGAAGTAATTTACAAGATGACTGATTGCGGGAATCCGGTCTTGCAGGTCGCGCGACCAACTGACCGTTTAGTGGGTCATCGAATACATCAGATAATTAATCCCTAACCGGTAGGCGTTATTTGCATAGCGAGTCGGATAGGCTTGGTGGTAGGTGTGCTCCCAGCCATCACCCATATCAGAGTTCCAGTTGATTAACACCATGACTCTCCCAGAATCATCCAGAATGGCATGGTTGCTTGCCCGGTCTATACCCTGCTCTCCAAATTCATCAGAGCGGTACAGTGCAGGGATCATCTGTGGGCCGTCGATGTCGTAGTAGACATGAAAAATTTCGTGATCCGGGCTCAGTTCTGTGATCTCCCGGTCCGGAAAAACCTGACTGAATGCCGCATAGAAGTTGTCCCACTGACGCTGCCCCCAGAAGTCATCAATCAACAGAAAGCCCCCGCGCAACAGATATTCTCTGAGATTTTCTGTCTCCTTCGGGCTCAGGACGATTCCGCCATTCTGCCCGACTTCCAGCATATACAGGAATGGATAATCAAAGATCTGCTCATCATCAAACCGCAGTACGATAGGATCGCGCTCCACCTTGATGTTGGTGAGCCGAGAGACGCCCCGCAGGAAATTCATGTCCGCATCCGGAAAGTCGATTGACCAGGTTCCATAACCAAACCCGCCACCCCAGTAGGTGTCATACTGAACGCGGACAAAATTGAACTCGCCAAGCTCCTCCTCTGCCAGATCATAGACGCTGGATTCCGATCCGCCGAGTTGCGGAAACACCTGCGCGTTAAGCGGCACGCTAATCAGAAACAGCAGCAGAGCAATCAAAGTGTGTTTGTTCATAGAGGATGATCTTTCCGACCAAATTGAAGCACAGGTTCAGGCGGGCTCTCTCCGGGGATCAGAGACGGATACTAGCAGTCCGGAAAAGCGAGACACAAATTGCAAGGCGGTTATCGCATAGAGTCGCAGTAATCGGCGTTGCTGACCGCCGGGGTAAACCAGATAAAATCATAGGCTGAGCGGTCTGAGAACTGATCGAGATAGGCGCGGGGATCCATTTCACCCGGTACCGCCTCAAGAAATGCCAGCGAAAGGATATCTGACCATTCCAGCTCCGGGTGCTGCGCTATCAGGTAATTGGGCACGCCAAGGTCCTTGCGGGCGTGGTAGTTACCGGTGATCAAGACTGCCAGGCCATCGTTCTGTCCCTCGTCCAGCAGCAGACTCCGGGCCATGGTGTGATCTCGAGTCTGCTGCACCCGCACCATCGGAGGGAACTGGGACTCGGGTAGCAGACCACAATGGCTCTCATCAATGTCCGCCAGTAAGCGGCTCATCACCTCTGCATCCAACACACCTTCAATTTCCGCACTGGTGGGTGATGAATAGACCTGCATGACGGTTTCAGGGTCCAGATTCCCGGCGGAAACCGGAACATTCGCGCGATGGGCTGCCTGGATCAGCCCTCCATAGAAAGCCCAGTTCCAGCCCTGATCGTCCCAGTTCAGAAAGTTTTTCAACGCTTCCTCCGACTCAAACCGGGTTTCGAGAAAAGCATCCAGATTCTCGCTCGCTGTGTTGTCCAGCATTTCCATGGTGAGCTTGTCGACATTGTCGGCATTGATCAGGGCCTGAAGAACTCTCAACTGAAGCGCGTGGTGGTCCGGATTGTCGTGTTTTTCACCGAGCAGGACATAGCTGGACTCCAGAAGGGTGTCCCACAGTTCTGCATCGGTCACGAACTGTCCACGCCGCGAGTCCCAGATGCGACCGATCAGTTCGTGATCTGTGTAAAGCTCAGACTGCCAGGGGAAAGAACCGCCTAGCTGCGCACTAACCTGGAGCGACAACAGACAGTGCGCAAAAGCCACCATCGTGAGCATCACGCGCCTGATGCCTGCCTCGCGAAATTTACTCGGTACCACCCATCTGCTCCCAGTTACCATAGAGCTCATCATTCCAGAAACTCTGAAAATAAGCGATAGCCGCCAGTTTCTCTTTATCCGAAATCCGGTTGGCGAAAGCCGGCATTTGGCCGCCTAGAGGGACTCCTCCCTGATTGATCACCTGAAGCAGCACGGACAGAGGGTGGTGCCAGGCGTGCGCCGATCCGTTCAGTGGGGGTGGTGGAAATGAACCGTCGTCGAGTCGCTCACGCCAGTCGGCAGTAATCCCCTGCGCCTGCGCGCCATGGCACTGAGCGCACTCGTGTTGGAAAACGCTGCTGCCTGTATGAACCTGCTCAACCGAATACCAGCGACCGGCAACAGGCGTTCCCTCATCGCCTTCACCGGACTCTTGCGACGGTGCGCATCCCAGCAGCAGCGTCACTACAGTAACAGCAAACATTGGCCACAGTTTTCTCTCCATGAATCAGTCTCCCTTCTTCGGATAATCAAAGTAGACCAATTCGCCCGACGCTTCCTGAATCTCCTCCCAGTGCTGAACAGGGAATTGCAGCTTGAGCAAACCGCAGGTTGGAATATGATCGATGCGTCCATCGCATACTCCGTTGGCGAACTCGGTGATGGCCGGATTATGTCCCACCAGCATGGCCGACTGACAGTGCTCGTCGAGAAGCCCCACTGTTTTCAGAAACATACCGGCACCGGCGAAGTAGAGCTCGGGGTTACTGAAGACCTCATCCGGCGGGAAACCTATCTGATCGGCCATCAACTTTGCCGTCGTTTTCGCTCTCAGAGCTGGACTGGTAATCACACAGCCGACCGTGTCGCCCCGCTGCCGGAATCGGGCGGCCATCTTCGGGATGTCCCGCAGACCGCGCTCAGCGAGTGGCCGTTCGAAATCCTTGAGCCCGGGGTCATCCCAGCTGGATTTTGCATGGCGCAGAAGATACAGCGTTTTCATCAAACTTCGACAATTCACCAGGAACCGGACATCAGCATCATGGCAAAAAACAGCACATGACGCGTAGCATGGAACAGTATTTTACTCCAGCCAGTCTGAGCGTCTAACGATTTAGGCATCCAGACCGTTAACTACAGGTAATACACCAATTAGGGCCGGTTGGATTTTCTCTGACTTATTACCCGGAAAAGGACGCACAATGACATTACACCGATCTCTTTTGAGCCTCCTCGCCTGCATGATGGTTTCCAACACCCTGGCTGCGCAGGAAGAAGAGGCGACACCTCTGACGACCGAAGTGGAACTGGGCGCCGTGAACACCAGCGGCAATACTGACGCACAGAGTATCAATTTCCGGGGGGAGGTAGACTGGGGGCGAGAACAGTGGGAATACGGCTTCCTAATTGACGGCCTGCGATCGTCACAGAACGGAATTCTGGCCGCTCAGCGCTTTTACTACGTCGGTAACGCCAATTACCAACTGGATGAAAACTCTTTCATTCAGTCGAGACTCGCTCACGAGGATGATCGATTCAGCGGCTATGACAGCCAGTCAGATTTCACGCTCAGCTATGGCCGAAGCCTGCTGGGCGGGCGCCCGAACATGAGCCTGACCTACGAAGCCGGTATCGGCTACCGGATCAGTCGCATCAAGGAACGTCTCAGCCAGATCAATTTCAATGACTTTGACGAAGCCATGTTCAGACTGGCCGGAGAATATGAATGGGATCTGTCAGCATCTGCGCAATTCGGGCAAACCTTGAGCATTGAAACAGGTCTCGAAACCAGCATTTTCCGGTCTGAAAGCAGCATTGAAGCCCAGATCCTCGATAACCTCGCGCTGAGGTTTTCGATATTTGCCAAGCATCAGACGATTGTTCCGGCCGGTCGTAAAAATACCGACACAGAAACTGCTGTCACTTTCGTCATGAATTTTTAGTCAGCCGCGTCTGATTCTGGGTCAATCCCGATGCGCTCGGAACCCTCCTCACTTCGCGGCCGATCCGGCAGCACCAAGCATTGTGCGAAGACCCTCGGGCGATTATTCTGCAGAGCATGGCTCAGTTGAAAATCCCCGCGCGTTTAATGACACTCATTTTTGCCTTATCGATGTCAGTCACGCTGACTCTGCACGCAGATCAGAACGACGAAAGGCTGAACGGATTGTTCGAGCAACTGTCACTGGTCAGTAATCCGGTGGTGCTGCGCGCGACAGAAAACCAGATTTGGGCCATTTGGCTTGAACATGAGAACGCAGATGTTCAACAGCTGCTGACACTGGGCACCGAGGCCATGAATCGTCGCCAATTCCCGGAAGCGCTGTTGATTTTCAGCCAGATTGTGGAGAATTTTCCGGATTTTGCGGAAGGCTGGAACAAACGTGCGACCCTCTACTACCTGGTCGGCAATACCGACGCCTCGATCGAAGACATCAAGAAAACTCTGGAACTCGAGCCGCGCCACTTCGGTGCCCTGTCCGGGCTAGGTCTGGTTTATCTGCAGCAAGGCAAGCTCGCGCTGGCCGAGGAGGCTTTTCAGCAACTCATTACGGTACATCCCAACAGTCCTTCCGCACAGGAGAATTTGCGCCTGGTGAAAGAACAGCGCGCTGTAAACGTGATTTAAACCCGGCGCAGGCTCTGCCAAACACTGGCCGAAAAAAAAGGATGCTTTCGCATCCTTTTTTTCCTGCGGGTCAAAATTACTGCGCCCGGGTTCCGGTCACAGCGAACGCGCCGAAGTCACTGCCAAATTCGCCGGAAACCGAGTCTCCCTCAATTGTGCCGGAAAAGTCGAGGACCAGAGTCTGACCCTGGGCATCGACTTCTGCAGAGAAAGAGACTGAATTGCCGTCATACATGACGCCGTCAATCGGCGCTTCACCCAGCTGATCCGAACCCATCATGCCGGTACCGTCCGCATTCAGAGTCAAGGTTGCGGGCAAAGCCCCCAGTGGCGTATTCATCTCAACGTTCCAGACCCCAACGGCCGGCGGCGTCGAAGCAGCGCAACCGACCAATACCAGCAAGGTAACTGCAAACCATCCGTTCAATATTTTCTTCATACCATAAAACCCTTTTTCTATCAGACCAGAGAATAACAACGAAAGCCTGGAGTCACCCGATTAACAGTTAATGCGCATACCCCGCTCCTGAGTCTTGGAGCTGCTTCAATTGCGGCTAAGCTGACCCTATTGTCCTGTAAATCGCGCGTCAGTCAACCTCAATGCGCAGCCCGGGTCGGCGACCGGAGCGAAATTTGCGTTCTATGGAATTTGCCAGGCGGCCAGCCAGAGCCGCTCTTCAAATTCAAACTCCAGTTCACCGGTAATGACTCTTTCGAGGCCTGCCATGTGGGCAGCGCCGTAAAACAGACTGATAGTGCGCGCCTGACCCTGCTCAAGCACATCCCTCAGCGCGGAGAGAGCCGCCTCATTCCGGTCGCCCAGGAGTGTTAATTTCGATTCCATGGCCGGATCGATCGCAATGCTGCCACTTCGGCCCAGTTCTTTTCCCAGTAAATATTTGACAGCCTGACTCCGATCTTCAGAGCTCAGCGCACTTAGCAGAGCCATGGTGGTGAACGAGCTTGCCGGTAAATCCTCTCTGATTCTCGCCTGCTGCTCACTGGCCAGCTGAGCAGAGGCCATGGCGACAAACAGCGTGATAAAATTTTCCTGTTTGGCCGCCATAATCGCCTGCAGTTCGCTAACGCTCAGATCAGCGTGCCGAAAGTTGCTTGCGCCATAGGCGATCTCATCGAGTTGAAAGCGAAGTCCGAGCAAGCTTGCAGCAGTGACCTGCAGCCAACCCACAACCGACAGTCCGCTTTCTGACATACCGCGCGCCGAATCAGTACTGCTGCCATCCGTCACCAGCTCGTAGAGCACCAAATCCCTGTCGGCAAAATAGGCGTTCAGCTTGTCATAGTAGCGCTTGTCTGCAACATGCACGGCCGCTACCAGATCAAGCTCGACTCCGGACGCGCTGCGGTAGCGGCTCACTGAGGTCTGCAAACTGCCATGCCAGTCCTGCGGCGCTTCTGCAAATCGGATGAACTGCGCCTTGGAACCGGTGGGAGCGCACGACATCATCAGCGCCAGGATCACCAACAGCTGGCGAAGCCCGACTGTATGCACAGATGCGGTTTCGAATTTGGATTGACTGATCACGGGTGCCTACCAGGCGATCTCCAGTATGGCGCTCACATCACCAGCATTGACTATCGGACGGGGGTTCTTGCGCACTACGGGATGAGCGTAGGCGCGCTCGGCTATCTGCTGTAGCAGATGTCGGGGAACATCGAGCTGCCGCAGGCTGGTGGGCAGGCCCAGTTCGCTGATCAGCGTCTTTACCACCACATGAGCATCCTGTGAGCCTTGACCCATGGCGTCGCTAATAGCGCGGCTCTTCTCACCGAGGACGGCGGCATTCCACTCGAGCACCGCGGGCAACATGACGCATGAGGTATAGCCATGCGGAATGGCGCACAGGGCACCGAGTATGTAGCCGATTCCGTGACTCGCTCCGTGGGGAACTGACCCGAGGCCGCAACACGCCAGCCAGACGGCCTGCTGATTCAGATTGATCGCGCCTTGATCGCCCTGAGAGAGACTCGCCGCCGGTAAGGACTGGCTGAACAGAGTGATGGCATGCAGAAAATGGCCGTCAAGATAGGCTGAGCTCTGGCCGGAACAGAAACCCTCTATGGCATGATCCAATGACCGTATGGCAGTCGATAACCAGAGCCAGGACGGCGTGTGCCCGGCCAGTTCCGGATCGTAAACAACTGCCTGAGGGCAAAGCCGGGGGCCTCGATAGCCCTCTTTACTGCCCGAACTGCTGTTCAGTACACCCGCTGAGTTGCTGAATTCGGCGCCGGAGAGCGTGGTGGGAATGGCAAGCTGCCGAATCTTGTCGGTGCCGGAGAAAAGTCGAAAATCACCATGCTTCGGCCCCTTACTGCCGTTGCCCTGCTGCGCGTATTCTAGGATTTCTGATTCGTGCTTGAGGCCCTGCTCGATTGCCAGCTGAACGAATTTGCCGGCGTCGATTACCGAACCCCCGCCGACGCTGATGATGACATCGGCTCCGCTCTCCCTGACCTGATCAAGCAGCTCCAGCGCATCTTCACGAGGCGTGTGCGACCGGATAGCCTTGTTGAAACCGGCCAGTTCAACCGGCAGGGCCTGTCGCAAAGCACCGAGGTCACCGGTCTTTTCAGCCAGAGTCCGGGAGGCAACCAGGAACGGCCGCTGGTAACTCAGGTCGCGCAAAAGCTGCGGCAGGGCTGCTGTTGCCGCTTCGTTAAAAATGACCTTCTCTAGCGCGCTGTATGCAAATTCCATGGCTCAGGGTAGCGACCAATCCGCAGCAATGAGTTCGAATAATCCCAGTGTATGCTGAGAAGCAGCCGCCTTGCACGTCGAAATAGTCTCACGCGCGCGTTACAATCTCCGGATCTTTGAAAGGGGAATGACTGCGCATGGCGACTCTGAAAATAAACGGCACTGAATACACTCTCGACGTCGAACCGGAAATGCCGCTGTTGTGGGCGTTGCGGGATGAGCTCGGACTCACGGGAACCAAATTTGGCTGCGGCGTAGCTTCCTGTGGCGCCTGCACGGTGCAGGTGAATGGCAATCCGGTAAGAAGCTGTGTCATGCCTGTTTCGGCTGTACAGGGGCAGGAAATCACCACTATCGAAGGGCTTGCCGAATCATCACTGGCGCACTACGAACCGGGGGATCTGAATGCCGTACAGAAAGCGTGGATTGATCATCAGGTCCCCCAGTGCGGCTACTGCCAGTCAGGCATGATCATGGCCGTGTCATCTCTGTTGGCAGCTAACCCTAATCCCAACGATGCGGAAATTGATGCGAGCATCAACAATGTCTGCCGCTGTGGCTCCTATCCACGCGTGCGGAAAGCGATTCGCGCAATCGCCAACGCCTAGGCCGGAGGGGCGCACCCATGAAAATCTCGAGACGCCGGTTCATTCTTTCATCAGCTGTGGTCGGCGGCGGCCTGGCTATTGGCTATGCCGCCACCAGACCCAGTGGTCATCGAATTGCCAATGACACGCTTGCCGAGGGCTCGGCCAGATACCTGACTTCGTTTTTGAGGATAGACCCTGACAACCGGGTAACCGTCTATGTGAATCATTCCGAAATGGGTCAGGGCAGTCACACCGCACTGGCCATGATGGCTGCAGATGAGCTGGATGCGGCCTGGGAGCAGGTCAGGATAGAACAGGCACCGGCAACCGACCTGTACGCAGCCGGAGACATGGCGATCGGCTTCGCCGGTGAGTTTGGCGTCCCCTCATTTCTGATGCCGCTGATTGAAGCCAGTGCGATGAAAATTGCGCAAATTGGCAATCTGCAAACCACCGGAGGCAGTGCGTCCATTCGTTTTACCGGCCAGCTCGGAATGCGCGTCGCCGGCGCAGCGGCCCGTGAAATGCTGATTCAATGCGCAGCAGAGCGCTGGGGCGTTCCGGCCGACGAGTGCACCACGGCTCTCAGTTATGTTCATCACAATGCCAGCGGGCAATCATTAAGTTACGGCGAACTGGCAGATGCGGCGGCCGGGCTGGAACCGCCTGACGCGCCCACTCTCAAGCAGCGCACGCAATTCAATATCATGGGCAAAGCCTTATCACGCGTCGATATCCCGGCAAAGGTCGACGGCAGTGCCTTCTATGGTCTGGATTACAAAACAGACGACATGTTATTCGCCGCAATCAGGCTGGCTCCGGTGTTCGGTACCAAGCTGGTCTCGGTTGATGCGACTGAGGCTCTGAAGCGACGGGGGGTTAAAAAGGTCATCGAGCTGGAAGACTCTGTCGCTGTTGTAGCCGACAACTACTGGCGCGCGAAGGAAGCCCTGAAGGAAGTGTCAGCCGAGTTTGAGCGTTCTGACAACGATTCAGTTTCCAGCGCAGACATTGCAGCACGCTTTGATGAGGAACTGACCCGCAGTGAAGGCAGCAAGGATTTTGAAGCCGGAGACGCAGAGGCAGGTCTGACTCAGGCCAGTGAAATCATCGAGGCCAGCTATCGCGTCCCCTATCTGGCCCATGCCCCGATGGAGCCGATGAACTGCACAGTGCATATTCAAAACGGTCGCGCTGACGTCTGGACCAGCACCCAGGACCCGCTGGCCGTGCGCGGCCGGGTGGCCTCGGTTGCCGGGCTGAATGAGCGCGCAGTAACACACCATCCGAGCTACTTGGGAGGCGGATTCGGTCGCCGCCTGCCCTTCAACTGGAACGTCATTGACCATGCCACGAAAATTGCCATGCAGTTCAGCGTTCCGGTGAAGACCGTGTTCAGCCGTGAAGACGACATGCAGCAGGACTATTACCGCCCGGCGGTCACTTCCAATTTCAAAGCAGGCCTGGACGCTAACGGCAACATTTTAGCGTGGCATAACAGATACACGGGTCCAATCCAGACTCCGGGGGCAGCCCACATTCCCTACGCCGTCGACCACCAATCGATCAGAGTCGTGGACGGAGAGACCCATGTGCCAATTGCCGCATGGCGCAGCGTGGATCACTCACAGCAGACGTTTTTTACCGAGTCATTCATTGATGAACTGGCCCATCGCGCGGGAACCAATCCCTTTCAGTTCCGTATGGAACTCCTTCACAAACATCCGCGACATCAGCAGGTTTTGCAGGTCGCAGCGGAAGCCGCAGGGTATGGCAGAAACCTGCCCGAAGGTCGTGCCTTGGGCATAGCGGTGCAGGAAAGTTTCGGCAGTATTTGCGCCGAGATTGCTGAAGTCTCCATTGGACCCGATGGCAAGCCCGTTGTGCACAAAGTCACGGCGGCGATTGATTGTGGCTGGGTGGTCAACCCGGACACGGCCAAGGCACAGATTGAATCTGGCGTCATTTTTGGCCTCACCGCCGCGATGTACGGCGAAATCACGATAAAGGAGGGTCGGGTCAGTCAGAACAACTTTCCTGATTATGAAATGGTCCGAATGGCAACTTCGCCGGAAATCGATGTGCATCTGATCGAGTCAGGAGCCAGCCTCGGTGGACTGGGTGAACCCGCAACGCCACCGATCGCCGCGGCGGTCACGAATGCAATTTATATTCTGACCGGTCAGCGAATCAGGGAGCTTCCTCTCAGCAAGCACAGTTTCAGGCAGAACAGCACGCTGGCCAAAGCGTAACAGGCACATGCCCCTTCTCGTTGTTGGCCTGCTGCTGTTTTTTATCCCACACCTGCTGCGCGAGACGGGATTACGCGATCGCGTGGTTGTCAAACTGCCTTCAGAGGCTGCCTATAAAGGCACCTTCAGTCTGGCAACTGCCATCGGTCTCGGACTGATTGTGCTGGGCAAAAGCCAGGCCACTTTTTTCATGGTCTGGCAGCCACCGTTCGAGTGGCGTGTGGTCAGTCACTTTCTGATGTTGCCGGGGATAATCCTGGTGACCGCCGGCAATATCCCTCTCTCTCACCTCGCTGCAGTAACCCGCAATCCCATGCTTTTGGGGGTCGGAATCTGGGGGCTTGCGCATCTCTGGTCAAATGGCGATCTCGCTTCGATTCTGCTATTCGGCAGCTTCGCGATATGGAGCATGCTAAAGTTTGTTACGATGTGGGTAACTGCGAGGCCTGTCTCGCGCGCCCCGGATATTGTTTGGGATGCAATCGCGATTCTGCTTGGATCGCTCTTGTACGCCCTGGTGGCCCTGTTTCATGGACAACTGTTTGGCGTGGGATTGAACTTTGCTTAAGCCAATTCAGAGATTACTGCAGAAGCGAACGCGGCAATCTGCCCGACCACACGGCCGGGCAATGCAACGGCGAGGCTTGATGGCATTGCTGCTGACGATTCTGAGCGCCACGCAGGGGCCGGTGACGGCCCAGACTCAGATAGCAAACGCGGACTGGGAAGGAGAATGGCTCGCTGAGGGCACCCTGTTCAGAATCGGGGTGACAGCAGACAACGGGTTGCTGAAGATCACCCAGATAGAATCCATGGGGCAGATCTGGTCCAGCGGAGACGGCAAGATAGACGGTAATATTGCCCGCGTAGAGGTCGAATACGCCGGCGCCACCGGCGTCATCCGGGCTGAATTACTGGACGCCAAGACGGCCGTACTGTCCGCCGCCAGCTGTCAGCCCGAATTCATGGTCGTGTGCGCGCTGTCGCAGGGCCGCCAGGCAATCTTCAGGAAAGTCGCCGGCCAGGCGGCATCAGATTCGAACAACTAGATCTCTGAAACAGAGCTGATGACTTTACCTACGATGCCATATTCAACGGCCTCTTCCACGGTCATCCAGTAATCGCGATCTGTATCCTGGGCAACACGATCAAGGGGCTGGCCCGTTTCGTTTGCGATCAGCTGATTAATCCGCGCTCTCATTTTGACAATCTGCTCTGCCTGAATAGCGATATCGGTCGCATCGCCACGGGCACCACCCAAAGGCTGATGCACCAGAAAGCGGGTATTCGGCAAAGAAAAGCGATTTTCTTTCTCTGCGGCCAGATAGATCGTTGTTGCCGCGCTGGCCACCCAGCCCGTGCCGACCACTTTGACCACCGGCTGAATGAATTTGATCATGTCATAAATCACATCGCCGGATTCAACGTGACCGCCGGGCGAGCTGATGTATAGCGTGATCGGGTCATCGCCGTCTGAGGCCAGTGCCAGAAGCCGCTCAGTGACCGATCGGGCAAGCTTGTCATCAATACTGCCGAATAGGGTGATGGCGCGCGACTTAAACAGCTTCTCATCCATAAATCCGGATCTGGCTGGAGTCCGAGTGGCCGGACTGTCATCTTCCTGGGTGCTGTACATGGTTTCCTTCCTCATTGAATCTTTTGCATTTCACTGGTCTCACACTCAGGCTGCTTGGTCTTTATGAAGGCAATCAACTTCCAAAGGTCCTGTTTTCCTTCAGGAAAGTTATTGCCATAACCCACCATCCGGGTACCCGGAATGCCTGATGTTGTTATCTGAAAAATCTCATCGGCGGTATTGCCATAACGCCACTGACAGTCGAACAGATTCACTTCCTCCCCGACGCGGGGTTCTGCTTCGTGACAGAACTGAGCACAGGTTCCGTCGTATATTCTGGCACCGCGCTCAACGGCCGCAGGATCCTGCATGTAGGCGGCCAGCAGGCTCATCGGCGCTTCGGCCGCAGGCTCGGTCCTGTTGCACGCCGCAAGCAACATTGCGCTGCCAAGCCACCAGCCGACCCGTATCATTGGGAAAGAGACGCTTGTCATGATTGTTTCATCAAATCCGGAGTGTCAGCTTCTGCATCTCTACTCGCCTTGCGAGGCCTTGTGATCGCTTAATCTGCGCTTGCAGCAGTGCCACTCAGACATGGCCACCAGAACCCTCCTCAGCACCGAGAGGTTTGAAAGAGATAAGCAGCTGGGGCAACAGGGTCAGAGAGCCGGTCAAGGCAACCAGCATGGCAAGACTGGTCAACAGTCCGAATACAATCGTCGGAATGAAATTCGACAGCGCCAGAATAGAAAAGCCGGCGACAATAGTCATCGACGTAAAATACATAGCTCGCCCGATGCTGTTGTGACAGAAATGCATGGTTGCGCGGTAATCACCGAAGCGGGGAAATTCGCGCTTAAACCGGTGCATGTAGTGAATGGTATTGTCGACGCCGATGCCAACGGAAATCGCTGCGATTGTGATGGTCATGATATCCAGCGGAATGTTTGCCCAACCCATGATGCCGAGGACAAATGCGGCAGCAATGGCATTGGGGATAATGCAGATCACCGCGATGGAGAGCGAGCGAAAAAGCGCGAGAAACATCAGCATGATGGCCAGCATCACCACTCCGAGCGTCAGAATCTGTGATTGAAACAGGCTCTGCAGGACGTTGTTATACATCACCAGAATACCGGTAACGCGCACGTCCTCGTCCGCCAGACCAAACTCTTCTTCAACGCCGCGCTCTATGCGCTGCAACAGCTCATTGCGATTCAGATCGGGCGCCGATTCGATCACCCGGACATTGAATCGGGTCTGGTTGTCAGCGACTGAGATAAAGGGGGTCAGGACAGTATCCTTCAGCGCCTCGGGAATCCGGTTGTACAGGATTGCCCAGAGAAACCCGTCTACTTCCTGGTTGCCATTGAGTTTTTCAGCCAGTTGCACAATGGCGCCGAACGAGAGCACCTTGCCGGTTTGCAGATCGGCATCAAGGTATTCATGGATGGCTTTGATCTGTGCCATTTTGGGGGCAGTAAACCAATAGGCGTCATCACTGCCGCTGTCTGAAAACCCGTCATCGAATCCATCATCAAATCCGTCGTCGAATCCATCATCAAATCCGTCGTCGAATGGCGCGCCGCCATCTGGCAGATCGACCACAACATCAAAGGACAGAGTGCCACCGAGCTTCTCATCAAACAGGCTCATGCCCTGATAAATTTCTGTGCTTTCTCTGAAGTAATCGATGAAGCTGTTTTCCACCCTCAACTGGCTCAGTCCAATCACGCTGAACAGCAGTATCAGACCGTAGATCACCAGCACGGTGTTGTTCAACCTGTCTGTCGCACGGGCGAGAAAGCCGGTCAAATTCAGACGAAGGCCAGTACCGAGCTGGCTTTCGTCGGTCTTGAGCAAGCTCATGATAGAAGGAAAAAGTGTGAAGGCGACCAGTAAAGCGGTCACCACACCCATCATCATCATCCAGCCAAACGTGATTATTGGCAAAATCCCGCTCACAACCAGAGAACCGAACGCAACCAGGGTAGTCAATGCCGTGTATAGGCAGGGGCGATACATGCTGAGAACCGCATGCCTGAGCAGCTTATCGTGATCACTGTGGTGTCGGGTCGCCCTTAATTCCCGATAGCGTACGGTCAGATGCACGGTGAGTGAAATCGTGATGATCAACAGCAATGAAATAAAATTAGAAGAAACAACGGTGACACGCCAGTCCATCAGTCCGAGGACCCCGACCATGATGACGCCGGCAACCGCGCAACAGGCCAGCGGTATTGCCACCCATCGTAACTTGCGAAAAATAAGACCGAGGGCAAAGACAATAAGAAGAACCACGGCGATACTGAAGCTACTGAGATCGCCCTGCACAAAGGTCACCAAATCGTCGGCTATCATTGGTGCGCCGCCCAGATAAATCTCCGCGCCATCCCGATATCTATCGAGCGTTGCCCGTATTTCACTGATCAATTCGTGCTGCCGATCTGCCGCCTGCACGCTGTAACTGGCGTATTCCGCCTCAACCTGACTCAGCTCGGCCAACTGTTCAGGGCTGGCGTCACCGGCGCGGCTCAGATTCCTCAGCTCCGAGCGACGATTAACCAACGAGCGGGCTTTTTCGTCGAGGGCAAAGCTCACCTGAATACCGGCTGTCTCACCGTCAGGACTCAGCAGCGCATTGCGGAAAACCGGACTGGTCATGATCTCCTCTTGCGCCGCAGCAAGATCGGTTTCCGGTGCCAGCAGGGTCAGATAATCTTCAGAGATACCGGTGAGTGGGGTATCACCAAAAATTGGCACGGTCAGAATACTGTTCACAGATTCCACCCGATCAATGGCCAGAAGATCTTCACTGAGGCGTTCGAGCACCTGCAGTTCGGCAGGGTCAAATAAGTTACCGTCAGGAGAGTAGGCAACAGTTACCGAATCGGCCGTGCCGTAGCGGTTGTTGATCTCCCTTGAGAATTCAAGATCGGGGTCATTTTCCAGCAGCAAGGAGTCTGCAGACGCATCCAGCCGGAAATTCTGCGCATGCCAGGCAAAAAAGACCACCAGCGCCAGCAGCATGACAATGACCAGCTTTGGCCTTTCAAAAACAGAGTGGGAATAGAGCCGGGCGATCTTCGTAGTCATAGTTCTGTGCACTGTGCTGGTACGGCTGAAACTATACGCTGTTTCCCTTCAGTTATCGATTGGCACCACCCGGCGATAGTGCCAAGCACGATCACCGTTTTCAGCCCGCCAGCAGCGGCCAGTGCGCCGGTGCTGAGGCCTGAATGTCACTGCCGGGAAGTCTTCAGAAGAATCTCGGGCTGAACCGTGGCACTGTGGTATACGCCTGATCTGCGTTTTCCTGTTCAGCATGTATATTTTAAGTAATTGTTTTTAATAGAATAAAAGAAAATCTATGTCGCCATCCTCGCTTCAGCAACAGCGACTCAGATTGAAACTGGGCTGGCGGGTTGAAAGTTGTTAAAATCGCCCTTAATTTGTTTAGGAGGCCTCCTGCTTGGCGTAAGCCTTCGAGCAACTGTGAGATCACCGGTTGGCACGGGGATTCAGGAGCCACGCCCTAACAGAAGTGAACTTGAACAGAGACCAGGAGTCAGTGATGAATTGGTTGAACAGGTTAATCGTTGCCCTCGCCGCTGCGACCATTTCGGCCGCCTCAATGGGCGATGAGTGGCTGCGGTCTATTCCGGAATTTGAGCTTACTGATCATCTCGGTGAGGTTCATACGCTGGAGAGCTATGAGTCCTATGATTACGTCGTGTTTTATGTGCAGGGCGTGGGTTGCCCGATCGCGCGTATCGCCCTGCCAAACTACCGCGCCGTTCGCGATGAGTTCGCCGACAGGAACATTGAGTTCACCATGTTTAACTCGAACATTCAGGACAATCTCCCGAGAATCGCAAAAGAAGCGGGCGAGTTCGGGATCGACTTTCCCATTATGAAAGATGAAGGGCAGCACCTGGCCAAGGCTCTCGGCGTTGAGCGCACGGCTGAGGTGTTTATCGTCAATCCCCGCACCCGTGAGGTGTTGTTTCGCGGCCCTATCAACGACCAGCTGGGTTACGAAACTCAGCGGAATGAGGCCAGCGAGCACTATCTGAAGGATGCCCTGAATACTGTACTCGCCGGCGGTGTGGTCAACATGGATGACATTCCCGATTCCAAGGGCTGTCTGGTAGCAATCTTCGACACCTAGTCGTCACCTTCAGTTTTCGCGCAATACCAAAAAGGGAGGCTCTGCCTCCTTTTTTTGTGAGCACCGGATGTTGTCTAAGATTACCGTTTCACTTTCAAACCGCGATCCGTCGAACCATGCCAGTCGATTTTTCAGCCTTTGCGAAGAAACTTGCAGTACGTTGCGTCAGGTCTCGCCTGCTTTTTTTCCTCGTGAGCTGTGTGGCAATCAGCGCGCTAGCCAGCGGACTGCTCTCGACCCGATTTGATGGCACATTTAATGCGCTGCTCACGCAAAGTGACCCCTACCTCGATGAATTGGAGCTGATGGACCAGGAGTTTCCAATTCCTACAGAGGCTGCATTTATCTTTGTCGCACCTCCGGGACAGACCGTATTCACTCAGGCGACGCTGGGGGCTATCAATGACCTTCGGGAGAGTTATGCTGCGATACCTCATGCCGGATATCTGTCCACCATCCTGAATTGGATTTCACCCGAAACCCAACGTCGACTGTTCGCGAAGAGTATCAACGAGTACAGCGAACTCGAACTTGCCGAGCTGGCCCAATCGGCGGTGCAGGATCGACTGCTTACCAACAATTTGTTGAACCAGGACGCCAGCCTGACGTTTGGAAATTTAGAACTGGACGCGAGAGATGCGAGCACCAGCGAAAGGTTAGAAATCGCCGCGGCAATTCAGCAGCTGCGGGACGACATTCGACAGCGTCATCCGGGCGTCGAACTTTATGTCGGCTCGGACATGATCCTGGAGCAGTCCAGCCAGAGCGCAATGATCGAAGACCTGACCAGCCTGTTGCCAATCGTCATCCTCATCTGCGTGCTGGTAATCTGCTATTGTTTTCGCTCACTCACTCTCGGCGCCTGTATCCTGGTTCATGTGGTGGTAACTGCTGCATGCACGGTTGGAACAGTCAATTATCTGGGTTTTTCATTCAACAACATTTCTATCATTGCGCCGTTAGTGGTAATCATCATCGCTGTCGCCAACAGCGTGCATATCATTTCAATCTACAAACAGGCACTCGCATCGGGCATGGGCAGGCTTTCGGCCATGGAGCACAGCCTGTCCTATAATTTTCAGCCGGTCTCTCTGGCAGCGTTGACCACAGCGATCGGATTTTCTTCGCTCAATATGACCTCCTCACCTGCAATACAGGATTTTGGTCAGATCGTGGCTGTCGGAATCGTTTTCGCCTATGGCCTGACCTTCACCATGCTGCCCGCCACCATGGTCTGGTTCACCGCCCTCGGCAAACAGGATGTGCCGGATCAGACCGTCTTCATGCAGCGCCTGCTTGACCGTGTCATCGCTTTCACCAACATACACGACAAGTCTATTTTTCTGCTCTTCTCGGGGCTGGCATTGGGCACCGCAATACTCCTTCCGCTCAACGAAACCGATTTTAATCGACTCGATTTCATCGCCAATGATGGTGATATACGCGAGTACTATGATCAGGTCGCAGAGAAAATGAACCGCGGGCCTGCCCTGACCTATGCAATCAAGACGCCCGACCAGAACGGAATCGTTGATATCGGCTTTTTACAGGAGGTAGAGGCGTTTACCGGATGGCTGGCCAGTCTCGAAAGCGTGGAGTCGGTCGCCAGCCTCAACGACGTGCTCAAGACAATTAACCAATTCATCAACGACCAGAATCCGGAGTACTTTTACCTACCGGATACTGAGGAAACCGTTGAAAACTATCTGGACGCTTTCAGGCTGGTCAACAGCAGAGAGTTCCCCATAAGCGGTTTCGTCAGTGATGATCTATCGGCCATGACCGTGTTCATCAACGCAACACAAATCTCCAATCAGGAAGTGCTGGATCTCGACATTCAGATCACCCAGAAATTTTCTGAAATTTTCACCGATGCTGAACTGATTCATGGCAGCGGGCTGCTGCTGTTCTCGAGAATGGACGAACTGGTAACCACCGAGTTGCTGCAGGGATACTCCGTCAGTCTCCTGCTGATAACGCTGACTCTGGTGCTTGGCTTCGGGAGCACCTACTTCGGGATTCTCAGCGTGCTACCCAATCTGCTTCCTGCAACCATGGTCTTTGGCTTTTGGGCCATTCTGGTTGGACAACTGGACCCCTTTGTAATGATGCTGTTCAGCATCAGCATCGGTCTGGTTGTGGATGACACGGTGCATATCCTCAGCCACTATCTGGAGAGTCGCCGCGGCGGTGTTTCTCAGTCAGAGGCTGTTGCTCACTCGATACAGATAGCCGGTCCGGCGCTGACGGTCACCACCTTGGTGCTGGCACTGGGAACCACCATATTGATTTTCGCCAACACCATCTATTTCCAGCAGTCAGCCAAACTGCTTGTACCTATCGTCATTCTGGCGCTGGTGCTCGACTTGGTCTACTTACCGACGATACTGAAACGTTTCGACAATAAATTCTCGAACGACTCTGGCACTAATATCTGAATTGGAGTAACGCATGGTCAGCAAAGATGAAATGATTGCCTTCTTCCGGAGTGAGTTCCCCAAGGCGCGCTATGTCATTGAGGATTTCACCGATGACTCGGTTGTGGTGAGGCATCAGGTGGGAGAGCAAGATTTACGGCCGGGTGGAACGGTCTCCGGCCCGACCATGATGGCGCTGGCGGATACCGCTCTGTATGTCGCACTTTTGCGGGAAATCGGTCTGGTGCCGCTTGCGGTCACCACCAGCCTCAACTTCAATTTTCTGAGAAAGCCAGTGGCTGACCGGGATCTGCTGGCGGAATGCAGACTGTTAAAACGGGGTAAGTCTCTCGCTGTCGGGGAAGTATCTATCTGTTCCGAGGGCGATGAGGCCCCGGTTGCCCATGCCACCGGAACCTACTCAATACCCCCCGACCGCTGAAAGTTGGCGAACGCTGGCGACAGACCTCAGTCTTCAAAAACCACAGTAAAGGATACGGGTACTGCCCGACTGATACTCGGCAAGCCGGCGACCTCGCGCAGCGCCTCCACCCCCGCCACCAGATCAAAGCTTTCCGCATTAACCACGATGGGCTTAAGAGTCGTGGCCATCAGCCCGGCTTCCTGACGACTGACCAGAACCGTGGCGTTGTAGGTTTGGGACTGATCGCGCAATTCCAGAGTGAAATCAATCCCCATTTCTTCGCTACTGCCCGGAGCCATGTTGGCAAGTCGACCGCTGTTGATCCGCGCGGTGATGGTGCCGCGCGGGAAGAGTTCTGTTTCGAACAACATGGATTGCATACGCTCATTGCGAATAGGAACCAGGGTATTCACACTGGCCAGTGCAATCTCAATCGACACCGAGCCATCCTCCTTGATGGTTCCCGAAAGTTCATCAAAGGTATGAACCTCAGCGACATGATCGGCTTTGACCGTCACAAAACTTAAGGTCGATGCTTCATTGTTAAGCGTCCACTGCGCCGACGCTGCAGCTGAGACGATCAGCAATCCCGAGGAAATAAGACATTGAAAAAGACGAATCGGGGCTTTCATGAGTTTCTCCAAACACCAAAAGAACGAATCAAGGCTTCAATATGGCTCAGCTGCCGGTTGAAATCCAGTAATTTACCTTCACCGCAACAGAGCCTGTCCAGTCAACGGAACAGCTGGCACCTCCCGCGACGCAACGCCCTGCGACAAGCAGCGGTACCCATGCGGGTCAGACCAATCGGCAAGCTGACACGCGCTTTCGCAGATCAGGGGCTCGGCCAGTTCTTCTGGAAAGCCTCGAACGCATTCAGCAGGGCTTCTGTGTTCGCTTCTCCCAGCTGTGCCAAGGCAGCTGCAGCCGCTTCAATCGTCGCCAGACCTCCGGGTACGCTGCCACGCCGGATACGGTACCGGCTCGATGCATCATTGATGTGACAGACCCGCAGTTGCTGTAGCCACGGATTGGACATCCAGATTTTTTTGGCCTTGCGCCAGGTTCCGTCAATCAGGACCAGCCTGTGCACCGGTGAAGTTTGATTCGCTTCAGACAGGGGCACGCTGATGCTGGTTGGAAAGAGCACCACCACGCCCGGATTCGACAGCAAGGCATGCCGCACCCCGTCAAAATCTTCGGGTTGCTCACCGACCGCAACTTCTGCCCCCTCTGCTACAAGGGTAATAAGCCGCGCGGTATTTTTTGCGTGCCCTGCTTCAGTGGGATGCTGCAGAATCGTGAGCTTGATGGAATAGCCGGTCCGGTCGATGTCGTGGCACAGACAGGTGCGCTCCGGATA
This sequence comes from Gammaproteobacteria bacterium, assembly GCA_008081045.1. GTDB lineage: Bacteria > Pseudomonadota > Gammaproteobacteria > Pseudomonadales > Pseudohongiellaceae > UBA9145. The sequence continues at coordinate 177,783 of VMDC01000001.1, read as the reverse complement.
GTCACAGCGTGGGCAATAGGATCGAGGCATGGTTCAGATCAGCATTCGTTCACAGCGGGAATTACGATCATTGGCCCAATTGTCTCATCACACCCGTAAGGCTCACAAAATAAAAGCACTGTACAGACTCAGACAGCTGCCGCCACTCAAGCATTCAAAGAGCAATCTCGATGCGCTGATGGGCTTTGAATTCAACTTCCTGCCGGGATTTACTCGGGATGTCTGCCAAGATATGGCGACTGAACAGTGATATGCCCCCACCCAGGAACACCGGAAATTTAGACAGAATCAGATCGGTAATCAGGCCCTTTTCTAAAAACCCTGACGCAAGCTGACCCCCGCCCAACAACCAGACATGCGAAAGACCGCTCTGAGTCACCTGCGTCAGGAAGCACTCAATCGAAGGCACGCACGACAGCTGCGACCCCGGCATCGACTCCACATCGGCAGAGCTGATTACCCAGGAAGGTTTATCCTCATAGGGCCAGGATCCATGGTGCTGGATAAAACGATAGGTTTCTCTGCCCATGACAATAGAGTCAATACTGCTGAACAAGGCCTCGAGATGGGTGTCCGAGCTGTCGCTCTCCACTTTGTCCAGCCATGACACATCGCCATGCTCTGCAGCAATAAATTCGTCGGCGCTCATCGCGGCGCAATAGGTGACCCTTAACATCGGGCTTGCTGCCTGCCCAGTCATCCGGTTCTGAGAATTTTGTCGATGGGGCGACCGCGCGCCAGCTCGTCTACCAGCTTGTCAAGAATTCTCACTTGCCGGGTTAAAGGCGTTTCTATGGCTTCAACCCGGTAGCCGCAAATCACCCCCTTCACCAGCGCGGCTTTCGGATTCAACTCAGCATTTGCAAAGAACGCCTCAAAAGAAAGCTCATCGTCAATCGCCTGTCGCAGCCCCGCTTCTTCAATACCGGTGAGCCAGCCAATCACTGTCTGCAACTCCTGCTCGGTCCTGCCTTTGCTGACCACTTTAGTCACGTAATGTGGATATACAGCCCCGAACGACATAGACGCGATCCTGGCATCATGCTCCGGTGTGGTCTTTCCTGTGGCTGCCATTCAGCGCAGGCCTCCGTTATTCGTCATCATCAACACTGGGAATACGACCCTGATTTTTCCCTTCCACTTCCCAGCGCCTCCAGCCGGCCAGAATCCCCATCAAACCATGATTACCTTCATGGCAGGCGTACTCATAGATCGGCTCTTCAATCCTGCGCATAGGCAAGCGGGCAGACCACGGCTGATCCCACATGGCGGCGTCTTCCACGGTGAAGTCGTAATCCAGTGTATTCTCATCAATCCAGGTAAACCGCTCTTCGATGCGCAGATTCGGGGAAGTATTGCGCCAGCCATACTCAGGGTAGAAATGCTTGCTTGTTATCACCAGAGTATCACCCTCCCATCGGGCAATCGAACGGCCCGCCCATTGTGGAAACGGCGCGTCAAAATCTTCAGCGAAGGGGATAATGCGGGCGTGATGAACCATTTCGGTCATGATCATCACATGTTCGCGGGTTTGAACCAGCTGCATATTGTTGTTGTAGGAGCCGGAGATGAGAGGCGGCCCCGTGCGATTGTTGATAATACACCGATCGTTCAAGGTTCGTGCCTCGGGGCCGGCACTGTCGCGTCTCATCTGTTGCACAAGGGCATTACGCTCACGACCGCTGGCGTTCAGCGGCGGCAATCTGCCGTTAGGCGGGTCATAAACCAGAGAAGTACGCCGATCCGAAACAGTATCATTACCACGTTCATACCAGAATTCATTGTACGAAATAACACCGGGTGGATAGCCCGCTCCTCCGACCGAGTCGATAATGAGATCACGATTCTGGCGTCGATTCTCATAGGCCGCCCACTCCGCTGCTTCCTCAGCCGTGAGTGTGGCCTTGTCGGCCAGCTCAGCGGGTCGTTGCAGCGGGGTGATTGTGCGGAACGTATAGGTGCCCTGCAGATCCGGATACCCATGTTCAGTTCTAGGCGGCTCCGGCGACTGAGCGAGAAGCGGTTCAGACGCCAGGAAAAATGCGAGGGCCAGCAAGAGGTTGAGACGCTGATTCATAATTGCCTCCAGAGGTTTTGGTCTTATTATGACGGGACAGCAGCGCGTTTCTATCCGACCTTACTCTCATTTCCGGGCTTTTTGAAGCCGCCTTGGGCTGTCATGATAAAGCAAACGCCCCAGGGACCCTCGTGACACTGGGCGGGCAATCAACCCAAACGGTATCTGCAGCGGATTGAGCGCCTGAGCGCAGGTTATAGTGACCCCGGAACACTCGCCGCCTCGATTAAATCGCAGAGACAAAAAAGCCGGGGAGTGCCCGGCTTTTTGGTTTTCAGAAAGAGTGGACTTAATCGTCTCCCCCCTGGTTGGTGAACTTGTAGTTCACGACACCAAAGAACATCTCATCCCAACTTTCGTTGCCCCAGGGCACCGTCCGCTCAGGATCGGGATTCGCGGGATTTTGGCTGGAATTGTCGAACGCGCCTACGACACGAATCTGTGTGCCGGCTGGCACCAGTTTGGGCTCTTTGTACAAGTAGCTCAGCTGCCAGTTGTAGTTGTATTTCGCAACGTTGATCAACTCTTCAGTGGTACCGTCAGGGTAGTCAGCATAAAAACGCATGTATTTACCGCGAAAATGCATGTGCGGTGTAAAGCTGTACAGATGCGCCTCGCGGTCTATCGTGATGCTTTTCACCTGCTCGAACGCCGGATCATGAGGAGGGATATCGTCCCAGCCAAACGGAAAAATACAGGCGCAGTTACCTGACATCCTCTCGGCTGGTTCCTCACCTTCCGGGTAGAACCACACACCAACCTGGCTGCGATCAGTCGTCTCTTTGCCATACGGTGTGTAGTGCATGTTCAGGTGTAGAACCGAACCGGCCTTGATGAGGCCTCCGGTACCCTCCGGGTTCATTTCCTGGATGAAACCAGGGATGTAGGCCGCAATGTTGGCTTTATCGGGGTTACCAGAACCTCCGAGGAAACCACGTCGGGGTTCTTCACCCGGGAAATCCAGTCGATTTACCGTGTGATGCAGTACCTGGCGATCGCCGGCGATAATCTGACTGCCCTTCATCCACCGGTCAGTCGGCATGTCAAAAACCACTTCAACATTGGCGAAAACACCATTGCCTGTCGCCGGGACAGTGGTTGCAGGAATATCAAGAATCATGTCCGGCTCACCGTAAGCCCACTTGGACTCTGGCCAGGTCAGCTGGGTCAGCGGATCTTCGTCACCATCTTTAGGGGCACCTGCTTCCGCCCAGGCAATAATATTACGGACATCCTGCTCTTCAATCAGTCGGTTATTGACGAAGTCTCCGATGTGGCCGTCGATGGCACCCGGTGGCATGCGCTTGGTCATCAGCACTTCCCGGATCATCGGCGACCAGCCCTGAACCATGGCATGACTGTCCATAGCGAAAGGCGCAATGCCGCCCTCGCGATGGCAGGCTGCGCAGTTTTCTGCCAGGACCGGGGCAATGTCCGCGACATAGGAAGGGACTTCGGTCATTGCCTCGTAGGTCACTGCCTCACCGCTGACTGCAATTTCAGGCGTCGACACCTGGTCACCGGCCAGAATCTCATTGAGCGCGGTTTCAGCCCCGGACACGGAACCCCGATACTTTACGGTAAAGCGAGCCGGATCAAAGATCAGCATCTGGCCGCTATTGGAGATTCCCATCGCTTCGGAGATCACCCGGTGATCATCCATCAACACCGGGAGGTCGCTGCCGAGTCTGTCCATCTCCGCCGCCACTTCAGCGCGGTTCTCGAGGCCCATCGGGTTGATCAACAAAAACTCGATGCCTCTGGAGTCAAACTGATCTCGCAGCGCAAGAAACCCGGATAGCGCCGCTTCAGTTGCCTCGCTACCGTTAGCCTGCACCAAAAACGCCACTGCTTCGTGGTCATCCAGATAGCTCATGCTGTGGTGGTAGCCGTTCTGGTCGATCAGTGCAAAATCTCCGACCCGCTCCTGTGCCAGCGCCAGCACCGGCGTCAGAACGAGGGCGATCAGCGTCAGTGTCAGCTTGCCCGGCTTGTCCATAATTGTCTCCTTAAAAAGGTTCAGCGATTGCTGTTTCAGTGTGTACAACGCAAATATTTGTGGTTTGGTTGACGAAACGCGGCACCGCGCTTGTAAGCCATTGAATCCAATGTAAATAATAAAGAGGGATTCCGGATGCGTCAATCGCCCTGACTTCGCTTTAACCTGCCAAAAAGGCCTTTCACAGCATTTTTTGGGCTCAGGATTGCTGCAGCAGCTCCAACAGCTGGGGGTACAGGGCCGGATTCGCGATCAGGAGGTTCTTATTAAAGAATTGGGGGTCCACATCTTCCGGCACCGCACCGAAATGGCCACACACGGCGCCAGCCTCCGCGGCTATCAGTCTGGCCGCTGCGAAATCCCACAGGCTGAGGCTTTCGTAATAACCGTCAAGACGACCGGCCGCCAGCCAGCATATATCGAGTGCAGCGGAGCCCAGTCGCCGAATGTCGGCACAATGATGAAGAATACTTCTGACCCGCTCCACCATGTCGTCAATTCCTTCTTTGATGTACGGAAACCCTGTGGCAATGATGGCTCTGCGCAAATTTGTCTCCTCAGCCACTCTGATCGTCGCTCCGTTCAGCTTCGCGCCCTGCCCCAATTCGGCGCTGAAAAGCTCGTCGGTGAAGGGGTTGTAGACGACGCCAAGGGTTATTTGTCCGTGCTCGCAGTAAGCAATGGAGACGGCCGATTGAATGTGGCCGTGGGCGTAGTTCACGGTGCCGTCGATCGGGTCAACAATCCAAACCGGCACCTCAGACTCCCAGACCCGCTGCAACTCAGGAGAAGACTCTTCAGACAGGAGCCGGTGTTCCGCGAAGCGCTGCTCAATCCGGGTTCGGATTAGCTGGTCTGCCTTGATGTCGGCATTAGTCACCAGCTCATTTCCTCCTTTATAATCGTGAACAAGGTCAGCCTGCTCGCGCTCGCACAAAATCAGCTCACCGGCTTCACGCGCTACGCTTTGTGCAAAATTCATGAGCTCTGTCATTGCCGCTTCCTATTCCGACTCAGTAGCTGGGCATCAGCCGCAGCGAGATCTATTTAAGCCGACGAGAACTTCGATATGACTGCCGCCGACCGGGCACTAAAGTATGGGGTTTTCGCCATAATTGCCACCCTAATCAACCTGGCGTCTCAGGAGTTGACGATCAGAATCTATGCGGGTAGCTACACGCTCTACGTCGCCCTCCTGATTGGCACAATGACAGGCCTGATCAGTAAATACTGCCTGGACAAGAAATTCATCTTCGCCTTCGTCACCCGTTCGCAGCGACACAACCTCAGAACATTCATCGCCTATGCTGTGACCGGAGTACTTACTACCGTTTTATTCTGGAGTTTCGAACTGGGCTGCGAATTCTTGTTTGGCGGCAAGTCCGCGCGCTATTCCGGCGCTGCAATCGGACTGGCCATCGGATATGTTGTAAAGTATCAACTCGACAGCCGGATGGTTTTTGTCTCAACAGCCGGCAACAATCCAGCCCATGGCCAATTCGGTCAAAATCAGAATGACGGGGGTCAATAGCAGAATGCGTCTTTCGGGCTGGGGTCGGTATCCTTACGTAGAAGCGTCCGTGCTTGCGCCCAGAGATGCTGACTCCACAGCGCAAATTCTAAAGAACGGCGAGGGACCGCGAATGATCCCGCGGGGCGCGGGGCGCAGCTACGGAGACAGCGCCCTGGCAGCCAGGGTGTTAAGCAGCCGGTATCTGGACGACTTTATCAGCCTTGACCGGCGTGCTCTGACCATTCGCTGCGGCGCCGGCACCACCCTGGCCGAGATACTGCGTGTCTGTGTGCCACAGGGCCTGTTCCTGCCGGTGCTGTCGGGCACAAAGACGGTCACCATAGGTGGTGCGATCGCGGCCGACATTCACGGCAAAAATCATCACGTCGATGGCAGTTTCTGTGATCACATTGAACGTTTCACCCTGCTTCTGCCCAGCGGTGAGACCGCAGTCTGCTCTCCCACCGAGAATAAAGAGTACTTTCAGGCCACCTGCGGCGGTATGGGACTGACCGGGATGATTCTGGATGCAACCATCTCTTTGAAAAAGGTGCCGAGTGCCTTCATCAGCGCCCAGTCAATTCCTGCGGCCAATCTCGAGGAGAGTCTGGCTCTGCTGCGACAGCATAATGACGAACAGTATGTCGTCGCGTGGGTGGACTGTCTGGCAAAAGCGTCGGCGCTGGGCAGGGGGGTCATTCACCTTGGCAGTCACAGTGAGACAGGAAAGCTGGAGCACAGATCAAAGCGCAAGCTCTCTGTGCCCTTTACGACGCCGGGGTTTCTGCTCAATCGCTACACGATGGGTGGCTTTAACCAGCTGTACTACGCCCGCCACAGATTCAAAAAGTCAGTGAACTCGGTTTACTACGACGACTATTTCTTTCCACTGGACAGTCTGAAAGGGTGGAATCGGCTTTATGGGTCTGAAGGGTTTCTGCAGTATCAGTTCGTTCTGCCAGACGACGCCGCAGAGTCGGGTCTGCGAGAAACGCTGGAGACCGTAAGTCGGTCCGGAAAAGGCTCCTTTCTTGCCGTGCTCAAGCGATTCGGGCCTGCCAATGCCAACTGGTTGAGCTTCCCCAGCGAGGGCGTCACACTGACCCTTGATTTCAAATATGAGCCCGATCTGCTGCCGCTGCTGGACCGACTGGACGAGATCGTTCTGGCTGCGGGCGGACGACATTATCTGGCGAAAGATGCGCGCATGAGTGCTGCAGTATTCAGACAGGGTTACCCCAACTGGCACCAATTCAAAGCCCTTAAAGACCGGATTGATCCGGCAGGGACACTGGGTTCACTGCAGTCGGATCGGCTTGGACTCACTCAAGCCGCCATGAGGTCATCTCAGCGATGAACATTCTTCTGATCGGTGCTGGTTCTGCAATCGCGACTGCAGTTGCCAGGCGCTATGCGGCACAGCACAGCAGTCTGTTTCTGATTGCACGAAATGGCTCGCGATTGGCGCTGCAGCAGCAGGATCTCCTGGTTCGAGGCGCAGCGCGGGTCGGGACCCGTGTGCTGGATCTGTTGAATCATGAAGAATATGAAACCGCGATTAATGCCGCGACTGAATTCTTTGATGAGGAAGACATCGACCTCGTCCTGATCTGTCACGGTTCGCTTCCGGATCAGGAGGCGGCAGAGCAGGATTTTGATCTTGCCCGGCGTGAAATTGACATCAATGGCTTGAGCGTCATTTCTTTGCTTACCCGGCTGACACCTTACTTGAAAGCGCAAGGTCGTGGGATGCTGGCGGTGGTCACCTCAGTCGCTGGCGACCGTGGCAGGCAGCCCAATTTTGTTTACGGTGCAGCCAAGGCCTTGGTCTCAACCTACCTTCAGGGTCTACGGGGGAAGCTCCTACCCTACGGCGTCGACGTACTGGACATCCGACCCGGACTGGTAGATTCACCGATGACGCAGCAGTTTGACAAAGGCCTTCTCTGGTCTTCCCCTGAACTTGTTGCCAGACAGATCGAAAAGGCTATCAGGCGCAAACGACACACTGTCTACGTTCCCGGCTACTGGCGACTGATCATGGCTGTTGTGCGATCAATACCGGAGGCCGTCTTCAAGCGGCTCAAGTTCTAGGCCTTGACTGAACTCACTTCAACAGACCGCGAGGCCCTGCCTCTGTTTGTCGATCTGGACGGCACCCTGATCAAAACCGATCTGATGTTTGAGTCGGTTTGTGTGCTGCTCAAGCGAAACCCGCTCAATCTGGTACTCATGATCATCTGGCTTTTGAAAGGTAAAGCGACTCTGAAAGCACGACTGGCTGAACGGGTTGACCTCAGTTTCCGCGGTTGGCCTTTCAATGAAGAGTTTCTGGATTTCCTGAACGGCGAAAAGCGAAACGGGCGCCAGCTGGTTCTGATTTCAGCTGCCAATGAACGAGCGCTTCAGAAATTCGCCGAACCCCTTCAGTTGTTCGAAACCTGTGTTGGCAGCGATGAGCAGATCAATCTGAAAGCCACGGCCAAACGCCAGCGTATCGAGGAAATTACCCGTGGCAAACCGTTCAGCTATGCCGGCAATTCAAAGGCTGATATCCCTGTCTGGGAAGCTGCAGCCGAAGTCATTCGCGTAAACTGCAGCAGTTCACTCGCCCGCGACCTCTGTGACACCAAGCCAAGCAGAGATTTTGACCCGCCAGGCTCTCGGGTCCGCTATTTGTGGCAGGCCATGCGGCCACATCAGTGGGCGAAGAATGGGTTGTTGTTTATTCCGCTCACGCTGGCGCATCAGATTACTGACGCACACCGCCTGCTGCACACTGTTATCGGCTTTGTCTGTTTTTGTCTGGTGGCATCGAGTGTGTATCTCAGCAACGATCTGCTGGATCTGAAGTCTGATCGCTTGCACAGCACAAAAAAAACGAGACCGCTGGCTGCGGGCACCCTGCCGATTCAGACCGGCATGGTGGCAGCCATCGTTCTGCTCCTGGCCGCGTTTGCACTTGCTCATCTGCAGCCCAGAGAATTCATGGTCATTCTTTTAGGGTACTGGACGCTCACCGTACTCTACAGTTTGCTGCTGAAACGCCTTTTTTTCCTGGACTTGCTCACGCTGGCAAGCTTGTATTCCCTGCGACTCGAGGCCGGAGCGGAAGCAGCACAGGTCAATGCTTCGATTTGGTTGTTAGGGTTTTCGATGACTCTGTTCTTCGGACTGGCTGCACTGAAGCGCGTTGTCGAATTAAGCAAATCAACCCATGCCGCAGTACTGCCGGGGCGGGCCTATAGCCGGGGCGATCTGACCGCGCTCACCGCGCAGGGCCTTTTCGCCTGCGCCTGTTCCGTGCTGATATTTATTTTTTACATCTATGCAGATGAGACCCGGGCTTTATACCGCTCCCCGGAATGGCTCTGGCCGATTGCCGGGCTGCTGGGTGGGATCCTGTTCAGAGCCTGGTGGTTAGCGCGAAAGGGCACACTGAATGAAGACCCGGTTCTGCTGGCAGTGTCAGACCGTCCGAGTCAGGTTGCTACGGCGCTGATGTTTGTCGTGCTCTGGTTGGCCATCTGATGATTCCGCTGAAAGGAACGCAGCGCCAGCGTCAGAAAAACCCGTTCAAGGCTGCGCGCCGGCTGCATCAAACCACCATGCTCAGAATACCGTGGTGAAAGCGGAGGTGGTTTTCCATGAAGCTTGAGACAAACAAATAGCTGTGGTCATAGCCTTCACGCTGATTGAACCCCAGGTTCATCCCCGCGCTGTGGCAGGCTGAGACCAGCAATTCAGGCTTGAGCTGTTCTTTCAGGAAGGGATCTTCCGACCCTTGATCCACCAGCATCGGAATGGGCCGCGTCGCCCGTTTAACGAGAGCAACCGCATCATAGTCCAGCCACTCGCTCTGATCGTCGCCAAGGTAAGCGCTCAGCGCTTTGACTCCCCAAGGGCACTGCATTGGCGAGCAGATCGGCGCAAACGCGGACACGCTTCGGTACTTGTCCGGGTTCTTCAGGGCAACCGTCAGAGCGCCGTGCCCGCCCATGGAATGCCCGAAGATACTCTGTTTGCTCCCGTCCACCGGAAAATGCTTCTCAACCAGAGCGGGCAATTCCTCTACCACATAATCGTACATGTTGTAGTGCCGGCTCCAGGGCGCCTGCGTCGCATTCAGGTAAAACCCCGCTCCCAGGCCAAAGTCATAGCTTTTTTGTTCATCGTCAGGCACTTCGTCGCCGCGCGGGCTGGTATCCGGCATCACCAGCACAAGGCCCAGTTCGGAAGCCATTCGCTGCGCACCTGATTTCTCCACGAAATTTTCATCAGTGCAGGTGAGTCCGCTCAACCAATACAGGACAGGAAGCTTTAAATCGGCTCCCATAGCCAACTGCTCCGGCAGGAAAATCGAAAAAGTCATTTCACAGATGCAGCTGGTGGAAAAATGCCGGTAGCGCTCCTGACTGCCGCCGAAGCATCTGACGCTGGAGAGTTTTTCTAGGGGCAAGACAAATTTCCGGTGTGAGTGTGATGGCGGCGAATCTCTGAAAAGGCACCATACCGCAGGAGTCTTCCCAGGGAAAGGCGCAAGCCTTTCAGAGCGGGCGTCTGCAGGCTACCACGAGCGATAGTGGTGATTGCCTCGCTGGCGCCGGTGGGTTAGACCGCCAGTATGTCGCCGGAAGCGGTCAGACCGGAAATTGCGACCGCCTTCGGAGAATCCCCAACTGCGAAAGGGATTGTCAGACCTCTGATTGAAACGTCGCGAGTTAAACCCTTGCGCTCGATTCTGGGCAGCCAAATCCTGATCCCAACCGTACCCGTTCCAGACATAGCGCTGGCCGCGATTGTTGATTACCCAGGGGCGCTGGTAGGTGCCGCCTATCTCGACAGCGCCACCGGGAGCCTGATCCCAGTGCCGCCCATTCCAGCGATAAATGGCGAAGCCTCCACTCTCCCGGGCGCTCCCCAAGGCCCAGCCATCGGCGAGCGCAATGGCAGAGCCGGGTACCCGGTAGCCATTTCTGTAGATCGCAAACCCATCGCGCACGCGTTCACCCAGACGCCAGTTGGCAGGGCCGTCAGAATGCCGGTAAACGCGGTCATCCGCCTGCACGGCCGGTAATCCCGTTGTCATGGTGAACAGGACGATTAGCGCAATAAGCCTTTTTTTCACAGCGATTTCCTCCCATGGCACTGCATTGTGGAGGAAAGCATAGGCGCAGTCAGCTGAACGGCAGGTGAACCGGCCGGAAGCTTGCCGCCGTGGCTCCCAGAGCTTTTTTTGGCTGCTTGGAGTGTGGCCGACGCTCAGGCCAGCGCAGCGGACAGCCCGGCCGCCGCCGCCGTATCGACGTACTCTCTGAGCCGCGTGATCTTGCCATTCTCAATGTCAGCAACAACACAGGCAACCAGCGTCAGCTGGCTGCCGTTGGGCAGCGTGCCCCTTACTGTGTGTTCCTCGACGAAACCGCTGTCCGTGGCGCTGCGGATGATATCTTCATAACGGAAGTCCTTGACTATGGCGCTCACGGCCTGTGAAAACTGGATAAGCGTTTCGACATCAAACTCGTTGTTCAGATTCTGACGTGCCCTGAACTGCGGTGCACACAACTGTCGAACAGTATCCATGTCTCCTGTCTCAAAAGCCGAAAAAAGATCGGCGGCAATTTGCTGGTTATCCATCTTCTTGTCCTCAAAGGGTGAAATTCAGTTGGCCGGATGTCAGCTCACAATCATGAAAGCGTCTTCGATCGGGTTCCAGCGACTCGGCTTTCCTATGCGGGTCACTCTCATGGCACCGGGCAAACCCGGCTCGAGACACCGGGCAAACTGTTCCACATCGGAAAAGTCGGGATCAAGCCATTTTGCGATCAGATCCTCATCCGTAAGGTCGAGCATCAAAGGCATCGATTTCGGATGAATGTTGTCCCACTGTGGCGACAGCGGGGGCAGAGTGATGATCGAAGCTGCGTAAACACACTCTCCTGTCTGCTGATCGAGATATTCCCGGTACAGCCCGCCGAAAGCAATGGCTGCGCCTTCCAGCTCGATCATGTGATAGGTCTTCTTGTCACCGAGACCCTCAACGAAAGCACTTGCTGGAATGATACAGCGTGATTCCCGAAAGGGCGTGTAAGAAATGCCCTGCGGCTTGTGCAATTTGTCAGAACGGGAGTTGAAGCTGGCGTATCGGTAATCGGGTTTCAGCGTTTTGCGATCAAGGAACAACCACCAGATGGCCTGTGAAACACTGCGCTCTCTCGCAAGGCCCGAACGACTTTCATGAATGATGGCGATTTGTCCGCCGGGCGCAATATCCTGACTGATGCAGCTGTCCGGAATCTGAACACCGAGTAAATCACACAGAAGGCGCACCTCGGGGCTGTCGATAAGATTAAAGCGTCCGCACATTGCTTTTTCGCTCAGGGCAATAGTAAAGTCGGCAGCATCAGCGCCGGTTTAACTGCTGAAACTTCCCGTAAAACTGCCCTATATAAGAACAACAAGGGAACCGCTATGCAAGAAGTGCGAACCTCCTACCTGACCCTTTGCCTGGCCGGGCTAACTGCGCTGTGGTGTTTGTCGGCGACTGACTCCGTCGCAGCTCAGGTCACAGCAACAGAAACGCTGCGCTGTGAAGCCCTGCTGGACAGCCGCAATCTGACTCTGACCCGAGCAGAAATCGCAGAAAATCCGGAGGATGGGTCGTCCTATTGCTATGTGCGAGGCATCATCAGTCCCGCGATTCACTTTCATGCACAATTGCCGCTGCCAGCAAACTGGAACGGGCGCTTTCTTCAATGGGGCGATGGCGGTAAGGACGGCGATCTGGACTTTGCGAATCACCGGTTGGCACAGGGCTATGCGGTCACTAACAGTAACATGGGACATGATAACGGCGTTGAGCCCGGCGCCTCTTTCGGCTTCAACAACCGTCAGGCTGAAATCGATTTTGGCTATCGCGCGGTACACCTGACCGTCATGGCGGGCAAACGGCTGGTCAGAGACTATTACGGAAACAGCGCAGAATACTCGTACTTTGAAGGTTGCTCTCAGGGCGGTCGTCAGGCCTTCATGTCTGCCCAGCGCTACCCTCAAGACTTCGATGGGATTATCGCCGGCGCGCCGGCATTCAATTACCAGGGCCTTAATGCCGCCGGCACCTGGAACCTGCAGCGTATTTTTCGGGACAATCTGGTGGGGAATCTGGCAGTAGACAGCACCGGGGATGGCAGTCCTGACAGTCTGGCACTGCTCGACAAGCTTCACGACAGAGTGCTGCTGAAGTGCGACGCCAGGGACGGGGTGCAGGATGGCATCATCGATAACCCGCTGGCCTGCGATTTCAACCCATCGGCCGATCTTTCTGATCTGATGTGCCCCAGTGATACAGCCGGAAGCGATTGCTTCACCTCTGCTCAATTACAAACCATTACCGACCTGTACAACGGTCCCTCTGATTCATCGGGCAGGACAGTCTATCCCGGCAAAATGTTCGGCTCCGAACTGCGATGGGCGGGTTACTACATCCCCTGGCAGGGCAACAGCATGGGTCCTTCAAAGCTCATGGGTGTCGCTGGCGATCACATGAACTATCTGTTTTACGACGAAGACCCGGGGGTTACAGTGCCTGATGTCCGTGACGTTACCTACCAGGCAAATACCGAGGGCGTGATACCGGAATTTCATTGGATAGACTGGGATATCGACGACTTCTTCTCCGGCAAGGGTGATCTGATGAAATCCATCACCGATGCCAATGACCCGGATTTGTCTCGCTATTTGATCGACGCCGGGGGCAAGATGCTGATTTATCATGGATTGGTGGACACACTCATTGTGGCTACGGATACCATCAACTATTACAACGACATGGTCGATCAGACGTTTGCGGGCAGTATGGACGCGGCTCAGGATCACGCCAGACTGTTCCTAGCGCCCGGTATGGGGCATTGCCGGGGCGGCCCGGGACCGGACACCTGGGACAATCTGGTCCCGCTGGTAAACTGGGTGGAAAACGGCGTCGCACCAGAGCGCATCACAGCCACGCACAGTACCGATGGTCAAATTGATAATGAAAGACCGCTGTGTGTCTACCCACAGCAGGCCCGATACATCGGGCCGGCCGGTGGCGCTGACAATCCCGATAACTGGCGGGCAGAGAACTTCCAGTGTCAGTAGCGCGCGCTTCCTGCTGAGGGAACGAATCTGACAATCCCATCCCGTAGCAAGCCGGCAGCGCTCAAGGCGTAGGCATACCCCGAGAGAAATGCTAGGTTTCTGAAAGACAGTCTCATTAATAAGAGCCAAGAGGTATTTATGAAACTCGGCCAAGCCCTCGCGCTAACTTTTTCCATTTTTATGCTGGGACACAGCTCAAGCGGATATGCTCAGGAAGTCTTCCGGGCCCGCCTGTCACCCATGCCGACAACGCCTCAGACAGTTAATGACATTCTTGGCGAGGGCGAAGTGCTTCTGACACTGACTGACCAGCGGTTGGAGGTAGCCGGCCATTTCACAGGCATGAGCTCAGCTGCAACGAGCGCCCATCTTCACAATGGCCCGCCCGCACAGCCGGGACCTGTCGTTCAGGTTCTCGAGATTGACGCGGCCACCGACGGCGAGATCCGCGCTACTCTTGAACTCACCGATGAGCAGCTCACTGCCCTGCGCAACAATGCGCTCTATATTCAGGTTCACAGCGAAACCAACGCCGCCGGTGAACTGCGGGGATGGATCTTTCTCAGAAGCCATTTTGACCGCTCCTGACGAGGGCGGCAATTCACCATTCACCTTAATCTGACGCCACCGTGCGACAGCAGACTTGATCAGTAGAGAGTGACCATGAAGCACATTCACAACTATGAGAAATCTGGCATCAAACAGCTCACAACCATTATTTTTCTCGGTGCATTAAGCGCCTGCGGGCCTGATTCTTCCTCAACGACCGCGATTGAGGTCGCCACCGCGCCGCCACCGAGCGCGACACCGGCAGAAACCCCCGGTGCTGTGACTTTCGATACGCAGGCGGATGCCGGCGCCCGAACCTACGAGATGAACTGCGCTGTATGTCATGGCGCGAACCTGGAAGGCACAACCCTTGGTCCCTTGCTCACAGGCAACAGCTTTGTCCAGCGCTGGGGGGAACAGAGTCCTGCCCTGTTACTGGGCAACATCAGAGCCAACATGCCGCCCGGAGGCAATGAGAATCTGACAGAGGTCGACTATTTAAACCTCGTTGCACACATCCTCAGTCAGAATGGCGTTGACAGCGTCATCACCGCCCTTACGCCGGAGACCGATTTTGAAATTGCCGATAATATTTCGGCGGTGGTGGCCCGGCGTCAGCGCCCTGAACCTCCCGCTCCCGAAGGACTGACGGTGGCAGGCAACACCGAAGACTTCGTTCCATTTGTGCCCCTGACCGATGCCATGCTGCGCGATCCCAGCCCGAATGACTGGCCGATGCATCGGCGTAATTACTATGCGCATTCTTACAGTCCGCTTGATCAGATCAACAAGGAAAATGTGGGCAACCTGACCCTTGAATGGGTCTGGAATATGCACGAAGGGGATTCCGAGCCAGCTCCGCTGGTCTATAACGGCATTGTTTATCTGATCAACCCCGGCAATGTCATACAGGCGCTTGATGGCAAGACCGGCGAACTGATCTGGGAACACTGGACCGGCCCGGCCAACCGGCAGGATATGCGCAACATTGCCATGTACGACGACAAAATCATTCAGGCAACAACTGATGCCCGTCTGGTTGCACTGGACGCGCGCACCGGCGAGCAGGTATGGGAAACGGTCATTGCGGACAACAGCAAAGGTTTCTCGAACTCATCGGGCCCTATCGTAGCCGATGGTAAAGTGATAGTGGGCCTCGCCGGCTGCGCGCGCTATATCCCTGAGGACTGCTACATCAGTGCTTACAACGCTGACGACGGCGCACTCCTGTGGCAATTTGAAACCATTGCCGAAATGGGGGAGCCCGGCGGCGATACCTGGGGCGGTCTGGACAACCTCTTCCGGGCCGGCGGAGAAACCTGGATTACCGGCTCTTATGACCCTGACCTGAAACTGACCTACTGGGGCACTGCGCAGCAGAAACCCTGGGTACCGGTATCGCGACATATGACCATCAATGACGTCGGGCTTTATACCAACTCCACGGTCGCGGTGCGTACGGACAGTGGCGAGCTCGATTGGTATTTCCAACATGTTCCGGCCGAAGCGCTTGATCTCGATGAAGTGTTTGAGCGGGTGCTGGTAAACCGCGGTGACGAGAAACTGGTCTATTCGATCGGGAAATACGGCATTCTCTGGAAAAACGACAGAGTCAACGGCAAGTTCAGAGGCTTCAAAGAAACGGTCTTTCAGAATGCTTTTACCCATATCGACCCGGAAACCGGTGAAGTCACTTATCGGGAAGACATCCAGAATGCTCAACTCAACGAGTGGACTTCAGCCTGCCCCTCCAGCGCTGGTGGCAAGGACTGGCATTCCATGACCTACCATCCACCTTCAGGCCTCATCATCGCGCCGCTGAGCCAGACCTGCCTAGAAAACGCTGCGCGCGAAGTCGCGCTGGTACAGGGGGGCGGCGGCCTGGCAGCAAGTCGCAAGTTCTTTGAAATGCCGGGGACCGATGGCAACCTCGGTAAGGTGGGTGCGTACCACGCAGACACCATGGAAGAAGTCTGGAGCCATCAACAGCGCGCCTCTTTGCATACCGGCACGATTTCGACTGCCGGAGGCCTGGTCTTCGTCGGGGATCTCGACCGCCGTTTCAAGGCTTTTGATGTCGATACGGGCGACATTCTCTGGGAGACCCGACTGGGAACTTCCGTGCAGGGCCACCCGGTGAGTTTCGCGATTGACGGTAAGCAGTATATCGCCGTGACCTCGGCACTCGGTGGGACCAGTCCGCGGGTCGTGCCCGGCGTCATTGCCACCGAGATCACTTATCCGCGCTGGGGCAATGCGATTTACGTTTTTTCGCTGCCGGATTAGCAACGCAGCCGTGTTCCGGAGTTCCGAGCTGAACCAGACAACGCTGTATTTTTTCTGCGGCAAGATGGGCGCAGGAAAATCGACCCACGCCCGGAGACTCGCCGAAGCAGAAAAGGCCGTGCTGATCTCTGAGGACGAATGGCTCGAGATGCTGTACCCGGAACAGATCAAAACGCTGGATGACTACCTGCACTACTCCGCTCGACTGAGGCCCGTCGTCGGGAGGCACGTCAAAAACCTACTCATGACAGGAACGACTGTCGTGCTGGACTTCCCGGCCAACACCATCCGGCAGAGAGCATGGTTCAAGTGCCTGTATGAAGACTCTGGTGCTGAAGGAAAATTGCTGTATCTGAAGGTAAGTGACGCCATCTGTCTGGAGCGATTGCGCAAGCGACGTGCGGAACAACCCGACAGGCAGCGGTTTGATAATGAGCAGTTTTTCCAACAGGTCACTCAATATTTCCGGGAACCTGCTCCGAGCGAAGGCTTTAATGTCGAGATGTGCTGAGCTCGCAAACCGTGCTGTCTGTAGCCGAATTTTGCCCGCCAGCGCAACGCAGCGCTTGCCGCATATCGGCTATCGGTCGACCGGTTTTGCGCAGCCTGGATCTTAGGCTAGACTCAGCGGGTTCACTCTCTGCAGGATATGACCCATGGGAAAGCGCTATCAATCTCTTCAGGAGGATCATGCCGATTTCATCAGAGCCCAAAAGCTATTTTTCGTCGGTACCGCAGCCAACGATGGCAAGATAAATGTGTCCCCAAAAGGCTGGGATTCTCTCCGCTTGATGGATGCCAACAGACTGGTCTGGCGCAATGTCACTGGCAGCGGTAATGAAACGGCTGCGCATCTCTCCCAGAACAATCGTATGACACTGATGTTCTGCGCCTTTGACGGCAGGCCGAAGATTCTCAGGCTGTACGGGAAGGCGCAGGCCTTTCATGCAAGGGATGCAGAATTCGCAGCCCTTGATACACTTTTCACGCCCCACCCAAGCACCAGGCAACTGGTGGATTTCCACATTGAACTGGTGCAGACCTCCTGCGGTTTTGGCGTACCTCTGTTCAAGTTCCAGCAGGAGCGCGACGACATGGACAAGTGGCTGGGCAGCAAAAATGACCAGGACATCAAAGAGTATTGGGGGCGGAAAAATGCCGTCAGTCTGGACGGCTTGCCTACTCACATTCTTGGACCAGAACATGAATGAAGAAAACCCGATCGAATCAAAGCCGAAGGCGGAAGGATCGGAAGAAGATCATATTGGCCGTATCGAATGGGTTGATCTCAGCGTGGACAATGCGGCGCGAAGCAAAGATTTCTACTGCAAAGTCATTGGCTGGAAGTCAGCCGACGTAGAAATGGGCACCTACTCCGATTTCAATCTTAATCTGCCAGGCAGCGGTGAAACTTTGGCAGGCATTTGTCACGCACGGGGCATGAATGCCAACCTGCCTGCCCAGTGGCTGATGTATGTCAGAGTCGCTGATGTTGCCGCCAGCGCTGCCGAAGCTGAGCGATTAAAGGGCAAAGTGCTGGACGGGCCCAGGAGGATGGGAGGCAGCGATTTTTGTGTCATTCAAGACCCTGACGGTGCCGTTATCGCACTCATTTCCGATTGACGTCTGATGACGGAGCCGAGGGAGCAAGAGATGGGAAAACTCGAGCACATCTATCTGGCCAAAGCGAAACGGCAGGCGGTCGAGCGCGTTGATACGGCGACCCTGGAAGCGGGAAAAGGTCTGGTGGGCGATCGCTACCATAAGCTGGCTGAGACGCATCTGGCCAGAGGATTGCCGGTGCTGGAGAACCATGTCAGCCTGGTAGAGCGGGAAGCGCTGGACAAATTTTTATCAATCCATGACCTGACTTATGATTATGGAGAATTCCGGCGCAGCATTATCACTTCGGGAATTGACCTCAATGCGCTGGTGGGTCAGCATTTCAGACTCGGTGAGGCCGAACTGTTCGGCGTCGAACTTTGCGCTCCCTGTGCCTATCTGGCCAGCATCATTCATCCTGCAGCACTTCCTGATCTGGCGCTCAGCGCAGGCCTGCGTGCGACGGTGACAGGATCGGGGCAGATCCGGCCTGGTGATTCAATACGCGCGATATCTGCTGTCGCCAGAAGCTAAAAGCATGGCGCAAAAATCATGATTGTCAGGAAACCTTAATGACTCTGAGCGTTTTACTTAGGCGGCTGGTTGCCGCGGTAGCGCTGCTCGTCTCGACGGCAGCCGCCACCCAAACATCCCCTTATGTCTATGTACTGGGCGTGGGTCAGGATGCCAGCTTTCCGCAGGCTGGCTGCTATGAGCCCCGCTGTCTGCCGGCCTGGGAAGACATGTCGCTGCGGCAGGAACCGACCGCCATCGCCGTCATTGATCGCGCCAGTGACTCAAGCTACCTGTTTGAGGCAACACCCGAATTTCGCGACCAGCTCTACCGGTTGCAGCGGGAAGCACCTTTTCCTCTGACGGGCATCTTTTTAACCCACGCACACATCGGCCACTATACCGGCCTGATGCATCTGGGCAGAGAAGCGATGGGTACGCAGGGCGTCCCGGTTTACGCAATGCCAAGAATGCTTGAATTTCTCTCCAGCAATGGTCCGTGGAGCCAGCTCGTTTCACTCGGCAACATCGATCTCAGGCGCCTCGAGCATGACACGCCCATTCGTTTGAATGAGCTGAGTGTTATCCCGTTTCTCGTCCCTCATCGCGACGAATATTCCGAAACTGTGGGCTATCGCATTGAAGGGCCTAACCGAACAGCGCTTTTTATTCCTGACATCAATAAGTGGGAAGACTGGGAGGTCAGTATTGTTGAGGTGTTAGAAACAGTTGACTATGCGCTGATTGATGCCTCTTTCTTTGCCGATGGTGAACTTGGCAATCGTGATATGTCGCAGATCCCGCATCCATTCGTTTCAGAAACCATGGCGCTGTTTGCGCAAAGCAGCGCGGAGGTACGCAATAAGATCTGGTTTATACATATGAACCAGTCGAATCCCCTTCTGGACCCGGGCAGCGATGCCAGTCGGCTCGTACAGAATCGAGGCTTCAATGTCGCCCGGGAAGGCATCAGACTGCCGCTGTGAACGCGTTCACCTGAGGGCGATCAGAAAGACAGGCAGAGTGAAAGTGTGCGCTACACCAGTTTTCCGGAATTATAATCAGTGACTGCCTGTTTAATTTCGGCCATGGTATTCATCACGAACGGGCCGTAATGAACGATTGGTTCACCGATGGGCTTTCCGCTGATAACCAGAACTCTGGTTCCCGGTTCTGCCTGCAGCACAAGCAGTCCTTGGTGGGAGAGCCGGCCCATCTTGCCTGCTACGAGGCGGTAGTCATGGTCGCCAACCGTGAGGCTTCCCTCATACACGTATAACAGCGCATTATGACCATCAGGAATCAGAATCCGGACCGCGTCTGGGGACGCTATCTGCAAGTCCAGATATCCGGGCTCTGTACTTGGATGAGTCACAGCGCCAGTCACCTCCTGCTCATTTACCATCAGGCGACCTGCTATCGCTCTGACTTCAATGTGGTCCATCTGATACTGAGGAATATCCTGAGCTCCGATATCTTGATAGGAAGCAGGCGTCATCTTTTCAGCTGCGGGCAAATTTATCCAGAGCTGGAAGCCCCGCATTCTCCCCTCTTTCTGCTGCGGCATTTCAGAATGAATGACACCTGACCCGGCATTCATCCACTGCACGTCACCCGGGCCGAGGCGACCAAGATTATCCATATGATCCCGGTGCTCCATGTAGCCCTCCAGCATATAGGTCACTGTTTCAAATCCGCGGTGTGGATGCGACGGAAAGCCTCCGATGTAGTCCGCAGCGTCAAAACTACCGAATTCATCAAGCATGAGAAAAGGGTCAAAACGGTCCAGGTCTCGCCCGCCAAACACCCGTTTAAGCCGCACCCCAGCACCATCACTTGCTGACTGTGCGCTCAGAACTTCCTGTATTACTCTCTTTTCCTGAGTCATCTTTCCCGCTCCTTCCTTCCCACTTCTCCTTCCCCGCTTCTGTCTAGTCAGTAATCTGGCCTAACTGCCCGCGTAAGAACCAACAATCAGACTCACTGTCCTGCTTTGGCGGCCTAACAAACGTATTCAGGTCTTGTTCAGTTTAGTCTGATAGGGTTATCTTCCCAAAAGCGTCTTTTACACCGAACCCGACTCGACAGGCAAAGCCTATGAGAACCCCTATTTTCTTACTTTCAGCCGTTTGCGCTGTCCTGTTCAGCCACTCTGCGGCCGCTGATCACCGGTTTAACTCCGGCTTCACAACATGGGGAGGCAGCCAATTTGGCGGCAATTACTACAGGGGAGGCTTTTATCGTCCAAACTACAGTGGCTATTACGATAGCGGCCTCTGGAACCGGCGTCATCGATGGGACAGGTGGGGCAACGGCCGGGGCTTTGTGAATCTGTCCTACAACGGTTTTTATCCCCCGTACCGTTCCTTCGGAGGCTTTGGCGGTTTCGGAGGCAGCGACGGTGGGGCACTGATAGGTGGACTTGTGCTCGGTTCCCTGTTGAATCAAGCAACCGCTAACCGACCCGCGACGGAGGTGGTCTACCGCAACCCGCCAGTGCGTACCCGCACCCTCATCTCTACTCGGCAGCCTGCTCGGTCCCGCTCAGTCATTTCGAGCAGCAGGCCAAGAAGCACACTGATCAATCAGAATGGCAGAAGGCTGCTCAGAGACATCGAAGGTAACTGTTTTGAGCGCACACGGAATACCGCCGGCGAAGAGCTCAGGGTTCAGCTGGATCCTGCTGAATGCGCATTCTGAACACACCGGCTTAGCTGACAAACCAGACACTCCGTGCCACGGCCTTCTCCCGAGCAGCAAGACTGTGAGCATCGCAACCGGGCTTTTGGTGTGCCATGCCCTTTCTCAGCGGATACTGTACTCCCTGCTTTTTCTCTGGCCATGTTAAGCCGGGGGCCGATAAGCTGGGTAAAGTCGATGGCGTTCAGTCGTCAGAAGGTTCTCACGCAAGCAAGGAGTGTCTGAGACTGTGTTCAAACTAAGTGCAGCCCTGTTGCTCGTGGCTTTAATGACCGCCTGCACAACCTCACCCACCAACCGCCGGCAAGTCGTGCTCTATTCGGAAGCCGAGATGGCCAGACAGGGGGAAGGCGCCTATCGGCAGATGCAATCTGAATTAACGGTGAGCAGTGACCCTCGCGAAACCACTTACGTCCAGTGCGTTGCGGACCACGTGATTGCGGCCCTCGAGCCAACCCAACAGGCCGCCAATCGCTGGGAGGTCACCGTGTTCGACAGCCCTCAAGCAAACGCCTTTGCTTTACCCGGCGGCAAAATTGGGGTGTACACGGGGCTATTTGATGTGGCCTATAACCAGGATCAGCTCGCCGCTGTCCTGGCGCACGAAGTGGGGCATGTGCTTGCACAACACGGTAATGAAAGAGCCAGCAGGTCAGCGTTACGCAGCGCAGGCATTGCGGCGGCACGTGTGCTGGGTGCCTCAAGCAGAACCGTGCAGGCCATCGATTATGGCTCTCAACTGGGGCTGCAGCTGCCATTCGACCGCGCTCAGGAAAGTGAGGCGGACGCAATCGGACTGATGCTCATGGCGAGAGCCGGATTCGACCCGGAACAGTCCATCGCGCTGTGGGAAAACATGAATGCCGATGCCGGCCCAAGGCCACCGGAATTCCTTGCAACTCACCCTTCCCCTGAAACGCGGATGAACAGCCTGCGAAATCAAATGGATCAGGCCCTTGCCGTCCGAACGCGGGCACTCAGCAACGGTCTTGTCCCGGATTGCATTCCCGGCGCACTAAACTGACGCCGCGTACCGCGGCCGACCCCTCTTGCTGCAAACTGCTCGCTGACGGCCAGGTCGGCACGCACCCGAAGATGATCCTGCCTGAGCAGAGCCACCCGGCACTGGGCAGCCCCCACAGCCTGCGATTACCAATCCGAATAGCCCACGGCCCGGGAACGCCTGCCCACCAGTCGGCGCTTCCGGGGGAGCTGCGTAGCCTGCGTCTGTGACCCTCAGACTGCAGCCCTCAGCCAGTGGCGGTGGGCAACCTGGCCCGGGCTGTACCACGAACTCTCGGCAATACCCCTGCCAAGCTGGCAAAACAGCAAAACAGTTGGAACAGGCGTCATAATAGTAAAGTATTTACTTTACTATTATTGCTGATAAATTTCGGCATCGGGTGCCTGGCGCGTGGCAAAGAAAAACATCTGTGTCACTGCTTGCATATCCCTACATGTAGTGTTAACTTCCACCCTGCAACACAGCATAGTGATTTAATGTCGTATTGCATTTGTCTGGGCGCCACCCCTCCACACCTCTTAGTCAGTGCCCAGACTCTCCTTGAGATCCCCACCGCTGCCTGACTCGCGTGTGCAGGCAGCGGCTGGGGGGCTCTTACCACCGATTGCCCGCGGCCCGACCGTACCGCTTTCACATCTCTGCAAACAGACCACGTCAGCGATCCCGCTTCACTACGGCGTGTGCGGCACGCGTAAATTGCGCCACTGTGTCTGCCGTCATATCATCGTTGGACGTATTAGCCCGTAAGGGTCTGCCTCTGACCGGCAGGCCCTCAGAGGAATAAGAACAATGATAATCTACGGCGTTGCCTTGCTTTCCGTCAGTCTGATCTTTGGCATGCTCATCGGCGAAGCGCTGGGCGTGATGTTGGGGGTTGATGCCAACGTTGGCGGAGTGGGCATTGCCATGCTGTTTCTGGTGTTCGCCAGCAATTCAGCGTCATTCAGAACCCTGACCGAAGGGGCCGCAGGTGAGGGCATCAAATTCTGGAGCGCCATGTACATCCCGATCGTGGTGGCAATGGCCGCCCGACAGAATGTTGCTGCCGCCGCAGACGGAGGCATGCTGGCGCTTGTCGCCGGAATAGCGGCGGTCCTCGTCAGTTTTGCTCTGGTTCCTGTTATAAGCCGCTTAGGCAGCAGTGACAACGAGGCTGCCCCTGAGAAGGAGGTACGCTAGTGGAACTCATCGAGTCGGTATTTCTCCGCAATAACCTTATCGTCGCCTTCGCGGTAGTCGGCATCACGATCTGGGTCTCCTACCTCGCTGCCGACAAGCTCACTCATGGCCGTATTCATGGTTCAGCTATCGCCATCGCGCTCGGCCTCGTCGCCGCCTATTTTGGCGGAGTGGCCACAGGTGGCACCCGCGGTGTCGCAGATATCGCGCTGCTTGGCGGCATAGGCCTGATGGGTGGCGGCATGATGCGTGACTTTGCGATCGTGGCGACAGCCTTCGGCGTCCAGCTCGGTGAACTGAAAAAAGCAGGGCTGGCGGGCGTCATTTCCATTTTTGCGGGCGTCGTGGTGTCGTTTGTCGTTGGCGCCGCTGTGGCCATACTGTTCGGCTATACGGATCCGGCAGCCATTACCACCATCGGCGCCGGTGCAGTGACCTATATCGTCGGCCCGGTCACCGGCGAAGCCATCGGCGCCAGCGATGCCGTTATCACGCTCAGCGTGGCAGCCGGGTTGGTGAAATCTATTCTGGTCATGATCGGCACACCGGTGGTGGCGGGCGCGATTGGGCTGAATAACCCGCAATCTGCTATGGTGTTCGGCGGTCTGATGGGTACCACCAGCGGGGTGGCGGCGGGCCTCGCGGCGACCGACCCCAAATTGGTGCCCTACGGCGCGATGACAGCCACATTCTACACCGGAGTGGGCTGTTTACTGGGCCCCTCTGTTCTGTATTTCCTGGTCAGCGCACTGGTTTAGCCGCTGACTGTCCCCCGTCTGAGATTCAAGTAGATACCAATGAAACGAGATGCCTTCCCAAACCTGCACCCTGACAACAGTAAAATCGCTCTGGTAGAAGGCGAAAGCACTTTTACCTATTCCGAAGTAGACCGACTAGCCACTCTGTTTGCTTCAGGTCTGCTGTCGGGCGTGACTGATCTGAATGAGGAGCGGATCGCGTTTTTTCTGCCCGCCTCAATTAACTACGTCACCGCCATGCACGGCGTCTGGCGCGCGGGCGGTATTGCGGTCCCGCTCAACGTTGCATCTGCTGTTATGGAACTGGAGCACTACCTCAGCTGCGCCAGCGTCACGCGATTAATCGCCAATCCCGAGTCTCATGAAGCGCTGGCGCCCCTGTGCCAAGAGCTGGACATCAAGTTACTGAGCGTTGACGAGGTCATGGCTACAACCGCTGCGGCGCTTCCTGAGATCCCGGAAGATCGCCGGGCGATGATGCTTTTTACCAGCGGCACCACAAACAAACCTAAAGGCGTGGTCAGCACTCACAAGACCATCAAGGCACAGATTACAACTCTGATCGAAGCCTGGGAATGGAGCAAAGAGGATGTCATTCCGCTATTTCTGCCACTGCATCATATTCACGGTATTGTGAATATCCTCAGCTGCGGCTTATGGGCAGGAGCCACAGTACATCTATTTGCCAAATTCGACATACCCCGAATAACAGAACAAGTGGCATCTGGCACCTATAATGTCTTCATGGCGGTACCCACAATTTATGTCAAACTGATTCAGTATTTTGACAGCATCGAACAAGAGCAGGTCCGGTCCATCTGTGACGGCTTCAACGCCATGCGGCTAAATATCTCTGGCTCGGCAGCCTGCCCGGTAAAACTGTTCAAGCAATGGCAGGAGCTCACCGGCCAGGTTTTACTTGAGCGGTACGGCATGACGGAGATAGGCATGGGGATTTCAAACCCTTATGCCGGCGAGCGCAGGGCTGGCTGCGTTGGTCAGCCACTGCCCGGTGTACAGGTGCAGCTTTTTGACGAGAATGACTCTCCGATTACAGCCGAGGAAACACCCGGTGAAATCAGAATACAGGGTAACAATGTGTTCCTCGAATACTGGGACAATCCCAAAGCAACCGGGGAGTCATTCAAGGACGGCTGGTTCTGCACAGGCGACGTTGCGGTCCTTGAAGATGGCTATTATCGCATCATGGGGCGTTCATCCGTAGACATCATCAAGTCAGGCGGCTACAAGCTTTCTGCTCTTGAAATCGAAGGTGTTCTGCTCACTCATGAAGCCATCGCTGAAGTTGCCGTTATCGGCGTTGCAGACGACACCTGGGGAGAAGCCGTGACTGCATTCGTCGCACTCAAACCGACCTCCAGCCTCGACTATGATCAGCTGAAAAACTGGTGTGAAGGAAAAATGTCGTCCTACAAAATTCCCAAAGCACTGAAGATTGTCGATGCTTTGCCAAGGAATGCGATGGGTAAAGTCACCAAGCCAGCACTGCACGAGCTACTCTAGTCAGCCTTCAGCAGCTTCATCGACGGGTATACGGCCAGGTTTAACCCGATCCGCCAGGCTCTGCCCTGCTCACTGGCAAAAGGTAAGTGCTGAGCAGAGCCTCTCTTGGTATACTTAAGCGTGCTCGCAGTCCTTTTGACTGTCCCATTTACTGTCAAAGAGTAAGCGCTTCTTTTGAATACCGAGTTCCTAGGTAAAACCGTTTCGGGTCCCTTTACCATCCCCTCCGGCATAGTGACCTGCTCCGCTAATATCATTCAGCGATTCTTCGATCTGGTACCCGAAGTGGGGGTACTGACCACCAAGAGTATCGGGCCGGAACCCAGGCTCGGGTATCGAGAACCTGTTCTGACCCAATATCAGCCGGGCAGTTTCACCAATGCGGTCGGTCTCACGAATCCGGGCGCGGAGCGCTCGGCTGAGCTGCTGGGGGCATTGGAGGTTCCTGAAGACAAATTCCTGCTCATTTCGATTTTCGGGGGAAGCGTCACAGAATACGTAGAGGTCGCAAAAATTCTTGCGCCCCACGGAGACGGGCTCGAACTCAATCTGTCCTGCCCACATGCGAAAGGCTACGGTATGGCGATGGGTCAGGATCCGGACCTGGTCAGAGAAATCGTCCGTGCGGTGAAAGCGGCAGTGGACATTCCTGTTGTCGCAAAGCTCACCCCTAATGTGCCGAATATTGCGGACATTGCCGCTGCTGCCATTCAGGGCGGGGCCGACGGTTTGTGCGCCATAAATACCATGGGACCCGAATGCTATGAGAGCCACGGGCATCCTGTTCTGACCAACGGCAAAGGCGGCGTATCGGGCAAAGACATTCTGCCAAGAGCGCTGGAATGCGTGCGCGAAATCGCCGCGATCACTGACAAGCCCATCATCGCCTGTGGGGGCATCAGCAGTGCCGGCAACGTGCGTGACGCCTTCGCGGCTGGCGCTTCAATTGTTGGCATTGGGTCTGCGCTGATCGGCATGACAACCAACCAGATAGCCGACTATTTCAGAACCCTGACCTGCGATCTGGAGAACGGATCCGAGCAAGCGGAAGCGCTGGTCAGATACGACATCGATATGGGTTTCAGGCCGGTAACGCTTGTTGACAACAAACGCATTACCGATGACATCTGCATTTTGCGCTTCGACAGGAAAATCGACATTGAAGCGGGTCAATTCATCTTCCTCTGGATTCCGGGCCTGGGCGAGAAGCCCTTCTCCGCGCTCACCGATGACCCATTTCAGCTGGCAGTAATCAATCTCGGTGAATTCACTGAAGCGTTGATGACGCTTGAACCCGGAACGGAAGCCTATGTCAGAGGCCCTCACGGCAACGCGGTG
The DNA here is from genome assembly GCA_008081045.1 of Gammaproteobacteria bacterium. Classification (GTDB taxonomy): domain Bacteria; phylum Pseudomonadota; class Gammaproteobacteria; order Pseudomonadales; family Pseudohongiellaceae; genus UBA9145. The sequence goes on along the minus strand of VMDC01000001.1, from coordinate 150,585 downwards.
GAGCCGGCACCCGGCGCCAAAATCATGGCTGTTGCCGGGGGCACTGGTCTGGCAGCGGTCTATCAGTTAGCCCGGGATTTCGGGAATACCGAGATATTCTTCGGCGCGCGCAGTGCAGAGCGACTGTACTTCCTTGAGGAAAGCAAGCAGGTCAGTGAATTGCACATCGCCACCGATGATGGCAGCCGCGGTCATCACGGCGTCATTACCGAACTGCTGGAAGCGCGGCTAGGGCAACTCTCTGAAGAAGAACTGGACAATCTCGTTTTCTACAATTGTGGACCGGCGCCCATGGTGCGGGCCGCTGAAGCCGTTGAGCGACGATTCTGCAGCCCGGAGCAGATTTTCAATGCGATTGATTACTGGACCAAATGTGGCGTGGGAATCTGCGGCGCCTGTGATGCCCCTGATGGCCGCCGACTCTGTGTTGACGGACCTTTCCTCGACGCCGGTGATCAAGACAAAAGTCTCTGCGCAACCAACAGCTGAACACAGCGCTTCGCGGTGCCCATGACCTCAAGGCCCGGCTGATCTAGAGCCTTCGCTTGGAAAACATGTTAGCTTTAGCGTCTGAAAACCGGGATGCGCGCACACGATCAGCGCAGCCTTGCAACGGCCTGTCCGCGGTTTCTGTTGAAGCACCGGGCAATGATTTCACCGACACCGGTCGGCCAATGTAGAGGGTAATATGAGAGCAAATCTCTTGAGTAAAATGCGACTTGTTGTGCCAGCGGTGGCGCTTTTCTTTTCTGCGCAGATCCTGGCCGATGTTGAGCAGGCACGGCTGGATGCGGTCGCCGCTGATCTGAAAGCCAGAATCGACGAAGGCAAACTGTCTGGCGCGGTGGTGATGGTGGCTCAGGACGGAGAGGTTCTGATGCACGAAGCCATGGGCTACCAGAATGTTGAAGATCAGGTACCCATGAGCAAAGACACCATTTTTCGAATCTTCTCCATGACCAAACCCGTCACCGGCACGGCCTTGATGATGTTATGGGACGAAGGCAAATTCCAGCTCGACGATCCGGTTGAGATGCATCTGCCCGAATTGGCCGGTATGCAGGTCTTCGTCGAGCAGAATGAAGACGGTAGCTGGGTGACCGAGCCCGCGGATCATCCCATGACCGTGCGAGAGCTGATGAGTCACACCGGAGGGCTGGTCTATACGCCACCGCTCAGCCAGGGACCGGTAGCCGAAGCCTACGCCAAAGCCGGCATCATGAACCTCACGGGAGCCACGCTGGCAGAATCCATGCCCGCTCTGAAAGATATCCCGCTGTCTTATCAGCCGGGGAGCCAATGGGTTTACAGCATCTCTGTTGATGTCCAGGGCTATATGGTTGAGCGCCTTTCCGGCATGCGCTTTGGCGAATTTCTCGAGACTCGGATTTTCCAGCCACTGGGAATGGTCGATACCGGATTCTCAGTCAAACCGGAGAACGCTGCCCGACTGTCCCGCCAGTATGCACCGAATAATGACGGCACTCTGCGCCGCACCGACAATCGTCCGGGTCTGGCGAACTTTGATTTCCTCAGTCCTCCCAAATTTGAATCCGGGGGCGGCGGGCTGACCTCTACCGCAGCAGACTACATGCGGTTTGTTCAAATGCACCTGGGCGGCGGCGAGCTGAATGGTGTCCGGATTCTGTCGGAGGCGGCCGTTGCGCAAATGAGGGCGAATCAGCTGCCGGAGGCGGTAGCGAATATCGGTCAACTGTATCCGGGTAACGTATTCGGGCTGGATTTTGCCATTGTTGAAAACTCCGATTCCTATCAGGGTGCTTCGGAGGGAACCCATTGGTGGTGGGGCATCGCGGGGTCCTGGTTCTGGATTGATCCGGTGGAAAATATTGGCTTCATCGGGATGATTCAGAACGATGATATTCTCTATTCACTGCAGGTCCATGCTGCCGCCCGCGCAGCGATTTATCAGTAAGGGCAGAGCACTGCGCTCAGGAGTAGGGGGAATCCCTCGGGCCCTGACTGTATGCGATACCGGATCATTGACCACGGCGAGAGCAGTCGCTCATGACTGCGCAGGGCCGGCCTGAGCAGGTGTGCCGACTCGACGCACTGACCGGCCAGTCTCGGAGAAACGAGAAATTTTGTTCAACAGATCGACGTTTACACATGCCGCACTCATTCTGGCCGGACTGCTCAGCAGCCTGATCGCGCAGGCACAGCCGGCGCCCGCCCTGTGGCAGGATCTGTCTGAAAACAGTCTGTCCGACATTCCGGACAGGCTGGTGAAAGGACGGGTGTCCTATCGCCGGGGCATCCGCATATCCGGGTCTATGCTGCAACTTCTGACCGACGCAGGGCGTTTTTCGATCGAGACCGCACCCGGAACGCAAAGAACCCTCAGCAAGGTAAACGACAGTTCGTTCCTGAACGGCGACCATTCATGGGTTGCCAGGGGTGCCGGGAACGAATCACTGGTGCTGACACTCAGCAAATCGCTCCTGCTCGCAACCGCACAGGTTGACGGAATCAAATACAAGATTACTGCAGTACCGGATCCGGATGCGGATCAGTATATCGGTTGGATTACTCATACTGCAGCGGAAACCGGTGGACTGGGCATCGATGACGGCGCGTTTGTGCCACAGCTGGAACCGTCTTATCGCAAACCGGCTGGCGTGCTGGCCCTGACCGGCAGTGACGTCAGTATCGAGCAATCTCTGTCCAGCGAATTTGCGGTCATCGGCGATCAGGTTACGGTATCCATAGCGGTCACTAACAATACCTCCAGCGCGCTGAGCAACGAATCAGTCAGCGTCTTTTTCATTCTCGATGACGCTGAGTTTATCGACAGCTCACCCGCCTGCGCTGTCGACGACTCGGGACCGCAAACCATCTTAAGCTGCACGATCAGCAGCCTCGCCCCTGCCGCGACGACAAGCTTTGAGTACACAGTCGAAACAACCGCTGACTCCTACCCCCAGCTGGCAAGTGGCGTCTTTGTCGGAGATGCCTTCGGTCAGAGTGTGCGGGATGATGCCTTTATTTTTGTGGTGAAAGACACGCTGAAAGATTCTGACAGCGACGGGATCTCTGACGTCAATGAATCTTTGTTGGGGACTGATCCACAAAACAGTGCGTCCAGCGTTGGCGCAGACTTTATTGCGCAAACTGATCTGATGTTTTTCTATTCCCAGAGATTTCTGGATTCCATCGGCGATATCAGCCCTGAAACCCATATCAATCAACTGGTCGAGGTCACCAACACCTATTACGCCGACAGTGGCGCGCTGGTCCGATTCAGACCCGTATTCTATGGCTTTGCAGATTACGATACCGGCAATGACCTCAACCGCGTGATGGATGCAATGAGTGACGCAACCGGCGTATTCAGTGAACTTCCTGAACTGCGCGAGAAGGTGGGAGCCGATATCACGGTATTCATTGACGGTCTCTTTCCCGGGGGTGGCGCCTGTGGCCTCGGGACCCTGCCGGGTGTTGGCTTCGAAGGCGAAATCTTTCACCCGCTGCTCGCCGGCGGCGATCTTGTCTCATCACTGTATAACGCTGGGTTTCCTGCAGAAGGCGGTGCCGGCTGTGATGACCTGACGCTGGCTCACGAGCTGGGTCATAATCATGGTTTAGCGCATTCGCGCCGGGAGCCGGGAGCTCAAGGCACCTACTCCTGGTCCTTCGGGCACGGCGTGGACGGCTCCTTTGCCACCATCATGGCAACGCCGGACGATTATCCCGGTTCAGTTGAATTGCCCCTGTTCTCAAATCCGCTATTAAATGACTGCAATGGCTTAGCCTGTGGCGTCGATCGGGCGGATTCAGAACAGAGTGCCGACGCCGTGTTTACTATCAATCAGACGCGAGTACCCATCAGTACACATCGCGAACCGAAAATTCTGCCGATTACCAGCCTGGGTCAGGAAAACTCCAACCTCATCCTGTATGGCTCAGCCAGCCGCAGTGAAGACCTCAATACGCCGGTTTCTCGTTTTGCCCCCAGCGACAGCATTGATGTTCGGGCCACGCTTTTCATTCCCAGCGAGCATCAGGGCATTATCGGAGAAACCTATGTCGTGATCTCAGTAGAGGGCATTGGTCTTTTTTACCGGAGCGCGGACGGTGGCTATCATGCGTGGAACGGAGAGCTGGGAACCCTGCAGAGCTACACGACCACCCAACCGCTCAAGGTCAGCGAAGAGCTCATTGCGTTCGATGGCTTTACGCCTTCCAGTGTGGACGTCAGCAGCGCAAATCTGACCGTGTATTTCGCCTACGCAGTGCCCGGTACCGACGTGTTTGTTTACTCGACAACCGGCATACCGTTTACCATCGAGTAGACTACTTCAGGGCAGACCACACTCCTATTCGGTGAGCGCTTCGCGAATGTAACGCACGCCATCGGTAACCGGGCGATTTTCCACGTCTACAAGCCGGTTGGCATTTCGCATGACCTCATCACTGATCTTGCCTGCCAGCGCGGATAAGGTTTCAACAAATAGACGGTTATCCATAGCGTCACCCGATACCGCCAGAAACCCATCGTAGGGTGGAATCGCATTAAGCGGGTCTTCCAGGATGACCAGGTCAAATTCAGCGACCCTGCCGTCTGTTGTGTAGGCGGCAATCACATCGACCTGCTCTTCCGCGATCGCGGTGTACATCAGAGTCGTATCAAAAGTGAGCTTTTCGGCAAAATCGATGCGGTATGTGTCCCGAAGACTGATCCATTCGGGCCGGCCAAAAAACTCGAGATCCCCTCCGGCAACCAACCCTTCCGCAAACGGCTTGAGGTCACTGATACTGCGTATTCCCAATCGCTCTGCCTGCTCGCGGCGCATCGCCAGCGCGTAGAGATTCTGAAAACCCAGTCGGGCAAGATTCGCCATGCCGTGCTCCGCCGCGAGGTACGCTTCTACTTCCGACATCACCGCCTCTCTGCCCGGATTGTCCTCTCTGTTCATGAGGTTACTCCACACGGTCCCGGAATATTCCAGATAGACATCGATGGTGTTGTTCGCCGTAGCCTGAAAAACCACTTCAGAACCGAGACCAAGACGCTGCTCAGTGGTGAAACCGGCCTCCTGTAGGACCTCTTCAACGGCACCGGCGACTATGTATTGCTCGGTAAAGCCCTTACCACCAATGACAAGATCCACTTTTCTGTCAGGCAACAAACTGTATCCCGACACGACGAGCACCGAAGTGAGCCCGATCATTATCAGAACTTTTACTGCCCTGTACCGCGCCGTCTGAGCGCCTGTGTTTCGATTGGCCGCAAGCCACTGAATGCCTCCGATGAGACTGTCGAGAATCACCGCCATACAGGCCGCCGCCAGACTGCCGACGGTGACAGCGAGCAGATTCCGCGTTTGCAATCCGGTGAAAATATAGTTTCCAAAACTGCTGGCGCCCACCAACGTCGACAAGGTCGCCAGACCTACCGTCCACACTGCCGCCGTGCGAATACCGGCAATGATGACCGGCAGCGCCAGAGGAATACGCACTTTGGTGAGTATCTGACGAGGCGACATGCCGATACCCCGGGCCGCAGTCACAACCTCTTCAGCCACGTTTTCGAGGCCGGTGACAGTATTGCGCACAATCGGAAGCATACTGTAGAGCACCAAAGCGATGATCGCAGGCAACGAGCCGATACGCCCGCCAAGCATGGCCACCACCAGAGCAAGTATTGCCACACTGGGGAAAGTCTGAATGATACTCACCAGAGTTAACAAGGGCCGCTTGACCCGCGGTGCCTGTGCAGCCCAGACCCCGAGCGGGATACTGATCACCATACCGATAACCAGTGCGATTAATGTCAGTGCCAGGTGTCCCCTGAAATATTCAGGCAACAGTGCCAGCTGTTCCGCCAGATTTTCAGTCATGTCGTTCCGCCCGGTGGCTGTCAGCATCGAGAATCTGATCCAGACGATCCGCACGCCGCTTTGGCATTTCAATCAACTTTCGGACATAAGGGTCAGAAGGCGCATTAAGCAACTCTGTGGGCGAGCCAATCTGAAGCACTTTTCCCTGATTCATGACGGCAATGCGATCGGCCATGAGCAGCGCTTCTGTCATATCATGGGTGACCATGATAACGGTAAGCTCAAGTTGGCGCTGGATACTCTTGAACTCTTCCTGCAGGTCAGCCCTGGTAATCGGATCAAGCGCCCCGAAGGGCTCGTCCATCAATACCAGTTCCGGTTGAGCGGCCAGGGCTCTGGCAACACCGACCCGCTGCTGCTGCCCGCCGGAAAGCTGAGAAGGAAATCTGTCTGCAAATTGCGCTGGGGCTAAGCCCACCAGCTCCAGAACGACTCGGCAGCGTTCGAGCACGGCGCTCGGAGGCCATGCAAGTAACTCAGGCACGGTGCACACATTTTCCGCCACGGTGTAATGGGGGAACAGACCAATGCCCTGAAACACATAGCCAATATTTCGCCGTAGCTGTTCCGCATTCTGCTGGCGAACGTTTTCACCGTTCACCAGAATTTCGCCGCTGCTGGGCTGCTCAAGCCGGTTTATCATCTTAAGCGTAGACGTCTTGCCGCAGCCTGATTCTCCGATCAGGCCAAGCAACTCTCCCCGTCTAACACGAAAAGAGACATCCGAGACAGCAAAGGTCTTGCCACCATCGTAAGATTTCCGGACATTTTGCAACTCAATCATAGCTCCGTCATACTAACAAGCCAGCCAAGGACTGTCCCGCGACAGCACCGGATAAGCACGCGTCGCCCATCAATTCGTAGTCACGCACTCAAGCAGATCAACTCTGATGAACCCGCTTAAACAGCTCATGACGGTCACTTTTTGCTTCTGCTGCTTCGCCGGAGGCAGTCAGGCCGGGCCTATTCAGCAGGTGCTGCGCTCTGATGCACCACAAATCCGAGCGGTAATGGATAATCCCGATGCTCACGAGGTGCAGATACTCTTTACCGAAATTGTTCGCGGTAGTGATGGCCAAATCGAGCTGATCGAAGACGAATTTGAGGTTGCCGACGGGCGCTATCACTATCCCGCTAGCACAGTGAAGTTTCCGGTCGCGCTGCTGGCGTTGGAACGCCTGCTTGAAGATCCGCGCATAGATCGCTATAGCCGCTTTGTTGTGGAGGGCGAGAACGTCGGCACCAGCGTGACTAACGAATTGATTAAGCTGTTCGTAATCAGCGATAACGACGCCTACAATCGGCTGTTCGAATTTCTTGGCAAGGACGACATTAACTCCAGACTGGCAGATAAACGCCTCAACGCCAGAATCTCCCATCGCCTGTCAGTGCCCGAATCAGACGCTCTGACCACCAAATCGCTCTATTTTTCTCAGGAAACGGGCGCGCCAATCAGAGTCGGGCCCACGGTGAGTCGGCCCATAGCCATTCCGGATGTTGCAGGTCTGGAAAAGGGCATCGCCTATTACGAAAACGGCTCAAGAATCGAAGCGCCTTTTGATTTCAGCGAGAAAAATTTTCTGCCGCTGCGAACGCTGCACGCCATGCTGACCCGACTGGTCTTGCCGGAACGCTTTACACCTGCCCAGCGCTTCAGCCTTTCTGAAGCGCAGCGTCAGTTTGTACTCAGCATCATGCAGCGATATCCACGCGAAACCGGTTTTGATCCACAAGAGTATCCTGACGGATACGGAAAGTTTCTGATTTTGGGGGATTCTGTTGATCCTGCGCCGCCGCATCTCAAAATCGCCAATAAATCCGGCTGGGCCTATGGCTATCTGACGGACACCGCCTATATCCGGGATACGCGGTCGGGAAGAGAGTTCATCATCAGCGCGAGTATCCACGTCAATGCCAATCAGACCTTCAATGATGACGAGTATGAATATGAGGAGCTGGGCGTGCCATTTCTGGCAGAGCTCGGTCGTGCCCTGATTACAAGTGAGAGGCCAGCGGGAGGCTAATTCTGTCCCGCTGCCTGCCGACCAAGCTGCAGAGCGCTGCGCGCGCCGGCCGGCAAACCCGAATCAAGACCTACGGTAACAAACCGGAAGCCCTGACTGATGCGCTGCTCGACCGTGCGGGCATTGGTGGTAATCGCGCACGGGACGTCATGGGCAAGACACGACGCCAGCACCTGCTGAATGGCTTCTTCGACCGCCGGTTCTGACGGACTGGCGTAGCCCATCGAAGTGCTTAAATCGGACGGGCCGATAAATATCCCGCCCACTCCGGGGACCGTAATGATCTCCTCAATGTTGGCGACGCCTTCCGGGGATTCAATAAACATGATGGCCAGCAGCTCGCCCTCTGCGTCCAGAGGCCACACATCAGCGCGGGAGTGATAGTCCTGTATGCCCCAGTACCAGACAGCGTTTGACGGATTGCGCCCTCTGAGACCGGGCGGCTCGAAGTCCTGCGCGCCGTTGATTTGCGGATAACGCGTGGCGCGCACCGCAATTTCTGCGTGCTCGCGGTTGTGTATTGCAGGAAACATCACGCCGAACGCGCCAACATCCAGCACCTGTTTAGCCTGGGCGACCAGCTCATCTGCGCCACCCGTTGCCGGGACTCTGACGAAGGGCACCACATCCGGTTGCAAACTGCCCTTTTTCATGATGGCGCGCTTGTTCGTCATTCCCAGCAGGAAAGCGCGCAAACGCTCGACATCAAATGGCGCGTGCTCCATATCAATCAGTACAAAATCCAGTCCCGACGAAGCGAGTGATCTGGCATTGCTGAGCGAGTAGTCAAACGACAAGAGACCAAATGCCGGTTCACCGCGCTGGAACATCTCAATCAGTTTATTCAGCCTGACCGTTTCGTCCTGCGCGGCTGCTGACAGAGACAGCAAAGCGGCTGCCAGCCACAGCATGGCGCGCGTTACTGGCTTAGGCAGTCTGTTCATCAGCATCGCTCCTCAACTGAGGCTGAACCGGCAAGCGCACCCGTTTCCCGGGCGCTGCTACCGCTGGTACCAGGGTGGCTCGATCAGCAATTCTGCATCGGCGTCCGGCTTTGGCACAAATTTCTGTGAGCGGCCGTACTGATTGTCGCCACCGATCAAGTTGCCGGCTGGATCAACTGTGAAGGTATGCACTTCAATGTACCCGTCCGGCAACTCGAGAGGCACGAGCCAGGTGTATTTCAGGTTGCCCTCAAAATCAAAGTTCAGAAACCGCAGTGGCCCCAGATCGGTGATCCAGAAATCGTTTTCATTCACGATGATGTCCAGCGGCAAGGTCAGCGGCGAACCGATGGAACGCTCAAATTCAAACACCGCCGGGTCATCAGTCGATCTGAACAGATTCACTTCTCCGCCGGAACGGTCCAGAACAAACACGCGACCTTCAGGCCCGATTCCCAGTGCATGAATCGTGTTGAACTGGCCGGGACCGTCACCATAACCCCCGAACTCACCCAGATAATTCATGTCATTGTCGTAGACAATGACCCGGTGATTGTCCAGGCCGTCTGCGACCAGGATACGCCCATCAGGCATGAAGGCCACATCTTGCGGGCGTCCAAAGTGGGTCGCATCGTTGCCGGGCACCAGTTTCTCGCCATAAGTCGCGAGCACTTCGCTGCCGTCATTAGCCAGCACATAGATCTGGTGGAAGGTCTCATTGACCAGCCAGATACGCTGCTCAGGGTCGTAGGGACTGATGCGTACCCGGTGCGGCCCGGGGCCATCAGAGCCCTCGCAAAGATAGTCAAGATGGTCCCAGATCTCCAGAACCTCTCCGTCACCGTTCACGACATACAGGCAGTTCTGCCAGGTTCGCCGGTTGGTTTCTCGCAGAGTGTTGATACCCAGAAAGCCGGCATAGCCGGGAAAATTTTCCGGAACCGGGTAAGGCAGGCGTGTCTCACCACGCTGGGCAATGATGATTCTGTCCTCAGACTCTGCCCAGACACCGGAGTTGCCGCCAAAGGCGAAGCCCTCTTCCTGAAACGGATCTGCCCACCCCGAGATCACAGTATAGGGGCTGTCACCGATAGTCCCTCGGGCGTTGCCCTGCGCCAGTACCTGCGCGGTCAGCGTAACCCCAATCAGCATCAGAGTCAGTCTGATCAAATGAGCCATAACGAATACCTCTTGTTTTTTTGTTTGCTCCCTTCTGCCGTCCATCATGACAAATTCACGGCTGCGGGTATAGCATGCCCGCCGCATTATCCGCCTAAGAGCGGCGTTTTTCTGCCTTTTTTGCCAGACGGGCCCGATGCAGTAACGGTTCGGTGTAACCATTTGGCTGTTCACACCCTTTAAACACCAGATCACAGGCTGCCTGAAAGGCAATGGACCGGTCCGGATCCTGAGCCATGGCTTCATACAGTGGGTCATGACAGTTTTGCTCATCCACTACGGCCGCCATTCGCAGCAAGGTTTCCTTTACCTGTTGTTCAGTACATATTTCGTGCCGGAGCCAGTTGGCGATGTGCTGTGAAGAAATTCTCAGCGTCGCCCGGTCCTCCATCAGTCCGACATTATTGATGTCCGGCACCTTAGAGCAGCCGATTCCCTGATCGACCCAGCGCACGACGTAACCCAAAATACTCTGAGCATTATTGTCGAGCTCCCGCTGAATTTGCTCATTCGTCAACGCACCGGGGTCGCTGAGCAGCGGGAGCGTGAGAATGTCCTCCCTGTCAGCGAGGGGCTGGTTTGTCAGCGCCGCCTGCACTTCGTGCACATCAACGCGATGGTAGTGCAGTGCATGCAGCACGGCTGCTGTCGGAGAAGGCACCCAGGCTGTGTTGGCACCGGCCTCGGGATGAGCCTGCTTCTGCTCAAGCATGGCGGCCATCAAATCCGGCATGGCCCACATGCCCTTACCGATCTGACTGCGACCCTGAAATCCGCACGCCAGGCCCGTCTGAACATTGTGCTGCTCGTACGCCGCGATCCAGGCACAGGCTTTCATGTCTGCCTTAGGCACCATCGGCCCGGCCTCCATCGCTGTGTGTATTTCATCTCCCGTGCGATCGAGAAACCCGGTGTTGATGAAAACCACACGATTCTTTGCTTCCCTGATACAGGCTTTCAGCGACACCGTCGTGCGGCGCTCCTCGTCCATGATTCCCAGTTTTATTCGTCCCTGCTCAAGCCCCAGCAGCGTTTCCACTGCCGCGAACACATCGCAGGCAAATCTGACTTCCTCCGGGCCGTGCATTTTTGGTTTGACAATATAGACACTTCCAGCACGAGAATTCCTCAGAGGACCTTTACCTAATATATCTATTGCACCAATCGCGCCAGTAATCAGAGCATCGAGTAAGCCTTCATAAACTTCGCAGCCATGCTTATCGAGAATAGCTGGATTACGCATCAGGTGTCCCACGTTACGGAACAGCAACAGACTCCGGCCGGGAAGCTCAAACCGGCTACCGTCGGGCGCATGATAGGACCGGTTGTCCCTGAGACGCCGGGTCACCTGAACGCCACCCTTCTGGAAAGTCTCTTCCAGTTCGCCGGTAATCAGTCCGAGACAGTTGCGATAGACCTCAACTTTGTCTTCAGCGTCCACTGCAGCAACCGAGTCCTCGCAATCCTGAATCGTGGTCACTGCCGCCTCAAGAACGATATCTTTGATCCCTGCTGAATCATCGCGACCAATCTCCGATGCGGGATCGATCTGGATTTCCAGATGCAAGTTATTGTTGCACAGCAAGATGCCATCCGGCGCTTTAGCCGGCCCCGTGTATCCTTTGAATTGCGTGGGATCACACAACCCTGTCACACCGCTTGCTGTACGAACCCTCAATTCCCCCTGCTCAATAAAATAAGCGTCCGCTTCGGCATGGGAAGCAGAATGCAGCGGACAGGCCTGATCCAGCACTGCACGGGCGTAAGCGATGACCTTTGCTCCGCGGATCGGGTTGTAGGCACCCCCTTTTTGTGCCCCATCTGCTTCGTCAATCGCGTCCGTTCCATACAGCGCATCGTACAGGCTGCCCCATCGGGCATTGGCTGCGTTCAGGGCAAAGCGGGCGTTCTTAACCGGGACCACCAGTTGCGGCCCGGCCTGCAGACTGATTTCCCGGTCTACGTGATCGGTTTCAATGACAAAGTCTCCGGCAGGCTCAGTCAGGTATCCGATACGGGATAAGAAGGACAGATAATCAGCCTGTTCAGGCTTGCCGGGGTGCTTCCGGTGCCAGCCATCAATTTGTTCCTGCAGGCTCAGGCGCTGAGCCAGCAAAGCCGCATTGCGGGGGGTAAACTGTTCGAACAGGGCTTCTGCGTTTATCCAGAAAACGTCAGGCGTCAACGGGAGACGGGCCAGCAGCTCAGACTCAACAAAATCTGCAAGAATCGGGTCGACCCTCAGGCCGCCTCTCTGGACATAAGTCATCGCAGCAATTACCCGTTATCGGTGAAAGAGCGCATCAGTGACGCGCGATTGAGAAATCAGGACCCAGCATACTAATCCGTCAGTGAAATGCTCAGCTCAGCGGTGAACAGCATGGAACGATCCAGATCGCGTGAGGCTAATCTGAGCAGTGATTCGGCGCTCTGCTCAACCGTGTCATAAAACTGGCTTTCACCATTCACCACGACCCGGACAGGCCTGGCAAAATCAATGAAATCTGGGCTCAACAACAGCCTGAATTGCTCGATGCCTCGCGCCTCGACCGAGATCAGATTGTTGCTGCGATCCACCTGCAACAGGGCCGGCCGATCATCCCCATTGATTCCGTCAATCTGAATCCAATGATTTCGATTGTAGCGGTCAGTCCGGTCTGCAACCCACTGAATAACACTCGGGAAAGGGTCCCTCGGATTCGAGGATTTGAATTGTTCGACTTCATCCAGGTAATCCGGCAGCCATTCCGTGTTATGCCCGCCTTCCGCAATGACAGTCCAGGTGTGGGGAACGCCGACGTCCTTGAGGATATCCATAAATGATGACAGCGATGCTGCCGGGTACAGGCGGTCATTCTCGCCGTTCACAATGTACAGCGGTTTATTCATCAGATTTTCGAAATAAAGCCGGTAACCGCCTCCACTTTGAGGATTGCGCAACACACCTGGATGTCCGATGTAGGGAAGAAAAGATGCCCACTGGGTGGGCTGCTTGAACGCGAAGAAATAAGCGCCCGTGCCGCCATCGGATATGCCGGTCAGAGATACCCGATTCTCATCGATGTTGTAGGTAGATTTCAGGCTGTTGAGAATAGCAAGCAAGCTGTCCGCCTGCTCATCCTGCCACCAGACAGCTCCGGACCAGGCCAGTGGCACAACAGTAATGCGTCCCGGCTGACCTATTCTGTTATAGCTTCGTTGCCAGAAATTTTCTCCGGCTGCCGGCTTTGGCCGGCCGACACCGCCGTGCAGAACAAACTCAACGGGCCATTGCCTCTGCGGATCGTAGTCCTGGGGAATATTGATCATGTAGGGAAACTCCGTCCCGGCGTTGTTCGTTCTCGCCAGCACGTGCTCACCAAGGGGGACCTCATCCGAGTAGACTGGCCCCGCTTTAAGCAATTCAAAAAGCGCAGCAGGGTCTGGCTGACTCAACAGGAGTTCTTCACTCAGTGCCAGTCTGGATACTTCAGAGTCTGCCTGCCAGAAACGATTCGCGAAAGTCTGATCTGCCGGAACTGCATCCGCGGATTCCTGCGCACGGGACTGCGCAGCGAGCAGACAAGTCAGGCAAAGCACCAGATACCCCACTCTGATTGATAATCTTCTTACTGCCATCACTGACCAACTCCTTAATTACCTGTTTCCCGTACCGAATAACAGCCAGCCCGGTGCCAGAGCATGCAGTTAGAATTCGCCGCCCAACTCAGTAAAGACTGCCCGCAAAAATCGATCCGGATCGCCGTATCGGCCATTGTAAGCCTCAGTCGGATTGGCCGCGGAGATCTCTTCATAGCTCAACCCCTGCTCCAGCATGTCTTCAACCTGGCCGCTGACGTCAATGATCATGTCGCGAAAGGCCATGACATCCGAGCGCGATGAGATCTCGCCATGACCGGGCAGTATCTTGGTGTCCGGTCCGGCGGCCCCGATCAGCAGTCCCAGGGCCTGCAGCGATCCCTCGAGGCTGCCGCCATTATTGGTGTCAATGACAGGAAACGCCGTTGTTCTGAACACGTCACCCGCGTGAATCACATCGGATTCCGTAAAGTGAATGAACGTGTCGCCGTCGGTATGCGCAGGAGGAACCGAGAAGGCGTAAACCTCCTCTCCGTTCAGATGGATGGTGATAGCGTCACTGTACGTCAACACCGGCAGGGCGGCCGCCGGCGACTGCGCTGCCAGCCTGACCCTGACCTCATCGCGGGCCAGGATAAGAACACCCATCTTCCCGAGATTCTCATTGCCGCCGGTATGATCTCCATGCACATGAGTATTGATCAGGAACCTGATCTCGCCCTGATTAAGCTGACGAATCGCCGCGAGAATCTTGTCGGTGAGCGGGGCATACTGATCGTCGATCATCACCACGCCGTCTTCCCCGACAGAAAGCCCGATGTTGCCACCCGCGCCCTCCAGGTAATACACGCTGCCAGCGACATGATGGGCGATGATTTCAACGTTACTGAAATCACGCTGGGCCAGCGTCATCTGCGGTACGAACCAAACCAGAGTTGAAAGAGCCAGAAGCGTAAAATGCCTGAGCATGGCGTACTCCTCATAGGATAGCGATAGAAAACCGGATGACTCGAGAATAAAAGCCTGACCCGAACTTGTCCATGCTGCCGGGCAGGCAATTAAAAGGATTTTGGTTTAAAGTAGCATCACGATAAAGACTCTGTTCACGCATGCGCGCCCGGGACAGTCCGGTATCTCTCGGGTGCCGCAGTCGCAGAAAAGGTTTCGGCTAAGGGTTCAGTTCGGTTATGGCTCGGAACACACGACAATTCCAACCCGCAGATTTACGACGCTGTGCGCTGCTGATCGCACTTGGCCTGCTGCCACTGAAAATGGTGCAGGCGCAGGCTGACCGAAGTGCTGATTCTTTGCCGCTGCTTGATCTGAACCGTCCTATCCGCTTGAATTTCGCCGGCGATTGGGAGAAAGACTTCAACCGGAGCGACCGTTGGGAAGATGAGCTTAACCGCCTGTTGACGATCCGCCAGGAACGGGCCGCGCAACAGCGCTCGGGAGTCACGGTACGGAACCTGCCGCGCGCCTCACTGGGCAATCTGAATCTAAACTCTCTGGGTGGACGGGGCACCAGTATTATCACTCTTGCCCGATTGGCTGAATACGTCAGCAGACAGACAACTATGCATATCGAGCAGGACCGGAACGAGGTACGCATCGAGCGCCGCGGAGAAGCTCCCCTGATCTGCACAGTCGATCACGGACTCAGAGAAACCTTCGCCAGCGAGCATGGCAAGGAATATTGCGGCTGGGACGGTCAACAGCTTGTCTTTATCATCAACCTGCCGGATCAGCTTGAGATCAGCCACCGATTCGATGTGGCGGCAGCAGGAGACGAGCTGCGCCTGGTGACCAGCATTTCCCACAAAGGCTCTGCTCCTTTTAACCTGATCCAGGCATTCAATCGTTATGATGCCGGCGCTGATAACCTCAACTGTGTGCTTACCGTAACCCGTGGCAGAGTGTGCAGTCAGGTGACCCCATTAGCCAATGACTGAGCATCCCTTCTGGCTGGTCCGCAGGCTGTCTGTCGTATTGCTACTGCCGCTGGCTGCCTGCACAGCACTGAACACTCCGACAGTCGAACCGGTTGCCTATCCGCAGGTCGGAGAAGTCAGTCTCAACATTGCCGAAATCGAGCCCGCTCAGCATCAGCTGCTCGATATTGGCATCATCGTGTTCGAAAATGACGAGGACGAGTCCGCAGCGCGAACCTATGGCGATCGAGTTTTTGCGGAAGTGCGAGAGAAAGAGATTCGTTATCTGCCATTTTTGCTGCGCAAGGTGCTGATCGAGTCACAGCAATGGGGGGCCGTGAGGGTACTGCCCGAAGCCGACCCATCGGTGGATTTGCTGATCAGCGGGAAAATCCTCCGCTCCAGCGGCACTGAACTGGCCCTTCAGATCGACGCAACAGACAGCACTGGTCGCAGCTGGTTGAGCGCGATCTACGGGGATGCGGCGATGCTGTCAGATTACCCGGAGGACATTCGATTTACTCCCTCCAGACCCTTTATTCCCTCTGAGCATCAGGAGCCTTATCTGGATCTCTATGAGAATATTGGCAATGACCTGGTGACCATCAGAGACAAGCTGTCTGTCAGCGATCTGCAGACAATTCGGGATGTTTCAACCTTAGTCTACGCAAACGATCTGTCACCGGAGTCCTTCGGACACATGCTCACGACCAATGACGCGGGCCTTCTCGAGGCGGCCAGTCTGCCTGCGGAAAACGACCCGATGCTCGCCCGGGTAAAGGATATGCGCGTCAGACACCATGTGTTCATCGATACCGTCGATGAATATTACGGAGCCCTGCACGATGAAATGGTGCAGGCCTATATCATG
Source organism: Gammaproteobacteria bacterium (assembly GCA_008081045.1). Lineage (GTDB taxonomy): Bacteria > Pseudomonadota > Gammaproteobacteria > Pseudomonadales > Pseudohongiellaceae > UBA9145. The sequence continues at coordinate 134,196 of VMDC01000001.1, read as the reverse complement.
TGGCGTCGGCACTCCTACGATCAGCAGGAGCAACTTGTCAGTCGCGAACAGGAGCCTGTTAGCCAGGATTTCTTCAGCAGCAGCAGCGGCTATCTCACGATGACACAGCGTTACAACCGCTACCGCTGGAGCAAGATCTACCGGCAGGAATTTCAGGAGCTGGCTGCCGGATTCAACCAGGAACTGGCACCAGCCATCCTCGAACTGAATGAGCAGGTACATGGCCTGAGTGGGACCATGGCGGAGCAATATATTCAATGGCGGCGGATTCTCAGACAATTATTTGAACTGGAAACCGGCAGCATCTGACGGCAGTTCGCGGCGGCAGGCTCAGTAAAAATGTGTTGATTTACTGACGAATACGGTAGTCTGTGAGCATCCTTTATAACAAGTCTAAAAAAGGAGAAATGTCATGTCCGAAAGTGTCGCTGAACCGCACACCTCGAATCACAAATGGATCATCGGAGTTTCACTCGCCTCCGCCCTCGCGGCGGGCATTGTTGGCTTTCTCATTTATTCTGCAGTGTGTCCCTGCGAACGCACACCGGGCGGCTTCCTGTTCGGTGCGGCCGCTGACGGCCCGGTAGACGACTGGTCTTTCGCCAATGAAGTCCCGCTTTGTCAGTTGCAGATCTATGCCGGTATCCGTCCTCATTCAATCAATCTCAATTGCATGTCCACGCCGGCTGGTGAGCTCTACCTGAGCTGCTCGGTATGTGAACAAAAATATTGGGCGGCACGTGTTGATGCCAACGAACCCGCTGTGATGCGTCTGGATGGCGTCACCTATCCCGTTGTGCTGAACAGAGTGGAAGAGGCCACCCGGATGGATGCCGCCTGGAATGCGAGGATCACCAAACTGCAAAGCTTTGGCGGAGGGCCGAACAATCCGACACCGGACCCGAACGCCAGACGCCCCGACCACTGGTGGACGTTTCACGTCACATCCCGATCCTGAGCGGGTCAGTATCACCAAGAATCATTCTGAAAGATTGAAACGAGGAACAACATGACGACCTATCGCACTCTTATGCTAGTGGCCTTAACGACACTGGCCAATGTCGCCAGCGCCCAGCAAGCCAACTGGATAGAGCTGGCTGTCCACAATTTCGGGGCACCGATCAACACCATGTGGGCCGAAGGCGAATTGTCCTTTGCTGACGACGGCACCATGGTTTACTGCAGCGCCCGACAGGATATGGCCGTTGCTGACGGAGACCCCAAGGATCTGTACATCGCAAATTTCAATCCAGAGTCCGGCACCTGGGACACTCCGGTGAATATGGGCATCCCCGTCAATCAGCCGCCGGCGACAGACGTAGACCCCCTGCGCCTGGGTGACGATCGTGAGCCCTGGATTACCGCAGACGGAAATACCATCTACTTCCGCTCAGATCGGCTGGCCACCACCAGTCCACGAAATAACCATGATCTGTTTGTCACCAGAAAAGTGAACGGACAGTGGTCAACACCCGAACTGGTCGGCTATCCCGTCAGCACCACGGAGGGTGACGAACATTGCCCGGCGGTGCTGCAAGACGGTGAAACACTCTGTTTTGCCTCGCGTCGAGCCGGAGGCTACGGGGGGTCAGACATTTACTGCGTGAAACCCGACGGCAGAGGCGGCTGGGGAGATGCAGTGAACCAGGGCCCGAACATCAATACCGCAGCGGAAGAATTTCACTTCACACAGGATGTTGATGGCCAGGTATATTTCACCTCGAATCGCCCCGGCGGCTTTGGCAGCATGGACATCTACGGCGCGGCCTCTGCCGGCACCAATGACTGGGAACCCGCCTATAATCTCGGGCCCAAGATCAACACCGCTGGCGCTGACATGTGCCCGGCTCTGCCACCGGGTGGCGAAACTATGGCCTGGTTTTCATCGCGTCAGGACAGCAGTTTCGGCGACGCGGACATTTTCTGGACCAGTAAGTTAAATATTCAACAACCAGAATGACTGGAATCAACCAATAAAAAAGCCCGGCATGCCGGGCTTTTTTATTGCTGACGCTGGCTGAGCACAGAAAGCGCAGATAGTCAGCAATATCAAATCACGCCAGATTCGTTGCGAACAAATTCAGCAGTCGGGTCCAGGCTTTCTCAGCCTGATCCTGATGGTAAACCTGCGAATCAATCGCACACCAGCCATGAAGGGCGCCGGAATATACTTCAATCTCAGCATCTATACCTGCGGAATCGTAGGCTTCCCGCAGCGTCATTTTCGCCTGAGGATCATTCTGATCATCATTGTCAGCAACGCAATGCAGCATGGACGCCCGGGTCTCAGGAATAAGTAGATGTGGACTGTCGGAATTGCCCGTCGCCAGACCTCCTCCATGAAAAGTTGCGCCAGCGGCGAAGCGTTCCGGAACGGCGGCCACGGTGCGCATCACCATCGGTCCACCCATGCAGTAGCCGGTGGTACCAATGCCCTTACCGGTGTCCACTTCATCCTGCTCATCGAGCCAAGCGGTAAACGTCCTGGCATCAGTGAAGTGAGTGTCTGCGTTAAGGTTCCTGGCCATGGGAAGCACCAGGTTCCGGATTTCCGGTTGTCCAAAGCTGGCGCCCAGGCCAACCACCGGAGAACGCGCGTCACGGTAAAAAGGGTTCACCGTCAGCACTGCATAACCTTCCCGCGCCAGTCTGCGGCCCATTTCCCTGAAAGCGGGCCGTAGCGCCAGAATATCCGGCCATACCAGCACCGCGGCGTGGCTGCCGGTTGAGGGATACGCAAAATGGCAATCTGCCACACCATCCGGAGTCCGGATTTCTACGTCCCGCTCGGAGATCGACTGCGCACTGGCGATTGATGGCATCATCATGGCCATGCCCGCCCCTGTCGCCAGCGTCGTAAACTCGCGTCTGGAAAGTTCCGAATGAGTCTTCAAGTAATTGTCTGCATCTTTTTGCGTCTCAAAATCGCACATGGTCAATCCCCTGCTGCTTTTGTTCTTATTCAAACGGTTGGAATGTGAGAGTATTTGGGGCGGGCAAAAAAAACAACACCCAGTCCGGGGAATTCTTCACCGTAAGAAACCTGTCATGGTCAGAGTAACTCACAGAATGAACCGCCGGCGCTTCGGCCAAACACTCGCACTCACCTCAGTGGCGAGCGCCTTCCCGTCAGTCGTTTGGGGACAAACCGCGAGGGTGGATACCGTCGCCGGAACCGGCGAGGCGGGATATGAACCTGAAGGCAGGCGAGGCAGCCTTGCCACAGAAGCCCCGATCAACAATCCCTACGGCGTCGTGCCCGGCCCCGATGGGGCACTCTATTTCTGTGAGGTCGACACCGGCCGCATCCGGCGCATTGATCTGACTAATTTGAGACTTTCCACCATTGCCGGCACCGGCGAGCCGGGTTATCGCAGCGAATCGCGGCGGCCACTGGAGACAGCTTTCTCCGCACCCCACGAAATCAGATGGGATGTTGAGGGCAATCTTTTCGTCGTGGAGCGCGACAACCATACGGTAAGACGCATCGCCGGCCGAACCGGCCTCGTAAGTACCGTAGCCGGCAACGGCGAAGAGGGTTTTTCCGGAGATGGCGGTTCAGCCGTGTTGAGCCAGCTGCGCCGTCCTCACAGCATCGCTTTTGATTCGAGGAACAATCTGCTGATCTGCGACATCGGGAACCATCGCTTACGCAGTGTGAGCCGTCAGACCGGCATGATCTCCACCTTGTCCGGCACCGGTGAGCGCACTGCAACTCCGGACAGTGCAGCATTGTCGGGAACACCGCTGCTCGGGCCAAGATCCATCGACTGCGACAGGGACGGCAATGCCTACTTGGTGCTTCGTGAAGGCAACGCGGTATTCAAACTGGATCTCAACGCCGGACAGCTGCAGCGCATTGCCGGAACCGGACAGCGTGGATATACCGGAGACGGCGGGCCCGGTCTGGACGCCACGTTTAACGGACCCAAAGGGATCGCCTATTCCAGCACCGATAACAGCCTGTACATCGTTGACACGGAAAATCATGTCATTCGTCACCTTTCACTCAGCTCGGGCGTGATCAGTACAGTTTTGGGGAGCGGTGAACGGGGCGACGGCCCGGATGGAGACCCCCTGAGCTGTTCACTGAACCGACCGCACGGAGTCTGCGTTCATCGCGGCGTGGTTTATGTGACCGACAGCGAAAGCCATCGGATCCGCGCTATCAGCGGCTTAACCGGTTGAATCCTCCAGCAGAGGGCGGTGCATTGCCGCTGAGGTGGTGCTCGAGCCGCCATACGGGGGAACCGACAAAAAAATGCCCCTGCCGGGTTAGACGACAGAGGCATTTAAGGGTTTAGAGAGGCATGCAGTAGCCTCGAGGTAGGGACTAACAGCCTTGAGCCCCAAGGGCATTCAAGCCGGATGGGGCAGAGTCCTATCGCGATAAACGCGCCGACTGGCGTTTCAGATCAAGTTTTTCTTAAAAAAGGCTGGAAATTAGGCAAAAATGACCGCAAACAGCACCCGGTGCACCAGAAATAGCTGATTGCGCTGAACAGACTCGCTCAAAAACCTGTACAGGGACTTAGCCATGAAAACGTTGACGAAAACAATCGGTGTGACGCTCGGACTCGCTGTTGGCCTGATCGGCTTGTTCCTGGCTCTGATGCGGTTCAGCGACGGCCCTTTGGAGGTCTTCTCAGGCGGCCCGTTCACCACCGGAGAGCTCACTGCGGCCCCTGATGACTGGAGTTTTCTGACTGACCGTGACACGGTTGAATTCCAGACCCTGCAGCCGGCGCGGTCGCGAACAGTCTGGCTTGGTGTGCACGACCAGCGACTGTTCCTCGTCAGCGGCTACATGAACACCAGCTACGGAGGCATCTGGAAGCAGTGGCCGCATTATCTTGACCGCGATGACCGGATCATTCTGCGTATCGATGGCAGGCTGTACGAGCAGCGGCTGCAGCGCGTCATGGAGGGTCCGGAGGTCGTTCCGGTGCTGTCCGAATTTGCGCGCAAATACTTCGGTGGCGCCGACGGTGATTTTACCTCCGATGAATCAATACGCAGCGGCGACACGTGGATGTACGAAGTGGTGGATCGCTAGGCCGGCTGCCTCATCCGGATGAACAAGGGCCCACAAAACACTGAAAACCTGACTACCGAGGGATAAAAACAATGAGAAACCCCAAAATGTATGGCCTGGCGCTTAGCGTGGCCCTGTCAGTGAATGCTTGCAATGACCGCTCTGACACCGGCGCTGCTTCGCAACCCGAATTAAACTTCGAGGAATCTCTCCAGCTACAGCTGATCGAAGCGCAGCCCGGCGACACGATCGAAATTCCACCCGGCCGACATGAGATGACCCGCAGCCTGTCGCTGTCCGTTCCGGGAGTTACCATTCGTGGAGCCGGCATGGACCGATCAATTCTGTCATTCAGCGGCCAGCTGCAGGGTGCAGAAGGCCTGTTGGTGACGGCTGACGATTTTGTGATCGAAGATCTCGCGATTGAGGACACCATCGGAGACGCGCTGAAAATCAATGAAAGCACTAACGTCATTATTCGTCGGGTACGCACCGAGTGGACCAATGGTCCGGACCCGGAGAATGGTGCCTACGGGATCTATCCGGTACAGTCCAGCCACATCCTCATTGACAGTTCCGTAGCGATCGGGGCAGCCGATGCTGGCATCTATGTCGGTCAGTCAAGCCAAATCATTGTGCGCAATTCACGTGCCGAATATAACGTCGCCGGTATCGAGATCGAAAACTCAACATTTGCCGATGTCTATGACAATGTGGCCACCAACAATACCGGCGGTATTCTGGTATTCGATTTACCGAATCTGGAAATCCAGGGCGGCCAGGGTACGCGGGTGTTCCATAACACGGTCTATGAAAACAATACGGCAAACTTTGCCCCCGAAGGGGCCATAGTCGGGAATGTTCCGGCCGGCACGGGATTGCTGATTCTGGCGAACGACAATATCGAAGTCTTTGAGAACACTTTCAGGGACAACAACAACGTCAATCTCATGGTCTACAGTTTTGTGCTGGGCGGGCGCTCCATAGACGACCCGAGCTACGACCCTTACCCGGAGCAGATCTATATCCACGACAATCAGTATGAAGGCGGTGGCACTGAGCCGGCCCACGCATTACTGGCCAAGTGGCACGCGGCGACTGGCAACCACTCTCCCGACATCGTGTGGGGCGGGCTAATCCGTGCCGGCGGGTCCATTGAGAATCTGATTTGTCTGGGGGAAGCGCCCTCCCAAACTTTCCTGAATCTGGGCGGAACCGGCAATCCCGAGGACACATCCACCGACACTGAACCGCACGCCTGCAGCCTGCCAAGACTCGAGCCGATCAAACTCGCGCTGGATTCACCCGGAGACGACTGAACGAGGACTGTGAAAACGCAAGGAGCGGACGCCGAGCCGGCACGCAATAGAGCCCTGTTGTGGCTGCTTGCAGAGCTGCTGCCACGTGGCTGGATGCTCAGACATTCACAGTGATGGAGCCTGCATGCTGTCTGACTCAGCCACTCTCATAAAAAAGCACTATGACGCAGCGATCTATGTCCGAATGTAACTTTACCGTCAGTAAGCGAATTAACCGGCCAATTTCCGAGACCTTTTCCGCCATCACTGATCGCAGCAAACTCACGCTGTATTTTGTCGATGCTGCAAGCGCCAGCATGGCGGAAGGCAGAACCATCACCTGGACCTGGGATCACTGGGGCAGTAATGAAGTCATCGTGAAGAAGCTGGTAGCAAACGAAGCGATTGAACTCGGCATCGACTCAAAAAACTGGCAGAAGACAACAGCCGTGGCTTACGAAGTGCTCGTCAGCTTTGACTTCGAAGTGATCGATGAGCGCACTACACTGGTCCGTGTGAGCGAATCAGGATGGCACCGGGATGAAGAAGGATACAGAGGCTCACATGATAACTGTGGCGGCTGGCAGGACATGCTCAACTGCCTGAAAGCCTTTCTTGAATACGGTATTGACCTCAGGAAATAGCGCAGATCTGCCCCCGAGACCGCGGCAGGCCCCAATCCCGAAACCCGCGACAAGCCTGTAGGGGATTTCGAAACGCGCGACCGATGCGCATCACCAAGGCCACACTGACTTGGCCTAGGGAAAAAACGCAGCATTGTCGCGTGCGATCTGCATATAGGCGTCCTTGAAACCGGACAACAGGAAACCGTCGGCGATAAGTGCATCGGTAGCGGCCTCATACTGCGCCAGATAATCAGAAAAGCTGCCGTATAGTGCCTCCAGAGAACTTCTGGGGTCTCCGGCATCAGCAGCGTCGTCCGCGGTTTTGGCGAAAGGGATATAGCCCCCGGCCAACCGCGCCAGGGAATTTTCGGCGCCGGTCTCCGGCGCTCGCAAATTCCAACTGACAAAGGTGGCGAGCGGCACTTTGGCGGTGGGCGGCAGCACAGTTGCGGAGGCCAGATCATTGTTGTGCTGATCCGTCGCAGGAACCAGAGCGACGTAAGCTCCGCTTGCGCGCTGAGGGTGACTGTCAATGACGCGTCCATCTGACCAGCGCTCTCCGTAATCATTCAGGCTGGGCTGATACATGGAAGAGGGATGTCGATATCCGGCAATTGGCCGCCAGACATCAGGGTTGATCTCGCCGTTCAGGTGGGAAGGCAACAGTGTCCCATCGGCGATACGCGGCATTCGTGATGCGGGCGGGGCCTGCATATCTGCAATCCAGCGGCTCATGGCAACGATCAGAGAATCGCTGATAGGCGACCACATGCTCGGATTCGGAGGCAGTTGTCCGCTGCTTGCTTCGCGTGGTCGACCGTTGCCAGAGCCGTGCTGGGATCCTCCTATCGTATAGAAGCGCACATTGTCAGGAATCAGGACATCCGCACGGCCGTCCGCAGTCGTGTGGGTAAGAGAGCCCGCCCTCAGCCAGTACTCGTTGACCGTCTGAATGTGCATCAATTTTGGCTCAACGCCCGCCACCCGCGCTTTGGCAAGCACCCCGTCCTGTCTGCCCGTATGGGGATCTGTACTGTTTCCGTAGGTAAACGGAAACAGATCATTAGGATAAAGATGATTGGAATGATGGCCATTGGTCCGTGTTGGCATGGCAAAGCGCATGTTAAACATGCCAAAACCTCCGCCTGAGATGATCGGGATGACACCGTCAAACACCCGATTACCGTTCAGATCGGCATTGAAGCCATCGTAGACAAACTGGCGCAACAAGCGACCGCTTTGCGAGACCCCGTAAGCAATCGTATGTCGGATCTGAGGCAGGTTGAGATCCTGCAGCAGATCGGATTCCTGATCGTGGCGAATCGCCGCGACAGCATCCCGAATCGCGGACATTCCTGCTCCGGCAAGAACCGAGTCCTGCGCTTCGTAAATCAGCTCATACAGGTAACCGGGTTCAAAGCCCCCGTCGAGCACAAGAGCCACGTCAACCTGATTAGAATCTTCGCGCTCGGTAACTGACAGGTCGAATTGGGATCGCTCTACAGGGTCTCTGGGGTCAGACTGATACAGACGACGGGTAAGAGTCGCCGCAGCCAGTCCCGCGTCAGTCGGCGGATAAGCCAGATGCCCGGGACCCGCAATAGCAAGGCTGTCGGTAGCCCGACCTGTTGAAACCTCGTAGCGGACCGGCCCAACGATGGGACCCTCCTCAGAGCCGACCACGGGCGCGTGCAGGCGAAGGCGCCCCGGTGCGGAACTTAACTCATTAATCCAGCCTGTCACCAGATACGTGAAGCCCTGTGAAGCCAGAGGGTGCTGCAGGGAAATTTCCGGATGCGTCGTACTCCTGCCCCGGTTATTGACGTGGTAGATCAGCGTGTCGCTTGCGATATTTTCGCTGGGCACCAGCAGCCGGAAATCCGCTGCATACTCCACCAGACCAGACTCGTTCAAAGGTGCATGTTCAAGATCAACGATCGCCTGGTTAGCCCTCAGACCCGGAGCAAGCGTAAAATGCATGACCCCTTCGATCCTTTCATAGCTGAACCGGACGCTCGGGTCAGACAAGGTCTCTCGCGAGGTAATCTCCACCCGACTCAACTGGGCAACCGCGAAATGAGACAGTATTAAAGTAGAAAGAAAAAGCGCGAAACCTGCAACTCGCATGGACAGACTCCCGGGATGGCCCCTGTTTTTATAGTGTTCGATACCGGATGAATGAGGCACCGGTCACTTAAATTTAGTCAGCAGCCGCACAGATTGCAATCTCTGCTCTCGCACACCTCGTCATCGGTTGCCACCAATGACTATTGACGGCGCTGCTGCAGAATCGGCATCAGCGCAGTCAAAGCTGACCCCACCATGAGCAGCACCGCACCCAGCACGGAAAGATTCGACAGACGATCGGTAAACGCATAATCCGGATTGATGATGACAATGACTTTAAGCGTTGCGATAGTGAAGAGCGGCGCCAGTGCCAGCACCGCGCTGACCTTCGAAGCATCCCACAGGTTGAGTGCCTCAGCAAAACAGCCGTAGGCAATGAGAGTGTTCAGGCAGCAAAAGGTCAACAGCGCGTATTGAAAACCGGTCAACTGAAACAGCGCGCCCGGCGACACAAATGGCATCAGCACCACCACTGAAATCACATAAATGACAAACAGAATCTGTACTGAACTGAACGTCCCCAGCAGCTGCTTCTGCAGCAGTGCATAGATTGTCCAGGTAATCGCAGCCACCACGACGATAAGCACGCCCAGGGTTTCTGCATTATCCAAAGAACTCAGTACTTCCAACCGATCATGGAAAAACAGCAGCAGGCCCGCAAGAATAAGGCCCGTACCCGCTTTCTGCATGCCTGCAAAGGGCTCTTTGTAGATGAAGACGCCACCGAGTATCAAAAACAGCGTGGTCAGCTGAATCACTGCCTCGCTTGTCTCGGCATTGACAAAGTTGAGTGACAGGGAGAAAAAATAATAGTTACCGCATAACCCCAGCGCAGCGATAAGCATCATCCACCGCACTCTCACCGATGCGCGAAGAAGATCCGGAAGATTCTGTCTGGCTGCCAGCCAGACCAGAATGACCAGCCACGCAACCAGAAACCGGTACCAGACGACGGTACCCGCATCCATCACGGAAAGCAGCTCTTTCAGGGCCACCGGCAACACCCCCCAAAGTGCGGCCGTGGTCAGTGAAAGCAGCGCGCCGGCAAGAGGTTTCTGTGGTTTGTCATGCATAACAGTAGGCATCAGGAAACGACGGCCCTTCCGGGCTGCCTGAAACGAGCCGTGATCCTATCATGAAAAACCGGGCCGAATGACAGCAGATTGAAACCGCGGAGAGCGGTTGAGCGCGCGTCTAGATCAATCTGATGTTCCGAGAAAAGCGCGCGCTCAGAAATTCCATCTGATCAGCGAGCACCGCATGGTTGGAGAGATAGAGAAACTCATATTGATTCGGCACAAAAGGGATGGCCAGAAGTTCCATATTCGCCTGCTCTGGCGTGCGGTCCGCTTTGCGATTATTACAGCGTCGACAGGAGGTTACGACATTGGTCCAGCTGTCACTGCCGCCTTTGGAGGTCGGAATCACGTGATCGCGTGACAATTCTGTCCAGGGAAACTCCCCTCCGCAATACAGACAAATATTCTTGTCACGACGGAACAGAAATTTATTTTCCAGCGGAGGATCAAAACTTTCCTTGTGGACTTTGCCATCGCAGGCAACGATGCTGGGCAAGCGTAACACCGAGCGAATGCCCTCGCGGTTAACGCCTCCGCGAATTTCCATCACGGGCTCGCCGAGTGACCAGATGACCTGATCTTTTGCCAACAGCGTTGCAGTCTCTTCCCGGGTCAGCCAACTGACCGGGATCCCAGCCTTGTTCAGTCTCAGAATCTTCGCGTGCACGGGCGGTTACTCCAATCGACGACACACTGAGTGAAGAGGAGTCAGGAGGGGTCTTTCCATCAGGAGTCAGATCAGGAATCAGACCAACTTTCCCAGAGCCTCTATAGGGCTATCGGCGAGACCGGTTAGGACTGAATACTCAGGAAAAGTTTCGGTGAGAGTCAGCGAACGCGTCTGCCTCTCGGCGGCTTTCAATGGCCGGCAGCATCGTGCCGGGTCCTCATTCAGCGCGGCTCGGCAACTCGGGGCGATCTCTGATAAACCAAAGCGGCTCAGGCGGTTCTGGAGCGGATGCGCTGCCAGCCTCCCTGGCTCAGCCAGTAACCCAGCTGAAGCAGCACAGCAATCAGGATAAACAGCGGTATCGTGCCCCAGTCTCTGCCTCCGACCTGAAAGTAAAACACGGCGTTGTAGTTCCGCTCTTCCTCCGGATGCACTGCGGTCACGACCCCGATGTAAGTCCCTTTTTCGAGGAACTCGTAGCTGGTCCGGTAGAAACCGCCCTCTTCAATACGCGGTTGCTGGTAAAACACGGTGGCGGCCTCCAAATCGTCGATCGCTTCAATGTCTTTCCAGGAGGCGAACCGACCCACGTTGTTGATGTCGCGCACAATGCGAAAATCAATTGCCATTTCCGTGAGCAGATCATGCAGGTATTCCATCACGAAAACGGATCGCGTCACATCCGGGATGTCTTCGCAATATTCAGTGTTCTGCCGGGTTTCCGGCTGAAACACGGTAAAATGCGCCTGCATAAAATTGACATTGATCACGCACAAATCGTCCTCAAAAGCGACCCCGCCATGCCCGTAGGCGTGAAAGGCACTTTGCGTAATCCCCAGCAGGATGGCCAGTCGCACGATCCGTGACAGGGCACAGGCAGTGAACAATTTCTTCATAGTCAAATTAGAACCGAGTGACAGAGCGGGATAAAACCGGACACGCTGATTGGTTGGTGGAACACTGAGTCTGTCAGGATACGCCGGGCGTGATTCATCAGATCTGAGGCTGAGCCGGGAAAAAACAGCGCCGGATTACCAGGGGATGATACTGCCATCGTAGTTGAAAAACTGACCGGAGCCGGTCGGGCTCAGACCTTCAATCACTGACATCATCCCCGAGACGCTGGTGGCAACATCAATTAAGCCGTTGGGACCACCCATGTCGGTCCGGACCCAACCCGGATGCAGAAGCGCCACAGAAAAGCCCTCTTCCCTGAGATCGACGGACAGGCTTCTGACAACCGAGTTCAGCGCGGTTTTGGAGCTGCGATAGATGTAGCTGCCGCCGCCCCGGTTGTCGTCAATGGACCCCATTTTGGACGTGACATAGACCAGCTTTCTGGCATGACCTGAGCGCAGATTGCTGATGATTTGCTGGGTAAGCAAAAGGGGAGAAATCGCATTCACTTTCAATACCGACTCCCAGTCGGCGCTCTTCACTTTGCCGAAGTTGGCGTCGCGGGGGCCATAGACACCGGCATTGTTGATGAAAATATCAATCGCCGTGTCGCCCAGTGCAGAAGCGAAGCCGGCTATAGACTGCTCATCCGAAACGTCCAGATTCATCAAACTGAGTGAGGTGTTGGTGTCGACGAGCGCCAGCAACTCAGGCGCCTGACTGCTGTCGCGACAGGTAGCAATCACCTGATCTCCCTGCTTCAGGAAGCGCTTAACAAATTCCAGACCGAGGCCACGATTGGTGCCGGTGATAAGAACAGTCGCCATGGTTTTCTCCACTTTCAGGATTCAATCGCCGGCGCAGGCCAGGCAAATAACGAGGCGCTAATCTACACAGACTGATCAGCTTGGTCAAAGCCTTGGCACTCGCCGCCCCGATGGAAAACTGCCGTGCAACCTGTCACCCCAGCGCCGCCGGTGAGTGACGCCTTTTCAGGCCATCAAAGCTGCCTGACCCGGGCCCTCTTCAAGCATGAGTTTGCTATACTAAAGCACATCAGGTCAGCGAATTCTGCGAAGACAGAAAGCAACACCTCATACCCACCGCTATACGAAGGTCAATTGCTCTGAGGGCAGACAGCATGCACAACAATCTCGCTCATCCTGTCAGCCCCCTGAGTCTCGCCATCGGCATGGCTCTCTCCGGGCTGGCATCTCAGGTCATTGCACAGGCTTCAGCGGACATTCTGGTGATTGACGTGGTGCCTGCCGGCGCGAGTATCGACAGCAGCAAACTGCCCTATCCGATTCAGGTTGGCTCGGCGCAGGATCTGGATAATGTGGGAGGCGCAAGCCTGGCTGATTTCATGGGTCAGTCGTTTTCCAGCGTTTCCCTGAATGATGCCCAGAACAACCCTTTACAACGCGATTTACAGTACCGTGGTTTCACCGCATCCCCGCTACTGGGTCTGGCCCAGGGGTTAGCGGTCTACCAAAACGGTGTACGCATCAATGAGCCACTGGGTGATGCGGTCAATTGGGACCTGCTGCCCCAATCCGCCATCAATCAGATTACTCTCAGCGGTGGCTCTAACCCGCTCTATGGCCTCAACAGCCTGGGTGGCTCTCTCGTGATCGACATGAAGAATGGCTTCAACTTCCAAGGCGCTAATGTCGAAGTCAGTGCCGGCTCTTTTGGTCGCAGTACCGCCAATTTTGAGATAGGCGGCAATGATGGCCAGCTTGGCTACTATCTCAATGTGGAGCGCTTCGACGAGGACGGCTGGCGCGATCAGTCTGAATCAGACGCGCTTAACCTGTACGGCAGTCTCAGCTGGCGCTCCGAATATTCCGCCGTCAATCTCAACCTTCAGCATGGCCGCTCCGATCTGATTGGCAACGGCGCCGCGCCGGTTGAACTGTTAAACCTGCGACGTGAGGCGATATTCACCGGCCCCGACATCACAGAAAATAAACTGACCATGACGAGCCTCGACTTCGCCCAAGAAGTGTCTGCCAGCATCAGTTTCAGCGGCAACCTGTTCTGGCGCGAAAATGACACCGATGCGTTTAACGGTGACGGTACTGAATTTGCGGTCTGTGAATTTGCCGGTGGCGATGGCCTGATTGAAGGGTTGGAAGAAGACGATGTCGAGGAACTCGGCATCGATGATGATGATCTGTGCGAGGGTCAATTCAGCGACGCCGAGGCGCTGGAGGACTTCCTCAACAACCTGGCTAGCAGTCTTGGCGAGGATGAAGAGTACAACATCGAAGGGTTTGAGGACGACGAGTTGTCGGGCACCGGTGTGCTGGCGGACGATGCCATCAACAACATCAGCAATCGGGTACAGCAGTCATTCGGCGGTGACTTTCAATGGACACTCAAAGGCACCTTCGCCGGCTACGAGGGTCAGATTGTACTCGGAGGTTCCTACTTCAACGGTGAGTCAGATTTTCGTTCGGTTCTGGAACTCGCTGAGATCGATCCGCTCACTCGCATTACCACCGGGCTCGGCACCGGCACCTTTGTGGACGATGCGGCGACTCTGATCAATACCGAAACCGAAACGCTGAGCACCTACATGACTTCAACTCTGGATCTCAATGACGCGGTCGCCCTGACGCTGTCCTTACGCGCCAATGACACTGACGTCACCCTGCGTGACCAGTCCGGCATGCGCCCGGAACTTAATGGCGACCATAATTTCAGTCGTATCAATCCCGCCCTGGGCATTACCTGGCAAGCCGCCGAGAATCATAATCTCTACGCCTCATTCAGCCGCTCATCGCGGGCCCCTACCCCCATAGAGTTGGCCTGTAACGAAGGCGTGTTTGAGCTTGCGGTGAAGTTTGCTATCGAGCGCGGCGATGACCCCGATGATGTGGACTTCGAATGCCGTTTGCCCAATGCCTTCCTTGCCGATCCGCCACTGGATGATGTTGTGTCCAACAGCTTTGAAATTGGCGCCCGTGGTTTTCTGGGTGACATCGCCTACTCTGCTGGTGTTTTTCACACCACAAACAAGGACGACATCCTGTTCCAGACCACGGGCCGGGCGACTGGCCTTTTTGCCAATGTAGATGAAACACAGCGCCTAGGATTTGAAGGCCGGCTCTCAGGCAATTTGCAGCACCTGAACTGGACACTGGCTTACAGCTTTGTCGACGCCACCTTCGAGGACAATTTCAAGGTATTGAGCCCGAATCACGCTTTTGCAGACGACGAAGGGGAAATCCTGGTGGAGAACGGCGACCAGATTCCCGGCATTCCTCAGAACCAGTTCAAGCTGCTCACGAATTATCGGGTGACTGATCGTTTCGGCATCGGGCTGGACGTAATCAGCAACAGTGACCAACATTTGCGGGGTGATGAATCCAATCAACTGAACACGGTCGCGGGCTACACGCTGGTCAATCTTCGAGCCCGCTATCAGTTCAGTGATCAGTTTGAAATCTTTACAACCGTAAATAATCTCCTGGACGAAGAGTTCGAAACATTCGGCCTGTTGGGCGAAGAACCCGGGGAGCTCGAGGTGCCCATTATCGAAGATCTCACTGTTCCGCTGTTCCTGGGGCCTGCACCGCCACGGGCTGCTTTTTTGGGCCTTCGCTACGCCTTCCAGTGAGGCTTTCGCGGCGCGATCAGAATTCCGGCCAGGGCGGAGGGATCAGTTAGATGAAAGGGTCAGAGGCCAAATTTGATTGGTATTTTCTGTGCACCACACTCAATGGCTGGATTGCCTTTACCTGGATTACCTTTCTGGCCAACGAAACCAGCACAGAGGACGAAGCGCAGCTGATTCTGATGGCCGTGCCCTACCTGACGGTCTCGTGTATTGCTGTTCTGGCATCATTGGCCAGACAGGCTTTCTTTGTGCTGGTAACGAACAGTGCAGGTTGTTTCTTGGCGGCTTTCTTTATGGTCTCTACCGACTACTGGTGGGCCTGGACCACCATTAACACGCTTCTCAGTAGCCTATGCGCCGGTGTTGCTGGACTACTCTTTTATAAGCACAAAGCCAGACCAAGCGACTCCTCTGCAGCGGAGTAAAATACGTCATGAGTGAACTCCAATTGTCAGGCCTGCTGTTTATTCTTATTGGCGCTCTCCCTACCTATCTACTCACCAATTACATAGAGAAAGGAAAACACTGGACGCTATTCAGCGGATGGGGTCCAAGCAAAATCAGGGATCAAGATGCTTACGGTGCCATGTTATGCAAAGGCGTAAGAACATTTTCTTTTGCATTCGCTGCCATGGGAATACTCATGATGCTCGGCGTCGTCGCCAACGAACCGCCCATCCTCATGGGCACCTTTGTCTGTCTCGCACTTTTGCCTGTCTTGCACCTTCGTCTGTCTCGCACCGTTGTTCTTCTCCATACATAGAGCCAAGCGCCTCTTCGGAAAGGTGAATCCTGCCGAACGAGTTTCAGTCGGCTTATGCTTAAGCCGGCACGCAAATCCGATCTCAGCAAGCGCGAATAGACGGGAATCGACCCAGCAATTTGCTTGAAACAGCGGCCGCACAAGCGCAATATGGGCAAAAAATAAAATCCCGTAATAAAGCCAATACTGTCCATTATGAAATTACTGCACTTTCCCGAGAATCCCACCGGCATCTATGTCGCTGCGGGCATTATGTTGCTTGCCAGTGCGCTCAGCATTATCGATGTCGGACTCTCAGCCGGAGGGTTGTCTCTGGGTTTGATCACGGCGGTGCTGGGAGCGGGCCTGGCGATTGGAATTCTGTATCGCAGGTATCTGGTTTGGATTGCCGCCACGCTGCTCGCTTCTGTCAATGCCGTCGTCCATGCGTTCCAGTTGATATTTCTGATGATGGCTGTTTCTTCCGCGGGTGAGTATCTGCTCTTTGCCATCACTCATGCTGTGCCTCTGGGCCTGTATTCGTTCGTGGTGTTCTACTTGAATACCAATGAGATCAGGGATCTGTTTGGATTGGTCCCCCTGAATCAAGACACAAATCCCGGGCCATAAAAACCAGATCTCTCATGCGCACTCATACACAAGCTGCCCACCAGTTACCCAGGAGCGTGTGATTTGCGCTTAAGTCAATCGTCTCATTTTCGCTGTCTTGCCCGATCAGGGTCTTGCGCGGTCAAGACTTCGCTGCTGGCTGTATGCCTGTTCACCCTGGTTGGCTGTGGCGAACCCCAAGTTGCGGACGCGCCTGTCAACTCCACTCTCATCACGAATGCCCGGATCATCGATGGCAGCGGCCAGCCTGCCTACAGCGGAGCCTTGCGGTTTCGGGGCGAGCTCATCACTGAAATTGGCATGCTGCAGCCACTGCCCGGAGAGACTGTCATTGATGCCGGCGGCTTAACGCTGACTCCGGGTTTCATCGATACCCATAGCCACCATGATCGCGGCCTGGACACCAATAAAGATGCCATTCCAATACTCACACAGGGCATCACTACGTCAGTTTTCGGTCAGGACGGAGGACACAGTTACCCTATTGCCGATTTCTATGAGACCTATGAGCGATCCCCTGCTGCAGTTAACGTGGCCTCTTATGTAGGCCACAACACAATTCGTGATGTGGTGCTGGGCAGCCGGTCGCATCTGGCCGCCAGCGATGACGAAGTAGAATCCATGGCAGACCTGCTCGCCGGGGAATTAGCCAGCGGTGCTCTGGGATTCTCCAGCGGCCTTGAATACGTGCCGGGCAAATTTTCAGAAGGCAGTGAAATCATTCGCCTGGCTCAGACTGCTGCAGAGTCAGGCACGCGCTATGCGTCTCATGTCCGCTCAGAGGACCGATTCGTATTCGAAGCGATCGAGGAACTGATCCAGATCGGTCGCGTTACCGGTATGCCGGTGCATTATTCCCATATGAAGTTAGCCGCCAAACAAGTCTGGGGGGAAGCCGACAGGGTGATAGCAATGCTGGACGCAGCTCGTGATGAAGGTATCGAAGTCACTGCTGACATCTATCCTTATGAATACTGGCAGTCCACCATCGGCGTGTTGCTACCAAATCGCGATCCCGACGACATGGAAGAGATTCGCTTTGTCCTTGAAAGTATCGCGCCGGCTGATGGCATCATTTTTACGTATTTCGCTCCCGAACCCAGCTATGTCGGACTGTCCATTGCTGACATTGCTGTTCTGAGAGGCACAAGCGAAGCGCAAACGCTTTCTGATGTAATCAGGGAATCCATGGAATGGACAGAAGCCAATGGCGGGCTCAGCTCCGAATCCATCATGGGGCGCTCTATGCACGAAGATGACATAGCCCGCCTCATCCAATGGGGTTTTGCCAATATTTGTTCTGATGGCGGGTTCACCGGACATCCAAGAGGCCACGGCGCCTTCCCGCGTGTTCTTGCCAGATACGTGAGAGACCACAGTGCCATGCCTCTCGAGGTAGCGATTGCCGCCATGACCCAGCGCGCAGCCAGGGCCATCGGCATTGCCGATCGCGGTTTGCTGGCTGCAGGCATGAAAGCTGACCTGGTACTGTTGGATCCGGATACCGTGCAGGATCATGCTACGGTTCAGGATACCCAGCAACTCTCCACCGGCATCAGTTCGGTCTGGGTCAATGGTGAGCTGGTGTTACAGGACGGCGAAGCTACCGGCGCACGCCCGGGCCAGGCCCTGAAGCGGGCAGGTTTCTGAGCAAGGCACAGCAGGCCTGAGCACATACAGAATGACAGAACCTGCTCACTGATCAGAACGCATGAACCCGGTGCGATCGGTCGCGAATGATGCCAGTTTTTCGACCCCATCAAACCCGATAACATGACGACAAACAGAGGGGTCTGCCCGCGCGCTCATCACTTAAGTCACTAATCAGGTCTATTCCATGTTCCAGCCTTTCGCGATAGAACAATACATGTCAGAGAACGAACATTCGGTGAAATATCATTTCGCCGAGAGCGGTGTACATCCGCTGACATTTGCCGAACTGTTTGAACTGGCAGAGGTGGACACACCGTCACTGTTTGCCACGCTGGTGGACTACCCACAGGTGAATGGCCTGCAGAGTTTGCGGGAAAAGATTGCCAGTCTGTATACAGGAGCCACTGCCGAGAATGTGCTGGTGACTATCGGCGCCAGTGAAGCCAATACACTGGTGGCAGCAACTCTGCTGCAGCCCGGCGACAATATGATTAGGTTCCGGCCAACTTACGAGCAGCTGAGCGGTAATGCCGTAAACCTCGGATTCGAAGTGCGAACCGTCGACATGATGGAATCTGAAGCCTGGGCACTGGATACCGATTCTCTGCGGCAGCAGACCGACAAAGACACCCGAATCATTCATGTGGTGAATCCCAACAATCCCACCGGTCGCATCCTGACCGATAAAGATCGTCAGGCCCTCGTTTCTGCGGCCGCCGGTGTAGGGGCCTGGATCGTCGCAGATGAAGTCTATGCCGGGACCGAGTTAAACAGCGACACGCCAACCCCGAGCTTTTGGGGGGAATACGAGCGCGTCATCGCGATCAACTCCATGAGTAAGGCCTATGGCTTGCCGGGATTGAGACTGGGCTGGATGGTTGGACCTGCCGAGGTGATTGAGGCGTGCTGGCGCCGCCATGAGTACGCGGCGATTGCTGCCACAATTTTTTCCATGAAGTTGGCGGATTACGCGCTGGCAGAAACGGCCAGGGAAAAACTCAGGGCCAGAGCCAGAACGCTGATCAGGCGCGGCTTTGATACTTTCACTGCAGCGCTGAATTCACATCCGGGTGTGTTTTCAGTGGTGGCCCCTCAAGCCTCAGCCATGTCTTTTCCCAGATTTGATCTGCCGATCAGTTCAGAGGATCTGGCAAGGCGGTTGTTGAAGGAAGAGGATGTGCTCGTAATACCCGGCACCAAATTTGGCGTGGAAAATCACTTTCGCTTCAGTTCTGCCCTGTTGGAGGACCATCTTCAGGCCGGGCTTAGCCGGTTTAGCAGCCTGATTACAAAAGTGATGGCCGGTGGCTAGGCCGGTTAAAAGGCGCAGCGAGGCCCGCTCTGAGTCTTCTCGAGCCTCGCTGCAACGGCATCAGAGCGGAATGAACGCCAAAGAGTAGTTGGGGTTCATCGGAATAACCAGCTGATGCTGCACGGAGTCGTAGCACATCGATGCCGCACTCGGGATACCCGAAGCAATAATGGTCGCCTCTTCACCGGGCTTGATCTCAGAGACACTGCCGAAGCGGACGCTACTGACATACTTAGTGCCGTCAGGCAGTACCACCACACCATCGTTACCCCCTTCTGCGGCATACTCGGTCTTGACGACCTCACCATCCAGGTTGTAGGTGATTACCGCATTGTCATCAATGTTAACCACCACCACGTTGCCATCCGTATCTATCGCCACACCATTGGGCACATTGAGCGGTGCTCCCTCTGCGAACACAGAAACCTCATCATCGGCGGTGATCTTATAGATCAGCTCGGGGTTGCGGGTATTGGATGCATAGACGGTACCGTCCTCAGTTACCGCGATGCCATTGAGAATGGTCGAGCCCGGGACTGCCACTGACTTCAGCGGTTGACCCGTAGCCAGATCAAAAGATCGCACATAGCCGACGTCCACGGTGTAGAGCACCCCATTACGCACAGCGCTGCCAAGGGGGTGATGCAATTCCAGGCCGTCGCGGGTCACTCCGATCCATTTGGGGGTGTGGACAGAGCCGTCAGGATTAATCAGGGAAACAAAGCCGTCGTTTTCGGTACCGTCACCGCGCTCGCCGTTATTCATAGCCAGTATCAGATTGCGCTCGGGATCAAAGGTACAGCTCTCTGAGAAATGAAAACTGCCATAGACCTTGACGTTTGCTGACATCGGTACACGCACACCGGCTTCGTTAACCGCGCCGATAGGCTCACCAGCCCGGAATTCCTGCGCGGTGACCTGTGCGGCACTCGCCAGCAGTCCCGACGCGACTGCGAGACCGAATAAACGAGATCCTGCTGATTTGATAGAAGTCGTCATCATGATTCGATTCCTGAATTAAAAGTTCCAACAGTGAGTGGGGAAGTCAGCATTTTAGCCTGTCGCCCTGCAAACACCAGCACTGCTTATGAGGCCAAATGTCAGCCTGAATGTGTAGTGACCCGCTTGCGCCACTGAGCAGGGCTTCACGCTGTGTTTTGCTGAAAGCCGGTTCAGTGATCGCGGATACCCGTCGGGTTGCTGCGGGGCGGCTCCACCCCACCGAAGAACCAGCGCTCCCGCTCTGTGGCCAGACGCCGGCCCCGCCTGATCGCCACCTCGAGATCAATCTCCAGGTCCGGATAACCGGTGGGCCTTGGCAGATCGATCCCGAAGGTTTTTTGCTTGAGATCACAGATCCGGAGACCACCCACTCTCGTGGTGGCGCCACTGTCCCAGAGCGCCTCTGCACCGGGAATAATGATGCAACCGTTCTCATCGGGCTCAGGCAGGGTATCCAGAGGGTAAGCTTTAAGCACGGGAGCGCGCCCGAGCGGCAATATTGAATCTGTAGTAGTGATCAGTGCACCCTGGGGTTCAGAGTGATAGTTGATACGAATCACGCTGCTGCTGCAGGCAGCCAGCGACAGCATTACGGCGAGCCAGGCCAGAACCCGGATAAAGGAAACACTGATCACGCCGTCAGCGCGCACCTTGATGCCTGATAGACAAGGCCATTCCTATGGACCTTGGAGTTGTTGGCCTGAAACCATATTTACCATACAGCGCCGGAGAGTGATCATCAGCAATCAGACACACATAAGCGGATTCCGGAGCTGAAGTATGGAGATAGTCCATGATCGCATCCATGACGCGTTGACCAATACCCTGCCGCTGATAGTCTGGATGAACCGCGATATCGACAACTTCAAAGTTGCAGCCGCCATCCCCAACCACGCGGCCCATCGCGATCAGCTTCCCCTGATCACGTACAACGGTGGCAAACAGACTTCCTGGCAAGCCGGATTGCGCCGCGGCCTCGCTTCTGGGAGACAGCCCACAACGGGCCCGCAGCGCGCAGTATTCTGCTGTGCCCGGCAGGGTATTGTCCTGGGAGTAAGCGGTCACCGTGACTGCAGAAACTGTACGGCGCGGTCAGGAAAATCTGTGAACACGCCATCAACATCCGCCTGAAAATAATGAATATCCAGCAGTTCTTCAAAGCTTCCCGCGTAATCCGGAACGGCTTCAGGGTCAGCCCGGAAGGTGTAGGGATGGACGGCAAGTCCTGCGCCATGGGCTTGAGTCACCAGCTCAGAAAACCGTAGGTCACCCGCTGTAGACGCTCTGTCCACGACGAGGTTGTAGGAAGGTCCGATTCCGTCCGCCGAGTAGGCGAGTTTCGACATGCCGTCTGGCTCAAACATCCAGGGATAGTCTGTCCGGTTGCCGAGCAGCATGATCAGATTGACCTCGATCCCCACTGAGGGAAATATCTCTTTTTGAATCAAGGCTAACTCTTCGTAGTCAAATGTTTGCAGGAAGACCTTGCTGTCCTTGCTGGTGTAACCATACTCCTTCAGTACTTCAACGACCCGGGTGCTGATATCCTTGCCCTCCTGACGGTGAAATGCCGGCTGTTTGATCTCCGGATAGACACCGATATCCCGACCGGTGGAGAGATTCAAACCCTGAATCATTTCGATTTCTTCCTGAAAGGTGGGTACCCGGAAGCGACTCTTGCCGAGAGGAAATCGCTGACTGAAACCCTGTATTTTTTCACCATTCTCAATTCTGAATCCTTCGGTTGCATTCAGGGTCCTTATCTCTTCCAGAGTGAAATCAATCGCATAATAGCGGCCATCGCTCCGGGCTCGATCGGGAAATTTTTCGTCCACGTCGGTTGTGCGGTCCAGAGTAATGTCGTGCAAGACAATCAACTCGTCGTCACGTGTCATCACCAGATCCTGTTCGATGTAATGCGCACCCTGCGCATAAGCCATTGCCTTGGCCTCAAGCGTGTGCTCTGGCAGATAGCCGCTGGCACCCCGATGGGCAATGACAATTTTTTGGGCGTAGCTTGTTGAGGACATGATTGTGACCAGAAAAAGGGCAGCAACAATGGGTGTGGCTCGCATGATTCTAACCTGTTGGCGTAAATGTGTTGACCCGGAACCCAAGCATGCAGTCTGCCGGATAACGATGACCGCCAGTTTACCGCCAAAGACAGGCTTCTTTGAAGCACACTGCCTCATCAGATTTATTCGCTGCTTTGCCCCTTTGTTGCCCGCTCATCGCCATACTCAGCGGGTTTAATGGAGGTTTAAACAAGTCGCCAGGAGACCGCACTATGAGGCGCAAACAAACGCATTGCCTGTTTATTGAGGAAGAATCCTACAACTGGTCAGCTCCCAATAGCGCAAAGCATTATCGGCTGATTGCAGTCTCTGTTCTGGTCATTGTGGCCGGACTGCTGTTCAGCCTTTTACGCTAGCAGGCAGAGCACTCTGACCCCATCATCGTGCCTGCAGGGTCGCCGAGACATTGAAGATCTGCTCGCCGCGCTGAACCGTGATCTCGATTTCATCTCCCGGTGTGGCAGCGCGCAGCCTATCTGAATAGGTTTGCAGACTGTCCACGGCTTGTCCGTTGAACTGCACAATAACATCATTGGCCTGCAGGCCTGCCAGTTCCGCAGCACCGCCCGGCGACACGCCAGAAATACGTATCCCCTGCCCCTGATAGGCAAAATCAGGCACTGTGCCCAGAACAGCCTCACGCGCAGTCGTGCTGCTGCTAACCGAGAGCTGCGACGCCCGGTCGAGACTGACTCGCAGAGGGTCGGCCCGATCAGCGAGGTAGACGATCGCCTCTTCAACCCAGAGCGCGACATCCCCCATCCCCGCCAGATCCAGCTTGTCCGGGGTATCCGTCGGCTGATGATAGTCCAGATGGGTTCCGCTGAAGAGGTGAATCGCTGGTATCCCGGCATTGAGGAAACTGACGTGATCACTGCTGGCAACCGTTTGTGCTGCAAATTGTGACGAAACACCGATGGTAAAGCCGATACCCTGCGCCATGAACGGCCACTCGTAGGCACTTTCTGTCCCGAAAATCTGCAGAGTTCGCCCGTCCAGTCGACCCACTGCATCAAGGTTCACCATGGCAAACGCACTGCTTACCTGAAAACCGCCGGGCGAAGAATTGACAAAGTAATCAGAGCCAAGCAAACCCGACTCCTCGCCGGTGAATGCAACAAACAGAATGGGCCTTTGCGGTGTAAATGCCCGGGCGAGCTTCCTCGCCACTTCAATCAGCACACTGATTCCGGACGCATTATCATCCGCGCCGGGAAAGAACTCTCCGGTCTCCCCGTTGAGCCCGAGGTGATCGTAATGGGCGCCGAGCACCACGGGCTCTTTGCTGAGCGCGGCATCGGACCCGGGGATCATTCCCAGAACATTTGCCATAGTCACCTGCCCAAGGTCGGGAACTTCCTGCCGCCAGGGCTGAATGTAGGTTCCGTTGACCGGTTGAAGGCCCGCTTCCCGAAATTGCTCAGCGATATAGTGCGCTGCCCGCGCAAGGCCATCGCTGCCGAGACCGCGGCCCTGCATGACAGGATCAGTCAGCACACTGGTGTGTCGCGCCAGCTGTTCCGGCAGATATTTCGGCGGCAGCTCTGCGATAGCCGGGGGCGGAACCAGACTCTCCCAGGCAACAGACGAGTCGAGTTCCGGTTTTACCCACCGCAGGGGTGAGTCAGCACTCGCCCAGATGCCCTTCACATCGTTGGTAGGCTCCTCCCCGGTAAAGCTGAGGTAAGAATACTTGCCGTAATGGGGCAGCTTCTCGATAAGACCAGACAAGGCCACCAACTCGTCGATGTGTATCCAGCCAAGAGCCAGATCAGGGTTGGCCGGATGCCGGCCTACCAGTACCGTGCTGCGATTTTCGAATGACACTTCACCGTCAGCCAGACGAATTTGATCCGGCTCCCAGGCTACCCCGAACGCATCCAGTGCTGAACTAACTTCCGGTACAAAAGGATTGTCTTTGCCCAGCACCCAGACTGACCGATTACTCGGCAACTGATCCAGAGTCTCTGCGTCAATGAGCTCAAAGTCCGCCCCTTCGGCAAAACTCTCAGCCAGAAGGGACCATTCCAGCTTATCCTCTGAAGGCAGTACGAAGACTATTTCGTCCGCACCGAACAGCTCTCCGACCGTGGGCGGGGTCTCCTCCCTGTCGAGAGCGCGAAATACGTCAAAAAAAGGGTCGACCAAAACCGCTTGCAAACGGTCGAACTCTTCGGCAATGACGCCTTCGGTTTTTTGGGTCAGAGAAATATCGTAAATTTGCGGCTCAGGTTCTCCTTCATAAAACAAGGCAACCGGCACTTTTAATGAATAGGGCTCTTCAAACTGCGTCTGAGCGAACATGATGCGCGCTCTGTCTCCATTAAGTTCTTCGACCGTCACCGCCAGCTGAGGAGCGCCGGTGCGGTTTACCCACTGCTCAAAAAAAGCAGACAGATCTCGCCCGCTCAATTCACTGAAAATATTTTCGATATCAGCGAAGGACGCCCGCTGGAACTGATAGCGGTCATAGAATTGCCGCAAGCCATCGATAAACAGTTCGTCTCCCAACTCTATTCTTAACATGTGCCACAGCATCAAGGTTTTGCCGTAACCAACAGCTTGCGTTGCTGCGGAATTACGCGAGGTAAACTGTGAAAGCGGAAAGTCCTCCCCCTCGGAAACATAATTTTTGTAGCGAGCGAGCATTTCCTTGCGGTACTCATGCCCGGTGCCATCCATTTCCCGGAACAGGTGGTCCGCCAGATAAGCCGTCAGGCCTTCGCTCCAGTTACCGGTCGCATAGTCGGGATAGACACCATTCCCCCACCAGTTATGCAGCAGTTCATGCGGGTAAGAAGACTCAAGAATAAATGGAAACCGGATTACTCGGGGGCCCAACAAGGTGAAGGAAGGCATACCGAAGCCGGTTTCCCAGAAATTTTCCACCAGCGCAAATTTGGAAAATGGATAGTCTCCGAGCATAGGTTCGTACAGCGTCAGGTAACGAGCCGTTGCATCGAGATACTTCGTGGCAAGGTTTCGGTCAGGGTTTCGCAAATACGCACTGGCCTCGACCCGCCCGGCCGACTCAGTGTAGTGCGTGAATTGCGCCGCAATCAGATAGATTTCTTCCTGCGGATGCTCAGTCTGCCAGCCATTGATGCCGGCCGGCTGTCCCTGGCTGACAGTAGTCCAACCCAACGCGCTTGGCGCAAACCGGGCAGACAGATCGAATGTGATCAGCCCGTCGTCAAATAGTGGAACCCAGACAGACGCCCGGCTCAGAAACACCCCGTCGCCCGAAATAATACCGGAGGTCTGGGCAAAGCTCTGGGCATATTCGGGGCTGCTCTGCTCTGCCAGATCATTGATGGTTCCCGAGTAACTGATCTCCAGCTCGCCGCTGAAAGAGGCGGGAACACTGATTCGATAGCGTTTGACCTCAGCTTCCTGCGCGACAGTTGAATCAATCACATCACCAGAGGCGACTTCCGCGTTCGGGTCTTCACTGATCGGCAGGTTTGAGGCAGTGATCGACAGACCGCTGTTCAGCTCGAACTGCAGGTTATGACCTGACCAGGCCTGTGGCAGACGCATCCGGTCGCTGACGACAAGAGACTCTCTGTCGGGGTCAAGACCGATGCTCAGACTGTGGTGCAACAGATCGAGTGTGCCGGGTGTTGTGCCTGGCTCATTCAGCGACGGAGACTGCGCCTGCGCGGTCCAACACAGGCCGAATCCGAGAAAAAAGCTGAAACCAAGTCTGAGCAACATAGCGACTGCCGGATGAATTACTGCAGACCCAGTAATTTCAGAGCCAACTCGTGATCCCAGTCCGCCATATGTATCTGGGAAGCACCGCCCGGTGTGCGGGTCGTGCTCCACGCAAGGCGCTCACCGTCAGGCGAAAACACCGGCAGTATGTCTGTCCCGTCAGTATTGGTGACACGGATCGGGTCGCTGCTACCCTCAGGATCAATCATGAATAATTCAAAGTTAGCGTGCCCGAGCACATTGCTGGAGTAGATAATGTAGGCACCACTGGGGTGATAATAGGGGCCCCAGTTGACCATTCCATTGGCGGTAAGCTGTCGCTGATTGCTGCCGTCCGCGTCCATGGTCCAGATTTCCGCGCTGTTGCCGTCAGGGTTGAAACGGCGCCACAATATCTTGGTGCCCTCTGCGTTATAGAAAGGGCCTCCATCGTAACCGGGCGAAAAGGTCAGCTGCTTCACGTTGCTGCCGTCTGCGTCCATGACGTACAAATCCATGAAATAGGAGGCGTCATCGTCGAGCAGACCTTGCTCTACCTTACTCAGAGGGCGGGCATAGGCCTCACGATTTGATGCAAACAGAATGGTGCGCCCGTCAGGCGAATAAGAACCCTCGGCGTCGTAGCCGGCCGCTTGAGTCAGATTAACGAGATTGCTGCCGTCGCTGTCAGCGGCGTAGATCTCGTAGGACGGATCATAATCCCAGCCATAGGGACGGGCTTCTCCGCTGGCTCTGATCGCCAGTTCTTCAGCTTGTTTTGCCAGTGCATTCGGATCTTCGTGGGTAGACGCGTACATGATCCGGTCCAGACTCGGGTGAATCCAGGCACAAGTCGTCAACCCAATGCCTGTTGAAACACGGTTGGATTCACCGGACTCCAGGTCTAATAGATAGATCTGATAAAACGGGTTACCCGGCATTTCCGCCTGATAGATGAACTGGGTTCCGTCGGCACTGAAATAGCCCTCACCTGAACGGGCCCCATCAGTGATCAGCTGGAAGGTGTTGGTGAGCAGCTGGTTTTCATAGCGGGTATCCCACTGCGTGCTGGTGGCCGCTTCCTGATAATTGGCGCTGGTCGCGCCCGCATAACCGTCCGGTTCGCTCTGTTGGGCCTGAGCCGCCATCGCTGCCAGACCAATCCAAACGCCGGCGATCAGCTTTCCTGCCGGAATGTGAGCGTCTGACTTGTCAGACTCATTGATACTAGTCATTTCCGATCCCGTTACCATTGCTACTCCCAATCTGAATCATCCCCCACCTTCAAACCGTGCTAACCGCAGAGTCCGGCATGATCCCGGTTTCTGTGCAGCAAAACGGACCGGATGAACCGCTCTGTCCGGCGCTTTGCGGCTACCGGGCTCACGCGCTCAGTGACCGGAGTGCCCCTCATTGAACGCGAAGCCATGCTGTTGCGGAAACAGGCCGAACAGCCCTCCGGTATGCACAAATACAACCTGTTTGGCGCCGGGCAGGCGGCCAGCCTCGCCTTTCGCCAGCTCTGACACCATGCCGTAGAAGGCTTTACCCGTGTATACCGGGTCGAGCAGCAAACCTTCTGTCCGGCCCAATTCTGCAATCAGGTCGAATATCTCCGGCCCGGCGACCCCGTATGCTTCACCGAGATAGCCCTCAACAGTTTGAATGTCGAGTGCTTTCTCATCGATCTCCATGTTGTAACGCTGCTTCCAGAGCAACACGTCTGCACGAATCTTACGATCAAAATAGCTGGCGCTGTCACTGACGTTAAACGCTCTGACTTCTGCCGGCAGATCAAACAGCTGCGAACCCACGATCAAACCCGCCTGCGTTCCTCCAGAGCCGGTTGCGGTGACCAGATAATCAGGTGTCAGACCGTGCTGGGCGAAATCCTCTTTCAGTTCCTCGCAGGCAGCGATATAACCCCAGAGGCCCACCTCATCACTGGCGCCGATAGGAATGAACAGAGCCCGATCCCCATTGGACGCATAACTGTCCTGCAAGCGAGCAGCGTACTCGGCGTGACCCGACCATTCATTCTCCGGGATGAAAGTGACTTCCGCTCCACACAGATAATCCATCAGCAGGTTGCCCGTTGAAACTTCCGGCTTTTCGCCGCGCAGCAACAGATGAACCTTCAAGCCCAGCCTCGCGCCCATCACTGCGGTGGCCCGGCAGTGATTAGACTGAATCCCGCCGCAAGTGATGACGGTATTGCATCCCTGCTCTAAAGCATCTCCCAGGTTAAATTCAAGTTTGCGAATTTTATTCCCCGAGACTTCGGTTCCGGTAACCTCATCACGTTTGATCCAGATTTCAGTATCCACTCCGGGAATCTTGAATCGAGTCAGTTGGGTCAACGGCGTTGGAAGGCGGGCCAGTTGCAGTCTGCGAGGGTAATTAACCATAGAAAATAAGCTCTACAAAAAGTGCGTACTGGCCCTTTTGTAGTTCACAAGACAGAAATATTAGGCGTCAGGATTACCTTGAGTGGCATCATAGGCCATAGATTGGGATGTTTCTTCGGCGCTGGGCTCGAGCGCTTCGCTGTAAAGAAACAGGTCAGTAAGCACCGCCCGCAGATGGATTGACGCATTCAGATTGTCCACAATTTCTGACCCGATTTTTTCCTGACTGAGCAGGAAAGCAATGGCAGCGCCGGCCTTGCGACAATCTTCAGCGATCACTCGCTCGAACGGCTCTTCCCGATCTGCCAGAGAATCGCCGAGCTGAACCATAGCTTCAAGCATCCCTTCAAGAGTGGGACGGGCGTGGGGGCCTGGCCCTGTTTCTGTGCCAGCAGGACGTCCCTGGGCCGCATAAGCCAGCAAAAACTCATAGCCGGCTTCGATGGTTTCAATACTTTCAGCAAGATCCACAGGTCTCTCCGTTCAGATGTTCCCGATCAGGGGTGAAAAGTTACGTTAAACAGTTAAAAAAGAGGTGTCAGAACGGGCCTGACACCTCTTTCGGATTTCTATCACAAGCATTCCGGTGGAGTCACTGTCGTGTCTCCGGCCCTGCAGCTTACTCAGCCTCTTTAGGCGTCCATTTGGCTGGGTCGTGGTTCGCAGCCATTTCATCCTCAGACATCCAACCGGCCAGCATGGAGCGGGTATAAAAGATCTTCTCCGGTCGCAAAGCGAAATAGATGTGAGTCGAGGCCAGCGCAACCAGCGCCAGAGTCGACAGACCGTGGAGCAAAAATACCAGACCCAGCTGATCTTCAGGCATGCTGTTGGTTCTATCCCAGAACGGCGTATCTATCTGCATGAACATCAGTACACCGGTAACAATGACCGCGAGAACCACCACCGTGGCGGCCCAGTGCATACCTTTCTGCTCAAAGTAGTATTTACCCGGCTTGGAAGTCGAATCGAATGGCTCCGAAAAATCCTTGGGTGTGAGCAGCATGGACTTGAAATCCTGCCAGAACATCGACCGGATAATGTGCGCAACAATCAGGAACGTCAGAAGCAGACCGCTGATCCAGTGAATGTTGAGCCAGGCTATCCTCAGCCCCAGTATCGGCGCGGTACCGGTAAAAATCAGGACAAATATGCTGGCCGCCATCAGCCAGTGAAAAGTGCGGTCAATCGATTCATGGCGCACCACCCGCCGGCCCTCAGCAGTGGGTCGGTCAAGATCTTTCTTGGCAAGCGCAGCCATGACAATGGCATGGGCAGCCAGAAGAACCAGCACCGCAACGGCAACCACCCAAAGCAAGTCCCAGGAAACACCGAGGATAACTTCCTCGCCCCAAACATCACGTTTATAGCGGACTATTTCTCCCACTGTACTACCCTCTTTTTATACTACTGCTGTTTTTTGTTCTGTTATTGTGATTTTTCTTTTTATCTGCAATCCAGCCTGAGTCCGGCTGTCGCGCCCGCTGGCTCCGATGCCGGCGCCAGCGGGTCCGGACTCAGCCGGTCCGGAGACTAACCCCGGACGGCTCGAGCAACCAGATTAGCCATGAGAGGCACTTTGAAGTTGTTGTAGTTGAGCGGACGTGCGCCCTCAACTGCCAACTCACCTGCCCGTGCACCAAGCTCATCTGAACGTTGCTGGCCCCGTATGGCATTTTCGACCGCTTCCAGTCGGCGCGGCACACACTCTACGGCGCCGCAGGCAATCCTCGCATCTTCGATAGTGCCACCTGACACCTTCATAACTGCGGCAACACTGGTCAGAGCAAAGTCCCACACGTTCCGGTCGGCAACCTTCTCGAAATAGAACTCAGCGTTAGCCCAGGCTGCAGGCAATCTGACAGCAGTGAGAATCTCACCGTCATCAAGTGCAGTCATGCTGCGAATGTCGCGATCAGGACCAATAAAGAAGTCCTGCGCAGACATCGTGCGGGTGCCATTCTGGCTGGCGATCACCATGGTAGCGTCAAGAGCAACCAGTGTTGGCGCTGTGTCAGAAGGGCTTACCGCCACACAGCGGCTTGCGCCAAAGATGGCGTGCTCGCGATTCAGTCCTTCCGGAGAGTCTGCATAGCAGATGTTGCCACCGGCCCGATAGCAGTCCAGGCCCCGGCGATAGTACCAGCAGCGTGCATCCTGATTCAGATTGCCGCCCAGAGTACCCACGTTGCGGATCTGGGGACTGGCAACTACTCCAGCAGCCTGCGCCAGCACGCCATAACGTTCCCGGATGATCGGATTCTTGGCGATCTCAGTGAGCGTCGTAACCGCGCCAATCTCAACGCCATCAGCGGTCTCCCGAATGCCTTTCCAGGCATCGATCTGAGTCAATTCGATCATGGCGCCGGGCGCCTTGTTGCGGTCCTTTAGCCAGCCGAAGGTATCCTGGCCGCCAGCGAGGAGCCAGCCATCGCTGCCAAGTGTGTTTGCCAATGCCAGGGCGTTTGCTTCATCAGTAGGCTGATAAAGCTCAATATCAGGCATTACGTCATGTGATGTCGCTACCATATCAACCTCTGAAGTTGTTCTGAGCAAGAGGCGCTGCGTTTTCTTCAGTGCCTGCCAGGTGATTAATAATCATGTCAGCCGTAATTGGCGCCGTCGCAAAATGGTGACCGTCCAGCGCATCAGTGATCGCGGCAGTCAACGCTGCAGACACTGCACCCATGGAAGGCTCGCCGATTCCTCGGGCTCCAACCGGATTTTCAGGATCCGGCAGATCGACCCAGCCGGTACCGATTTTCACAGGGGTATCGAGATAGGTTGGCACCTTACTCTGCCAGTAGCCGGTCGAAGCGGGCAGGCCGTTTTGAGGGTCATACAGATGACGCTCGTAGCCAGACAGCCCGATTCCCCAGACAGCTCCGCCTACCAGCTGGTTTTCCATACCCTGTGGGTGAACGATGGTGCCTGATTCAGCAATGGTCACCATGTCGAGAATCTCATACTTGCCGGTTTCCAGATCCAGCTCGATTTCGCAACAGGTCACCGTGAATCCCGGCGGGTTTCCTTCGTGCCGCGGGTCATGATACACACCCATAAAGGCAGAGCCAGCGAGCCGTGACACAGATATCTGGGTCCACTCAGCAAGCTCCTCCGGCAGATCTGCCTCACCGGTAAATTTGCCACCAAGCTCCATGGCGCGCTGCGCAACCTCAGCATAGGTGTAACCGATTGATTCGTCAGCGATCTGGTGTACCCGCTCATTGGAGACATCGTAATCCGCGGGATCACCGCCCAGATCGGTTGCAGCGATCTCCTTCATCTTGTTCAGCATGTCAGTGGCAGCACCGAACATCGTACGGGTGTTGGTGAAGATGGAATTACTGCCATCCTGCGGTGACGTGATCGGCAGGTGGTTGTCAGTGCGGACATTGAGAATGTCGCAGTTTTCCCACGGCATTTTCAGAACTTCGGCAGCCGCACGTGATGTCGAGGCGTAAGAGTAGGTTCCCAGATTGCCGACGCCATTGTGGATTTTCAGCCGGCCATCGGTTCCCATGGTCACGATGCCGTCCATACCGCTGCGCCCGGCATTGTGGTAGCCCTGGCCCAGACCGAGACCAATCACTTTGCTGCCATTGCGCTGTCGTCTGCGGGCCTGGCGACCTTCCCAGTCGAACTGCTGTGTCGCCATGTCCAGAGACTCTGGCACATAGGCTGATGTGAAAGGCGTTTGTCGCGGCCCTGCCACATCGCCATTGCGCGGCGCATTAATTTTACGTATCTCCAGACGGCTGATACCGAGCGCGTCTGCGGCCTTGTCAAGAATCGGCGCAATGATCGGCGCAATCTGATTCTGGCCCGGTCCACGCTGAGCACCACGATGTGCAGTGTTACTGCCTATCGAGGTTCCGCGGAAACGCAGGGCATCTGGCTGGTAGAGCACGTCAATACAGTCAGCAGCAGACGAAGCGTCGCCGCCTCCCCCTTTGCCGCCGTTGTCAGAAATGATGTAGAGGTCACAGGCTGACATGACACCATCGGGTTTGAAGCCCACTTTAATCCAGCCCTGGAATCCCTGACGCGCACCACCAATCGTGAATTCCTCTTCACGGGTGATTCGCATCATCACAGGGCGATTGATTTTCTGGGACAACTTAGCCGGTATGGCCATGCTCGGAATACTGTTTGCGCGGGCCCGCTGCCCGAAACCGCCACCGGTCGCCGCGTTAATGAAGACGATGTCTTCCTTCGGCACACCGATGATCGGCGCCATTCCGTCTGCCAGCGCCGTCAGAGACTGGGACGTACCATGCAGGTAGAGCTTGCCATCTTCCCAGTAGGCCATGGCGCTGCGCGGCTCCATCGAGTGATGGGGATAGCCCGCCGTCGTAAACGTGGTTTCATAGACGAACTCTGAAGCTGCAAAGCCTGCCTCGAGATCGCCCAGGGACCAAGTTTGCTGGGGTTCCGCGGTCGGTTCGTTGCCTGCCCGGAAACTCGCAACCTGATCCTCAGTCCACTTCTCCGTGGCAAAGCCCTGTCGGAACACGAAAGTGTTCTGATCGCCGGGGTAAGCGTTCGCTCCTCCTTCTGCCAGACTGTCCAGAGGATCCAGCACGAAAGGCAGACGCTCAAAAGTGACATTGATCCGCGAGATAGCTGTTTCGGCAGTTTTCTCGTCAATCGCGGCCAAGGCCAGAATAGGCTCACCGACCAGGGTCGGTTCGTTGGTCAGTATTTTCAGACCTGTGCTCTGCGGCTCCCCGTCGGGATACACATCGTCGGCCGTCAGAATGCCGAACACGCCGTCCATTGCCAGCGCCTCGGAAGCGTCGATATCGAGCACCCGGGCGTGTGGAATCGGACTGGTGAGCAGTCGGGAGTAAACCATGCCCTCACGGGTATAGTCCTCTGCGTATTTAATGCGGCCAGTAACCTTGCCAGGTACATCAGGCGGCACGAAGTCTTTACCAATATGCATATAGGCCATGATGATTATCCTAGTTGTACGGCGCGCATGACGCCATCGAGGTAAGAGTCATAAGAGCCGCAGCGACAGATGTTGCCGGACATGGCATGTCGTGCCTCCTCTCGCGTTGGGTTGGGGTTTTCACGAAGCAGGGCAACTGCCGCCATGACCTGTCCCGGCGTGCAGTAGCCACACTGCGGTGACAGCTCCTCAACGAAGGCCTGCTGCACCGGGTGCAGATCACCGTTCGGTGATTCCAATCCTTCGACTGTTTCAATGCGGGCATTCTTCATTGAATGCGTGAGCACCGAACAGGCGTAGGTGGCGACGTCGTCCACCAGCACGGTGCAGGCGCCGCATTCGCCGCGGTTGCAACCAAGCTTGGTGCCGGTCAGCCCGAGTTTGTAGCGGAGTGTGGAAGCCAGAGTTTCCTGAGGAGCCACATCAACACTACGCATCTGGCCATTGACATTGATTCTGATCAGACGCTCAACCGCACCGCCGGGTCGGTCCTGGCCATTGGCCGCGTACCACATTCCTGTGGTCGTGGCCGCCGCGCCAGAGGCAACGACTCCTTTGATGAAGCGTCGACGAGTTACTTTTGGGTTCACGGCTTACTATCGCCTCCGTAAAGTGTGAATTGGGGGTCCTGCATGTTGTGCTGTATGTATCAGTCGTTCTTGTTATTGGACGGCCAGATTGTATCGATCTGCACCCTGGCGGCTGATCCCGCGGATTTCATCCGAGGTTGCTGCAGCCGGGGCCGCTTAGCAGTATTTGCAGTATCTGCAAAAACAGGCGCATCCGTTTGTTGCTGACGAATGAACCTTTAGGTTAATCCACCCTCTGTCAATTAGCAAGCTGACCCGATCGCCCGATGCCCAGTGTTTTTGGGACTTTCACGGGACTTCGGTCCCGCTCGCTGATGGCCGTTTGCAGACCGCTTTCAGCAGACCTGTGACAGCCCGGGGTGCCCCCGAGAGCGCCCTCGGCGACTCGCAGTCGCTCAGCTTTTCGGCGGGCGGCGCTGCTCGGTGCAGACCCGGACAGCCGCATGGACGCCCACGCGCAGCAATCGAGCCAATCAGAAACAGCGCCAGACCACTCAGGCCAATTGACAATATATTGGCAATTATTCGGGCAAAGCGACTCGGCAAGTCATTGAAAAACAGACACTTATCTCAACCGAAGAATCTGCGGAAAGTTCCTGATACCTTGACATATTCTTTCTGAATGGTATTTTGATCGGCCCCCTAATCGCTGGCCACCCAGCATTCTGCGGGGAGTAAAGCAGACCACGCAAAGCCCGAACCGGGCCCAGTCCAGCGGTGTCAGTCAGCCTATCCGAAACATCGTTCTGTTCTGACAGGGCGGCGCGACCGGTGGCCGGTGGCAACGGGCTGACCGGGCCAACGATGAGATGACCGAGAGCATGAGTGAAAAACAGGAAAAACTGACGTTTGGCTACCCTCCCAAGCAGGGGCTGTATGACCCCGCCAATGAGAAGGATTCCTGTGGCGTTGGGTTTGTAGCCAACATCAAGGGGGTTCCCAGCCACCAGATCATGCTCGATGCCTATCACCTCAATTCCCGCATGGATCACCGTGGAGGCTGTGGTTTCGAGGCCAACACCGGTGACGGAGCCGGTATCCTGATGGCCCTGCCACACAGCTTTTTCACAAAAGTGGCCAAGGATGAACTGAACGAGGAGTTACCGGAAGCCGGCCGCTATTCCGTCGGCAACATCTTCCTGCCACAGGACCAGGTCGAAAGAGAGCAGTGTGTAAAAACCATTAATCAGATCATTCTTGAAGAAGGACAGCGACTGATCGGCTGGCGTGACGTGCCGACCGACGCCAAGGGAGCGGATGTGGGCCCCGCGGCGCTGCTCGCTCAACCGTATATCACCCAGCTTTTTATTGCTGCTGCCGAAGATCTGAGCGGCGACGCCTTCGAGCGGGTTCTGTACCTGATCCGAAAGCGGTTCACCCACGCGCTGCGCAGCGACGAAACACTCAGTGAAGCCAAACAGGTCTATGCCTGCAGCTTGTCCACCAAGGTCATCGTCTATAAAGGGATGCTGACTCCGGGACAGCTTTTCCCGTTTTACTGCGATCTCACCAACCCCGAATTCGCCACGCATCTGGCCATGGTGCATTCACGTTTCAGCACCAACACCTTTCCGTCGTGGGATCGCGCTCAACCGAACCGGTTCATGAGTCACAACGGCGAAATCAATACTCTGCGCGGCAATGTAAACGCCATGGTCGCGCGGCAGGGCATGGTGGCGACCGAGGTCTTCGGAGACAGACTTCAGGACATCCTGCCGGTCATTGACTCGGACTGCTCCGACTCCGGCAGTTTTGACTCGGTACTTGAGTTCCTGCTGCTGTCCGGCCGTTCGCTGGCGGAAGCCACCATGATGATGATCCCTGAAGCCTGGCAGTCTGACCGCAACATGGCACAGGCGAAGAAAGATTTTTATGAATACCACTCGGCCCTGATGGAGCCCTGGGACGGTCCGGCTTCAATTGTGTTCTCAGACGGCAAATACATTGGTGCCGTGCTTGACCGCAACGGACTGCGGCCGAGCCGCTATTACATCACCCATGATGACAAGTGCATCATGGCGTCCGAAGTCGGTGTGCTGCCGGTCGATCCGGCCAACGTAAAGTTCAAAGGGCGTCTGCAACCGGGCAAAATGTTTCTGATCGACTTCGATCAGGGCCGACTCATTCCGGACGAAGAAGTGAAAGGCCTGATCTCCGGCAAAAGACCCTACGGGGAATGGCTCGCGCAGGAGCGAATCACGCTGGCCGACGTGGCCAGCACCGCACCGGCGCCGTCTTTGGATAACGCGCAGACCCTCGAGCGCATGCAGGCATTCGGTTATACCACCGAAACCATGCAGTTCATGCTGATTCCGCTGGTCACCGAGGCGCGTGATCCGCTGGGCTCCATGGGTAACGACTCTGCGCTGGCCTGCCTGTCCGACAAGCCACGCATGATTTACGACTATTTCAAGCAGCTGTTCGCGCAGGTCACCAACCCGCCGATCGATTCAATACGCGAAGAAGTAGTCATGTCCTTGCGCTGTTTCATCGGCCCCGAGGGCAACCTTCTTGAAACGACCCCGGAGCAGGTGCGCAGACTGAGCCTGGAGCATCCCATTCTCTCTAACCAGCAGCTGACCGATCTCAGTCAGATGGACCACAAAGGCCTTCGGTCCTGCGTCATCGACATCACATTTGCTGCAGACCAGCCTGACGGTTTCATGGAGGCCGTGGAGCGAATTTGCCGCGAGGCGTCGCAGGCAATTGAAGACGGCTATGCCTTTATCATCCTGTCGGATCGCAACATATCACAATCCCGGATTCCGCTGAGTGCACTGATTGCCACCGGCGCTGTCCATCAACACCTGCTTAACAATGAACTGCGAAGCCAGATCGGCATTGTGGTCGAAACCGGTGAAGCCAGAGAAGTCCATCATCACTGTCTGCTGACCGGATACGGTGCCGACGCTGTCAATCCTTATCTGGCTTTTGAAGCGCTCTGGCAGGCAAACAAAGAAGGCCTGCTT
The DNA here is from genome assembly GCA_008081045.1 of Gammaproteobacteria bacterium. Taxonomy (GTDB): domain Bacteria; phylum Pseudomonadota; class Gammaproteobacteria; order Pseudomonadales; family Pseudohongiellaceae; genus UBA9145. The sequence goes on along the minus strand of VMDC01000001.1, from coordinate 96,802 downwards.
GGCGATAATTACTCCACCGAAGACAGCCTCGTCGCCGCTTACAAGAAAGGAGTGGCCAAGGGAATGATGAAGGTCATGGCGAAGATGGGCATATCCACCCTGCAGTCCTATAAGGGAGCTCAGATCTTCGAGGCCGTCGGCTTGGCAGATGAAATCATTGCGAAGTGCTTTGCCGGCACCGCCAGCCGGGTACAGGGCGTCAACTTCAGCGTCCTGTCAGAAGAAAGTCGGCGACGACATGCGATCGGCTATCCCGAAAAAGACTCCGAGCGCATTCCGGTTCTGAACAATCCCGGCGATTTTCACTGGCGCACCGGCGGCGATGCGCACATGTGGAATCCCAATACGATATTCAACCTGCAACTGGCCGCCAGAAACAACAGCGCAGATGCCTACGCGGAATTTGCGCGTCATGTGAATGAACAGGCAACCCGTCAGTGTACGCTGCGTGGCTTGATGAAATTACGCACTGAACAGTGTGAAACGATACCGCTGGAAGAAGTTGAACCTGCCAGTGAGATCGTCAAGCGCTTTGCCACCGGTGCGATGAGTTTCGGATCGATCTCTCAGGAAAGCCACGAGTCTCTGGCTGTGGCGATGAATCGCCTCGGCGGCAAATCCAATACCGGAGAAGGCGGAGAAGATCCTGAACGCTTCACGCCGATGGCCAATGGCGATTCGAAGCGCTCGGCCATCAAACAGGTCGCTTCGGGGCGGTTCGGAGTCACAGCATGGTATCTGACTAATGCAGATGAGCTTCAGATCAAGATCGCTCAGGGCGCCAAACCGGGCGAAGGAGGCGAGCTACCGGGCGGCAAGGTGGACGAACAAATCGCCCGAATCCGACACTCGACCCCGGGCGTGGGTCTGATCAGCCCGCCTCCTCATCACGATATCTATTCGATTGAAGATATCGCACAGCTGATTCACGACCTGAAGAACGCAAACCGCGAGGCACGCATCAGCGTCAAACTGGTATCGGAAATCGGTGTGGGCACGATTGCCGCGGGAGTCACCAAGGCCAAGACTGATCATCTCGTGATTGCCGGCCACGATGGCGGCACCGGCGCATCGCCTCTGACTTCCATCAAACATGCAGGCCTGCCCTGGGAATTGGGCGTGGCAGAGACCCATCAGACCCTGGTGATGAATAACCTGCGATCCCGGGTCACGCTACAAACAGATGGCCAGTTAAAAACGGGCCGCGATATCGCCATCGCGACCCTGCTCGGCGCGGAGGAGTATGGCTTTTCTACTGCACCGCTGATTACCCTCGGCTGCATCATGATGCGTAAATGCCATCTCAATACCTGCCCGGTCGGAATTGCGACTCAGGATCCGGAACTTCGGAAAAAATTCAAAGGTGAACCTGAGCATGTCGTGAACTATCTGTTCATGGTTGCTGAGGAATTGCGATCAATCATGGCAGAGCTGGGCCTGCGGACCGTCAACGAAATGATCGGCCGCGTTGACCTGCTGGATGCCGATGCCGCGATCGATCACTGGAAAGCCAGCGGTCTCGATCTCAGCCGGATTCTTGAGCCAGCCAAGGTGATTTTTGAAAACACCGAATTTTATCGCACGCAGGCGCAAGATCACGGCCTGGAGAAGGCGCTGGATAACGAACTGATTCGCCGCGCCAGACCCGCACTGGAGAAAGGGGAAACCGTTCACATTGAACATGAGGTGATCAACATCAACCGCGTGGTCGGTACCATGCTGTCCAATGAAGTCTGCAAACGCTTCGGCGCCGACATGCTGCCGGATGACACCATTAACATCAAACTGAAGGGTTCAGCCGGGCAGAGCCTGGGGGCGTGGCTGGCGAAAGGCATCACGCTTACCGTAGAAGGTGATGCCAATGACTACCTCGGTAAAGGGTTGTCCGGCGGCAAGATCATTCTGTATCCACCGGTGGAAAGCACCTTTAAAGCGGAAGAAAACATTATTGCGGGCAATGTCATTCTGTATGGCGCAACCGGTGGCGAGGCGTATATCCGGGGCATAGCGGCGGAGCGATTCGCCGTGCGCAACTCCGGTGCCAGTGCGGTTGTCGAAGGCATTGGCGACCACGGCTGTGAATACATGACCGGTGGCTGCGTCGTGGTTCTTGGTCAGACTGGCCGCAATTTTGGCGCCGGCATGAGCGGCGGTATTGCCTACGTCTGGGATCCGGAAGGAGAGTTCAGTAAGTTATGTAATTCTGAAACCTTTGAACTGGAAACCCTTTCTGCCGCCAGTGACATCCTCGAACTGAAGAGGTTGATTGAAAATCACGCGAATTACACTGACTCCAGCGTGGCGCGGGCCGTGCTGGACAACTGGGAAGACAGCCTGCATAAATTCGTCAAAGTGATGCCGACCGACTTCAAGCGCGTCTTGGCAGAACGGGCGGCAACGGCCGCGTAAGCAAGAACTCGGCTGCAGACAGGCAAATAACAGAACCGCACGAATTAGGAAGCACAGCAATACATGGGCAAGCCAACCGGATTTAAGGAATTTGAACGCGAAACCGCGCCGTATCGGGATGCGATGGACAGGCAGTTGGATTTCAAGGAAATCTACACTGACCATCGGGTAGAGCATTTAACCACTCAGGGCGCCCGATGCATGGACTGCGGCGTACCATTCTGTCAATCCGGTGATGGATGTCCTGTCTATAATCTGATCCCTGAGTGGAACGATCTGGTCTACAACAATCGCTGGAAAGAAGCGCTGGATCGACTGCACAAAACAAACAACTTCCCGGAGTTTACCGGCCGGGTCTGCCCTGCCCCCTGTGAAGGTGCCTGCGTACTGGGCATCCATGAACCGCCGGTCACGATCAAGAACATCGAATGCGCTATCGCCGACAAAGGCTTTGAGGAGGGCTGGGTTAAAGCCAGTCCACCGAGCAGCCGCAGCGGCAAGAGGGTCGCTGTCGTGGGCTCTGGCCCCGCAGGGCTGGCTGCAGCTGCCCAACTGAATCAGGCAGGCCATGAAGTGACTGTCTATGAGCGGGACGACCGTATCGGTGGGCTGTTGATGTACGGAATACCCAACATGAAGCTGGAAAAATCAGTCGTTGACCGGCGGGTTGATCTGCTGCGTGAAGAAGGCATCCATTTTGTCGTTAACGCGGACGTCGGCGGATCCGGCGACAACGGTGTCAGTCTCGAGCAACTGCTGAACGACAACGATGCATTGCTGCTTGCCACCGGCGCCACAACCCCGCGAGATCTGCAGATCGATAATCGAGAGGGGGATGGTGTGCACTTCGCGATGGAATTCCTGCTGCAGAATACCAAAAGCCTGCTTGATTCTGAGCTGCAGGACAAAAAATACATCAGTGCCAAAGACAAAAACGTGATCGTCATTGGCGGTGGAGATACCGGAACAGACTGCATAGGCACATCACTGCGTCACGGCTGCGCCTCGCTGGTTAACTTTGAGATCATGCCAAGACCACCCGAAGACCGTTCCGACACCAACCCGTGGCCAACCTGGCCAGTGATTTTCAGGGTTGATTACGGCCATGAAGAAGCGGCCGCAAAATACGGCAGTGACCCCCGGGTCTACTCCGTTTCCGGCAAGGCGTTCGTGCGTGACGAAAACGGCAAACTGCTGGGCATTAACACTGTTGAGGTCGACCAGAATTTTCAGGAGGTCCCGGATACCGAAAAATTCTGGCCCGCCGATCTTGTCTTGTTGTCCATGGGCTTTCTCGGGCCTGAGCACTACATCAGCGACGCGCTGGAGCTCGAGCTGGACCCGCGCTCCAACTACAAGACTGAAAGCGGCGAGTTTCAGACAACGCATCCGAAGGTCTTTGCCGCCGGCGACTGTCGCCGCGGTCAATCACTGGTGGTGCGCGCCATCGATGAAGGCCGAAAGGTTGCGCAGCAAATCGACGGTTTTCTGAACGCGTAGGGATAGATGCTGGCAGGTCGGATGCACCTGCCCGCTCTGTCAACCTGTCAGCTTTCTGTACCGCAGCAAATCTGAGATACTCAGTTTCTGACCCTTTGCTTATCTCTGCGGTTCACCCTGATGACTGAATCTGTTCTGGATCTTGACCGAGTGGTCAAAACCTATGGTGATTTCAAAGCCATAGACAATATCAGTCTCAGCATTCCGAAAGGATCGATTTACGGCTTCCTCGGGCCAAACGGGGCTGGTAAAACCACCACGATCCGCACCATCCTTGAGATCATCAAGCCGAGTTCCGGCAATATCACGATACTGGGTTCAGATTCCGCTCTCGACGTACGTGATCGCATCGGCTACTTGCCGGAAGAAAAAGGGCTCTATAAAACCATGACCGCGTGGTCAGTGATTCAGTACTTTGCCATGCTGAAGGGGTTGGATCGCTCAAGCGCCAAGAACAGGGCCTGGGCTATGCTGGAGAAGTACGGCCTCAAAGACTTTGGCAACGCCAGGATAGAGTCTCTTTCGAAGGGGATGGGACAAAAAGTACAGGTACTTGCGGCAGTTGCCCACGAGCCGGAACTGGTTATTCTGGACGAGCCTTTCTCGGGTCTCGATCCGGTGAATCAAACTGTACTGGAGGAATTGATCCGGGATATGGCCCGAAACGGCCAGACCATTGTCTTTTCGACTCATGTCATGCAGCACGCCGAACGTTTGTGTGACCAAATCCTGCTGATCGCACGGGGGAGGAAGGTTTTCGATGGCACCGTAGCTGAGGCGTGCGCGACAATTCCGCGCCGCGTGCTGCTGGAAACAGCGGCTGACATCAGTTCTATAATTCAGCTGCCCGGCGTGGTATCGGTTGACCGCGATACAGAGAGTAGCTCAGAGCGCGCTGACGGTGATACTGGCCTGTGGCTAATTGAGATCGAGGAGAAGGTAAATCCCCAAGACGTGCTCAGGCACTGCTTTGACCATCAAATTGCCCTGAGCCGCTTCGAATTCTCTGAACCCAGCCTGCATGACGTCTTCATGCATCTGGTCGGGGAACAGGCAAGGGAGCACAGCTTCCGATGAGGGTGATCGCACTGATCGCCTGGCGCGAGTATCTGGACAACGTCCGGACCAAAGCGTTCTGGCTGACTATTCTCATCATTCCGCTGATTCTGCTTGGCATGTACTTTCTGCAAAGCGCGCTGTCCCGCGCAACGCCTGTCCGTCATTTCATCGCAATCGATCAGTCGGGCCGGTATGAAGAGGCGGTTTCAATCGCGGTTGAGCGAGAACATCAACGGCTGATTCTCACGGATTTTGTGGAATACCTGATTGAGAACCGCAGGGAAACGAATCTTGAGGCCAGTCCGGCCAACGCCACCAATGCAGCCAATCAGCTGATTGATGATGTCGATGCCAATGAAGTGGCCGCACTGGATGAGTGGCTCGACAGTGGCGGATTGAATTTCGCGCTGGCCATGGCGACCCCTTACCTGAAGGAAAATATTCAGCCATTTGAACAACCGGACCCCCCGTTTGTCGCCGTAGAGCCACCGGCCGAACTGGATCTGGATGCCTCACCGGAACGCATCATTGAAGCTTTGAGACCCTATCTGTCTGGTGAGCAGACTATTCAAACCGAATCAGGCAGTGTTGACCTTTTCGCCCTGATTCTTATTCCTGAAACCGTTGACGACGGCATCATTCGGCCCGGTGATCTGCCGGCGGCTGCGGGCAGTGCCGCAGGCGTGCAGTACTGGGCGCGAAATCTGACCGATGTCCGCCTGCCTGATGCAGTGCAAGCCGGGATCAATGCTGAGATACGCGAAAAGGAATATCAACAGCGAGGCGTCGATACCCAGACTGTCCGGGATGTGCAGCGCACCCGGATGACCCTCAACCCACTGGACCCGACCGCGGCAGCCGGGGAAGAGGCGGTGAGCCTGGCAGACACTTTCCGTCAGTTCGCGCCTATCGCTTTTGTTTACCTGATGTTTGTCTCGCTAACGCAGAACGTACAGTATTTACTGAGCAACACGGTTGAGGAAAAATCAAACCGGATTATTGAGGTGCTGCTGGCATCAGTCACCTCCAACGAGCTGATGATGGGCAAGCTTCTGGGCATTGGTCTGGCGGGATTGACGACCATCGGCACATGGTTGCTGTCATTCTTCGTGTTTATTGTGATGTACGACAGTGCTCAGACTGATCTGATCGGTGAAGTGCTGGAAGTCATCCTGGGCTCCGATCTGATTCCATGGTTCGTGTTCTATTACTTCTCGGGCTATGCGCTTTACTCCGGGCTTTTTCTTGCGGTTGGCAGTCTGTGCAACACTTTAAAAGAAGCCCAGGCCATGATGACTCCAATGATCGTGTTTCAAATAGTGCCCCTGGCGATGATGGCTTTCGTTGTCATGGACCCGAACAACGGCCTGGTCAGAGCCCTTTCCTGGTTTCCACTCTTCACGCCATATCTGATGATGAATCGCGCAGCGGCAAACCCGCCCGTAGTGGATGTGGTGGGCACAACGGCCTTGCTGCTCGTGAGTATTGTCCTGATGCTTTGGCTATCCGGCAAAATTTTCCGGCTGGGTGTCTTGCGAACCGGTCAGCCTCCACGCGTCAGGGAATTGTGGAGGCTGTTGACCGCTACTGCGTAACGCCGTCCCTGTCCGCTGTCTCGGCCACGCTGTGTGAGTCGAAGCCGCAGTGTACACAGCGCCTCGCTCGAAGATTCATCAATACATGCTTTACATAAAATTGCTTTTTACACAGGGGGCAGCGCCGCCGCGCCATATCCAGAGCAAACCCCGCCCACACGCCCATGTAAACGAACATGATCACGTCAGTCTCCCGCCGATTGGTGAGAAGCATCCAGATTGCGAGCATGTAGAGTGGAAGGGTCCAGAAACAGACCATCATCCGCGAACGCGCGCGACGTAAAGCTTTTGCCGCTGCCGCCTGATGCGGAAGAATCCGCGGCGAAATGAGATCGGGATCAGGCCTGCTCCGGGGCTGCAAATTATCTGGCATATCTCCTCTGACCAGCCTGATACGATTCGTCTTGAGCCGCTAATCTAGCGGACTTACCCCGAGAAGTACAAGAAAGCCCTGAATCAGAGCCAGGTGAGTCTGATCCACTGGAGTATGCCAATGGCCAGCAATACGATCCCGACCAGACGATTGATGGCCAGCCCGCTTTGTTGCAGGCGCGCTTTGAGCAAGTGACTTGCCATGACAAATCCACACAGTGCGGCAAACTTGCCAAGCGCCACACCGCTCAGGAACATGACCAGAGCGCTGTCGAGGAATTCATCCCCCAGCGATTGAGAAATCACGGACGTGGCAAGTATCCAGTAGGGCACTGCCTGAGGGTTCAGCAGCGCAATCAGCAGCCCCCCGGCAAACGGTGACCCTCTCGAAGCCTTGCCTGATTCTGTTGGAATTGCCGGCCTTCGCAGCCAGAAAGCCGCGCCCAGCAGTATGAACACCGAAGCAAGCAGCATCTCAAAAGCGGGATTGGCTTGCCAGAAACTGCTGATGAACGCCCCGAACCAGAGCGCAAGGACTGCCTGCAAGATTTCTATCAGGGAAGCCGCAATCGCGAATTCGAGACCCGCTCTGGCGTGTTGATCGACCGTCGTTTTGATCACCGCCAGATTGATCGGACCAAACGGCAGCGTGCCGAGGAAGGAGGCGAACACTCCGATTAGAAAACAGGTGATCAAGGGTTCCACCAGAGCCTAACCAACCCGCTGGGACCGGCTACTGGTAGCCCTGAGCCTGAAGCTTGAACAGCATGGCATATTGACCATCACTCGCCAGTAACGATTCATGGCTACCCTCTTCCTGAATGCTGGCTTTCTCAAGAACAATAATATGATCGGCCATGCGCACAGTAGAAAAGCGGTGAGAAATGATGATGGAGATTTTATTCGAAGTCAGGTCGCGAAAGTGTGAGAAAATTTCGGCCTCCGCCCTCGCATCAATCGCCGCTGTGGGCTCGTCCAGAATCAGCACGTCAGCCTTGCTGCGCATGAATGCTCGCGACAGCGCAATCTTTTGCCACTGGCCACCGCTGAGTTCCTTTCCGTTCTTGAACCAGGTTCCCAGTTGCGTTTGATATCCTTCAGGCAGATCCTTGATGAACGCATTGGCCATCCCTTTTTCTGCTGCGTCTTCAATCAGTGAGTCCTGATCGAGTTCATCAACGTCGCCAATCCCGATGTTCTCACCGACCATCAGCTGATAGCGCGCGAAGTCCTGAAATATAACGCCGATTTTTCTGCGCAGCGCATCAATATCCCATGCATTGAGCGCCAATCCCTCAAGCAGGATTTCACCCTCTGTCGGCTGGTAGAGCCTGGTCAGCAATTTAATCAACGTCGTTTTGCCACTGCCGTTTTCACCCACAATCGCGAGACTTTCTCCTGGCTTGATGTGGAGATTGATCCGGGAGAGCGCGGGGGTATGACTGCCCGGATAGCAGAAGCTGACATTGTTGAACCGAATGCCGTCAGAAGGGTCCGGCCCTGCCAGCTGGTCGCCGGATGCTTCTGGCACCTTATGGTCGAGATACTCAGTCAGGTTGGACAGATATAAATTGTCTTCATACATCCCGTTGACTGAAGTCAGGCTGCTGGTTACTGCATTCTGGCCGAGACGGAACTGGGCGACGTACATGGTCATCTGTCCAATAGTGATAAAGCCAGCGATCGCGGCAAAGCCAACCCAACCGTAGGCAAAGTAAAACGCACCACTGGCCAACAAGCCCAACAGGTACCCCCAAACGCCGCGTCTGAGAACCAGATTTCGGTCTTCTTTGTAGATGTTCAGGAAAATATCAACATAGCGCTTGAGAAACAGACGACCCAGCTGCAACAGCTTGACCTCTTTGACTCCGTCTTCACGGGTCAGCACCATTTCCAGGTAAATCTGCATGCGCCTTTCAGCAGACCGTCGACGGTGGATGCGAAATGCCTCTCCGGAAAATTTGGCCTCCGCGATAAAAGCGGGAATCCCGGCAAACCCGAGCAACAAAACTGCGTAAGGCGAGAATTGAAACAGCCAGATACCAATGGTCAGCAGGGCAATGCTGTCTCGGATCAGATCGAAAGTTTTGACGACCAGACTGAGCGGCCTGCTCGAGGCCTCCCGTCGGGCCCGGACCAGTTTGTCGTAATACTCAGCATCTTCAAAGTGGGCCAGTTCGAGAGTCAGGGCTTTTTCCAGAATCATCACATTAATTCTGTTACCCAGAAGAACTCTTAATATGGACTGGCAGACCGAGTTCAGTCTTTGCGCACCGGTCATGACGATGACGAGGCCTGCTTCCAGCAACACGTAAAACAGCACCTGCCTGCGAGCGAGATCCGCTGCATCACCGGTCGACTGGATTGCCTGCGACACGGCGTCCACAAACATGCCTCCGACCGAGGCAATCACCGCCGGCAGAACGCCGGACAGCAGGGTACCGGCGGCCATCGCCAGCGTCAGCGGCGCGCTGGTACTCCACACGATTTTCATCGCCAGCTGACTGTATTGAAATACAGACAGAAACTTGCGCACCGAATTCGGTTCGGCGTTTCGCTTATCCGTCACAGTAGGGGTCGTTGACTGAGTGCTTGCCAAAATGCTTTCGAACAGGTTGAGGTTTTTGGAACTCGTGAAACGGTCTATCGTCAGAAAATTCTGTTGCACAAACCGTGATTTACGCGTCTGAACGCCAGACAGATTCTAGCACAGCAAGAGCGCTACACCGGGCCCGGACAGTGCCGGCGCTGAATTAAGCGAATCTGATGCTGAACCGTTCCTGCCCGCCCTCCGGCCTCAGGCCCTTAAAGCCGGCGACATAAAAAGGCATATGGCACTTATCATCGAAATAATTAAAACCGGAAAGCAAACAGTTCGGTGGCCTGCGTAACCGCATTTCGACCAACGTTTTGATCAATTTTGATTGACTTTGATTGACTGAGTCACTGGTAGTAAGCAGCCACCGACAAGGCGTCGGACGTTATCTACGGCATGAGGCCCGGTGCGTCAGCACTCGGCCTGCGCAACAGCATGTCGCGGAGCCCGCGGGTAAAGCGGCCTGTCAGTGCAGTCTACGCGAGACCTTGAGTTCATCCTCGAAAAAAGCTTTCACCTTGAGCAGCTGACACAGGTCTCCTTCACTCTCCATCAGGGGAAGGTGCTGTTCAATGTCATTGAGTATGTTCGTAATACTCCCGGTGTCCAGATTGCTGAGATCCAGATTGAATGGGAAGCTCCCTGTCCTGTTCTTATCCTTAATCATGTCCCTATACTGCTCCAAACTGCCCGATTCGCCCTCAATAGTTGCGGTTGAGTTTTGCACAGAAATTGTATCGACTGACTTTAAGAAATCTTCATAAGAAATTCTAATATAAGGGTTTTTTCGCTTTTCTAAACATCGCGTTCTGAGCAGAAGCCGCGCTTTTACTGGCCTGTGAAGTATTTGGGCACTAACCTTTTAAAGCAGGCCTGAAGCACACACTGGAAACAGAAATCAGAACTTGGAGGAGGCCGGTGTCAGGCACACCGCCTGAATTGGCGACCGGAGCATCTACAACACACCGGCCGATATGGGATATCGCGACCTTTGTGGCCCAGCGCCACAGGCTGACTGGTCCGCTGTGAGTTACTCCATACCCATCGCGTGTCGCACGATCAGATTTTTCAGCGGGCCAGCACCGTCGACCTGAGTCAATCCGAAATTGCGAAGCCAGACCGTGGCCGGCGTGCGGCCGGCAAACAGATGTTTGAAACCTTCCATCACCCACATCATCCGGAGGTTATGAGGCTTGCGCCGGCGCTGGTAGCGCTCAAGAATGCGCGAATCGCTCACCTGACGACCGGCATTGAGACCTGCGTGGAGCTCCTCGCTGAGGGCAATGACATCCAGAAACCCCAGATTTACGCCCTGGCCGGCCAGGGGATGTATTGAGTGGGCAGCATCGCCGACCAGAACAATTCCGTCGCGAAAATATTCCGTTGCGTGACGCTGCCGCAGGGGCACCCGAAAGCGCTTGTCAGAGCTCCTGACGGCACCCAGTTTAGATTCAAAGGCATGCGTTAGCGCGTCGTTAAATTGCGCCTCTGACATGCCCATCAAACGTTCGGCCTCGTTGGTCACCACCGACCACACGATCGAGCAATGACGCTGCTCCCCGTCTCCCGCCAGTGGCAGGAATGCCAGCGGCCCGGTATGGATAAAACGCTGCCAGGCAGTCGCCCCGTGTGGTTTATCGGTTTGCACTGTAGTGACAATGGCATCATGTCCGTAGTCCCATTCACGGGTCGCAAAGCCCGCCAGCTGACGAATTCTTGAATTTGCGCCGTCCGCAGCAACCAGTAACTTTGCCCGAACGGCACTGCCATCTTCTGAACCGATTAGCAGCGTATCCGATGCATCACGCTTCACGGAGGTCAGATTGAAAGGCGCAAAGTAGGTCAGGTTGCTCTGTTCGCTCAGCCCCTGATGCAGGGCTGATGAGATGACCGAGTTCTCGACTATAGAACCGAGGTCGGATTGATGAACTTCATGAGCCCGAAACTGAATTGAACCGGTCCCCTCGGCATCCCAAACCTGCATTTTGTCATAGGGGCATTGCCGCATGTCGGCAATATGGCGCCAGATTCCCAGTTCGCTGAACAGCGCTTTCGAGGCCTGCGTCAGTGCGCTGACTCTGGGATCATAGCGCTCCGGTTGCGCGTGGAATGGCGCCTTGTCTGGTTCAAACGCGACCCGGTCCAGCAGCGCTATCCGACACGGCCTGCCTCCCGTGCCGAGGTCAGCCAGAAGTCTGGCCAGGCTGGTGCCTACCATGCCGCCGCCGGCAATGACAATGTCAAACTCGCGCTCCTGATTCATTGTCTCATTATAGGGGCTCGATTGGGGCTCGCCAACGAGCTTGCATGCCCCGCTGATTCAATCCGACAGACCGTATTGCCTCGCACGCGGCAGTCCACTGACCGGCACCCGTGCCTGCCGGCAAATAGGAACTCAAAGTGAATACTGATAGACTGAAGGCCAGCCCCGCACGTGTATCGAGGAGATAGCCATGCCACTCACCCTGACCACTGATCAGTTGAACGACTACATCGGCAAAGAAGTCGGTGTGTCTGACTGGATGCTGATCGATCAAGAAAGAATCAATCAGTTCGCCGAAGCGACCGGAGACCATCAGTATATCCATGTTGATCCGGAACGGGCGGCGCAAACACCTTTCGGAACGACAATCGCCCATGGCTTTCTGACGATGTCCCTGATGGTTGAGATGGGCTACGAAGGCAGCACGAAACTTGCGAATGCGGTGATGGGCATTAACTACGGCTTTGACAAGCTACGCTTTATCAACCCGGTCAAGGTCAACAACAAAGTCAGAGGGCGGTTTCAACTTCTGAGCGCCGAGGAGAAAAACCCCAATCAGTGGTTACTCAAACACGCAGTCACGGTGGAAATTGAAGGCGAAGACAAACCTGCCCTGATTGCGGAATGGCTCGGAATGACCGTTGTCCAGTAATCCCGACCTTGAATACATGCGTACTCGCTCACTCCTCACCGCAGCGACTCAAAGGCGCCGAGTTAACATGAAAAAATCCTTATTTTCCCTCATTCCTTTCCTGACAGCCTGTGCCGGAGAGCCGCCGCAAAACATCGGCGTGCAGAATGGTCGTCTGACTGCGTGCCCGGAGTCGCCTAACTGCGTCTCCAGTTTCGAATCTGACGCTGAACACGGAATCCAGCCCCTGCAAGCAAGCCTGCGCCAGGTCGAACAGGTGCTGCTCGGACTCGATGAGGCCAATATTGTGGAATCAGCAGACGGCTATCTCTACGCCGAATTTACTTCGCGCCTGATGCGCTACGTTGACGACGTGGAGTTTCTTGAGGATTCGACAGCAGGCGTTATCCACGTGCGTTCGGCGTCCAGGCTGGGCTACAGCGACCTCGGTGCCAACAGAAAACGCATCGAGAACATCCGCGGCTTGCTAACGCAAAATTAAGGCTTTCGGCTGGAGAAAGGTCAGTCAGGGCTTCAGCCCCATGGCGCTTTGAGCGAACCTGCTGCGCACAGATGGCACGAGCTCCAGTCCCAGCAACCCCAGTTTGCGGATCGCCCTCTGTGCCCATTGATCGTTCGAAAACAGTTTCACCGTTTGGTCGGTAAACAGCACCGACTCGGACTGATCCTGATTTTGCAATTCCAGATAGGCCTGCAGAATCTTCATCTCGCCTGGGCTGACTCCCTGCGCTTTTGCGCTGACCAGCTGACGAACCAGGGCCGCAGAGTCGCGCAGGGCAAGGTTCAGACCCTGCCCTGCCACCGGATGTAAGGTGTGCGCCACATTGCCCAACAGGACCAGCCCCGGCCTGATCTGCTCCCTGGCCAGCGTTAAAGACAGCGGATAGGCAACGCGCTGACCGATCTGCAGAATTCTGCCCAGTCGTTCGCCGAAGTACTGCGTCAGCCTCGACCGAAAGATCTCTTCGTCACAGCTGAGAAGTTCTTCCCGGGAAGGTTCCGAGACAGTCCAGACGAGCGACCCCCGGTTTGACCCCTGAAAGTCTGCAAGCGGCAGAACCGCAAGCGGACCAGACTCGGTAAAACGCTCGAAGGCAACCCCCGAATGGGGCTTCTCAAACGCGACATTGGTAATGATCGCATGCTGGCCATAATCGGTTAGGGTCTGGTCGATTCCAAGATTTTTGCAAATAGAAGATCTGCCACCATCAGCTAACACAACCAGCTTGGCAGAGAGCCTGGTCAATTGCTCGTCGCGCGCAACCGTTAACTCCATTCCGGACTGACAGGGTTTTATCCGAGTGATTTTGGCTGGTGCCAGCAAGCTGACCCCGGACGACGCCTGCATGGCCTCGCTCAGGACGCCGCCCAGTTCCCTGTTTTCGATCACGTAGCCCAGGGCCTCAACGCCCTGCTCTGCACTGCTGAGCGTTGTCCGACCAAAATGTCCACGATCACTGACCTGAATCTCAACAATCGGCTCAGCAAGCGGGGCAATCGCCGACCACAGCTTCATGGTCTCGAAAATCTGCCTGCTTCCGAAAGACAGCGCGGTGGAGCGCGAATCAAAGCTCGGTTGCTGATCAAAATTTTTGCTGTCGACGGCTTCGACCACCAGGATGCTGTAACCGCTGTCTTTGGTTTGTTGGGCCAGGTTCAGTGCAAAACTGGCGCCAACAAGGCCTCCGCCGACAACAACGACATCATACTGGGCTGCTAAGGTCTGGGCCTGCATGGCTAGTGTGTCGTCTCAGACATGAATGCTTCAATTTCTGAAACGGTTTTGGGCACCCCTGTACTGAGGATTCGATACCCCGACTTGGTCACCAGCACGTCATCTTCGATACGCACGCCGATCCCGCGCCATTGTTCAGGCACATCGGTATTGTCAGGGGCAATATAAATTCCCGGCTCGATCGTGGTCACCATGCCTGCCTCCAGCACGCGCCAGGTTCCGTCGATTTTGTAATCGCCAACGTCGTGAACATCCATACCTATCCAGTGACCTACACGATGCATATAGAACGCTTTGTAGGCCTCGGTTTTGATCAGCTGTGACAGCTTGCCCTGCAATAAACCGAGCTTAATCAGGCCTTGCGTGATCACTTTCACCGATGCGTTATGGGGTGCATCCCACAGCGCACCGGGTTTGATTTCTTCAATTGCGGCTTCCTGAGCCTTCAGTACGATTTCATAGATCGCTTTCTGTTCATCGCTGAATTTACCGCTGGCCGGAAAGGTGCGGGTGATATCAGACGCGTAGTATTCGTATTCACAGCCCGCATCAATAAGAACGAGATCTCCCTCTTCGATTGCCGCATTGTTGGTGTTGTAGTGCAGAATGCAGGCGTTGTTCCCGGCTGCGACGATTGAACTGTAGGCAGGCGCACGACTGCCGTTGCGGGTAAAAGCATAGAGCAGCTCTGCCTCGAGCTCATATTCATGCACCCCGGGTCGACAGAAAGCCATGGCCCGTCGATGCCCCTCCGCTGAAATTTTAGCGGCCCGCTCCATCAGTTTGATCTCGGCAGCACTCTTGAACAACCTCAGTTCATGCAGCAGGTGGTCAAGCATCAAAAACTCTCCCGGTGGATGCGCTCCCATTTTCGCCTTCTGGCGAATCGTCTTCACCCATTCCATGACCTGATCATCGAACTTGTCGTCCTTCCCCATGGAGTAGTAGACGCGGTCTCTGCCCTCGATCAGACCCGGCAGAATGTCATCAATATCCGCAATCGGATAGGCATCATCAATCGCAAGATTCTGAATGGCTGCATCCGGACCCATCAGGATGCCCGTCCACAATTCCTTTTCCTTATTTTTTTCCTGGCAGAACAGAACCACTTCTCCCTGCTTGCGGCCGGGGATCAGCGCCAGCAGAGCGTGCTCTTCAGCAAAGCCGGTCAGGTAATAAAAATCACTGTTCTGGCGGTATAAATACTCCGCATCGTTATTACGGAAGCTCGGCGGGGCAGAGGGAACCAGAGCGATACTGTTGGGCTCCATTTGCGCCATCAACTCCTTGCGCCGGGTTCTCATTTCTTTGTAGGGGTGGGAATTACCTGCCATGGGGACTACAAGACTCCTGTGTTGGTTGGCGGATCATCAGTCCTAATGTGCTCATCCGAATGATGAGCCGGATTGCCGCTGTGCAAGCATATCGGGCCGGCTGACGGGAACCAAGCCCCATTTTTTTCACTCTTTGATTGACCCGAAAACACCTCAGCTCTATAGTTCATGTGGTGCCTAAACAAACGCCGGTAGAGCGTTGCGGAGGCGTGAATTTAATCCATTACGACGAGCCGGTGCCCGCGCGATTTGTCCGGTTCCCCAGCAAAAACAACTGACTACGGTATGAGCGAAGAAAGTTTTAACACCCTCAGCGGCAAAGTGGATGATCTGATTGATCTGTGCGCTGAAATGAAGCGTGAAAACCAGGCCCTTAAAGCGGATAAGTCGAACCTGCAGCATGAGCGTCAGCAATTGATGGAAAAGAATCAGCTTGCCAAGACCAAATTGCAGTCGGTGCTGGACCGACTGAAGTCCATGGACAATTCCTGAGACGGCCTGCAACGCAGAGTTATGCAGAGTTATTTAGGCGAGAGAATATGAGCGAGCAAAGCACCGCGATTCAAGTGACTATTCTGGATAAAGAGTATCAGGTCAACTGCCCTCCTTCCGATCAGGAGGCACTGATCAAGTCTGCTCGCTATCTTGACGAGAGCATGCGGAAAATTAAGGGTCGCGGCAACATCCACGGTGCTGAGAAGATCGCGGTGATGGCAGCGCTGAACATCACGCATGACATGCTGCGAAAAAACCGGCTGATTAACGAGACCCGCCAGACTACTTCAGAGCAGGTGCAATCCCTCGAGGAAAAAATCGATCTGGCTTTAGCTTCATCAAGACAGCTTGAGTTCTAGCAAGGTCAGCCAGGAGTGCTAACTCAGCTGCGAGCGAGTGCCCCGACCCTGACTGACACCGACCGTCCCCATTGACGCAATTACGATACCTGCCAGTCAGGCGCTTTCCCTGCCCCTGCAGCCCAAGCTATAATCTCTGTGAGAGTTCCCTAGAACATTTGCCAGTCAAAAGTGTTCTTGAGCCGATATTGTAATACCCGGAGGCAACTCGTTAGATGTTGTTGTGCAAGTCCGCAAGCCGGAAAGCCTTATGCATCGCGGGAGCCACCACCTGAACCTTTCGGTTCAGGGCAACTTTGGTAGCGGTGTTCCGGGGGGCTTGATATGACCTTCGCCAGACTGACCCCAATCGATGATGGATAAGAACGAACGTCATACCCTGCGTGAGTTGCATCGGACGGCTCGCAAGCGTTTGAGTGAAAAGGAGCAAGCAGCCGCAGCGGCAGCGCTTTCCTGCTCAGTTACCGCCCAGAATTTTTATCAGTCCGCCACGAAGATCGCGTTCTATCTCGCCGTTGATGGCGAAATCGACCCCCAACCCCTGCTGTCACAAGCTCTGGCTGAAGGTAAAACCTGCTTTCTGCCGGTTGTTAACCAGCGCGATGAACAACTGCTCAGCTTCGCACCCTATGACAGCGCAACGGAGCTGGTTGAGAATCAATGGGGCATAGCAGAGCCGCCGGCGCCCGCTACCGAAATCTCAGCGACCGGTTTTGATCTGGTTCTGGTGCCGCTGGTGGCATTTGATCGGGAGTGCTATCGCCTCGGTATGGGCAAGGGGTTTTATGACCGAACGTTCAGTTTTAAGATTTTCAATCGCAGCAGTCAGCCTCTGCTGATCGGGCTGGCACATGAGTGCCAGTTAGCTGATGGGCTTCCCAGCGAAGGCTGGGATGTAAGACTGGACGCGGTCGTAACCGCAGAGAAAATATACCGCCCCGATACTGCGTAGGGCGGTTCATAGAGCACTTCTCTACCTATCCTTGGCGTCTCTGTCCTTTCTGGTTAGCGTAAATCTGCGTCTGACGGTGCGGCTGTGCTAGAGCAGAGCGCTTTGGGCAACGCTGCTGGCAAGCACACTCATCACGAATACTGTAAAAACTACGAATACCATGTCCGGTTTCTTATTCATCGGTACTCTCCGGTACTGATTTCAGATAGAACTGCCGTTTCAACTGATGAGAGCCTTATGACTGCCGGCAAATTCATCATACAGGGGGCTTAACGGCTTATTACCGAGAGTCTTTAGAAAAATATAGCTAAAAAACAATTGATTACTGACAATATGTAAAAAAATACTTAAATATACAAAAAGAGTTGCGCTCAAAAATACACTGGTCTTATACTGTATAAAAATACAGTATAAGACGGTGTGGATTTAAAAATGGCTATTCTCAGAGATTCTGTCACTCAGCCAGAGGCCAATATTGGCAAGGCATTCAGCGATACCGCCTGCAACAGCAGGGGAACCCCCCGGACAAGAGTCAATCAACTGCTGCACAGCAACCCAAACCTCTGGCGTGGCTGCGATATGGCTGGTCAGGGCTTTCACGGTGTCGCCACGGGGTATCGTGAACTGGACGATATTCTGCCGGGCCGGGGCTGGCCTCGCAGCGGCCTGGTCGAAGTCATTGCGCGACACTCGGGGATGGGAGAGCTGCAGCTGCTGATCCCTCTGATGCAGTCGGTCATCAAGCAGGGAAAATGGATTCTCTGGGTGGCCCCGCCTTATCTGCTTAATGCGCCTGCTCTGACTCAGGCGGGAATCGATATCGACCAGATTCTCATCGTGAAGCAAGACACGCCCTGTAAAGACGCGCTATGGAGTATGGAAAAGGCAATGCAAACGGAAAACTGCGGGCTGGTGCTGGCCTGGCAGAACTGGCTACCGGGCAAAGTGCTACGCCGTCTGCAGCTTGCAGCTGAAGCTGGCGACACGCTGGCGGTCCTGTTCAAGCACAATGATAGTAAGTACTCACCTTCGCCATTGCGCCTGCAAATAAGGGCTTCTGCCACTGATAATCGTGATTTTTCCCGAGCCGAAGTGACCGTCATCAAGGCCCGTGGCAATTTCAGGCCATTAAGTGCTCAGTTCAGTCTCTACCCGGAGTCACTGTCAGCCTGAGTCCGCAGAGAGAATCATGGAGGATCTGGATAATTCGGCGCAAAAACCCGTGGCTACCGCCGGGTCGCGTAAATCAGGCGTGCTCAAACTGCCTCTGGCTAACCGCTGCGGGCCTGATAAGCAGCCCTGTTCCAATGACGAAGGCAATAAAAACCCTGCGAAATCCCGATCCAGACGGCAGAGCCTCTGGTATGCACTGTATTTTCCGCAGCTAAGCGAACTCAGCGAATCACAGCAGACACAGATTCTCACTGAGTTAGCAGGTCTGGCGGAAAACGTCAGTGCCACCGTAAGCTTCCACTCTCAGGCACTGGTCTGCGAAATTCGCAGCAGCCTCAGATATTTTGGCGGTATAGACAATATCCACAGCAAGCTTCAGAGCCTGATTGTGCCCGCACTGCAAAACAGATCTCTGGGAGACAGCTTTCTCTACGCAGCCAGCCCAACAGTCAGCGGCAGTTTATTGCTGGCACGTTCAGGACATAATGCCCTGGTCTATCAGAAAGAAAATCTGCGCTCTGCTCTTGGAAAGCTATCTGTTGATGTACTCGATCTACAGAAGGAGCAGCGCCGGCGTTTGCACAGCATGGGCGTCAGAAAAATAAGAGACATCTGGCGCTTGCCGACTGAAGGCCTGCATAAACGGTTTGGGAGTAATTTTGTCAATTCACTCAGCAAGGCAGTAGGCAAAAGTCCTGAGCCCACCCGAAACTATATACCCTCACCTGAATTTTCAGCTTCCTATGACCTTGCTTATGAGGTTGAGAATCTGCATTACCTGCTGCCGGTCATTGATGAAATACTGATAAAACTTCGCGACTTTCTGATACAGAGAGATTTAAGTACCAGCCGTCTGCAGCTGTCTATGATCCATGAAAAGCGCAGCCGCACCGAAATTGACATAGGTCTGAGACAGGCTACTCGACAGCGTGACCATCTTCTGTTGCTGATAGAAACCCATTTTGCCCAACTTGCTGTACCTGCCCCTGTTGTCGGTTTAGAACTCGAGGTCAGACAGTTCGATGCATTCCTGAGCGAAAGTGACGCCCTGTTAACAGAAGAGCAGATAGGACACGGGTCAAAAATTAACAGCAAGAATCTTGATCAATTCATGGAGCAACTGCATGCACGTCTAGGCGATGATGCACTAAAGAGTATCAATACGGTTGCTGAACATTGCCCGGAATATGCCACTCAACAGCTGAATTACACAGACCGCAAAGCGACGGGAAAACCCGCTGAAGTCGCGAGAAACCTCAGACCGTTCTGGCTGTTGGATCGGCCTGTGCAATTAACATTGCGAAACGGCAGGCTCTATCATAATCAGGCAATTAACCTTATAAGCGGGCCAGAACGCATAGAAACCTCCTGGTGGTCAGGTCAGGAAATTCGCCGAGACTACTATATAGCCAGAGAGCAAAATGGCAGCCGTCTGTGGATATTTCGTGAGCGCCTTGAAGAACGACAATGGTACCTCCATGGCTACTTCTCCTAGCGCTATCGAAGGGATCAGGCAGTGATCGAGTGCTGCTAGCACTGTATGCGTATGATCCTCTGGACGCGATCAGACTATGGATTATGCAAAATCCCGAGATGAGACATCCATTGCCCCCAGCCAGTGACTGAGGTCGATCAGATCTCTGGCAACAAGGTGCACAACATCATTGTTCTTCTGAACATGCCCCACTACCCCTATGAGCATTGCCTGACGAACAACCGGCCGCCGCTTTTCCCCCAGTGAGGGCCATACCACCACATTGACAAAGCCACTCTCATCCTCGAGCGTCAGAAAGGTAACACCTGCCGCCGTCATCGGGCGCTGTCGGCAGGTGACCAGACCACTTATCTTGGCAAAGCCTTCATTGTCGATCAGCGAAAGCTCATCAGCGCGCTGCACCCTGAAATGATTCAAGTGCGATCTGAACAGCGCAAGTGGATGGCGCCGGAGGGTAAAGCCGGTAGATCTGTAGTCTCCGGCAATGTTCTGGCTTTCACTGGCTACAGGCAGTAATACGTCAGCACCAAAATCACTGTCGAAATCTGGATCGGAAAAAAACAGCATCTGACCTCCTGCATTTACAGATCTGGCATTCTGGCCTGCAGTTTCAATACCGCTGGCCTGCCAAAAGGCTCGATGCCGATCGCCGTTTAATTGCCGCAAGGCATCAGCTGCCGCCAGAGCCTCAAGATCCTTGCGGTTGATTCCGCTCAGGAAGACCAGATCCTGAACGGTGTCGAATGCGCCCCCTTGCCGCGCCTGCACAATAGCTTCTGCGCCGGCCCGGGACAGACCTTTCACCATTCGCAATCCAATCCGTATTTTTGCTTCTGTATGATCATGGCAGGGTGAGTCCGGTTTTACATAGTTACTGTCAAATTCCAGAGTGCTGTCATAGTGGCTCTGGTTAACATCAACCGGAAGAATAATGACACCATGCCTCTGGGCGTCCTTGATCAGCTGCGCTGGCGCATAGAACCCCATAGGCTGACTGTTGAGTAAGGCACAGCAAAAAGCAGCAGGGTGATAGCGCTTAAGCCAGGATGAGACATAGGCAATGAGGGCAAAGCTGGCTGAATGGGACTCTGGAAAACCATAATCGCCGAATCCTTTGATCTGGCTAAAAAGCTTGTTTGCAAAATCTGGCTCATAACCACGGGCCAGCATACCGTCGATCAGTTTCTTACGATAAGGCTCTAAACCTCCCTTTCGTTTCCAGGCAGCCATAGCCCGACGCAGCTGATCTGCTTCTCCACCGGTAAATCCAGCTGCCACCATAGCCAGCTGCATAACCTGTTCCTGAAATATAGGCACTCCCAGCGTTCTTTCGAGCGCTTCTTTAACTGCTTCGCTCGGATAACTGATAAGCTCTTTTCCATTACGCCGGTTCAGATAAGGATGAACCATATCTCCTTGAATAGGGCCAGGTCGCACAATCGCTATTTGAATAACCAGGTCATAATAATTACGGGGGCGAAGCCTTGGCAACATACTCATCTGAGCCCGCGATTCAATCTGAAATACTCCGACAGTGTCCGCCTCGCACATCATGTCATAGACCTTAGGATCTTCTGCGGGGATGTTCTGCATGGTGAGGGGCTTCAGACTGTAATCACTGACCAGTTGCAAACATTTTTGTACCGCCGTCAGCATTCCCAATGCCAGCACATCAATCTTAAGCAACCCCAGTGATTCCAGATCATCCTTTTCCCACTGGATTACAGTTCGCTCTGCCATACTGGCGTTCTCAATAGGGACCAGATGCGTCAGGGACCCCCGGCTGATGACAAACCCGCCTACGTGCTGGGAGAGGTGGCGCGGAAAACCGATCAGCTGACCGGCCAACGCCACCAGCATCCGGACTTTTCGGTCGCTGTAATCAAGACCGGAATCAGAAAGCTGCTCTTCGAGAGAAGAGCCCCACCAATAGATGGATTTGGCTATACGATTGAGCAATGACTCTTCCAGACCGAGCACCTTTCCCACGTCCCGAATCGCACTGCGGGAGCGGTAGGTGATAACGGTGGCAGCCAATGCCGCTCTGGCTCTTCCATATTTGTTGTAGATATATTGAATGACCTCCTCACGACGCGCGTTCTCAAAATCCACATCAATATCCGGAGGCTCGTTGCGTTCTCTGGAGATAAACCGTTCAAACAGAACCTCTACCCGGGCCGGATCCACCTCAGTAATTCCGAGGCAATAACACACAGCCGAATTGGCCGCTGACCCGCGCCCCTGACACAGAATGCCCTCACTGCGAGCAAAGGCCACCAGGTCATGCACGGTGAGAAAGTAGTGCTCATAATTGAGCTCCTTGATCAGCATCAGCTCATGTTCAATAAGATTGCGTACCTTAGGGGTTGCACCCTCTGGCCAACGTGCCCGGATTCCGGCCTCGGTCAGTTCACGTAGCCAACCGTGCGCCGTGTAGTCAGGCGGTACCAGTTCCTCAGGATACTCATAGCGCAGCTCGTCCAGCGAAAACTTACAGCGATCAGCAATTTCCGTCGTGGCAGCCAGCAGCGCAGGAGGGTACAACTTGGCCAGTTGTTCGCGACTCCGAAGATGGCGCTGAGCATTACACTCCCCCTCCAGCCCGAGCTCACTGATCGCGCGCCGCAAGCGAATCGCGGTCACTGTGTCCTGCAAAATACGCCGACTTGGCACATGCATGTAAACACCGCCTGTTGCGCACAAAGGTATTTCGTACTGCTCACCCAGGCGCTGTAGAAATCGTAACTTCCTCAGGTCATCTCCCCGCAGCAGCAGTTCGACCCCGATCCACAGGCGCTTACTGAATAATCGCTGCAGCCATACGGCCTGACATGCCAGATGCTCAGGGGCATGGTTCAGGTCAGGTAACCACAGTGCTAAACAGTCACCGGGCAGGTGCTGCTCTACCATTGCGTAATCCATACGGTAACTACCCTTGGCGGTATCCCGGCGAGCGCAGCTGATCAAATGACTTAAATAACCATAACCGCGCCGGTTACAGGCCAGCAGAACGAAATGACAGCCTTCTTCCAGGTGGAATTCGCTGCCAATAATCAGTTCAGTCCCTTTCTCCTTGGCAACCGTATGTGCGCGCACTACCCCGGACAGGGAGCACTCATCAGTAATGGCGATCGCCCGGTAGCCCAGCTCGTCAGCGCGCTCTACCAACTCCTCCGGAAAAGAAGCGCCGCGCAAGAAAGTGAAATTCGAAAGGCAGTGCAATTCAGCATAATCTGGCAGCCCGGCAGGGCACTCCGGGCTCAGAGCCGTTTCATGAAGGGATTTTGGTGGCATGATGGCATGAAAAACTACTGTATTTATATACAGTAGTTTTGAGAACACCTGATGTCAACCCGAAACCACAAAACCGGCACCCTGAGCCAAACAAAATGCTCCACGCTGCCCGCATGACTACAGGGGCGCAACGGATCTGTGTCAGTCAGCAGAAAAATTGGCCCGTGTCGGCAATAGGCGAACCTCAACTGCTGGTACACTGGGGCTGCCTTATGATAAAAACCACTGCCCCCTGAAAGGTGAACCATGCTCCGAATCCTGTTAACCCTGCTGCTTGCACTGCTCGGAGCCTGCAGCAGCTCATCCCGGACTTTTGATCTGCTGATCACAAACGGCACGATCTATGACGGCAACGGCGGCGAGCCCTTTCAGGCAGATATTGCTGTCGTTAATGACCGGATCGTCGCTATTGGTGCACTTAATGGCTTGGCGAAGCAGACGATCGACGCAGCAGGCTATGCGGTCGCTCCGGGCTTTATCAACATGTTGAGCTGGGCAACAGAATCTCTGGCTATTGACGGACGCAGTCAGAGCGACATTCGTCAGGGCGTGACTCTGGAAGTCTTTGGCGAGGGCAATTCAGAGGGGCCAATCAACGAAACTATGCGGCAGGACATCATCGATTCAGGAGGCTTCGGTGGAGCAGATGTCAGCTGGACAACCCTTGACGAGTACCTGCAATTCCTGATTGATCGGGGTATTTCAACCAATATTGCCTCGTTTATTGGCGCGACCACCGTGCGCAAGCACGAAATCGGTTATGAGAATCGCGCGCCCACTGCGGGCGAACTGGAAAGGATGCAGGAACTGGTCAGGCAGGCGATGGAAGATGGCGCCCTGGGCCTCGGCTCTTCGCTGATCTATGCGCCTGCTTTTTATGCCAAGACCGAAGAGCTGATAGCGCTGGCGAAAGTGGTAGGCGAGTACGACGGCATGTACATCTCCCATTTACGCAGCGAGGGCAACCGGCTGCTGGAAGCAATTGACGAGCTGATCCGGATAGCCAGAGAGGGCGGCGTCGCTGCGGAAATCTATCACTTGAAGATGGCGGGGACGCAGAACTGGCACAAGTTCGATGAGGCGGTTGCCAAAGTTGAAGCTGCCCGGGCCGAAGGACTGCAAATTACCGCAGACATGTATACCTATACCGCCGGCTCTACCGGCCTCGATGCCGCCATGCCTCCCTGGGTACAGGAAGGCGGTTATGCAGCCTGGAGAGAGCGCCTGCTGGACCCTGAACTGCGCGCCCGGGTGTTGGCGGAAATGACGGAACCCACCGATGAGTGGGAAAACCTCTGGCTGGCATCAGGAACGGAAGGCACTCTGCTGGTCGGATTCAATAATCCTGAGCTGCGCCGCTACACCGGCATGACGCTCAGCGAGGTTGCCGCAGAACGGGGCACCTCCGACGCAGACACGATCATTGATCTGGTAATTGAGGATGGCAGCCGTGTGCAGGTAGTCTATTTCATGATGTCTGAGGAAAATGTCGCCAGGGGCATCGCCCTGCCCTGGGTGAGCTTTGCCTCAGACGCGCAATCCATGGCCGCCGAAGGGGTCTTTCTCGAGCGCAGCACCCATCCGCGCGCCTACGGCAATTTCGCCCGGGTGCTTGGCAAGTACGTTCGTGAAGAGCAGGTCATCACCCTGCCTGAAGCGATTCGTAAGCTCAGCAAGCTACCGGCAAGCAATTTAAAAATCCGGAACCGTGGCGAATTGGCGGAAGGCTATTTTGCCGATATCGTGGTGTTCGATCCCTCCACAGTGTCAGACCACGCAAGCTTCAGTGACCCTCATCAGTATTCGACCGGCATGGCCTACGTCATCGTCAATGGAGAAATTGTTATCCGCGACGGGGAACATACCGGCGCACTGCCCGGCCAGATTGTCAGAGGCCCGGGCTGGCGCGGATGGCAGCAAGCCGACGAGCCGGACACACCACCGTAATGCGCCCGGAGCTGAATCCGTTCGACCTGTTCTCAGTCAGATCCCTGCGCCGCACGGATCTCTTCCATGCGCTGCCCGCGAAGTATGTTCACCATGCCATAGTTGCCTTCATGGCAGGCGTACTCGTACAGCTGACCGCCAACCTTGGTCATCGGCACGATCGCGGTAATTCTGTCTGTGAAGGTCGCCGGATCCTCTAAGGTCCACTCATAATCTACTGTCAGCGCATCCACGCGGGTGAAACGCTCGGTGAGGACTTTCTCATCCGAGGTGCCAAATGCGCTGAAACTCTGCGTGAGCCCGTTGAAATTACGGCTGACCACGACCAGCGAATCTCCGTCCCAGTAGCCTCGTCCATCACCGCTCCACTGACCGATCTCCTCTGGCAGGGGAGGTCTGTCATCAAGTGGCACAATGCGGGCATTGTGAATCATCTCAGTGAGAATGACTGCGTGATCGCGGCTCTGGAAAATCTGGACATTGTTGTTGTAGAGGCTGGGCATGAACGGTGGCCCGTCGTTAAATCCAACAATGCAGCGCTCTGACAAGCCGCGATCTTCAGGTCCGTTTTTGGCAATACCTCCGACCGTGTAGCGCACCGGCCGCTGACCCGGCACATCCGGCCCGAGCCCTCCAAACTGCACTGCAGATCCCGCCACCCGGTCGGGTAAGCGGCCATCCGCGGGATAAACAATATGAGAAGTGCGGATGCGATCGGTAATGCCAGCGCTTTCTACCCAGAAATCGTTGTATCCTCCGGGGCTGTTTGGATCTGCACTTGGCACAGCCTGATCAGAAGCCGCATCAGCCTCAGCCAGCCGCGCCCGCATGGCCGCGATCTCATCATCAGTCATAAATTCGCGCTGGCCGAACTGTTCAGGACGCTGAAAGGGCACATTAGACGAAAAATTCCAGACACCCTGAAGATCGGGCTGGCCCCACATATTGCGGGGAGCGACATAGGTACCGTCTGCAGCCATCACTGAGCTGTACAGCAGCAAACCGGATAGCACCGGCAAGGTCTTGCTCAAGCTGATCATAGTGACTCCTTAATCACTGGAAGAGAGCGACTCAACTTAGTCAGTTTGGCCTGTTTTAGCAATCCGTAAATCGCGCGGGGCAGATGCATCCCGGGGACACTCTCAGTCAGGCATCGGCACCGGCAAATCCTGTGGGACCGCATAGCCTCTCTGCACGGCAGGTCGCTGCGCAATTCTTACGTACCAATCCAACAAGTGCGGAAACTCCCGCAAGTCCATCTCCTGCCATTCGAATCGGGAAATCCATGGCCACGCCGCGATGTCCGCGACCGAGTACTCCCCGCAGATGAATTGACGGCCTTCGAGCCGGGCATCAAGAACCTGATAAAGACGACGGTTCTCTGCCCGATAACGGTCCTCTGCATAGGCCGACTTTCCTGCATTGAATTTTACAAAATGATGGGTCTGACCCAGCATTGGCCCGAGGCTGCCCATCTGAAACATCAGCCACTCAAGCTGCCGCCAGTAAAGGGACCCGCCTGAACTCATCAGACGCCCCGATTTGCTGGCCAGGTACATCAGGATGGCACCGGATTCCATGAGCTGCGCCCCCTCGTCATGATCGACGATCGCCGGAATCTTATTGTTCGGGCTAATCGCCAGAAATTCCGGGGCGTGCTGTTGACCACGGGTAATGTCCACAGGCATCACCCGATAGGGCAGGGCAAGCTCTTCAAGCATAATGGAGACTTTACGGCCATTCGGGGTAGCCCAGGTATAGAGATCTATCCCCCGCTTTACTCCGGCGTCGGACATGCTGTGATCCTTGTCTATGTAAAATGCGTTTCAGACATCGGTGGGTCTGCGTTCATGTCCTCAGAGTATAGCGGTACTCGCCGACCGGCGTGAACGGCGTTTTCGGGTCACCGGGATTGCCGCTATTGTGAATTGAGTTGTTAGCCGTTACCGTTCCTCTATGCTTCGTCTGCTTATTTTTATGGCCCTGAGCTGCCCTGCCCTGGCACAGGAAACCGGCAGCGCGCTGCCGTATAGCAGCGTGTATGAGCAAAGGCGTTCTGAGCAGCTTATTGCCCGTGGTCTTCTGCACATGGAGGCGAAGGACTTCCGGGCAGCAGAAAAAACCTTCCTTGACGCCGTGCAGGTCGCCAAAGTGAATTACGGGCTCCGAGCGCCTCAACAGCGCGCCGCTCTGGAGCACCTGATCGAAGCGCTGCTGGCACAGCAGAAATGGCAGCTGGCCGGTGATCAGCTCAGCTACTTTGAATGGCTCAACGACGAAATTTATCTGCGCGATTTCTATGATTACCTGCGCGGCACCAAACAGCTCAGTGAGCTGCTCTATCGAGCATCAGCCGATGCCGACAATTCCAACAGCACCCGGTATCTCATTCTGGCCAAGAATCTGAGCTGGCGCGCGATCAGCGCGATTGAGGCCACCCTTGGGGAAACAGACCCTGAGCTGGTGCCCTGGCTGTATGATGTGGTTCTGGCGCATTACTACCAGGTTTCCCTGATCAAACGCCGCTCGTTGCTTAATGAAGTGACTGCGCAAGGAGACTCGACGGCATATCACGGCTGGACTCTGGCGAAGAGCGAGTCCTTGCGTATCAGCTACCGGATTGGTAGGGACTTACTGCGCCGCATCCAGCTGATCCTGTCCACCAGTGAAGACAGCCCGACAGAAGCGTCAGCACTCGCTGTACTCTATCAGGCAGACTGGGAACTGCTGTTCGGTCATGAAACCGCAGCGATGACGCTGTACGGTGAAGCAAGTCGACAGCTCAGTGCGATCGGCGTGCCGACCGACCGGCTTGATCTGCTCTTTGGCCGGCCCCGGGTGTTGCCCGAGCCGGTCCTGTACACGAGCGTTAGTGAGCTTGAGGCCGCGCTGGCAGAAGGGCCTATTCAGTTCAGGGCCTGGACCCCCAATTATCCCGGCGCGCAACTGCCGTCTGCGCAGGTCGCCCGCGCCGACGGGCCGCAGCCAGGCAGTGCACTGGTCGAGTTCACCCTGCTGCCGACACCACCCATTGCGCTCATGGACAATCGACGCATTATCAAACTGGGGTTCGGGCTCAGGAATGTTGACGTGCTGGAACTCACGCCGCAAAACAGCGCTCTGGACGACGAAGTCCGCTATCAGATGTCACTGCTGCAACTGAGACCGCCCCTGAAGAACGGTATGCCTGTCGAGATGGACAGGCTCCAGTTACGCTATCATTTTGCGCCGCAGCAAGCGCTGCCCACCAACAGAGAAAGTTGATCCGTGAAAAATTTGATCAGAATGATGATGCCTCTTTTAATCCTGCTGGGATGGCAGGCCTGCGCCGTGTCTCCGCCGAAAGGCGACAGCGGGCAGTTCACGCCCACTGACGCTGAAGTCGAACAGTACAATGCGCGCGTGGCGCCCGAGGACCGGATTGTATGCCGCCAGGAAAAACCCGTCGGCACCTACATTGCCAAACGGGTGTGCCGCCTTCAGGTAGACGTTGATGCGACATCGTCTCTCCACCGCCAGCAGCTGAGAAGGGTGCTGAACTGATCAGTCCGAGAGGATGAAGTCGTAATCAATGGCTTCGCCGAGATCGATCCGACGAGGGTCAGCGGGCATCGGGTACTTTAAACCCGTCGCGCAGTTAAACAGCACCACCTTTTCATCTGCTTTGATTCTGCCGGAGCCGAGCTCCTGTCTGAGCGCTGCCAGAGTCGCCGCCCCCTCAGGACACAGCAGCACGCCCTCAGTCCGGGCGCAGTACTGGTGCGCATCGCGGATGGCCTCGTCAGAAACCGCAACAGCAAACCCCCCACTGTCGCGAACGGCTTCGAGAATCAGAAAATCTCCGATCGCGGCCGGTACGCGAATGCCCGCCGCAATGGTATGCGCATCGGGCCACGGGTCGGCATGTTTAGTGCCTTCGTCATAGGCCTTCACGATCGGCGCACAACCCTCAGCCTGCACCGCCACCATGCGAGGCCGCTTGGAGCCGATCCAACCGATTGCCTCAAGCTCGTTAAAGGCCTTCCACATCCCGATCAAGCCGGTTCCACCCCCGGTCGGGTATAAAATTACATCTGGTACTTCCCAATCTAGCTGTTCAGCTAACTCCAGACCCATGGTCTTTTTGCCTTCAATTCGATAAGGCTCTTTCAGGGTAGAGACGTCGAACCAGCCAACGGCGTCTTTGCCTTCGCCAACGATGCGACCACAATCGTTGATAAAGCCGTTCGCCAGAAATGTTTTAGCACCCTGAAAAGCGATTTCTTCAACGTTGACTGCAGGCGTGTCTTCAGGACAGAACACATAGGTCTCGATATCCGCCCGCGAGCAGTAGGCGGCCAGCGCGGCCCCCGCATTGCCATTAGTCGGCATGGCCATGACCCTGACACCCAACTCTTTCGCCATGGAGACCGCCATGGTAAGCCCGCGGGCCTTGAACGAGCCGGTGGGTAAACGACCTTCATCCTTAATCAGGATTTCACCGCACTGATACTCCCGCTGAATTTTGGTTGCCGGCAGCAGCGGGGTCATCAATTCGCCCAGACGTACCACGTTTTGCGAATGACGCACGGGCAAAAACTCGCGGTAGCGCCACAACTCAGGCAGGCGGGCCTTGAGGTCCTGCTTTGTCACCGCTTTCCCAAGCCCGTCAAGGTCATAGCGGACCAGCAGTGGCTTGCCGGCATCCGAAAGCCCGTGTAGCTGATCAGCCGGGTAATGCTTACCGGTTTCGCTGCACTCTAGGTGGGTGACGAAAGTCGAAAATTCTTCCATGTGAGTCGCTCCCTCGTCGCAAACTGCTACGACAACACTGCCCCTGTGGGGCTCTTCCTATTCAACCTGATTCTGATACTTGTCGCGAAAGCGCTCATAGAGCTGCTGCTGGGTGCCATTCAAATCAATATCCCGGCCCTGAATAAAAGCGCCGAGAACCTGACTGGTACGCATATCAAGCGCATCGCCCTCCGAAATAAACAGCGTTGCGTCCTTGCCCACCTCAAGCGTGCCGACACGGTCCTGCACGCCGAGAATTTCTGCGTTGATCCGGGTCACCATCGACAGAGCGGTCTCGCGATCCACACCGTAAGCGGCCGCAGTTCCCGCGAAAAAGGGCAGATTGCGCTGGCGGTCAATGGAGGTCGCCCCTCCACCAATCCCCACCTTGATGCCGGCCTCATGCAGCAAAAACGGGGTCTTGAACGGCGCATCCACATCATTCCATTCACGCAGAGGGAGTTCATGAATACGCTCATAGATCACCGGAATGTCCTCTGCCAGTAAGAAGTCGAGCACCAGAATCGCATCTGCTCCGCCCACCAGAACAATTTCCTGTACACCGTAGCCGCGGGCAAAGCGAACCGCACTGATGATTTCCTTGGCTTCATCAGCATGAATGAAAAGCTTGGCACTCCCGTTAAGTAGAGGCTGCATGGCCTCCAGGTTCAGATTAAGCGGCTCACCGGTGTAAGACGCGGCATCCTGAAACAGCGTGTGTAAAAGCTGTGTCTGACCCTGATAATTGTCGTTCGCCACCCGTTCAAACTGGCCAGATTCGGGGTTCCGGCGTCGCCGCTGCATGCCGGGCCAATGCAGATGAAGCCCGACGTCTTCGGAGAGCAGAGCATCTTCCCAGTTCCAGCCATCCAGCTTGAACACCGAGGAAGAGCCAGAAAGCAGACCACCCTGAGGCGCCACCTGGGCCGTGAGAATCCCGTTGAAGCGATTGGCTGGAATGATTTCTGAATCGGTATTATAGGCAATCGCAGAACGCACACTGGCGTTTATGTCACCCTCTTCCACGACATCCTGCGTTGCTCTGACGCTGTTGACCTCGACCAGCCCCAGCGAGGTGTTAGGCAGAATAAATCCAGGATAGACATGCCGGCCCTGCAGATCGAACACTGCATGGTTCTGCAGATCAATCCTGTCAGACGTGCTGCCAACCGCAGTAATGATGCCATTATCAAAAGTGATGACACCATCACCAATGACGTTGCCATTGCCGTCGTGAATGACTGCACCAGTCAGGGCAATTGGCCCGCTCTGGTCCGGCGCAGGCGTCGGCACAATCGCAAATGATGAGCCAACACTGAGTCCGACTAACAGGCAACAGCACACAAGCCAATTACGGGGCCGCTCTGCGACCTGATCAAAACCTCTCATCAGATGGCTCCTCCCTGGGTGATTTTGGCAATGATTCTTGCCCGCTCAGCAGCAATGTGTTCCCGCAGTCGGGCATCTTCCTGCTTGTCGTAATAAGGAGTGCCTTCCACCCAGGTAGTCTCAGCCACGGCATAAATTGACAGCGGGTGATCCGACCACAAGACCAGGTCTGCATCCTTGCCCGCACGAATACTGCCCATGCGGTCATCAAGGTGCAGCAGAATAGCCGGATTCAGAGTGACCATCTTCAGGGCATCTATTTCGCTCACGCCTCCGTACTTCACCGCTTTCGCGGCCTCCTGATTCAAGCGTCGTGACATCTCCGCATCATCCGAGTTGAGCGCAACCGTAACGCCGGCCTGCTGCATCAGAGCGGCGTTGTAGGGAATCGCATACCGCACCTCCCATTTATAAGCCCACCAGTCGGCGAAGGTGGAACCCCCTGCACCGTGCGCCGCCATCTTGTCGGCGACCTTATAGCCTTCGAGGATGTGAGTGAAGGTATTGATATTGAAATCAAAGCTGTCGGCCACGTTCATCAGCATGTTGATTTCCGACTGCACATAGGAATGACTGGTCACAAAGCGCTCGCTGTTCAGGACTTCCAACATGGCTTCATCAACCAGATCGCGTCTCGGCGGCAGCGTATTGCGCTGCTGTGTGCGGGACAGGTTGTTGTAGTCCTCCCAGGTCTTTCCGTACTCCTGAGCCTGACTGAATGCGTTGACAAAAACCTGCTCCACACCCATTCGGGTTTGCGGATAGCGCACTGAAGCCGGGTTGCGGCTGCGCTTGACATTCTCGCCCAGTGCGAACTTGATAAACTCCGCAGCATCTTCAATCAGCAACCCGTTTGCGGGCTCCCCCCACCGCATCTTGATGATTGCAGACTGTCCACCGATGGGATTTGCCGAGCCATGCAGTAATTGTGCTGCCACCACCCCGCCGGCCAGGTTCCGGTAAATATTAATGTTCTCTGAATCCACCACATCCTTCATGCGAACCATGCTGGAGTTCGTCTGACCTTCATTGATGTTGAACAGGGCGATATGCGAATGCTCATCAATAATGCCGGGGGTGAGGTGTTTGCCGGCACCGTCAATCACCTCAACTCCCGTGGCAGACAGGTTGTCACCCACCTCCGCTATACGGCCGTCTCTGACCAGCACATCGGTCACAACAATTCCCTCTGCCTCGTTGGTCCAGACGGTCGCACCCCGAATCAGGAAGTCCTGCTGTCTGGGCAGCGTTTCCCTGCCATACGCGGTGAACGGATATAACACACCTGCTGGCAGATCCGCTGCGGCCGGCGCGTTACGCGCCGACCTGGCTGACTCCGGGGCACCACGCTGGCTGAGAGACCAGCTCACCAGTTCTCCTGCCGGAGTGTAGGCATTACCCTGCCAACCCTGCTCGGTCGACCAGCCTGTCAGGCGCAGCTGATTTCCTTCCTCATCGTAGACAAAATTGAGGGTAATCAGATCAGGGCCCAGCTCCAGATTGACCGGACGGGTCTGCTCACCCGGCAACAGCAGCTCTGCACTGGGCTCGCCACCGTCAACAGTCAGAGAGAGTTCGTAGCTCTCAGAGCCGACGTTCAGCTGGTAACGACCGGCCCGGTTGTCAAAATCTTCGTTGAGCAGATAACGCTCGCCCGCTATCCAGTTTTCCAGCAGGACCGTTTCTTCCTCCAGTAGCGGCCCGTTGGTAATCAGAAAATTCGCCAGTGCATTTTCCCGCAGAGACCCGATCTGATCGGATGCGCCAAGCATCGCCGCCGGTACGCTGGTCAGCGCATTGATGGCGTCAGCCTCGGACAGACCGCTGGCCACGGCCTTTCTCAAATCGGACCAGAAGCCGGGATCGGCACCACTGGTCAGCGCAAACTCTATACCGGCTTCGACGAGCAGGCGCGCGTTAAACGGTGCCAGCTCCCAATGCTTGAGCGCGTCCAGAGAGACATCTTCCGCCGCAATCGGATCAGTCACCTCAGGCGCTTCCGGGAAATTCAGGGGCACGATCAGAGAAGCATTGGTTGCCGCAATCAGATCGGCGCGTTTGTAACTGTCTCCGGCCGTTTTCAGGATGTACTGGGTATCGAATTCATCCCCAACTTTGTCTGCGGTCAGCGCCTGCTGCCAGTTTTCTACTTCCATAATCTGGGGGAGTGATTGAATCGCCTGCCACGCTTCAAGCGTGTCATCAGTAAACGGTCGCGGCTGCTGCTTCGTGAACCAGGCTGCATCCAGAAAGGTCTGCCTGATCAGGGCGAATGACCCCATCAGAGAGGTTGGCATGGATTGAGTCGAACTGCCCTTATCCAGTGAATAATGCGCTGCCACATCAGGCAGAATAATGGCCTCATTCGCATTCTGGTCACCCAGCGTAATCAGCGCAGATGTGCCGCGGGCAATACCGTCCGCGCGATGGCTGAGCACCGTGGAAAACCCCAGTTCACGAAAGTTGCGCACGGCATTTTCATCGGTGCGGTAAGCAGTACTGGCGCGGAAGTTGGCGCGAATCGCATCGTTGGCATTCAGTGCGCCGTTGGAAGGAAACAGATTTTCTGCCGCACCATTGCCGTCGACTGACTCCAGTTCAGGCAAGCCCAAATCGGTGTAAATATCAATCAGACCGGGATACAGATACTTCCCACCCAGATCAATCGCAAAAAAGCCGTCAGGAACCCGTTCATTGTCCTGCACTGAAACAATGCGACCGTTCCTGATTAACAGGCTGCCGTTACGGTAACTGCCGTCTGACTGATAGAGCTGGGCGTTCGTCAGCGCGTACGCACCGGCGCGATTATCGGCAATGCCGTTTGGCGTCGAGGTTTCCTGAGCCGTGGACTGAACTGTGAGACTGCTGAACAGTGTCACTGCGGCCACAGTGGAAACAATCTGATACGCCAAAATGCGGGTAATTCGCGTCATGGGTCAACCTCCTGCTCTGAACCTGCGTATGACTCTGGTAGCCGCGTCTTCTGATCAGGCGGCAGTGTATCGTTATCAAAGACCTTTGATAAGGTAGGACCATTGATAAGGTAAGACCATTGATAAAGTAAGACTATTGATAAAGCGAGACCAGCGGTAGGTAAACGCTTCGACACAGTCAATCACTCAGTGGCAGTGAACCGTCAACGTTGCGGAGGTTCGGGGAGCACCCGGGCCAACTGTCCCCGGGATTCGGGTATACTTCCGCCTCGCTCGACAAATGATGATTGGAGGAAAACATGTCATCGCCTGTAAAAGTATTAGCAGCCATCTTCTGTGTACTACTGATTTCCTGCGGCTCTGAAGACACGCCCGCCCCGGAGGCCAGCCCTCAAGTCACCGCTGCAACCCCGCAAAGCGCCGGCGCTGGCGGCGAGTCCGAGAATGCCGGACCCGAACTTGGCAGTTTTGGCGTAGACCTGAGCCATCAGGATCCGGACATTCGCCCGGGGGATGACTTTTTCCGCTACGCCAACGGCAAATGGCTGGACAGCTTTGAGCTGCCGGCCAGCCGCAGCAACTACGGGTCGTTTACGGTTCTGAGTGACCGGTCCGATCAGCGTGTTCGCACCATTATCGACGATCTGTCCTCCAGAGAGCCGGCCATGGGCTCAATCGAACAGAAGATCAGCGATTACTATCTGAGCTACATGGATGTCGAAACCCTGAATGAGCTGGGAATCAGTCCCCTGCTGCCGGGTCTGACCACGCTCGATCAGATTGAGACTCGCGAGCAACTCATCGCCGCCCTCGGTCGAGCACAGATTGACAATACCGCCAGCCCTTTCGGCTTTTATATCGGCGCTGACCGCTCCGATGCAGACCGCCATCAGCTCAACCTGTCGGTCGGTGGTCTGGGGTTGCCGGATCGTGATTATTACCTTGAAGACACCGAAGAATTCATCAAAGTCCGTGAAGAGTATGTTGCACATATCACCCGGATTCTGGATTTCGCCGGCATTGAAGACAGCGACACCAAAGCAGCAGCGATACTGGCACTCGAAACGCGGGTTGCGGAGCATACCTGGCCAAGGTCCCAGCGACGTAATCGCGATCTAACCTACAATCCGATGTCCTATGAGGATTTCAAGGCCGAGTATGCCGGCCTCGACTGGGACAGCTATTTCGCCGCGGCAGGCATAGAGAATCTTACTGACCTCAACGTGTCCTACCCAAGCGCCATGTCTCCCATCATTGAGCTTGTTGCCTCACGGCCCGTGGAAGAATGGAAGAGCTTCATGACCTACCGCTTTATCGTCGACAGCGCGAGCGTACTGTCGGAAGAGATTGATCAAGAGGCATTCCATTTCTACTCGACAGTGCTGAATGGCGTGCCTGAGCAGCGCGAACGCTGGGAGCGAGGCGTGATGCGGGTTGGCTCCCTGAGCAGCCTGGGCGAAGCGATCGGACAAGTTTACGTCCAACGTCACTTTCCCGAATCTGCCAAGGCACAGATGGATGAGCTGGTGGAGAATCTTCGTACAGCACTGCGTCAGAGCATTGAACAGAACGACTGGATGAGTGCAGATACCAAAGAGGAAGCCTATAAAAAGTTGGAAGCCTTCAGACCGAAAATCGCGTATCCAGATGAATGGAAAGATTTTTCGTCTATCGCTATCAGCAGGGACAACCTGTTTCAGAACGCGCAGAACATCCGACTGTTCAACTATGAGGACGAAATTGGCCGGCTGGGTCAGCCGACTGACCGCGAGGAATGGGGCATGACGCCACAAACAGTCAATGCCTATTACAATCCCTCTTTCAATGAGATTGTCTTTCCGGCCGGTATTCTGCAGCCACCGTTTTTCGACCCTGCTGCTGACCTTGCAGTCAACTATGGCGGCATCGGTGCAGTGATTGGCCACGAAATGGGCCATGGCTTCGATGACCAAGGCTCTAAATCAGATTGGCAGGGAGTCCAGCGTAACTGGTGGACTGATGCGGACCGCGCCAACTTCGAGTCCCAAGCCGATGCCCTCGCCGAGCAATACAGCCAGTTCGAACCGGTGCCCGGCTACTTCATCGACGGTCGCTTTACCCTCGGAGAAAATATCGGTGACGTCGGTGGTCTGTCACTGGCCTACCGAGCCTATAAAATGGCACTCAACGGCGAGGAAGCGCCGGTGATCGAAGGCTTGACCGGCGACCAGCGTTTCTTTCTGGCGTGGGCCCAAGTCTGGCAGCGCAAATACCGCGAGGATGCTCTCATCCAGCGGCTGACGACCGATCCACATTCTCCGTCTGAATTCAGAGTGAACGGCGTCGTGCGCAACTTTACTGAGTGGTACGAGGCTTTCAACGTACAGTCTGATGAAGCGCTTTACCTGCCGCCAGAGCAACGCATCAGGATCTGGTAGATCAATAGGGCAGAAAAGGGTAGCTTGTAGCTACCCTTTTTTTGCACTGAAAAACCAAAACTGTTCAGGGGGCATGCCAACACGATGAAAATGAAACTTCATTCACTGACCTTTCTGGCTATCTCAACAGCGATGCTGCCCCTTTATGCTGCAGCTCAGGAATCTTTTGACCTGCTGATCAAGAACGGGCGCATCGTTGATGGCACAGGCACGCCCTGGTACGAAGCCGACGTCGGCATCGTGGACGACCGGATTGCCCGCGTTGGCAATCTCTCTGAGGCGAGTGCCGAGCGCATCATCGATGCAGCGGGCCTGGTCGTGGCACCGGGCTTCATCGATCCTCACACCCATGCCCTGCGTGGCATATTCGAGGTACCCAACGCGGAAAGCGCGCTACTCCAGGGCGTCA
Organism: Gammaproteobacteria bacterium; assembly: GCA_008081045.1. Classification (GTDB taxonomy): domain Bacteria; phylum Pseudomonadota; class Gammaproteobacteria; order Pseudomonadales; family Pseudohongiellaceae; genus UBA9145. The sequence goes on along the minus strand of VMDC01000001.1, from coordinate 59,651 downwards.
CCACGCTTACGGAAGGCAATGACGGATCTTCGCCCTACCCTATCGATAAACATTATGCCGAGATAGCCGAACTGGGAATCAGTCCCAACTGGGCTGTGTTCGTCGGACAGGGCACGATTCGCCAGACAGTCATTGGCGCCGAAGACCGTGCAGCCACAGCGGCAGAAATGGAGCAGATGAAGCAGATGGTGAGAGACGCCATGGAGCAGGGAGCTCTCGGTATCTCTACCGGCCTGTTCTATGTGCCGGGCAGCTTCACCTCAACGGAAGAGGTGATCGAACTGTCCAGAGTGGCAGCCGAATACGGTGGTATTTACATCTCTCACATGAGAGAAGAAGCCGCCAGGCTGATTGATTCAGTCAGCGAAACGATCCGCATCGGAGAAGAAGCGGATATCCCAGTGCAGATGACGCACCACAAGGTTATTGGGGTGGACAACTGGGGCGCCTCGGTAGAGAGCCTGCGCCTGGTCGATGAAGCAAGACGCAGAGGCATCGACGTCTCGATTGACCAGTATCCGTACACCGCGTCGCAGACAGGAATCACTGCCCTGATTCCGCAGTGGGCACAAGAAGGGGGCAGGGATCAGATGCTGACCCGCATCAACAGCCCGGAAACCCGGGCCACGATCAAGAACGAAGTCGTCGCCAAAATTCTCTATGACCGCGGAGGTGGTGACCCGAAAAACGTATTTATCTCACGCAACAGTTGGAATCCGGACATGGCGGGCAAGAATCTGGCGGAGCTGACCCTGGAAGCCGGCATGGAACCCACACCGGAAAACGCTGCAGAGGTTGTCTTTGACATTATACGGGGTGGCGGCGCCACTGCTGTTTATCACGCCATCGGGCCAGAGGATGTTGACCGGATCATGCGTCATCCAGCGACTGCCATCGGGTCGGACGGGCCGGTCGGAGTGTTTGGCGAAGGCGCGCCCCATCCCAGGCAGTATGGCACGTTTGCCCGGGTCCTCGGACACTATGTCCGGGAACGCGGCGTCATTTCGCTGGAAGAAGCCGTCAAGAAGATGAGCAGTCAGTCTGCCCGGAGACTGGGGATTCACGATCGCGGACTCATTACCGAAGGCTACTTTGCCGATGTGGCAATCTTCGATGCAGACGAAATCATCGACCGCGCGAGCTTTGAGCAACCCCATCAGTATGCGACAGGGATGAAGTTTGTGCTGGTCAATGGAGAGCTGGTTGTCGAAGACGGAGTCCATACCGGTAGCAGGCCCGGCCGCATACTGCACGGACCGGGATATAACGCCAGATAAAACCCTCTGCCTGACTGTCAGTAGGCAATGGCGTAGGCTTCTCGCCTCGGGTCTGCCGCTGCCGTCAGCACCCCGCTTGCCGGATCGCGACGGATCATCTGCGCGCCACCGAATGTCGCCGTCCACTGCCGGTCACCGGGGCTATCCAGTGTGCTGAGACTGATGGTTTAATGCGCCGAACCCCGGACTGATGGATCGATAAGAGGAGTGCTACGTGATACCCGCCAAATCAACCACCTGTTGGGCGCTCACGTGCCTGCTCTCGCTACAGGCATTTTCCTGTCTGGGCCAGACTTCTTCAGTGTTAGAGGTCGCAGACGCGGTCAATACCTTTCGGGCCACACGCGAAAGACAGATCATTGAGGACTTCACTGCGTTTCTCGCGCTGCCCAATGTGGCCAGCAGCCTGCCGGATATGCAGGCGAATGCCCGGCACATCACCGCGCTGCTTGAACCGAGAGGATTTACTGTGCGCACCCTGCGCTCAGGTGGAGCGCCTTATGTATTTGCTGAATTAAGTTCACCTGGCGCTAGTGAAACGGTTCTTATCTATGCGCATTTTGATGGACAACCTGTGCAGAGCGAAAACTGGACCTACGCGCCTTTTACACCAACCCTGCTGGACGGTCTGATTCAGGAGGGAGGCAAACCCGTCGACCTGAGTTCAGTCGCAGATCAGTTCGATCCAGAATGGCGCATCTATGCCCGATCCGCCGGTGACGACAAGATGCCCGTGATCGCACTGATCCACATGCTTGACGCGCTTCGGGCAAACGGCATGGAACTGTCAGTCAACCTCAAGCTGCTGCTGGATGGCGAAGAAGAGCGCGGCTCACCGACTCTGGGCAGGGTGATTGATGACAATCCCGGTCTGTTCGATGCTGACCTGCTGCTTTTCTGCGATGGACCCATGCACCAGTCGCGCCAGGCGCAGCTGGTATTTGGCGTGCGTGGCGGCCGCACTCTCGATATCACGACCTACGGTGCCAATCGGCCACTGCACTCTGGCCACTACGGAAACTGGGCCCCCAACCCAATCATGTCCATGGCGTATCTGTTAACCAGCATGCGCGATGAAACAGGCCGCATTCTGGTTGAGGGGTATTATGACAACGTGGCAGCCTTGACCGAGTCGGAGCGCGCGGCCATCGATGCCATGCCGGACATAGAGGCCCGGCTCAAGGATGAACTGGCCGTGCATACGCCGGAAGGCGGTGGCACGCGAATTGAGGAGCTCGTCACCTTGCCTGCTTTCAATGCCAGAGGTGTCGCGGGCGGCGGTGTCGGCGATCAGGGCCGCAACATTATCCTGAGCAGCTCGACGGTTTCACTGAATCTGCGCCTCGTCCCGAATCAGCGACCCGAGCGCATTCGCCAGATCATCGAGAACCACATCACCGGGGAGGGATATTTCATTGTTTACGAGGATCCCACTGACGACATTCTTCGGGCCAACTCCAAGGTCGTCAAACTGGACTGGCGCGGCGGCGGATCACCCGGACTGAGAACTTCAATGGATGGCCCCATGGCTCAACGTCTGATCCGTGTGATGCGGGAACTGACGCCGGAGCTCATTCTGACTCCGACCATGGGAGGCGGGTTGCCCCTGAACGCGTTCGCCAACCGCATGGAAACGCCGATCATCGTGTTGCCGCTGGCCAATCATGACAACAATCAGCATGGAGAGAATGAAAATCTTCGGCTGCAGAATCTCTGGGATGCGATGATGGTTTACGGAGTCGTGCTGACCCAACTGGGCAGAAACTGAGATGACAAAGCGCGGCGGATATCGCAACCACTCCTCGGGCTGGATGAGTCCGGCAGATCACAGAGATGGTAACAGCATCGCACGGACACCGCCTGCCGGGGCGGAGAGAAATAGACTTTGAGCCATTTAAGCCAGCTACTTGACGAAAGCGCACGAACTGCGGTGACAGCAGAGGACACAGTGTCCGGCTGGTCCGTCGGGCTGGTTCTCTTTGGCATCTGTCTCACTCTGCCTACGCTGTACACCGGAGCAATTACTGCCGAGCAACTTGGCTTTGTCGATGCTGCGAAAGCAATCGGGCTGGCCTCTGCAGTACTGGCCCTGATGTCAATTCCTGCCGCCATTGTTGGTGCCCAAACCAGACTCAGCAGCTACCTGATCATCGAATTCGTGTTCGGCAAAAAAGGGTCTGACTATGTCAATATCCTGCTGGCTCTGACACTGCTGGGCTGGTTCGCAGTGACCGCGGGATTCTTCGGTCAGACTCTCGCTATTGCACTTGAGGAAATCTGGGGCCTCGCGCCGCCGACCTGGTCACTTACCCTGGTCTCCTCGGCACTGATTCTTGTGACTACTCTTTTTGGCTTCAAAGCCATTGATCGTCTGGCGTTGTTTGCGGTGCCTTTACTGATCTGTTTTCTCATCTATGTCAGCAAGCTTGCCATGACCGACGTCAGCTGGCCCGCGGTGCTGAACATCAGGGGCGCCAATCCGGACTACTTCTACACTGCCGTCTCGACCGTAGTCGGTAGCCTGATCGTTGGTGTGGTCCTGATGCCTGATCTGTCAAGGTACGCCCGCACCACAGGAGACTGTGTTTCCGCCTCGCTGCTGGGCAATGGTCTGGGCAATTTCTTTTCCATGCTCATGGGAGTGCTCCCCGCCATGATCACCGGCCTGGTTGACCCAATGGCCTATATGATCGCCCTCGGATTGGCTGGCAGCGCATTCATCATTCTGGTCTTTGCAACCTGGACAACCAACAGCGTCAATCTCTACAGCACGACTCTCGCGGTGGCCGTTGTCCGGACGAAAACACCGGAATGGCAGCTGATGCTTGTCAGTGGCGCGGTCGGAACAGGCCTGGCCATGCTGGGTATTACCGATCATTTCATCGAATTTCTGGAGTGGTTGGGCGTGATTGTGCCGCCGATCGCTGGCATTTATCTCGTCGACTACTTTCTGCTCGGACAACAGCGATTCCCATCGGAATTGCGCGCCTCCCTTCCCGACTATGATCGGGCAGCGATGGCTGCCTGGGTTATAGGCACCATCCTCTCCGCGATCATTTTCGTCACCGAAGTGTCTGTGTCTAATATCCCGAGTCTGGACGCGCTGGTGGTGACTGCTCCTATTTATCTCGTTTGCCGCAGATGCTGGCCCTCTCGACTCAACCGGAGTCCGTCTGCAGCATGAGAATCGGTATAGATGTCGGTGGTACCCATACTGATGCGGTTCTGATGAACGGCATGGAAATCCTCTGCGCCCATAAAGCACTGACCAGCAGCGATGTGCGTCAGGGAATTATCGAGGCGCTTGACCGGGTGATGACTGAAGGCCGGGTCGATGTAACGGCGATTGAGGCTGTAATGATCGGCACGACCCACTTTACTAATGCCGTCATTGAGCGCAAGCAGTTGAGTCCGACAGCCATCATCAGAGCCTGCCTCCCGACCGGCTCGGGGCTTCCTCCGCTGTGTGACTGGCCCACCGACATCGCCTCCGCGCTGGGTAATCACGGCCACATGATCGGCGGCGGGTATATGTTTGACGGCCGGCAAATCGCTCCGATTGATGAAACGGCACTGGATGAAGCAATTGCCGATATCATCCACAGTGGCGTCAAATCCATTGCGGTCTCTGCGGCGTTTTCGCCCGCCGACAATGCCCATGAACTCGAGATAGCTGCACGAATCAGACGGCGCATCCCTGACGCCAATATCTCCATGAGCCATGAAATTGGCCGTCTGGGCATTCTTGAGCGGGAAAATGCAGCGCTGCTGAATGCCAGTCTCGGCGAACTTGCTACAAAGGTCGTCTCGAACATGGAAGCTGCTCTTGCTGAACGCGGCTTACGCTGCCCGTTCTATATCAGTCAGAATGACGGGACTTTGATGTCTGCCCAGTTCATCGCACGCTATCCGGCCCTGACCTTTTCAAGCGGGCCAACCAACAGTCTTCGGGGCGCCGCGGTTCTCTCCGGCATGCAAGATGCGCTGGTCGTCGATATCGGCGGCACCACGCTGGACGTCGGCGTGCTGGCGAATGGATTTCCAAGAGAGAGTAACAGCCATATCACAGTTGGCGGAGTACGGACCAATTTCAGAATGCCCGACATTCTTCCTATCGGTCTGGGCGGCGGCAGCCTGATCGCCGACGAAGGCGCCTCGGTGGGGCCACAGTCCGTCGGCCACAGACTGGTCGAAGAGGCGCTGGTATTCGGTGGCTCAACCCTGACGGCAACCGATATCGCAGTAGCCAATGGTTCGGTCAGCGTCGGCCAGCCCGCCCGCGTACAGACGCTGGATCGAGCGGTAGTGGAGCGGGCAACGCAGCGCATTCACCGGATGATCGACGAGGCCATCGACAAGATGCGCCCCAGCGAAGCACCGGTACCGGTCATCCTGGTCGGTGGTGGCGCTATTCTGGTGTCCCGTGAGTTGGCAACTGCATCCAGCGTCATCGTGCCAGAGCATGCGGGTGTCGCCAATGCCATCGGTGCGGCCATCGCACAGGTTGGAGGTGAGGTCGAACAGCTGGTCAGCTTCAGTAAGCACAGTCGGGACCGCGTGCTGGCAGATATGACCCGAGAAGCACAGGCCAAAGCGGTCGCCGCAGGCGCCGAGCCGAAGACGCTACGTGTGCTGGACATCGAAGAGACCAGCGTAAGCTATATGGATGATGATGCGGCAAGAATTCGGGTAAAGGTTGTCGGAGACCTTCGTCACTCACCATGAAAACTATCGGAGCAGAGCACATCAAGGACCTGTGCACCGGTGCGGCATTTCTCGCAACCGGCGGAGGCGGCGACCCCTATGTTTCGCAATTACTGGCCGAACGGATACTGCATCAGGTGGGACCGGCTCAGCTTATCTCTCCCGGAGATTTGCGGGACGATGCGTTCGTGGTGAGCATCGGCATGGTTGGTGCACCCACGGTGACCCTGGAGCAACTGCCGACTGTCGATGAGGCTATCGGAGCACTGAACCGCTATGAAGCTGTGACGGGAAAGCATATCGATGCCGTCATTCCATTTGAAGTCGGCGGCGGAAACAGCACCATTCCGCCCTTCGTCGCTGCAATGAAAGGCATTCCCTGCGTCGATGGCGACGGCATGGGTCGGGCACTCCCCGAGGCCCAGATGATGACTTTTCCGATATACGGTGCCAAGCCGACGCCCGCCGTCATCATGGATGCATTCGGTAATTGGGAACTGCTGGAATGCGCGGACGCGATGAGTTTTGAAAAGGAAATTCGTGCCAAGGCAGTGGCCATGGGCGGCATGGTCACTTCCGCGGAACACGGGATGACCGGCGCTCTGGTGAAGCGCAGTGCGATTCCGCACACCCTCAGCTTCGCCACCAGACTCGGCGCGCTGCTGCGTCACCATGACGGCCACATTGACGCCATTGAGCCAGAACTTTTTGCGCTGTTTGAGGCAAGCGACTATGGCGTTATCAAGCGCTTGTTCACCGGCAAAGTGATTGATACCACCCGGAAGATCGTAGGCGGATACGATGTAGGCACAGCCACTGTGCAAAGCTTTGAAGACGCCGGCCGCAGGATGGAACTCCTGATTAAAAACGAGTATCTCGTCGCCAGCATTAATGGCCGGACGGTGGCCAGCGTACCGGATCTTATCTGCATCGTAGAGCAGGAAACGGCGCGACCTCTGAATGCTGAACGCATGCGGTATGGACAGAGAATCGCCGTTTTTGGCATAGGCTGTACCCAACACTACCGCACTGCACAGGCACTGTCCGTAACCGAGCCCCGCGCCTTTGGGTTTGACCTCGACTACATTCCCCTGGAAGACATCAACGAAGACATCGACTTTCCCTAGTGTTATCTCGAGCTGAAATAAAGTTGCTCGATCTGCTCTGACAAGCTGGACGGAGACTGGCTGACGTCATTACACAGCAGGACGGTCGAAAATTGTTCCGCGGGATAACGCGCATAAAAAGTGGTCACTCCGAGCCATCCGCCGGAATGATAAATCCGCTCTTTACCGTTGGCTCTGCCGATGTTCTGGCCATTGGCATACAGCGTATCCGGCGCGGACGGAAGCGGGCTGTTGGGTGTCAGAAACCGGGCCATCAGCGCTTCGGGGTTAAGACCCAGAGTCGGATGATAAAAATGAGCATCCCAAAGCGCCAGGTCATCTACATTAGTATGTAAACCACCATCCCCGACCCAAAAGAGATTGGTCATATCAGTCACATAGCCACCGGCCTCAGGGCGATAGCCACTGGCTCTGTTCTTTACAATTTCAACCGGATCGTCACTGAAAAAAGTGTTGCGCATCCCAAGAGGTTCAAAGATCTGCCTGGCGGCATATTCCCGCAACGATTCACCGGACACTGTCTCTATCAGCATGGAAAGCAGAAAATATCCAAGGTTGCTGTAGCGATAGGATTCATTCGGCGCCTGTCGCAACGGAATCTGTTTCACCACGTCGAAGAACTCCGGGATGCTGAGATAGTCCTCATTGCCGAGTCGGAAAGGCCCTCCGGCAACGGAGCTAAGATTCAGCCCTCCCTCGACCGGACCGTCATCACCTCCGGAGACATAGTCATAGTCTGCCATGCCGGCAACATGTCCGAGCACCGCATTGATACTGACGGGGTAGCCGTAACTGTGCAGTTCCGGTAAGTACACCCGGATATCCTCTTCAAGATCAACCTTACCCTCTTCGGCCAGGAGCAGAACTGCAAACGCGGTAAACTGCTTGGATACCGAACCGATCCGGTGTACCTGCGTGCCATCGAGCGGGACATCCAGTTCAAGGTTAGCCAAGCCATACCCGGACCGGTGGATCAATTCACCTTCCGCAATGACACCGACACTGCAGCCGGGATCAGTGGCAGCGTCTATCTGGGCAAATATGGCATCCACACTGTCGTTGAAATCGTCGGCTCCGGCGAGGGAAGGCACCAGAACAACAATGAGTGTTAAGCCCGAAAACCGGGCGCGCCAGCTTGTCATCGACCTATTCTCCGAATCTTTGACCAGAAGCGCCTCAGCCCAAGATCCGGCTGTACACTTCCAGGGTTTCTTCATCAGGGTTGACGGTGTGTTTGAGAAACCTGAATCCCAGTTTCTTTAACAGACCAATCGACTGTATGTTTTCCTCGACGGTAATTGCCCATATCTCGGCCAAGCCAAGACTGTCCCTGGCGTAGCTCAGGCAAGACACCGCCGCTTCTTTGGCGACGCCAGTGCCCCATACTTCTTCCAAAAAAGCAAAGCCGAGATCATGTTTCTCCAGATAAGGCCGCTTGACCAGGCCACAAATACCAATCGGCTGCTGCGTGTCCCGAAAGACAACCACCCAGAACCCCAGAGCCTCACGGTACGGCGGAAAAATACGCTCTTCCATGTAGCGCAGGGCAGACGCTTCGCACTTCACCTCATGCTGACTGATGAACTTTCGCCAGGCCGGCTCCGTGAGCAGTTTCAGCATAAACGGGGCGTCTTCAACTTGGGCCTGTCGAAGCTGAAGACGGTCTGTATCCTGTGGAACACTCACCAATGATCACCTGTCACCGATTTTCTGTTTTTCCTTGCCAACGAACGCTCAGCCAAGACGCTGACAGGAGCCTATTATTGTGGCGAAATCCGCCACTTTTCGTGCTTTTTGCCAACTCGGCTGCGAAGCGACTGCAGCTAAGTCTCTGTTTTTATTGCTCATAGTATATTGGCACGCCCTTCGCAATGCTAACGGGACACTAGTCATTTTGTGATTCAACTCAAACATATAAGGCAGGGTCGCGAAAGCGAAGCACAATTATGAAAACACTGGGCAACTTAGTCGTCATCTTTCTGGTCATACTCGGCACACTGGCACTCATTCCGCTCGCCGCGACGGGTGCCGGCATTGTGCTCAGCATTTTCTGTCTGGCACTGTGGTTCTTGCCTTTCTGGATCATTGCAACCTCCGAGAAGACAACGGGATTCGAGAAAATCGCCTGGCTCCTGGCCATGATCTGTTTAAGCTGGTTTGCCTGGGTATTCTACTTTTTCCTCGCGCCCATCAAACCCAAACGGTTCAGCGATCGGTTTGGCCAGTATCACTATTGAAAAAGATTATTAACATCAGAGAGCTGCTTGTGAACAAACTCCATTGGGGAATTGGGATCTTTGTTTGCTTGTTGCTGTTGGTCGCGGAATTGGAGCGCATGGCCGCTGAGCGAGTCGAAGTGGTGGAACTTCACACCACGGATGAGTCGGGAGAAGAGCAGACTACGAGGCTTTGGATCGTCGATGATGAAGGGTTACAGTATCTCAGGGTAGGTGCTGACGGATCAGGTTGGTTTAACCGCATCCTGTCAAGCAATGCTGTCAAACTGACCCGGAACGGTGAAACTATTCGTTATCGAACCGTGCTCCGGGAAGACAAAAGCAGCCGAATTAACGCCCTGATGCAGGCGAAATACACCTGGAGCGACACATACATCGGGGCGCTGGTGGGAGGCAGGAACGACTCGATTCCAATCGAACTGCACCCCCTACTGTAGATTATCCCGTGCTCAGCGGGCTCAGTAATTTCCGAACGTTTGTTCTCGCCACCGGATGAACGGCAGAAATGCGACCCGCAGTTTGAACCCATCCTCAGAAATCGATTGTCAGTCGGATGAATTCAGAGGTTGGCAAGAGCAACATTCAAGGAATCCCGTTGATTGGAGTCTTCTCACAACAGCGAAAGGACTGTTGGTACTGGAAAAGCAATCGCACTGCGCTTTAGCCGCGTATTCAGTGGTCAAGTTAGGTTATCATCGCCGCCCAGTAATGCCGCCGGACTAGACCTACCATGCCCATCATCGAAGTCTGTAACCTGCAGAAGCAATACCCTCTGCCGGATGACAAATCGCAAAAATTCTTTGCCGTGAACGGCGTGTCCCTCTCGATAAAGCAGGGCGAGGTGTTCGGTATCCTCGGCCCTAACGGAGCCGGCAAGACTACCACGCTGGAAATGATCGAGGGCCTGAACGATATCGACGGCGGAGAAGCTCTTATTGACGGCATCAGCGTCAGGACCAACCCCTACCGGGTCAAAGAGCGCATTGGCGTTCAGCTCCAGGCCAACGAATATTTCGACAACGTCAGCCTTGAAGAGCTCCTCTCACTGTTCGGCGCGCTGTATCACAGAACGATAGACCCCATGGCGTTGCTCGCCAAAGTTCAGCTGGAAGATAAAGCCAGAGCAAAACCTGCAGCTCTGTCGGGCGGTCAGAAACAGCGCTTCTCAATCGCCTGTGCGCTGGTAAACGAGCCTAAGGTCTTGTTTCTTGATGAGCCAACCACGGGCCTCGACCCTCAGGCCAAGCGCAATCTGTGGGATCTGGTGCAGGGCCTGAATGAGGGTGGCATGACCATTGTGCTGACCACCCATAACATGGAAGAGGCTGAAGAGCTCTGCGATCGCATCGCCATCATGGACCACGGCAAGATCATCGCGGAAGGTACGCCTGAAGCATTGATACTCGAATTTGCACCCGAGCCACCTGAAGCCCCGCTGCACGGCAACCTCGAAGACGTTTTTCTGTCCTTAACAGGCCACGGCTTGAGGGAGTAACCAATGATCCTCAATCCCCTCCAGCGACATCTGACGTCGGTCTTTTTAAAAATTTTCCTGAGAGATCGGCGCTCAATCTTCTTCAGCTTATTCTTCCCGGTCATATTCATGACCGTCTTCAGTCTGGCAAATGATCGTGAACAGGAGCCCATCAACATTGGAGTGGCCAACCTGTCGTCAAACCAGGTCGCCTCAGATTTTGTCCAGAGGCTGAGCGATTCTCCGGTATTCAATACTGTCATCGGCGAGTCGGCTCCACTCAGAGAAGCGCTGATTGCCGGCGATCAGACGATGGTGCTGGAGTTGCCCACTGATTTCGGTCAGTCCCCTGAGACGCGCAGTTCTGAGATCAACGTGGTGGTGGATGCGGCCCAGGTGAGCCAGTTAGGTCTGATCATGCCTGTGCTGGAACAAACGCTACTGTCCATAGAGCGAGAATTTCGCGGAATCGCGCCTTTGTTTACCATCGCCATAGAAGATGTCCAGGCCAGATCGCAGCGCTATATTGATTTTCTGCTGCCGGGCTTGATGGCATTGACACTGATGAACCTGTCTATTGCCGGCAGTGGTTTCAACATTGTGGAATATCGCCGCAAGGGCATTCTTAAGCGGCTGTTCGTCACCCCGATTGAGCCAAAAGATTTTATCACTGCGATAGTCTTTGCCCGGATGACCATCGTTCTGGTTCAGCTTACCGTGCTGATTGTTCTGGCAGTGGTGCTGCTCGATATCCGGATTGTCGGCAATTTCTTCGCTTACTATTTTGTCGTCATTCTGGGGACGGTAGTCTTTCTGTGCCTCGGATTCAGCTTGGGCAGTCTGGCAAAAACTCAGGAGACTATCGGCGCACTTGGCAACATTGTCATCATGCCGCAGATATTCCTGTCAGGGATCTTTTATCCGATAGAGTCGATGCCCGAATGGATACAACCGCTGGCCCAACTGCTGCCGCTGTCTTTCGTTTCCACTGGGATGCGCGAAATCGCCAACGCCGGAGCTGCTCTGACTGACATTCTCCCAAGTCTGCTGGGTATCGCTGTGTGGCTGGCGATCAGTTTCCTGGCTGCCACCCGGCTCTTCCTCTGGAAAGAAGTGGCAAGCTAGGCGAACACCCTCGCCAATGGCATGCCCTCACGCTTTGTAATATAGTCAGCCCACGCTGAACGGGTTCCCGTGGCATTCGGGGGTAATCAGCCAATCCCGCAGGTTCCAAGCTGCTATATCGATCCGTCTGGCCTGCAAACTCACCTAGGTGGAGGTTCAATAATGAGAAAAATACTGATTCTGGTGTCCGCGTTTTGCGTGACTGTTTCCGGATTGCTGATGGTCGTGTCTGCGCAAGACAACATCACTCCCGAGCAACGCGCAGCGCAAGCTGTTGATCAACGCAAGGCCCTGTTTAAGACACTCCGTTTTAACTTGATCCCTATCGCCGGTATGGCTCAGGGCGCGCCTTTTAATGCGGAAGTCGCCGAGCGTAACGCTCGGAGAATAGCCGCGATCGCCAGCATGATTCCGGAAGTAATGGCAGAAGACACACGGGGGTTCGCGGTAGAGACCACCGCGCTCGACAGTATCTGGGACAACATGAGTGACCTCAGCGATAAGGCTCAGGCACTGGAAGACAATGCGATTGCGTTTGCCGAAGCGGCTTCAACCGGGGAGTTTGCAACCGCGATGGGCGCCTTCCGTGCGCTGGGCGGCTCCTGCGGCAATTGTCATGATACCTACCGGGTCGACAACGACTGAGTATTCCATCAGGTAGGCGCACAATAGCGGGGCAGGCAGCTGCCCCGCTGTCGTGTGTTGACTCAAGCCCCGTCTTTAGCCCTGCTCGGGAGGCGCAGACCTACAACTTCTGCAACCCGCCTGACTGCCCCGAACGGCCCGAGCGATTACCACCATTTGGTAAAGTTGATGCTCGAACCGAACAGTCGGGGATGGGTATATTTCACAAAAATCAGCCCGGCAAACACAGCGATCAGGACCTGTGCGATCACTCTCAGCAGCGCCTCAAGCCCGAACCCGAAGCTCTGCGAGACCACGAAGCTTTCCACGAGGGTTAATGCGGCCAGTAAGCCCAGGAACTTTCCATGAGCAAACCCCAGAAACTCTCCGCTGTGGGGGTCTCGAATCGTAGCCGGGATGAACCAGGTTGCGAACAAAGAAATCACCACGGCGTTCAAGTAAACCGTCTCCATAATACCCCCTGTTACGAGCTGGGCTCTCCGGTTGCCGAGCCCAGAACGCTTGCCCCGACTGCGTAGCCTCCGAACATGGCCCGGCCCAACCCTGTTGTTGCCGAGGCAATACCGCCGAAGAATCCTCCGACTGCTCCTAGCGTTGCACCGCCGATGATGCCACCGACACTGCCGACGTATGAGCTTAACCCGCCGGCGACACCGCCAATCACGGCACCGGCCGGACCCAGCCCACCGGCCACCTGTTCCATTTCTTCGAGTGTGAGTTCCCTCATCTACCATCTCCTTGTGTGAATCACTCTGCTTCTGATTTCAGCAGCACCGGCAGCCCCGGACACCCCGGCAAAGCTGATTGACTTCACCTGCCGGAATAACCCTCGGACTGTTGACCCAGGGGTCAACGCCCTGACACTACCGGTGCGACGCCTTCAGTGTAGACAAATTTTCACGAAAGCTAACAATTTTTGGCAAAACCGGACACAACGGGTTCACTCCGGTCAGATTTTAGCGAAGCACTGGCACATCGCAGCTTTCATGAGATGACGCAGCGCGTGAAGCTGGCCCGCGCACGAAACTGATACGCTCCGGCTGTGCAGGAGAGCAGACAATGCTGGGGTACCGCGCCGCCGACAGCGCTGGCGACATCCGCCGGCCTGACAGGCGAAATCAGATAATGAGAAATCCGGGTTAACCCGGCAAGCCGCCGCTGTCAGTCAGGGCGCTGGTGGCGCGTGAAAAATGCAGCCAGTGCCCCACGGTCTTCGTCGGTCAGTCTGCTGGTGTTGAACTCAATCACTTCGTTCATGTCACCACCGACAAATTCACCTTCAGGCTTCATACCCAGAATGAGAAACAGGTCAAAATTGGCAGCAGTCCAGTGCGCAAGTGCGTCTGAGTCAATGGGCTCAATAATCTCATCACCCAGCTGACTGCCGCCGAACTCGCGACTCCAGTCCGGTAGACCAAGGTCGTTTCTGGGGGTATGACATTCTCCGCAATGCCCGAGATTTCTTGCAAGATAGGCGCCACGAGCCACAGTTTCATCAGAAAATACCTCATTGTCCGGCTGCGACAGATCAGCAAGCCTGTTCCAACCGGCAATCATCCAGCGACGCAACCATGGCGCCGCTTCAGGCTCTGGTGCCCGGAAATCAACTGCATCCAGCGATAGGATGTAAGCCGCCATATCCAGCACATCTTCATCACTCAATCCGGCGTAGGAGCGATAGGGGAATACAGGGAAATAATAACTGCCGTCCGGTGCCCGGCCGTGCTTGATCGCATTGATAAAGTCGGCGCCGGACCAGCTACCGGTGCCGCTGACCGGATCGGGCGTAATATTCGGAGCATAAAAAACCCCGAAATCTGTGCGCAACGCAAGACCCCCGCTGGGGCTTTCAGCACGCTCCTCACCTTTGTGACAGCTGATACAGCCGCCGGCGCTGAACAGATATTCCCCACGCGCCAGTGCCTCGCCGCCGCTCGGGATCGTGGCGTTAACTGCAGCAGGCGGAGGGGCGAACACCCAGAATAACGTGCCGGCCATGACCGTGAGGCCTGACAATAAGAGCGTTACTGAGAATCTATTCATGCCAACAGTTCCGTCTAGATCAGTTCCGCAAGCTGTTCCTTGTTGAAGGTCCTGAGTTTATCGGTTTCACCCGCCCGAATCAGTTTCGGCCAGTCGGGATTCGCCAGGAGCGCTCGACCGACCGCAATCAGATCAAACTCGTCCTTTTCCATGCGGGCAAGCAAATCTTCGATTCCGCGAACTTCTGCAGTGCCCTCCCGATAAGTGGCCACGAATTCTTCGGACAGCCCCACGCTGCCCACGCTGATGGTCGGTTTGCCGGTAATCTGTTTGACCCAGCCAGCCAGATTTAGGGGTGAGTCTTCGAATTCCGGTTCCCAGAAGCGTCGGGTGCTGCAGTGAAAAATGTCTACGCCGGCGTCGGACAGCGGCGTAAGAAATTGCGCCAGCTCCTCTTTGGAGTGAGCAAGCTTCGCTTCATAATCCTGCTGCTTCCACTGGGAGAATCGCAGGATAATCGGAAAGTCTTCGCCAATTTCTGCTCTGATCGATTCGACGATCGCTGCCGCAAATCGGGTGCGCTTGACCAGAGAACCGCCATATTCATCTTCGCGAACATTGGTGCCTTCCCAGAAGAAATTATCAATCAGATACCCGTGCGCTCCGTGCAGCTCAAGCGCATCGAATCCCAGCTCTTTCGCGTTGGCCGCGGACTGGGTGAATGCCTGAATAATCTGGTCTATTTCAGCAGTTGAAAGCGGCTGCAGCACCTTTTTCTCGGGCCGCAGGTAGCCGGACGGAGAGACGGTTTGATAGTCCGGATACGGGCCCTGGCCCGGCTTGCGAATCACGCCAACATGCCAGAGCTGCGGCGCAATTTTGCTCCCCGCAGCATGCACGGTCTCAACGACTTTCGCCCACCCCTCCAGTGACTCATCATGAAATTTTGGAATCTGAATATGAGACGAAGCCGCCGGATGGGGAACCGTAGTCCCCTCTGTGATGATCAGGCCGACCTCTCCCTCTGCGCGGCGGCGGTAGTAATCACACACCGCGGCATCGGGAATTCCCTGTGGCGAGAACTGTCGCGTCATCGGTGCCATGGCAATGCGATTGGGCAGCTGGAGTTTAGGATGCGTAAAGGGTCTGAAAAGTATGTCCGTATTCATTAGTATTCCGTTATCAACGCGCATAAAACTGGGAAGCGGCAGTCTACTGAGTCAGACCACTGTTTGTCGAATGCAGGTAGCTCCGGGTTACCGCATTTTCTGCTCAGCGAGCGGTCGGCGGATGTGCCGCCTCAGCGGGCCGGACCGGGTGAACGTTTCCCTCGGCGGCCTGCGCCCGACTGCCGAGCAGGGTATGAACAATGCAGAGGTCTCAATGCTGGAATTTGAACATACTATCGAGGTGAACTGTCCCGGCGATTGCGCTCTACCGCCCATCAGCCGCAGCGAGTTGTGGCAGGGTCTGGTGCTGCGTGCCCGAGAACCACAGGCTTTCAACCCCCACTTACGCTGCACCACCAGAGCAACCGGCATCAATACCTTTGAACGGACCATCGAGGCAGGCGCGGACAGTTTCTGCGAAGAGGTAATCCTTTATCCTGAAAGGCAGATAGTCACCCGGACAACGGCACGGGACAACCCATTCTCGGCTCAGAGCAGAACCCGCATCGAGCAACCTGAAGAGGGCGCGCTGTTCGTGCTCTTTTTCTATCAGCGTGATCTGAGCGAATCTGATGAACAATCGGACATCGGCGTCTATTTACAAGCCGCCTATCGGCAGCTTGATGAGGACGCCATCCGCCGAATCAGACAGATGACAAAAGAAGGTGTTGAGGGTCCAGGCTCAGCTGACCGGCCTCGGTAGCGGCCGCACCCGAATCAGAAAAAGACTCCGGGGGTCAGAGCATACCCTGATCCCCGGATAAGCGCCGTGCTGACGACAGCACCGGAGTCAGACGACGACGTAGTAACTATTGACCCGCCGGTAAGTCACATTCTGGTAACGGTAATGCGTTCTGCCACCGATTCGGACTTTCGCGACTCCGCGCGGCAGAGTCGTCACTCTGACACCGGCTACCGGTCTGACCACCGTGTAGCCACGGCCTTGCCTGGCGTAGTAGACCCCATCATGAACAAAGTACGTTCGACCTGCGTGAACCACCCGGATGTGTGGCCCCGGCACCGACTCAAAAAACTGCCCGACGACAGCCCGGGTGACCACTGTGCGAACCGGAGCGGGTCTGACGATGACGGGCTTGGTAACAACAACCCGCGTGGTATGCCGATGAGGCCCGGACCTTGGGTGCGCCTCGGCTGAATTCAGTCCAAGGGTCATCGAAGCGCCCAGGATTGCTGCGAGGATAAGCGATTTCATTTTTTCATCTCCTGTTCAAGTCCCACCGGATAGTCCAGGCGGTTCAATAAACACCAACTGTCTTGGCTTGCTTATTAGAACGCGACGAACAAAGATTGGTTGACAGGAAATTTACGGATTCCGAGCAGAGGGGCGGGCGCTGATGACGAGCCGGAAACCGATGGCCTCGTTGCGCACACCCGGGTCGACGCCACCTCTGACCGCAGCTCGGACGTTACCGATACCGTCCGCAAACGATCCGCCCCGCATGACCCAAAGCGCCTCGCCATCGCGGGCTTCCAGATCATCAGCTTCAGAGTAGGGATAGGGCTGCATGGGACTCGCGGTCATTTCCCAGACGTTGCCCGCCATGTCGGACAATCCCCAGACGCATTCAGAACAGTCCACCGCGTTGACAGCGCGTATTTCGCCGCCATTAAAATTGACACTCTCCGGCGGCGGCCCGCTGCGCCAGGGAAAAACCTGGCCCTCGGTGCCACGCGCGGCTTTCTCCCACTCCGCCTCCGACGGGAGCGTTACGCGACCCCCGCCTTCCAGAAAGGCTCTCAGCTCTGCCGGCGTCTGATCAGACTGCCGCAGGACAAGGTCAAGCCAGCGGGTATAGGCCAGGGCCTCAGGCCAGGTGATTCCGGTAATCGGCAAGTCGGGTGCCAATCCCTCAACGGCACTCGAGGACTGACCGGTGGCATTCAGATAAGCCGCAAACTGCGCAACGCTCGTTTCATAGCGGGCAATATAATAGGAAGGCAACTCCGGACGACCCTGTCGGCGGGTCGCTGACCAGCGTTCATTCCCATAGGCCATCGGATCAACCGCCGGATTGCTGCCCATGGTGAAGCGACCCGCCGGGATGTGGACGAAGCCCAGGGCCGAGTCGTCCGGCAGATACCAGTGCTCCGCTGAGAATCCCGGCAAACTTGCCGGCAGCGGCAAGGCCGGTATCTGCCCATCAGCGTCCTGCTGCTTGCGCTGCTGCGCCAGAAACAGTGCCACCGCCACAATCACCGCACTCATCAGCATGAAACCCAGCGTACGACTGGGTACGGGCGTTTCAATTGACGGACTGCCCTGACTCATCCGCGCAGATCAGCTTTTACTGCAGGCAAAGGACCAGTCGTGCTCGCAGGCCCGTGCGTAGAGATCGGCTTCCGACCACTGAAGGAGATTGCGGCTGCCTTCGCGCAACAGCAGGCGCAGGTCGAGGGGTCTGGGATCAGCACTGGCAAACCGGTCTTCCGCCAGCAGATTCAGACAGCCCGCCTGAAACTTCAGCTCACAGGACTGGGAAAAATAGGCGCTGGCCAGCATTTCATCTTTCGCAACAACGGCTCCTGAGCGATACAGGATACCCAACTCGTTGCAGGCCCAGCCGGCATTGTCAGCGCAGTAGGTTGACTGCAGCTGGACCAGCCGCTGACAGCTGTTCGCAACCCCGTCTGCACAGGCCTGCTGCCAGAACGGCAGGCTGTCACCGGTGTGCTTGCCGTCTGTTTTACCAATGACACTCATGAGGCCAAACACCAGAATCCAGACACTCATGTGGGCCAGATTGCCGCGGCCACCGAACCACGAGCTTTTCCACAGGTTCAGCGCCGCCTCTGAATCAATCGACCGCACCATTCTGTCTATGACAATGACGCTGAGGTTCAGCAAAGGCACACACAATAGCTTGTCATAGAAGGTCGGCGCGCCGACCAGATCCAAAAGTGTGTAGAGGGCAAACACGCCGATACCATAAAGCATGCCGAACATCAGCTTGCCCAGCGGAGTCCGGGGCGAAGTGGACGGGTCAGTCACCAGCAGATGCAGGCCGAGAAATACGGCCGCTGGAATATCCGAATCAATGAAGTAAGGAACACCGGCACCGAAGGAGTAAAGCGTTGAGAAACTGAACAGCGTAATTGCCGCCATGCCGGCAACCAGAGTGATGGAGAAAAAATACATTACCACCAGGCCAATCAGAAACAGGAATGTGTAAATGTTGGGCGCCAGGGTCAGTGTGGACGCAATTTCCTGACCCCAGGTAATGCTGGTGGTGTTGGTCGCTATCAACAGCAGCGAAAAGATACCGAGCGCAAAGGCCGAGGGATTGAAGATATGGACATTGCGCCCCTCCCGGTGCCAGCGAACGTACTCTTTACCCATGAAGCCGACGGCAATCATCAAAAATTGAAGATAGAACCAGTCATCCCGGAACCACATGAACAAATTGGTGCTGAAGATGATCGGAATCGGGCCAAAACCGAGGGTGTAATTGCGTTTGCGCGACCAGGACAGCAGCATATCGAAACTGAAGGCAAACAATACCTGCGCCGCCAGTAACCAGAGATGTTCGTAGACCGGTCTCCAGTAGTAGCCCCAGTAGAGATAGACGCTGAACTGCACCATCATCTGGATGTAGTGCTGCTGGCGCAACACCACGTTGAAACCAAAAGTCTGGCCTGTTCGACGCGCCGTCAGAATCTGGAAAATCTGCCAGACGCCCAGTACCAGCGCGGCACCGATCACTGAATAGGCGAGCGTCTCATTGCTCTGCACCCGCGGCGTAAAGGCCAGCAGGAACAGACCAGCGGTAAGCGCGGCGGAAAATTTATAGGGGCTGAGACTGATGTCCGCCTCAGGGGATCCTGAAGGCTCAGTTGCCTGCTTGGTGTGACTTTGTGCAAGGGTGGCCATACTGCTCCTCGTGCCCACTCAAAACGACCAGCCAGAGGATAAACCAGCTATCGGGCCAATTCAATTTGACCCGGCAGATTTGGCCGGCCTTCATCAGCCTTGAAAAAGCGGTAAAACAGGCGTAATTTCGATGCTCTGGCCGTAACAAAGCGGCAGTTGAATAACAAGATTTGGAGGTTGCCATGTGCAAGCAAAGCCTGACCAAACTCACGCTGGCTGCAGCCGGTTTATGCCTGGCGCCGCTGCTGTCCGCTCAGGACAGCGAGATTCCGAGGACCGAGTACGGCCACCCGGATTTTCAGGGTTTTTATACGTTCCGGACCATCACGCCCCTGCAGCGTCCGCGGGAACTGGAAAATCTGGAGGTGCTCACGCCTGAGCAGGCGGAAGAATGGGAAGCTTATGAGAACCGGCGTCAGAACCGTGATCTCATCATCGATTCGGTCGGTGGAGCTGGCTATCCCCCGGGGGTCATCTCCTATAATGAATTCTGGTATGAGCGCGGCAGCGAGACCATCGCCGATCGCCGTACCTCACTGATTTACGACCCGCCTAACGGCCGCATTCCCAGCCTGAATGAGGCGGGACAGCAGCGCCGGTCTGCCTACCAGCAGATGGTTTTTGAAAGTGCCGGTCCTGAGGGGCGCACGACGGTAGACCGCTGTATCACCGGCTTCGTCGGTGGCCCACCGATGATACCGGGATCCTACAACAACAACATGCAGCTGGTGCAGACCGAGGATCACGTGATGATTCTCAATGAGATGGTGCATACCGCCCGCATCATTCCCTACGCCGATGACTTCGACATCAAGCAGGGCAAGTGGGAAGGCAACTCCATTGCGCGCTGGGAAGATGACACGCTGGTCATCGAAACCAAGGGCTGGTACCACACCTACAATCTGCGTGGCATGTCCAATGAGGCGTACGTGGTTGAGCGCTTCAGCAGAGCGGACGACAACACGCTGGAATATGATTTCACCGTAACCGACCCCTTGTCGTGGGACGAGCCCTGGTCAGCGCGGGTTCCCCTTCGCGCTTCGCCGGATCCGGTATTCGAGTACGCCTGCCACGAGGGCAATCACGGTCTGATGGGCATCCTGGCCGGCTGGCGTCGCTATGAGGTCATGGGCTTCAACGGCGATGGCTCGCCTAAATCTGACACCGGCGTTGTGCCGACTTCCGAGTAACACCGGCACTCATCAGCATGGTCTCGGGCAAAAGGCCGGCCGCAGAAGCGAGCCGGCTTTTTATTTGCGAACCGAACCGATCTGGCGTAATTTCCCTGCTCCGAACATGCGCATTCATTCCCCGCAAATCTCCAAAATGGTCATGAAAATAGCCAGGCTCCGCCGGGTAGTTCTCCTGCTTATGGCGCTCACAGGCATGACCGCGCAGGCAGAAGTGCAGTCTGTGTTCGTGCAGTCGCGGCTCGATTACAACGCCATATTGATTACGGAAGTTGATGTGGTATTCGTTTACAACGATTCAATACTGGAGAATTTTCCGACAACAAAAACTGAATGGTATGCCAATAAGAGAAGCTTTCTGGAATCTGCCGGGGACAACATCGACCTGGTCAGCATTTTTGTTCCGCAGGGATTCGACTCTGAAATGGCCAGCCTGCCGCAGCGTCGTGGCCAGGCGATAAAAGTGTTCGTCTTTGGACAGCATGACAGCTCGACACGCCCACCCATAGAGATTACTGACTTCGGGAATGTCCTGGTCGAGATTGATCAGTTCGGCATTCTTGTCTCGCAGCGTAGCTGACCGCGCGCTCTGCGACTCGGCGCAGGCGGCTTCAGACATCAACCACGCAGGCTTAAACCCGCATGTCAGATCAAGCCAGGCCCCGGCATGCCCCTCAGGGTCAGAAACGCACTCAACCAGGTACTGTTTTTCAACATATCCGGTACAGTAAATTGGGCTACCTGACCCTCAATCAGCGCCATAACAAAGCCTCTGCCAGATCAGAGAGCCCTCAACCCAGTCAGTGACCGTCTCGCCTTCACCGGCCAGATTGAACTATCAGAAAGAAGCACCGGGCTGCGATTGAACCTGCGGGATTGCTGGTTTATCCTCTGATGCTGGTCCTACTACAACAACAATGAGAGAAAATCCGATGTCTAATCACACGCGTTTCAAAGCAGCTTGCCTCGCGCTACTGGCGGCACCCGCTCTGGTCTTCGCACAGGCAGACATGCCTCCGGTCAATGATCTGCCCAACCCCTACATTACCCAGTCAGGCTATTTTAAGATGCCGGCCGGACGTGACTGGGGCTCCTCAAGCACAGTGGATGTTCATCCGGATGGCGAGAGTATCTGGATTGCCGAGCGCTGCGGCGGCAACATCAACGCCTGCGTCAACAGCCCTGACACCAACATGGTGATGCTGTTCGATAAAGATGGAAATATGGTTCGCAGCTTCGGCGCCGGCTATATCACCTGGCCACATGGCATTGAGGTCGATCATGACGGAAATGTCTGGATTGCCGATGCCCGCGGCACCAACCAGATCGAGGGCTATGACGGCGAACCTTACGGTCATCAGGTCCACAAATTCAGCCCGACCGGCGTGCATCTGATGTCTATCGGCGTGAAGGGCGGCGGCAGCAACGGGGAATGCTGCTATACCCCGAACGATGTGCTGGTTGCACCGGACGGCTCCATTTTCATCGGTGAAGGTCACTCCAGCGCCGAGGGCACACCTAATGCCATGTACAAGTATGATGCCGAAGGCAATCTGATCAAGAAATGGGGTGAGTGGGGCATGGAGCCCGGCAATTTCCGTCAGCCGCATGCGCTTGCCATGGATTCTCAGGGGCGACTGTTTGTCTCTGACCGCGGCAACAACCGCATCCAGATATTTGACCAGGACGGCAATCTGCTCGACGTCTGGTATCAGTTCAGCCGCAACAGCGGAATCTTTATTGATGACAACGATGTGCTCTATGCAGCGGACTCGGAGTCCGGCTCGGTAAACCCCGATCACGGAGACTGGACCCGGGGGATACGGATCGGCAGTGCGATTACCGGGGAGGTCGAATTCCTGATCCCGGACCCTCAGCCAGACTGCCGCGGCACCTGCACCGCTGAAGGCGTGGTCGCCGACAGTCATGGCAACATCTTTGGCGCAGAAGTAGGCCCGGTAGGCGGAATCAAGCGCTACCTCAGAGCAGTAAAATAAGCCGACTGCGCGCACAAAAAAGCCCACCATCTGGTGGGCTTTTTTATGCCTCGGGCTGAATCCAGGCACCTTTACCTTCTAGCTTCAGTTGCCTTCAGTCGCGACCTGTACCGCGGACAGGTCTATCGAAGGCCCTCACGCTGCCTCAGAGCGCACCTAGATACTGGCAATGATCTCATTCAATGTCGCACTCGGGCGCATTGCCGCTGCAGCCAGTTCCGGATCAGGCTTGTAGTAACCGCCCACCTCCATGGCAACGCCCTGGGCCGAGTTGAGCTCTGCCACAATCCGGGCTTCATTCTCCCCCATGGCGGTCGCAGCAGAAGCAAAATGCCGTGCCAGCTCCGCATCTTCGGACTGGGCCGCCAAAGCCTCTGCCCAGTACATGGCCAGATAAAAGTGACTGCCCCGATTGTCCAGCTCATTCACCTTCCGCGACGGGGATTTGTTCTCGTCAAGAAATTTACCGGTTGCCTGATCCAGTGCCTTGGCCAGCACCTGAGCGCGCGAATTCTCCGTGACCTGAGCGAGATGTTCGAGGGAAGCTGCCAGAGCCAGAAACTCTCCCAGCGAATCCCAGCGAAGGTGGTTCTCTTTTTCAAACTGCTGCACGTGTTTGGGCGCTGAACCTCCGGCGCCTGTCTCAAACAGGCCCCCGCCGTTCATCAGCGGAACAATAGAAAGCATCTTGGCGCTGGTGCCTAACTCAAGAATCGGAAACAGATCCGTCAGGTAGTCACGCAGCACGTTGCCCGTAGCGGAGATCGTGTCTTTACCCGCACCGATCCGCTCCAGAGAGAAGCGAGTCGCCGCGGCCGGAGCCATGATATGAATCTCAAGCCCCTCAGTGTCGTGCTCAGGCAGGTAGGCATTGACCTTTTTGATCAGCTGCGCATCGTGCGCCCGCTCTTCATTCAGCCAGAACACAACAGGTGTCTCGCTCAGGCGCGCGCGGGACACCGCCAGCTTCACCCAGTCCTGAATAGGCGCGTCCTTCACCTGGCACATCCGCCAGATATCGCCTGCCGCTACCGCGTGTTCAAGCAGGGTCCTGCCATCACCATCAACCACTGCGATCGTCCCGTCTGCGGCGACCTCGAATGTCTTGTCGTGTGAACCATACTCTTCCGCTTTCTGCGCCATCAGTCCCACATTGGGCACGCTGCCCATGGTCGACGGATTAAACGCGCCATTCTGTTTGCAGTAGTCAATCACCTGCTGATAGATCCCCGCATAGCTGCGGTCCGGGATGATTGCTTTCATGTCGTGGAGCTGACCATCCGGGCCCCACATCTGTCCGGAGGAACGCAGCGCTGCGGGCATGGACGCATCAATAATGATATCGCTGGGCACGTGCAGGTTGGTGATGCCCCGATCTGAATCCACCATCGCCATATCTGGCCGGGTGCTGTAGACCGCCTGCAGGTCTGCTTCAATTGCCGTCCGCTCCTCATCAGTAAGCGACTGAATCTTGGCGTAGACATCACCAATGCCGTTGTTGGCATCCACGCCGAGCTCGGCAAATTGCTCGCTGTATTTTTCAAAGACGTCCCGGTAGTACACCTTCACGGCGTGGCCAAAGATAATCGGGTCAGAAACCTTCATCATCGTGGCTTTCATGTGCAGAGACATCAGCACATCCTGCTCGTTTGCATCCTGGATCTCCGCTTCGAGAAACTCGCGCAAGGCCTGCGCGCTCATACAGGCAGCATCGATAACTTCACCGGCCTGCAGAGCAATGTTGTCCTTGAGCACCGAGACTGTGCCATCGCTGCCGGTATGCTGAATCGTTACCGAAGTCGCAGCAGGCACTGTAGTGGACTGCTCGCTGCCAAAAAAATCACCTTCTGCCATGCTGGCGACATGAGACTTTGACGCCGAAGACCAGACCCCCATTGAGTGAGGATTCTTCTTCGCGTAGTTCTTCACCGAAGCCGGTGCACGTCGGTCGGAATTTCCTTCGCGCAAAACCGGGTTAACTGCGCTGCCCTTAATGCGGTCATAGCGGGCCTTGATATCTCTCTCCTCATCGCTTGAAGGCTCTTCCGGGTAGTCAGGAAGCGCATAGCCTTTCCCCTGCAGCTCTGCAATGGCTGCCTTCATCTGTGGAATAGAGGCCGAGATATTCGGCAGCTTGATGATGTTCGCCAGCGGATCCTGGGTCAGATTTCCCAACTCGGCCAGCGCGTCGGACTGCTGCTGGTCAGCGCTCAGATAGTCAGCGAAGTTGGCGATGATGCGTCCGGACAGGGAGATGTCTCTGATCTCAACATCGACATCGCAAGCGCGGGCGAAGGCTTCGACAATCGGCAACAAGGAGTAGGTTGCCAGCGCAGGAGCTTCGTCGGTTTCGGTATAAATAATGGTGGATTTTTTCGCTGACATCATGTTTCCTTAATTAGCGCGCACTCGACCTGGCGATCGACCTGAAAAAAGAGGCGCGGATTATAGCAGTCCAGGCATACCGTTAAAACTGAAGAAGCGTGCGCAAACGCCGGGTCGAGCCTTATAGCGCCGGAACCACCTGCCGCAACGGGTAAAAAATGATCATAAACACTTCACTACCGGACTTTGTCTTGCGAAAGGCAACGGTCGAAGACTGTCCCCTAATCCTGAGTTTCATCAGGGAACTGGCGGAATATGAGAAGCTGCTGCACGAAGTCGTCGCCAGCGTTGAAACACTGGAAGAAACCCTGTTTGGTGAGGTGGCCTATGCCCAGTCTGTCATCGGAGAATATCAGGGTACTGCGGTCGGCTATGCCCTGTTCTTTCATAATTTCTCCACCTTCACCGGGAGACCGGGTATCTATCTGGAAGATTTATATGTACAGCCGCACATGCGTGGCAAAGGTTTTGGTAAGTGCCTGCTGGCCTATCTTGCCAGACTGGCTGTCGACAAGGGCTGCACGCGCGTTGAGTGGTCGGTGTTGGACTGGAATGAACCTTCGATCCAGTTCTACCGCTCGATCGGAGCAGCACCTATGGATGAATGGACAGTGCAGCGGCTTGATGGCGAAGCCCTGGCGAGCTTCGCCAGAGAATTCTGAGCGCATGTGTTATTCCCCGCCGGCCTGATGGCTGCCGGACCCTTAACGCACCGCACACGCTTGAGCGATCGTATTGATTATTGACCCAGTAAGGACCCTGCTTTGACCAGAATTGTTTATCTCAATGGCGAGTATCTGCCTGCCGATGAAGCCAAAGTCTCCATCTTTGACCGAGGCTATATTTTCGGCGACGGCGTCTATGAAGTCGTCCCTGTATTCGAAGGAGCCGTTGTCGACAAAGCCTATTTTCTGGAGCGTCTTGATCGGAGCCTCAGCCAGATTCAGCTCGACTGGCCCTGCAGTCAGCAGGCGTATCTTGACGTGATGTCAGAACTGGTGAGCCGCAATAATCTTCGCGAAGGCGTGGTGTACTCTCAGGTGACCCGGGGCATTGCCGAGCGGGATTTCCCGTTCCCCGCCGATACCGCGCCCGGCTTCATGGCGTTTTCATCCCAGATGAACCTGCTCAACAACCCGGCTGCCACTGAAGGTATCAAAGTCGCAACCACTCCTGATCTGCGCTGGAAACGGCGCGACATCAAATCGATCAACCTGCTTGGACAGTGCATGGCGAAGCAGGACGCGGTCAGCAAAGGGGCGAAAGAAGGCTGGATGGTGGAAGACGGTTATGTCACTGAGGGGGTGTCTTCCTCTGCCTATATTGTCATTGGCGATAAGATTGTCACCCGACCGCTGTCCAACTCCATCTTGCCGGGCATCAGACGCAGAACGCTGTTAGAGCTGGCCGAGCAAACAGGCATCGAGATTGAGGAGCGACTGTTTACCGTGGAAGAGGCGCTGGCAGCGGACGAAGCGTTCATCAGCAGCGCGACGACTATGGCGCTTGGCGTTGTTGAGATTGATGGGACCCGGATAGGAAATGGGACACCCGGCCCTGTCACAATGAAAATGCGCGCGATGTATACGGACCGGGTGTTGCAGGAGGCGCGCGAGGGCTGAACGTTCAGTCCAGCGGATAGCTGATTACACCGCAAATATCCCGGTTTTGACCGAGCGCCATCAATAAACGATCGAGACCGAGCGCAACACCTGCGCAGCTCGGCAGGCCCGCCTCCATAGCAGCAAGCAGTTCTTCATCGACAGGCACAGCCGGCAGGCCAAGTTGCTGCCGTCTGACAAGGTCCCTCTCAAACCGCGCCCGCTGCTCTGCCGCGTCAGTCAACTCGAAGTAACCATTGGCCAGCTCCATGCCGTCTACATAGAGTTCAAAGCGCTGCGCGACAGGAACGCCCTCAGCATCAGGCGCTACAACCGACAGTGCGGCCTGCGCTTCTGGATATTCATAGATAAAGCAGCTATCCGGCAAGCTTGGCTCAATTTTTTGACCCATCAACAGCTGTAGATAATCGGTCGCATCCAGATCAGCGCTGCGGACATCAATCAACTCATCGCTGCGCTGCTTCAGTTCCTCAAGGGCGATGGTGTGCGGATCAAGATTGAGATGCGTCCTGAATAATTCTCCGTAGGTAACTCTTGGAATATTCTGACGGCTCAACAAACGAGCAATGAGCTGCTCCACTTCATCCATCAGATCAGCCAGCGAGAACCCGGGACGATACCATTCAATGAGCGTGAATTCCGGATTATGCAAGCGGCTTCGCTCGCCGGCCCGAAAGGCTTTGGCAATCTGGTAAATCGGGCCCGAGCCCGCGGCCAACAGCCGCTTCATCGCGTACTCAGGTGAGGTCTGAAGAAACAAGGGGAGCTGCGAAGGATCATGCGTACGCACCTCAAAGGAATGCAAATGCACATCCGTGACGGTACTGGTTCCCAGCAGCGGCGTTTCAACTTCCATCACCTCCCGCTCAGCAAAGAAGCGCCTGACCTCGGCCAGCACCGAGGCACGCAACTTCAGGCTACCCGGCAAGGAGTGATGCTTCCTTTCAGCCACGCTAAGTCAACGCTCAAAGGCGGATGGTGATTTATTTGCTGACGCGATTCTGATACTCACCCGTGCGGGTGTCGACACGCAGCACATCGCCGATATTGACGAACAGTGGCACCTTGACCACCGCGCCCGAGCTCAAAGTAGCCGGCTTGGTGCCGCCCTGAGCCGTGTCGCCTTTAAGTCCGGGGTCTGTTTCCGTGACCTCAAGCTCAACAAAATTCGGTGGCGACACCGAGATTGGCGCCTCGTTCCAGAGAATCACCTGGTAGACATCCTGTTCCTTGAGCCAGTCTTTCGCCTCAGAGATTGCGCTTGCGTCCGCCGCCACCTGCTCGAAACTACCGTCAGTTTTCATGAAGTGCCAGAACTCACCGTCCGCATAGAGATATTCCATGTCGATTTCCATGACATCGGCCGCTTCAATCGACTCTCCGGATTTAAACGTACGTTCCCAGACTCTGCCGTTACGCAGATTGCGAAATTTCACGCGATTGAAAGCCTGGCCTTTACCGGGCTTAACCACCTCGTTTTCAAGGATAGAGCAGGGCTCTCCGTCGACCAGCACTTTCAGTCCTGATTTGAATTCGTTGGTTGCGTAGCTTGCCATTTGCTGTCTCCTTTCTTCTGTCTGGGTATCTCGGAGGCGACCGGACCCCGGACGAAAAGTTTACCTGTGTTTTCACGGATAAGCCTGCTTGTCATCCGCATTGTTGCTATGATGCGACGAAACCACCGCACAAATTGTGACCCGGTCTGAATTCCGAACAGTTAACGCCCGTATCCAGTCATGAGCAACGCTGCCCTATCGGTCATCACTTCTGACCCGCCTGAAAAATGGCAGGAAATATTAGCTGATCTCATCACAGATCCAAAGGAATTAACCGAAATTCTCCAGCTCGACAGCAACCAGGGCTCCGATAGCCTACTGGCCCAGTCCGGACTGGACAGGTTTTCTCTCAAGGTGCCCAGACCATTTGCGCGGCGCATGCAGCCGGGCAAATGGGACGACCCACTGTTGCGGCAGGTCTGGCCGAGCCAGCTGGAAGAGGAGGTGGATTCCTCGCTCAGTGAAGATCCCCTGCAGGAAAGAAGCTTCAATCAGGCGCAAGGACTGCTGCAAAAATACCGGGGTCGTGTTCTGCTTACCGCAGCGCCTCATTGTGCAGTGCACTGCCGATATTGCTTCAGGCGACACTTTGACTATGCGACCAACACGCCGGGCAAGCAGCAGTGGCAGGAAACTCTGGGGCAGATCGGCAGGGACAGCAGCATCTCCGAGGTCATTCTGAGCGGCGGTGATCCGCTGGCCGCGGGAGACAACTATCTCAATTGGCTGTTGACTCAGATCGACACACTCAGACAGATCACCACCATTCGTATCCACACCCGTCTGCCGGTAGTGATCCCGCAGCGGATTACCCGCAGTCTGTGCCAGACGCTCGCGTCGCTGAATAGCAAACTGGTAATTGTCATTCATTGCAACCACGGTCAGGAGATTGACTCCTCGGTGCAGCTCGCCATGCAAAAGCTCAGAGCAACGGGCGCAACGTTGATGAATCAGTCAGTACTGCTCAAAGGCATCAATGATGATGCAGCATGTCTGGTTTCGCTGAGTCATAAACTGTTTGACATGAATGTACTGCCTTACTATCTGCACCTGCCGGATCGGGTTGCCGGAACCGGACATTTTCTGGTCGACGAA
The DNA here is from genome assembly GCA_008081045.1 of Gammaproteobacteria bacterium. GTDB lineage: Bacteria > Pseudomonadota > Gammaproteobacteria > Pseudomonadales > Pseudohongiellaceae > UBA9145. Next base: position 30,176 of record VMDC01000001.1, on the reverse strand, counting down.
CAAGAAGGCCTGAACCTGATCACCGAAATCCGTGCCCTGCTGCCCGGCTATCTGGTCCCTCGGCTGGTCAGAGAAGACCCGGGCAGTGACAGTAAAACGCGACTGGGCTGAGTATTCATCAGTAGCGCTTGCCAGATTGCGTCATTCAGGAGGGGTATAGCGGCATCTGCCCGCCTGAGAGGCCTCGCTTTCGCATACCGCGTCGATCGGCCACGTTCCAACTGTTTGGGACAATGCGACGCTCCTGTTATTCTTGCCCCTGCATGGCGCATCGAAAAGATTTTCTGGCTTGACAAAAACACCTGACACAGACGCAGAAGCACCTTCTCAGCACAGGCCGACGCTGAGCCGGGTTTCGACCAAATTTACGGTCACCGGATGTCTGCTTCTGGTCCTCGCCATGTGCGTCTTCTGGCTGATCAGCAGCTACAGCAATCGCAGTTTATTGCAGCAGCAAGCAGACGGGCTCGGTCAGGCTCTCGCCGAGCAAACCGCCATGCAGCTGACCGAACTGGTTTTGGCTAACGATCTGATCAGCATGAACGTGGTCCTCAACAGCCTGACTGAAGCCACCGGCATTCAGCGAATCTCAGTACTCAGCGTCGATGATGCCGTGCTGGCCGAAGCGGAGGGTCGCGAAGAAGCCATACGCCCACTGGTGCCTTTGCCCGTCCCGCAGGCATCCATTCGCGCAGAATATGAAGCACCGATTACGCTCAACGGCGCGGTTGCGGGGACGGTGCGGCTTGAGCTTAACCTCGACTATATCGAGGCGGGAGCAGCGAACAGTCTTCTGCTGATTGTCGGTGCCACTTTTCTGTTGCTGACGGTCTGTGTGCTGCTGAGCGGAATCTACTTCCAGTATGTGGTGAGTTTCCCGGCCAATCTGCTGGCGTTCGCTCTCAGCAATATCCGCAAGGGCGAGATCGATACCTGCCCGGAGCCGGAATCCAATCATGAACTCAGCGCAGCCATTCGGCAGTACAATGCAACCGCAGAATTTCTTGCCCAAAATACCTTTCTGAACCAGCTCAGCACCCGAGCACCCAGTGCGGACCATCAGTCTTCAGGCACAGCGGCCGGCGGGCAGGCCACAACCCTGCTGGTAATCAGCATGGCGAACTACCAGTACCTTGCCTCGACGCTGCCCGGCGAGACGCTCTTTGAACTGCTCAACAAATATTATTTCTACATCGACAAAGCTTCTCGCCTCTATAACGGCAGCGTCTGTTTCTGTGCAGACGGTGAAGCTGTCATCCATTTCAATGACGTTGAAATGGAAGAGGATCAGGCCTTTTTCGGAGCCTGCTGCGCACAGTTGTTTCTACAAATAATTGGCGATGTCAATGACGTGGGAGACGACCCGATACCTGCAAAATACCGAATAGCAGTGCACAGCGGGCAGTCGCTCAACAGTCTCTATTCGCCCATCACACAGTCCAGCAATAACCTCAGCGGCGAGACGCTGGATGAGGCACGCACAATTTGTCAGCATTGCCCGGACAATGCCCTGCTGATTTCAGCGGTCAGCTTTGAGCAGGCCGGCGGTCTGAGCCGACTGGACGCCGAGGAAGAGTTCGAGATTGGCGATGACGTGCGCATTGCCACCTTTCTCGCGAGGGAGCCAATGGCCGAATACAAACCGTTGATAGAGCGGCAGGCGATGCAGCTGGTGACGCTGTTCGCTGACTAGGTTCCTTACTTCACCGCAGTCCGGCAAAACAGGCGCCGCGCTTGCGGCGAGCGCACCCGGCTATGTCAGGACTTCGATGCGATCCACATTCTGAAAGCCCCGGGGCAACTTATTACCGCGGCGCCCGCGCTCACCCTGGTAGTGCTGCAGATCAGCCGGTTTCAGATTATGATGACGCCGACCGGCATAAACCGTCAGGGTGTCTTCCGCGGTCACCGTTGTCATGGCGACAACAAATTCAATCCGCTCGGCAACACGGGCGCTCGGGATGTTAATGATTTTGTTGCCCTTGCCTTTGGCTAAACGGGGAAGCTGACTCAGAGGGAACATGAGCATGCGTCCCTCGTTGGTCACCGAAACAATTCGATCGCTGTCATAATTCTGAATCATCACAGCCGGCAGCAATACCGACCCTTTCGGCAAGCGCAAGATGGCTTTACCTGACTTGTTTTTGCTGATCAGGTCTCCGAGCTTGGCGACGAAGCCATAACCGGCATCACTGGCCAGCAAGACATCTCTGTCGTCATCGCCGATCACAACTCCCTCGAACGTTGCACCCGACGGCGGGTTCACTTTACCGGAAACCGGCTCCCCCTGGCCGCGTGCCGAAGGCAGGGTATGCGCGGGCAGAGAGTAAGCCCGACCGGTGGAATCGAGGAAAATGGCCAGCTGATTGCTTTTCCCACGCGCAGCGATTTTAAAACCGTCCCCCGATTTGTACTGCAGTGCGCGGGGATCCACATCGTGACCTTTGGCCGAGCGCATCCACCCGCGCTCCGACAGAACAATGGTGACGGGCTCGGTAGAGAGCAGCTCGGTTTCACTGAAGGCTCTGGCCTCTTCGCGCTCCACCAGCCTGGAGCGCCGTGCGTCGCCGAACTTTTCCGCATCGGTCTTGATTTCATTCTTGATAAACGTTTTCAGGCGGGTAGCTGACTTCAGCAGCTGCTCCAGAGTTTTACGTTCGTCACTCAGCTCTTGCTGCTCGGTTTTAATCTTGATCTCCTCAAGCTTGGCCAGCTGTCGCAGGCGCAGCTCAAGGATTGCTTCTGACTGGCGCTCGCTGATCTTAAACGCCTTCATCAACGCCTGCTTGGGTTTGTCTTCCTGACGAATAATTTTGATGACCTCATCAATATTCAGGAAAGCAATCAGTAGGCCGTCAAGGATATGCAAACGATCAAGTATCTTGTCGAGACGAAACTGGAGTCTGCGCCGGACCGTGACAGTTCGGAACTGCAGCCATTCTTTCAGCAGACTTACCAGGTCTTTAACCTGAGGGCGCTTGTTGATCCCTATCATGTTGAAATTCACACGATAGTTCTTTTCCAGGTCCGTGGTGGAAAACAAGTGCGACATGACACTGTCGATATCCACCCGATTCGAGCGCGGCACAATGACGATTCGCGTCGGGTTTTCATGGTCCGACTCGTCTTTCAGATCAACCACCATAGGCAGCTTCTTTTTCTGCATCTGCGCAGCAATCTGCTCAAGAATCTTGGCACCGGAAACCTGATATGGCAGTGCGGTAATGACAATCTCGCCATTTTCTTTCACGTAGGTCGCGCGGGCCTTCATGGTTCCGCGACCGGTGCGGTACATTTCTTCAATTTCAGACTGAGGGGTGATGATCTCCGCTTCAGTGGGAAAATCCGGACCCTTGATGTGCTTGCCGATGTCTTGCAGCGTTGCTTTGGGGTTATCGAGCAGATGGATCAGCGCCTGGGCAACTTCATGAAGATTGTGCGGTGGAATGTCTGTCGCCATCCCCACAGCAATCCCGCTACCGCCGTTAAGCAGCACATTAGGCAACCGTGCCGGCAGCATTTCCGGTTCGTCCAGTGTGCCGTCGAAATTCGGCTTCCATTCGACCGTGCCCTGGCCTAGCTCACCCAGCAGTACATCTGCATAATTACGCAGTCGCGATTCCGTATAGCGCATCGCCGCAAAAGACTTTGGGTCGTCCTGCGAACCCCAGTTACCCTGTCCATCCACCAGCGGATATCGATAGGTAAACGGCTGCGCCATGAGCACCATGGCTTCATAGCAGGCGGAATCACCGTGCGGGTGAAACTTGCCGATAACATCACCGATGGTTCGGGCTGACTTCTTGAACTTAGCCGAAGCCTTCAGGCCAAGCTCAGACATCGCATAGATGATTCTGCGCTGAACCGGTTTAAGCCCGTCACCGATACTGGGCAGAGCACGGTCGTTGATGACGTACATCGAATAATTCAGATAGGCCTGCTGCGTATAGCTGCGCAGAGCTATCTGTTCGACGCCGTCGTCACTGAGGATAATGTCTTCGTTCATAGGTTTGCTCGCTAGCAACCGCAGGTTGCATGACGACTATTCCGCATAGTCCGCCAGATTTCCGCTTTCTTCCAGCCAGGCTTTCCGGTCAGCTGCCCGGTTTTTCGCCAGCAGCATATCCATGACTTCCAGTGTGCTTTTCTTCTTACTGCTGGTTGCGGCTTCAAGGGTCAGCTGTACCAGCCGACGCGTGTCCTTAGCCATGGTGGTCTCTCGCAGCTGCATCGGGTTCATCTCGCCTAAACCCTTGAAGCGCTGCACATTGATCTTGCCGCTTTTCTTCTCCGCCGCGATCCGATCGAGAATGCCGTTCTTCTCATCTTCATCCAGTGCGTAAAAGACTTCCTTGCCGACATCGATGCGAAACAGCGGTGGCATGGCGACGTAGACGTGACCCGCTTCTACCACCGGCCGGAAGTGCCTGACGAACAGCGCGCACAGCAATGTGGCAATGTGGAGCCCGTCCGAATCGGCGTCTGCCAGAATACAAATTTTGCCGTAGCGCAGATCATCGATCTTGCTGGATCCGGGATCGACACCGAGCGCGATGGCGATGTCGTGCACCGCCTGCGAGGCCAGAATCTCGGCCGAATCCACCTCCCAGGTATTCAGGATCTTACCCCGCAGCGGCATGATCGCCTGAAATTCCCGGTCCCGTGCCTGTTTCGCAGATCCCCCGGCCGAATCCCCTTCCACCAGAAACAGCTCACCTGACATCACGTCTTCGGTGGAGCAATCGGCCAGTTTCCCCGGCAGTGCCGGGCCGGCGGTAACTTTCTTGCGCGCGACTTTTTTGCTGGCCTTGAGCCGGCGCTGCGCATTGCTGATACATAACTCGGCAATGGCCTCTGCTTCGGCGGTATGCTGATTTAACCAGAGGCTGAATTCGTCCTTGATGACGCCGGAAACGAAAACTGCACACTGTCGGGAAGACAGTTTTTCCTTGGTCTGACCTGAAAACTGAGGATCAACCAACTTCGAAGACAGCACATAGCTGCACTTTTCCCAGACATCTTCGGCCGTAAGCTTGATGCCGCGGGGCAGCAGATTACGAAATTCACAGAACTCCCGCAGCGCTTCCAGCAATCCGGTTCGCAAGCCGTTGACGTGAGTGCCGCCTTGCGCGGTCGGGATCAGATTGACATAACTTTCCCCGATCACCTCGCCGCCATCAGGCAGCCAGTGAAGCGCCCAGTCAACGGCCTCGTCATTGCCTTTGATAGCGCCAACGAAAGGTGCCTGCGGGATGCACTCGTAGTCAGCGGTGGCCTGCAACAGATAATCCGTCAGACCATCTTCGAAGTACCACTCCTCGCTTTGCGACTTGGCCTTGCTGACCGTATTGTCAACAAACGTCACCCGCAGGCCGGAACACAGGACCGCTTTGGCGCGCAGCACATGTTTGAGCCTGGGAATGGAAATCTTTACCGAATCAAAGTACTTCTCATCCGGCAAGAACGTCACGGTCGTCCCGGTATTTCGCTTGCCGACTTTGCCAGTGACCTTCAGCTCAGAAGCTTTCTCTCCGCCTTTGAACTTCATTGAATAGACTTTGGCGTCACGCTTAACCGTCACTTCGAGCGTTTTTGACAGCGCGTTGACCACAGACACACCGACCCCGTGCAGTCCGCCTGAGTACTGATAATTCTTATTGGAAAATTTTCCGCCTGCATGGAGGCGAGTCAGGATCAGTTCAACGCCGGACACCTTCTCGTTTTTGTGCTGATCGACCGGCATGCCGCGGCCATCATCACTGACTTCGATCAGTCCATCCTGATGCAAAGTCAGGGTCAACTGGCTGGCAAAGCCTGCCAGTGCCTCATCGACACTGTTGTCGATCACCTCCTGAATGAGGTGGTTCGGGCGGGTTGTATCGGTATACATACCCGGGCGCTTGCGAACAGGGTCAAGGCCGGTAAGTACTTCAATCGCGTCGGCGTTGTAGTTATTGGACATCGAAAATGAATTCAGAACGGGGGCGTTAATGACTGCAGATCAATAATATTCTATCGCACAGATTCAGTAATTCTTGATAGCAAAAACGCCTCTATCGCAGGCAATTCCTCTGCATATCCGTCGTAACTGTGACTGCCTCCTTGCCGGATTACCAGTTCGGCTTTACTGAACTTTTCAGCGGCCAGACGGTAATCGAGAGTCTCGTCACCGGTCTGCACCATCACTCTGAAATTTTGCGGATACCTGAGCGTCTTGCAGTCGAGTTGTCTCAGTTCCCGGATATAAGCAGGCGTCACCGTATGAACAGAGTCAGTGTAGTAATTCTGATGATCACCGAGATAGGATTCCCACCTGTCAAATGGGCCAACCGCGGGATTGATCAGCACCGCCGGCAGATTGAACTGCTCAGACAGGCAAGCGGCGTAGAATCCGCCAAGGCTGCTGCCAATCAGGCCCAACTTGGCTTGTGGCAGATTATCAATCAGCGCCGTGAGTTCTGCCATGGTGGCGGCCGGGCCGTGCTTCATAAACGGCACGTGAATCCGGTCCGACATGCCTCTGCCGTTACAGTAGGCCACTGTCTCACGGGCCTTACTGGACTGTGGCGCGCTCAAAAACCCGTGCAGATACAGAATATGATGATCAGTGCCCATGACAGTATCTCAGCACAGCAGCGACTGGCGGGAGAAGGGAGATAGCCCGGAACGGAAAACGAGGCGCGCAGGGCAGCAGATCAGTAGCCACCGCTGCTGAAATCTGCTTCCAATTGCTCACCGGCGACGCGTATCACCTGAGTCTCAATACTGCCATCCGAATGAAGCACCAGATTTCGATAGCCCGGATTCTGCTTGTCCAGCGCAAAGTTAACCACATCAGGTTTGAACTGAATGCAGGTGGAGGGGGTACACAGACACCGGATACCCTCAAACTCGAAATCGAGCTCCTGATGGATGTGACCATAAACTACCGCCCGGAGCTTGCTGGATGTTTTGGCTGTCTCCCAGAAATTCCGAGGATTCTGCAGACCGATGTCTTTCATCCAGCCGGCTGTGCCTTTGACGGGATTGTGGTGCATGCTGACCAGAATATGATCCACTGAATCGCTGAGCTCCGATGCTTCAAGCTGGGCACTGAGAAACGCCAGCTCATCCTCTGAGAGCGCGCCATGCACCTGCCCGTCCACGCTGGTATCAAGCATCACAATCAGCCAGTGGCCCAACTGCATATGCTTGTGTGCCGCCGACGTCCCTTCAGCCAACGACCGCATCAGCAGCGCGTTGTCATGATTTCCGGGCAGCCACATGAAAGGCGCGTTCAGCATCCCGATACTGGACTTGAAGTATTCATAGGCTGGCTCGGAGGCGTCTTGTGCGATGTCACCGGTACCCAAGATCAGATCAGGCGGGCTGTCATGCATCCGGACCAGCTCAAGCACCTGTTCAAAACTGTGCTTGGTGTTCATTTTCAACAGCGTGCCCGACCCCTCACTGTACAGATGAGTGTCTGTTATCTGAACGATTCGGACCGGACTGTGTTGATCTTTTGCCATCTGCTATTTCACAGGCTCACTCAGGAATAGGTGAGCTCTGGCACCTTCTCACTGATACCGGATTTCAGGCAGTGCGTCAGCCACTCGCCCAAAAACTGATTAACCTGCATTTTTTCATCCGAGTGATACATCTCGGGGTTTGGCTTGGCATAACGGGGCTTAAGCTTACGATGGCCCTGATAGGAGACCACTTCCGCAGTGCTGGCATCATGGTAAACGCGCACCAGCATGGACGGGTTGGTCATCCATTTTGTTAACTCGGGCTTCTGCACAATTTCCAGAGTGCTGGTGTATTTGAATGCCTCAAGGATCTTGATCTCTACGGTGACCGGCTCATTCACTCCGTCCATGTCATCATAGTCTGCCAGACAAAAGCGGGTGACCCGGCCTTCCAGCGCCTTCTCCGGCTCTTCGTCTGAAATCGCCTGACCCGGGCCCTCATCGGTCGAGGCAATGTCCGCAAAGGAGCGGTCGAGGTAGGCGCTCATTTCAGGCACCAGCTTGAGCAAGCGAATGTAATTGGCGTCGCATTCGGCCATCTGCTTGATCAGATCGACACTGTAATCGGATTTTGGCATTGATTCTCTGGTATACGTTTTTACGATTTTCCCGACAGGCTTAGGCGACACTTGCCGGCTCCCGGCATTCAGCAGGGCGATCCGCCGGACACGGTGCTGCGACTGCGACCTGCCGGACCCAGAGCCTCGGGTAATTCACCGCCTACGGACGGCAGACTAAAGCTACCATGCGGCTTTGGCGACAACTGTCGACAGCATCACATTTTAACCAATCAGGCGCGATTGTCATGAGAATTTTCCCCGGTTCGCGCCGGCCCGTATGAGACTAGGTCCATGTTTTCTGGAGAGTTTTCTGATTGAGTTCCAGCCACTGCAGCGCAATCACTGACATGGCATTATTGATTTCGCCGGATCTTACCCTTTGCAGCGCCTGCTCACGCGGCAATACAACGACTTTAATGTCTTCATGCTCCTGTTCCAGGCCATGAATGCCGCCGGCAGCCTCAGCGTCGACTTTCGCACAGAACAGCGTGACCTTTTCAGTCGAGGCCCCCGGACTGTTGAAGTATTCACAGATTTTGACCAGCCCGCTGGCCGTCAGACCGGTTTCTTCCCGGGTTTCTCTCAGGGCAACGGCCTCCAGCGTCTCTTCCTTGTCCACCATTCCGGCCACCAGTTCCAGCGGCCAGGGCGATTCGGGCTGCCACAGCATCCCCGCTCTGAACTGGCGCACCATCACCAGCCGGTCAGTATCCGGGTCGAGCAATAACACTCCGACGGCCTGCTCCTTGATCAGTAGCTCGCGCTCAAGACGCTCACTCCAGCCGCCCCCGAACAACTGATGCTTGAGGTGCAGCTTTTCGACTTTCAGAAAGCCCTGGTAGACGGCAGACTGGCTCTGGATCTCCACGTCACTTTGTTGAAACAACGGTTCATCTGAATCCTGTCTGACAGACATCTGCCGGTTCGCACTGAGTTCGTGAATCAGATCGGCCATGGCATCGCGAATCTCACCGCATACCGACTCAAAGCAGGCATTGATATCTGCCTCCGGGCCCGTTGCCTGTGCCGGATCGGTAAAAGGCAGGTGACGCTTTGCGGTCCCTGCTGGCAACAGAGGGCAGTTGGTATCCGCATGGGAGCACACCGACACAACCAGATCGGCGGCGGCCAGCATCTCGTCTGTCAGAATGTCAGAGGTGTGCGCGCTGATATCGACGCCATTCTGGGCCATAACAGCAACGGCGCGGGGATTGAGGCCGTGTGCTTCCAGCCCGGCCGAGGAGAAGGAAAAAGCCTCCGGGTCAGAAAGCTGCGCCGCTGAGGCACGTGCCCAGCCTTCTGCCATTTGTGATCGACAGGAATTACCCGTACAAAGAAACAGGATGTGCACGGCGCACTAGCTGCGGCTGGTCACTTCCAGCAGGTGATAGCCAAATTGGGTTTTCACCGGGCCCTGCAGCGAATTCACTTCCGCGCTGAACACCACTTCATCGAATTCTTTCACCATCATCCCGGGTCCGAACTGACCCAGATCTCCACCCTGCGCTTTAGAGGGACAGCTGGAGAACTGTCTGGCAATGTCTGCAAAGTCTTCACCGTTTTCAATCTTCTCTTTGAGCTCGAGGCACTGAGCTTCTGTGTCCACCAGAATGTGGCGCGCTGTTGCAGTAGTCATACATTCTCCTTGCATCATGAAGTGGCTGGCGGTTAATTGATCGTCAGATCAATCCGGGCCCGAGCCGGCATTATGCCCGATTGACAGAAAGAGATCACACAATGCGTTATAATGCGCCGCCGCCCAAGCCCCACCATGAGCTTGTAGTCGGTAGAATGCCTACTTAAGCGCCAATTCACACCGCAGCAAGCAGCCAACATCGCTAGGTAAAATCATGCCCTTTCCAGACGCTTCACCCCGCAAACATGTTCATACCCGCGCCATTGATTACCGCGGCTACGAGCGCGAAGACGGTCTTTGGGATATCGAAGCACACATGACCGATACCAAAACCTACGAGTTCAGTAACAAGTGGCGGGGAACCGTGCCGGTCGGGGAGCCGATGCATGAAATGCTGCTGCGCGTCACGATCGATGACAGCTTCGTAATTCAGGACATTTTCGCCGCCACAGAGCACAGTCCCTTTCAAATGTGTCCCGCGATTGCGCCCAATTACAAAAAGCTGATCGGCATCAAAATGGGGCCCGGCTGGCGCAAGGCGATTCGCATGAAAGTTGGCGGCACGGAAGGCTGCACACACCTGACTGAGCTGCTGTTTCCCATGGCAACCGTGGCCATGCAGACCATCTGGCCGATCAGGAGCAAGCGAAAGCAGGAATCCGATACTGAAGAGAAGCAACCTCAGGGTAAGCGCCCCGTCGTGCTGGATACCTGTCATGCCTGGGCTTCGGATTCGCCCGTTGTCAGGGAGAATGCGCCTAAATACTTTACCGGGAAGCCCGCGCAGGACGAGAAAAGCTGATCGGCTTACTTGTAAAACAGCGGAATCACGACCGTAATGGTGACCCCTTCCTGATCCTGCCGGTTCTCGGCGCGGATCTGGCCGCCGTGAAAATCTGAAATTAACCGGGCAATATGCAGCCCCATGCCAAGGTGCGGCTGGCGCTGTTTTTCCTGTGGGCGCACCGAGATCATCGAATCGAATAAACGGTCTTTCATTTCTTCCGGCAGTAGCGGGCCCGCGTTGCTTACTCTGATCACAGCGTGATCCCGAAGCGCACGACAGTCAATCAGAATCGGCTTATCCGGATAGGTGAACTCGACCGCATTGGCAATGAGCTTATCCAGCAGCTGGGCAATGTATTCAGGCACGCCGGCCACATGGATGACGCTGTCGGGCGCGTCAAGCTCAAAGCTGGCATCCGGATACGCCAGTTTATAGCCCTCAACACAGCCGCTGATGACCTTCACCAGATCAATCTTTTCTTTTTCTGATGTCTGCAGCATCTGCTCAAGTCGTGTGGCCTCACTCATATTCGTGAGGATCAGATTCAGGCGGTTTATGCCCTCTTCTGCGCGCTCGATGTACACGGCAGACTCTGCGCTCTTTTCTGTCAGGCCAAGATTCTCGATGGAAGAGCGCACCACGGTGACCGGCGTGCGAAGCTCATGGGATAGTCTTGATGACATGTTTTCCAGATAATTGGTGTATTGCGTCAGACGCTCAACAATACTGGAGAAGCTGCGGGAAAGGTCACCTATCTCATCGGAATTCCGTGACGGGACAATCGTATTCTGAACCCGACCGGCGTCGTCAATGATTGCCTCAGCCTGATTTCTGAGTCCGAGAATCCGCGTCGAGATACGTGACGCAAAGAAAAACAGCCCCAGCACCACGATGAGCATCACAGCGATAAGCGTATTGAATAGCTGTTCCAGGGCTTCGTTTCGAAAGGTGCGCAGCCCGTTCATATTCTGGTCAACCACCACCGCGCCCATCACCTCATTGTTTGCCATGATCGGATGAGCCGCCTCCAGCAGCCTGGTCTGAGAGTCGGAGAGATTGCGGAACTGCGTCAGGGGCGCGCCTCTCAAGGCGGAGCTGATATGCGCACCTTCCCGCGTGACTTCTGAGTACAGCTCATCAATAAAATCATTGCTGGGCTTTGTCAGGATCTGATAGTACAGCGGGTCAAGAATTTTATTCTGCAGAAACAGCCAGTACTTGTTCACCTTCTCACCGTCTGCCACCGACGCCAGCTGAATGCCCGTAGCGGACTGAATATCTCCGGCCGTGAGCAAGACCCGGCCAGTACGGTCAACAATCTGAATCCGGGAGTTGTTGTAACCCATGCCTGCCACGATACGGTCAATCTCCGGTGTCGGCAGGCGCAGGGAGCCAAGTCGCTCCGCGTCATCCGCCCGGTAGGTTGCAACAACAGTGCTCACCGTGCGCGACTCCGGGTCATCGACGTCGAAGACGGCAAAGCCCAGACGGTCACCGAGCATTTCCATCGGTATTCGCAGCTCAACGACATAGCCGTCACTGGTGTCGTACCACTGGCCGATGATCCGATCTTCATAGACCGGGTTTGAGTAGTCTTCCTCGACCCGGAAGGGGTACACCGGCTCTGCCTGATAGGGCGCGATGACATAGCGCGTCACCTCATTGCCCTCCCGGGAGAGCATGGAGATTTGCAGAAAATCAGACCGGTAAACCGTCAAGGCATCCTGATCGCGATAGATCACTGCATCATCAGTCACCTTGAAGTACGCATAGAGATTGCCGTTGTACTCACCCAGCATACTTTCAAAGCGCAGCGACTCATCATCCACGTACAGACGGGCCGGATTCAGATCGGTTGCCAGAAAGTCGCGATTGTCATGAAGCACCTCATACTGCTGATAGGCACCCCAGTCATTCAAAGAAGAGTCCACCAGAGACAGTGGAGAGTAGATCGGATAGACGTACAGATCTTCACTGCGTGTTGCCGGGCTGTAACTCCCCTCGTTGAACAGTTCCGGTCGTTCGTTGAGCGCGGTAGCCAGCGCCTGTGCAGTCCCCAGAACAGTTTGCTCCTGACCGCGACGGAGGTAATCCTCCATGCCAAGAATGTACTGGTAGCCGAGCCAGGGGATGACCAGCAAAAAACTGGACAGGAAGACCAGCTTGGAGCGGATGCCGAACGGATTTTTCAGGGCAAGAGACATGGGCTAGCTACCGGTGACGGGCGCAGGCTCTGTGCGCTCAGGCACACTGCTCCGACGGGGCCGTTTCTACGTTCCAGCGATAACCCATACCGTACACCGTTTCAATACAGTCGAACGCGCCATCAAGCTGGACAAATTTTTTCCGGATCCGTTTGATGTGGGAGGTAATGGTGCTGCCATCCACAAAAATCTTGGATTCCTGCATCAGGACCTGCCGGCTTTTCACATGCCCGGGGAATTTTGCCAGCGCATGGACCATCCAGAATTCGGTCACCGTCAACGGCACCGGCTGCTCTTCCCACTGCACGGTAAGCCGGCCAATATCCAGAGACAGCTTCCCTCTTTGCAGCAAATTCTCCGGAGAGGTTGGCTGATCGATCACATCGAGCCGGCGAAACAGCGCCGCAATGCGTGCAGTCAGGTGCGGCAGGCTGATGTCTTTGGTGAGATAGTCATCCGCGCCCATGCGCAATCCGGAGACAGTGTCAAAATCGTTGTCACGAGCAGTCAGGAAGATGATCGGCAGCGTGTCGGACATCGAGCGCAGGGCCTGACACAGCATAAAGCCGCCGTCGATTTCATTTTCCAACCCGATATCAATGATCGCCAGATTGGGCAGCCGGATGTCGAACGCCGCCATGGCGTCTTTCCGATTGGCATAGGTCTGGACTTCATAACCCTGCTTGCGCAGCACGTCAGCGTAGTTTTCACGGATCGCCGCTTCGTCTTCAACGATAGCTATTCTTCGGCTCATTTTGGTTCCAAAACCTTCTGGCTTGTCAGTTGCCTCAATCGATACTGGCGGATTTTTACGCCAAATATCAGTCGCTTCGGCGGCGACTATACTGTATTCGACCCCGGAAACAGAGTGCTGGTTCTGCCTTGGACCGCTTTGCCATCATTCTGCCATATTTAATCACCACATGGCCTCAAAACCTCCCCCGGCTGGTAATAATGCTTTTGTTTAATACCCTCACCGAACTCATCAGCGCTCCCTGTCTCACCTACCTGCCGTAGGCCGTGCTAACACGCTGTAACACTCGGATTTGTTCCCGGTTCGCAGTACGAACCCCCAACAATTGAGGATTTCTACCATGAAGCATCATCCAGCACCCCTTGCCGCCATCCTCGCCGTGACCGTGCTTGCCGGCACGCTGTCAGCCACCGCCAACGCGGAGTCCGACCGTCGTCAGATCCCCGAGAAGGAGGAAACCGTCGGTCTGATGAGCGGAGCCCTCATCGGGGCTGCAGCCGGCGGCCCGCCCGGCGCAGTAATCGGTGCCGCCCTCGGCATTTTTGTCGGTGACGGCTGGATTACCAAGCGCGAATACCGGGACATTGAGGCGGCGTGGATCTCACTCCAGCTTGAAGCCGATGAGGCGCGGGCGCAGCTCGCCAGTCTGCAGCGGGAAAACCGGGAGGCACAGGCTGAACTGGCAAGACTCCGGGATGCTCCGGCCCAGGTCCTGCCCGCCTTTCTGAGCAGCTCGCCCGACGCGGGCCTGTTTAACGATTCGTCGATATCGCTGCACTTCCGCACCGGATCCAGCACCGTAGAGGCGCACTATCAGGCACAGCTCACCGCGCTCGCCGCGATCGCTGAGCAACTGCCAACGGGCGCCATAGAAATCAGCGGGTACGCCGACCGGAACGGAGACGCCGAGGCCAATCTGAGACTGTCCGAATCCAGAACCGCCAGCGTCAAATCATTCATTGAGGGCCTGGGGCTGGACAGTGAAGTCATCACCACCGTTGCCTACGGTGAATCCCGGCCTCTGCATGACACCCAGAGCGTGGAAACCGATTTCTTTGATCGACGGGTAATTGTTCGTCTGGTTGATACCAGTCAGCAGTTGCTTACCGACTCCAGAGAAGACTGAGCCGTACAAATCCGGTATGCAATTGGAGATACACTGATGAAAGATGTCCGACTCGTCACTGGCAATAAAAACTACTCTTCCTGGTCGCTTTGCCCGTGGCTGCTGCTGAAGATGTTCGATATCGAATTTGAAGAAATTCAGATCGCCCTGTATCAGGATAATACTGCCGAAAAACTTGGCCCTTATTCGCCTTCTTTGAAAGTGCCAGTTCTACTTCATAAAGATGTTACCGTCTGGGACTCTCTGGCTATCTGCGAATATGTCTCTGAACAATTTCTCGGAGGATCCGGCTGGCCAGGCAGCCCGAAGCGCAAAGCCAGCGCACGCGCTATCAGCGCAGAAATGCATTCTGAATTCCCGCAGCTGAAAGAAGAGTGGCCAATGAACTGTAAGGCCAGCTGCCAGCTGAGCCCTTCCGATAAACTGATGAATGAGATTGCGCGCATCGACGCCATCTGGAGCTGCATCCGTCGCCGCTACGGAGAAAACGGTAACTACCTGTTCGGCCGGTTTTCGATAGCCGACTGCATGTTTGCTCCGGTGGCCATCAGCTTCGAGGCTTACGGCGCCGAGCTGAGCGCAGAGGCGCACACCTATATGCAGACCGTGCTGGATAACCCCTTCGTCCAGAAATGGAAAACGCTGGGCCGGCGTGAGAAGGAACCGCTTACCGTAGCCTACGCGAGCTCGGCTTAATCGCTTTCACCCAGATCGATATCCTGTGAAGTGTGTTAGGGGCCCCCGGGCCCCTTTTTTTATGCCCGATCAGACAATACCGGTCTCAGGCTATCCGCCATCTCGGTCAGAGCGGCTTCTGTCATTTCCCAGTCCATACAGGCATCAGTGACGGAGACACCGTACTTCAGCTCGCCGAGGTCGGCCGGAATGGACTGATTGCCATGATGAATATTGCTTTCCAGCATGGCGCCGATGATCGAGCGGTTCCCGCCCAGAATCTGCTCCGTCATATCTTTCAGCACTGCCGGCTGTTGATCAGGGTTCTTGCCGGAATTGGCATGGCTGCAGTCGATCATGATGTTCTGGCTTACGCCTCCCTTCGCCAGCGCCTGCTCGCACTGTGCAACGTGAGCCTGATCGAAATTGGGCCCCTGACTGCCACCGCGCAGCACCACGTGTGCGTATGGGTTGCCGCGGGTCGTCACCACCGATACCTGGCCGTCACCGTTAATGCCCAGAAAACGATGGGGACTGGAAACGGACTGCATCGCATTGATCGCCACCATAAGACCACCGTCTGTGCCATTCTTGAAACCCACCGGAGAAGACAGGCCGGAAGACATCTCCCGATGAGTCTGGGATTCAGTGGTGCGCGCACCAATCGCCGACCAGGCAATCAGATCCTGCAAATACTGCGGGGAAATTGGATCGAGCGCTTCGGTAGAGGTAGGCAGACCCAGGTCTGCAATATCCAACAGCAGCTTGCGACCGATGCGCAGCCCCTCTTCGATCTGAAACGAGTCATCAAGGTGAGGGTCGTTGATCAGCCCTTTCCATCCGATTGACGTTCTGGGTTTTTCGAAATAGACACGCATCACCAGAAAGAGAGTGTCGGCCAGCTTCGGTGCCAGCTCCTTCAATCGGTGCGCATAATCCATTGCCGCCTGCGGATCATGAATGGAACAGGGGCCGACCACAACAAACAGACGATGGTCTTTTCGATCAAGGATATCAAAGATGGTCTGGCGCGCCTGCTGCACCGTGTCCAGTGCAGACCCCGCCAGCGGCAGCTCGGCTTTGAGCATTTGCGGCGTAATTAATGGATTGTTGGACTCTACGTTTAAATTGTCTGTCATTGCGGTCATGACCGGTCTCGTTACGCCTAGATTTGTGTCTGTTGCCCCGGCTCGCGACTCGTTTTACGCCGGTGCACCGGTGGTTGAAAACTGTTCCAGCTGACGCTTTTCGCATGCCTGACGGCAGGCGGGTCAAAAAGGGCGGCAATGATAGCAGAATGTGAATTACGAAGTCATTTCGCGGATAATGCCATGGCAGACAACCACCACCGACCGGGAGGGAATCATCCGATGCAGATCACCCAGCAGTTTGATGGCGGCAACATCGTTGTCCTGGCAGGCAGCAATGCCGATGAGATCTGTCTGGAAATTCGGTCAGACCAGTCTTCTGAGTTTTATCAGTGGTTCTATTTCCGGCTCAGCGGCGCCAAAGATTCGCGCTGTCAGATCAGGATTCTGAATGCCGCCGGCGCTGCCTACCCTGACGGCTTCCGGGATTATCGCGTCTGCTACTCTTATGATCGCGAAAACTGGCTGCGCCACGACACTGATCTGACGGATGGTGTCCTGTCCTTTGATTTCGTCTCCGGTCACGACAGTGTGTACTTCGCCTACTTCGCTCCCTACTCCATGGAGCGGCATCACCGACTGATCGCGGAGGCTCAGACAGCGGCACACTGTTCACATCGGCTGCTTGGCCAAACGCTGGACGGGCAGGACCTTGATCTGCTCAGGTTCAGTCTGGAGCCGGACACCGGCAAGCCGGGCAACAGGAAGCAATGCTGGTTTATCGCGCGTCAGCACCCGGGTGAAACCATGGCAGAGTGGTGGATGGAGGGCGCCATAAAAAGGCTGCTGAATGTGCAGGACGCGCTCACGCGGGAAATACTGGAATCCTGCGATCTCTATCTGATCCCCAACATGAATCCGGACGGCAGTCGGCGCGGCCATCTTCGCACCAATGCCGCCGGCAGAAACCTCAACCGTGAATGGGTGAACCCCGCGATGGAATCGGCGCCGGAAGTGTTTCTCGCCAAGCAGGCGATGGCGGCTACCGGTGTCGACTTTTTTATGGACGTCCATGGTGATGAATCGCTGCCTTACTGCTTCATCGCCGGCACTGAGGGCCTGGCCGGTTGGGGTGACACGGATCAAGCACAGCTCGATTATTACCGGGCGCATCTGGCTTCGCTGAATCCGGATTTTCAAACGGAGTACGGCTATCCGGTAAAAAATCCGGGTGAGGCCAATATGAGCATGAGCACCGCCCAGACGGCCGCGCTCTATGGCTGTCTGGCGATGACGCTGGAAATGCCGTTCAAGGACACGAGCGCAACGCCGGACCCGGATTATGGGTGGTCGCCGGAGCGCTCAGGCAGGCTGGCAGAGTCTTGCCTGCAGGCCATGATTGATTATCTGCACTGGAAAGCTTGAGCCCGCGGCCGTCATGGCGCCGCCCGCATACGTCAGACCTTGTGGTAAAGCTTGCGCCCCTGTTCGTTATACTCCTGCGCCATCTCGGCCATCCCCTTGTCAATGGCCTGATCCACGTCTCCCGCAGTGTTCGAGTTTGCATACTCGCGCACCTCCTGGGAGATTTTCATGGAGCAGAATTTTGGCCCGCACATGGAGCAAAAATGGGCAACCTTACCTGATTCCTTCGGCAGCGTTTCGTCGTGATAGGCGCGGGCCGTGGTCGGATCTAGGCCGAGATTGAATTGATCCTCCCAGCGAAACTCGAAGCGCGCCTTCGACAGTGCATTGTCTCTGAGCTGAGCGCCCGGATGACCTTTCGCCAGGTCCGCAGCATGGGCTGCAATTTTGTAGGCCATCAGGCCTTCTTTCACATCCTGCTTGTTCGGCAAACCAAGATGCTCTTTGGGCGTCACGTAGCAAAGCATGGCGCAGCCAAACCAGCCAATCATTGCTGCTCCGATTCCCGATGTGATGTGATCATAGCCGGGCGCGATATCAGTCGTCAGTGGACCAAGCGTATAGAAAGGTGCCTCATCGCACACTGCCAGTTGCTTCTCCATGTTCTCTTTGACCATGTGCATGGGTACATGCCCCGGTCCTTCAATCATGGTTTGCACGTCGTGCTTCCAGGCCAATTTCGTCAGCTCTCCGAGTGTCTCCAGCTCACCGAACTGCGCGGCATCATTGGCATCGGCCACCGACCCGGGGCGCAGGCCGTCACCGAGCGAGAAAGACACATCGTAAGCCTTCATGATCTCGCAGATATCCTCGAAGTGCGTGTACAGGAAGTTTTCCTGATGATGGGCGAGACACCATTTGGCCATGATAGAGCCCCCACGGGAAACAATGCCGGTAACCCGCTTGGCCGTCAGCGGCACATAGCGCAGCAGCACACCGGCGTGAATCGTGAAGTAATCCACCCCCTGTTCGGCCTGCTCGATCAGCGTGTCGCGATAAATCTCCCAGGTGAGCTCTTCGGCAACCCCGTCCACTTTTTCCAGAGCCTGATAGATGGGCACCGTGCCAATGGGCACCATGGAGTTGCGAATAATCCATTCGCGCGTCTCATGGATATTCTTGCCGGTAGACAGGTCCATGACGGTGTCGGCCCCCCACAGCGCCGACCAGGTCAGCTTCTCGACCTCTTCTTCAATCGAGGAACTGACCGCGGAATTTCCGATATTCGCGTTCACTTTAACCAGGAAATTGCGGCCGATGATCATCGGCTCGATTTCCGGATGGTTGATGTTGGCAGGAATGATGGCGCGACCCCGCGCCACCTCAGAGCGGACAAACTCGGCGGTGATTTCATCGGGAATCTGCGCGCCGAATGCCTCCCCCGGGTGCTGCTGGCTCGGCTGACAGGCCTCCTTGAGCTGAGCGCGAGCCATGTTTTCGCGAATGGCGATGTATTCCATCTCGGGCGTGATAATGCCCTGGCGGGCATAGTGCAGCTGGGTCACGTTACGATCTGTCAGAGCGCGCCGCGGCTGACGGATATGCTCAAAACGCAGATGCGCTGTTTTCACATCCTGCTGACGCGCCTGGCCATAGGTGGAACTGGCGCCCGCAAGCAGTTCAGTGTCCTGTCGCTCCTCGATCCACGGCTGCCGGATCGCAGGCAGCCCCGCGCGCAAATCAATCGTGGCGTCAGTATCAGAGTAGATGCCCGAGGTGTCATAGACCCGGATAGGTGGATTCTCTTCGATACCGGCCTCGGTCTGGGTGGCCGTCAGGCTGATCTCGCGCATCGGCACCTTGAGATCGGCCCTGCTGCCTTCGACGTATACCTTGCGGGAATTGGGGTAGTGCTGTTGGCCGCTGGTGTCCAGTCGGCTGATTTTTTCCAAGAGGTGTTCAGATTTTGCGTTCATAGGAGCGTCCTGTGCGCCAGCGAAAACAGGGTTGTGCGCCGCTTCAGACTGTGCGGATTCGATAGTCGGATATGAAGCGGGTCGGAACGTACCCGCCAGCGGCGTAATGAGACCCACATTATGCCCCAATTCCCGGACAAAGTAATACGCGGCAGCCGGAGGCGCCCCCGGTGGCCCGAAGCGGGGAGACGGGGATGGGATTGAGACAACTCACAGCGTAAATCCCTCCGCCTGCCGCATCGGCAAATCCAAAATTGTCACTTTTGGTTACACTGTGTAGAATCCAGCGCCGCTGTGAACAGCAGTTTGAATCACATCGCTGTCATCAGGCCCGACTGACAACGGGCCGTCTACTCTAAAACGCATCAAGGCCAACAATATGAAACACCTTATCCGGAACCTTGGACTGACTTTTTTCGGCAGCCTGCTCTGCTCGATGGCTTACGCTCAGGATCTGTATACGATCCTCGAGCTGGCGCTGGAGAATGATCCCACTCTGAAACAAGCTGAGGCTCAGTATCGGGCGAACCGCGAGAACCTCAGCCAAAGCCGTTCCGCGCTGTTGCCGAGCTTCGGTGCCGGTGGCAGTACCTCCCGGGTGACATCAGGCCCGGCAGATGACGTCTTCCGCACTTTTCCCGATCCCCTGACCGGCGCACCCACCAGCGTGCTGGTGCAGCCACGCCACAGCTACGGCAATGGCCTGAATAACCACGGTTGGGGCGTCAACCTCAGTCAGAGTGTGCTGAATCTCGCCAGCTGGTATACCTTCCAGAGCGCCAAAGCCAGCGACCGCGCAGCTGCGGTCAATCTCGCCGCGCAGGAACAGGATCTGATCATGCGTGTGGCCATGGCCTACTTCGATGTGCTGCGCGCTCAGGAATTGCTGGCCACCAACCTGCAGGAAGAAGAAGCCGCGCTGCGATCACTGGAACAGACAAGGCAGCGGGAAGAGGTTGGCCTGGTTGCCATCACTGACGTTTTCGACAGCCAGGCCGCCTATGATCTGGCCCGGAACACGACGATACTGCAGCGAGACCTGCTGCGGGCCCGGTTTGAGGCGCTCGAAGCCATAACCGGACAGCCCCACGGCGACATCGACGAATTACGCGCAGACTTTCCCATACTTGAGGTCGACGGCAGCCTGATCGACTGGGAGGATCAGGCCGAAGACAACAGTCTGGCCATCGCCGCCGCCCGATACAATCTCGAAGCCTCGCGCAAAAATCTACGTGCCCGCAAAGCCGACCGGCTGCCTACGGTAGACTTTCTGGGACAGTATGGTCACAACGTAACTGCTCCGATTATCAGTCAGGGTATTCAGATCGGCGGTGGCGCGTTCGACAGAACCTCACTGGCTCTGAGTATCAATATTCCAATCTATACTGGTGGCGCCGTCAGCTCACGTCGCCGTCAGGCCGAACAGAATCTCGTTGCGGCACAGGAATCGCTCGAACTGACAAGGCGCCAACTGACCCAGAATATTCGCAATGCCTATCGGCGTGTCAACACCGACGTACTGGTTATCGCTCAACGGCAGCAATCCATTGATTCCGCCCAGCTGGCTCTGGATGCTACCGAGCTCGGCGCTGAGGTTGGCACCCGCAACATTGTTGAGGTGCTAAGAGCCCGGGAAAATCTGTTCCGCGCACTCAGACAATATGCCGATGCCCGGTTCAATTACGTGCTGGACACGCTGCTGCTTAAGCAGGTTGCCGGCATTCTCACTCCGGACGACATTATTGCCCTGAATGAGTGGTTGCAGTCAGAAGGCTAGCGGTACGCCACCTGACCGGTGCGCGTCGCCGGTATCAACCCGGTATAAAAAAGGGCCACTGTGTGGCCCTTTTTTAATGCCCGCCGCCGCCCGGCAAACCGGAGCGACTCACTCAGGCTCGTGCTAGAGTTTGCGCCACACCGAAACCTGCGCGACGATGTACTCGTACTTCCTCCGGTGTTCGCGGATCATGAAGGGCAAATCCTCTTCATGCAGCAGTTCAAAGCCGGGCAGACACTCACCGAGAGCAGCAAGCGTTTCAGCGCTGTCTGCACCATCCAGAAAATTCACCGGATCGGTGTACTGAGCCATCCAGGTATTCGGCGAACTGATGACCAGAATGCCACCGGACTTCAGGTAGCGATCAGATTCAGTGAACTGCTGCAGACAGTGCGCCGGTGCCGACAGGCGGCACATCAGATTACTGAGCAATATGGCATCGTATTGCTCGTTGTTCTGTACCATGGGCGCGCCGGCCAGATTAGCCGCATCACCCTGCACAAATCCGATTCGCTCCCGATCAATGCGCTCATCGATGCTCGCCTTAAGGCGGGTGTGATGCGCGCCGGTGTCCCAGCGCTTGTATTCCATTGACCGCTGTTGCCGCAGATGCTCCGCGGCATCTATAAACGCATCGCTGTAGTCAAGTCCGACCACCGAGTCGAAGGTTCTTGCCAATTCAAAAGTCGAGCGGCCTACCGCGCAGCCAAGATCCAGTGCCCTCAACCGCCGGGGCGCGAACTGGTTCATCAGTTCAACCGTGCGGTCGATGAGGTTAACCACCGACGGAAATTCAATTCGCTTCGCGAGCGCTTCATCCTGCTGCTCCGCCTGTGAGCCAAAATGGAACAGCAGATACTGATTGACGAGTTCGTCGGTATCGTACTTGTCCCCCTTTTTGCCCGCGGCACCGGTGTCGAGGACAACCCTGAAGCCGGCATGCTGAAAGAAATGGGGCCGGAAATGAAACCGTGACCAGATGCTCGCCTCATCTCCCGTGCTGATGAAGGAGCCGCCTAAAATCATCTGGTGCTCACCGTCAAAGCAGGGTGTGCTGAAGTCGGTGTAAAAGGGGTGAATTTTAAATTCCGGCAGGGGGTGAAACGGGTCCTCGCACCACTGCCAGACATTGCCGAACGTGTCGTGAAACCCCTGCTCGTTGGCATGGAGCGCGTCAACGGCACCCTCGCTGCCATAACGCAGATTGTGATTGATTGCGGGCACCGTGCCGCAGGCCATTACGCTGTCGAGATCAATCTGTTCGGCTGCGCCGGGCTCAAAATCGATGGCGGCACTCAGTGCCGGATCCCGAATCGCCAGATGCTCGCTTTCCTGCAGCAGACGATAGGGCATCTTCGCCTCATCCTGCTCGGT
This sequence comes from Gammaproteobacteria bacterium, assembly GCA_008081045.1. Taxonomy (GTDB): domain Bacteria; phylum Pseudomonadota; class Gammaproteobacteria; order Pseudomonadales; family Pseudohongiellaceae; genus UBA9145. The sequence continues at coordinate 7,343 of VMDC01000001.1, read as the reverse complement.
GAGCCAGGCACAATAGGCCTTTGCCTCGTAGTAATTGACCACGGCCGGCCAGCTCCACTGCATGGGTATTTCGCTGAAGGTTGTCCGCAGCTTGTAGCGATGAGAGCCTGCCGGGCCATCCTGCACCCAGAAAGTCGGCCACTTTACATTTCTGAACTGACGCCACCCCCAGCCGGATTCAGACCAGTAGCGGCGCTGCTCATAACCCCCGGCCTTGACGAACCGGAAGTATTCCCCGTTGCTGATAAGGAACTTGCTGGCCTGAAAAGAATTGACCTCACGCTGATCCTGGCCGTACTCGTTGTCCCAGCCGAAAGTCGGCCAGCCATGCGGCTTGCCGAGACTGACGCGGGTAGGCGCTACCTCCAGCAATTCGTTGGTGGGGTAATCCGCGCCCTCCACAGGCTCATAGTTCTGTGCTGCCGGTGCGGTTAACCAGTCCGGCCAGACATCCGGTTCCTTGACATATTCCAGCGGCAGCTCCCGAATCAGCACAGAAGAGGTTTCCAGATGAATGCGCTCGTGTTCGAAGCCCATGGCCAGCGACCAGGCTGGCGAGGCCATGGTGATCGGCTTGTCCAGCGAGGGATGGGTCCGGATCACCTCTCGCACCAGTTCATAGACCGCATCGCGATACTGTCTCACCTGATCCAGTGCCGGCCAGACGTCCTGCTCACCTTCGTGCAGATCGTCCCAGTTCATTTCATCGACGCCCGTTTCAAACAGCAACTCGAACTCCTGATTGACCGGCTTGTCGATCAGGCCGCTTACCAGCATTTTGTTTACGTAAAAGCACACCGGGTGGGCGTAGTAAAAAACCAGCGGATGGCGTGTCTTGTGATAGGGTCTGACGTAGTAGGCTTCGTCGCTGGCCAGACTGGAGAACAGCTGTTCGGTCAGCGCCCAGGTATTCTCAAAATACTCCAGCACGGCCTCACGGCCGGACGCAAGATTAAGCAGCGGTAAAGAGCCGGCATCGGAAGAAGCATCGGCGGATTGGGTTGCGGTTTGCGGCGGTTCCCGCAAAGCTTGTTGAGTCGACATGATTCACCTTCGGAAGACTGTTTGAGTAATCGTTGGTGCTCAGCGTGTGGGAGTGTCGCCAGACAAACTGCGACTGAAACTGCATCTATTCACTCTGTTAACACATACTGTGCGCGGGCCATATTCGGTTAGAATGAGGCCCGACGAGGCTATACTGCAGGCTCGGAGACACGCACCATAGGGGATTCGCTGTGCAAAGTAAATTGCCGGACGTCGGCACCACAATCTTTACCGTCATGTCGAAGATGGCTCAGGAGCACGGTGCCATCAATCTTTCTCAGGGGTTTCCGGATTTCGACTGCCCCGAACGATTGAAGGATCTGGTGTCTCACTATCTTAACGACCGAAGGAATCAATACCCCCCGATGGCAGGCATACCCGCTCTACGCCAGGCGATTAGCCGCAAGGTTGATACGCTGTATGGCTTTGCTGCGGATCATGAGACTGAAGTCACGGTGACCTCCGGTGCCACCGAAGCGCTGTTTGATGCCGTGCAGGCTTCTGTACAGGCCGGCGATGAAGTCATCATGTTTGACCCGGCGTACGATTCCTATGAGCCCGCCATTCTGATGGCGGGCGGCATCCCGGTAAGGGTGCCGCTGCAGCTGCCGGATTATTCGATTGACTGGAATCGGGTTGCGGACAGCCTGACGTCACGAACACGACTCATCATCATCAATACCCCGCATAATCCCTGCGGTGTGACGCTGGCGCCGAGCGATCTGGACGCTCTGGCGGAACTCATCAAAGACACGGCAATTCTGGTACTGTCCGACGAAGTGTATGAGCATATGGTATTTGATGGCGAGCAGCACCTGAGCGTGTTGAGCCACCCACTGCTCAGAGAGCGCAGCTTCGCCGTTTTTTCATTCGGCAAAACCTATCACGCCACCGGCTGGAAACTCGCCTACTGCATCGCCAGACCGGCGCTAACTGAAGAATTCAGGAAAATTCATCAGTTTGTCACCTTCACAACGACAAGCTTTCTGCAGTACGCCATCGCCGACTTCATGCAGGAGTGCGCCGAGCACGCAACCGAGCTGCCTGCCTTCTATCAGGCCAAACGGGATTACTTCTGCACGCTGCTGCAGGATTCCCGGTTTCGCTTCAGCCCTTCAAACGGAACCTATTTCCAGCTGGTGGATTACAGTGCAATCAGCAGCAAGGATGACATGGCTTTTGTGACGGAGCTGACTCAGGAGAAAGGCGTGGCCGCGATTCCGCTCGCGCCTTTCTATCGGGAGGCACCTGATACCCGAATCATCCGTTTCTGCTTTTGCAAGGATGACAGCACACTGGAGCGCGCCGCCGAGATCCTCTGCGCACTCTAAGGTCATGTCAGAACCGAATTACAAGCAGCTCACCAAATCCATCAGAGCGTGGGGTCATGAGCTTGGCTTTGCGCAACTGGCTATCACCGACGTCGATCTTGGTAACTATCACGACAGCTACCGACAGTGGCTCAGCGAGGACTGTCACGGCGACATGGCCTATATGGCTGACAACGTCGATAAGCGTCTTTATCCTGAACGCCTGCATGAAGGCACCTGTCGCATCATCACTGTGCGCATGGACTATGCAAAAGTGGCGGACAATTCTCTCGCCCCGCTGTCGGAGCGCAACACTGCCTATATTGCCCGTTACGCAAGGGGTCGGGACTACCATAAAGTCATGCGCAAACGCCTGCAGAAGCTGGCCGATAAAATCCAGTCAGAAGTCGGCCAGTTCGGCTATCGCGCGTTTGTCGACAGCGCACCGGTTCTGGAACGGGCGCTGGCAGAGAAGTCCGGGCTGGGCTGGATCGGCAAGAATACGATGCTGATTAACAAGCAGGCCGGCTCATGGTTTTTCCTCGGTGAACTTTTCACCGATCTGCCCCTGCCGGTCGATGAACCCGCAACAGACCACTGCGGTAGCTGCCGCGCCTGTCTCGATGTCTGCCCTACCGATGCGTTTATCGCGCCCAACAAGATGGATGCGAAACGCTGCATCTCCTATCTCACCATTGAGCTGCGCGGCAGTATCCCGGTCGAGTTCCGCCGGGCCATGGGTAACCGGGTCTTCGGCTGCGATGATTGTCAGCTGGTCTGCCCGTGGAACAAATTCACCCGCATCAGCGAAGAGACTGACTACTCGCCCCGCCACGCGCTCGACCGCTCTGCACTGCTGGATCTGTTCATGTGGAGCGAGCAGGAATTTATGGCGCGCACTGAAGGTTCGCCGATCCGGCGAATTGGCTATGAGTGCTGGCTGCGAAATCTGGCGGTGGGTCTGGGGAACGCCGAGAGTTCACCGCAGGTGCTTGCTGCGCTGCGCAGCAGAAGAAACTCGGCCAGCGCCATGGTCAAAGAGCATATTGACTGGGCGCTGGCGCAGCATGGCGGGGCGGCGCCCTGAGCTCTGAACCGTTAGCCCTGAACTCTGAACCGTTAGCCCTGAGCCCCAAACTCCAAACCCTAAGTCCTAAGCCCTGAGCCCTGAGCCCTGAGCCCGGCTCAGGCTACACCGCCAGAAAATGTTCCCGGTAGTAAATCAGCTCGTTCACCGAATCCTTGATGTCTTCCATGGCCTGGTGGGTAGCCTTTTTCTGCAGTCCGGCCTGAATGTCCGGCTTCCATCGCTTGACCAGTTCCTTGAGTGAACTGACATCCAGATTGCGATAGTGAAAGAATGCCTCCAGCTCAGGCATGTAGTTCGCCAGAAAGCGCCGGTCCTGACAAATGCTGTTACCACACATCGGGGAGGCGTTCTTGTCTGAGTAACGTGACAGGAAGTCGAGCGTCTGCTGCGCCGCAGCCGCTTCGTCCAGCGTGCTGTTTTTAACGCGATCAATCAGGCCGGACTGACCATGATGATGCTGGTTCCAGTCATCCATCGCGGCAAGCCTCTCTTCACTCTGGCTGATCGCCAGCACCGGACCTTCAGCCAGGATATTCAGATCGGCATCCGTAACCAGCGTGGCGATTTCAATGATGCGGTCGGTATCGGGCTTCAGCCCGGTCATCTCCAGATCAATCCAGATCAGATTCTGAGATTTATCCATGCCTGTGTCCTCAGCCAGTACGCGTTGGGTGCAGTGTAGCAAGCCCGCCGCACAACCGCGACGGCCTGCCACCGGAACAGGCATGGACAGGCGCACCCGGCCAGAGAACGGCACCGATCTGACACCCTGTGCTGAAGTCGATCCGTCCGACTAGAGGCCGCGCTTGTTGCGGACGGACTGATTGAGGGTCTTTTTGATGAATTTCCCCTGGCTTTTGTCACTGGCGCGCCTTTGCGCCAGTGTTGCCGCATTCAATGCCTGCTCGCGCATCAGCTTGTTATAGTTCTCCAGGCGCCGGGCTGAGAGCGTTTCGCCAGCAATGGCGGCCTGCACTGCACACCCCGGTTCAGAATCATGACGACAGTCATTAAACCGGCACTGACCGGCGAGTGTCTCAATATCGGAAAATGTCGCGGCGACACCGGCTTCCATGTCTACCAGCTGCAGCTCGCGCATGCCCGGCGTATCCAGCAGCATGGCACCGCCTGCCATCGGAATCAGCGACCGGGCCGTGGTAGTGTGACGGCCTTTACTGTCGTCTTCGCGGATCTGTGCGGTCAGCTGCCGCTGTTCGCCCAGCAGGGTGTTGGTCAACGTCGATTTGCCGGCGCCGGAAGAGCCCAGCATGACGACGGTGTGGGACTGCCGGCACCAGGGTGACAGAATCTGAGCCGTTTCAGGCTCAAGACTGTTGACGCTTTCCACGACCAGATTTGCTGACAGTGCCCGCACCTGAGCTGACAGCTCGTCCCCGTCCGTGCGCAGATCCTTCTTGGTCAGCACCACCACCGGCTCCGCGCCCGCATCATGCACCATGGCCAGATAGCGTTCGATCCGGTTCAGGTTAAAGTCATCGTTGAGAGAGCAGACGATAAAAGCGGTATCGACATTTGAGGCAATCAGCTGCTCCTGCTTCTGGTGGCCTGCCGCGATGCGTCGAAAGCAGGTACTCCGGTCAAGCAGGCGCTCAAAGCTGCCTTCGCTGTTCACCAGCACCCAATCCCCGACAACCATCTGCGGCATGGACGACAGCAGGGCGAGCGTGAAGCAGCCCTGCTCCCCGATCAGCGTCACCTCCTGACGGCTTTGTTCAATCAGCCGCATTGGCTGCAACCGGCCGTGTTCTTCAAGCGTCAGTTGCTGCCGGAAGACCCCCTGCCATCCGAGTTCGGTAAGCGAGTAGGCGCGCAGGGCGGCATCGGTCATGACAATCCCCCGACGCGGCCGGAGCGAGAGGCTGCCGCCAACCGACCAGCGCAGGGCACAGCGGTTGAACGCGCGAGCCTGCGGCAGGGGCGAGGCAGACGGCATGCGCCTGACTGGGCGTGCGCGCCGTGAACAGGCCACTGCCCGCTGTGCGTAACGGACCCACTGACCTGACAGATTGACCTGAGCGGGTGAATAGGGGTGTGCATGAAGGCTTGGGTCGCAGCGCGCATGAGCGGTATGAGTTCTTTTCACCGCGCGGGTTTGCGCGGGCGATTGACTGAAGTGGATTGCGTCGGATGATAACACCGCAGACAAACAGGGGGCAGCCGGTCGCGGACTGTCGCGTTCGCCTATCAGTCGGGCCGGCTGACAGAGTAGAATAGGCCCGGCTGCGCATTGGGAAATCGGTTTGTCGCGACTCTTTATACTTCTGCAATATCTGGTACCGCATCATGGGCTGTCCCGCCTGACCGGCAGACTGGCAGAAAGCACGTGGGCGAGCAGGTGGCTGATCCGCTGGTTTATCCGCCGTTACCGGGTCGATATGAGCGAGGCCGTCATTCAGGATCCGGCGGAGTTCGACAACTTCAACGCCTTTTTTACCCGCGCACTGACGCCCGACGCCCGCCCCATTGATGCCTCTGTCGGCGCGGTGGTGTGTCCCGCTGATGGCACCATCAGTGAGCTGGGCCGCATCGACGAAAACAGAATCCTGCAGGCCAAAGGCAAGCACTACACCGTGGCGCAGTTGCTGACCGATGAGGAGTCCCATCGCTTTGTCGGTGGCAGCTTCGCCACCGTCTATCTTTCGCCCCGTGACTATCATCGGGTTCATATGCCGCTTGCGGGCAGGCTACTGCGAACAATCTATGTGCCGGGCAAACTGTTCTCCGTCAATCGCCTCACGGCCGATTCCGTCCCCGGGCTGTTCGCCCGCAATGAACGCCTGGTAAGTCTGTTCGAGACTGATCAGGGACTGATGGCGGTGGTGCTGGTCGGCGCAATGATTGTCGCCGGAATTCAGACGGTCTGGTCAGGGCAGGTCTGCCCGGGGCCGGCGAAATCCCGCCGGCTGACTGAATATGCCGGGACAGCCCCGCCGGTCGAGCTGGCCAAGGGGGCGGAACTCGGCAGATTCTGTCTGGGGTCGACCGCCATTGTGCTGTTCGAGCCAGATGCGGTTCAACTCGACCCCACCCTGCAGACCCACTCTAGCGTGCGCATGGGTCAACTGCTTGCACAATCCACTTAACGCCCAGAACCCACAGAGGCCACTATGACACAAGATGAACTCAAACAGGCGGTAGCGAAAGCTGCCTTCGATTATGTCGAGAGCAAACTGGAAGACGACATGATTCTCGGCGTGGGCACCGGGTCCACCGCAAATTTCTTCATTGAGGAACTCGGTAAAATCAGTGACCGGCTCGAAGGCACAGTCGCCAGTTCGGAAGAAACCGCCCGGCGCCTCAAATCACACAATATTCCGGTCTTTGACCTCAACAGCGCCGGTCAGATTGCGATCTATGTTGACGGCGCCGATGAGAGCAATGCGCACCTGCAGCTGATCAAGGGCGGCGGCGCCGCTCTGACCCGAGAGAAAATTCTCGCTGCCGCCTCGAAAGAGTTCGTCTGTATCGCGGATGCATCGAAGATGGTCGGTGTGCTCGGTGAGTTTCCTCTGCCTGTCGAGATTATTCCGATGGCGCGCAGTTATGTGGGCCGGGAAATCGTCAAGCTCGGCGGTGATCCGGTCTATCGCGAAGGGTGCGTGACGGACAATGGCAATCACATACTGGACGTCTACAATCTGGACATCCTCGACCCCAGACAGCTGGAGCGGGATCTGAATCAGATTACCGGAGTTGTCACCAACGGGCTTTTTGCGCAGCGGGGCGCCGATATTCTGCTGCTCGGCACGGCAGACGGCGTGGAAACCAGACGGGCAGAACCACTTTCCTGAGGGTGAGCGCGCCAGTGGCGCGACTGCGGCATGGAGCGCGCAAAGAGAACTCCTCAATGCGCCCACGACGGGGTCACAGCTGATCAG